>JACQBA010000002.1 GCA_016194745.1 Elusimicrobiota bacterium
GAGATGGTGATGCCCGGCGACAACATCGACATGGAAGTCGAGCTGATCGCTCCGATCGCGATGGACCAGGGGCTTCGCTTCGCGGTTCGCGAAGGCGGCCACACGGTCGGCGCGGGCGTCGTCGCGGAAATCAAGGGTTAAGCCATGGGCGATCGAGTCGTCACCACCGTTTCTTGCACGGTCTGCAAGAATAAGAACTATTACTTCGCTCGCGGCAAGAAGAAGGAAAAAAAAGTCGAGCTCAAGAAGTTCTGTGAGGCATGCGGAAAACACACTCCCCACAAGGAGACTAAGTAACCCGCCCGGTCTTGGGGGTGTCGGTTAATGGCTAAACCACCAGTCTCCAAAACTGGAACTCCAGGTTCGAGTCCTGGCGCCCCCGCACCAAATTAACAGCAGCGGCAATAAAATCGAATGAATGGAATGAATCCGGTCACGTTTGTACAGGAAGCGTATCAGGAATTGCGGAAGTCGACGTGGATGCCCCGCGAGCAGCTCACGGGCGCGACCATCGTCGTCGTGGTGATCTCGCTCCTGATCGCGGCGTACGCGGGGACGATCGACATGGTGTTGTCGACGTTGCTCCGCGCCCTGTTGGGAGGCTCCTAATGGATCGCGGTTGGTACGTCGTTCACACGCAGCCCGGCTACGAAGACAAGGTGAGGAACACCCTCGTCCAGAAGATCCAGACCGAAAAGCTCGAGGGCAAGATCTTCGAGGTCTTCGTCCCCACGGAGGACGTCGTCGAGGTGAAGAAGAACAAGAAGTCCGTGAAGAAGCGCAAGTTCTTCCCGGGCTACATGCTCCTCGACATGATCGTCGACAACGAGACCTACTGGCACGTAAAGAGCATCGGCGGCGTCACGGGGTTCCTCGGCGAGCCCAAGCCCACGCCCCTCCCGCAAGAGGAGATCAGCGCGATCCTGGAGCTCACGACCGCCTCGGCGACCGGCAAGCCGCGCCCCGCGGTCCAATTCGAGAAGGGCGAGAACGTCCGCATCACCGACGGCCCCTTCCGGCACTTCATCGGCGTCGTCGAGGACGTCAACGAGCCGAAGGCGAAGATGAAGGCGATGGTCACCATCTTCGGCCGCCCGACTCCCGTAGAGCTCGACTTCCTACAGGTGGAGAAGCTCTAACAGAGACGCGATGGGCCTCGACCTGCGGTTCGTGCTGACGGGCGCCAAGCGAGTCTTCGACTCGCGGCCCATGTACGCCCAGGTCGTCGTCACCGACGACTGCAACCTCACCTGCTCCTACTGCGACGAATACACGCCGGGCGCGCCGATCCTCCCGCTCGACGAGCTCAAGAAGCGCATCGACAAGCTCGACGAGCTCGGCGTCCAGGTCTACGACTTCCTAGGCGGCGAGACGCTGATGCACCCGCAGATCGCGGAGCTCATCCGCCACACGAAGACGAAGCGCGGCGGCTCCAACCTCGCCACGATCATCACCAACGGCTTCCTCCTGACCAAGGAGATGATCCACGACCTGAACGCTGCCGGCCTCGACTTCATGCAGGTCTCCGTCGACTCGATCGAGCCGACGGACGCCTCGCAGAAGTCGCTCAAATCGGTCCTCCCCCGCCTGCGCGTCCTGGCGCAGGAGGCGAAGTTCACCGTCGAGATACAGACCGTCTTGAACGAGGAGACGTACGAGACCTACGACCAGTTCCGCGGCATGACGAAGGAGCTCCCCTTCGCCTTCGGATTTTCCATCATGCACGGCCGCGGCGGCGAGATCGCCATCCGGGGCGAGAAGTACCTCGGGCTCCTCGAGAAATACGGCGTGTTCGAGGGCGTCAACTTCTACGGCGATCATCTGAAGGAAATGCTCGTCGGGAACTTCTCCCGGCCCTGGAAGTGCCTCTCCGGCTTTAAGTTCCTGTACGTCAACGCCAAGGGAGGCGTGCAGTGGTGCGCGCAGCAGCGCGACTACATGTACCCGCTCCACATGATGGACTTGGCGCAGCTGCGCATGAACGATACGCACAAGCACTGCGAGGCCGGCTGCTCGCTGGGCTGCGTGCGCATGGTGTCCCACACTTTGGGAGAGCCGCTCAGGACCTTCGGCGCCAGCATCAAGCTCGCCTTGGGCATGAGCGGCAGATCGAAGGAGACGAGGTCCCCGGCCGCGCCGAAGGCGCGCGCGACGCACGCCGTCGCCGAGCCGGTATAGAGGAGAGGCACACATGGCAAAGAAAGTAAAGACAGTGATCAAGCTGCAGATCCCGGCCGGAGCGGCCAACCCCGCGCCGCCCGTCGGCCCCGCGCTCGGCCAGCACGGCATCAACATCATGGATTTCTGCAAGCAGTTCAACGAGCGGACGAAGTCGAGCGAGGCGGGGATGATCATCCCGGCCGTCATCACGGTCTTCGAGGACCGCTCCTTCACGTTCATTACGAAGATGCCTCCGGTGTCCTCGCTCCTGAAAAAGGCGGCGGGACTCGCGAAGGCGTCGGGCGAGCCGAACCGGAACAAGGTCGGCAAGATCACCCTGAAGCAGGCGCAGGACGTGGCGAAGGCCAAGATGCCCGACCTGAACACCGACGAGCTCGACCAGGCGACCCTGATGGTGAAGGGAACGGCGCGGTCGATGGGCATCGAGATCACCGATTAGTAATTCCGGAGGTCGGGACTCGGGGATCGGAGATCGAGTCTCATCAGGATCGCACCCCGACCCCCGCACCCCGATCCCCGAAGAATAGACCGAGTCCCCCGTAAAATCGGAGGACGCCAACAGGTCAGGAGGCCGTGACATGGGCAAGAGAACAGCAGCCGCAGAGAAGTCGTTCGACAACCTCAAGCAGTACCCCTTGGGCGAGGGCGCCGCGATCATCAAGAAGTGCGCCACCGCCAAGTTCGACGAGACGATCGAGCTCCACATCCGTCTCGGCATCGACCCCAAGCAGTCCGACCAGCAGGTCCGCGGCACGATCAACCTCCCGCACGGCGTCGGCAAGTCGAAGCGGGTGGCCGTCATCGCCAAGGGCGAGAAGCAGCGCGAGGCCGAGGCCGCCAAGGCCGACATCATCGGCGGCGACGACCTGATCGCCAAGATCGCCGGCGGCTTCATGGACTTCGACGTCCTCGTCGCGACGCCGGACGTCATGCGCGAGGCCTCCAAGCTCGGCAAGGTCCTCGGACCCCGCGGCCTCATGCCGAACCCGAAAAGCGGCACCGTCACCTTCGACATCGGCCAGGCCGTCAAGGAGCTCAAGGCGGGCCGCGTCGAGTTCAAGGCCGACGACACCGCCAACCTGCACGTGGCCATCGGCAAGGCCTCCTTCAAGGACACGCAGATCGCCGACAACGCGCGCGCGGTGCTCGAGGCCGTGCTCAAGGCGAAGCCGTCGTCGTCGAAAGGCATCTACATGCGCAGCGTGACGTTGTCGTCCACGATGGGGCCCGGCGTCAAGCTGGATCCTTCGCAGAAGTTCTAGCTCAACCGCACAACAAGGAGCTACATCATGCTATCGCTAGTCATCGCCATCAGCATCCTCTCGCTCGCCTTCGCGGGCTACCTCGCCTGGGCCGTGCTCGCCCTCGAGGACGGCACGCCCGAAATGCGCAAGATCTCGGACGCCATCAAGTCGGGCGCCGAGGCCTTCTTGCGCCGGCAGAACAGGACGATCGCCATCTTGGCCGTCGTCGTCGCGGTCGCCATGTTCGCGGTGTACGCCGGCATCCAGGGAAAGACGGACGTCGCCTGGCAGACGTCGATCTCGTTCCTGCTCGGGGCCCTCTGCTCGGGCTTGGCCGGCTACATCGGGATGTACATCTCCATCCGCACCAACATCCGCACGGCCTCGGCCGCGCGCAAGAGCTTGAACGACGCCCTCCAGACCGCCCTTCGCGGCGGCGCGGTAAGCGGCCTGACGGTCGTCGCCATGAGCCTTCTCGGCGTCGGCGGCCTCTTCTACTTCATGGGCGGCTCGAGCGGCGACGCGGCGATCATCAAGGCGGTGCCGCTTAAGATCGTCGGCTTCGGCTTCGGCGCGAGCTTCGTGGCATTGTTCGCCCAGCTCGGCGGCGGCATCTACACGAAGGCGGCGGACGTCGGCGCGGACTTGGTCGGCAAGGTGGAAGCGGGCATCCCGGAGGACGACCCGCGCAACCCCGCCGTCATCGCGGACCTCGTCGGAGACAACGTCGGCGACTGCGCCGGCCGCGGCGCGGACCTATTCGAATCGACCGCGGCCGAGAACGTCGGCGCCATGATCCTCGGCGTCTCGATGTTCCCGGTGTTCGGCGTCGAGGGCATCATGTTCCCCTTGGTCGCCCGGGCCTTCGGCCTCATCGCGGCCATGGTGGGCGTCATGTGCGTCTCGGTCGACGAGACCGAGGAAGACCCGATGCGCGGGCTGAACAAGGGCTACTACATCACGACCGCCCTGGCCATCGCGGGCTTCTACGCCGCGGTGCATTGGCTCCTCAAGAACAACCTGTGGCTGTTTGGCGCCGGCGTCATCGGCATCATCACGAGCTACGCGTTCGTGCTGATCACCCAGTATTACACCGAGTACAAGTATCGCCCGGTGAAGTCGATCGCGGAGGCCTCGCAGACGGGGCCCGCGACGACGATCATCGCCGGGCTCGCGGTGGGCCTCGAGTGCACGGCCATCCCGGTCATCACGATCTCGATCGCGCTGATCTCGGCCTACTACTGCGGCGTCTACGCCCTGGCGGCCCATCCGGGCATCAGCAAATCCGCGGCGGGCCTCTACGGCACAGCGATCGCGACCATGGGCATGCTGTCGACCTGCGCGTACATCCTCGCGATGGACACCTTCGGGCCCATCACGGACAACGCCGGCGGCATCATCGAGATGAGCCATCAGCCGGACGAGATCCGAAAACGCACCGACCGGCTCGACGCGGTGGGCAACACGACGAAGGCGCTGACCAAGGGCTACGCCATCGGCTCGGCGGCGCTCGCGGCGTTCCTGCTCTTCTCCGCCTATCAGGACGAGGTCGGACACCTCACGGGCGTCGAGTTCCACGTCGTGAACCTCGCGAAGATCGAGGTCTTCACCGGCGCCATGCTCGGCGGCATGCTGGTCTTCTTATTCAGCGCGCTCGCGATCCGCGCGGTAGGCAAGGCCGCCTACTACGTGATCAACGACGTCCGCGCGCAGTTCAAGGAAAAGCCCGGCATCTTGAAAGGCACCGACGAGCCCGACTACGCGCGGTGCGTCGACATCGTCACGACGGGCGCCCTCAAGGAGATGGTCGTCCCGGGCATCCTCGCGGTCGGCATGCCGGTGGCGACGGGACTCTTGTTCAAGCAGTTCGGCACCGGCGCCGAGTCGGTCGCGGCGCTCCTCATGGTGGGCACGATCGTCGGCATCTTGATGGCCCTCTTCATGAACAACGGCGGCGGCGCCTGGGACAACGCGAAGAAGTACATCGAGCTCGGCGCCTACGGCGGCAAGGGCTCGCCCACGCACAAAGCGGCCGTCGTCGGCGACACGGTCGGCGACCCGCTGAAGGACACCGCGGGCCCGTCGATCCACGTGCTGATCAAGCTGCTCGCGACGGTCACGCTCGTCTTGGCGCCGCTCTTCATCTAAGCGCGCGCCCCGCACCGAAGCCCCGCCTCGCACGAGGCGGGGCTTCTTGTTTTCCCCTAGGACCTTCGTCGCGCGAAAACCGGCCTACGGACCCATCATCATGCTCCGGCCCATTTGCGAGAATGGGAACGCACAGGAGGAACACCCATGAAACATCTCATCGCTCTCGTCGCCGCGCTCGCCGCGGCCCCGGCGTTCGCCGGAGAGTCCCCGCTCGGCGGCCTCATGCAGCAGGCCGCGGCGGAGCGTCTGCCGTCCGTCGCCCCCGTCGGCCTCGTCCAGGTCGTCGAGCCGCCCAAGCCGGTCGACAACGCCTTCTCGCACTTCACGCCGCGGAGCATCTCCCTCAAGCGCGACGGCGGCACGATCGTCCTGATCGGCAGCCTCAACCGTTCCGTCGAGGCGACCATCCGCGCCGACGGCCGCATCAACAGCCCGACGCGGGGACAGATCTTCGTCACCCGAAAGCATTGGCGCCAGCCCGCGGGCCCCGAACACCGCATGACGCCTGAGGACCTGGCCGGCCTCTCGCACGCCGTCCGCCGCCATCTGGCCAACGTTCCCAACGACCGCGACCGGCACGCCTACCAGCAGCTCCTCGAGCGCCTCACCGCGGCGGGGCATCTGCGCCCGGTCCTCGTCACCGGCATCCGCGGCCACGTCTCGATCGGCCCCAACTGCGGCGGTCCCTCGCGGCCCGACCGGCCGTGCCCGGACAAGCCGCACGCCGCGACGATCGTCATCTCCCAGGAAGGAAAGGAGATCGCCCGCGTGCGCTCCAACGCGCAGGGCGTCTTCGAGGTGGGCCTGCCTCCTGGCCGCTACCGCGTCGAGGGCGTCTCCGGCAACCCGTTCCCCCACGGCGGCTCGGCGACCGTCGAGGTCGCGGCCGGGCGCGTGACCCGCGTCGAGATCAAATTCGACACCGGCATCCGCTAGTCGCGAGTTAGGCCCCCGGTCCGCAAGGCCCGGGGGCCTTCTTTTTTCCGGAGCCGCCGCCTCAGCGGGCCGCGGCCGACTCCCGGCTCCGCCGCGACAGCGCCGCGCGCGACGCCGCGCCGCGGCCTTCGCGCCGCAGCGCGCGCAGCGTCGCGCGGGAGCGGCGCGGGTTCGCCTTGCGCATGCGGATCGGCCCGGGGCTCGCGCGCCGGCCGCGATACGGCGCCAGCTTCACCCCCGCCTTGCGCGCCTTGGACAGTCCGATCGCGATCGCCTGCTTGGCGCTCGCCGCGCCGTGCTTGCCTTCGCGAATATGGTGCATCTCCTCGCGGATGAACTCGCCGGCCTGCGTCGTCGGCGCCTTTCCCTGCCGCCGGTCTTTGCGGGCCCGGCGGAGGGTCTCTTTCTCGGGCATAGGGCCTCCTCCGTGTCAGGCGTGCCGCCTGTGCTCGTAGCCGAACAAAAACGAGTTGATGACCGCCAAGACGATCCCGAAGCAGACGGCCCAAAGGAAGTTCCGCACGTGAAATCCGGGGACGACCTTCGCCGCGATCTCGACGACGAAGCCTTGGATCACCAGCGTAAACAGCCCCAGCGTCGCGACGTTGATCGGCAAGGTCAAGACGACGAGGATCGGCCTGACGACCACGTTGAGGACCCCGAGGATCACGGCCACGATGAGCACCGTGGCGAAGCTGTCCACGGCCACCCCCCTCAGGACGCTCGCGGTCATGAAGACGGCCAGGCTGCTCAGGACGATGTGGGCGATCGCATGCATGCCGTCACTATACCCCGCGCGCCCCCGGATTGTGGATGGACGCCCCGTAACGGTTTTGTGCTTGATTTGGCGCGACGGGCCCGGCTATCATTGAATTGATGAGACCGGCCGGTATCCTCCTTTCCCTCGTCCTCGCCGCGTCGCCCGCCGCCGCGCGCACGAGCGGCGGCGTCGTCGACATCTCCGAGGACGCCAACGACGTCGACGTGAAGAACGCCAACGAGGAGCTCGAGGAGCTGCAAAAGCGCATCGAGCACGGCGACATCCCGAAGGTGCAGTTCGAGTTCGACTCCTACAAGCTGAAGGCCGACTCCTTCGACGCGCTGCACATCATCGCCGACATCATGCTGCGCAACCCGCGCATCAAGCTGCAGATCACGGCCCACACCTGCACCATCGGCACCGCGAAGTACAACCAGCGGCTCTCCGAGCTGCGCGGCGCTTCGGTTAAGGAGCATCTGTCGAAAAACGGAGTGCCGCCGCCCTCCATGCACGTCATCGGCAAGGGATTCCGCGAGCCCGTCGCCGACAACGGCACCGAGGAAGGACGCGAGAAGAACCGCCGCGTCGAGTTCAAATTCCTGAAGCGCTGGTGGTCCGCCGTCTACTGACCTTATTTCTGTTCTTCCGTCTTGGTGTCTTGCTCCTCCGCAAGGATCTCCTTCACCTGGGGGAGGCACTTGTTGAAGCAATCGATGACCATCGGGTCGAAAAGGCGGCCGGCTTGGTTCGCCATGTACTGGAAGGTCTCCTCGAGGCTCCAGGCGCCCTTGTAGACGCGCTTGGTCGTCAAGGCGTCGAACACGTCGACCACCGACACGATGCGGGCCTCGAGCGGGATCTGATCGCCCTTGAGCCCGCTCGGGTAGCCCGTCCCGTCGAAATGCTCGTGGTGCGCCAGGCTGATGCGGCAGGCGAGCTGGAGGAGCGGCGTCTCCGCGTTCTCGAGCATCCGAGCGCCGTAGAGCGGATGCTTCTTCATCTCCTCGTATTCCTCGGGCGTCAGCTTGCCCGGCTTGAGCAAGATCGCGTCCGGGATCGCCACCTTGCCGATGTCGTGGAGCGGGCTCGCGTAGCGCAGGTCTTCCACCGTCTGATACGGCATCCCGATCTGCGCCGCGACGATGGCCGAGTACTTGGAGATGTGCCTCAAGTGCTTGGCCGTGTCCGTCTGGTCCCGGTATTCCGCGACCATGGCGAGCCGGTAGATCGTCTCGAGGTGCGAGCGCCGGAGCGTGTCGTAGAGCATGGCGTTCTCGACCGAGGCGGCCGCGATCGTGGCGAGCAGGCGCAGGAAGCCCTCGTCCTCCTCGTTGAAGAACCCTTTGATCTTGTTGATGACCTCGAAGACCCCGATCGCCTTGCCGTCGCGGTCCTTGAGCGGGACGGCCAAGATGCTCTTCGTGCGATATCCGGTAAGCTTGTCGACGTCCTCGGAGAAGCGGATGTCGCGGTAGGCGTCGCGGACGTTGACGGCCGAGCCCGTCTTGGCGACGAAGCCCGAGATCCCTTGTCCCAGCGGCACGCGCAGGACCTTCTCGCCGACGCCCAAGGCCACCTTGGTCCACAACTCGCCGCGCGCGGTGTCGACCAGGAACACGGAGCAGCGGTCGGCGCCCAGGATGTGGCGCACTTCTTCGGCCAAAAGGGTCAGGAGGCTGTCGAGCCGGGTCTCGCTCGAGATCCGTCGCCCGAACCGGGCTAGGAGGGTCTGGCGGCGCTCAAGGTCTTGTCGGCGTCCCATATCGGTTTGCGCGAAGCTCGTCCGCCAGCAGTTCGGACACGTGCACCACCCGGCACTCAGAATAGTATTTCTTCAGTCCACGGGCAATCTGGATGAGGCACGACGTCGAGCTCGTCGCCACGACCTGCGCCTGCGTCTTGGCGATGTTGGCGATCTTGCGCTTCAAGATCTCGTCCGACAGCTCCGGCTGGGTGAAGGCGAAGGCGCCCGCCCCCCCGCAGCACCAGCCCGCCTCGGGAAGCTCGCGGTAGCCGTCGCCGCACATCGTCTTCATGAGCAGACGCGGCTGCGCGACGATGCCCTCCCCGTTGCGGGCGCGGCACGAGTCGTGATACGTGTAGGTACAACCTCGCGGGTCGGAGGTCGGGGCGCGGGGGGCGGGCGGCGGGACGGCGCTCGAGGACATCTCGGCGGCGTCCTTCACGTTCTTGGCGAACGCCTCGGCGCGCGCTCGCCAGCCGGCGTCGTCCAGGAACATCTGCGGATAGGTCTTCAGATGCGCGACGCACGAGGAGCAGTCGCCCCAGACGGGCAGGCCGTCCGCGCGCTCCTCGTAATTCTCGATGTTGCGCCGCGCCATGCGGCGCGCGGCCTCCAGGTCGCCGTAGTTGTAGAACAAGAGCCCGCAGCACGGATTGTCCAGGAACGTCCCCGGCCCGGCCGTCTTCTTGAGCACGTACGTCGTCGCCTCGCCGACGCGCGGATAAAGATAGTTCGGCCCGCAGGGCGCGAAGTACGCCCAGCGCGCGTCGGCGCTCGGCGCGAGCTCCGGGTCGCGGCGCAGGCGCTCGCCGAGGAAGGACAGCGGCGCTTCTTCCACGTGCCGCTCCGCCTCCTCGAGGCCGGCCATGCCGAGGAGCCGCAATACGTGCGTCCTCGACGCGAGCCGAGATACGCCGAGCCGCTTGAGAATGTTCGCGCCCTTGAGAAGGACCGCCAAGAGCCGCGGCCGCCGCTCGACGAGCTCGCCGAGCACCTTCATCAGCACCGGCACGGGCTCGCTCGCCCGCAGGGCCCGCCGGCCCTCCAAGACGAGATCGGCCGTCGGCACGTGCGCGTAGCACACCGTGGTGCACGCGCCGCACAATAGACAGGTGGCCAACGCGTCTTGGACGCTCTTGGGGTCCTTGAGCTTGTTCTCGAGCATGAGTCGCACGAGCTGGTTGCGCCCCCGGGCCGACTTCCCCTCGTCGCCCGTCACCACGTACGTCGGGCACGCCTGCTCGCAGTACCCGCAGCGATTGCACTGGCTGGCGGCGTCATACGCCGAGCGGTCGCCCAAGTCCGTCCTGAGCTTGCCGAGCGTCTCGGTCATCGGCCGAACACCCACGCGTTGAGGCGGTTCTGCGGATCGAACGCGGACTTGAGCTTCCGGTGCCACCGGTCCGGCGTAAACGGCCTCGGCGCCGGCGGCTCGGCCGGGATGGAGAGCGGCGCCGCGTGCAGCTTGAGCGTGACCTCCACGATGACGCCGAAGGCGCCCCACGAGCCGATCAGCGCCTTGGGCACGTCGTAGCCCGACACGTTCTTCACGACCTTCCCCCCGAGGTCCACGTGCTCCCCGGACGCCAAGAGCACCCGCATCCCGAGCACGTGGTCGCGCACGCCCGCCCACGCCTTGGTGGCGAGGAACCCGCCGAGCGTCCCCCCCGCGGCCGGCAGGGGCAAGTGAAAGCCTTTGTCGAGCAGCTGCGCCTTGAGCACCTTGGGCTCGACGCCCGCTTCGACGGTCAACGTGTAGTTGGAGCGGTCGAGCTCGACGATGCTCTTGAGCGCGGTCGTCGCGAGTATGACGTCGCCCGGGGCGGCGGCCGCGGCATGGCGGGTCCCGGCTCCCGCGACGAGCACGCGGGCGCCTGTCGCCGCGGCGTCGCGCATCTTGGCGGCGAGCTCCTGCGCCGCGGCGGTGAGCGGGCGCCGCGCGGGACGGAGCTCGCGCGCCGCGTCCTCCTCGCTCGGGAGCGGGATCACCTTCTCCGGGTTGCAGAGTCCCTGCGGATCGAACGCCGCCTTGAGCCTCCGAAAGAGCGCGATCGTCTCCGGGGAAAAAAGCCACGCCATCGCCGCCCGCTTGTCCGAACCGATCCCGTGCTCGCCGGACAACGACCCCCCCAGCTCCACGCACGCGCGGAGGATCTCGAAGCCCGCCCGCTTGACCCGCCGCGTCTCCTCCGCGTTCCTCTCGTCGAACGCGATGTTGGGATGGAGGTTTCCGTCTCCGGCGTGGAACAGCATGGCCACCTTCGCCTGGTGGGCGTCGGCGATCTGGCGCACGCGATCGTACGCCTCCGGCAGCTTCCCGCGCGGCACGACTCCGTCCTCGACCAAGACGTTCGGCGCGATCCGGGCGACGGCCGCGTAGGCGCCGCGTCGGCCCTCCCACAACCGCTCGCGCTCGGCCGCGTCCGTGGCGCGGCGGTACTCTTGGGCCCCGTGCCGGCGGCACAAGCGCTCGACGACCGCCGCCTCCTCGTCCACCCGGCCTTTCACTCCGTCGAGCTCGATGAGAAGCACCGCCTCCGCCTTGGGATACCCCGCGGGCTTGTAGGCTTCCACGGACTCGACCGTCATCTTGTCGAGAGCTTCCAGCACCCGCGGCACGATCCCCGCCGCGATGATCGCCGAGACGCAGCGGATCGACGACTCGATCGAGGGAAATCCGACCAAGATCGTCGCGATCTGCGCGGGCAGAGGCAGGATCTTCACCCACGCGCGCGTGACCACGCCGAGCGTCCCCTCCGCTCCCACCATCAGGCCGAGCATGTCCGGTCCTTCATCATCGATCGAGAATCGCGCGCTCTCGCCGTCCGGCATCACGACCTCGATCGCGACGACGTGGTTCGTCGTCGTCCCGTACTTGAGGCACCGCGGCCCGCCGGCGTTCTCCGCGATGTTGCCGCCGAGCGTGCACACTTTCGAGGACGCGGGGTCCGGCGCGTAGAAGCAGCCTGCCCGCTCCAAGGCTTCTTGAAGATGGAGGTTCACCACTCCCGGCTCCGCGCACGCGGTCGCGGCCGCCGTGTCGACGTCCAGGATGCGCGTCATCCGGGCGAGGGACAAGATGACCCCGCCCTTGAGCGGGATGCAGCCGCCCGAAAGGTTCGTGCCCGCCCCGCGCGCGACGATCGGCACCCCGTTCGCCGCGCACCAGGCGACGGCCCGCCGGACGTCGCCCTCCGAGCGGGCCAGGACGACGGCGTCCGGGCTGCTGCGGTCGAGCGCCCCGTCGTAGGAATAGGCGGCCAAGTCGGCTTCTCCCGTCAGAAGCCTCTTGGGCCCGAAGGTCCGGGCCAGGTCCCTCAGGGAAGCGGCGGAGGTCATTTGTTCGGAGGCGGCGTCCGCGGCGTCGGCAGCGGCGTCATCTGCGGAGCGGCCGGAGGCTCCTGCCTGGCGACCGGGATAGTAAAGTAAAAACGCGAGCCCTTGCCCAACTCGGATTCGACCCCGATGCCGCCGCCGTGCGCCTTGACGATCTCGGCCGCGATCTTGAGGCCCAGGCCGAAGCCCGCGCGCCGCATCTTCTGCGCGGCCTCGGTCTGGAAGAAGCGCTCGAACACGCGGGGCAAGTCCTCTTTCGCGATGCCGATGCCCGTGTCCTGGACGCTGACGACGAGCTGCGTCGGGCTCGGCACGATGCTCAGCGTCACCTGCCCGCCCTCCGGCGTGTACTGCACCGCGTTCGTGCAGAGGTTCTGGATCACCTGCCCGAGGCGGAGCGTGTCGCCCTGGATCGGCGGGAGCGACGGCGGCACGTTCACGATGAAACGGATCCTGCGCTTCTCCGCCACCATCTCGATGCGGGGCCGCACTTCCCCGGCGACCCCCAAGAGATCGCACTGGCTGAGGCTGACCCGCAGCTTGCCCGACTCGATGGCCGCGTAGTCGACCAAGTCGGAGACGAGCCCTTCGAGCGTCTTCGACGACGTCATGATGTGTCCCACGCATTTCATGAGCTCGGCGTCCTTGACCTTCCAGCTGATGAGCTCGGCGTACCCGCGGATCGCGGTGAGCGGGTTTTTGACGTCGTGCGCGACGGTCGCGAAGAACTTCTGCTGGAAGCCGTTGAGCTCTTTTAGATGCTCGTTGGCCACGCCGAGTTCCTGGAACAGCCGGGCGTTTTCGAGCAGCAGCCGCCGGCGCTCGAGCGCGCGCGTGATCGAGAACATGAGGCGCGAGGGCTCGACGGGCTTGAGCAGGCAGTCGTCGAGGCCGACTTCCACGACTTGGCTGACGCCTTGGAGCGCCGCCTGCAGCGGGTAGCGGTCGACCGTCAGGATGAGACGCATGTCCGGGTCCGTCTCGCGCAGCTTTTGCGCGAGCTCGATGCCGGTCTGCTTGGCGAAGGCGAGCGCGGCGCCCACGACCGCGAGCTGATAGCGCGTCGTCTGCGCGACCTCGAGCGCTTCCTCGCCGCGCATGAGCGCCGTCACCTCGTAGCCCTCGTTGATCATCGCCTGCGCGAGCTGGACCAGGGACGGCTTGAAGTTGTCGACGAGCAGGACGCGTCCCTTGGAATTCGGCTCGTCGATCGAGCGGCCCTCGAGGAGCTGGACCGAGGCGTCCGCGACCGCGCGCGGCAGGTACGCGATCTTGCCCGCGCGCAGGGCCTGCTCCGCGTCGTGGACCGGACCGGCCGTCGTCACGTGGAAGCAGCGCAGGTTCTGCACGGCCTCGCGGACCTTGAGCGCCTGGCCTTCGGCCGCGTCGGTGTCGCCCTTCCACAGTACGATCACGTTGTTGCCGAGGCCCTCCTCCTGCGGCGCCGCCTGCGTCGGCGGGGCGGTCGTCGTCAGCTTGTTCCAGAACGAGGACGTCGGGCGCGGGACGGGCGCCGGCGCGGGCGGCGGCTGCGCGCCGAAGATATCGGTGATGCCGACCGGGCTTTCCATCAGCACGGTCTTGAGCCCGAACTGGTTCAGCACGGACTGGAGGAATCCCGTCAGGTACAGCGTCGAGTCCGCGAAGTAGAGCATCGGGACTCCGGCTTGCGCCTTGAGCCCCTCCATGAACCCCTTCGTCACCGGCCAGCGCACCTTCTGGACGAAATGCCCGTTGGACCCCTGGGCGGGATGCTGGCCCTCGAGGAAGATCAGCTTGGGCGCGCCGGGGACCTGGTGGTACTGGATCAGGGTGTCGCGCTCGGGGACCGAGAGCGTGGCCAAGTCCCCCACCACCCCCAGCAGCTCGGTCTCGGCGCTGGCCCAGTTCTGGCGCGCCTGCGAGTAGGACTCGAAGATGTCCGCCTTCGTCGAGCGGGCGGCGCACGCGGCCGTCACCTGGGCGGCGAGCGCGGCGTCCTTCAAAATGTAGATGATCCTCTTCTTTTCCGCCATGCGGGTGGCCCGGCGAACGCCTCCGTATTATAGCCGCCTCCCAGTACAAAACAAGGGGTCGCTATAAAGCCTTAATAACTCCTACGCAAAAGAATCGGGGTCAGACATGAAGTTATGGAAGTAATGACAACTTACGCAACTTCATGTCTGACCCCGCCCGTTTCCGCCCGTTTCGGGCTGTCCGCGCTTTTCGTGCTGTCGTTCGCCTTACCTGGGGAACGCTTCCCTCAGCCCGCCGTCCACGGGCAGCATCGCCCCGGTCGTTTTCGCGGAGCGCTCCGACGCCAGAAAGAGCACCGCCTCGGCCACGTCCAGCGCGGTGACCCGCGTCTTCAGAAGATTGCGCTGCGCGTAGTGCTCCTCGAGCTTCGAGACGGCTATTCCTTGGGCTTTGGCCCTCCCGCGCCGCATCTCCGGAGACCATAACCCGGACCCCTCGAACACCGCGTCGGGGTTGACCATGTTGACCCGGACGCCGAAGTCGGCGGCTTCGATCGCGAGGACGCGCGCGAGCTGGACTTCGGCGGCCTTCGACGCGCTGTAGGCGGCGAACGCCTTGCCCGGGGCGAGCACGTTCTTGGAGGCGTTGAAGATGATCGAGCCTCCGGTGCCTTGGTCCCGGAGCAGGCGCGCGGCCTCGCGCGAGCAGAGGAAATGCCCGGTCGCGTTGACGCGCAGGTTGCGCTCCCAATCGTCCAAGGACAGCTCCGCCACGGGCGCCGACTTGGCGATCCCCGCGTTCGAGAACAGGATGTCGATCCCGCCGTAGCGCAGGACGGCCTCCTCGAACGCCGCGCGCACGCTGGCCTCATCTCCGACGTCGAGGCGCACCGCGAACGCGCGGCCCAGTCCGCAGGCCGCGTCGATCCTGGCCTCGAGCGCCTTCGCCTTGGCCAAGTCGAGGTCCGCGAGGACCACGTGCGCCCCCGCCTCCGCGAAGCGCGCCGCCGTCGCCGCGCCGATGGCGCCCGCCGCGCCGGTCACCAAGACGACGCGCCGGCTGAACTCCTTTTCGGGCGGCTGGAGCTTGTACTTGTACGTCTCCATCGGCCAGAACTCGATGCCGCACAGGTCCGGCAGGTCGACGGGCCGGTACGTCGTCACCGCCGCGACGCGGCGCTGCACCGCAGCGTTGTGGCCGAAGATCTCCTCGATCATCCCGGCCGCCTTCCAGTTCTTGCCGAGCGAGAAGATGCCGACTCCGGGCACGAGCGCGACGCGCGGCTCGGCGTCGATCAACTCGGCGCCGCGCGGCGCGTACTTTCGGAAGTTCTCCTTCGTGCGCTTGCGGTAGCCGTCGAACGCCGCCGCGAGCTGCCGGCGCGTCGAGCCGGTCCACAGGAGCGGCCGCCCCTTGATCGCGAGCGCCTGGTCCGGCGCGAAGGGACCGCGCTGGCTCACGCGGACGATCTCCGGGCGGCTCACGTAGTCGAGCGCCTCGGACGCCTCGGACCAACGCACGACGACGCGCTTCGTCTTTCCCGCCTCGCCGCGCAGCCACGGGAGCACCTCGAGCGCGCGCGCGCGCCGTTGGTCCTTCGTCAATCCCGGCACGCGCGCGCGGCCCCACTCGGGAGCGTCGCCTCGGATCCGCGCGGCGCCCGAGTCCCACGCCCGCGCCGCGCGGCGCACCACCTGGATCATCCGGTCGTACGCCTCGCGCGCCTCCTCTCCCCACGTGAGCACCCCGTGCTTGTCGAGGACGAGCGCCCACGCCTCCGGATGCGCCGACACCTCGCGCGCGACGAGCTTGGAGAGCTCGAAACCCGGGCGCCGGTACGGCACCCACAGGACGCCGGGGCCGAACACCTTGCGCACGCGCTCTTGGGAATCCGGAGTGCAGGTTAGTCCCGCGACGGCGTCCGCGTGCGTATGGTAGACGTGCGCGGCGGGGATGAACGCATGCAGGAGCGTCTCGATCGACGGCTTGGCCGCCTTGGGGTCGATCAAGCACGCGGTCTGATAGGCGACCATCTCCTCGTCCGTCATCGCCTCGCGCGAGCGCGCGAGAAGGAGCTCTTCAAGACGCAGCGGCGCGAACCCCGCCGGCACGATCGACTTCATGTCGAAGCCGCTCGCCTTGACCCAGAGCGTCCGGACCTCGCGCCCGGCGTGGTCCTTCTCGAGCGTCTTGATCGAGGAGTTCCCCCCGCCCCACAGCACCATGCGGGTGTCGGCGCCGATGAGCCGCGACACCCACGCGCACAGCTCCGGCCCGGACAGCCCCTTGGCCTCGCCGTCCCGCCAGAGGCTGCGCGAAAGCTCGGTCATCAGACGGGCTCCAGCCGGGCGAACAAGACGCCCATGCCCTTCGCCTCGCCGACGCGTTTGAGTCCGCGCACGAGGTCCTTTTGCGCCGCGATCTCCGAGAATACTTCGGCCACGTACTCGAGGTGGCTCTGCGTGTACGCCCGCCGAGGGACCGCGAGCCGCAGGAAGTTCCCCATCGCCGCCCCGCGCACTCCGCCGGTGCGGTAGGCCGCGCCCGCGAGCGCGCTCGCCGGCAGCTGCTCGGGCGGGATGTGCGGCAAGAACGCCTTCGCGTCGACGAACACCGCGTGCCCGCCGGGCGGCTCGACGATCGGCACCTTGGCGGCGCGCATGCGCTCGGAAAAGAACTCGATCAACCGGAGGCGGTGCTCGAGGTAATCGTCGTCGAGGACCTCGCTGAGTCCGCGAGCGATCGCCTCGAGGTCCCGCCCCGCGAGGCCCCCGTAGGTCGGAAATCCCTCGAATAGGACCATGGCCTCGCGCGCGCGGTCCGCCAGGGCCTTGTCTTTGAGCGCGAGAAACCCGCCGATGTGCGCGAGCCCGTCTTTTTTGGCGCTCATCCAGCAGCCCTGCGCCAAGGAGAACATCTCGCGCGCCGTCTCGGCCGCCGCGCGCGCGGCGTAGCCCGTCTCGCGCTTCTTGACGAGGTACGCGTTTTCCGCGAAACGCGCCGCGTCGAGGAAAAGCGGGATCTTGTGCTTGGCGCAGATCTCGGACGCCTCGCGCAGGTTGCGCATCGAGACGGGCTGGCCGGCCGCGGTGTTGTTGGTGACCGTCATGATCGCGAGCGGGATATTCGCCGCCCCGTGCTCGCCGATCGCCCGCTCCAAGGCGCGCGTGTCGATGTCTCCCTTGAACGGGCTCGGGTTCGCGGGGTCGGCCGCCTCGGGCGCCGGCAGATCGATCGCCTTGGCCCCCGTCGCCTCGATGTTCCCGCGCGTCGTCTCGAAGTGGGCGTTGGCCAAGAAGACCTTGCCCGGCCCGCCCAAGACCGAAAACAGGATGTGCTCCGCCGCGCGCCCTTGGTGCGCCGGAATGACTTCCCGGTAGCCGGTCAGCTCGCGCACCGCTTTTTGGAACGTCTCGAAACTGCGCGAGCCGGCGTAGGCCTCGTCGCCGCGCATGAGCGCCGCCCACTGCTCGCCCGACATGGCGGAGGTGCCCGAATCGGTGAGCAAGTCGATAAGGACCGTCTCCGCCGGCACGTGGAACACGTTGTAGGCGGCCGCGTGCAGCGCGCGCTCGCGCTCGGCCGTGCTCGCGAACCCGAGCGGCTCGACCGCCTTGATGCGGTAAGGCTCGAACAGGGTCTTCCAACGCCGGATCATCGCCCTAATTTAGCCGGATGCGCCCGAAAGATCAAGAGCGGGCACGCTGGACGAACATCCTAAAGATCGGACGATTGGGCGCGCAGGTCCTTCATGAGGAGCATCAGTTCCAACTCGTCGACGGGTGAGCGCTCGAAGCCGAAGTGCTCGTAGGATCTCCGGGCCTCTTCATCGATCGCGTAAACGAGGACGGCTCTGGCGCCGATGGCGTCCGCAGCGGACATGATGCGCATCAGAGCGTCCTTCAGGAGCGCCGTGCCCAAGCCCTTTCCCTGCTCGCGCTTGTCGCTCGCCAATCGAGCCAACAAGACCACGCCGATAGGATGCTTGGCCAGACCCTTCGATATCCTCTCGGGAGATTCCTCAGGTCTTACGCTGCCCGCCGTCAAGGCATAGTAGCCGGCGACGACCCCGTCTCTTTCGACGTCGTACGTTTGAGCCGAGTCGCTCTGCTGATTGAGGAGAGCGTAACGCTTCAACCAAGCATTAAGGCTCTCTTTCCCGCAGTCGAATGAAGACAAGAGATGGGCCTTCGAGAGCGTCTCGATCGGGGAGAACGGCCCGTCGGCGGGATTGGACTTGCCGGACACTAGCGCTCAAGCACGCTAGGCTCGGTAAGAAGCCTGCGAAGCCTGGGCTTGAGCCGTATCGGGCGGTCCAACGCGGAGACGAACGCCTTCCAGCGGACGGGAGACAGCGGGAGAGGGCCGCGCGCAGGGAGCACAGGTTACAAACAGTCCCCACTTAAATTGCACGCTGTATTCTCCTTCCTGTTGGCAATAGGGACATTTTCCATTTACCATCAAGACGTTATGCATCAAGCTCCTCCATCTATGGACAGGCGATCAGGAGTTCCTCGCAGGAAAGGTTCAATCTCTGGTCAAATATGCGGAAATTGAGCGCGGCACTGAGTAGCGCCGAGCACCGCAGGCCATTTCTTTCATCCGTCATTCGACTAGGTTAGCCCCGGCGCCGATTGATTTCAAGCTTTCCGCAAAGGCGTCTCCCCTGCTTAGGCCAAGCTTGATTAGTGTTGATCCTTCCATTGACCCCGCGGCATTCACCGACTACGGCGTCGCGATCCTCTCGGGCGCGCCGACGTCGGCCTGCGGAACATCGTCGCCGCCTTCAACTATTTCATCGCGCCGCCGCCGCGACCATTCCACGCGCCTTCTCGTAGGCCGTCTCCTGGACGCCGGGGATGGCGAGGCCCTCGGCGCGCACGACGGAGACGTCCGAGATCCCGATGAAGGCGAGCACCGCGCGCAGGTAGGCCGCGTGGAAATCCATCGCCTCGCCGGGGCCCTCCGAGTAGATCCCCCCCGACGCGCTCGCGACGATCGCGCGGCGGCCGGCGGCGAGGCCCTTGGGGCCCTGCGCGGAGTACGAGAACGTCTTGCCGGCGCGCACGACGTGGTCGATCCACGCCTTGAGCGCGGAGGGCACGCCGAAGTTCCACATCGGCGCGCCGATGACGACGACGTCGGCGGCGAGGAGCTCGGCCGCGGCCTCCTCCGACGCGCGCGCCGCCTCGCGCTGCGCGGGGCTGCGCGCCTCGGGCGCCGCGGCGAAGGCCGAGAGCGCCTCGGCCGACAGATGCGGCAGCGGGCGCGCGGCCAAGTCCCGCGTCGCGACCTCGCTTCCCGGATGCTCGACCAGAAGCGCCGCGACCACGTCCTTCGTCAGGCGGCGGCTCACCGACGCCTCCGCTAGCGGGCTGCTCTCGACGACCAGTATCTTCTTCATGACGGCCTCCTTTGGTTTTCAGTCGCGTCTCCGCCGGCGTCTCCCGAGCGCTCGGCGCGCGTCTCGAGCAAGATGCGCTCGTCGGCGGTCCAGCGGTAGAACGCGCGCGGAGCAGGTCGCTGCGCCGCGGCTTTCATCTGCGTCGCGTTGTCCATGGCATCCTCCCTCAGCTGATCCCGCCGGCCGTCTCGATCACCTGCCCCGTCACCCAGCGCGCGTCCGACGACGCCAGGAACGCGACGGCGTCGGCGACGTCCGCCGGCTCGCCGATGCGGCCGAGCGGCGTGCGCGCGCTCAGTTGACGCCGGTACTCGTCGCTCAAGGCCGCGCGCGCCATGTCGGTGTCGACCGGCCCCGGCGCGACCGCGTTGACGGTGACGCCCTTGGGCCCGAGTTCGGCCGCCCAGACGCGGGTCAGGGCGTTCAAGGCGCCCTTCGTCGCGGAGTAGACCCCGAATCCCGCGAAACCGCTCCTCGCCACGACCGAGCTCACGTTGATCACCCGTCCTCCATCCTTAGGAAAGCGCGCCGCGGCGGCTTGGGTCGCGAAGATGGGGCCGCTCACGTTCAAGTCGAAGTGCGCCTGGACGTGCCGCCCGTCGACTTGCTCGAGCGTGGCCGTGTCCGCGCGCCCCGCGTTGTTGACCAGGATGTCGAGCCGCCCGAGCTCCTTGAACGCCGTCTCGACGAGCGCCTTCGCCTGCGCGGGGTCGCTCACGTCCGCCTTGATCGTGCGCGCCTTGCCGCCCGCCGCGCGTATGCGGGCCGCGACGGCCTCCGCCTCGCCCGCCGACTTCGAGTAGTTGATCACGACGTCCGCCCCGTCCGCCGCCAAGCGCTCCGCGATCGCCGCGCCGATGCCCCGCGCGCCGCCCGTCACCACCGCCGCCTTTCCGCTCAACCGTTTCATGTTATCTCCTTTGCTCCTTGGATGTTTCTTGTTTCGGATCATTCGAAATCCGAAGTACTCAGGTCAAAAAAAATCAGGCCGCCGCCTGCTTCGCCTCCGCGATCGCCTTCGCCACTTTCTTGAACAACGCGACCAGCGTCTCCTGCTCCTTGGCGTCGAGCGCCTGCAGCATGCTCTGCGCCATGCGGATGTGTCCCTCCAACGCGAGCTTGTGGAGACGGCGCCCTTCCTCCGTCAGTTCCGCCTGCACGATGCGCCGGTCCTCGCCCGAGCGTTCGCGCTGCACCACGCGCTTCTCCTCCAGTTTGTCGACGATGCCCGTCACGCTGCTGAGCGACAATTGGATGCCTTCCGCGATGTCGCTCATGATCAGCGGCCCGCGGCGACCGAGCGCGAGCAGGACTTGGATCTCCTGCGTGCTCAGAATCTGGCACACGGTCTGGTTCTTCTTGTCCGTGCCCTTCATCTCGCCCATGACGGTCTGGAGGTAGTCCACCAGTTCGCAGGCCCGCGTCTCGCAAGGTGTTTTGTTCATAGTCCGAATACTTCGATATTCAAAGTATACCCGACTTTCCCGTATTTGTCAAGTGCCGGCTTTTCGGTACCTCTCCCCTGGTTTCCGTACCCTTCTTTTGCCATACACCCAAATGTCGCATAATGCACGCATGGCAATCTCGATGTCGTCTCTCCGCCGCGCCGCCGCGGCCGCGGCTCTCAGCCTCGCGCTCTCCGGCTGCGGCCTCCTCTACACCAACGTGCACGGGCCGCGCTCGTATCGCACGGCGACGCCCGGCGAGGTGAAGACGTCGCCGGCGGACGAGACGGCGAGCGGCAAGGCGTGCAACCGCTCGGTGCTCTACCTCGTCGCGTGGGGCGACGGGGGCTACGCGGCGGCGACCAAGGACGCGGTCAAGGGACGCACCGACGTCGTCCTCTACGACGTGAAGTCCGACATGCAGGCGAAGGCGTTCCTGCTCGGGCTCTACACCGAGGTCTGCACGCTCGTCAACGGAAAGGTCGCGAAGCTTTGAAGCTCGCGGCGCTGCTGCTCCTCGCGACGCTCGGCGCGGCGAACGCCCAGGAGGACGGCTCGGGCGCCGCGCCCGGGCTCATGAATCCCGGCGGGCTCGTCCTCTTCTACAACGACGTCGCGCCGCTCTCCTTCGTCACCATGACGCCGAAGGACCTGCCGCCGGGGGTCGTCCTCGGGGGCGACGTCAAAGGCAGGAGCTGCCAGCACGGCCTCGCGGTCCCGATCGCGGCCAATTTCCGCGCCACCAGCCTCTCCGCCGCCGCGGGCGACGGAAGCCAGCGAAAAGCCCTGGAAGGGATCAAGGCGGAGAACCCGGACGTCGCCGGGCTCTTCGACATCCGCATCGACGACCACACCTTTATCATCCTCGGCATCTACAAGCGCTCCTGCGTCGAGATCACGGCGCGGGCGTTCCGGAGGGCATTCTGATGAAAACCGCACTTCTTCTGCTCCTGGCCGCATCGGCCGCCCGCGCCGAGTCCGCGCCGGGCATCTGGACGTTCGAGCCTTCCCAGCGCGTCACCTTCGGCACTCAAAAGTACTTCGCGACGGACACCGAGCTCTACCTCGGCATGCCTTTCGGCGCGAACGCCTCCGTGGGATTCAACACCTGGAAAAGCGAGACGTCCTCCACCACCCCGACGATCACCTTCGCCGCGGGCGTCGACCACGATCAAGTCTCCTTGGGTGGCTCCTACTCATGGACCACGCTCGCCAACAATTACCGCTCGGACGCGGTGGGCGCCAACGCCTCCGTCCATACGGTCTCGAAGGATTTCCGCACGACGATCGGCGGCGACGTCACCGTCACGCACCACAGCCAGTACGTACGGCAGCCGGCCTTCACGCGCAGGCTCGACATCACGCAGCGCACGCCCACCTTCACCATGAAGCAGCAGATCTACGACACGCGCGTCGACATGGCCCTGAGCCAGAGCACGTACAATCGAAACGTCGCCGCGCTGGGCGGGCCGCGCGCCAATCAGTTCTCCGCCAAGCTCGCGGGCCTGAGCGGCCTCGTCGAGGGATTTCCCGACTACTCCCAGAAATTCGGGATCAGCCAGCGGTTCCACCGCCTGCCGTCGAGCGTGTTCTTCAACTACCAGAGCATCAAGCTCGTGGACACGACCACGACCGACGCGGCCACCTCCGACTCCTACACCGTCGGCGCGGAAGCCGACGTGCTCGAATGGCTGAGCGCGCACCTCGAGTACAACCATCTCCGGCAGACGAGCCAGCCCGACTCGAACCAGTACACGATCGGCCTCACCGGCCGCTTCTAGCGCCCGGGGTTCTTGAGCGCCTGCTCGAGAAAAAACCGGGGTAGCTCCGCGGCCGGCATCACCCGTTCGCCCGGATTGACCGCGAGCGGCGTCTTGCGTCCGTGCGCCCAGAGCAGCGCCGCGTTCGCCGCGAGGACGACGGACCCCGCGATCGCCGCGGCCGGCCGCCAGCGCCCGGACTCGACGAGCCGCCAATAGCGCGACGCCGCGTAGGCGGCCGCGGCGGAGAGAGCCGACAGGAGCGCGAACGAAACGATCCCCGGCTTGCTCCGGCCCCACAGCCACGCGAGGAAATCCGCCGCGCCGCTCAGCCATCCGCGCTCCATCGCCAGGATCTCTCCCGCCCGGACCGGAAGCTCGAGTTCCAGGCCGCTCACCGCGCGGAAGAAAAGGCCGAGCGTCCACACCGCGCACAACACCGGCACGGCGCGCGCGACGGGCGCCCACGGCTTCTCGAGGACGCGGGCCGCTCGATGCCACGCGAGGAGCCCGAACGCCGCGGCGATCCACAAGCCGCTCGTCTGCCGCAGGCCGAAGGAATGCCCCTCCCACCAGGAGACGCACAGCCCGTCCACGAGCAGATCGATCGACATGATCGCGAGGAGCGCCCGGCCCAGCCAGTCCCCCTTCCGCGCCGAGAGGCAGAGCCCGGCGTACGCGACGAACAGGACCGGCGTCCAAAAGAGGACGCCGTGGTACGGCGACAGCAGGATCTTGTGGAGCGCGAAGTACCGCAGGCCGACGTTGAACGCGGACGGCTGATCGAGGAAGGACGCGTTGAAGATCCAATTGAGCAGGAGCTGCGGGCTGGCTCCCGCGGCGCAGCCCAGGACGAACACCGCGGCGTCCTCGATCCTCCTCTCCGTGGCGGGGCGGCGGGCCCAATCCGCCAGAGGCACGAGGGAGAAGAGGGCGTTCTGCGGGCGGACCAGCGCCGCGACGCCGCAGAGCAGTCCGAGGAGAAGCCACCGCGCCCGCGAGCGTCCGCCGCGCGCCGTCGCGAGCGTCGCGGCGACGACGAGCGCGTTCATGAAGGCGGAGGTCCCGTGCGAGGTGGACGGCACGAGCAGCGCGTAAAACAGGAGAGGCGTCCCGCATAGCGCCGTCGCGGCGGCCCGCGCCGCGCCCTGCGCGGCGCCTTCGGCCTCGCGCGCGGCGCGGAGAAACAGCGCCAGGGCGAGCGCCGCGTAGAGCAAGGTCCCTTGGTTGATGAAGCGCCAATACCAGCCGTCGCACCCGTGGCCGTCCGCGGCGGCGCCCAGGCCCGCGAAGATGCGCGCGGCCGCGTACGCGGGCGACCAGAGGAGCGCGTTGCCGATGGGCCACTGCGTCGCCGCGTAGCCGTTGACCGTCGCCGCCATCGGGATGTTCATGTTCAGCCGCCGGAACTCGTCCGCCAGCTGGAGGTCGCCGTCGAAGGCGAGGGACGGGAGGTACGCGAAGTACCCGGCGCTGTCGGGCAGGACCGCCGAGGTGTTCGAGAAAAGGAACGTCGCGAGCCCGAACGCCGCGGCGAGGGTCGCCGCGCGCAGCGCGCGCGCGCGGCTCATGCCGCCGTCCTCGCGCGGATCGCGCAGAAGAACGGATAGGCGCTCGTCACCCGGTAGTCCCGCTCGCTGACCTTCCGCGCGCGCGCCGGCGGCGCCGGCTCGAGCAGCCTCTCGACGACGAACCCCGCCTCGGCGAGCGCTTCGAACACGTCCTGAAACGTGTGATGGTGGCTGTGGAGCTTCATCGGTCCGATCGCCCAGGCGTAGCGCCCCGAGTGGAAATAGGGAGCCGCCTCGGCGCGGACGCGGCCGCCGGTCTCCGTGAACGTCAGCGTCTCGTTGAACGGATGATGGAACGAGAACACCCAAGCTCCGCCCGGCCGGAGCACGCGCGCGGCCTCGCGGAAGATCGGGCCGAGGTTCCTCGAGTAGTGGACCATCAGCGCGCTCGCCACGACGTCGAAGGACCGGGCCCGAAACGGCGTCCGCGACGCTTCGCAGCGGGTGAACCGCACGCCCGGATTCTCGCGGCGGGCGATCGCGAGCATCGTCTCGGACTGGTCGGCGCCCTGCGCGCGGGCCCCCCACAGGCGCAGCCGCCTCGTCAGCAGCCCGGACCCGCACCCCAAGTCGAGGACGTCCCGCCCGCGCACCTCTCCATTCAGCAGCCGCGCGAACGCCGGCAGATCCAAGAAATCGTTATAGAAGCCGCCCGCGGCCGTCGATCGCTTCTCATGGTAGGCCGCCCCCCACCGATCATACGCCCGCCGATTCGCGACGCGCTCAGACATGAAGTCGTGTAAGTAATTTCATCAGCCCGTCGGTGTCAGACGTTAAGTTAGTTAAGTTTTGGCGGCATCGCAAGGATTCTCGCCGACAACTTAACTAACTTTACGTCTGACACCGAATTAGGGGGTGCGGAGTTCGGTCTCGTGGCGGCGGAGCTCCGCGGCGAGGCGGGCGGGGTCGATCTCGTTGCGCGCGAGCGCGTCGGCGCGGGCTTGGTCGTCGCGGGGACGCGCGAGCGCGTACTCGTGGGCGTGGATCCATTCGTCGTCGACGGTGGCGCGGCGGGCGAAGAGGAGGGCCTTCTCGTCCCAATAGATCAGCGCCCACCGGTCCTTCGGCATGAAGGACACGTAGTAAGGCCTGCGGAGCCTGACCCCGGTCCCATCGGCGTGCGTCCGGGTGCCCTCGACGTACGCCGGCGCGTTCTCCATCAGCGCCAAGTCCACGCTTCGCCCCTCGAGGAACGCCTGCCACGCCGCCGGATCGCCCGTCGCCTTGGCGGCCTCGATCAGCAAGGAGTGGAAGATGTAGCGCCCGTCCTGGAAGACGAAATAGTCCGGATAGAGCCGCCACCCGAGGTATCCCCCCCAGCCCCACGGGTTATAAAGGGAGAGGCCCCGCGCCTCGTCCTTGTTCCTCTCCAAAAACGCCGCCGCCCCGGTGGGCGCGAACCGATCGTCGTACGCCGTCTGAAAGAGGCCGAAATGCGAGCCCCACCAGAACACGTACGCCGCGCACGCGGCCGACAGCGAGGCGAGCGCGACGCGGACCCGGACGCGGGGCGTCGCGGGCAGGACTCCTGATCGGCTCAGCCAGCCGAAGGCGAGCGGCACGGCGAGCGTCGCGAAATAGGAGCCGAGCCGCACGTGCTGAAACGACGTCGCCCCGCAGAGGAGGAGCGCGGCGGTCGGCGCCAAGGCGATGTCCTTCCTCCGCCGGGCGTAGAGCGCCCCCGCGGCGAAGGACCCGAGCAGGACGACCCACGCCGGCCAATGCCACGGATTGTCGAAGCTCAACGCGCCCCATTCGGAGATGTACGGCGCGAGGCTCCCGACGTCGCGCCCGTGCATCCAAAGGACCTTGTACGTCTTCCACCCGAACGGCTGGAGCAAAGTTCCCGCCGCCGCCAAGACCAGCGCGTACCAATACCACGCCGCCGCCTTGAGCGCCTTCATCGAGGCCGCGGCGCGCGCCGTCTCGACAGCGGCGTAGATCCCGACGAGCATGAGCCCGTACGCGAAGCCGGCGTGCAGGTTGGCCCACAGCGCGAAGAGGGGCAGCGCCGCGTACGTCCTCACCCGGCGTCCCTGGCGGCGAGCCTCCAGCGCCCAGAACACGGCGCCGAACGCCAGCACGGAGAACAGGTCCGGGCGGATGTCCGAGCGGGTCAGGAACGCGGCGGACCAAAGCGCCACGGCGGCCGGACGATGGTCGGCCGGCACGTCCTCGAGCTCGAGCGTCTTCCACAAGATCAGCGCCGCGCCCGCGAGGAGGACCGCCTTGAACGCCCACAGCTGCGGAAATCCGCCGGCGTCATACAGCGTCCCGTAGACGACCTGGGACAGCCACTCGAAATCGGTCCACGGGTCTCCCACGCGGGTGAAGGAGAGCCAGTCGACGGTCGGGATCGCGTGCAGCGCGAAGATCCGCCGGCTCGCGCTCAAGTGCCAGAAAAGATCCGGATTGGAGATCGGGAGCAGCGCGCAGCCCGCGAAGGCGGCCGCCGACGCGGCCCAAAGGCAGCGCTGCGCCGCGCGGCTCACGGACGCAGCCCCGCGGCCCAGGCGCGCAGCGCGGCCGTCTCGGGGATGCCCGGGTTGAGCCGCAGGAACCTCTCGACCTCGGCGGCGACCTCGCCCCGCGGGACGAGCCGCTGTTTGACCATGATCTCGGCCGTGCGCAGATCGTCCGGCCGCACGTACCGGAACTCCCGCGGCGCGATCCACGCCTTGTCGAACGCGGCGCGGCGGACGAAGACGAGACCCTGATGCCCCCAATAGACGAGCGCCCAGTCGGGCTTCGGCAGGAAGAAAAGGTAGAAGGGACGCAGCAGCATGTCCTTCTTGCCGCCGGGCAGCTCGACGGGCATCGGGCGGAATTGATGCGTGCGCTCCTGAAGCACGACGTCGATGCCGAAGGTGTCGAGCAGCGCGCGGTACGCCTCGGGGCTCTCGGCCGCCGAGTGAGCGGGCGCGAGCAAGGAATGGAAGATGTAGCGCCCGTCGACGAAGACCTTATAATCCGGCGACAACTCGTAGCCGATGTAGCCGCCCCAATGCCACGGGTTGAGCATTTTGCGCGGACCGAGGACGAGGCGCTCCTTGTCCAAGAACCCCGCGACCTCGTCGGGCACGAAGCGCGGCAGGAACGCCCGGCGCTTGAGGAGCTCCGGGAGCATCATCCGGCAAAAGAAGCCCAGCATCAGCGCCGCCGCGGCCGCGGCCAGCCACTTCCCGAGCCGGCGCCCGCGCTCGCCGCCCCAATCCCAGGCGGATAACTGACCGAGGGAGATCGGGATGGCGACCGCGAGGAAGTAGGGCGCGGTCCGCACGTGCCGCGAGGCGGAGACGGCGAAGGCGGCCACGGCGATCAAGTGCTCCGGCGGCGCGTCCTTGCGCGCGAGGAGGCCGGCGAGAAGTCCCAAGAAGGCCGCCGGAACCGCCAGCCAGAACACGGCGAGCCACGGGCTCAGGATGGACGGCTCCTGCCATTCGCGGATGTAGCGCTGCAAGTCGCCCATCGCCTGCGCGTGCTCGAAGGCGACCGTATAGAGATGGAACCCGAAGGGATTGAGCAACGTCGCCGCGGCGCACGCGAGCACGGCGCCCGCCAAGAACAGGCGCCCGCGCCGCCGCCACTCCGCCGCGGCGTAGAGCGCCAGGAGCGCCAGCCCGTAGAGGAACCCGGGATGCCAGTTCGCCCACAAGACGAACGCGCCCGCGGCGGCGGCCGCCGCTCGCGGCGAGGGCCGCACGCGCTCGAGCCGCAGGGCTTCGAGCCACAGGAACTCCGCGCTGAAAAGAGCGAGCGAGAGGTTCTCCGGCCGCAGATCGTTGGACGGGGCGAGGCCCACGCCCCACGCGAGGACGGCCAGCGCGGAGAGCTTGAGGTCCAGGCGATAGAGACGCGTCGCGCCCCACAGGCACGCGGCGCCGACGGAGAACAGCGACGCCTTCAAGGCCACGAGGCCCCATGGTCCGATCCCCTTGAGCGTGCCGTACCAGACGAGCTGGCACAGCCACTCGAAGTCGAGCCAGGGGCGGCCCTCCATCGTGAAGGACAGCCAGTCCGCGCGGGGGATCGCGCCGACGGCGACCATGCGCCGCGCGGCGCTCAGATGCCAGAAGATGTCCGGGTTCGAAACGGGCAGGCAAAAGCTGGCGAGCGCCGTCGCCCAGCACAAGACCGCGAACGCGCGCCCCGAATCGATGGGATTCGGGACGCGATTGGCCAAGCCTTATCGAGGAGGTCGGACGGCGCGGCCGGACTTGATGCAGTCGGTGCAGACGTACGCCGAGATCGTCTTGGAGCCGACTACGATCCGCTGCCGCTGAAGATTGGGCCGGAACACCCGCTTCGTCGCGCGGTGGGAGTGGCTGTAGCTGAAGCCGGACACCGGACCCTTTTCGCAAAGATGACAACGAAATGCCATAGAGGGAAATATTAGCAAATCCGAGCCCCCGACGCCAGCCGTCCCCCGTCCTACGGGGTGACGACGATCTCGTTGAACACGTTGCCCGGCCCGACGACGCGCGCCGCCGCCGAGCCGATCTGATCGCGCTGTTCCGGAGACTGTACGACCCCCTGCAGAAGGACCTTTCCTTGCACGACCACGGGCGTCACGTTTCCATTGAACCCGGACAGGGCCGCATCGCCGAAGACGGCCGTGCGGACCTGGCTCCTCAGCACCCGGTCGCTCTCCAACACCTGCGTCTGGACCGGAGGCGCCGTCGCTCCGGACGGGAACGCGCTGCCGGGAATCATCGCCGCGCCGGGAACGAGGCCGACCGTGATCGCGTTCTGGACGCGGGAGACTCCCGCGACCTGCCCCGCGCGCATCGCGATCTGATCGCGCTGGAACGGCGTGTCCACGTTGCCCTGGAGCACGACCACGCCGTTGACCGGCACGACCTTCAAGTCGAAGCCGGAGAAGGCGGGGTCGCCGAAGATCGCCGCGCGCACGTTGCCCGCGAGCTGCGTCGCCGCGGACGCCGGCTGCTCGGGCGCGGAGAACACTCCCGTCTGGTTCGCCCCGGTCTGCGCGGGCTTGGACGTCCCCTCGCCCCTGGGGGCCGGAGCGCTCTCGCCGAACGCCGCCGCGGAGATCGAAAGCCCCGCGATCACCGCCCAGAATCCGATCATGGACACCTCCCCCTGAATAGGATGAGTCCCGCGCCGGGAAAAACCCATGGACGACAAGTGACGATCCTCCGCCGTTTCGTTGGACGCCCTCTCCCGCGAAGCAGGAGAGGGAGACCGTCAACAGAGTCGGGGTCAGACATGAAGTTTGTTAAGTTGTGGTCGCATCGCAATGATCCGTGCCATAACTTAACGAACTTCATGTCTGACCCCGTCGTTTTCCGTCGCTGGCCTTGGAAACCACCAAGGTCGACGGACCCAGCCGTCTCGGGCCGGAATACGTTCGCATTACTGCCCTTTCGACCCGTCATGAAATCGGATGCATCCGCTACAATTAAGGAACTCGTGCATCTTCCCGCAAGAACCTACTCCCCTCTGATCCGCGCCGCGGCCGCCGCGCTGCTGTTGGCGAACCAGGCCCGCGCGCAGACGTTGCGCGCCGTGACGCCGGTCGAAACCAGCATCGGCAGCTTGAACTTGAGCGGCGCGGGTCTCAGCGTCTCCGGCGCCCAGACGTTCGGCGGCGCGCCCGCGGCCCTGGGGCTTCAGCCGCTCGGCTTGTCGCCCCAACTCGGCGACGGCGGCCTGAGCTTGCTCGCGCTCTCGCCCTCCCTGACGGCGGGCGCCCCGAGCGCCGCCCTCGGCCTCAGCGCGTCCGCGCCGAGCCTAGACGCCGCGAGCCCGCGCCTGGGCTTCGAGCGGCGCATCAAATCCATCTCGGACGCCGCCGGCGAGGCCGGCAAGAAGATCGGCGCGCCTTCCTCCGACGGGGGACGCGCCGCGGCCGACGAACAGTTCCGCGCGCTGCTCGGCGAGAGCGGCCCGGCGGACGGAGCCGAGTCTTCGCAGGCGCCTTCCGCCGCGGCCGTCGTGGAACGCGCCGTGGCCGCGGCGGTCGGCCGCTTCCTCCCCGGTCGGGAGTTCTCCGTTTCCGCCCGCGCGGGGGACGGCATCGACGCCCGCGTGAGCCTGGCGGGCAAGAGCAAGGCCGAGTTCGAGCGCTTCATCCGGCAGGAAGGCCCCGCGGTCAAGGCGAACGTGCTCGCCTCCCTCGAGGGCGAGCTCGCCGCGCTCGCCCCGGGCGCGCAAAGCACCGTCGTCGGCAGGAGAAAGCCGGTCGTCGTGGACGGGGAGAAGGGGCCGGAGCATCTCTACCCGCTCCAAGTCCTCTCGCGCGGAAGCGTCGCGCTCAAGATCAACCTGATCTTCGCGCGCGGCGCCGAGACGGCGAGCCGGCCCGCGCCCGCGGCGTCGAGCGCGCTGCCCCCGGTCCGCCTGGCCCCGGCCGCTCAGGCCGCCCCCGCCGCCGACCGGAAGCTTCCCGGACAAGCCACGCTCGATCTCCTCGATAGGTTCTTCACGCACGGCCCGAAGCCTTGGGAGCGCGGCCTTCCCTTTCTCCTCGCCGAAGGCGCGAAGGTCCTTCCCGACGACCTCGAGGCCTCGTGGTCGCGGCGCCCGCAGCAGAAGGGGCCGCGCGTCGAGGGCTCCGAAAGGGGCATGCTGTTCCGGCGCCGCGGGATGCCGTACGTCCGGGTGACCGAGCACGGACAAGACGGCGAGACGCGGTCCAAGGTGGTCCCCGTCCCCTGGAGGCTCGCGCAGGGCGTCCCGTCGGACACCGTCGTCGAGATCGGCCTTGTGAAAGACGAGGTGGCGCGCGTGACCTCGATCGGCGCCTATCCCGCCGACATGATCGTCGGGCGCGTCTCCCAGCGCGGCGAATCGCGCGCCCTCGATACGCTGTTCTACGACGGCAAGGTCCCGCTCTCGCTCTACGCCTCCCTGCCGATCGCGGGCGGCTCCCACGCCGAGCCCGGAGACATCGTCCAAGCCTTCGTGCGGCCCGCACAGGGCGGCTACGAGGCGGTCCCGCTCGCGAACTTGGGCTCCGAGATCACCCCCGCGATCGCCGCCCGCGAGATCGCCTTGCGCCACGGCGCGCGCGGCTACTTCGAGAAAGCGGTCATCCTCCAAGCCGAGGCCATCGGCCGCGACCACGATCCCGCGAGGGACTTCGCCGCGATGCAGGCGGCCGGCAAGCCCGTCTTGGATCTTCGCGACAAGCCCTTCATCACGATCGACCCCCCGGGCGCCAGCGACTTGGACGACGCCTTCTACATCGAAAAGCACGCCGACGGCGGCTTCACGTGGTACCTCGCGACGGCGGACGTGGCGCACTACATCAAGCCCGGCACCCCCGCCTTCCGCGCGGCCGCGCGCGTCGGCAACACGTTCTACACGATCGACAAGAACGGCGTCCCCGCCTTCCCGATGAACCACCCCGTCGTCTCCAAGTACGGCGCGAGCCTCCTCGACGGCAAGGACAGCCTCGCCGTCCTCACCCGCATGCGCTTCGGCCCGGATGGAACATTCCTGATCGACGAGTCGGACACGAGCCTAGGCGCCATCCATTCCCAGGGCCGCTACTCCTACAATCAAGTGACCGCCCTGTGGAACGGAAAGCCGGATCACGGCATCGCCCACGTCGAGCAGGTGACCTTGGCCCGCGAACTGGCGAAACAGCTCGACCGCCGGGACGCGGCGCGCGGCAAGCTCAAGTTCGCCTTCTCGAAGTACTCCTATCGCCAGACCGACGACGGCTCGTGGCTCACCGAATCGGAGCGCGAGGATCCCGTCGACCGGGAGTCTCACGGGCTGATCGAGGAGCTCAAGGTGTACGGCAACCAAGTCCTCGCGCGCCGGCTCGGCGAGATCACGCGCCGCTTCGGAGTCCCGCACATCAGCCGCGTCCACCCGATGCAGGACGAGAAGAAAAACGAGAAGCTCCGGACGCAGCTTCGCGAGCTGGGCGCCGACTGGCCCGAGGGCCAGCCGCTCGGCCGCTACATCGAGGAGATCAAGAAGCGCGAGGACCTCGATCCCGAGACGCGCGAGTCCATCCAGAATTTGATCCTGCGCACGCGGCAATCCGCCGTCTACGCGGTCGTCGACGAGGAAGGCCACGAGGGCCTGGCGCTCGCCGCCGGCGAATACGACCATCCCTCCGCTCCCATCCGGCGGTTCTCGGACATGTGGAACATCGCGCTCTTGGACGCGGACATCAAGGGCGAGGACCCGCGGGCGGTCTATCACGCCATGCTTCGCGACCTGCGCGCCATGGGCTTCGCGGACCTCGAAGAGTATCTGCTCCATTTGAACGGCCGCCAGCAGGCGAACAAGATCCAGCAGCGCCGGGAGATCGCGGACTTCATGTCCGTCCTCGAGCTTTCCAAGCCGCAGCACCGCGGCAAGACCTACGAGGGCCGCGTGATCTACGTGAAGGCGGGCAAGGACGGCGAGGCCGAGATCAAGCTCAAGGAGCTTCCCGTCACGATCCGGCTCCGCGGCAAGGACGCGGCGGAACTAAGCGCGCTCGACGTCGTCTCCGTCACGATCCGCAGCGTGAACGTGCCGGGGCTCGCCGTCGACGCCTTGATCCGCAAGCGCTGAGCCTAGTCCGGCGCCAGGGCCGAGAGCTTCCGCGCCGTCCGCCTCTCCGCGTCCGCCCTCGCCTTGTCGCCCAGCCTCGCCCAGCACAGGCTCATGAGCCGGTGGGGCTCCGCCTGGCGCGGGTCGGCCGCCGCGGCCGTCTCGAGCAGGCCGACGGCGTCTTGCCAGCGCGCCTGCTTCATCCGGATGACGGCCAGCGCGATCGTCGCCGAGCGGCGGACGTAGGAGGCCGCCTCCGGGCGCATCGCCTGCGCGGCGAGCTGCTCCGCGCGCCCGAGCATGCCCCAGTTGTAGTAGTGAGAGCCCAAGTGCAGCGCGGCGCAAGGATCGGACGGCGCCGCCGCGTACGCGGCGAAGTCGAGCGCGGCCTGGTTTTTCCAGACTTGGCCCTGCGCCGCGCCGTCGGCCGCGAGCGGCAGGACGAATGCCAGGCCGACGGCCGCGGCGGCGCGGGCCGGGATCCTCGCCAGCGCCTCCGCCAGAGCCAAGGCGACTCCGGCCAGCGGCACGTACAGGAAGCGGTCCGCCGCGAGGGCCTCGATCGGGATCACGTTGATCGCGGGGAACAGTCCCGCCAGAGCCCAGACCAGGGGAAGCGCCGCCGCGTGCCGCCGCCGGATCAGCCAGAGCGCCGCGAGCGCCGCCGCCGCGTACAGCGCGACGGAGAGGGCCGCGACGAGGCCGAACGTCGAGCCGGTGGTGAAGCTGTAGCAGGCCCTCAAGTGCGCGGGCCAAAACACGTTGACCAAGTCCTGAAGCGCCCCATGCGCCGCCATCTTCCAATGCGCGGAAAGGGATCCCTCCCACCAGCCGCGCTGGGAGACGCTGCCTAAGACCCGCCAGCGCAAGGCGACGAACGCGGCGAAAACGAGCCCGTACGGCGTCCACCGGCGCAAGCGTTCGATCCACGACCCGCCGCGATCCTCGCGCAGAAAGTCGTGCGCCGCGAGTACCGGCAGCAGGAAGAACGACGATTCCTTCGACAGCATGCCCAGCGCGAACGCGGCGACCGAGCCCGCGTGCCGCCAGCGGGAGCGCCCGGCGTCCTCGTACCACAGATACGCCGCCGCGCAGAAGAAGAACGAGAGCAAAGTCGCGCGCGAGCCGCTGATATAGGCGACGCTCTCCGCCTGCGCCGGATGGACGCAGAAGAGCGCGGCGGCGGCCAACGCGGCGGCGCCGAGCCCCACGCGCCGGTGCGCCAAGAGCAGCACGAGGCACGCGTTGGCCGCGTGCAGGAGGATCGACGCGAGGTGGTACCAGAACGGGTTGTAGCCTCCGGCCGCATGGCTCGCCCGGAAGGACAGCCCGGTGACGGGGCGGTACATCATGCGCGCCTGGGAAGGCGACGACGTCAGCGCGTCGGGACTGCGGAAGTAGCGCCAGACGCGCAGCGGCATCGCGACGACCGGATTGCGGACGATGTAGTCCTCGTCGTCCAGCACCCAGTCTCCGGACAGCGTCGGGACGAAGACGAGATACGCGAGCGCGGCGACGGCCAGATACGCGTACGGCGTCAATCGTGCGGGAAGCACCCGGCCATTATCGCAAATCGGAGTGCGGGGATCGGGGATCGGGGATCGGGGATCGGGGATCGGAGTTCGGAACGGCCCTTTATAAAGGGCAGCAAGCAGTTCGATCCCCGACCCCCGATCCCCGCACTCCGATCCCCATACGAGGCTCCGATGAGCAAATTTTGTACAACGTTGCGGTGGCTGTCGGCGCGCTCAAGAATTCGGTCCAATACCTGAAAGGCGTCGGCCCCAAGCGCGCCGTCCAGCTCTCCGCGCTCGGCTTGTCGACCGTGGAAGACCTCCTGTATTATTTTCCGCGCTCCTGGGAGGACCGCAAGGAGACCCCCCCGCCGCGCGCCCCCGAAAGCGGCCACGTCGTGCTCAAAGGGCGCGTCGTGCGGGCCTCCGCGATCTTCACGCGAGGCTCCATTTCCCTATACAAGTGCACGCTGAACGTGCCCTCGTGGGGCGACACGATCGAGGCGGTCTGGTTCAAGCGCATGAGCCGCCGCTACGACGTCTTCCAGACGCTCAAGGCCGAGGTCAAGGCGGGCGCGGACATCTGGATCGTCGGGCGCGCCCAGGACTCCCTCTTGAAGTTGAAGGAGGTCCAGGTCGACGAGTACTACGGGCTCGACGACCCCAAGGCCGGCTTCCACGTGGGCCGCATCGTGCCCGTCTACGCCGCGACCGAAGGCGTGAGCACGCGCCAGTTGCGGGAGTGGGTCGCCCAGGCGCTGCAGGAGTCCGACCACGCGCAGGACCTCTTGCCCCGCGCGCTGGTCGAGAAGCGCGGCCTTCTCGCCGCTCCCCAAGCGCTGCGCGGCCTCCATTTTCCCCGTTCCATCGCCGAGATGGAGGAAGCGCGCAAGCGCCTCGCCTACGAGGAGCTCCTGCTGCTCGAACTCGCGTGGCTCCTCAAGCAGCGCCAGACGAAGGCCGGGACCAAGGGGTTCGCCTACGAGCTCAAGCGCCATCTCCTCACCCCGTTCCGCCAGCATCTGGGCTTTGAGCTGACGGCGGCGCAAAAGCGGGTCATCAACGAGATCTTCGGCGACATGCAGGCCCACGCGCCGATGACGCGCATGCTGCAGGGCGACGTCGGCTCGGGCAAGACCGTCGTCGCGGTCGCGGCGCTCCTCCTCGCGGTCGAGAACGGCTACCAAGGCGCGTTCATGGCGCCGACCGAGATCCTCGCGGAGCAGCATTACTGGACGCTGACGAAGTTCTTGAAGGACCTGCCCGTCCGGCTCCGCCTCGTCACCTCGCGCCTGAAGCCCAAGGAGCGGGCCGAGGCGCTCGCGGCGCTGCGCGACGGCACCTGCGACATCGCGATCGGCACGCACGCGCTGATCGAGGGCGACGTGGCCTTCAAGGACCTCCGCCTCGCCGTGATCGACGAGCAGCATCGCTTCGGCGTCCGCCAGCGCTCCACGCTGCGCCAGAAGGGCCCGCCCATGGACCTTCTCATCATGACGGCGACGCCCATCCCCCGCACGCTCGCCCTGGCGATGTTCGGCGACTTGGACGTCTCGACGCTCGACGAGATGCCGCCCGGACGCGCGCAGATCCTGACGACCCACGGGACCGAGGAAGAGGCCTTCGCTCGCGTGCGGCAGCAAGCGCAGGAGGGACGCCAGGCGTACATCGTCTACCCGATCATCTCGGAATCGAGCCGCGTCGACCTCAAGGCCGCCAAGGCCGAGTTCGAGCGCCTGAAGGCGGGAGCGCTCGCCGGGCTGCGCACCGAGCTCATCCACGGGCAGATGTCCGGCACGCAGAAGACGAAGATCATGGAGGCGTTCGCGCGCGGACGCTGCGACGTCCTGGTCGCCACGCCGGTCGTCGAGGTCGGCATGGACATCCCCAACGCGACCGTCATGGTGATCCAGAACGCGGACCGCTTCGGCTTGGCGTCGCTGCACCAGCTCCGCGGCCGCGTGGGACGGGCGGGCCACGCCTCGGAATGCTGGCTCGTGGCGGACCCGCAGACCGAGGCGGCCAAGCGCCGCATCGCCGTCCTCTGCGAGACGGCGGACGGGTTCCGCATCGGCGAGGAGGACTTGAAGCTCCGCGGCCCGGGCGAGATCCTCGGGACGGCGCAGCACGGGGAGCTGTCGCTCGCGATCGCGGACCTCTTCCGCGACGCGGAGATCCAAGCCCAGGCGCGCGCGGACGGGCAGGAGATGCTGGACGCGGACCCCAAGCTCGCGGCGCCCCAGAACGCCGCGCTCCGTCGGAGACTCGTCGATCTGTACCAAAACCGCTGGCATATGGTGGACCTAGCGTGATGGACCTTTCAGCCCATACCGAGAGACCCACATGAACCTACGATGCTCGAATCACTTTCTTAGGCCCAAATACTCGACGGAGATAGCCGGTTGGCCCATCAATACGACGGGGACGGGATGCTATCATGGTCATGATGAAAATCCAGAAGAAGTTCTCCTCGATCTACTGGATCCTGCTGCTGCTGGCGGCGCTGTTCCTCGGCCCCCTGCTCGTGCAGAAGGACCGCGGGGCGAAGCCCTCCTCGCTTCAAATCGACCCGCACGCCCGGCTGCTCGACGCGCCCGCATCCAAATCCTCCCGCTGATCCTGCTGGCCTGGGCGGCCGCTTCGCCCCGCTTCGCGCACGCCAAAGCCTACGCGCACGAGGAATTCACCTTCATCGGCTTCAACGACGCCTGCTCGGCGGCGTTCCAAGTGCTCCGCTATCCGGCCATCGGCCAAGGGCTCGAGGGCGTCCCGAACTGGGGGCGCATCGGGACGTTGACCTTGCCCACGGCGGCCTCCCGCGGGCCCGCGATCGAGAACATGAACCTCTCCTACGACGGCACGGGCGGCTGGATCGCGAGCGAGGCGAACCTGCAGTTCGAGATGCTGACCCGCGCCGGCTACACCCAATCGAAGTTCACCGAGACGATCCGCCCGGACCCGGTCGCGCAGCGGGCCGGCCTCGAGCAGGTGATCCGCTCGACGGCCGCCTTCGAGACGCAGGACCGCCTGACGTGGCCCGGCGCGGACTTCTGGCTGCAGTCGGTCCACTACTCGCCCCTCGGGCAGTGCGCCTTCGCGGTCTTCAAGCGCCCGACCCCCTCCGACTCCTACCGGTGGCGACTGTTCCACACGAACACGGGGGCGCGGCGGACGCGGGCGCGGGCGCATGTCACCAACGGGCTGATGCTGTTCAAGGCCGGAGACTTGGCCGGAGGCCAGGCCGAGACCCAGATCGCCGCGGACATGGACCCGAACTACGCGTACGGCCGCTTCTACAACGCCGCGCTCCTCGCCGCGCTCGGCAGGACGGAGGAGGCGATCGCCGACCTCAAGGCCGCCGTGGCCGCGGACGCAAAGCTCGCCGAAAAGGCCCAGGAGACCGTCGAGTTCCAGGACCTCCGCGACGACCCGCGCTTCCAGAAGGCCGTCGGACTGGACCCGAAGAAGCCGTCCTTTTACCAGGAACCGAAATAGGCTAGGATAGCGCTCCCATGGCGGACATCGCGGACCTTCTGAAAGCGGGCGTCCAGGCGGGCGCGAGCGACGTCATCCTCCTGCCCAAGGAGCCGCCCCTGCTGCGCGTCTCCGGTACGATCCAGCGCCTCGCCGGCGCGGCGCCGATGACGCCCGAGGAATGCGAGCGCTCGATCTACTCGCTCCTGACCGACGCCCAGAAGGCGCGCTTCGAGGAAGCCCTCGAGCTCGACTGCTCCTTCGCCCTCGCCGGCTCGGCGCGCTTCCGAGTCAACGTCCTGAAGAACTCGCGCGGCACGGCCGCCGTCATGCGCGTCATCTCGGACAAGATCCCGACGCCGCAGGAGCTCGGCCTCATGCCGTCGATCGTCAACTTGACCGACCTGCCGCGCGGCCTCGTGCTCGTCACCGGGCCGACGGGCTCGGGCAAGACGACGACCTTGGCCTCGCTCATCGAAACGATCAACCAGAAGCACCACCGGCACATTTTGACGATCGAGGACCCGATCGAGTTCATGTACGAGAACAAGAACTCGATCATCAACCAGCGCGAGGTCGGGGCGCACACGAAGTCGTTCGCCGAGGCCTTGAAGCACTCGCTGCGCCAGAACCCGGACGTCATCTTGATCGGCGAGATGCGGGACTTGGAGACGATCTCGCTCGCCATCACCGCGGCGGAGACCGGCCACCTGTGCTTCGCGACGCTCCATACGCAGGACGCCCCGTCCACCGTCGACCGCATCATCGACGTCTTCCCCCCGTCGCAGCAGCAGGAGGTCCGGACTCAAGTGTCGACGACCTTGGCGGCGGTGATCAGCCAGGTGCTGCTGCCGCGCAAGGGCGGCGCCGGCCGCATCTGCGCCCGCGAGGTCATGACGATGACGCCCGCGGTGGGCAACTTGATACGCGAGGGAAAGACGCACCAGCTCTACAGCGCGATCGAGTCCGGCGCCAAGTTCGGCATGATCTCGATGGACCAATACCTCGCCTTCCTCGTCAAGCAGGGCGCCGTCACGATGGAGGACGCCGCCATGAAGGCGCACGACCCCGGGACGATGAAGACGCTGGCCGGCATGCAGCAGCAGCCGGGCTAGGCTAACGCGTCACGGCGTGCGACGGCGCTCGTACCGGCCGCCGGTTTTGCCCTACCGTCGCGCAGCGCGCGGAGCCTGAGCCCGCGCACGAGCCGTCGAAGTCGATCTCGCCCGGACCCTGTATCCGGCCCTGGATCTCGTCGCCGACGCCCAGTTCCGATCCCCGCCGGTTCGTTCCGGGGAACGGCGCCTCCATACGCAAGCCCTCCGTCCACGCTTTCTGGGCCAGCGCTTGGATCTGCTCTCGGGAGAGCTTGGGATTGTAGAAGAGGATCTCGAGCGCGGTCTTGAGGCCCCACGCGTTCTCCGAGGCCAGCCCCACGCCGACGTTTACCGCCTTGCGGTACGTCATCGCGTAAAGGCTGGGGGTCTTCTTCGTCTCCGCCTCGTACCACTCGAGGAAGCGCACGAAGCGCTCGATGCGGGCGGGCACCTGGGAGGCGTCCACCGCCTTGGCGTTGCGCGTCGGCAGCTCGGCCGCCTTGCTCAGCGACTCCCGGAGCCCGCGGTAGTCCTTTCGGGTCAACTGCTCGATCACCTTCGGCGTCGCTTCGAGGATGCCGTGATCGTAGATCGTGTGCTCGGTGAAGCTGGCGAGCCAGGACGCCACGACGACGCGGTTGAGCTCGAGGGCGTACTGCGGCTCCGCCTTGACGACCTCCTTGACGCTGTCGACGAGCTCCTTGGCGAAGCGCGAGTCCGGGCGCAGGCGGTACATGTCCTGGCTCTCGATGTTCTGGTGGCGGGCGCTCGTGTTCATGCTGCGCGTCCAGGCGTACGTCCACTCCGTCATCCGTCCGCCCTCAAGCTCGCTCACGCCAATGATGAAGGTCTTGTCGTGCCAGAGGTGGATGTGGGTCGGCGCGCCCTCCACGTCGACCCTCTCGACGCCGTTGAGAAGGCGGACGTAGCCGTAGAGCTCCATCATCGGCTCGAACTCGGCGCGGAACGGGAAGATGCTCTTGCCCCACGGGCGCTGGACGAGCACGCCCGCGAGCGACGCGGGGCCGCCCCAGCCCTCGGGGCTGATGAAGTGCTGGTCGAAGACCCCGAAGATCTTGAGGCGCTTTTGGAAGTCCTGCGGGTAGGTCTCGCGCAGCACGTTCAGGTACTTGCGCATCGCCTCGATCAGGTTCGAGTTGCTCAGGACGAACTGGCTCATCACGATCCACTTGATCTCGAACTCGGGCTGCGCCGCCTCGCCGGGCTTCTTCTCGCGCGCCTCCTTGACCTTGACCAACGCGTTCGTCGCGCGCTCGAACATCGCGAGGATGCGGTCGTTCAAGTTCTGGCGGCCGTTGGTGAACGCGATCTCGCGAAACTCGCCGTTCGGGTACGTGACGCGGCGCGGGGCGTCGAACTCCTTGTCGATCCCCTTCGGGCCGAGGCGCTTGTCGTACGCCTCGATCTCGGCCAAGACGTGGTCCCAGTCCACTTGGTTCGCCGCCGGGTCCTTGGAGCGGATGACGCGGTTGTAGCGGCCGCCGTAGCTCGGCATCGGTCCGCCCGAATTGATCTCCGTCGCGTTCAAGTTGGCCGTGCCGGACCAGGCGAATTCGTAGGCCTTTCCGTCGGGGCCCGCCGCGAACATCCCCTTGTCGTGCATCAGCGGCATGATCCCGCCGTTGGCGGGGTTGAACAGAGGCATCCCGCTCAGGATCGTGAACAGACCTTCCCCGTACTTGTAGCGGAAGCCGAGCACGTTCCGAAGATAGCGCAGCGCCTGCGCGGGCCCGCTGTCCTTGTAGCTCGCGGAGCCGTAGTTCGTGGTCCGCGTCTCGCCCTCGGCGAATTTTCCGAGGAGGGCTTGGTTCAAGTCCGTGATGATGGTCGTGCGGATCCCGGCCCGAACCAGCCGCTCGACGGCCTGCAGTACGGGGCCGGGCGTCTCGCCGGACTGCCCGATCCCGTAGTACTTGAGGACCAGGTGTTTCTCGGCCTTCGGCATCCCGTCGAAGGCGATGTAGCGGTCGATCTCGGCCGCCACCAGCTCCGCCGGGTCCGCCCCGGCCCGACCGCGGTAGGAATGCGAGACGTGGTGCTCGACCGCCTCGTCCACGCTCCGCAGCCTCGATTGGACGATGATCGGCTCCGGGATCGCCTGCGTGCCCTTCGTCTGTCCGCGCCGCTTGGGGCCCGCCTCTCCGGCGACGTCGGCTTCCTCGACCGCCTCGTCGTCCAGCGCCCGGCGGCGGCGGGCGGCCGGCGGCTGGGCCGGCGCGCGCCCGGCGACTTCGGCGCCGCGCGCCGTCTCGGTCTTGGGAGGCGCGCGCGTGGCGCCGTTCATCGACTCGATCACCCGCTTGACGGAATCCGACAGTCCGGGGACCAAGCTTTCGGCGACTTTGAGCGCCTCGGCGTGCACGGCCTTGGCCAAGGCGGTCGTCCACGGGACGCCCTTCGACGCCGCGATCTTCATCGCGCTCAGCTCGAAGAGGTCGTTGATGAGGACGCCGAGAAGGACGTCCTTGGGGTAGACGTCCGGCTTGAGCAGCCGCGCGTCGAGATAGATCGTCTCGAGCGCGCGCCCGTTCACCTCGCCGCCCATGCCCACGTGCGAGACTTGGTAATCCTCGAGGGATTTAAATCGCAAGGCCGGCGCCACCGAGTCCATGTCCGCGACCACGACCCTCTTGAGCGCGGTGAGCCCTTCCCGCCAGTCGATCCTCCCGAGGTCCTTGACCGTCGCGACGTCGCCTTGGCTTTCCGAATTCGGCATCGTCCTCAGGCGCTCCATCGTCTGGGCGATCGCCTGCTGCTCGGCTCCGGCGGCCACCGAGCCCTCCTTCAAGAAAACGACGCGCGATCTGCCGTCGGCGATGGCGGCTTCGATGGCCTCGTTCACCTTCTTGTGCGCCGCGATGCGGTGGCCCGTCCCGATGCCGAAGGCGGAGCCGCCCGTGCGGGGGCCGACGCCCGGGTTGATCACGGCGGGCGGCGCCTGCGCGGGAGGCAGACGGTTCTGGACCATGCCCTTGATCATCGGGGCGAACAAGAGGATGTTCGCCGTGATGTCGGCGGCGCTCGTCCACCCATCGGCATGCTTGCCCTGGCCGTACGCCTCGACGATCTTCGCGACGTCGGTCCCGGTGCCGACGCCCATCACGGTGTAGAGCGTGCCGGACACGACGCCGTGCGCGATCTGCGTCGGGACGAGCAGGATCGCGGGGCCTCCCATCGGCTGCGCGATCACCATGAGCCAGCGCGGCGCCTGCGCCGACCCGGCGGCGATCGCCTGCAGACCTCTGGCGCCCACGCCGAGGCCTACGGAAAACCAGATGAGCGGGTTCGGCGCGATCTGCCCGACCGTCTCGCCCGTGCGGATGGCGTAGCCGAGACTCGTGTACACGCCCTTCTTCGGGATCCGGATGCCGAGGAAGTCGTACGACCCGCTGGCCCTCTCCGCATCCTCGAGGAGCCGCCGTCCGAAGGTCCCGGGCCCGTGGCCGCTCAGGGTCTTTCCGAACTCCTGCAGGATCTCGTCGTCCTCCTTCATAGGCGCGGCGCTTCGCAGCGCCTTGAGGAAGTCGGCGACCTTCTTGTCGAACTCCGTCGTGCGGCGGCCGATCTCGCGCGCGTCGTTGAGCTGGCCTTCCAGGCGCTTCTTGAACGCCTCCTTCACTTCCCCGGCCAAGTCCGCCAGCAGCCGGTCGTCCAAGGCCCGGAAGAAGTCGACGTCCTTGCGGAGGCCGACGAGGAAGCGCAGGCCCTTGTTCCGGAAATCCCCGCCCGCGATGCCCGCGGCCCAGTTCCGCCGGATCTGTTCGCCGGGTAGGCCAACGATGCGGGCGCCGGTGGAGGTCGTCTGGACCGCCACGTCCTCGATGCTCGTCGTGGCGCTGAGGAAAACGAAATTCGCGACGGCGGTCCCTTTCTCGAGCGCCCAGTTGGCGGTCCCGATGGCGTGGCCGAGCACCGGCGCGTCGTACATCCACTTGCCGATCCGGCCGAGCTTGGACGAGTACGCCTCCTCGGTCTCCTGGCGCTGGGTCGCGTCCTCCTGCTCCTTCGTCCTCTGCCAGCCCTGCTCTCGGCGCCATTCGTAGCGGCCCAGATAGACGTGTCGTATCGTGCGCTTCGCGGTCCAATACCGCCGCGGATTGAGGACGGAGCGCGGCTGCCCGTCGTCCGTCTCCCCGGCCGCGAGCTGCTGGTCCCAGATGCGCCACTGCTGCAGCGTGCCGTCGGCCAGGAACTCCTTCCAGCGGTACTCGGTGTCGATCGTCGGGCGCCTCTGGGCGTCGAGCGCCATCGGCTTTCCCTGGTCGTCGACGCCCACCGCGGTCACGGTGCCCGTCTTATCGACGAAGATCGGCACCTTGAGCACGAGCGCCGACCCGCTGATCCCGAGCTTGGTCGACGCGGTCCCGAACGACGCGCGCTCGATCCGGCGCACGCCGGCGGCGTCCTCGCGGATGAGGGTCAACTCGTCCTTGTCGTTGATGACGAGATGGATGGCGCGGTAGCGGGACGCCGTCGCCGCGATGTCGCGCAGCCAGGAGGCGAGCGCGCGCGCGTCCGCGTTCTCCTTGTTCGCCATGGTCTGGACGATCTCGTTGGCGACGGCGAGCGCCTCGGCGGCCAGGTCCTCCTCGCTCAGTCCGCTGAGCAAGCCCGCGAGCTGGACCTCGTGGGCGACCAGCTTGCCCTCGCGATCGACGACCTTGAGGATGTGCGGACGCTCCATCTGGATGAGGACCGTGTTGCCGTCCAACAGCGGGATGCGGAGAACCTTGATGTCCTCGATCTTGACGATCGCGCCCTTCGCCTGAGGCGCCGCGGCGGGCGGCTCGTTTTCTTGACGCTGCGGCGGAGCCGGGATCTGCTGGGTGCGCAGGCCGCGGCATTGCGCGCCTTGGCAGGGCCGGGCCGACGGCTCGGGCTGCGCCGCCGCGACGTGCGCGACCGGCGTCAGCTCGCCGGCCGGCGGCGGCGTGCCGGCGGCGATCCCCATGCGCCGATCGTTTTCAAACACGCGCGCGCTCGCGGCGGGGTCCCACGCGCCGGAAAGGGCGTGGAGCGACGCGGCCGCGGCGCGGTCCTCGCCGCGCTCGAGCCACGTCTCGGACGGGAGTCCGAGCGCCGCCGGCGCCTCTTCGAGACCTTCGTCTTGGGCCGAAGCGACGCAGCGCGCCAGTTCGTCCGCGCCCGCGCCCGACGAGAACCCGGGGCATTCGGACGCGGCGTCGAGGATCCTCGCGACGCGCTCGACGAGCGGACGCAAGGCGCGCTGATCGGCGGCGGACACGCGGAGCGTCTCGAAGCGGCGGCGCAGCGCCTCGAGATCGGGGCGGACGCGCGCGCCGCCCGTCGGCGTGAATTCGCGCAGGATCGCCTCTAGCTCCGAACGGACGCGGTCTCCTTGGACCGGCACGGGATCGCTGGACGGCAGGGCGGCCCTAGCGGACGGCGCCCAAAGCAGGAGCAGCAGCAGCGCGGCGCGGCAAGTCGTCATTTTCCCCTCTCTGCGTTCACTAGTACCTGAAGTCCTTCTGCCAATGGCCGTAGAGCGGGTTCGGGATGAGGAACCAGCTCTCGTTCCAATTCGGGTCCTTCTCCAGCTCGAGGCGCCGGTGCGCATTGAGATCGCTCTCATGGAGCTCGATGAAATCCCGAAGGCTGTCGCCGAACAGGGCGATGATGCGCCGCGGCCCGGCCGACGCGCAGCGGCCCGTGCCGCTCTGGACGCAGGCGCGGCGGATGTTCTTCGTGTCGCTCGCGTCCTTCTTCGTCAAGACGAGGTCGCCGTCCTCGAACAGGCCGTGCTTTCGCAGGTTCTCGATCGTCGCGTCCCGGACGATGTCGAGACGGTCGGTGATGTAGACGACCTTGCCGCGCGGCAGCGTGCGGACCGTGTGGATGAAATCGACCGCCCCGGGGACCGGCGGAGCGCGCGCCTCCCGCACCCAGGCGTTCCATTTGTTCAGCTCGAAGACGAGCTTGTTCTCGATCCAGTACGCCTTCGTGTCGAGGACCGTGTCGTCGACGTCGAGGACGACCGCCCAGTCGCCCTTCTCCTCCGCCGCCTTCTCGCGGACCTTTTCCGCGCCGCGCTGGAAAGTCGAGACCGCCAGATGCCGGCGCTCGACGGACTCGTGATACCGGATGACGTCGCGGACGGTGTCCGGAAGCTCGACGGGACGGCTCGGCCCGACGGTCCGCTCGCCGCGCTCGGGCGCGCCCGGCCGCTCCGCCTCGCCCTTCGGACGCCCGGGGCGCGCGGCCGCGGCGAGCACGAGCGCGTCGCTCGCGCCGAGCAGCTCGCGAATCGCGGACTCCGCCGCGCGGGCGAGATCCGGGGAGTGCGTTTGAGAGTGGACTGGACCGTGAGAGAAGACGAGGACTGCCACGCCGATGAAGAGACCCAAGCTGCTCTTGCCCGCCATGCGCCTCCATACCCAGCCACGGCTTGCACGCGCCCCCCGCGTGACGGCGTAGTATTGTCCGCGCGACGCGGGCATGTAAGGGCCATTGGCACCAACAGGCACCGGGGTCCCCGGTCCCAGTTTCAAACTGAGCACGCCTGCCTACGGACGCAGGCCCTGAAGGGCCCACGATCCGGAAACCGCCCGTCGGGCGCCCAACCTTTTCGCCCGCACGCGCGTCCAATGGACGCGGGGACTCGCAGCCGGATGGAGGTGAGCGATGAACACCCGAACGATGGCGACGCTCGCAGGATTGCTTCTCATGGCGCCGACCGCGGCGAAACTCGCGGACGCGCCGCCGGCGCCGGACAAGCCGGTCACGGAAGTCCGCGACCCGGACAAGCACGTGGCCGCGCTGTCCGCCGCGTACGACGTGACGCCGGAGCGGATCAAGGAGCTGCGCGCGAAGGGCATGGGTTGGGGCGAGATACGGCACGCCCTCGCCATCTCCAAGCGAGCCAACGTGCCGCTGGAGGACGTGCTCAAGCAGCGTCGATCCGAAAAGGGCTGGGGCCAAGTGGCGCGCCACTACGGATTCTCGCTGGGCGAAGTATCCGGGAAAGGCGCGGATAGATCGGACCGCAAGGACGCGCGCGCCGACGACCGTGCGAGGGGCCGGCGGGACGACGGCGCGCGCCGGGACGGGCCGGGAGCCGCGAAAGGCGCAGGCGCAAGCCGCGGGAAGGGCGCGGGGCAGGGAGCCAAGAAGTAGACTTCGCCCCGGGAGAAGGACTGTGTTCCCTTCCCCCGGGGCTTCCGTCGTCGCCGCCCGCGTCCTCAATTTCCAACGACGCGCCGCGCAGGACCGGGGTCAGACATGAAGTTGTGTAAGTAATGACAACTTACACGACTTCATGTCTGACCCCGAAGTTGTCGGCCTTGATTTCCGACGAGAAAGGGGTTATAATCGGGTAGACGCTTTGGCGAGGATTTGAGCCGAATTGCCCCGGCCGGAACAGGGTGCTAAAGAGGCCAGACGAAGACCACGCCCAGGCGTGGTCTTTCCATTTTCATGGGACAAAACTTCAAGGACCGCGGACGCGAGGACGAGCTGAAGGCGCTGCTGGCCAAGCGCGTGCTCGTCCTGGACGGCGCCATGGGCACCGCGATCCAGGCCCTCAACTTGACCGCCGAGGACTTCGGCGGCCCGGACCTCGAAGGCTGCAACGAGAACCTCGTCCTGACGCGGCCCGACGCGATCGGCAAGATCCACGAGGACTACTTCGCCGCGGGCGCGGACATCGCCGAGACGAACACCTTCGGCGGCGTGCGGCACGTCTTGGCCGAGTACGGGCTCCAGGACAAGACCCTCGAGCTCAACCGCGCGGCCGCAAGGATCGCGAAGGCGGCAGCCGAGAAATTCTCGACGCCCGAGCGTCCCCGCTTCGTCTCGGGCGCGCTCGGCCCGGGCACCAAGACCATCTCGGTCACGGGCGGCATCACCTTCGACGATGTGATCCGCTACTACGACGAAGCGGCGCAGGGGCTCCTGGACGGCGGCGTCGACCTCCTCCTTATTGAAACGCAGCAGGACACGCTCAACATCAAGGCCACGATGCTCGGCCTCGACCAGGCGTTCGAGCGCCTCGGCCGCCGCGTGCCCGTGATCCTGTCGGTCTCCATCGAGACGATGGGCACGATGTTGGGCGGACAGACGATCGAGGCCCTCTACAACTCGGTCTCGCAGCACGAGCTCCTGGCGATCGGCCTCAACTGCGCGACGGGGCCGGACTTCATGACGGACCACCTGCGCACGCTCGCCGCGCTCTCGCGCTTCCCCACGATCTGCTACCCGAACGCCGGGCTGCCGGACGAGCACGGGCACTACAATGAGACGCCCGAGATGATCGCCAAGAAAGTCGGCCGCTTCTGCAACGAGGGCTGGGTGAACATCGTCGGCGGCTGCTGCGGCACGACCGCCGAGCACATCCGCCTGATCGCGGGCGTCGCCGCGGGCAGCAAGCCGCGCGCCGCCGCGCCGCCGCGCCAGTCGATGGTCTCCGGCATGGAGTCGCTGATCTTGGAAGACACGCGCCGGCCGTACCTGATCGGCGAGCGCACCAACGTCATCGGCTCGCGCCTCTTCAAGGACCTGATCGTCAAGGGCGGCTACGAGGAAGCCTCCGAGATCGGCCGCCGCCAGGTCCGCAACGGCGCCCACATCGTGGACGTCTGCCTCGCCAACCCCGACCGCGACGAGAAAGAGGACATGATCCGCTTCCTCGATTTCCTCACCAAGAAGGTGAAGGTCTCCCTCATGGTCGACTCGACCGACCCCGAGGTCTTCGAGGCCGCCCTCCAGCGCATCCCGGGCAAGGCCATCCTCAACTCGATCAACTTGGAGGACGGCGAGGAGCGCTTCGAGAAGGTCGTCCCGATGATCCAGCGCTACGGCGCGGCCGTCGTCGTCGGGACGATCGACGAGGACAAGCAGCAGGGCATGGCCGTGACGCGCGAACGCAAGCTCGCCATCGCGCGGCGCTCCTATGATCTGCTGACGAAGAAGTACGGCCTGCAGCCCGAGGACATCTACTTCGACCTCCTCGTCTTCCCGGTCGCGACGGGCGACAAGAACTACTTCGGCTCGGCCAAGGAGACGATCGAAGGCATCCGCCTCCTCAAGAAGGAGTTCCCCGAGTGCAAGACGATCCTCGGCGTGTCGAACGTGTCCTTCGGCCTTCCGCCCGCGGGACGCGAGGTCTTGAACGCGGTCTATCTCCATCACTGCGTCGAGGCCGGCCTCGACCTCGCCATCGTCAACACCGAGAAGCTCGCCCGCTACTCGACCTTGCCCCCCGAGGAGCGCGCGATCGCCGAGACCTTGCTGTTCTGGAAAGGCCCGGGCGACCCGCGCTACCCCGCCGAGTTCGACGCGATCGGGGAGTTCTCGGCCAAGTTCCGCGACGTCAAGCAGGTGGCGAAGGGCTCCGACCGGCTGAAGTTCCCCATCGACGAGCGCCTCGCGCGCAACGTGGTCGAGGGCTCGAAGGAAGGCCTCTTCGAGGACTTGGACAAGCTGCTCGTCGACGGCCGCAAGCCGCTCGAGATCATCAACGGGCCGCTCATGAAGGGCATGGACGAGGTCGGCCGGCTATTTGCGGCCAACGAGATGATCGTCGCCGAGGTGCTCCAGTCGGCCGAGGTCATGAAGGCCGCGGTCGGCCACCTCGAGAACTTCATGGACAAGGCCTCGGCGCAATCGCGCGGCAAGATCGTCCTCGCGACGGTCAAGGGCGACGTCCACGACATCGGCAAGAACTTGGTTCACATCATCTTGAAGAACAACGGCTACGACGTCACCGACTTGGGCATCAAGGTCCCGCCGGAGGCGCTCATCGAGGCGGTGAAGCGGATCGCGCCCCACGCCCTCGGGCTCTCGGGCCTCCTGGTCAAGTCCGCGCAGCAGATGGTGATCACGGCCGACGATCTAAAGAACGCCGGCATCCATATCCCCATCCTGGTCGGCGGCGCGGCGCTCTCCGCCAAGTTCACGGCGACCAAGATCGCCCCGAGCTACGGCGACACCGTCGTATACGCCAAGGACGCCATGAGCGGCCTCGACATCTTGAACCAACTACAGGACCCGGCTCGGCGAGAAGGGCTGCTCGCCAAGAACAAGGAGATCCAGCTCTACCTCGCGAAGGACGGCTCGACCCGCCCCGCGGCCGCGACGGCGCCCGCGACGCCGCGCGTCGTGATCGGCCACGACGGCCCCGTCCCGACGCCGCCGGACCTCAAGCTCCACGTCGTCTCCGATTTTCGGACCGAGGACCTCTTCGCCTACGTCAACCCGATCATGCTCTACGGCAAGCACCTCGGGCTCAAGCGGCCCGAGGAGCTCTTGAAGGCCGGCGACCCGAAGGCGGTCGAACTCTACAAGCGCGTGCGCGAGCTTCAGGACGAGATCCTGGCCAAGGGCTACATCAAGCCGAAAGCGGTGTTCCGCTTCTTCCCGGCGCAGGGCGACGGAGACTCGCTCCGGCTCCTCGAATCGCCCGCGGCCGGCTCGCGGGTCCTCGAGACCTTCGCATTCCCCCGCCAGCCGGGGAACGAGCGGCTCTGCCTCTCCGATTTCGTCGCGCCGGCGTCCTTGGGCAAGGCGGACTTCGTCGCGCTCTTCGCCGTCACCTGCGGCGCGGGCATCCGGGAGCTGTCGGAGCGCTACCGGGACGCGGGCGATTACCTCAAGTCGCACGCCCTGCAATCCATCGCCATCGAGTGCGCCGAGGGCTTCGCGGAACTCCTGCACGAGCGCATCCGCGCGATGTGGGGCTTCGCCGACCCCAAGACGATGACCTTGCGCGAGAAGTTCCAGGCGCGCTACCGCGGCCTGCGCGTCAGCTTCGGCTATCCCGCGTGCCCCGACCTGGCCGACCAGACGAAGCTATTTAAACTCATCGAACCCGATAAGCACATCGGCATCGAGCTCACCGAGGGCTACATGATGGAGCCGGAAGCCTCGGTCTCCGCGCTCGTCTTCCATCATCCCGAGGCGCGCTACTTCTCCGTCGGCGACGCAGCTTCGCTTGAGACGAAATAGTCCGGGCGCCGTGGCCGTGGGGCTTATTCTTGCATTCGGCGCACGAGCGTCATTCGCAGGGGAGGACCCAGCGCCCGCGAATCCCATCTCGTTCGATCCCGCTGCCGTTCAATTCACGCGCGGCCTCGAGAATCGGGAGCGTTTCCGTTTTACCTTCGCTGCGAAGTATCGCAAAGGCGCCAAGAGACTCGTCTACGTCGCGGGAAACCACACCCATGGGCTCGACGGACCGAATCTCAAGACGGTCAAGAAGATGTTCGACGACCTGGCGCCCCAGGCGGTCCTGGTCGAGGGTTTTCAGACGGTGAACGAGTACTCGTATCGCAGCATCGACGTCGACCGGTTCACGCGCGATCGGTTCGCCGACACAGGCGAATCCGGCTATGCGGTCTACTTGGCGGCCAAGAAAGCGCTCCCCGTCCTAGGCGGCGAACCGCCGCCCAAAGAGTTCCTAGAAATCCAAGCTGAGGGATTCGACTGGAAAGACGTGCTCGGATATCTCTCGCTCCGCATGATTCCGCTCTATAAGAAGGCCGGCGACGTCGCCGACGACCCGACCCTCACGGCGGACGCGTTCAGATCCAACGTGGAACGGGAATTGAAAGCGGACAGACGGGCTCTGGACCTCGACGAGCGTTTTGGCTATGCCGAGTTCGCCGCCTGGTATCGCGAGCGACATCCCGGCGGTCCACAACTTCAGAAAATCGTATTCAACGATCTCGGAGCGAAGAGCGATCCTGACGCGACATCAATCGAACGGCTCGCGCTCGCGCTTGAAAAGATCCGCGAACGCAGATTCATCCTTCAATTGGAAACGCTGGCCAACCGCTACGACCGCATCCTCGTGGTATACGGCGGCTCGCATCTTTGCCGCGAGCGGAAGATGCTCGAGCGGGTCTTCGGCAAGCCGAAGGACGTCAAGCCCTACTAGCGCTTCGGCGCGAAGGTCGGGCCGGTCTTGCAGCGCCTGACGTCGATCTTCTGCCAGACGTTCCCGGCGACGTAAGGGTCTTCCTTGATCAGGCGATCAAGCTCCGCGCGGTCGGCGGCGTCGTAGATCATGAGCGAGCCGATCATCCGCTCGGCGTCGTCGAGGATGGCCGCGGCGTAGAGCAGCTTCCCTTCCTCCCGGAGCCGGTCGCCGCGCTCGATGTGCGCCTGCCGCGCCGCCATGCGGCGCTCCAGCGCCTTGTCATCGAGACCGTCGTACGCCGTAATAAAGAACTGCATTTCCCTTGATCCTATTGCATCTCGCTTCGCGATTCAAGCTCCAGTCCCGGCTTTCTTCATGCGCTTGATTATCTCCGCGTACACGCTGCCGTCCTTGCGCATTCCGATCTTTAGAATCAACACGGCGACGACATCCTTTTCAATTCTATAGATGACGCGATGATCGCCGACGCGGAGCTTCCAATAGCCGAAGAGCTCCCGGCGCAACGGCTCGCCGTAGGAGTCGGGGCCGACCGTCAGCTTCCGTTCTATCGCCTTGAGGATTCGTCGACGGTCGACCGCGGGCAGTTCGGGGAGATCCTCTTGAACGACGCGCCGATGAAAGACGACCCGCCAGATCACAAGAACCGGCGGAGGACGTCCTCCAAAGAAGCGTAATCCTTGGCTTTCGACGAAAGTTCGCGCTTACGCGCCTCGAAAGCCAGGAGGATATCGGAAGCGGATTCGAGCGCGGTTTGCATCGCCTCAAAACGCTTGGGGTCCTCCAGTATGGCGATCGGGCGGTTACGCTTCTCGAGCGTGACCGGGCTGTCGCGCAATTGGCCGAGAATCACGTCCATCTTCGTCCGCAACTCGGAAATCTGGGCGTACGCCGAACGCTCCTTGATGATCCGCATGATCAGAGGATAACACGGCTTCTTCGAATTGTCAATAGAAATGACAATTAAAACGACATATCAACAGTCTATTCGAGGGCTCACGCCTCGGGCTCGGTCGCCGGCAGGAGCGCCTTCGTCCAGCGCGCGCCGAATAGCGACAGGCTCACGCCCGCGAGGACGGCGACGCAGGCGACGGCGATGGGCGCGGTGAAGCGTTCGCCGCCGAAGACGACTCCGAGAAAGACGGCCACGACCGGGTTCACGAACGCGTAGGAGGAGACGCGGTTCGACGGCTCGTGCCGCAGCAGCCAGGAATACGCCGTGAATCCGACGCACGAGCCGAACGTCGCCAGATACAGGATCGCCAGCGCGGTGTCCTGCGGCAGATGAGGCAGGTTCGAGAATAGGAATTCTCCCCGGAGGCGGCCTGCGGTCAAAAGAAGCGTCCCGGCGGTCAGCATCTGCACGGCGGCCGTGAGGGCGGTGTCCTTGGGCAAGGCGACGTGCTTGGAGACGACGCTCGCGGACACCCAGCAGAACATGCCGAAAATGAGCAGTCCGAGGCCGACGTACGGCACCTGGCCTCCGGTCCACGCGGATTTCTGAAGAGACAGCACCGCGACGCCGACGGTGCCCAAGACTCCGCCGGCGATCTGATTCGGCGTAAGCCTCGGGCCGCCGGCGATGCGATTAAACACGGCGAAGAGGATCGGCGAACAGCCGATGACGAGCGCGCAGATGCCGGAAGGCACCGTCCTCTCCGCGTAGCCCAAAAATCCCGTGCCGCCGCCCAATAGGACGCAGCCGATGAGCGCCGCGTGGACGAGCTGGCGCCGCGTGGCCGGCTCGGCGGCCCCTCCGCGCATCAGCCGGCCGAGGCCGATCATCATCACGCCCGCCAGGAGGAAACGGATGCCCGCCATCCCGGCCGCGGAAAAATGGCTGACGCCGATCTTGATCGCGAAATAGGTCGATCCCCACGCGAGATATACGGCGCCGTAGGCCGCGATGATCTTCCAACGCAAGACGTCTTTCGCCGGCATGCGCGATAGTGTATCGCGGATCACGGGCACGGGCAAGGCGGTTCGCGAGGCCGACGCTGCGGGGCTCATGCGGGAAGTGTATCACGGCCCCGCTCGTCGGAGAAGCGAGTTTTCCTGAATACTCTCTTCAGCGCGGCACGAGCTCGACAAGGACGAGATGAGGGCGGCAAAACGTCCGGACGCGGGGGGCGATGTGCCCCTCCCAGCCGATGCCGCGGCGATCTTCCTGGGGACCCGGCTCATCGTCATGATCGGTCCGAACCAAGGAGGGCATACCTGCCCGCCGTGGGTATGCCCGGCCATCAGCAAGATTATTTCGGCCGCGCGGCGCTCAGGGGATAGAGCGAGGCCGCGCCGGAGATCGCCCGGGTCGCCGCGTCCTGGACGAACACGGCGGCGCCGAGCCGGTCCAGGCGCCAAGACGTCTCCAGCGAATCGTCCACCATGCGATGGAACTCCTTTCCCCCTTCGATCGGCCCCAGGTCCACGAGACGCCTCACGACGAAGTCGCTGCGGAGCTCTTTGCCCGCATTCTCCCCCGCGGTGACGGTCGTCGACAGCCCGTTCTCGAACACCGCGAGCATGACGTGCGGGACTCCCTCCGGCTTGGCGGGCGGCGAGACGCGCACGCCGAGCAGCGCCCGTGCGCCGGAGGGGCGCTCTAAGACGACCTTATAGAGGAACGCCGCCTTGGCCAGGCGCGCGGTCTCGCGCTCGGCCGCCCGCCTGTCGCTGCCTACGAACGCCTCTTGTCCCGCGACGACCATCTGCGGCGTGTACGTGCGCGTGCGAAGGACGGCGGCGTAGTCCCGCTGCCGGCGCGTGTACGCGGGCGTCGAGAAAACGTCCTTCCAGCCCAAATAGTCCCAATAGTCGACGTCGTAACTGAGCGGCAGGAGCTCTCCACGTTTGAAGCCGTCCATCCCCCACGTCGAGAGCAAGGCGTCGGCGTCCGGGCAGCTCGAACAGCCCTGGGAGGTGAACAGCTCGACGACCACGGGCGCTGACGCGGAAGCCGCGGGAGCGGCGGCGAGGGAGACGGCGGTGAGCATCGAGATTCTCATACCCATGAGTGTCCGGACCGATGGTAGTGTTACAGACGGAGCCGGCGCAGACAAGAGGCCGCAAACTCGATATGATCCAACCGTGCGCTCGCTCCTCCTGGGTCTTGTCGTCTTGCGCCTCGCGGCCTCCGCGGACGCCGAGGAGTCCCGCCGGCCCTCCGCCGGGGTGGAGAAAGCGACGACCGACGCGCCCGCCCCCTGGGAGCTCGAGCCCTCCTCCCGTTGGGAGCTCAAGACCGCGCCCATGGGCGACTCTCTTGTCCCGCCGCCCAAGACACGGCTCGAAGACGAGGGGATCGGGTCCAAGACGCGCGTGCACGACCTCTTCGACCGCTGGACCCTAGCGGAGCACGTCGCGGCGGATCGCGGAACGCAATATGCGGAGGTCACCGACGAGTGCCGCGGCCGCATCGAGCGTCCGTTCGCGCTGAGCGCCGAAGAATGGGCGAACGACGGCCTTCGGCGCCGGTACCTGTGGAACGTCGACGGCCTGATCGAGCGCGCCGGGAAGAAGCTCTTCGCCGACTTCGGCGCCCCGTTCGAGCGAGTGGAGCGGCTCGCGTTCATCAACGCCCTGCGCTCGCTCGCCTGGCAGGAGAGCCGCTGGCAGCATTACCTGCGCTACAAGGATTGGTATTTCGTCGTCGTGAGCGGCGGCTCCTACAACAAGCTCGACGATTGGGGCATCACCCAGGTCGCGCGCTCGTCGTTCGATCCGTCGAAGCGGCTCAATGCCAGGTTCTTCGAGTCCAAAGGCCACTGCTCCATCTCGAGCAGCCTCTACTACGGCTTCATGGAGTACTACTTCTGCTATCTGGAAGCCCGAAAAGCCAAATGCAACGCCGCGAGTCTTCAGCAAGCGCTCGTCGGCGCCTACAACCGCTACGCCTCGGGCTACAGCGCGTGCCACGACGGCCTCACCACGGAGGACGCGGCGTTCCGCGAGTATCAGAAAAACGCGCTGGCCGGATTCCTAGACCACTACAAGAACAAGCCCTGGCGAAAGCAGCGGACCGCCGGGCGCTGAGCGCTCACTCGATGCCCGGCACGCTCTCGCCGAGCATCTTCGCGCGGATGAGCGCGAGCGGCACCGAGCCGGCCGCCAACAGCTCGTCGTGGAAGAGCCGGTCCGTATACTTGTCACCGAGCTTCTTCTTGAAGTCGTCCTTGAGCTGGCGGATCTGCATCTTGCCCGAGAAATAGCAGATGAGCTGCGTCGGCCAGTTGATCGTGCGCAGGATGTCCTCGTCGACCTTCCCCTTGCCCGGCTCGGCGCCGGATTTGAAGTCCCCGGCCTGCTGCAGCGTCCAACGCCCCGTCTCGACATTGACGTCGTAGACGACGCGGCGGATGCGGAAGCGCCACGAATGGAGCATGCGCTCGTGCGCGGCGACGGTGGGGCCAAATCCCCCCGCCTTCCAGAATGCTTCCTCGGCGTACAGCGCCCAGCCTTCGATGAGCCCGTTGTCGTTGAACACGCTCCGGAGCGGGTTGGGATTCAAGCGGGCGATCGACAGCTGAAGGTGATGGCCCGGGATGCCCTCGTGCACGGCGTAGGGCCCCATCGAGCTCGTCTTGTGGTTTTGCGCGGCAAGGACCTTTTCCTTCTTCAAGTCCTCGCTCCAGTCCGTCCGGAAATGCTCGACGTTCCACCAGCCGACGTTCGACTCGCCCAGCGCGGGCGGAGGGTTCATGCTGCCGCCGTCCCCGATCAAGGGGACCATCGCGTCGGGCGTCTCCCGCGTGCGGATCGGCCCGAGCTCCGGCGGCACGCTCGCCCAGCCCTGCGTCCTGAGCGCTTCGAGATCGTCGCGCACGATCTGGTCGTAGAGCGAGAGGAGTCCCTCGCGCGTCAGCGCCTTGGCCGCCGCGAGCTGGGACGGCGTCGGCGCCGGCGCGCTCTCCGCGTGCGGGGCGAGCGCCGCCAACTGGCCGTCGACGATCTTGAGCTCCTGCTCGGCCGACTCGAGCAGCTGCTGGGGCGTCCACGGCAGGAGCAGGGCCCGCTTCAGGATCCACGCGTAGCTTTCCGCGCCGACGACGGCGAAGTCCGGGGCGCTGTTGACCGCGGCCAACGCGTCGGCGTAGCGCCGCAGGGAGTCGACCGCCGCGTCGCGGGCTTTCGAGGGCTTCTCGGCCTCGAGCCCGGTCAGGATGCCCTTCACGATGCCCAGCGCGGTCGTGATGTCCCGCCGGGTCGGGGAGCCGGCCGTCGCCCGCATCTCGTCGACCATCGCGGGGATTGCGGCCGTCAGCGCCTCCCGCACGTCGACGCGTTCGGGAGCGTAGGTCATGAGGTTGATCAAGTTGTTGGACAGCGGCTCGAGCCAACTCGCCGGGCGGTGCCGGTAGAGCCGGTCGACCGTGAGCTGGTGCAGCCCGTCCTCCGCCGCCGCGTAGACCATGCGGAAGTCGATCTGCCGGTCGACGGGCCAGGTCCTCCACGGCATCGCCTTCAATGCCGCGATATCCTTCTCGAGACGCGCCGACGCCGCCCGGACCGCCGCGGTGGAGAACGAGGGCATCCGGGCGCTGTCGTCGAAGAGCCCGACGCCGGACGCCATGCTGGGGTCGATGGCGATCCTCGCGTCGATCACGTCGCGGGCGATCTGCGCGAATTCCGGGGTCCCGGGGATGCTCAGCGTCGCCAGCCGCGCCGAGGCCGCGAACGCGCCGGAAGGGAGCAGCCACGCCGACAGGATCACGGCTGACAGGGTTCTCATGAGCCGATTGTAGGAAGTTCTGGGTTCCGGGGGAATTATCCCCCGACAGTTATCCGCAGGCACTTCCCGGTATCGGTCGAAACCGATGCGAAATTATCCATGGATCGCCTCGATAATCGAGGCCACTGGGACCTTCGACCCTTGACACCCGGAAGGGCTCATGTACAATGCGGGTGAAAGGCAAAGGTCGACGACCATGAAGCGCATGCCGAAGATCATCGCAGTGGCGGACGGGACCCTGGATTCCAAGATCCTGGCCACTGAACGCGTGCGCCTCGGCATGGGAGCGCCTATGTAGATACGTCGCCGCCGCACGATAGACGCTCGACAGTCGCATCGACGCTTCCCATGTCCGCCGCACTCGAGACATGGGATTTCTGTTTTTACGCCGCAAGGTCGAAAGACACGGGGGTGAATCAAATGACGGTACTGATGATGTTCAACGCGCTGCCGGCGGAACTCCGGTACGCGCTCTACGCGGCGCCGTTCGCCGCGGTCGCGACGTTCCTCCTGATGGGGATCCGGTATATCGCCAACAACCGGATCGGCATCGTGGAGAAGCGCTGGAGCCGCAAGGGCTCCGTGAAGACGGGGCTCATCGCGCTGGGCGGAGAGGCCGGGTTCCAACCCGACGTCCTCCGCGGCGGTCTGCATTGGCTCATGCCGCTGCAGTACCGCGTGCACATCGAGCCGCTCGTGACGATCCCGCAGGGGAAGATCGGCTACATCTTCTCCCGGGACGGCCGGGCGCTCGAGTCGAACCAGGCGCTGGCGTCGAACCTGAACGCGGGCGACTTCACGGACGTGGCCGCCTTCCTGACGAACGGAGGGCAGCGCGGTCCGCAGAGGAAGATCCTGCGCGAAGGGACGTACGCGATCAACCTGGCGCAGTTCGTCGTGCTGACGAACGAGAAGGTCTACTTCCTCCCGCTCAACGCGGACGAGGACAAGGCCTTCATCCAGACGGCCGGCGTCATCGGCGAACGAAAGGGCTTCGAGCCCGTGGTCATCATGGGCTCGGTCGACTCGATCGGCATCGTCACGGTGCACGACGGACTGCCGCTCGGCGACGGGGACATCATCGCGCCGATCGTCGGAGCCGCCAAGCCGGAAGCGTCGCACAACAGCTTCCAGGACCCGGAGAGGTTCCTGGCGGCGGGCGGGCGCCGCGGGCGCCAGCTGCAGGTGCTCGTGGAAGGGACGTACTACATCAACCGGCTGTTCGCGACGGTCGAGCTCATCCCGAAGACCGTCGTCGAGGTCGGCCAGGTCGGGGTCGTCGTCTCGTACACGGGCGAGGCGGGCGCGGACCTGTCGGGGACGGACTACAAGCACGGCGAGCTGGTGAAGAAGGGCCAGCGGGGCGTCTGGAGCGCGGCGCTCATGCCGGGCAAGTATCCGTTCAACACGTACGCGGGGAAGGTCGTCATGGTCCCGACGACGAACTTCATCCTCAAGTGGATACGCTCGGAGTCCGGCGCGCACCGGTTCGACGAGAACCTGCAGGAGGTGTCCTTGATCACCAAGGACGCCTTCGAGCCCTCGCTGCCCCTGAGCGTGGTGGTGCACATCGACTACCGCAAGGCGCCGCTCGTCATCCAGAGGTTCGGCGACATCCGCAAGCTGGTGGAGCAGACGCTCGACCCCATGGTCTCGGCGTACTTCAAGAACGTGGGTCAGATCCGCACGCTCATCCAGCTGATCCAGGACCGGAGCCGCATCCAGGAGACGTCCTCGACCGAGATGAAGGAGAAGTTCGCGCACTACAACCTCGAGCTCGAGGAGGTGCTGATCGGCACGCCGCGCTCCTCGGAGGGCGACCAGAAGATCGAGGAGATCCTGACGCAGCTGCGCGTGCGGCAGATCGCCGAGGAGCAGGTCGAGACGTACGCGCGCCAGGAGAAGGCGGCGGTGAAGGAGCGCGAGCTCCGGGAGACGCAGGCGAAGGCGGCGCGGCAGCAGACGCTGACCGAGTCGGAAATCGCGATCGCGATCCAGACGAACGAGGGCAAGGCCGAGTACCAGCGCTCGCTGCAGAAGGCGGCGCAAGTGCGGGCGCTCGCCGAGGCGGAGGCGGACAAGATCCGCGCCCTCGCCGAGGCGGACGCCGAGAAGGCCGCGCGCGTCGGCGTCGGTCAGGCGATCGCGATCGACGAGCAGGTGCGGGCGTACGGCGGGCCGCAGTTCCAGCTGACGCAGCAGGTGATGAGCCGCTTCGCCGAGGCGGTCGAGGCGAGCGGCGTCGACCTGGTGCCGAAGGTGGTCGTCGGCGGCGGGTCGGGCGATGGAAAGATGGGCGCGGGCGGGAGCGTGATGGAGGCGCTGCTCACGATGCTCCTGTCCGAGAAGCTCGGCGCCGGCGTCCAAGCTCAGACGCCGCAGCCCAAGGACCCGGCCGTCGAGGCGATGCGCCGGCGCATCAAGGACAGCATGGCGCGTCGGGAAGGAGTCGCGAACGGAAGCTGACGCGTTAGGTGAATTAGGCGCGCCCCCCGGGTCGGTGCCGGGGGGCGCGTTCTATCGCGTCGAGAGACTATCGGCCGCTGTAGCCGGGAAGTCCGCGCGCCGCCGGAGACTTCGCCAGCCGGACGCCGTCCTGGACGGCCTTGTCGAAATCGCGGTTCACGAGCTCACGGGCGATGCGGGTCCGGAAGAACTCGGCCCAGCGGAACTCGGAGAAAGGCGTCTCGTTCTTGTCGTAGCCGCCCTCGTCGCGCACCGCGCCGGCGAGGCTGCGGTAGGGATCGTCGGCCAAGCCGCGGACGTCGCCCGGGATCTCGCTGTAGGCCCGCCTGACGCCGAACTGGTCGTAGGGGTAAACCCACTTCTTCGCTTCCATCTCCCCCCAGAAGTTGCGGCTGCGGGAGAGGTCGGCCTGGACCACGACGTACACCTTCTTGATGTCCGCTTCCCACGCGGCGCGGGTGAGATGGTGGTGGTCGATCATGTACATCTTCTTGTTCGGGCCCAGGACGACGGGAACGGGGTGATCCTTGAGGTAGCGCTTCAGCTCCTTGTCGCTCTTCCCCGCGAGGTTCTTCGACTTCTCCTTCACCGACCGCATGCCGACGGCGAGCTGCGTCGGATGGATGTCGAGGACCTTTTCCTTCGACCGTTCGTCCTCGTCCTCGGCTTCGGCGCGGACGGCTTGGTACTGATGGACGAGCGTGAGCGCTTGGCGGTCGTCGAGCTCCGGGCCGAAGGCGGAGACGTTTCGGGCCGGGATGAGCGCGCAGGCGAACAGGACGCTCAGCAGGCTGAGGCAAAGCAGCTTGATCTTCTTCATGGAAGAAATTCTATCCCAAACCCGGGCGACGGCACATGGGCCATCAGGGGAAAAACGACAGGCCCGCTGGGCCCAGATCGGCGCACCCGGTCGGCGGCGTTAGAAAAATGTTACGCGGCCCCCAAACCGCTACTCCCCTGTTGCTGGCCCGCGGGCACACTGGTAGCAGTAAGGGGGTCCGATCATGAACACCAAAGGCGTATTCGTGCCGGCGACGCTGGCGATGACGGCGTCGGTGCTGTACATCCTGACGCTCACGAGCCGCGAGCGGAAGCTGGCGGGATCGGCCGAGCTCGTCGAAGTGATGGTCGCGCGCACGGACATCCCGGAGCGCACGGTGCTGGCGGCGGACCTGGTCGATCACGTGGCGATCCCGAGAAAGTACGTCGCGCAGGACGCCTTCGAGTACCGCATCCAATCCGACGTGAAGATGGTGGAGAACCTCGTCACGCAGATCCGGATCGCCAAAGGCAACCAGATCCAGCAGGCGGCCCTGCTGCCGCTGTCGCCGGAAGCGGGACTCAGCACGAAGGTTCCGCCGGGCTACCGCGCCCTGCCGATCCCGGTCGAGCCGGAGTTCATGTCGATGATCAAGCCCGGAGACCGCGTGGACATCGTGGTGACGTTCGACGCGTTCATGGGGCAGGAGAACCGGCGCGAGAAGGTGACCGCGACGATCCTCCAGGGGCTCCTCGTGCTCGGGGTCGGCAAGAACCTCGGGCAAGCCCAGACCGCGGCGCAGTGGCAGCGCTCCGGCGCCGACGCCGCGCAGGCGTCCGTCATCGCCGACAAGGGAGCGATCAGCGTGGCGCTCAACCCGCTCGAACTTCAATACCTCGCGCTCGCGATGAAGACGGGCGACGTCCAGGTCGGACTGCGCGGGATCGGAGACGTGACGATCTCTCCGATCGAGATGTCGACCTTTCGGAAACTATTCCACTAAGGCGACTTGACCCAGCGCCCGCGCGGCTTGGGGCGGAAGGCGGCGAGCGTCTCGAGCATGGACTCGGGCGTCGGCGCCTCCAGGATGAGAGCCCGGTTGTCGGGGGCGATGAAGCCCTGGCCGACCGCGTGGTCGAGGAACGCGAGGAAGCGGTCGTAGTAGCCGCCCAAGTTCAGCATCCCGCACGGCTTGTCGTGAAAGCCGAGCTGCGCCCAGGTGACGATCTCGCAGAACTCGTCCATCGTGCCGAAGCCTCCGGGCAGCGCGATGAAGCCGTCGGAGAGCTTCTCCATGAGAGCCTTGCGCTCGTGCATGGAACGGACGATCCGAAGATCGGGCACCTTCCGGTGCGCCAGCTCCTTGTCCACCAAGTCCTGCGGGATGACGCCGATGACCTCGCCGCCGGCCTCGAGGGCCGCGTCGGCTACCGCGCCCATCAGGCCGACCTTCCCCCCGCCGAAGACAACGCCGATCTTGCGCTCCGCGAGCAAAGTCCCGACGCGGCGCGCCGTCTCCCGATACGTCGCGTCGCCGCCCGGATTGGCCCCGCAGAATACGCACAGCCGCTTGATCGCCACGAGCAGGGATTATCGCGCCCTGCGCGGACCCTGTCAACCGCCCTACTGGACCACGCTGACGGAGATCTCTCTCGCGTCCGAGCGGCCGCGGTCGTCGATCGCCCGGACGACGCGGCGTCCCGGGACGGGGTCCCAATAGAGCGGCTGATCGACGCCGGTCGCGCCCACGAAGCGGTCGTCCACGAACCAATACAGGCGCCGCGCGTCCGCGTCCGCCGTCGCGGACAAGGGAATCTTGCCCGGCGCGGCGGACCTCACCGGATACTCGACGCCCGGGCGCGGTGAGACGATGGCCGGCGGCAGACCCCGCGTCGACGATTCGGAAAGGGGGCAGTCGTCGCCGCCTCCCGGCGGCGCCGCTCTTGCGAGCCCCGCTTGCCGAAACAGCGCCTGAAGGTCCGAGGGCCAATGCTCGTAGGTCGCCTGTCTCGCCGCCGCCTTCGGGGAGCACAGGCGCCGGCCGCTGAGCCCGTCGACCCACACGCCGCGGTGCAGCTCGCATACCTTGATCGGCGACTTCCCGGGGATGAACCACGTCTGCGCGTGCCGCGGGCAACGGGGCCCCGGCATCTGCCCGGAGACCGCGCACACGCGCTCGCGCGCGACGAACGGCCACGGCCGCGCCGGGGCGGCCAGCCCGGGCTCGTGCGCGCGGACCGCGTCGACTACGCGAAACATCAGCGGCGCCGCGGCGTCGACGCCCACGAAGGCGGGGTTCCCCTCCCCGTCGAAATTGCCGACCCACACGGCGACGACGTAGGGCCCGAAGACGCCGACCGACCAGGCGTCGCGGAACGCGAAGGAAGTGCCCGTCTTCCAATGGACAGACAAGGGGTCGCGCGTCCATGCCTGCCGAAATCCCTGCGCGGGGCGCGGATTGTCTTTCAAGATGTCCATGACCAAGAACGCGGCTTCGGCGCTGAGCAGCCTCGCTCCGGGCCCGTCCGGCGCCGCCGACGTCGTCCGCAGCGGCCGCATCATGCCTTGATTGGCGAGCATGGCGTAGAGTTGCACGAGCTCCTCCATCGTCACCTCCGCCGCGCCGAGCGCCAGCGCCAGCCCGTAGTGCGCCTCTTCCTTTAGAGGCCCCACTCCCGCGGACTTGAGGAACTCGTAAAGGTTCGGCGCCTTGAGCTTCGAGGCGACGTGTACGGCGGGGACGTTGCGGCTTTTGATGAGCGCGTCGCGCGCGTGCACCGGCCCGAGGAACTCGCGGTCGAAGTTCTCGGGGTTGAAGGCCCCGAAGCTCGTCGGCGCGTCCTTGAGCAGGCTCATCGGGTGGATCAGCCCCTGGTCCATGCCGAGGGCGTACACGAAGGGCTTGAGCGCCGACCCGGGAGAGCGCCGCGCCCTCGTCCCGTCGACCTGGCCCTGGATCTGCGCGTTCTTGAAATCGGCCGAGCCGACGGCCGCGCGGACTTCCATCGTCCGGGCGTCGACGAGCATCGCGGCGGCGTTGCGGATCCCGACTTGGCGCCGGCTGTCGACGTACTCGCGCAGGCGCCGTTCCATGAGGCGCTGCACGGGCAAGTCGAGCGTCGTCCTCAGGGTCCCGTCGACGGGACGCTCGCGCAGCACGGACTGCGTGAAATGCGGCGCGTGGAACGGAAGATCGGCCGCCGTTTTCGCGTTCGGCGGCAACTCGAGCAGCGAGCGCTGCGCTTCATCGGCGGGATGAAGGCGCGCCCAGCGGTCGAAGAGCTCCCTCCGCGCCTTGAGCCACTCGGCGCCCTCCGCGGCTCCGGGCGAGCGCCGCGCCGGGCTTTTCGGGATGACGCACAAGGCCAGCGCCTCCGGCAGCGTCAGCTCGGAAGGCCTTTTTCCGAAATAGACGAGGCTCGCGGCGCCGACGCCGTGGATGTTGCCGCCGTACGGGACGAGATTGAGATACGCCTCCAGAATCTCGTCCTTCGAGTAGCGCAGCTCGAGCTGCAAGGCCCGCAGGATCTGCTCGGCCTTGCCGCGCGGAGACCTCGAGTCCAGGCCCCAGCGGATCCGCGCGAGCTGCATCGTGATCGTAGAGCCGCCGATGCGCGGCCCGCGCGCGCGGAGATACGTCTTGCGGAAGGCGCGCCCGAGGGCGTACGGGTTGACGCCGAAGTGCCGCCGGAACTCGCGGTCCTCCTGGAGCAGGGTCGCCTCGACGACGAGGGGCGAGATCGAAGAGAGCGGCGTCCACAGACGATAGCGGTCGTCGGAGGCGAGCGTCAGGCGCAGCAGGCGGCCCCCGCGGTCGTAGACGGCCTGAGAGAGCGGGACGCTGCCCCGCAGCGGCTCCTTGCTTCCGGCGAGGACCGCCGCCGCGGCGGCCGCCGCGAGGACCAGCGCCGCGGCGGCGCGGCGCGCCCTCATTCGACGGTGATCCCGGACGCCAAGCTGCGCGCCCGCAGGTCCCGGTCGTACATCGACTCGGCGTACGCGGGCGGCACGGCGAAGCGGCCTCGATTCGTCGCCCGGAGCTTGTAGACGTATTCCTGCACCTCGGGTCCGATCGACCCGAACAGGACGACGCGGTCTTCCCGGATGTCCGCGTGATCGGGCCGCCAGGCGGCGCCCGTCGGCGCGGCGGGCGCAGGCGCTCCATCAGTCCCCTCCTCGGCCTCATCCTCGGCTCGCGCCCGCGTCGACGAGCGCCGGTTCGTCCGCTCGAGGATCACCTCGAAACCGCCCGGCAAGAGGTCCATCACCGCGGCGTTCGCCACCCGCTTGGTCCCGACGGAGCGCACCTTGAGCCGCGCCTCCACCTCCCCGCCCATCGCCACGCGGTCGACCACGGCGCCGTTGGCGTCGCGATACTCGCGCTGGATCTCGAGCCCTTCCTTTATCTCCGCCTTCGGGACGCTCAGGTCGAACCCCGCGGTCGTGACGCCGTAGAAGAGCGGCGCCTCGGCCTTGCTCGCGATCAAGATGGTCTCGGCCGAGTCGGAGAACTCGACGCGGGGAAACAGCCCGCTCGGCAACGGCAGCTCGACCGGAGGCTTGCCTCGCCGAAGCTCGGCGACGCGGATCTCGGACGCCTTGGGCAGTCCGACAGCCTCCACGTACGCGTCGAGCGCCAGGATCACGTAGGCCGACGAGAGCGTGTTGAAGCGCCCCTTGGCGACGGGCTCGGCGAGGCGGAGCAGCGCGTCGGGCTCGAGCGACTTGAGCCGCTCCGGAAAATGGCGCGCCAGCACGTAGAGGAGCTGGGCGTCGCGCACGAGCCCGTCGTAGAGATGCTCGTAATCGTCCGCCTGGCTCTCGCCCATGCGGGCCCCGGCGATCAGCGCGTCCGCCTGGCCGTTTTGCTTGAGCAATCGATAGGCCGCGGCCAAGTGCACGGCCGCCATGTCCTTCTTCCAGTCCTTCGCAAACAGCTCGTCGAGCTGGCGCCGGAGCGACAGGATCGGGCCGGTCGCGACGATCCCGTTGCGGACGAGGAGATAGGCCGCGTACGTCCGCGCACGGGCGTCCGCCATCGTCTCGATGCGGCCGCTCGCGAGAGCGTTCAGGTAGCCCAAGCCGCGGTTCAGCAGATCGGGCGGCACGGGATAGCCGTGGTCCTTCGCCTCCGTCAGGAAGTGCAGCGCGTGCACGCTCGCCATGTCCGAGACATGCGAGTTCGCCGCCCAATAGCCGAAGGCGCCTTCGGCGTTCTGCCGCGCCCGCAGGATGCGGACGATCTGCTCGAGGCTCGACTGGACGTCCGCCGGCGCGAAGCCGAACTCCGGGCGGTGCTGGAGGACGATGGCGGGAAACGCCTGGCTGACCAGCTGCTCCGTGCAGCCGTACGGGAATTTGTTCAGGTACCGGAGGAGGCCTCGCGCGAGCACGAGCGGCACGGTCGACGCCGCAGCTTCGAGCGTCCGGTACTGAGGATGCATCCGCCGGACGACCGGCACTTCCGTCTTGCCGGACGCGACGACTCCCCCCGCCACCGTGGTCATATATGGGACGGGCGGCCTCACGCTCAGGTCCACCGAGACCGTGGACCGCTTGTCGCCGAAGGACGCGGTGAACGTCATGTTGGCCGAGCCGAGGCCGTCGCGCGCCCGGAGGCGGAACACGGCGCTCGTCTCGCGGTGCTCCGACACCTTGACCTCCGCCGCCTTGGCGCCGAGCGCCTCCAAGTTCGGGGACGTCCTCAGCTCGAGCGAGACGCGCGCGTCGGCGCCCGAGCCCTCCGCCACATTCGCGAGGCCGACGCTCACGTCGAACTCGTCGCCGGGCGCCGCGACCGTCGGGGCGTTCGGCGTCAGGACGAAATGCCCGCGGACCGTCGCCTGGCGCTCCGCGACGCCGATCGAATCCGGAGACACGACGACGGCCATGACGCGCAGCGCGCCGCTGAAGTAGTCCGGTACCCGGTATACCGCCTCGCCGCCGCCCGGCCCCGCGGGGAGGATGCCGGACCAGAAGACGACGGGCTTGTCCCGCTTGCGCTTGAAGGGATTCAAGTTCTTTCCGAGCGCGGCCCGCCCCGCGTCGCCGCCGGGCGAGGACAGCTCGCGCACGTGGCGGAACTCCGGGAGGACCAGGTCGAGGATCTGCTCGGTGTCGACCTCCAAGGCGCGCTTGGCCAGGAAATGCGCCAGCGGGTCCGGAGTCCGGTATCCCGCCGTCTGCAGGATCCCCTCGTCGACCGCGAACACGACGATGCGCCCGGGCTTGGCAGTCCGATACTTGATGCGGAGATCCTCGCCGGGCCGGGCGAGCGCGGGGCTCTCGAGCATCACCGCGTTCGTCCGGCGCGCGCGGCTCACCGAGAACGGGACGACGCCGTAGCTGAGCGGGCTCATGTACACCTCCGGCGAGTCCATCGAGCGCAGCATGGAGACGTTCAGGTAGCCGTTCCCCTCGAGCGACGCCGGCACGCGGATGCGGTGGACCGAGCCGGTCGTGTCCGACGTGAACCACTTGAAGGCGTAGACCTTGTCGCGCTCGATCGTGATGAGCCCGGCGCCCGCGTACGGGGCCTTGATCTGCAGCTCGATCTCCTCGCCCGGCGCGTAATCCGCCTTGTCGAGACGCACCTGCAGCTCCGCGTTCTTGTCCAGGGAGCGCGAGAGATTGGCGCGGCCGATCACGTTGAACACGACGCGGCTCATCTCCGCGTCCGCGCCGTCGCGGACCACGTAGGCGAACTCCCCCGCGCGGCCCGTCGGCAGCGCCACCCGCTCGCCGCCCGCCGAGACGGCGAAGGGCGTCTCGCGCACCGGGTATTCCTTTTGGACGGACTCGTAGCGATAGGTCCCGTTCGGCTGCCGCGTCAGCACCGAGACGTGCCTAAGCTCCACGAGCTGGAGCTTGAGCCCGCTCACCGCGACCTTGGCGAGCGTGGGGTCGACCGCGATGAGTTCGACGGAGCGCTTGCTCTCCTTGTGCAGGTAGCGCAGGTCCCCGTCGGCCTTGTACCCGATCAGATGCTCGAGCGGCGAGACGAGCACGCCGGCCTCCGCCGCGACGCCGCGCCCCCCCTCGGCCTCGAAGCCTTCCGCGGCGAATCCCAGGCGGTACGTCGCCTTCTCGAATTTCTCCAAGTCCAACGCGAACGAAACCTCGCCGGCGGCATCGGTCCTGCCGTCCGGCAAAGGCTCGGCGAAGCTTCGCTTGGCTCGCAGCGGATCGGTGAACGTGAATCCCGGATGGGCCCGGAACGCCGGGAAGGACGGCGTCAGCGTCAGCTCGGCCAAGACGCGCCGGTCCGCCGCGGGCGTCCCGAAGAGGTTCTTGAGCGTCACGAGGCCCTTGAGCTCCTTGGGGGAGACCCACCCTTCCGCCCGCTCCGAGGAAAATCGCGCGGTGATGCGCATGCGGTCGGGCAGGAACTCCTCGACGCGCACGGACGTCGATCCCAAGAGCTTCGCCCGGTACTCGTCCTTGACGATGTAGACGCTCGCCTGATAAACGCCGGTCGCTGAGGTCTCCTCCGTCCGGAACGAGATCTCCTGGAAACCGGAGTCGTTGAGGCTCGCCTTCCTCTTATAGACCTCCTGGCCGCGGGGATCGGTGATCACCTCCTCGATGGGCACTCCAGCCAGCTCCTGCCCCCAGCCGCGGGACTTCACGATGAGCCCCACGTGCCACTCGTCGCCCGGTCGGTAGAGCCCACGATCGGTGAAGAGATAGGCCTGCAGCCCGTCGCCCCCCGCTTCCGTGACGACGCCGCCCACGTCGAAGCGCGACAGATTGAGCCGCCGGTCGGCCCATTGGTACGGCAGGAACGAAAGGTCCGAGCCCTTCCGCACGAGATAGGCCGTCGGCTGCTTCTCGCGCTCGAATGTCTTCAAGCTTGGAAACTCCGCGTGCCCGAGCTCGTCGGACTGCGACGAGAGGACGGCGACGCCGTTGCGCCCGAGCACCTGCACCTGCGCGCCGGCGACGGGAGCGCCCGTGCGGATGGATTGGACGAATACGGCGCTCCCCCCGGCCTTGAGCTCCTTGACCAAGACGCCGAGGTCCGTCACCAGGACGAGCCGCCGGTCCTCGACGCCCGTCGCCCGCTTGTGGACCGGGTCCCATTCCTGGACCTTGAAGAAGAAGAGACCGCGCTTGTGGTCCTCGCCGCCCGAGAGATACTCCGAGAGGTCGAACGCGGAGTACTGCGTCTTCCCCGCCTCGACGCGGGCGAGCTCGCGCGTCGAGGTGAAGCGTTCCGTGATGTTGTCGGAACCGAAGCCGTGGTTCACGAAGTGCGGGTCGCGAAACTGGCCCCGGGATTGCGACACGAGATGGTTCACCTGGCCGCCGATCACCCGCCCCACCTCGAAGCGCACGTGCCCCACGCCGCGCGACAGGATGGAGAGCTTCTTGTCGCCGCTCATGCTGAGCAAGGCGCCGTCGTGCATGATCTGCAGCTCCTTCGGGAAAGGGCGGACGGTCAGGACGCGGTCGAACTCCTTGGCGAGCACGTAGTCCCCGTAGGAGCGCACGCCCCTGCGCAGACGCACGTAGACCTGCCGGCCGGGTTCGGCCTTGTACTTGAAGCTGTGGAGCGTCGCGAACCGCTTGTCGGTCGGCACGGGGTCGAGGACGAGCTTGCGCGACAAGGCTAAGATCTCCGGGCCGATCATGTCGACGGAATGCCAGCGGTAGCGGCTTTGCGCCGGGCGGCCCTGGATCGAGGGAAGCTCGGTGGGAAGCTCGAAGGCCTCGAGCCCCCCCTGGATCTCGGACTCGAGCGCGCCCGCGCTCAGCCGCAGGATCAGGACCTGCTCCGGCTCATAGCGCTCGTTGCGGGCGAACTCGAGCTCGGCTCCGTCCACGTGGAAGAACGTGAACATGCCGGGGACGGTCACGTCGGCCGCGAGGTCGGCCTTGAACGGAGGCCCGCCCCGCGCCGCGTGCGCGCCGCCTTTCACCTGCACGCGGATCACGCCGTCGTCTTTGGGGATCTGGACGGGATCGGAGGCGACGTACGCCTCCGTCTTGAGCTTGTTGAAGGCGACGGCCCGCGGGAAGCCCCGGGCGCCGAAGCCCAGAATCCCCGCGTCGCGTCCGGCCGCTACCAGCGTGACGGCGGCCTCGACCTCCGTCGTATTCACCGGATGGCTGAACGCCACCGTGGCGATCACCCGCTTGACCTTGGGATTGACGGGGTCCTGATAGAATTCCGAGCTCGCGATCCGGGCCGCGAAGGGCGCCGATCGGAACCGGGCGTCGTAGCGCTTGAGCCGGACGTGCGGCGGGAACAAGGATCGATCCAGGGAGAGCGAGTAGTCCTGGCCGACGCGCCAATCGTCCTTCGGCGTGAAAACGAGCCGCCGGTCGCTCTCCCACTTCCAGTCGCCCTTGATCGGCGGCAGGAGCGTGATCCCGCGCGTCACGGCCTTGCCGATCTGCGCCAATCTCGCGGCGGAACCGTCGAAGGCGACGGACAGCGGCTGGATCCTCACGCCCTTCTCGTCGTAGACCGTGAGGGCGGGCGCCGCGACCTGGATATCGAAGCGGATCGGCTGCGGGCGGTGCCGGTACCACCGAATCCCCGATAGTCCGATGACGACAAGGCCGAGCGCCGCGGCCGACGCGTGCCGGAATAGAAGGGGATTCTCCTCTCGCGCTTTCCGAAGCCGCTCCCGCGCCGCGCCCAACCGAGCGCTCCAGCCGCCGGCCGTCGACGCCACCCACGGCGGCGGCGTCCACTGCACCTCCCCGAAAACGTCGCGCAGCGCCTTCCTCCACCGCCCGCCCCGATCCGCGCCCGCGCCGAGTTCCATCGTTCCTTCGCAAAGGTCCAATCGAGATACGCCGCCCGCATCCGGAATATTTCAAAAACTTCGGGGTCAGACATGAAGTAGTGTAAGTTGTCATTACTTCCACAACTTCATGTCTGACCCCGATTCGTCAACGACAGACACCGGTGGCGTTCGTTGCGCTGTATCGGGATAATTGGTAGATTCGGCGCATGAGCCGACTCGCCGTATATCCCGGCAGCTTCGACCCGGTGACCCGCGGCCATCTCGATCTGATCGTCCGCACGTGCCGGCTGTTCGACCGGGTCATCGTCGCGGTCTCCAACAACCCGTCGAAGAAGCACATCTTCAGCGTCAACGACCGCATCCGGATGCTCGACGACAACCTGAAAGGCAACAAGCAAGTCGAGGTCGACACGTTCTCGGGCCTGCTCGTCGACTACCTGCACGCGAGGAAGGCGCACGTCATCATCCGCGGCCTGCGCGCCGTGTCCGACATGGATTACGAGTTTCAGATGGCCTCCATGAACCGCAGCCTGTATCCGGACGTGGAGACCGTATTCCTGATGCCCGACGAGCGCTACACTTATCTATCGTCCTCCATGGTGCGCGAGGTCGCGCGCATGGGCGCGACGCTCGACGCGTTCGTGACGCCCTCCGTCCGCCAGACCCTCAAGCGAAAATATAAGGGCCAGGGCTAGGCGATGCGCGGCCTCGTCGCCGCCGCGGCGCTGCTGCTCGCCCGGACCGCCGCCGCCGCCGAGCCCCGCATGATCGTCAGCACCGCGGGATTCCGCGGCGAAAGCTGCCAGGTCTGCCACGAGACGATCCGCGACCGCGCGCCGGGCCCCTCCGGCGCCGACGGAGTGCTGATCCCCGTGGGCTTCTACGACGCGGTCGTCGTCGGCGGCGGCCTCTCCGGGCTCGTCGCGGCGCATTACCTCAAGGACTTCCGGATCCTCGTCCTGGACAAGGAGTCGAAGGTCGGCGGCAAATTCCGCCGCGAGTCCTTCGACAACCGCCCCTATCCCGTCGCGGGCGTGTACATGGGCGAGCCGACGGGAAAGGTCCAGGACCTCTTCAAGTCGCTCGGCCTCAAGATCGAGCCCGTGACGCTCCTCGCCCACTCGATCAACATCGGCGGCACGGTCGTCCCCAACTGGCTTTCGGACGACCCGTCCGGTCTGCCGTACCCGACCCCGGTGCAGGAGCGCCTGCGCAAGATGCAGGCGTTCCTCCGGGACTTCATCGAGCACGGCGGCATCGAGCTCCCGATCGAATCGTCCCAGGCGGGCGCGATCGACAAGCTCGAGCGCTTCAGCCTGCGCCAGTATATCGAGAACGGGTACGGACGCGAGGCGGGCGATCTGGCCGATCTCTTCTCGCGCGACGTCTTCGGCGTGTCCGGAGACCATATCTCGGCCGCGGCCGGACTCTACTTTTTCTCCTCCGAGCTCGCCCCGGCGTTCACGTGGGCAGGCGGCCTCGGCAAGGCGTCCGAGGTCCTCGGCGAGGAGCTCGGGCCGCGCATCAGCACGGGCTCCTTCGTGTGGAAGGTGCTGCAGGACCCGGGAGGGGCGAGCGTGCGCTATTCGCAGGGCGGCCGCGACTTCGAGGCCCGCGCGCGCGCCGTGATCTTTGCGACTCCGTCGATGGTGACCCGCCGCATCGCCTCGGACTTAGGCGAGGAGAAACGCGCCGCGATGGCCAAGGTCCGCTACTCCTCGTATGCATTAGTACCGCTCAAGCTCAAGGCGGTCCGCTCGAAGGACGCCTTCATCCACTGGACGCCGGGCCGGGTCTTCACCGACCTCACCTCGCCGGTCCCCAATGCCGAGCCCCTGCGCGGCACCACGACCCAAGTGCTCGTGGCCTACGTCCCGATGGGAGAGAGCGAAGGCCGGCGCAAGCTCCTCGCAGCGCCGGACTCGGAATTGACCGCCAAGGTCTTGGCCGACCTGGACACCGTCTTCCCGGGCGGCTCCTCCGACGTCGTCGAGGCGCGCGTGGTGCGCTGGGGGCATGCGATGCCCGTCCCGTACCCCGGCTTCCTTAGTAAGGTGCGCCCGGCCCTCGCCGCTCCCGAAGGGCGCTACTTCTTCGCCGGCGTGGACACCCAGCTCCCGTGCTTCGAGGGCGCGGTGTACTCCGGCCTGCGCGCGGCCGACGCCGCCCGCAAGTTCCTCCAGACGCCGGACTCCGCCAAGCCCTCGGCCCCCAGGTAGTCCCGTAACAGCCAGGGCGTGGCGCGACGAGGTCGATCCTGTTACAATGCAACCGGAATGGAACCTAGCCGCGCCAGCCGGTGTCCAATTCAGTGAACGAAAGCGAGTTCCTCGAGAAGCACGCGCCTCTGGCTTACAACCTGGCGCTGCGTCTGACCGGGAACCCGGCGGACGCCGAGGACCTCGCCCAGGACGCCTTGCTCCGCGCTCTCAAAGGCATCAAGGAGTTCCGGGGCGACTCGCAGGCGAAGACATGGCTCTACCGCATCGTCGTCAACACGTGGAAGAACCGGGTCCGCTACGAGAAGCGCCGCGGATTCTGGAAGACGGTCTCGCTCAACCTGTTCTCGGGCGACGACCAGGACGCGGAGCCCGCCTTCAAGGCGGACGACGCGCCGGCCGACGCGCATCTGGACTCCGACGAGAGGGCCGGCGCCGTGCAGAAGGCGCTGCTCGAGCTCGACGAGGACTCCCGGGCGGTCTTGGTCTTGCGCGAGCTGCAGGAGCAGTCGTACGATCAGATCGCGCAAGCGCTGGGGGTCCCGGAAGGGACCGTAAAATCGAGGTTGTCGCGGGCGAGGGAGGCGCTCAAGGAAAAGCTGCGGAAGTTCGCCGCGTGATATGGACCACGTACTAGAGCGTCTATCGGAGTACATCGACGGAGCCTTGAGCGAGGCCGACAGGCTGCGCGTCAAGTCTCACCTGGAAGGCTGCACCGCCTGCCGCGTCGAGCTCGAGGACTTGAAGAAAATCTCCAAGATGGTCGGCGAGCTGCCGAAGCACCCGCTTCCCGTCGGCTTCATGCAGCGCCTCGAGCGAAAGCGCCAGACCGGGGGCGAGCAGAGCCCCGCCCGCGGCTTCCTGCCGCAGTTCCCCATGAAGACGGCCGCCTTCGCGATGTCGGGCATCGTGATCTGCCTCCTCGCCTTCCGCAGCGTCGAGAAGCGGATCCTGCAATCGAGCAAGATGGTCGTCGTCACCGAGGCCGACTCCGCGCTGGCCTCGTCCTCGATGAAGGCGAACAAAGGGGTCCCCGCCCCGCCGGCTGATTTCTCCTATCGCGAGACGCAGGTGCAGGGCCCCGGCGGCCCTCTCGCGCCGCAATCGGCGCCCGCCCCGGAACCCGCCGCGCCTCCCGCCTCCGACGCCGGCGGCGGCGGCGGGCTGAGAGGAGACGTCGGAGGAAAGCTCCAGCGGGACGAGCGGTCGTTCACGAACGACTCGCAGCAGGATTTCCTGCAGACCGAGCGCAAGCGCATGGGCATCACCAAGATCCTGCCGCCCGTCGGATCGGCCGCGATGGGCGTCGACGGCGCGCCGGCCGCGGGCCGCCCGCAGAAGGCCCCGTATCAGGCGCCCGGCTATCAGCCGCCGAGTCCCGAGGGGCAGACGATGAACGAGGCCCGCGACCGCATGCAGCAGATGGCGGACGATTTCGAGAGGGCCGTGCAGTCGCGCCAGCCGCCGTCCGTCAAGATAAAGGAAGGAAGCACGCCCGATCTGCTCGCCAATCCCGATTCCGCCGGCGCCGCGGCCGGCACGCCGGTCGCCTTCTCGACGGACTCGACGGACATGGTCGCCAACGGCGAGAAGCGCGAGGTGGCGCGAGTCCGGGGAATCATGAAAGACGATCGCCCCCCAGCGAAGCAGGACAAGAACGCCGACCGACTCTACGCGAAGGAACAGGAGACGGGCGCCGGCGCGCTCGCGTCCCCGGCCAAGCGGGCGAAAGCGAAGCGCTCGAGCGACTCTCCCCTGCCGTCCGCGTTCCCGGAGATGGCTAAGCCCAGCCTCCTCAAGAAAGCGGCCTCACCCTACGGTGCCGCCCTGCGCAGCCAAAGCGACTTGGACGAGCTCTGGACGAAGATGGCGACGCGCGAGGCCCGGCCGGCGGCCGACTTCGACCGGCAGATGGTGATCGTCGTCTACGCGTCCCATCCCCAGGACGCCGCGATCGAGATCGTGTCCGCCGCGGAGAAGGGCGGAAAGCTCGTCGTCGCCTATCGCGTCGTGCCGGCGAGCGCGGAGCGCCCGCACGTGGGATTCGCGTCGACCGTAGTCTCCCGTTCCGAATTGCCGATCTCATATCGTAGAATGTCCCCGTAATGCCCGAAGATTCCAAGCCCGACACCATCGAACTCGGCACCCGTTACGGCGTCCCGCTCGGCGCCAAGGCGATCCGGCCCAAGACGAGCGTGGACACGCCGATCGCCGACGAGGAGCGCGTCAAGTTCGAAGCGATCGTGGGGCCGGCCGACGCGCTCAAGCCTCCGCCCCCGCCCGCGGGCCTGACCGCGCTTATCGCCGACGACGAGCCCTACGTGCGCGCCTACGTCAAGACCGTCCTCGGTCTCGTCGATTGCGCCGCGACGGAATGCCGCGAAGGGCCCGAGGCGATCAAGGCGGTCGCGACGATGGGACTCTCTTTGCTCGTCCTCGACTTGAGCCTTCCGGGCGGCATCGACGGCTTCGGCGTGCTGCGCTGCGTCCGCTCCTATATGCGCCGGACCGATCTTCCTATCTGCGTCATCACCGGGTCCAAGGACCCGCGCGACGAACTTGCCGCGCTCAAGCTCGGCGCCGACGACTTCATCGTCAAGCCCTCGGACGTCGGCCGCCTGAAAGCGCGGTTCTCCCTCCTCCTCCGCAAGACGTCGAAATAACGTAATTCCCACCGTCATTTTTTAACCTCGGTTTTTTCGGGAACCTTTTTCGCAACCCGGTGTCACATCCCCATGACGCTGGACCGGAGGTGTATCATGGACCGACTCAAATGCGGAAGCATCAAGACGGCGGCGCTGCCGCTGCTGCTCCTCGCCTGCGCGGGATGGGCGCGCTCGCAGGAACTGATCGCGTGGCCCGTGGGCAGCCAGGCCTCCTCCAAACCGCTGCCGCTGGGGACGACGATGCCGCCGATCGGCCGGATGCCGATGCCGCCGCAGCCGCGGGACCCGTCGAGGCCGAGACCGATCCCGTTTCCCCAACCGCGCCCCACGCCGAGCGACCCCGTCGTCCGGCCCGGCCCGACGCCTTCGGCGGAGTCCGCCGGCTATCACGTCCGCGGGACGATCGACGGGCAGGTCGCGAACCTGGAGCTCGACATCGCCTTCCATAATCCCACGTCGCAGCGCATGGAAGGCGTCCTGCTCATCCCCATCCCGGCGGACACGGTGCTCAACACCTTCGAGATGACGGTGGGCGGCCAGAAGATGAAAGCCGAGCTGCTCGAAGCCGGCAAGGCCGCCCAGGTGTACGAGGCGATCGTGCGCCAGGCGCGCGATCCGGGCCTGCTCGAGCTGGCGGGCGAGCGTCTGGTGCGCGCCCGCGTCTTCCCGATCGAGCCCAACAGCACGATCCAGGTGGCGTTCTCGATGAGCCAGATGCTCCGCTCGAGCGGCGGCCTGCTCTCCCTGAACGTCCCGCTGCGCACCGCGCAGATGTCGAACGCGACGTCCTCCGGGGCGTCGGTGCGGCTGCAGCTCAACGCGGCCTCGCCCATCCGCACGCTGTACTCCTCCGCGCCCGGCGTCAAGATCGAGCGGACGGACGACCGGCACGCGACGATCGAGTACCGGACCGAGGGCCAGGACCGCACGGGCGACCTCAGCCTCTTCTACTCGGTGCAGAAGGACCCGCTCGCGGCCGGGCTGCTTACCTTTAAGGAGGAAGGAGAGGACGGCTTCTTCCTCCTATCCGTTTCGCCGAAAGCCGAGGCCGATCAGAAGGCCGTGCCGAAGGACGTGGTGTTCGTCGTCGACCGCTCCGGCAGCATGAACGACGGCGGCAAGATGGACCAGGCGAAGGCGGCCCTGCAGTACTGCCTCTCACGCCTGGACGCCCAGGACCGCTTCGGGATCGTGGACTTCGCGACCGATTCCGCCCAGTTCGACGCGAAGCTCGTCGCCGCCAACGCCGGAAACAAGGCGAGGGCCAAGCGCTACATCAACCGGCTCGAGGCGGCGGGCGGCACGAACATCGAGGCCGGCCTGCACGACGGTCTGGCGCTCCTCAGCCAGGCGGATGGGCGAGTGCCGATGGTGTTCTTCCTCACCGACGGCCTCCCCACCGCCGGGCAGACGGACATCCCGAGCCTGCTGCGGCAGGCGGGGCAGAAGAACGCCGCCCTGCGCTCGCGGGTGTTCGCCTTCGGCGTCGGAAACGACGTCAACACGCTGTTCCTGGACAAGCTTGCGTCGGAGAACCGCGGCGAGCGGGACTACGTCGCGCCGGGCGAGAACATCGAGCACAAGGTCTCGAGCATGTACCAGAAGGTCGCCAAGCCCGCGCTCACCGACGTCAAGATCGAGTGGAAGGGCGTGGAGGCCGCGCAGACCTACCCGCGGCCGGTCACGGACTTGTTCTACGGCTCGGAGCTCGTCTTGATGGGCCGCTACGCCGACCACGGGAAGGGCACGCTCGTCGTGACCGGAAACGCGGGCGGAAAGCAGGTCCGCTTCAGCTTCCCGGTCGACTTCCCGGCGAAGGCGGAGCGGAACTCGTTCCTGCCGCGGATGTGGGCGAACATGAAGGTCACGCACGAGCTCGACGCGGTCCGTCTCTCCGGCCGCGCCGATCCCGAGATCATCAAGGACATCGTCACGCTCGCCAAGCGCTACGGCATCGTGACGCCCTACACCTCCTACCTCATCACCGAGGAGGGCCGCAACCAGCAGGTCGCGCAAGACGTCATGCGCCGCACCGCGATGGAGATGCACGCCGACGCGATGCGGAGCGGAACGTCGTCCGGCGGCGCGGGCGGCGGCGCGCTCGCGATGCGGGCGCAGAAAGCGTCGAAGCGGATGCGGCCGGCGGCGCCCGCGGACGGCTGGTCCTTCCAGTCCAGGCCGGCGGCGGTCCGGGGGATGGACGCCTCCGCCCCGAAGGCGATGGCGGCGCCGCAGGCGGAACGGGTGCGGTTCATGAAGGACGACGAGAACGAAGCCCGTGAGGAGCTCAAGGCGCAGGGCGTCGCTACGATCGAGACCCGGCAGGTGGGCGGCAAGACCTTCTACCTCCGCGGCGACTCGTGGATCGACGGGCAAGTGGAAGCCACGGAATCCACGACGCGCGTACGCACGGTGTCGGTCCGGTACATGAGCGCGGAGTACTTCGACCTGCTGCGCCGGACGCCGGCGCTCGGGCGGTACTTCACGCTGGGCGAGAACGTGACGGTCCTGCACGCCGGGACCATATATAAGGTGACGAAGAGCTAAATCGCATCGCCCCGCTCCGCCCTCTCCCCACCCCTCTCCCGCTCCGCGGGAGAGGGTCTCCGTTTCCTCGAAATGTTCTACACTCCGCTCATGGCGCCCGGCGTTTCGAAGCTCGCGTTCGGCGGGGGAGCGGTCAGCGGCGAGGCCGGCGGCTACGGTTTCGGCGCGATGGACGAAGCGACGGCGATCGCGCTGCTGCGCGCGTCCAACGACCGCGGCATCCGCGTCTTTGACACCGCCCCGATCTACGGCTACGGCGTCTCGGAGGAGCGCATCGGCAAGGCCTTCGAGGGCCGCCGCGACCGCGTGAGCATCGTCTCGAAGTGCGGCGTGGATTGGGACGCCGACAAGACGCCGAAGCGGGACATCAGCCCCGAGACGACGCGGCGGATGCTCGCCGACTCGCTGCGCCGCGTCTGCGGCGGCTACATCGATCTCTACTTCATCCACGCGCCCGACGGGACGACCGACGTCCGCCGGACGATGGAGGTGCTGGCCGAGGCGAAGCGCGCCGGCAAGATCCGCGCGATCGGCCTCTCCAAATTCTACGACCCGGAGGAGATCCGCCGGGCGGAGTCGATCGAGCGCGTCGACTGCTTCCAATCCGAGTTCAACCTGTTCGAGCCGCGGGCCAAGGACCAGCTCTTCCCGATCTGCCGGGACCGGAAGATCGGTTTCATGGCGTTCGGCGTGCTCGACAAGGGGCTCCTGTCGGGCCGCGTCACCCGCGGGAGGGTCTTCGATCCGGCCGATTTCCGGCGCAACCGCAGGGTCCCCGAGTCGCGCTTCGCCGCGATGGAGCGCCTCGCGCCGCTCTTGTCGGACGCCGGCTACTCGCCGCTAGAACTCGCGCTCGGCTACGTCTTGAGCCACCCCGAGGTGACCGAGGCGATGATCGGCGTCAAGAGTCTCGAGCAGCTGGAGTCGGCCCTCGCCGCTCTCGCGCGCGTCCCCCCGGACGCGCTCATCCAAAAGGCGCTGCAGGCCGCCCTGCCGGCGCCCGCCTGATCGCCCGGGAGGTCACCGCCGCGATCCGATGCGCGGAAGCCCGGACATCGCGAGGATCGCGGCGCCGACGACGGTGCCGGTGATCGGGAACGGCACGCCCGCGGCGAACGCGCCGAGGAACGCCTTCGCGCAGGACCGCTCCGGAGAGTCGCCCGCGCGCCGCTGGATGCGGAAGACGACGAGAAAAGTCGCGACGAACGCGGCGGCGCTGACGAGCGCCACTAGCGCGAAACCGGTAGGCACGTCGATGCCGAAGGCGATCCAGTCGACCGCGAGGATCACGACGCCGCTCATCGGCTGAAAAAAAGGAGTGCGCGCCTCGCTCACACCTCAGTGTAGCCCCCCTCAAACAAAATCTCCATAGACCCCCCGCCTCAGCAACGGCGGACGACGGGGTCAGACATGAAGTTCGTGAAGTTGTGGTGGCACGGCACAGATAGTTGCCGCAACTTATCCAACTTCATGTCTGACCCCGAATTGACTAGGCCTATTGGGTATCGTTTGGATGGGTCTTAAGATGCATGTTGTTTTGCGGCTCTGGCGGCATACTGGCCCTATCGTGACCGCGCCTGGGCGGCGCATGGGGCTGAGACTGCTGCTCGCCGCGACGCTTGCCGCCGCCATCCCCGGAAGGGCGGGCGCGGAAGGCGAGGTCCGCCCGCCCGACGAATCCGAGGAAGAGAAGGCCGCGGTCAAGACGTTCAACGAGTCCTCGGGAGCGCCGGCCCTCGGCGACTGCGAGAAGGGCGGGCCCTGCGTCGCGCTGGGGACCGACGGAAAACGCGTCTACCGCAACCTGCCCGATTCCGACGCCGACGTCCCGGCCGCCGAGTTCGCCCAGTACGTCGAGCGGCACCAGGCGCAGCGACAGAGAGCCTCCGCCCCCTCCGTCTCGCGCGACGCACTCCGCGCCGGAGCCGCGACGGTGGCGCCCGGCGCCCTCGCGCATGAGGTCCCGAAAGTCCCGGAACCCGTGGCCGTGCGGATCGATCGCCCCGACCCGCGGGCGAGCACGATCCTGGGCGAGTACACGCCCGGCGGGCAGCTGAAACACAGCCCGCAGATCGCGGCGCTCCAGCCGGCGCTCAAGCAGCTGGGCCTCTATCAAGGAAAAGTCGACGGGCGCTACGGGCCGCTGATGCGCGACGCCGTGGACCGCTTTTCGCAGCTCTACAACTACCAGCACGCGGCCGAAAACGCTCCCATGGCGCGAGGCGGCGTCCTGAGCGCCTGGGACCGCGACACGATCCTGGCGGTCGCGGGCGATCGCGAGCGCAAGGCGAAGCTTCAGGATGCGGCCCGAGCCATTCCCGTCCTGTCGCCCGCCGCCGCGCTGCGCGTCGATCGCAGCGGCGAGGTCATCGCCGCTCCGGACAAGGGCGTGTTCGCCTCCGCGCAGCGCGACCTCAACACGCTGCGCGCGGATCCCAAATTCGCGGCCGCCTTCGGAGCCAAGCCGCTCGCGATCGACAACAAACCCGGCGGCTCGACGCGCGCGGATCTAAAAGCGTTCCAAGCCGCCGCCGGCCTTCCCGCGACGGGACGCCTGGACCCCGACACGATGCGCAAGCTCTTCATGGAGTCGACCTTGCGGCGGATGGACACCGGATCGATCGCGCCGGCGCCGCTCAAGCCGGACCGAGCTCCCACGCGCGAGGCGAAGTCGACGACGTATTATCCGTACAACGTCAGCAACCTCGCCATGGAAGGCGGCCCCTACGCGTTCAAGGACGGCTCGCCGATCTCCACGCTCGAAGATTATCTTTCCGGACGGACGAACGCCGTCACCCTGGCGGGATACCGGAGTCTCCTCGGGCAGAAGGTGCTCGTCGAAGGCCTGGAAAAAGCCGTCGCGACCTACTGCGTGTCGAATTTCTGCATCGGCGACCGCGCCGATCCCAAAGCCGCGATCCCGGGGGAATATCTCGACCTCGGCGCCGCGCGCGCCGACGTCCCGACCCGCGGCCGCGACGGCCTGGGGAGTTGGGCGAATCAGCAGCGGCTCAGAATTCACGTCCTGAAATAATCCGCCGCCGCCTCTCCTTTCGCATTGACTCCTGCACCCATAAGACCTAGAATTCGCGTAGGACTTTCGGACCCCTCGTGGGATTACGCTCAGTCCTCGTTAGCCAACCCGACGAAACAGGAGAGTTCATGAAAAGAACGCTTGCCGCTGGAATCACCCCCGCCCTTCTCGTGCTCGCGACCTTCTCCGGAGCCGTCCCTCTCGAGTCCGTCCGTTCCGCCGCCGAACTGCAGTTCCGATCCATCGGCGCCGCGGAGCGCCCGTCCGTCCCCGCGATCCCCGAAGGCCGCGCGGTCGCCGGCGACGCCGTCATCGAGGCGCCGAACCTCGGCGTCGGCACGCTCGGCCGCTCGCTCGGCAGCTTCGACATGAACGAGCGCCTGGACATCCAGCGCGACATGATCGTCAAGCAGCTCGGCGCCCAGACCTGGGACATGGGCATCGCGGGCGACAGCGAGTTCAAGGTCCTGTACTTCACCTTCCGGCGCCCCGGCGTCCTCCTTATTAAGCGCATCAACAACATCCAGGACCTGCGCGGACGCGGCGTGGACGTTCAGCTCGACGGCCAGACGACCTACAACTTCAAGGTCGAGATCAACATCTTCAACCCGGTCCGCAACAGCAAGCTGAAGATCTCCCCGGTCTCCGGAACCCGCGGCCCGGCGCACGAGATGACGACGGGCGACCTCCTCGACAGCTGGAAGGCGCGCTCCTTCGTCTTCGAGTCGCGCGGCAAGGAATACTGGCTGCTGTACACGACCGACGTCGACAAGAACACCGACCAGCTCGCCAACACCCGCAGCTTCGTCTACTTCCACGAGAACGGCATGAACTCCAAGTTCTGGCCGGTCGCGGAGCAGAAGGTGATCGTCGGGCAGCCGCTGTCCGTCGACCTGGGCGGCAACTCGATCACGATGAACCGCGCCGCCGACGGGAAGGTGGAGCTCTCCGAGTAACCAGACGGGCTGCCGCGTACGTGCGCGGCGGCCCCCTATCCTCCGCGGTCTCGACCAAAACACCGATTGGCCGGGATCAAGGGGGATAGGGGGCCGCCGTTTTTTGGTAGAATTTTTCAGCGGCACGTCGCCGCCCACACCCCCCGCTCATGAGAGGAACCATGACCCTTCGCGCGCCCTTCGCCCGCCTTCTGCTGATCCTGTCGATCGCCGTCGCCCCCGCCTTCGCCGGGACGAACCTGGACTTCAACTTGTCCGCGGCCGCCATCGCGAAGACCTGCGCCGACGCCAAGGCCTCGGCGGAGGAACGCGTGAGCAAGTTCTCCGCCTCCCCGGCCGACAAGGTCACCTTCGACAACTCCTTCATCGCGTTCTGGGAGATCATGTCCGACCTCGGGGCCAACACGAGCATCCCCCAGTTCCTCGGACACGTCTCGACGCAGAAGGACGTCCGCGAGGCCGGCCTCGCCTGCGACACGCTCGTCTCGCAGTACGTCGTCGACGTGTTCACCCAGGAAGGGCCGTACAAGGTGCTCAAGGCCTACGCCGCGAAGGCGGGCGCTCTGACCGGCGAGGACGCCCGGCTCGTCGAGAAGACGCTGCAGGACTTCAAGCGCAACGGCCTCGAGCTGTCCGGGGAAAAGCGCGCGAAGGTCAAGGAGATCAAGCAGAAGCTCGTTGTCCTCCAGAACGATTTCGCCAAGCGCATCGCCGAGGAAAAGACGACGGTCGCGTTCTCCGACGCCGAGCTCGCCGGTCTGCCCGAGGACTTCCTCGCGCGCCTGGCCAAGGACGGCGACAAAAAGCGCGTCTCCCTCAACTACCCGGACTATTTCCCCTTCATGGAGAACGCGAAGTCCCCCGAGTCCCGCAAGTCCCTTCAATACGCCTTCGACCGGCAGGGCGGCGAGGAGAACGTGAAGCGCTTGGCCGAGGCGCTCAAGCTTCGCGACGAGGCCGCCAAGCTGCTCGGCTATCCGACGCACGCCGCCTACGTCCTCGACGAGCGGATGGCGAAGACGCCGGACGCCGTGTTCACGTTCCTCAAGCGCGTCCAGTCGCGCCTGCAGGAGAAGGCGAAAGCCGAGATGGCCGAGATGATCGCCCTCAAGTCGAAGGAGGAGGGGGCCAAGTCCGACGGCAAGATCAACGCGTGGGATTGGCGCTACTACAAGAACCAGGTCAAGAAGGCCAAGTACGACGTCGACCAGCAGAAGATCAAGGAGTACTTCCCGCTCGACGTCGTCATCCCGGGGATGCTCAAGGTCTATCAGAACCTCCTCGGCCTGTCCTTCAAGGAGATCACGCCGGCCGGCGCCTGGCACGAGGACGTGAAGCTCTACGAGATGACCGACGCCTCCGGCGGCGAGCCGATCGGCTACTTCTACATGGACCTTTACCCGCGCGAGGGCAAGTACAAGCACGCCGCGGCCTTCACGCTCGTCCAGGGCCGGCTGCAGACGAACGGCAAATACCTAAAGCCCGTCAGCGCCATCGTGGCGAACTTCGACAAGCCGACCAAGGACAAGCCGTCGCTCCTCCCCCACAGCGGCTCGAGCGCGGACGTCGAGACGATCTTCCACGAGTTCGGCCACATCATGCACCAGACCTTGACCAAGGCGAAGTACGAGCGCTTCTCGGGGACCAGCGTCGCCCGCGACTTCGTCGAGGCGCCGTCGCAGATGCTCGAGAACTGGGTCTGGAAGGAGAACGTGCTCAAGGACCTCTCCGGCCACTATAAGGACCATTCGAAGAAGCTGCCGAAGGACCTCCTGCTGAAGCTCCTCGCGGCCAAGAACGCGGACTCCGGCATGCATTACCTCCGGCAGAACCTGCTGGCGACCGCCGACATGACGTATCACACGCAGCCGGACGGCGACCCGACGGACACGTGGGCCCGCCTCGCCAAGGAGATCGCCTTGGTGCCCATCATCCCCGGGACGTATCCCGAGGCCCGCGTGGGCCACTTCATGGGCGGCTACGACGCCGGCTACTACGGCTACATGTGGTCCAAGGTCTACGCCCAGGACATGTTCTCCCGCTTCGAGAAGGAAGGGGTCCTCAACGTGAGCGTCGGCCGGGACTACCGGACCAAGATCCTGGAAGTCGGGTCCGGCCGCGACGAGTCGGCGTCGCTGCGGGACTTCCTCGGCCGCGAGCCCAACGAGGACGCGTTCTTAAAGAGCATCGGCCTGTGACGCGGCGCCTCGCCGGCGCCGCTTTCCTCGCGCTCCTGGCCGCACCGGGAGCGCGGGCGGCGTCGGCCTCCTTCGACTTCCTGCTCTCGTCGGGGACGATCGCCCAGCGCTGCGCGGAGGCGAAGGCGGACGCCCAAGCCCGCCTCGCCCGCTTCGGCGAGACGCCGGCGCAGCCGCCGACGTTCCAGGACACCTTCGTGCGCTTCTCCGACATCATCTCCGATCTGGGCGACAAGACGAGCATCCCGGCCTTCCTCGGCCAGGTGGCGGAGGACAAGGACGTGCGCGACGCGGGGCTCGCCTGCGACACGGACATCTCCCAGTACTTGGTCGACGTCTTCACGCAGGAAGGCCCCTACACGGTGCTCAAGGCCTACGCGGCCAAGAAGGAGCGTCTGGACGGAGAGGACGCGCAGCTCGTCGAGAAGACGCTCCTCGACTTCAAGCGCAACGGGCTCGAGCTTTCGGCCCAGGACCGGGGCAAGGTCAAGGAGATCAAGCAGAAGATCGTCTCCATCCAGAACGATTTCAGCAAGAACGTCTCCGAAGAGAAGACCGCCGTCGCGCTCACGAAGGAGCAGCTGGCCGGGATGCCGGACGACTACGTCGCCCGCTTGAAGAAGGAAGGCGGGAAGTACCTCGTCACGATGGATTACCCGGATTACTACCCGCTCATGGAGAACGCCCGGGACCCCGAGGCGCGCAAGGCGGTCGGCGTGGCCTTCGACCGGCGCGGGGGCGAGACCAACGTCAAGCTCATGGAGCAGGCGCTGGAACTGCGCGAACAGGCGGCGAAGCTGCTCGGGTATCCCAATCACGCGGCGTACGTCCTCGACGAGCGCATGGCCAAGACGCCGGACGCCGTCTTCAAGTTCCTGAGCAAGCTGCAGAAGAGCCTCAACGAGAAGGCGGGGCCCGAGATGAGCGCCCTCCTCAAGCTCAAAAACGAGGAGGAAGGGAGCGCGTCGGACGGAGTGATCAACGCCTGGGACTGGCGCTATTACAAGAACAAGCTGATGAAGACGCGCTACCAGGTCGACCAGCAGGAGATCAAGGAGTACTTCCCCCTCGACGTGGTGATCCCGGGCATGCTGCGCGTCTATCAGACGCTGCTCGGCCTGCGGTTCACCGAGATCAAGCCCGAGCGCGCGTGGAGCGGGGACGTGAAGCTCTACGAGATCACCGACGCCGCGGGCGGCGGGACGATCGCCTACTTCTTCATGGACCTCTACCCGCGCGAGGGCAAGTACAAGCACGCGGCCGCCTTCACCTTGGTCCAGGGCCGCCGCCTGCCCGACGGGACGTACCAGAAGCCCGTCAGCGCCATCGTCGCCAACTTCGACAAGCCGACGAAGGACCGGCCGTCGCTCTTGCCGCACAGCGGCTCGAGCGGAGACGTCGAGACCGTGTTCCACGAGTTCGGCCACATCATGCACCAGACCTTGACCCGGGCGCGCTACGAGCGCTTCTCCGGGACCAGCGTCGCGCGCGACTTCGTCGAGGCGCCTTCGCAGATGCTCGAGGAATGGGTCTGGCAGGCGCCGGTGCTCGCTGACCTCTCCGGGCACTTCAAGGACCCCGCTCGGCACCTGCCGAAGGCGCTGCTCGAGAAGATGATCGCGGCCAAGAACGCCACGTCGGGCCTCTACTACCTCCGGCAGAATTTCTTCGCGACCCTCGACATGACGTACCACACGAGTTCGCGGCTCGACCTCACCCAGACCTACGCCAAGCTGATGAAGGAGGTCAGCCTCATCCCGATGGCGCCGGGGACGATCCCCGAGGCGAGCTTCACGCACCTCATGGGCGGCTACGACGCGGGCTATTACGGCTACCTGTGGTCCAAGGTCTACGCGGAGGATATGTTCTCCCGCTTCCAAAAGCAGGGGCTGCTCAGCCCGGACGTCGGCCGCGACTACCGGCGCAAGGTGCTCGAGGTCGGCGCGGGCCGCGATGAGGCCGCCTCGCTGCGCGACTTCCTCGGGCGCAAGCCCAACGAGAAGGCGTTCCTGCGGAGCATCGGACTCCGATGAGCGGACTCATCGCGATGGTCCGCCAGGCGGTGGACTTGTTCCTCCACCTGGACAAGCACCTGAACGTCTGGGCGGCGCAGCTCGGGCCGTGGCTGTACGCCTTCTTGTTCGCGGTGATCTTCTGCGAGACCGGGCTCGTCGTGGCGCCGTACCTGCCGGGCGACTCGCTGCTTTTCGCGATCGGGGCCATGACCGCGATGGACGGCTCGCCGATCAGCCTCGCGCCGACCGCGCTGCTCCTCTGCGTCGCGGCCGTCCTGGGCGACGCCGTCAACTACGCGATCGGCCGGGCGCTCGGACCGAAGATCTTCTCCCGGGAAGACTCGTGGCTGCTCAACAAGAAGCACCTGAGCGAGGCCCAGCAGTTCTACGACACGTACGGCGCCAAGACGATCGTGATCGCGCGCTTCGTCCCGATCGTGCGCACCTTCGCCCCGTTCGTCGCGGGGATCGGCAAGATGCACTATCCCCGCTTCGCCCTCTACAACATCGTGGGCGGCATCTCGTGGGTGCTCCTATTCCTCGTCGCCGGCAACCGCTTCGCCGACCTCCCGATCGTCAAAAAGCAGTTCCACTACGTGATCCTGGCGATCATCGCCATCTCGCTCCTCCCGATCCTAGTCGAGTACCTGAAGGCCCACCGCAATAAATCCCCTCTCCCGCAATAATTGGAGCAAGCTGGAAAAGTGCTGCTCCGCAAATCAACGGCGCGGACCCATATTCTGTCACGGAATCATTGCCACCCCATCATGAGTTCTGTAATATCAAACATGATCGAGATCACAATCCAGCAACATAGTGGATTTCCTGAATATTGCCGTGCTAAACGACTCGTTGTTCTTGAGGTACCGCACCCCGTACAGACTAGGAGCCCGGGCTCAAGAAGTTCCATTTTTCAGCAACTTCATATCTAATGCAAAAAGTAGCATTGTGGCTGCGGCCAGAACGAGCTTCCTCAATCCAGCAGAAGATCTTGAGAGAGCGTAAGAAAAACCCTATGCGCAAGAAAGCGAGTTTCCTCCTATGGTTCGTGTCTGCCCTGCTTGTCGTTTCCGCATTAGCTCAAGAAAAGCATGGAACGAATCAATCCATTGATGAGGTGCTTCGAGCGCTTGATGGGTCACGATCAGGCGGTGAATTGATCGCAGCGAGGAATAAGCTGCGTTCTCTGGGGAAGGAGGCGGCACCAGAGCTTCGGGCATATGTCACTGATACTAAACATGATGGACGCAAGAGAGCGATGGCTTTCGGGCGCCTCATGGAAGGCCTGTCAGCAACCGAGCGGATCACCGAACTTCGAAGCGTATTGACTGATAAGGATGCGACTTTTCGCTCTCACTGCTTACTTGAGGCCGGCCAACTGAAGGACCAGGCGTTGAAACCCATACTGAAGCGAGTTATTGAATCGTCCAAGGAGCAGGCAGTAGTTCAACTATCGGCGGCAATTGCATTGGCTGCAATGGGCGATCAGAGCGGAAAGCAACGTGCGATTCGCGCAGTCATCAATAACGAGTATGCGGCAGACCTAGGTATCAATGTGTTGGAAAGTTTGGACGCTCAAGATGCACGTCAGATTATTCGCGATAAACTCCCGAGCGCGCGAAGCGAACCTGCGCAGGCTACGCTTCATCTCGCTATTCTTCGGTTGGATATGGTTAAGAAAACGTCAGCAGAAAAAACAATCTTGCTAGAGCAATCTCTTAGAACAAACAAGTCCATTCGAGTGCGCCAGTGGGCAGCTTGGCATCTGGCTCAGATTGGCGACGAAAGAGCAGCGAAGGCCCTTTTGAAGGTTCTCAAGACTGGTTCCCCTGAGAGTAGAGAGAGCGCATCGCGAGGCCTGCAGATTGGAATGCAAGAGGGCCGCTGGACGCAAGCCGACATTAGGAAATGGTCGCCATAGCTCAAAACTTGACAGCCACGATCCGGAGTGCTCTGTACTTAGCGCTCGCACAATCTGTTGGCTGGCTTTACCTTCACTGTCTTGTACAGTATCTCTTGTATCACGGCCGCTCCGGGGGAGAAGACTTTGGCATCGGCACGTTTATCATGGGATGGGTGCTGGCACTTGTGTGGGGAATCCCAATGTTCTTCGGCCTATCAAAACGACTTTTCGGGACCTATTCCCTTCTAGGTTTTTTTCTTGGGGGCATATTAGCCGTACCCATTTCGGTTCCATTGATGTTTATGTTTGTTGGGAAAGACACGCCACTAGACGATATTTGTAAGGCAGTTTTCATGGTGCTTGGGCTAGGGCTCTTGCCTGAAGGGCGAAAGGGCGCGACCCATGCTCACGGAGCCATGGTGATCGTCATGCTCTTCCTGAGCATTCTCGGTACGCTTCCACGAATATTGAAAAAAGTCTTAAAGCTTGGTGGGTTAACTCTAGTCTTTTCCCTCCAATCCATGAAGGTCAACGCGTACGATCTTCAAACGCATGAAGATTTCCTGACCAACGAGGCTGTCGATCTTCTCAATTCTACCCACGATGACACCTACCAGGAGATCGAATCACAAAAATCAGTCCTGGACGCAGGCAGTCGGCCGCCGAAAAGGATGAGCTTCTCGGCAGACTTGCCTTCCTGCTGCTGGAACAGTAAGGGCCTTACGCTCGAGTAGGAGCCGGCGCCGCCGGGCGCTTGTCGCGCTTGATCAGACGCTTGGCGAGCGGCTCGTAGATGCAGCCCGGCAGGTTGTGGATCACGTACTTCATGAGTAGCGACAGCTGCCAGGGAAAGTGGACCTCGCGCTTGCGGCGGTCGATGCCGGCAAGCAGGCGCCGCACGCCGTCGTCGGTCTCGAGGAGGAACCACATGTCCTTCTCGTTGTTGCGCGCGGTGAGTTCGCTTTTGACGAAGCCGGGGCAGACGGTCACGACGTCGACGCCGGTGCCGCGCAGGTCGATGCGCGTCGACTCGAGCAACGTCACGAGCGCGGCCTTGCTCGCGGAGTAGGAGCCCGACTGCGGCAGCCCGCGGTACGCCGCGAGGCTCGCGATCCCGGCGATGACGCCGCGCTTGGCCCGGAGCATGTCCGGGATCACCGCCTCGATCCAATAGGCCGCGCCGAACACGTTCGTGTCGAAGGTGCGCCGGACGGCCTCGGCGTTGAAGCGCCGGCCGTGCTCCGAGTCGCCGATGCCGGCGTTGAGGATCGCCCAATCCACGCCGCCCCAGGTCTCGCGGATCGTCGCGTAGTGCGCCTTGACCGCGGCGGGCTCGGTCACGCTGCCGACGAGGATAAGCGCCTCGCCCCCGGCGTCTTGGACGGCCTTGGCGACTTCCTTGAGCTTGTCCTCGCGCCGGCCGGTCAACGCGATGCGCCACCCGCGCCGCGCGAGCTGGACGGCCATCTCCTTCCCCAGCCCGGAGGTGGCTCCGGTGATCACGACCCGCGTTTTTTCGGACATAGATCCCTCTCTGGCGCTAGAGCTTTCGGCGCCGCCGCCACTGCTCGAATTCCTGCCAATGGCGGGGCCCGAAGAACGCCGCGTAGTTGACGAGCCCGGCGGCGAGCCCGAGCCGCGTCGTCGGGCCGCCCTGGACGAAGCCGAGCGCCATGCCGGCCCACGCCAGCCACGCCAGCCACTTGACCTTGACCGGCAGCACGAAGAAGAGCAGCACTTCGAAGTCCGGGAACAAGGCCGCGAACGCGAGGAAGATGGTCGTGTGGAGCGTCGTGTTCGACAGCGGCACTCCGGCCGCGAGCGACGTCGCGACGGTCGCCGCCGCGCCGAGGAAGTAAAACAGGTTGAAACGGAAGTCCCCCCACTCCTGCTCGAGCGCGACCGCGTAGACGTAGAGCAGGTACAGCCAAAAGAACATCCACAGGATGGACAGGCCGAGCGGCGGGATCAGCAGAAAGGTGAAGACCCGCCACGCCTGGCCCTGAAAGACCAGATGCGGCTCCAGAGAAAGAAGAAGGGGGAAGGCGATCTTTTGCAGGCTCAGCAGGTAGACGACGGCGTTCATCACGACGATGAAGAACGCGAGCTGCGGGATGCACCACTCGCCGAAGCGCCGCTCGAGGCGGTCGATCCAATTGCCGCTCATCGGCGGCATTATGCCAAAAGTAATAGAATCAGGGTAATGGATGCGGCGAAGGCGGTGAAGGCGCGCTTCAGCTTGCTCGAGGAACTCCTCGAGGTCGAGCGCCGCGCGGAGGCCGAGCAGAACAAGCTCGAGCTGGCGCGGCTGCCGGCGGTCGAGCGCGAGGCGCTCGGCAAGTCGGTGACGCGGCTCCTCGCGGAGGAGGCCGGGACCGCGGACGGGGGATTTACGATCCTCGCGCTATCGCGCGCCTCGACCGGGGAGGACCTCTCGCCCTTCCACGCGATGAACCGCGGCGACCTCGTGTCGGTCGAGACGCCGACCGGCCAGCGCTTCGACGGGACCCTCTACGACGTCGAGGAGTTCCTCGTCAAGGTCGCGATGACGAAGCTGCCCGAGCCGATGCCGCGCGGCCGCTGGACCGTCCACTTGATCGGCAGCGACGCCACCCACAAGCGGATGAGGAAGGCGGTCCAGGACGTCGCCCTCGCCCAGAGAAAGCCCGTCGCGCGCCTAAGAGACGTCTCCTTCGGCGCCGTCAAAGCCGAGCGCGGGAAGGCGCCCGCGCTCCGCTACTTCAACGCGGGACTCAACGAATTCCAAAAGAACGCCGTCGCGGCCGCCCTCGCGGCCGAGGACTTCGCCTTGGTCCACGGCCCGCCCGGCACCGGCAAGACGACCGTCCTCGTCGAGATCATCCGCCAAGCCGCGCTGCTGGGGCAGCGCGTCCTCGCCACCGCGCCCTCGAACGTCGCGGTCGACAATCTTATCGAAAAGCTCCTCGACTCGGGACTGCGCATCGTCCGGCTCGGCCATCCCGCGAGGACCATGGAGTCCCTCCGGCACGCGACCCTCGCGGCCCAGGCGGCGGCGCATCCGGATACCAAGAAGGCCGCGGACTTGGACGCGCGCCGCGAGCGCGTGCAGGTCCAGCGCTCGCGGCGCGCGGACCGCGGCCAGCTCGGCTACGACGAGCGGCACGAGCGCCAGCGCGAGATCCAGGCGCTCTGGCGCGAGGCGAGGGAGCTCGAGCGGGCCGTCGAGAAGGAGATCCTCTCCAACGCGCAGGTCGTCCTGACGACCCACGGCTCGATCTCGCGGCAGATGGGCAAGGACCTCTTCGACCTCGCGGTCTTGGACGAGGCGAGCCAGGCGACGGAGCCGCTCTCGTGGATCCCGCTCCTGCAGACGAAAAAGGCCGTCCTGGCCGGAGACCCGCTCCAGCTGCCGCCGACCCTCTACTCCGAGAAAGCGGCCGACGCGGGGCTCGCGCTCACGCTGTTCGAGCGGCTCCAGAAGGCGCTGCCCAAGGACCTGCAGGTGCTCCTCCGCGTGCAGTACCGCATGCACGAGACCATCATGAATTTCCCCTCTTCCGAATTCTACGACGGCAAGCTCATCGCCGACGACTCCGTCCGCGCGCATCTTTCCACGGAGCTGCCCGAGGTCTCCAAGACCGCCCTGACCGAGGCGCCGCTCCACTTCGTCGACACGGCCGGCGCCGGCTTCGAGGAGGAGTGGGACGAGGTCATGCAGAGCCGGTCCAACAAGGAAGAGGCCGCCCTCGCGATGCGCATCCTGAAGGAACTGCTCGAGGCCGGCCTCAAGCCGCGAGACATCGGCGTCATCACGCCCTACAGCGCCCAGCGCCGGCGGCTTAGGTCGCTCTCGCCGGAGCCCGGCGTCGAGATCGGCACGGTCGACGGGTTCCAGGGGCGCGAGAAGGAGGCCATCATCGTCTCCCTCGTGCGCTCCAACGACAAAGGCGAGGTCGGCTTCCTGGAGGACGCGCGCCGGATGAACGTCGCGATCACCCGGGCCCGCCGGCTCCTCATCGTCCTCGGCGACAGCGCCACGATCGGCGGCCACCCGCTGTTCGCGCGCTTCATCGAGTACGCCGAGAAATCCGGCGCCCGGCTCTCCGCCTGGGAGTGGATTAAAGCCTGATCCTCCGTTATACTGGGGGCATGGCCAAACCCCGGGGATTTCGGATGCGGGAAGGCTGGGAAGCCCTCAAGAAAGCGGTCAACGAAGGCCGCGAGGACGAGATCCGGCGCCTGCTCGAGCTCGGCGTGGACCTCGAGGTCCGCAACCGGATCGGCTGGACCCTCCTGATGGACGCCGCTAGCCTCGGACACACGTCCGTGGTGGGCCTCTTGCTCGAGTTCGGGGCGAAAGTCGACGCCCGCAACGACGTCGGAAAAACCCCCCTCATGGAAGCGGCGCATCACGGCCATTATCCCACGGCCAGCCTCCTCATTCGCCACCGCGCCGCCGTCTCCGCCAAGACGAAGGAAGGCTGGACGGTCCTCATGGAGGCGGCGCTGCACGGCCACGCCAACGTCGCGGCCCTTCTCCTGGACAAAGGAGCCCGGGTCAACGCCAAGCGCAAGGACGGCCTAACGGCGCTCATGGTCGCCGCGCGCAACGGCGACCTCGCGATGACCCAGCTCCTCTTGGACCGGCACGCGGAGGTCAACGCGAAAGACAAGGAGGGCAAGACGGCCCTCATGTCCGCCATGCACTCCGGCACGACCCAGTTTGCCCGGGTCATCTGCGTCAAGGACGCGACGCAGGAGGCCCTCAAGGCCGCCTGGAACAATATCACGAAAACGAGCGTCCAGCCCTACGTGGACGTCTGCCGCCTGCTCGTCGAGCGCGGCGCCGACATCCACGCGATCTCCGACGAGGGCGACACCGCCATCATGCTGGCGGTGCGCCGGGGGCACATGGACATCGCCCGCGTCCTGGCGGAGCCGGCCAAGGACGTAACGCCCGTCGACGACTGGCGTCTTCGCTAGGGGATGACCCTGCGCGCGGTGAGGTAGCGCGTCCGGTAGTAGTCCGAATACAGGCTGTCCTGCGTCACCCCGGACTGCTCGTTGCTGAAGTGGATGAAGATCCCCTTATTGATGTAGATGCCGACGTGGCCGACGATGCGGCTCTTGTTGGAGCCCGAGAAGAAAACGAGATCGCCCATCCGCAGCTCCCTCGAGGACGATATCCGCTCCCCCAACGTGGACATCTCGACGGACGTGCGGGGCATGGAGATGCCGTTTTCCGAGAACACCCGGCCGACGTAATCGGAGCAGTCCCTGGGCTGCTTGCGGTGCTTCTCTTCCTCGGAGAGGTAGGTCTTGGCGGTCCGCACGACCGCTTTGGCTTTGGGCGGGACGGGCAGGTCGACGCGCTTGGCGGGCGCGCGGCCGGCGCACCCGGCGACGCCGAACGCCGCCGCTGCGGCTAACGCGAGCCAGCGCCTCCGGAAGCCGTCCATGCCTCCTGAGGATAGCCCGGGAATGTTACGTTTTCCAGACCCAGACGGGCGAGGCAGTCGGAGAAATCCTGGGGTATGGGCGCCTCGATCTCGAGCGGCGCGCCGGTGAGGGGATGGTTGAGGCGGATCCGCCAGGCGTGCAGCATCTGCCGCGGCGCGCCGAGCGCCTCCAAGTCGGCCGGGGTCAGCTCCCGCCGCACGGCCTTCATGTAGGCCTCCCCCTCGCCGATGTAGAGCTTGTCGCCCAGCACCGGGTGCCCGAGCGAGGCCAGGTGGACGCGGATCTGGTGCAGGCGCCCAGTCCTGGGCACGGCGCGCACGACGGACGCGCGCTCGGCCGCGCCCAGGCGCTCGAAGTCGGTCACGGCCGGGGAGGCCCCCTCGGCGCCCACCGCCTGCTTGACCTTGATCTCCGCGCCCTCAAATCCGAGCGGCAGGTCGACGGTCTTGCGCTCGAACGCGACGCGCCCGGCCGCGACGGCGAGGTACTCCTTCTTCACCGTGCGTCCCAGGAACTGGGTCATGAGCGAGCGCGCGGCCTCGGGAGTCCGGGCGAGCACGAGCGCGCCGCTCGTCTCGCGGTCGAGCCGGTGCGCCAGGTGCAGGCTCGCGCCGTACTGGCCGCGAAGGATCGAGGTGACGCTGTTGCGCACGACGCGGTCCGTCGGGTGGCTGATCACGTCGCACGGCTTGTTGACCACGACCAGGCTCGCATCCTCGAACAGCACGGGCAGGCGGTCGTAACGCGCGAGCGGTTCGTCGCGCTTTTCGTAGCGGATGATCACCGTCTCGCCCTTGACGACCCGGGCGGACGCCTTGACGGAGCGGCCGGGGCGCAGGACTTTCCCGTCGTCGATGAGCCGCTGCACCTCGGCGCGCGAGTACCGATGCAGCCGCGCCGCCAGGAAGGAGTCGAGGCGGCCGCCGGCGTGCTCGAGCTGCACCTCGAAGGGGACCTCGACCCAGTCGCCCTCGATCCTCACCCGCATGGCGTCAGGGGATGATGCGCCGCGCCGTCAGGTAGCGCCGGCGGTAGAACTCGGTGTCGAGGCTCTCCTCGACGACGCCGACGCTCGGATTGACGAAATGGATGAAGACCCCGTCGCTGAGGTAGATGCCGACCCGGTCGATCATGCGGCTCGACGGCGACTCCGACAGAAAGACGACGTCGCCCGAGCGCAGTTCCTCCGCCGAGGCGACGCGCTGGCCGAGGAGGGAGAGCTCCTCCGTCTTGCGCGGCAGCGGGATGCCGTTCTGGGCGAACACGCGGCGGACGAAATCGGGCCCGTCGGTCGGCGCGTCCTTGGGCTCGCGCATCCCGATGTACGCCTTGGCCGAACGGACGAGCGACTGCGCCGCGGGCGGCACCGCGGCCATCGGCGGCCGGACGGGACGCCCCGGGATCGCGATGGGGCCCGGCGGCGGCACGGGAGGCGGGGACGGGGGCTTGGTTTGGCGCGGCGCCGCGCAGCCCGCGGCGGCGGCGAGCACGCTCAGCCGGAAAGCGGCGAGGACGCGGCGCTTCATCGCCCGGACGCGGCCATCAGGACTTCGGGGCCCGCGACCCGCGCCTCCTCGGCCCGCGAGGCGTCGGCCAGATCGCGGTCCCAGGTCACCACCGTGACCTTTCGCTTGTAGTGGCGCAGGGCGCGCGCACGCTCGAGGATGACGGCATCGGCCGTGGAGCCCTCGGCGAACAGGACGCGCACGCCGCCGCCCGCGGACACCTTGCGCCAGCCCCCGTCGAAGACGACCTCCGCGTCGGACGGCGGGTTTCCCGCCACCCACGCCTCGACGCGGCGCACGAGCTCGCGCTCCCACGCGTCCGCGTCGCGGGGCGCGCGAAAAGGGCCGAACAACGCGTGGACCGCGTTGGAGCCGTCGACCAGGAGCGTGGTTTCCCGACGAGACATGATCTCTACATTATACCCCGAGTAGGAAGGCCGCATAAAGTGGTATAAATATAAAGGATGTCTCACGCGCTCGTCCTGAACCGCAACTTCTACGCCGTCCATATCGCGGACTGGCGCAAGGCCCTGTCGATGGTCTACCAGGGACACGCCGAGGTCGTCGACGAGGACCTCGTCACCTACGACTTCGCCTCCTGGGCCGAGCTCTCGGCCGTCATGTCGGAGCATCCCGCCGGCTTCGTCCACTCGCCCAGCCTGCGCATCGCGGTGCCCGAGATCATCCGCCTGACGCGCTACGACCGGATGCCCCAGCGCGAGGTCGTCTTCACGCGGCGCAACCTCTACGAGCACTACCGCCACCGCTGCTGCTACTGCGGCGGCCGCTTCCGCACGTCCGAGCTCAATTTGGACCATGTCGTGCCGCGTTCGCGCGGCGGGGACTCGAGCTGGGACAACGTGGTGACGGCCTGCATCCCCTGCAACACCAAGAAAGGCAACCGGCTTCCCAAGGAGGCCGGGATGAACCTGCTCGTGTCGCCCACCAAGCCGAATTGGGGCGGGATGCGCAGCCTGGTCCTCTCCTCTCCCATCCCGATCCGCGCGAGCTGGCAGAAGCTCATCGACCGCGCCTATTGGGACGCCGAGATCGGCGAAAATTAAGCGGATCGAGCGGCCCCTGCCGGCAGCAGGTCCGCGAAGGCGAAGCCTTCCCGCAGCACCGATTCTCCCGGGCTCACCGGAATATCCCGGCTGAAGACCGGACCGCCGTGCACGCACGTATGGAACTCCCCGTTCTCGCCGCACGGATCGACCCCGGCGGGCAGGTCCGCGAGCAGAGCCTCGTCGAACGCCCGTCCGGCGAAGGCGGCGGGGAGCTTGCGCGGGTCGACGCAGACGAGCGTCGCGCGGAAGCCCTCGCGCAGCATCGCGCGCGCGAGCTCGGCCGTGTCGCGCCGCCAAAGCGGGAAGACGCCTTCGAGCCCGACGCGCGCGAGCTGCTTCTCGCGGTACGCCCGGATGTCCTCGAGGAACAGGTCGCCGAACACGACCTTGGTCGCGCCGCGGGCCTTCCAGCGCGAGAGAGCCGCCTCGAAGCGCTCCTCGTAGACGGCGTTGGGGCACGGGGACGGGATCGGCACCTTCTCGAGGGGCAGCCCGGCCGCGCGCGCCTGCTCGTCCAAGATCGACTCCCGCACGCCGTGCATCGCGACGCGCGCGTAGGCCTCGGTCACCGTCGTCAGCAGCGCGACGACCTCCAAGCGCCCCTCCGTCCTCACGCGATGGAGCGCGTAGGCGCTGTCCTTGCCGCTGCTCCAGGAGACCACCGCTTTCTCGCGCGTCATGCATCGACTATACAACAAAATATAACATGGCCCTGATGCCGACGAAGGAGTGGAGGGACGCCGCGGCCCGGTTCGCGGACAGGACGGCGCCACTGTGGATTCTGGCGGGCCTGGCGACGGCGCTGTGGCTCAAGGCGCTATGGGGCCGGAGCGCGCTGTTCTACGACACGCTCTATTTCCTCTTCTACCCGAACGCGGAATTCCTCCGGCGCTGTCTCCGCGCCTCCGCCTTCCCGTACTGGAATCCCTACATCTACGGCGGCGTGCCGTTCATGGCGAACATGCAGTCGGCGGTGTTCTACCCCTTCACCTATCTGCAGGCGGTCCTTCCCTTCGCGCGCGCGGTGGCGGTGAGCGCGTGGGCGCACACCGCGCTCGCGGGCCTTTTCATGTACGCCTTCCTCCGCCGGCTCGGGGCCTCCAAGACGGGTGCGCTCGCCGCGGGCATCGTCTTCTCCTTGAACGGGAACTTCATCTTGCGCTACGCCTATCCGAGCCAGCTGCACAGCTACGTGTGGCTGCCGCCGATGTTCCTCAGCCTCGCGCGCGCGCGCGAGCGGCCGGGCTGGATCGCGGTCGGCGCGGCGGCGCTGGCGCTGCAGGTGTTCGCGGGGCATCCGCAGTTCGCGCTCTACTCGGGCGCGGCGCTCGCCCTCTGGATCGCCGCCTCGCCGGACCGGGTCAAAGGATCGGCCCTGCTCCTCGTCATGCTGTCCCTCGCCGCCGTCTTGGCCGCGGTGCAGCTTCTCCCCTCCGCCCAATTCGCCACCGAGTCCGTGCGCGCCTCGAAGCTGGGCTACGAGTGGGCGACGGCCTATTCGATCCGGCCTTGGGAGTTCCTCGCGATGCTCCTCGGGCCCCAATGGAGCCTGTATTTCACGCCCACGAGCGGAGACCCTCATCTGGTAGGCTTTTACGTCGGCCCCTTCGCGTTGCTCCTCGCCGCCCTGGCGCTGCGGGGCCCGCGGGAGCGCTGGGCGCCGTTTGCGGCGATCGCGGCCGCGGGAGCGCTCCTGTCCTTGGGCAAGCACCTTCCCTTCTACGAGCTCATGTTCCGCCTGATCCCGCCGCTCGGCTGGTTCCGCTTCCCCGCGCAAGCTCTTTATCTGCCGTGCTTCGCCTTGGCCGTCCTCGCCGGACTCGGCGCCGACGCGCTGGCGGGGCGGCGCGGGGCGTGGCTCGCCGGCCTTTGCGCGGCGGACCTGCTCGTGTTCGGCTGGCGCGGCCTCGTCTGGACCGATCCCGCGGTGTACGCCCGCGACACGCCGGTCCGCGACCTCCTGCGCGAGAAAGCCGCCACCGACCGGATCATTCTGACCCCGCGCACGCGCTCGACGCTCAAGATGCCGGGCAAGACGCCGCTCGAGGCCTGGCTCAAGTTCAAGGACGTGCTGCACCCGAATTTAGCGCTCACGTACGGCTTCTACGCGGCCGACGGGCAGGAGGAGCTGCGCTACGCCCGCTACGACGCCGTCCTCGCGCGCGTCTCCGCCGACCCCCTGTCGCCGTGGATGGACGTGCTGGGCATCCGCTACGTCCTCACGCTCTGGGACCTGCCGCGCTCGAAGTTCACGCCGATCGGCGAGTCGACGGCCAAGGTGTTCGGCAACCCGCAGGCCTTTCCTAAGGCGTACGTCGCACACGACGCCGTCTTTGTCCCGGAGGAGCGCGCGGTCGCGGACATCTCGGGCAAGGACGCCGGGGACCTGCTGACCTCCATCGCCGTGCACGACCGCGCGCTGGCCGGCACGCTCTCCGACACGGCGGAGGACAGCCGGATCCGCATGGTCGAGTATTCCCCGAACCGGATCATCATCGAGACGAAGACGCCCGCGGCGGGCTGGCTCGTGGTGACCGACGCTTGGGACGCCGGCTGGCGCGCCTGGGTGGACACGAAGCGCGAGCGGGTCGAGCGCGTCAACTACGTGCAGCGAGCGGTGCGCGTGCCGCGCGGGAGCTCCGTCGTCGTCTTCAAATACCGCCCCCGCTGGTTCAACGGCGCGCTGATGGTCACCGCCGCCGGCTGGCTCTGGGCCGCCGCCCTCTTCATCTTCCTATGACCAAGACCCGGTTCCCGGTCAGGATTCGGCGGGGGTGATGCGCGACTCGATCCCGTGCCACACCTTCGGGATGTCGCCTTTGGTGTCGCGCACGCCTTTGTCGAAGAGGCTGAGGTAGACCTCGAGCGCCGCGGCGCCGTCGAGCGACTCGCGCGTCGCGTTGTGGCCGAGACCCTGGCTGAGCAGCGACGAGAGCGACGGCTCCTGCTCGAACTCGATCGTCCGGTCGAAGCCGGGCCTTTGCCCGGTGCTCTGGAAGATCAGCACGCAGCGCCCGGTCTCGGCCAGGAGATCGATGTATTTCTGCACGTTGGCGTCGCTCAAATCCAAGACGCGGTGAACGAAGTACGGCTGGGTCGGCACGTCGTAGAGCCGGAGCAGCGAGGCGAGGACGGCCCCCTGCGGCAGCTTAAATAGGCGGCACTCGACCGTATAGCGCACGCCCTCGAAATGTTCCGGGTTCGGGACGCGGATGCGCCACGCCGGAAGATCGTCTTGGTACTCCAGGGAGACTTGGCGCGCCTTGCGGCTCGCCGCCGGCCTCGCGGCCATGGAATCGACGCGCGACGCGGACGCCGCGACGCTCACGACCTGCCACAGGCCGTTCGCGAGGCGGACGGTCTCGGCGTCCAGCGGCTGCTCCGACTCGATCGCGGCCGCGTTCGCCATGCGGAAAGCAAGCGTGAACTTCGGGTTGGCGGAGGTGATCAAGACGACCGTCTTGCCGCTGAAGCCGCCGAGCCACGGTCTGGAAATGCGCAGCTCGAGCGGGAGCGTGCACGCCGAATGCCGCGTCAGGCGCCGGCCCGGCAGGAGCGCCGCCGCGCGCGGCAGCAGGCGCAGCAGGATGTTCGCGTAGGCGTATGTCAGGGCGCCGGCCACGAGCAGCGCGACGCCGAAGGCGGCGGTCGGCTTGGGATCGGCGCCGAACGCCCAAAGCGTGGACGCGAACACCGCCGCGCCCGCCAGGCCCGCGACCGCGCGCACCGCGCGGCGGCGGAAACCGAGCGTCTCCAAGTGGGCGACGCAGACCGAGCAGTACGGCAGGCGCACCCGCGCCCGCCAGCGGCCCGGCGGCCACAGCGAGCGGATGCGGACGTCGCTGCGCGTGTCGGCGTCCATGCCGCAGCAGCCGCACAAGGTCGGCAGCGTCATGGAAGGGGGCCCGGAGTGCGAGCCGACGAGGCGAAAGCGCACGAGCGACATCGTCTGCCGCTTCACGCTCACGCCCGCCCCCAGAGCCGGGATACGAAGCGCCGCATCAGCCCGGCCCCGTCGAGACGGCGGCGCCGCGCCGCGAGCCACGCGTCCACGCGGTCCCACGCCTCGACCGCTCCGCCCCGCGTCTCCTCAAGGCACGTCTCGTAGCGCTTGTAGAAGTCGGCGAGCGCCGCGGCGCCGTCGGTGGAGCCCACGGCGGCGTTGTACGCCGCGCCGTCGCGCAAGAGAGCGTGGAGCGCGACGCGGTGCGGCACCGCGAGAGGCCGCTTGAACCCGGGCATCTCGCCGCGGCTGTCGAAGGCGACGATCCAGCGCCCGGCGCCCACGAGCGCCTTGAGATACTTCGCGGCCTCGGGGTCCGAAAGATCATGCACGCGGTGGATGTAGAACGGGCGGCCCGGGATATCGTGCAGCTCGATGATGCAGGCGAGGAGGGCGCCGTGGGGGAACTTGAACAGGCGGAAGCGCGCCGCGTAGGAGACCTTGCGGAAGCGTTCGGGATTGGCGACCCGCAGGCGAAGCACGGGCTCGCCGCGCTCGAATTCCAACAAGAGCGCTTTCTGGTTCCTCATGGGGCTCCTTACGAAGGATAAGCTCAAAACCGACCCCTGTCAAGCAACGACCTAGTTCCCCCCGTCTCCATCCGATAAGTTTATCTCAATTGTAGGCTCTTCGCCGAGAGGCGAGCCGTCTCCGTCGGCGGAGCAGGCCTTTTCCTTCGCCTTTCCTTCGGCCCGGATCACGCGCTCGAGAGCCTTGAAATTGTCCTTGATCGCCTGGACCTGCGCCTCCTGCTCGTCCGCCGGAAGCGCCTTCCAGCCGGGGCTGCTTCGAAGGGCGCGCAGGGCCGCCGCGCGCTGCTTCTTCAGTTCCTCGAGGGATTGCTTCGTCTTCTTGCGCGCCTCGGCGCGGCACTCCTGCGCCGCCGTCGCCGCATAGGCGGGCGCACCCAAGCCGAAGAGGAGGAGTCCGAACGCGATCAACGATGTCATGGCTGCTTCCCAACGCCGCATCCGTATATAGTCTACGCGCGAGGCGGCCGCAAAACGGCAACAAAACAGTATCACTCGAACGGGCTCCTGCCGCCGTTGGCGAGAGCGAACGCGCGCGCCCATCCCTCGCGGGCGCCCGGGTTGTTCGGGACGAACCCGCACGGACCGGTCGCGCCGATCGAGCCCCAGACGTCGAGCGAGCCGTCCTCGCGCCGCCGCTCGTACTGGTAGTCGGCGGTCGAGTTGGCGAAATGGCAGCCCTGGCACGTCGACAGGCGGATGCGGACGAGCTCGATGCGCGACGAAGGCCCGGACTCCGCGAGCCTGGCCGTGAACGCGGACGGCGGATGACCCGGATAGGTGTTGAGATGGAGCGCCGAGGCGGGCGCCGGATCGTCCACGTCGCGCGGCGAGTAGCTGCCGAACGCCCAGCGGCCGGCCGCCACTTTGCGGGCGATGCGCAGCTCGAAGACCCGCGGCGGCAGGGAGCGCAGGCCGATGCGATGGGCCACCGTCGTGCCGACGGGGTACTCCCACGTCTCGCGCGGCGGCTTGCCCGAGACGCGGATGCTCGTCCCCGGCGGGATCATCGCGTACACGCTTTCCTCGAAAATCCTGCGCTGGGCGGCCCGGTCCATCGGATCGATCGCCTCGCCGTCGACCTTCAGGCTGGCGGCGATGGGCGCGAGCGCGTAGGGCCTCGGCGCGCGCATGCGGCGCGCCTCGGATTGCGGCAGCTCCTCGAACGAAAGGAAGCGCTCGCGCTCCAGGAAATCCGCGGGCAGCTCGGCGGGCAGGCCCTCGTACAGCGTCGGCTCCGGCGGATGCTCCGCCTCGCCCAAGGATTCGAGGTATCGGAGAACATGGGCATACTCGGCGTCGCCGGCGGCGCGAGCGGACGCGGCAAGGACCAACGCGGCGGCCACGGCCCAGAGTCGCGCGGAAATCATGGACTATATAGGGTTCCATTTTCCCCGTCGGACGACCACGGTCCAAGATGCCGCCTAGACCCAGCTAAACGGCTTACTTGATTCTAGGTCCTTCGTCCCGCCTCCCGCCGAAAACCGCTATTACGAAAAACCGGCGCCGCGGGTCCTGTCGCGATGGGGCCCATCGGGCCTGCGGCCGCCCCGGCGACTTCGCGCCGGTTGCTCCTCGGCCCGATCCGACCCATCGCGCCACCCACGGCGCCGGTTTTTCGCTTTCATGAGAGACTCGGGAGCTTCCACAAAATGCGCGACGGGTGGCGTCGATGGGTCGGATCGGCCGGGTGCGCAGACCGCGCGAAGCGCGGCGAGCAGAGGCCGATGGGTCCCATCGGCGACAGGACCCGTCGCGCTATTAGGGCCTTGCCGGGATCTAGCGCTTCTTGCGGGCGGGGATGATCTCGATGGGATCGAGCGTCTGGACGGGCGAGCCGAAGGCGGCCTCGGGCTCGGCGAGGACGAAGCGGCCTCCGGCCTTCGTCAGCACGACGGCGCCGGACTCGAGGCCGTTGACGGCCCAGTGCATCTCGTAGTTCGCGTCGCTTCCCACGTGGCCCGGGATCGAGAGCGAAAAGCGCCCGTTGCCGTCCGCGGCGGCGGCCAAATCGCGCGAGAAGAACACCGGCGGGGCGACGCCTTGGACCCCGGGGTCGAGGACGTTCCTCGTCTGGACGGCCACCCGGGCGCTCTCGGGAGGCTGCCCGGCCCACCGCGAGAGGCCGCCCTGAACCTCGACGACGAAATCGCACTCACGGCGCATGGGCGCGACGACCAGGTCTCCCAACGGGGAGAGGATCGCGAAGGGCACCATGACGATCATGGCGAACACCCCGACCGCGATTGGCCGCGGGTCATAGCCCTCGACGATCATCTCGCGCGAGATCTTCCGGTAGCTCCGCCCGACGCCGCGCGTGTACTCCATCGAGAACGGGCGCATATGGCAATCCAGCTCCTTGACCGAGGCGGAGGACACCCGCACCTGCACGTCGGAGATCGGCATGACGTCGGTCTGGGCCCCGGCGGGCCGGACCGCGGCGGCCGCGAGGAGCAGGGCGGCGAGGAGGCGCATCCCGGGAGGATACATTACTTCGCGACCCATTGAAATTTCCGTGAGGCCGGCGTATGCTCGACTCATGCGAACGTTCTTGGCCGCCGCTCTCGCCCTCCTTCCCGCGCTCGCCTCCGCCCAGCGCTACGACGTCCTCATCCGCAACGGCCGGGTCATGGACGGCTCCGGCAACCCGTGGTTCGAGGCCGACGTGGCGATCTCGGGCGACCGCGTCGCGGCCGTGGGCCGCCTTGGAGCCGCGGACGCCAAGCGCGTGATCGACGCCTCGGGACTCGTCGTGGCGCCCGGCTTCATCGACGTGCTGGGGCAATCCGAGTATTACCTGCTCGTCGACCACCGCTCGCTCAGCAAGCTGTCCCAGGGGATCACGACCGAGATCACCGGCGAGGGCGGCTCGATCGCGCCGCACACGGAGAAGACGCTCCTCGAGCTCAAGCAGTACCTCGCCGAGAAAAAGCTGACCGTCGATTGGAAAGACTTGGACGGCTACTTCCGCAGGCTCGAGAAGACCGGCACGCCGATCAACCTCGGCACGAACGTCGGCGCGGGCCAGGTTCGCGAGGCGATCCTGGGCGACGAAAACCGGGCGCCGACCGCAGGTGAGCTCAAAGCCATGGAGGCGCTCGTCGACGAGGCCATGCGCCAGGGCGCCTTAGGCCTCTCGAGCGCGCTCATCTATCCTCCGGACAACTACGCCAAGACCGACGAGCTGATCGCCCTCGCCAAGGTCGTCGCCCGCCACGGCGGCATCTACGCCACCCACACGCGCAACGAGGGCCGGCAGATCATGGACGCTCTCGACGAGGCGTTCAAGATCGGGCGCGAGGCGAAGGTCCCGGTGGAGATCTTCCACCTCAAAGTCGCGGGCAAGCCGCTCTGGGGCACGATGCCGAAAGTGGTCGCCAAGATCCAGGCCGCGCGGGACGCGGGGCAGGACGTGACGGCGGACGTCTACCCCTATACGGCGGGCGCGACGTCGCTCTCGTCCGCGCTGCCGCCGTGGGCGTCGGAAGGCGGACGCGAGAAGATGCTCGCGCGCCTGCGCGACCCGGCGACGCGAAAGAAGATCGCGGGCGACCTGGCCGAGCATCACGACGGCTGGGAGAACCTCTACCTCAATTCGGGCGGCGCCGCCGGCGTCATGGTCGCGAAGGTCCCCAAGGAGGAACTCCGCACGTTCGGCGGCAAGACCATCGCGCAGATCGCCAAGGCGCAAGGCAAGACCGAGATGGACGCCCTGCTCGACTTCATCTTGGACAACGAGGGCGGCGCCGGCGCGATCTACTTCACGCAGCACGAGGACGATCTCCGCGTCGCGATGTCGCAGCCGTGGGCGAGCTTCTGCCTCGACTGGCAGATCGCGGAGCTCGACGGGCCCAACTACCGGCCGTACGTCCATCCGCGCGGCTGGGGCTCCTACCCGCGCATCCTCGGGAAATACTCGCGCGAGCTCGGACTCTTTTCCATGGAGCAGGCGATCCGCAAAATGACCTCGATGCCGGCCCAGCGCTTCGGCCTCGCGGGGCGCGGGCTGCTCAAGCCCGGCTTCTTCGCCGACGTCGCGGTCTTCGACCCCAAGACGATCATCGACCACGCGACGTTCGAGAAACCGAACCAGCAGTCCGTCGGCGTCGAGTACGTGTTCGTCAACGGACAGGCGGCCTTCGAGAAAGGAAAGCCGACGGGCGCCATGGCCGGGCGCCCCCTGCGCGGGCCCGGCTGGCGGCCGAAGGTCGACTAGGCGCTCGGCGCCGGCTACGGGATTTCCACGGAATTCGCACGCCCACCCAACGGGCGTTCGCGCCATACTCCCACTGCGTGATGATCCCAAGCCCCGTCAACGCCGCACCCCTCGCCGCAGGTCACCGGCAAGGTCATCCGCGAAAACCTGATGACGGGGGAGGTGACGATACCCAATAGGCAGCATCCCGCTTCAGGCCGTCGCCGCGTGCGCCCTCCCAGCAGCGCGGCGGCGGCCTTCTTTTTCCCGACGGCAATCCGCTATACTCTCACCGTGATCCGATCCTGGTCCGCCGCGGCCCTCGTCGCGCTGTCGCTCCCCCTTTCGGCCGGCGCCGCCGAAAAGAAGTCCTTCGGCTCCGCGATCACGCTGACCCAGCCCGTCGAGCTTGCCGACGCGCTGACCAAACCGGAGAAGTACCACGGCAAGGAGATCCTGGTCGAGGGCCACGTCCGCAGCGTCTGCCAGAAGAAAGGCTGCTGGATGATGATCGGCGACGACAAGCGGGAAGCGCGCGTCACCTTCAAGGACTACGCCTTCTTCGTGCCGAAGAACTCGAAGGGCAAGCGCGTGCGCGCGCAGGGCATCGTCTTCCGCGACACCGTGCCGGTCAAGGACGCCAAGCATTACCTGAAGGACGCCGGCGCCCCCAAGGCCGAGATCGAAAAAGTAAAGGAACCCGTTCCCACCGTCACGTTCACCGCCTCCGGCGTCGCGTTCCTCGATTAGTTCGTTGGACCCGCGCCCGTCGGCAAGTGATAGAATACGATCGCGCGCTCGTAGACGATCTCCGCGGGAAGTTTGCAGATTACACAGAGGGGCTGTTCAAGAAGATTCTTGTCTGGAGGCAGGACCAGATTTTAGAGTACTTATTTCACCACTAGCATTGCTGGAAACTCCTTGATCATTGGGATGGACCTTAATAACTATACGACCACGGAGCGCGACCCTCCGAACGGTTCACTCTTCTGCTTGGCTTAGGCTATGACTTCGGCATTCCTCTTTGCACTCGCCGCAAAGTAGTAGAATACCGTTTGATGCGCCCGTAGCTCAGTGGGTTAGAGCGCCCCGCTCAAGTTAGGGCTCCACGTCGAGGAATCGGCGGAGGATAACTGGGCAAATTGCCGGAATACCCTTAACGCCGGGAGAGCCACAGCGTAGCCGGAAACGGCAGCCGCGACGGCCAAAAATCTCCCGGATTGGGCAATCGGCAGCCAAGCCCGCCAATGGCGGGAAGGTTCAGAGACTATACGCCTAGGCCCCGCGAGGGGCATGATATAGTCCAGCCTACAACGCGAGCGTTCGCGGCCGGGGAAACTCGGAGTGGGAAGCATAACGGGGTGGTCGCAGGTTCAAGTCCTGCCGGGCGCAGTCAATTTTCCAAGAAAGGCACGAACCAAGTTATTGAAGCACCGGTCGCCCGCTCAATTACGTAATAATGGCATGGTCTCGAACCAATTCGCGATCGAAGTTCGCCTGATGCGGACTAAAGTACCGAGCTTCGACGCCTATCCGTTTTCGCTTCCCGCCATACGCAGTCTCGGTATTCTCGCGATCCACCCGGCAATCACCTTCTTCGTCGGCGAGAATGGCGCGGGGAAATCGACATTACTCGAGGCCATCGCCGTCGCCGCCGGGTTCAATCCGGAAGGAGGAACGAAGAACTTCCGGTTTGGGACGCGGATTTCGCACTCGCCGCTGCATGAATACCTGGGCATTACGAAGGGGGTCCGCCGGCCAAATGACGGCTTCTTTCTGCGCGCTGAGAGTTTTTTCAATGTCGCGACGGAGATTGAACGGCTGGGCGTAATCAACTCATACGGAGGGAGATCGTTGCACGAACAATCCCGCTGGTCGAAGGAACCAGTAAATCAGTCGTCTCCCGGAAAGGGCTCTTGACAGCGGACGTTCACTATATTACAATGTTCATTGACGATGAACAATATAGTTTTAGAGAACGAGGTGATGAAACCTTGCCTGAAAACCCTTAAGGGCTTCCTGGGCAAGGACGTCATCGTCAATTTTCAACCGCGCGAAGAAAGAGGCCGCCCAGACTTTAGATTAAGACTCCCCACTCAACCGCAGGTCGAAATCGTGGGAGAATGCAAGGCAAACGTCCTCACGAGGGCAGCCACCCTTCACCTCCTATTTCAAGCCCGTAGATACGCCGCCAAAAACGAGAAAGTCATCCTATTCGCAAAATGGATTCCGGAAGCCGTAGCCGAAGAGTTGCGGCAAGCCGGAGCCTACTTTGTCGATACCGCAGGCAACGCCTACCTCTGGAACCCTCCTCATATGCTTATCGATATCCGGGGGAAACGTCTGACGGCGTATATTGGCCCCGAACCAGGTAGGTTGATGGAAGTCGGCGGGCTTAAGATCCTCCACTTTCTGCTGACGCAGCCCCAACTCATCGACCAACCGCTTCGCGTTATCGCCGAACAAGCCAACGTGGCCCTCGGAACAGCGCACAAAGTCATGCATGAGCTCATGCTCGCGCGCATGCTGCTACCCGGCCCCCATGGGACGAGACGCTTCGGGGACGTTAAGAACATGATCGACACCTTCGTCCGCGGCTACGCGCTTAAGCTGCGGCCACACTGCATTATAGGCCGCTACCGGCACCGGCAAAATCATCCGGACGCAGTCCAGGCCGCAATTCAAGAACGTCTAAGAAACACGCAAGCTCTATGGGCGCTTACCGGGGGGATGGCCGCAAAGCAACTGACTCGGCATCTTGAGCCGGACACGGTCGCGTTATTCGTAGATGAAATTGCCGAGCAAGAACTAAAAAAAGAGCCCATGCTGCCGGACAACAACGGCAACGTAATCCTGCTGAGACTCTTCGGGCCCAATGCTCTTGGCCGTCCGGAAGTTGCTGGCCTGCCGCCTCTCGTCAGACCCCTCCTAATCTATGCCGAATTGCTGAACGATGGAGGCGCGCGAGAAGCAGAAACCGCCAATCTGATTTACGAACGAATCGAGCAAGAGGCTCCACTTGGACAGCGAACTTAAGAAAGCCGTTCTAGACGTTTACCGAACGGCCGAAAGCCTAGGCATCAAATGCGTCCTAGTCGGCGCGCTAATCTCCGAGTTGAGCCCAGAGATTGGCCCGGACTATCCGCGATTCCGAAGGACCAACGACGCCGACTTCGCGATCTATGTGCCGGATTGGGCCGCATTTGGCACTCTCCGCGCGAAGCTGATCGAGCAAGCCTTCAAAGAGGACACAAGAACGGAGCACCGACTCCTAAAGGGTGCCGTCAAAGTGGATCTCATCCCCTACGGCGAGAGCATCGCTCCTCACGGCAAGCTCCATTGGCCAGACTCCGAGTTTGAAATGAACGTCATCGGTTTCAAAGAAGTGTGCGCCGCCGCCAATAATACGGTTCAAGAAGGCGGGCCGCAAATTCCAATCATTGTTGAGTTTCAGCGCCTAGTGGAATTTTCAGCCGTTTGAATAATAGACGAGAACAGGCGTTCGTAAGCCGGTAAAATGGAGGCTTATGAACGAGAAAGAAAAGCCGCACAAGGACGCCGAGGACTTCGTCAAAGGCGTTA
>JACQBA010000013.1 GCA_016194745.1 Elusimicrobiota bacterium
GCAGTGAAACAGGCGCAGCCTTCCGATCGGCTGCTCCTGCCCCCCAAATCCATCGAGCGCGAAGCCTTGCGCTGCAAGAATCTGGTCCAGGATCTCCTGGTCTTCTCCAGGAAAAGCAAGACGCAGCTGCAAGAGATAGATCTCAATGAGACTGTCCGGAACACTCTCAATATCATCGAAGCTCAGGCGAAAGTGAAAGCGGTAGAGATTTCCATCGAGCCGGGCGCTCTGCCGCCTTTTCTGGGCGACAAAAGCCAGATGCAGCAGATCATCGTCAATCTATGCAGCAACGCGATGGACGCCATGCCCGGCGGCGGCAAGATCGCGGTCCGGACCCGGAGCGACGCCACGACGGATGGACGATACGTCGTGCTCGAGGTTCAAGATACGGGGTCCGGAATACCCAATGATATTCAGGATAAGATATTCAATCCGTTCTTTACGACCAAGGAGGTCGGGAAAGGGACCGGACTCGGACTCTCCTTGGTCTACGAGATCATACAAAAGCACAAAGGCACGATCGCGCTGAAGAGCGAGGTCGGACGAGGAACGACTTTCTCCATTCGCTTCCACGCGATCGATCCGGCGCGCCCCCAATCCGGGTAGTCGGGGTGATTCCATGTTGACGCGCGTCCGGGACGCTCGAGATCGGTGCGAGCGCTTTTTTTATGCGCATACGATCCTGATCTTGGCCGCTCTGTTTTCAACAAGCATGGGAGTCACGGCGTGGCATCTCTCCCGATTTTCCACCAAACTCATTCGCACGGCCAGTCTTCAGGGCGTCACTCTCTATGCAGAGGCTTTAAGAGAAGTCCGCACCTTGTACACCTCCGAGGTCGTAGAGCGGGTCAGACTCCACGGAATTCCCGTTACGCATGATTACGCCGCTAAAGACGGAGCCATTCCGCTTCCCGCCACTTTCAGCATGGAGTTGGCGCGGCGGATCGGCCAACAGCGCGGGGGAATGAAGGCCAGGCTCTACAGCGAATATCCGTTCCCCTGGCGCAAGGCGGAAGGCGGACCGAAGGACGCCTTCGAGACAGAGGCGCTGGAGTATCTCCGGCGTTTCCCGGAGGCGTCCTTCTATCGATTCGAGAACTTCGAGGGACAGCTCGCTCTGCGTTATGCCACGGCCGATCGCATGCGGCCGAGCTGCGTCGCCTGCCACAATGCTCATCCCGCGAGTCCGAAGAGGGACTGGAAGGAGGGGGACGTCAGGGGGGTTTTGGAGGTGATCCGTCCACTGGACTTCTTGGTCACCCAGACTCGAAATGAGCTGCGCGCCACGTTCTTCCTGTTCGGTTCGCTCGGTCTGGGGGGCGTCCTGGCTCTCGTCATGTTGTTCCTGAGGCTGCGCGACGTGAACGCGGGGCTCGAACGAAGCGTACGGGAGCGCACGGCCCAGGCCCTCCAATCCCAGAAGATGGCCGCCGTGGGGCAGCTTGCCGCCGGCGTCGCCCATGAGATCAATAATCCACTGGGAATCATACTGGGATTCGCTCACAGCGCGGTCAGACGCATCAAAGAGGATGATTCGCTCGCCATGCCTCTTCGGTCTATCGAGCGCGAAGCCTTGCGCTGCAAGACTCTGGTCCAGAATCTTCTCCTCTTTTCAAGGCAGGACAAAGCTCAAATGGTGGAATTCGACCTTAATGAGACCGTGACGAACACCCTCGGCATCATTGAGGCGCAGGCGCGCGTGAATTCGGTCGAGCTATCGAAGGAGTTGGGCGCCGTAGCGTCCATGATGGGCGACAAGAACATGGTACAACAGGTCATCGTCAATCTCTGCAACAACGCGATCGACGCCATGCCGGGCGGCGGCAAGATCGTCGTCCGAACCGGCGTCGTTGCTAAAGGCGATAAGATTTGGACCCTCCTAAAGATCGAGGACAACGGCTCCGGAATCCCGGCGGAGATCCAGGACAAGATATTCAACCCATTTTTTACGACCAAGGAGGTGGGAAAGGGCACTGGGTTGGGCCTGTCGCTGGTCTACGAGATCGTGGAGAAGCACGGGGGAACGATCGAGCTCGACAGCGTCGTGGGACGCGGCACGGCGTTCACCGTTTTTTTCCCTCCGACGGACTCGGCGCTCGCAACGAAGCGGCGATGAGCGAGGAGAAAAAAGAGGTCCTTCTCATAGACGACGAGCCCGGCTTTCACGAGCTGTTCCGGTACCTCCTGGAGCCCCTCGGCATCGCTATTCTATCCGCTCACGACGGTCTGGCGGGACTGAAGGTGAGTTCGCAGAAGGAGTATGCTATCATCTTCTTGGATGTCCATATGCCGAACATGCCGGGAACGGAAGTCCTCAAGAAGATCAAGGAAATGAGACCTCTGCAGAGAGTGGTGCTTCTCAGCAGCGATTCCGATCCCGCCGATGAGCTGGAGGAGTTTTCGAAGAAAATGGGAGTCGACGCTTTTCTTGAAAAACCGTTCCATCCCGACCGCGTCTTGGAGCTTGTCCAAAAGATCATGGGGGTGCCGGCCCGGTGATGACCGCGACGAAGACGATCCTCGTGATCGATGACGAGCTTGGGTATCGGGACATGCTCCGGATGGACCTTTCCGTTCAAGGATTCAATGTCTTCACGGCCGCCGGCGGGCTGGAAGCCTTGGCGATCCTCGCGCAAGAAGAGATCGACCTCGTCGTCACGGACATGAAGATGCCGAAGATGGACGGATTGGAGACAGTCATCGCGATCAAGAAAAATCATCCGGGCATCCCGATCATCCTGATGACCGGTTATGCGATCGAGGACCGCGTCCAAACGGCTCTGCAGCTCAAGGCTACGATCTGCCTGAAGAAGCCTTTCGCCATCGAAGAACTGACGACCGTTATTCAACGCACTTTGCCTCAATAGCCTCCTCAATTCAAACGCGGGGCATGGTCCCACGCAGTTACCAGGATTGGAATGGGGCGGATTGGTCCTAAGCGGATTCCTAACGAAACGTACACTTCGATACGCTTCTATACACCTATTTGAACGAATAAAATCGGTTTCCGACGGGGATCAGAGTTTTCGAAGTCCGTAGCGTCTGCCGTTCCGCCACCTGCCCGCCGATGTCGTGCGACGTTTCTACGGCAAGCCGAAGGTGGCGGCCAAGCCCTCGGGGGTCGATGGACCGCTGGGAAACCCGTTCATCCGCTTGGACACGCGGCCGTCGCTTTCCGTGATGACGAACATCGGCACGCCGTCCTCGGCCGGGACTTTCTTGTCCGGGTCGAGCAAGGTCTCGGGCCCGAACGGCTGGGCGAACGTCTTGAGGCGCTCCACGGGCGCGTGGCTGACGACCACGCGGCAGGCGACCTCCGTGCCGGTCAGATGCTTCTTGAACGCGACGATGTACGGCACGACGATGTGGCAGACGCCGCACCACGGGGTGATCACGATCGTCATGCAGCGCTTGGCGGGGCATTCCGCCAAGGACGGCGCCGTGGAGCCGTCGAGGGTCTCGAGGGTCACGTCCGGGAGCTTCTCGACCGGCTTGCAGCCGCCGCAGCCGGAGAAGGACAGCGCCGCGAGGAGCGGGACCGCGGCGAGGCGAAGGCGCGTCATCGCGGCGCCCGCCACTGCTCCATTTCGCGGAGGATGCGCCAGAACTGGTCCTTCGTCTCGATCGCCCGGCTGTTCAGGTGCGGAGCGCGGGCGGTGCAGCTGCGCGGCCTCGCCGCGTAGCGCGAGCGGATGGTCTGATCGTCGCGCTCGCCCCAGAACCAGGAGACGAATAGGATGCCTTCCCTCTGCTGGGGCGCCGAGTTCGGCCGCCAGTCGCGGCCCGGCGGCGGGACGATGCGGCTCGCCTTGATGAAGTCGAAGTCGTCGTTGCTGATGGTGATGCAGCCGGGCGTGACGGCCGTCCCGAGGTGCCGATTGACGCGCACGCGGTCGAAATCGCCCGCCCGCACGTCCCGGCGGTCGATCTCCTCGATGCGGCGCGTGCGCACCTTGTCGACGTCGTTGTCGAGGTAGCTCTCGTGGAGGAAGATGCCGCGCGCGTGCGTGCAGGCGTTGCGCTCCTCGAGGCCGTCCAAGCGGTACGCCTGGAGGTTCTGCGCGACCGTCTGCATCGCCGCCTCGTTGCCCGTCCCGAAGAGCCGCATGCAGCCGCCGGGCGTCGCCTGCGAGTCCCACTCGTCCTTGACGACGCGCGCCACGCCGGTGATACCGTCCGGCTCGTTTCCGGCGCCGTGGACCGCGCCGCCGCGCAAGATCGCGATCGACGCCTCGGGATCCTCTTGGTTCCACTGGAGTACGTGCAGCCGCACGAAATTCGCGTTCGTCGAGAAGTCCGCGATGACGACGTGTTTGGTGCTCGCCAGGCGGTGCCCGAACTCCCGCATGCATCGCTGCGCGTACGCGAGCGCCCCGCGGGGATAGTCGCCGCAGTCGCGCAGCGTCATCGGGCGGATGCGCCCCGTCTCGAAGTCGTACGTGGTCCACGTGCGCGCCGTGCCCATCCACGGGACGCAGGGTCCGCGCGAGGGCTCCGCCGACGCGGGAAGGGCTAGCGCTGCGAGCAGCGCGAAGGTCATTTTTTTCATGGTTTCGGCGCGCCGGGCGGGGTCCCGGGCCTCCTGTCGTCCTTCTTTTTCCTGCGGCGCAGATAGATCAGCACGAGGATGAATCCTCCGGCGAGCAGCCCCGCCGCGGCGGCGAGCAACTGGCTCCGGCGATCGTCCTCGGCTTGGCGGCGGTAGCGCTCCTCGAGCTCCATCGGAAAGCAGCCGATGGTGTAGCCCGGAGGCGCCTCGACGAAAAGGAAGACTCCCTTGCACTCGACGACCGGACACGCGGGCGACGTCGGCGCGGGCGCCGGCGTGGGCGGAACAAGCACCGGAAATCCCCAGCGGGTGCGGCCGACCGACTGGCCGAGCGCGTCGCGCAGGTCCTCGGGCGTCGGCTCGGACGGCGCCGGAGGCGGCGTGCGGACGAAGGCCGCGGCGACGCGAGCCTTGACCCGCCGGTAGAGGCCGCCGAAGCCGGGCTCCGGGCGCAGCTTGATCGGGAAGCAGCCCGTCGTCCAGTCGAGCGGCGCGTCCTCCCAAAGCGGGATGCCGGGGCACGGCGGCACGGGCGGGCAATTGACGCCGGGCTTGCGCGCCGGATGAGCCGACGTCTTCGTCTTCACTGGACGCGGCTTTCGCACGCGCACGGGCGCGGCGCTGAGCGCGTCGCGGATGTCGTCGGGCGGGCGCAGCGCGGGGCTTCCGGGCGGAGCGACGTAGCCCGGGATCACGGACTCCGCGGCGATCGCCGACTTCGTGTCCGCGGGACGTCTCCTCTCGGGCAGATCGGGAGACCCGGCCGGTCCGCCGGCGGTGCGCAGCGAGATGGGCCTGTCCTGGAATCCGGGAATCCCCGGTCCAAAGCCGCTGCCGCCGCCGAACGGCCCGAAGCCGCCCGGGTAGCCCGGAGACGGCGTCGTCGGACCGATGCCCGGCGGGCCCGCGGGGCCGGCCGCGGGAGCGGGGCTCGGCTTATCCTTCGGCGAATCCGTGCGGCCCGGGGACGGCGAAGATCCGCCGGGTGAGGGAGTCGCGGCGGGAGACGGAGAAGGTCCTGCCGCGGGTGGGGGCGACGAAGGTGAAGGTGACGGACTCGCGGGCGCGGGAGACGGGCTCCCTCCGCCGCCACCGCCGCCGCCGGGTGAGGCGCCCGGCGGACCGCCGCCACCGCCGCCGGGCGATCCGCCGCCGGGGCTCCCTCCGCCGCCGAGACCGCCCCCGCCGCCGCCGCCGCCCGGGCTGCCGGACGGGACGGTGATGTCGGGAAAGGAGCGCGGAGAGAATCCGCCGGGCACGGGCGGCGCCGGGACGGTGGAGCCGATGACCTGCGGCGCGCTCGGCGCGGGCGGCGGCTCGCAGGAGCCGGCCTCCCATTCCGGGATCGTCCCGATCTTCTTTTTCTCGCTCTTCTCGGCGCCTTTATCATCCGGAAGCGTGACGGACGCCAGATGGATGTCGCCCGCCCGCTCGCCGCTCACGTGCAGGCACGTCAACCCCACGGGCTCGTTGGCCTCGAAATACTTGTAGAGGCAGGCGCCGATCGAGGTCGCCTTCAGCCCCTTCTCGTCTTGAATGCCGAGCCCCTTGAGCATGTCGGCGGAGACCCCGTCGAGCTTGACCCGGCGCTCCGGCTTATCCCAAGAATGGTATCCGAGCAGGTTGGTCTGGCACGGAGGCGGCACAACGGGCTGCGGGGGCGCCGGCTTGGCGGGCGGCGGCGCGGGCGCCGGCGGAGGCGGCGTCACGAGCGGAGCCGGAGGCGCGGGCTGCTCGCAGGCGAGCTGCTCGATGGTGCCGAAGGTCTTCTTGACGAGCCGCTGCGTCCGCCGCGTGTAGTCGAGCGTGAGGATCCCGTCCTCCAGGCGCGTGCGGACGCAGGTCAGATCGTCGAACTGATTGAGGACGGTCTGCGCCTGGACGCTGAAGCAGATCGCCTTCTTGTCCTCGTCGTCGGGGACGCCGGCCCGCGTGATGATCAGGATCGAGGCCTTCTTCATGATCTCGAAGCGGGCCGGGCGTTCGGTCTCGGTGAGGTAGCCCTCGAGATTGGAGATGCAGGGGTTCTTCTTCGGCTTGGGCCTCGCCGGCGGCGGCTCGGGCGTCGGCTGGGGCTCCGGCTGCGGCTCGGGCGCGGGAGGAAGCTCGCAGGAGATGTCCTTCATCTTTCCGAAGGACTCGATCTTGATCCGCTCGCCCTTCGGCGTGTAGTCGACCTTCAAGAGGCCGCCGCCGTCGGCGCTGGTGCGCACGCAGGAGAGCTCGCCTTGCTTGCCGATGAATTCGAGGATTTTTCCGCTGATGCAGACGGTGCGCTTGCCGTCCTCGTCGGGAATATTCGCGCGCTGGAGCAGGACCGATGTCCCGCGCTCCATGATCTCCTTGCGGGCGCCGTCGTCGGCCGCGGTCAGGAAGCCCTCGAGATTGGATTTGCAGGGATTCTTCTTCGGCTTGGGTCTCGGCGTCGGTTCGGGCTGAGTCCTTGAGCTTGCCGAACGACTCGATCTTGACCCGCTCGCCCTTCGGCGTGTAGTCGAGCTTGAGGATCCCGCCGTCGGCGCTGGTCCGCACGCACGAGAGCTCGCCCTGCTTGCCGAGGAACTCGAGAATCTTGCCGCTGATGCAGACCGTCCGCTTGCCGTCCTCGTCCGGGATCCTCGCGCGCTGGAGCAGGACCGATGTCCCGCGCTCCATGATCTCCTTGCGGGCGCCGTCGTCGGCCGCGGTCAGGAAGCCCTCGAGATTGGATTTGCAGGGATTCTTCTTCGGCTTGGGTCTCGGCGTCGGTTCGGGCTGAGCAGCGTCGTGTCGGGCGTCTCGGCCGCGGCCGGCGGCGCCGCGGGCGCGGCCTGCGGTCCGCAGGACAGCTCCGAGAATTTCCCGAACGGCTCGACCGCATTGACATTCGGCTTGTCGGAGTAGGTGAGCTTGAGGTTCCCAGCCTCCGCGGTGGTGCGGACGCAGACCAGGTCCTTTTGCTTCGACAGGAACTCCTCGAGCTTGTCGCTGAAGCAGGCGGCCTTCTTGCCGTCCTCGTCCGCCAGTCCCGCGCGCTTGAACAGGAGCGCCGAGGACCGCTCCAGCACCTCGCGTTTGGCGGCCGCGTCCGCGGCGCCGAGATAGCCGTCGAGATTAGACTTGCAGTAGACCTTCGGCTTCTTCGCCTGCCGCGCGCCCCCCGCGCTCGCGGCGCCGCCGTCGGCTCCCGCGATCCACTCCTCCAGCGCTCCCAGGATCTCTTTGTGCTCGGCGCCGCGCTTGTCTTGGTAGTTCAGAACGAGGCGGCGCTCGGCGTCGAGCACGATGTCGAGATTCGCGAACTCGGGGCGCTTGGGATGGTCGTTGAGACGCTCCTCAAGCTTCGTGGACAACAGTTCCGCCTTGGCGCCGTCCGCGTCGGGAATCATCGCGCGCTTGAGGATGTCCGAGGCCGACTGTCTCAGGATCGTCAGACGTTGGGCGGGGACGGCGGACAAATATCCCTCGACGCTGGAGCGCGGCGGAGTGACAGGCTCGGGCGCGATCCGCCGCTTGGCCCCGTCGAACATCGACGCGGATTCGCTCGCCCGTCTTAGCGCGGACCGCACGTCCCGATTCACCTCGGGCGCCACGGCCGAGAGCGGCGGCGAGGCCGGGACGGCTTGAGCGCAGGACTGGGAATCCTGCAGGACGCCGTCCGCCTCCGCCAGGTGCCGCGACGCGTCCTCGCCGGGCTGGCCCGCGTGATCGGCCCGCAGCGCGCGCAGGCGCTCGCAGAGCGCGGCGAGCTTGTCTCGGTCCCCCGCCGACGCCGCCTGACGGATCTCGAGGATCAGAGGCGCCGGAGACGCGGCGGGACGGGTCCCCGCCAGTGCGGCGGCGGGGATCACGAGCGCTAGCAGGGCGGCGGGGAACCGGCGGTTGACCAAGGCAGAGATCATACCGCAGACCCGAAAAACGGCCTAGAGACCTTCGACCCTCGTCGGCGCGGCTGATCGGCCTAGGCGCGCCGGGACTTACGGACCGCCCCTACCGACCGTCGGACGGCATGCCCTCGGCGGCTCGTCGGACGGCTGGAGCGCGAGGCTCTCTTAGGTCCGGTAGGAGGTCGGGTCCGGCAAACCCGCGCGCCGGAACGCGTCCTTGCGCTCCGCGCACTTATTGCAGCGGCCGCAATGGGCGCGGCCCTTGGGCGCGATGCAGGAGAACGTCAATTCCCAAGGTAGACTTCGGTATTTCCGGATCACCTTGGGCTTGTCGAGGCGGCGAAACGGCGCCTCCACCCGGATCGCCGCGTCGAGACCCTCGGACACCGCCCGGCCCATCAACCGGAAGAACCGGAGGCTGGAGTCCGGGAAAGGATTCGATCCCAGCGTGCCGAGGGAGATCGTCCCGATGCCGCGCTCCGCGCAGAAGACCGCGATCTTGGATAGAAGGAGGATGTTGCGTCCCGGAAGATAGACCGCCTCGTCTCTCGACGAAGACGACGGGACTCCCCGGCCGGTCAGGCTCCAACGCGCGTGGGTGTAGGCGTCGCGGACCGGCAGTTCCAGCTGAGACAAGGCGTTCAGTCGGGGATGCCGCAAGCGCCTCAGCAGGCGCTTCAGCCAGAAGACCTCCGTCCCTTCCCAGGCGTGACCCCCCCGGACGTAGACCGGCCAGACTTTCGCCCCTAGAGCGATGGCCCCGGCGAGCATCGCCGCGCTCTCGATGCCCCCGCTCACGGAAACGCACACTTTTCTGCCCGCCCCGGCCATGGCTCGACTCTACCATAAAATCCTTCAAAAATATGCCCTTTTTGACCCCCTCCCCACCCGATATCCCTCCATAGGAAAAAAACGGGATTTCCACCGAGTTTTGACAGCGCCATCAGGCATCATTCAACCATGGCGACTAGAACCGACGGCTCCCTACCGAAAGCTCTGAATATCCTGGCCGAGGCGCTCCTGCTGCTCGCCGTCGCGGGCGCCTTTCAGCCCGCGCACGCCGAGAGGGAGCCGGCGGCGCAAGCGGAGGAGTCCCTGGGACAGCCCTTCGACGGCGAGGCGCAGGATGGGCACGATTCGGCCGACGGCGTCGACACCGAAGAGCGCCTGGCCATGGCGCCCCGCGGCGGCGTTAGCAACCTCGTGAAGTCTGCCGCCCTGGGAGAGGGAGGCCTGGACGCGGATGATCTCGGCGACGAAATCGAGGGCGACGAGAACGGCGACGCGAACGGATTGCTCGCGATGGGTGAGGACTCCAAGACCCGCTTCACGAACGCTCTCAGCGGGACCGGCGCGGGCCGCTCGACGCGCCCTTCGTCGGCTTCTCCGGTCTATTTGGGATCGGCGCTTCGCGCCCAGAGACGGTATTTCGAAAGCCCTGCTTTCCGCAATGCGGCGGCGATGGATAGAAAAGACGCCGGCTTGATCACGAGAAGCGTCCCCGTTCCGGCGCCCCGCCCCGCCGTCTTGGACGCCCGGCTCTCCGGCATGCGCGCCGTCGAAGTCCCCCATCACGAGGAACCGTCGGCTCCGATGAGCCGGGTCCCCGCCTCGCTGCAGGTCGCCGCGGCCCTTCTCCTTTCCGTGACGATCCTCAAGATCGTGTATCGCTGGTCCATGGAGCAGGTGGCTGCGTCTCAGGTCCAGGGAGGCCTATGATCACCACGAACGTAAGACGGATCGCGGCGTCGAAGCTCTGTCGGCTCGCACTTCCGATCCTCGCACTTGCAGCTGGGGTGGTCGTGTCCTCGGTCTCCACGGCGGACGCGGCGGCGTGCAGACGGGGACGCAACTGTCCGCGGCCCCGCATGACTGCCAAGGCGCGTCTTAGACGGATGCTGCCCAATCGCTGCGGCGCACGGGTCCGGTCGAATTGCAGAATGGTCAACCGCCTGGGACGGACGACGGGCTATCGGATCCGGGTCGGACGCCGAGTGCTCACTTTTTCCGGTCGACAGGCAGGAGCCGCATACAGGGCATTGCTGGGCCGCCGCGGCCTCACGCGCAATTTCCGCCGTCCGTCGGTGGCGCAGCTGCAAGCCCGAGCCAGAACAGCGCAAATCCAGGCCGAACTCCGCCAAAACCCGATCGGAAGCGCCATTAGAGGGAACGGACGCGACCAAGCCGCGAACGCCCGATTCAACCTGCTGACGAGGCTTCGCTTGCGCCTCGATAGACAATTGACACACTCTTGGAACTCATTCTCCCGTTACGCCGGCAACGCGAACAATCGGCAGTTTCGAGCACTGCTTGAGCCGCTCCCTCGCCGAGCCACTCGGCGTGACTTTGCAACGAGACTCGAGTCATTCCGGACCTTCCTAAGAGATTGGACGGCAAGGTCGTAACTCCTCAGCTTCCAGCCGCCTGGTCCGTAAATTAGAGGAGCTCGATCAGCGCGGCGCGGCACCAAGTTCGCGAACTTCTTTCGATGGTTGCTGGGTCCGATCCTTCGCGGTCAATATCGGGTGAGGCTTGCGGAATTGCGAGCCAGGTTCTTCACAACGCCGTGAAACTACGTCAGGTAGGAACGTCGTTAGGGAACGCGACGAAGCTCTTGCACGGTGGCGTTTTGATCGCGACTGCCGGTGGTCGCGGTCCGTTCCTCCGGCCTGGCGCCGCGCATCACTCCGGTGACTTCTTCGGAAACGCCCCTCGTCTTGTCACCTTTAACGGAGGTGGCCTCTAATGCCTCCATCTCCGCTTTGGAATCCGGGGAGTCCGCAGACGCCTGCACCGGCGCATTGTCGGCGTCGGAGGTGTCGGAATTGGCGCGGAAACCGGAGGGCGGACCCGCGACTGTGTAGGTCGGGCGAGGAGCGGCGACGCGGACCGTCTTGCCGAGGTCCGGCACGTGCGCTTTCTGCTGCGGCGGCGCGGGCGGCTCCTGGCCTTCGATCCGGTGGTTCGGCATCTCCTCGATGGGCGGCGCGCGGCGAGCCTCGCGATATTGAGCGGCGGGCGCAAGCCTCTGGGAGGAGAGCGCGACGCCGCGCGGGTTGGAACGGACATCGGAAAGATAGGCGTGCTCCATCCGCTCGGACTGGCGGCCCGGGCCGGACAAGCGGGTCGAATCCACGCGCGCCGGCGCCGGCTGCACGGCGATCGACGGCCGGCCGCGATGTCGCGCGTAGGCGCGTGCGTTGACCGGCGTATCGCGATCGCCCGCTTCGTAGCCTGCGTCCCGTACGGAGGCCGCTGCCTGCACGACGCCGGAGGAGGCCTCTCCGGGACCGCCGGAGCCGCGCCTCGAGAGGGTCGAGGACATCGGGATCGGAATGCCGCCGGACACGGCGAGGGAGTCCACGGCCCACACGACGTCGGACGGGCGCGGCGCGAAGGCCTCCGCCTCCGCCGGGACGGCGGCTCGAGGCGTCGTGGACCGTACCGCGTCCGAAACACGCGTTTTCGCCGTCCTCTTCTCGGATGTCATTGCGATGGAGGGAGTGCGCCACAGCGCGGTGAATCCCGGCATCCGGAGGAGGAGCGAAGAGATCGGGTTGCGTAAACAGTAGCCTAAGGTGGCCACGACCACGAAGGCGGCGAACACCCGCAGGAGGTAGCGTTCCTCGTCGAGCGGCTGGGGAGAATCGTCTTTTTGTCCCTGGTCCATGACCTCGCACCCGTCGGACCGACCCTATAAAGAGTATGTGAAGACGCAGCAACCGCCCGGTAACCGCTCCGGCGGCCTATTTGGCCCGGAACCGGTACCCGATCCCGTGGACCGTCTCGAGGACGTCCGCGTGCGCCCCGAGCTTGCGCCGCAGGTTTTTCACATGATTGTGGATGTTCTCGGAGTTCAGAATCTTGGAGCCCTCCGAGAGCGTCTCGGAGATCGCCTGATACGTCAGCACGACGCCCCGGCGCTCCGCGAGCCGGGTCAGGAGATCGAATTCCATCGGCGTCAGCTCCAGGCTGGCCGCGCCCGCGCTCACCTGGCGCGTGCGCAAGTCGATGCGCACGCCGCCGGCCTCGATCAAGTCCTGCGGGACGCCGTCGAAGCGGGAGCGCCGAAGCTGCGCCGCCACGCGCGCCAGGAGCTCCTTCACCGAGAACGGCTTGACCATGTAGTCGTCGGCGCCCGTCATGAGGCCGGAGACCTTGTCGGCCTCTTTCCCATGCACGGTCATCATGATGATCGGCACGCGCGCCACGCTCGGCGTGTTGCGGACGATCTTGATGAGCTCGATCCCGGAGATGCCGGGAAGATCGCGGTCGAGGAGGACCGCGTCGATGACGCCGCCCGTCATGAAGCCGAACGCCTGGTCGGCCGTCTGCGCCCAGCGCACCGAGTATCCCGCCTGGGTGAGCGCGGGCTCGACGACCCGCGCGATGGTTTTGTCGTCCTCGACGAGGAGTATGGTCGCCGATTGGGTGCTCATGCCCGTCCTCCCGCCTCGGCCATTTCCTCGGCCTCCTTCGCCTGGGCAAGTCTCAGGCTGATGCGCGTGCCCGCGCCGGGCTCCGATTCGACTTCGATCTCGCCGCCCATCGACTCCATCGACTCCTTGATGATGAACAGGCCGAGCCCCGTCCCGTGGGTCAAGCTCGCCCGCTGGGAGGACGCGCTCCCCTGCTGGAACGGCTGAAAGAGTTCGCCGAGCGTCGTCCGGTCGATGCCCTGCCCGGTGTCCTTCACGCTCAGCTCGACGACGCCGCCGGACGCCCGGGCGCTCACGACGATCGAGCCGCCCGACGGCGTGAACTTGAGGGAGTTCGAGAGCAGGTTCGAGATCGCCCGCTCGAGCCGCTCGGCGTCGGCCGACACCGACGGAAGGTCCGCGGGAAGGTCGAGCCGCAGCGCGATCCCCTCGTTGGCGGCGAAGGGGCCGTACAGCGCCTCGAGACTCTTGAGGATCGCCGCGAGGGACACCGGCCGCGGATGGCACTCCATGCGCCCGGCCTTGATCTTCGCCGCGTCGAGGATGTTCGAGATGAAGACGCCGAGACGCGAGGCGTTCTCGGCGAGGCCGGCCAACGTCTGGCGGTGCTTGGGAAGGATCTTGCCGTGGTCGGGATCGTCGTGGAGCATGAAGTCGAGCGCCATCTGTATCGCCACCAGGGGCGTGCGCAGGTCGTGCGAGACGCTGGCGACGGAGGCGTCCTTCATGTCGTCGATCGTCCGCAGGCGCATCACCATCTCGTTGAAGCGGTGCGCCAGCTGCCCGAACTCGCTCGAGGACGTGACCGGCACCTGCACGGACAAATTCCCCTTGCCGACTTCCTCCGCGGCGTCCGCGAGGCTGATGACCGGGCGCGACAGGAAGACCGCGAGGCTCAGCCCGAGCGCCGCCGCGAGAAGGATGCCGCCCGCGCCGACGAGGACGATCGAGGGCAGGAGGAATCGCACGAGGTCGCCCAGCGCCGCCCGCTTCGCGTCGGCCTGCACGCCGACGCAGGCTCGGGCGCTCGAGGATCCCCATGTGACCGGCCGCTCGATCTCCGACGTCTTCCCGTAGGACGCCTTCCATGCGTCGCCGGAGGCGCCGACGAACCGGGGATCGCTGTGGGCGACGATCTTGCCGTCCGATTCCACGAAGGCGTACTCGAGCCTGGGGACGGAGGCGGGCAAGGTTCTGACGTACTCGCGCAGCCCGCGGCTTTCCCCGCCCGCGAGGGAGGCCTGCGCGACGGCGGCGAGCGCGGCCGCGTGGCGCTCGTGCTCCTGGGCGACCATGCTCGAGAGCAGGAACGCGGAGCCGGCCGCGGCCGCGAGCCACGCGACCACGAACGTGAACGCGACCGCCGCCCCGACGGTCAAGCCCGTAAAGGTGCGAATCTTCATGCAGGAACGCCGCTTTTTCAGTATAACAGGCACCCCGATGGTGTCAAGGCGACGGCACTGGTGGCGCAGTCATTTCGACGTGGAGACTCTGGCCGGCTACGGCCTCGAGGCGAAGACGAACGGCGAGGTACGCGGGCTCATTCGCCTCCTCGATCTCAAGCCGGGCGCCGAGGTCCTCGATCTGTGCTGCGGCGCGGGCAGGCACGCGGTGCTGCTCGCGGCCCGCGGCATGCGCGTCACCGGCGTCGACATCAAGCCCGACCTGCTCGCCGCGGCGCGTCGCGAGGCGGCGGCCCGGGGCGTCGCGCTCGAGCTCCGGCGCGCGGACATGCGGCGCCTCCCCTTCCGCGGCCGCTTCGACGTCGTGGCGAACCTGTTCACCTCCTTCGGCTATTTTCTGGACGAGAAGGACGACGCCCGCGCCCTCCGATCGGCGCGCCGGGCGCTCAAGCCGGGCGGACGGCTCGTCCTGGATCTTCTGAACCGCGATTGGCTGGTGCGCCATTTCAAGCCGCGCTTCGTCCAGAAGGAGCGGAGCGGTCCCTTAGCCAAGGCCGTCAACCGGCTCGCGTTCGACCCGATGAGCGGCCGCCTCGACAACCGGAGGACGCTGATCGGCCGCGACGGTCGCGCGCGGGAGACGTTCCTCAGCTTCCGCGTGTACGCGCTCACCGAGATCCGCCGCCTGCTCGACGACGCAGGCCTCCGGCTCTTGAGCGTCCGCGGAGGATTGAACGGCTCGCCCTACGGCATGGATTCCTTCAGGATGGTCGTCGTCGCCCGCAAGCGCTAGCAGGGTGCTGCTAGCGATCGAACAGGTTGGGGGCGTCCAGCTCGCGCATCTTCCGGCGCTCGAGCCAGTACCAGCCGCCGCCGGAGGCGAAGAAGATGCCGATCGTCCACGCGTCCGCGCGCCACAGCACCGCCAGGAAGAAATCGATCACGGCGATCGTGAACAGGAGCCACCGGAATCCGCGTCTCTGGACCATGGGTCTTGCGCGCCGAGGGCACTATGATACAATAATGCCGTCGGCGGAAATTTTCTCGGACTGTCCGGAGGGATCCTTCCCATGAAATCACTTTGGATCAACAACCGCTCGGTGCCCAGCGACGGCAAGCCGATCCCCGTCGTGAACCCGGCCGACGAGGCGCTCCTCGACGAGGCGCCCGACGCGACGCGCGAGGAGGTGTCCCGCGCGGTGGCGGCCGCCAAGGCGGCGTTCCCGAAGTGGTGGAAGGACGTGAGCGCGCACGAGAAGGCGGAACTGCTCCACGAGATTTCACGGCGCTTCAAGGCCAAATCGAGCGAGATCGCGCGGACGATGACGCTCGAGGGCGGAAAACCCCTGCGAGAGAACCAGGACGAGATCGGCTGGGTGGCGAGCTGCTTCGACTACTACGCGGAGCTGCAGCGCAACAACCGCGGCCGCGTCATCCCCTCCGTCGAGCCGAGCCAGCTCGCGATGGTGCTCAAGGAGCCCTACGGCGTCGTGGGCTGCATCGTCCCGTGGAACTACCCGCTCCTCCTGCTCGCGTGGAAGGTGGCGCCCGCGCTGGCCGCCGGGAACACGATCGTCATCAAGCCCGCGGAGCAGACGCCGCTGTCGACGCTCATGCTTTCCTCCGTGTTCGAGTGCCTGCCTCCCGGCGTCGTGAACATCGTGACGGGACGCGGACAGACCGCCGGCGACGCGCTCGTGCGCCATCCGGACGTCGCGATGATCGCCTTCACGGGGAGCCTCGAGACGGGCAAGGCGGTCGGCCGGATCTGCGCCGACCTCGTGAAGAAGTGCCATCTCGAGCTCGGCGGCAAGGACCCGTTCGTCGTGGCCGAGGATTCCGACATCGAGATCGCCACGCGCGCCGTCGCCTGGGCCGCGTTCCTGAACACGGGACAGGTGTGCACCTCCTCCGAGCGCATCTACGTGCACAAATCGATCGCCGAGGAGTTCATCGCCGAACTCCACGATTTCACGAAAGGGCTCGTGGTCGGCCCCGGGATGCACCCCGACACCGACATCGGCCCGATGATCGGCGGCGAGAACCGCAAGAAGGTCGAGGCCCACGTCCTCGAGGCGGTCAAGCGCGGCGCCCGCGTGATCCAAGGCGGCCGCAGGCCTCCCCACTTGAAGAAGGGCTACTTCTACGAGCCGACGATCCTGACCGACGTGAACCACTCGATGCAGGTGATGCGCGACGAGACCTTCGGCCCGGTCTGCCCGATCATGACCTACAAGGAGTTCGACGAGGCGATCGCGCTCGCCAACGACACGCAGTTCGGCCTGGGCGCGGTCCTCTACACCAACGATCCCAAGAAAGCCAAGCGGTTCTTCGAGTCGGTCCAGGCGGGCACGATCTGGATCAACGATCCGCTGACGGACAACGACGCCGGCCCCTTCGGCGGCTACAAGGCCACGGGCGGGCACCGCGAGCTGGGCGAGGAAGGCCTAGAGGCGTTCCGGCAGACGAAGCACGTGCACTGGGATTTCGAGCAGACGGCCAAGCCGTGGTGGTACCCCTACGGCGAGAAGTCGCTCAACATCGCGGCTCAGAAGCTGAAAGCGGCGGGCGCCGCCGCCAAGGGAACGTCCAAGTACAAGACCGTTACGGAGTGATCCGGATGTCGTGGCCGCCGCCCTGCTGCTGGCCGCCGGCGGCGCCGGCGCCGGGGAGCATGCCGGGAGGCAGGTTGCCGGGAAGGCCGTAGGTCTCCGCCTGCCGCTTCGCCTTGTCCTTCTTTTCTTCTTCCTGGAACGAGATCGTCTTCAGCTGTTTTTTCGGCATCGCGGTGCCCAGGGAATTGTCGCCGGACGACGTCTCGTCGTCCGAGGACTTCTTTCCTTTCTTTCCCTTCTTTTTCTTGACGACCGGGTTGCCGTCGGCGTCGAACAGATAGGTGCTCTTCTCGCTCGACACGGCCAGGTATTTCGATTCGTCGTAGTTGTAGCCGGAAGGCTTGCGCTTCTTCTTCTTGGCGGGCGGGGCGGCCGTCTTGGTCGCGGGCTTCTTGGAGCCCTTGGACTTTCCCTTTTTCTTGGCGGGCTTCTTCTCGGGCTCGTCCCCTTCGCCCTCGCCCTCGGACTTTGAGGCCTCCGCCTGCTCGACGTCGGGGGCGGGGCCTTCGCCGGCCTCGCCGTCGGCGCCTTCCTCGGGAGGAGGACCGCCTTCTTCGCCGGTCCCTACGTGGCCGGCCGCCATATCGCCTTCATCCTCGGCCCGCGCCAGGCGCAGCGGAGGCGCGCCGACGATCGCGGCGCAGATCAGGAACGTCAGGACTCGACGGGTCTGCATGGGGCGTGGGGTGTGCTCGGCCTAAAGTATACGTCGAGAAACGCGCGATTTCAAGGCTTCGCCTGCCACAGGGCCCGGCCGACGAAGAAGGGCCCCATCTTCTCGATGAACTGGGACGTCTGCCGCGTCTTTCGCATGGCCTGCACGCAGGCCGAAAGCGGATAGAGATCGCGGCCGATCAGCCCAATGATGAAATCGTTGTCGTTCTTGTCGAGACCGAAGCAGGCGAGGCGGACGTCCTTGGCCAAGGCGGCCTCGCCGAAGGCGTGCCCGATCTTGCCGTGCTCGCGCAGCATCGCCGACTGCTCGTCCGGCGGCATCGCCGCGAACGCGCCGGCGCGGCGCAGCGGGTACCAGATCGCCCAGGGCCACTCCGGGTCGAGCGCCGAGCGCCGGGGCTTGCGCAGGAGCCAGTCCTCGAGGTCCGGCTCGTGCCCGATCGCGTAGGTGCGGCCGAGCCAGGTGTACTCGGGCTTCGCCTGGAGCGCCGCGAAGGGGCCTCCGTCCAGGAGCGAGCGCACGCGGCTGACGATGAGCTCCGGCACCTCGTTCATGACCAGGAGGCCGACGCCGCGCGGATCGTTCGCGTCCTCGTAGAGCACGCCCTGGATGCCCGACTTCTCGAGCTGGGCGATCAGCGCTTTCTCGTCCTCGCAGCCGGTGAAGGCGAGGAACTGCATGAACAGGCGCGTGTCGGATTTCTGCCTCTCTCCGCCGCCTTTGACCGCGCCCTTCTCGCTGATGTCGAGTTTGTCTTCCATCGCCGGTTGCATGCACGTCCTCCGTACGGCCCTATTATCTCAAATATGGGCCGGGCTGTTCCACGATTGCCGCCGACGGCCGGATAGCATAGAATGCGTCCATGAAATCCCCCTTCCGGATCGTCGGCGGCGACGTCGCGGCGTTCACGGTCGCGCTGAAGGTCCCCTTCATCACGTCGGCGGGACGCAAGGAGGCCACGACCAACGTCGGCGTGACCTTGCGCCTGCAGGGCGGCGCGCGGGGCTACGGGGAGGCGTCGGGCTCCGTCGTGCAGAAGCACTTGAGGCCCGCCCGCTTGGCGCTGGCTCTCCGCCGCGAGGTCCGGCGCTGCCTCGGCCGGGACGCTCGGGATGCCGCGCGCCTCGCGCGCGCGGCCTGGGTCCACTGCGCGGAGGTCTCCCCGGCGGCTGCGGCCTTCGAATGCGCCCTCCTCGACGCGGCGACGCGCCAGATGGGCGTGCCGCTCGTCGAATGGCTGGGCGGCGCCGCGTCGAGGATCGAGACCGACATCACGCTGTCCGCGGCGGGGACGGGGGAGGCCCGGGCGGCGGCCCTGCGCGGGCACGACGACGGCTTTCAGACGTTCAAGATCAAAGTCGGCACCGGCTTCGCCGAAGACTTGGCCCGCGTCGAGGCGGCCTGGACCGCGCTCAAGGGCTCGACCAGGGCCCTGCGCATCATCCTCGACGGCAACCAAGGGATGACGCGCTCCTCCGCCTTGCGGCTCGCGGAGGCCTGCTTGTCCCGAGGCGCTCCCGTCGTGCTCTTCGAGCAGCCCCTGCCGCGCGGGAAACTGCGGGACTCGGCCGCGCTGCGCCGCGCGAGCCCGGTGCTCGTCGCCGCGGACGAGGACGTCCGCAGCCGCGAGGACGCCCTGCGCGTGCTGGAGGCGGACGCGGCGGACGTGCTCAACATCAAGGTCGCCAAGACGGGCATCGCGGAAAGCCGCGACATCGTCGCCTTGGCCCGCGCGGGACGAAAACGCCTCATGATCGGCTGCATGCAGGAGACGGCCCGCGGCCTCGAGGCCTCCGCGTGCCTCGCCCTCGGCACGGGGGCCTTCGAGTTCGTGGACCTGGACTCGGACCATCTGCTGGTCCCGACGCAGCCGCGGGGCGCGCTGGTGCGGGAGGGACCGTGGCTGTCGCTGCGCGATTGACGAAATCCATTCCCCGAGCTACACTCACCCCGTGACCTGCGCCACCTGCGGTTCGGAGTACGACGCGGCCCAAGGACCTTGTCCCGGGTGCGCCGGCGCGCCCGCGGCGCCCGCCGGATTCTGGGCCCGCGGCGGCGCTTCCTTCATCGACTCGATCGTGCTCGCCGTCGCGGCCGGCCTCGCGTCCATTCCCCTCAACATGGCGCTGGGCGGCGCGCCCTTCCTCCAAGGAATCGTCAATTTCCTCGTCGGCGTCGGGTTCGGCTGCGCGTACTACACGTGGATGACGTCGGCCTACGGGCAGACGTTGGGCAAGATGGCGATCGGCATGCGGGTCGTCTCCGAGGACGGCTCGCCGGTGCCCGTCGGCCGCGCCCTGGTGCGGTGGCTCGGCTATTACGCGAGCGGCCTCCTGCTCGGCATCGGGTATCTCGTCGCGCCGTTCAATGCCCAGAAACGCGCGCTCCACGACTTCATGGCGGGGACGAAGGTTGTCTACCTTCCGAAGTGCCGGCCCGTCCTGGGCGCGGTCCTGGGGGTCGTGTCCTTGTTGGCCGCGATCGTGATCTTCGCCGCGATCGCGTTCATGCTGCCCGCGCTCAAGTCGATGGCGACGAAGGCCCAGGGGCAGTCCTCCATCATGAACGTCGGCGTCATGAGAAGCGTCTTATCGATCTACTACGGAGAGACCGAGGGCCACTACCCGACGGACAATCTCCAGTCGCTCCTCAATTCCCCCAAACCGCTGCTCCAGGCGATCCCGATGTCGCAGGTGCCGGATCACCCGGCCACGGCCCAAGTGACCGTAATCCAAGAACTCTCCCAATCGCGGGAACCCGACACGGGAGGCTGGCTCTACGTCAACAATCCGGGGTCGAAGTCGTTCGGAAACATCTACATCAACTGCACCCACACCGATTCCAACGGGAAAATCTGGTCGACCTACTGACCCTCCCGCTCCATCGCGTAGCGGATGGCCAAGGTGCCCGTCTGCCGGACCTCCTCGCTGATGTGCGGCCCCCGCAGGTCCTCGGTCGAATGCCAGCGCAGGTCGTCGTGCTCGCGCGGCGAGCGGACGGCGTCGCCGTCCTTGGCGCGGCAAAAATAGATGAGATCGATGTGCTGCGGATGACCGTTGGGGATGTCCTCGAGCTGGACGTGGTTGGGGACATGCAGATATCGCACGCGCGTCTCCGGAGGATCGGGCGCGCGCTTGGGAGATAGGATCTCGGCCTCGAGACCCGTCTCCTCCCGGATTTCCCGAAGCAGCGCTTCCTCCGGCAGCTCGCCGTCGTCGATGTGGCCGCCGGGCGGAAGCCACATCTGCAGCTTCTTATGGAAGAGGAGGAGCGTCTTGTCTCCCCGGACCACGTAGCCGGTCGCGACGAAGTGCTTCGGGGAGGTCACGGCGCCAGCGCGAGGAGCGTCCACCCGGCGAGGAACAGGACGCCGCCGATCGGTGTGATCATTCCCAGCTTTCGCGCTCCCGTAAGGCTGAGCGCGTAGAGGCTTCCCGAAAAGAGGACCATGCCCGCGACGAAGCAGACGCCCGCCGCTTGGACGCCGCGGGACGGCGAGCGCGACATGGCCCAGGCCACCACGAAAAGCCCCAGCGAGTGATACGCCTGATACCGCACGCCGGTCTCGAATATTCCTTTCATCTCGTCCGTCAGAAGTCCCTTGAGGCCGTGCGCCGCGAAGGCGCCGAGGGCCACGGTCAGGAGCATGCCGATCGCTGCCGCGCGCGACCAGAACGTCATACCTTGATCCAGATCCAGCCTTCCCGCACCTCGACCGGGAACACGGGCAGCGAGAGGCCCGCCTCGGTCAGGCAGCGGCCGTTCGTCAGATCCATCTGATAGCCGTGGGAGTTGCAGCGAACGACGTGGCCCGCGAGCTCACCGGTCTCGAGCGGCATCCCGAGATGCGGGCACTCGTTGACGCACGCAAAGTAGCGCTTGCCCGAGTTGAACACGAGCACGTTGAAGACCCCGACCGGCACGAGTTTGCGTCCGTTCGCCGGGACCTCCTCCACGGCGCACACCTTCTCCCACTGTGCCATTCCTGAAAGCCTCCGTTACGGCGCGCCCTTCGAGCGCAGATCGATGAACGGAGTCGCGCCGCCCGTGACCTGAGGGAGCGCTCCGTTCCACTTGTCGATGGATTTGTACTGCACCAACGTCGAGTTGATGGAGGACTGGATCATCCGGTTCGCCTCCGATTCGGCCTTGGCGCGCACGAGGGTGGCCTGGGCCTCTCCTTGCGCCTTCGCGACCGCCGCCTTGGCGAGCGTCTGCTGCTTCTGCAGCTCGTACTCGGCCTGCTGGGCCTGCTGCTGCGCCCCCATCTTCTGCTGCATCTGCGTCTCGATGGACGGCGGCAGATGGCTCGCCCCGAGGTTCACTTTGTCGAGCTGGAAGCCCATGTGGCCCAGCTCCACGACCAGCGTCTTCTGGATGTGGTCCTGCAGCTCTCCCCGCTTGTCGGAGATGATCTCGGAGAGGGACATCTGTCCCGCCGCGTTCTGCGCCACGGTGATGATCGTGCGCCGGATGAAGGTGGTCTCAATCTCCCAAATATCGGCGCCGCGGAAGGATCTGAACACCTGCGCCGCCTTGTCCTCGGAGGTGTTGTAGGTCACCGATAGGTCCTGGCGGATATGCTGGCCTTCGCGCGTCGGAAGGTCCAGGGCGTCGTCGATCGCGTTCGAGCCCTCGCCGGACCGCGCGACCATGGTGTAGGTGCGCAGCGCCGTCGGGTAGCTTTGGACCCGCGTGATCCAGGGGATGCGGAAGATGAGGCCCTGGTTGACCGTCCGAAGCGAGCCGGTCCAGATGTTGAAGATCACGCCCGTGTAGCCCGGGGCGATGATCGAGTACGAGCTGATGAATCCGAAGACGATGGAGAGGATAACGACGACCCCCATCAGACGACCGGCAACGCCGGATACGCGCGTCGAGACTTCGTCGGCTTCAGGCCATTTTGGGGACATGCGGGTCGCTCCTGGGAGTTGTGTTTCGCGACGTGATGGGAAGCATCGATTACGCGCCTGCCTCCCGGATGCTAGCAGATTTTTCACGTCCTTGCGGGCGATTCCTCGAACTGTGTATAGTCTCGGAAGTCATGCCCCTACCGTCGCGATCGTCCGCCGCGTGGGTCTGCGCCGTCGTGCTTGGCCTGGTGCTGTTGCGCGCCGGGATCCGGTCCTTCGAGCGCATGAACGTCTACATCCCGTCGCGCGGATTCACCATCATGCCGCAGACGTACGGCATGGACTATCGGGACGTCTCGCTCAAGACGTCCGACGGCGTCCCGGTCCACGGCTGGTACGTTCCCGCCGCCCCCGCGCGGCCGGAAGCGAAGTCGAAGCCCGCGGCCGGCCCGCTCGCCGCGAGCAAGCTCGTGCTCCTCTATTGCCACGGAAACGCGGGCAACATCAGCACGCGCGTCCCCAAGGTCAACATGTTCCACAGGCTGGGGCTCGGCGTCCTGCTCTTCGACTATCGGGGCTACGGGAGGAGCGAAGGCTCCCCTTCCGAGGCGGGGACGTATCTCGACGCGGAGGCCGCCTACCGCTGGCTCGTCGAGGAGGCCAAGGTGCCCGCCCAGAACATCTTGGTTTACGGCGAGTCTCTCGGGAACGCCGTCGCCATCGAGACGGCCCTCCATCATCCCTCGCGCGCGCTGATCCTCGAGAGCCCCTTCACCTCGATCCTCGACATGGGCCGGCTGATCTTCCCGTTCCTGCCCGTCTCGTGGCTCGTCACGATCCGCTACGATAACCTCGCCAAGATCCCGGACGTCCGCTCTCCGGTCTTGGTCCTTCACAGCAAGGACGACCGCATCATCCCGGTCGGGATGGGACGGCGCGTGTACGAGGCCGCGAGGGACCCCAAGGAATTCGTGGAGCTCGTCGGATCGCACGACGAAGCCTACCTCGAGTCCGGCGACCTCTACCCGAAAGCGCTCGTGCGCTTCTTGGGGCAAGGAGCCGCGTCATGAGACCCTCTGCCGCGCGCCTCGGCGCTACTTTGGCGGCGGCGCTCCTAAGCGCGGACGCGGGCGCCCAGACGCCGCCTCCGCCGGTTCAGGTATCGACCGCGGCGGCGGTCTCGGCGTCGACGCCGCAGGTCACGGCGGTCTGGCCGAGGGAGCGCGAGAACTTCGCCTTCATGCAGAGGACCTTCACGTTCGGCAACGTCACCGCGGGCTCGACCTTGACGATCAACGGCGTCCCGGCGAAGGTAGACGCGGACGGAGCCTTCTTCGAAATGGTCGCGCTCTCCTCCGGGCCGTTCGCGATCCAATACGACGGCGTGTGGCAGGGCGTGGCGGTGAGCACGCGGCGCGTCGTCAACGTCGGCCCTCCGGGGGGCCTGCCCGATCTCGGGACGGCGGAGGCCGCCGCGCTCGAGCCCGCCGTCAATCGCGAGGTGACGCCCGGCCAAATCGTCAACGTGCGCTGCAGGGGCCCGGTCGGCGTCGCGGGCAGCTTCTCTATCGGCGGCGTCGCGAGGAACCTCACGCTCGTCGAGAGCACGGGCGCCGTCCGCGGCGTCTTCTCGGGCTTCTACGTCATCCAGCCCGCCGACGCCGGGAAGGACATGCCGGTCGAGTGCCGGTGGAAGACCGGGTTCTTCAGCAGCGCCCACGCCGAGGCGAAGGGCAAGATCTCCATCGCCGAGCCCGGACGCTCGCGCGTCGCCGTGACCTCCCCCAAGTGGTCGGTCATCAAGAGCCAGTCGAGCGGCTACACGATCTTCCTGCCGGAGGGCGTCAAGCTCGAGGCCTCGGGGCGCGATGGAAATCAGGTGCGCGTGCTACTCGCCGAGGATTTCGACGGCTGGATCGACGCCGCCGCGGTCAAATTCCTGCCCGAGGGGACGCCGCCGCCGCGGGCCACCCTCGGGCAGAACGTCTCGACCGTCGTGACCTCGGACACCGTGAAGGTCGTCTTCGAGATCTCGGACCGCGTGGCCTTCGACGTGAGCCAAACGGCCGACCCCGTCTCCTACACGATCCGCTTCTTCGGCGCCGCGCACCGCTTCGACCGCATCCGCTTCGCCAAGGACGATCCGGTGGTGCGCGAGGTCCGCTGGAAGCAGGAGCGCACCCGGATGGTCGAAGTCACGATCGACACCGCGTTGAGCCGCGGCTGGGGCTACAACGCGTACTACGACGCCTCCGGCAAGTTCGTCTTCGAGATCGTCCGCCCGCCGAACGTCGCCAAGGCGAAGAACCCGCTCGCGGGGCGGCGCATCGTGGTCGATCCGGGCCATGGGCCCGAGACGAGCGCGGTCGGCCCGCGGGGCACCGCCGAGCGCGACGTCAACCTCGCGATCGCCCTGCGTCTGCGCGACCTGCTGAGCGCCGCCGGCGCCGATCCCTACATGATCCGCGTGAGCTCCGAGGGACCGCCGCTCGCCGACCGGCCACTCGAGGCGTGGAAGGCCAAGGGCGAGCTCTACGTCAGCATCCACAACAACGCCCTCCCCGCCGCGGCCGACCCCTTTTCCGCGCCCCGCGGCTTCATGCTCTTCTACTATCACCTCCCGAGCCGTCCCCTCGCCGAGGCGATGCACCGGAGCTACCAGGCATATCTTTCCGAATTGGCGGACGAGGGCCTGCAATGGGGCGATCTGTCCGTCTGCCGGACCACGACGATGCCCGCGATCCTCACCGAGACCGCCTACATGATCTTCCCGGACCAGGAAAAGAAGCTCCTCGATGCCGGTTTCCAGCAGAGGGTGGCGAAGCTCCTGTTCGAAGGCATCCGCACCTTCTACGAAGACTATAAGGCGCTGCAAGCCTCGAGCGCCGACGACCGCCGGGCGGCGCGGGAGGAGCCGGCGGCGGGGCGAAAGCCCTGACGCCTCGGACCATGGATACGCTGAGACCCTATCTCGCCTCCTTCATGCCGTGGTGCGAGTCGACCGTCATCCTCGTCGTCTCGGCCCTCGCCGCGCGCGTGTGCCGCACGACGCTCCTGCGACGGCTGGAGGAATGGATCGGCAAGGATGCCGCGGCGGGGCAGCTGACGATCCATCTGCTGCGCAAGCATGTCCCCGCATGGATCCTTCTCGCCGGCGTCTCGGCGGCCGTGCATACCTCGCCCTTGGCCGCCTTCCATCAGGCTCTTCTCGACAAGGCGGTCTTGGTCTTCTTCTTTGTCTCGATCACCTTCGCCGCCTCCTCGCTCGTCTCCGACGCGATCGACCTCTACGCGGCGAGCTACAAGGCGCCCTCGGCCGCGCTGCAGGTGACGTCGAATCTGAGCCAGATCCTCATCGTGGCGCTGGGCGGGATGCTCCTCCTGTCCAACCTCGGCATCTCGATCACGCCGCTCCTCACCGCGCTGGGCGTGAGCTCGCTCGCGGTCGCTCTGGCGCTCCAAGACACGCTCACGAACTTCTTCGCCGGCATCCACATCGTGGCCTCCGACATCGCGGACGTGGGCGATCACATCCGGCTCGAGACCGGGCAGGAAGGCGTCGTCGTTGAGATCGGCTGGCGGGCGACGCGCATCCGCGAGCTCGCGAACAACCATATCATGGTGCCCAACATGAAGCTGGCGCAAAGCATCGTGGTGAACTATCAGCGGCCGCTGCCCGACATCGGCGTCTCGGTTCCGATGCAGGTCGCCTTCGACGCGGACCTGGGCAAGGTGGAGGCGATCGCGCTCGACGTCGCCGCCGCAGTGCTGAAGTCCCAGTCCGGCGGCGTCGCGAGCCATCCTCCGAGCGTGCGTTTCACGGGATTCGCCGAGACCGGCATCCAATTCAGCGTAAACGTGCGCGCCTCCTCCTTTCCCGACAAGCACCTCATCGTGCACGAGCTGGTCAAACGCTCGCACGAGCGCTTTCGCAAAGAAGGGATCGCGATCTCCTACCCGCAGAAGACCGTCACCGTCAAGCCGGGTTGACGCGGCGGACGCGGCGATAGACGAAGGCCGCGGCGAATCCCGAGATCCCGGCAGCCAACAGCAGAAGACCGTACGGCGCGCCTCTCGACGGGCGAGGCCGCCGCGCTTGCGGCAGGACCGCTCCGGACTCCGAAGCGTACAGATCGGGCGAGACGTCCATCGAAGGCTCCTCGGCGGCGCCGCCGAGGCTCCCGAAAACGCCCGGCAACAGCCCGAGACGCTTGAGCGACGATGCGATCTCGACGCGGGCGCTGCGAAGCCGCGCGAGAAGGCCGGCGAGGACGGAGGCGTCGCGCCGCGCCGCCGGCATGGCGCGAGCCGGCTCCCGGACGGTGTCCCTCAGCGCCTCCTGCGGCACGGCGACCTTGGACAGCGGGCGGGCGAAAGCCGATCGTACAGAGCCGCGCGAATCCGGCATCCGCGCGCGGCTCGGCGCAAAGTCCTTGGTCCAGACCTTCGAGTAACGGGCGGCGTCGGCTCGGCGCGGCTGCCGTGAGGGAGCGTCCCGGTATTCCGCGCTCTCGGCACGAGGCGAGCCGAGGGGCCTGGAGAAGGCGAACGTCGGCGCGTCCGCTTGCCCTATCGCCACGGCGTCCGCACGCTCGCGGTTACCGCCGACGAAATCCGCGGCGTAGTTCCTCACGGGATCGGTCCTGCCGATCTCCTCATGCGCCGCGCGCGCGGCGGCGTCGTGCCGCTCATAGGGCTTGGCACGCCGGAAAGCGTCCGCGTCTCGCATACTCCTCGAGTCGAGATGCGAGAGCTTGCCGCGGTTGTCCGTGAGCTTGAGCAGGGCCGCGGCCTTGGCGTCCTGGGGATCCTTCGCGGCGGCTTCTCGGGCATAGGACCGGGCCCGCTCGAAGTCCCCGTTCTCGAAGGACTCCTGCGCCAAGCGCGTGTACTCGCCCTCCCTCTCGCGCTTACCCTCCGGAAAGCCGGCCGTGTTCCCGGTGCGCTCCTCCGGAAAGGCCGCCGCGTTCCCGGTGCGGTTCTCCGGGCGGTTGAAGCTCCCCCACACTCGAGCCTCCACCGCCTTGCGCTCCTGCGGCGTCACCGAGCGGGAATGGGCCATGCCGCACGGATAGGGGATGAGCTCGCCGTTGACCTCGCGCACGCAGCCTTGAAGGTCGTCGAGGCTCAGCTCCGCGTGGATGGAAGGCGGGAAAAAGGCGGCTGAAAGCGAGATAATAAGGAAAGAAGCCGCCCTCCGCATTCCCAAAGAATGCGCCCTCGGGCGCAAAGAATCATGAGCCAAGGGGCCCAGCGCCAAAAGGACCTAAAGGCCTAGTGCGGCAGGCGGTACAGCATCCAATAGACCACGACTCCGGTGACGGAGACGTAGAGCCAACTGGGGAAGGTCCAGCGCGCGAGGCGCTTGTGCTCCTCGAAACGCTCCCGCCAGGCAAGGTAGACCGTGCGCGCGATGAGCGGCACGTTCACCACCGCGAGGACGGTATGGGTGATCAGGATCGCGAAATAGACCGCCCGGAGCGGCCCGCCACCCTGGTAGCGCACCGAGCCCACCTTCGCGTGGTAGACCAAATACGACGCCAGGAAGACCGCCGAGACCGCGAGGGCCGAGCCCATGGCCGCCCGGTGCGCCGCGACGCGGCCGGCGCGGATGAGCGCGTAGCCCAAGAGCAGGAGCACGGCGCTCGACGCGTTCAAGACGGCGTTTACGGCCGGGAGGCTCGAGTACGTCATCCGGCTAGGCGCTGAGGACGAGGAGGCCGAAGACGGCAGGCAGATAGGCCAAGGACGCGAGGAAGAGCCGCCGCGTGTCGGTCCGCTCGAGCGTCCAGCTCGCCCGCATCCCGAGCGCGAGGAACGCGCTTCCGAGGGCCAAGGCGCCGAAGCCGTAGCCGACGCCGGCCAGTCCGCACAGCATCGGCATCAGGCTCGCGAGCAGCAGGCCGAAGCTGTGGATGGCGATCTGCGCGGCCGTCCCGCCGCCGGCCGGATCGACCACGGGCATGACGCGGAAACCGGCGCGCGCGTAGTCCTCCTTATGAAGCCAGAACATCGCGAGAAAATGCGGGATCTGCCACAAGAACTGGATCGCGAAGAGCGCCCAGGCGGGTGCCTCCGCGGCGCCCGTCACGGCCGCCCAGCCCACGACGGGCGGGAGCGCACCAGCCACGGCCCCGAACCAGGTGCTGAGCGGCGTGCGGGGCTTGAGCGGGGTATAGAACGCGAGGTAGCAGACCATCGTCGCGGCGGTGTAGCCGCACGCCGCGAACGTCGCCTTCCACGCGAGGATGCCGAGGCCGGCCGCGCCGCACGCCGCGCCGAAGGCGAGGGCGGCCGTCGGATCGATCTTCCCGGCCGGCAGCGGGCGCCCGCTCGTGCGCTTCATCAACGCGTCCCGGTCGCGCTCCATGACCTGGTTGAGCGTCCCGGTCGAGCACGAGGCGAGGACGACGCCGAGGATCATCCAGGCCGCTCCGGAGGCGCTGCGGCCCCCCGCGAGCCAGTAGCCGATGAAGGCGGTGACCGCGACCATGACGGCGATGCGCGGCTTGGTCAACTCCATGTACGTCCTCACCTAAGCCTCCACGCGCGCAGCGTCCAGAGGACCATCGTTCCGAGGAGCGCGGCGCCGACGACGACGTGCGCGGTCGGCAGGATGACGCGCCAGAACTCGAGCGGCGGCAGGCCGCTCATCTTCGCGGCCAGCGCCGCGACGCCGAGGGCAAGCTGCAGAAAGAGAAGGCCGATCGCGGCTCCGGTGATGCGCGTCATCGCCGGCTCCGACGCGCAGGCGCCCGCGACTCCCGAGACCGCCCAGCCGACGGCCAGCATGACGCCCGCCGCCCAGGCCGCGTGATGCGGGAGGGTCGAGCCCCCGTGACGATAGATCGCGCCGAGCAGGAGCTGGAGAAAGATCGCGCCGACCGCCCAGGCGCCGCGCGCCCACAACGGTCCGATGCCCCGCGAGCGCGCCGCTAAGAACCACGGGGACGTCGCCTGCGCCTGGACGAGCAGAAGGCTGAAGACGGTCTGCGCCAGGCACGCGTGGGAAACCGACACCATGCGCGGCAGCCGGTAGAGGACCGTGACGCCCCCGAGGACCGCCTGGACGACGATCCCGAAGGCCGCGGCCGCGGCGACCCGCTTCATCCAGCGCCGGTCGTCGGCGGCGAGGACCCACCCGGACAGGGCGAAGGTGAGGAGCCCGACCGTGCCCGCGATCATCCGGTGGCCGTGCTCGAACAAGACGCCGCCGACCATCCTCGGGAAGTACTGCCCGAACGACAGCGGCCAGTCCGGCACGGCGAGCGAGGAGCCCGTCGACGTGACGAGCCCGCCCGCGAACAGGAGCAGGAACGCGCAGCCGGCGGTCAGCTGGGCGAAACGATGGAGCGCTCCGGCGCCCGTCCCGCGGGGCGCCTGCGCGGCGCGAGGGAGCGCGGGCGCGGGAGCCGACGCGACGATCACGAGAGTCTCTCGGCGGCGGGCTCCGCGGCGGGGACGACGAGGTCGTCCTTGCGCGCGGACTCGATCTGATAGACGAAGTAGACGAGACCTGCGAGCATGCTGAACACGGACCCGACGAGCACGAGCGTTCCGACGAGATACGCCATCGGCAGGCGGCTCGTGCCGTCGGAGGCTCCGAAGCACACCGGGCAGGCCTGTGCGCGCTGCGCCAAGGCCGCCGACAAGGACGCCGCGACCGCCAGTAGCCGCGTCATGCGCCGGGGCTCTTCGTCTTTCGGATGAACCAGGTCAGGTAGGCGGCGGCGGAGAGGAAGCAGGCGCCCGAAGCCGCGGCCAGACCCTGCGACGCGCGCTGCCCCGCCCAGACGGCCAGGAAGCCGAAGCACGCCAGCGTGGCGAGAATGAGAAGGATGTGAAAGGCTCGGAGTGACATGACGGCGACGGCGCGACCGGCGTGCGGAACTAGTGCGCCGACTTCTTGGCTCCCGCCGGCTTCTTGGACTTAGCCGGCTTCTTCGTCTCCGCGGGCGCCTCGTGGGCCGCCGGCGTGGCGGCCTCCTCGTGATGCGCCTCTCCCGCGGCTTGCGGCAGGACGGACCCGACGGCCATCGGCTGCCGGTTCTTTTCCGTCTCGACGGCGTCCGTTATTGGGAGCAGGAAGAGCACAGCCATGAAGAAAACAGTCAGTCCCAGGAATCCGTAGATCAACGTCCGCTCGCCCTTCAAGTGCATGAAGAACGCTGCGACCAGCGACGCCTTCACGGTCGCGATCATCAGGCCGATCGTGATGCCAAGCATCTTCGGCAGCTCGAGGTACGACACGAGCACGGTCGCCGCCGTAAGGACGAGCAGCGCGCCGAAAATGATGAAGTACATCTTGACGTCGGGAGCGTGGTGCGCCGCGGCTTTGTTGGAGGATGTCATTTGATCTCGCTCACAGGAGATACAGCGCCGGGAACAGGAAGATCCAGACGATGTCGACGAAGTGCCAATACAATCCGCCGTACTCGACCCTGCCGACGAACAGCTCGTGGTCCCAGTTGTCCTTCGCCCAGTACGAGAGCCACGCGAAGTAGGCGATGCCGAGGATCACGTGGAGGCCGTGCAGACCCGTCGTCGTGAAGTAGACGGCGAAGAAGATGCTCGTCGAGGGGAAGTGATGGTGCGTGAATTTGTGCCCGTACTCGAAGCTCTTGACCACGAGGAAGGCGCAAGCGAGCAGGATCGTGATCCAGAGGTAGGCGTTGAACTTCGCCTTGTCGCGCTCGCAGGCCGCGGCGTACGCCAGCACGACGGTGACGCTCGAGGTGATGAGGATGACCGTGTTGAGCGCCGCGAGAGGCACGTTGAGCTCCTCCCAGCCGCGGGGCCACGAGGGCGCCGACATCCGAAGCACGATGTAGCTCGTGAACAAGGTCGCGAACAGCATGACTTCGGACGTGAGGAACAGCCACACGCCCAGCTTACCGTTGGGGATTCCCGTCGTCGTCTTGGACGGGCCGAGGGCCTGCGTCGCCGTCGCGCTCATGCCTTCACCTCCGCCACGTGCTGCGGAACCCACGCCGCCTTCTTGCCGACGTTGTATTCATAGGGCCCGCGGTACACCTTCGGGGGCTTCTCGAAGTTGCCGTGCGGCGGCGGCGACGGACACGCCCATTCGAGCGTGGTCGCCTCCCACGGGTTGTCCCCCACCTTCTCCCCGTGCCAGATGCTGCGGAAGAAGTTCCAGATGAACGGGAGCTGCGCGAGGAAGAGGAGCCAGGCGAAGACCGAGCTGACGACGTTGAGCGGCTGGGTCGTCAGGTTGTGGAGCTGCGCGGTCGGATCGTAGAGGCGGCGCTGCTGGCCGGCCAAGCCCGTGATGAACATCGGGAAGAAGATCCCGTTCATGCATACGATCGTCGTCCAGAAGTGGAGCTTGCCCAGACCCTCGCTCATCTTCCGGCCGAACCACTTCGGGAACCAGTGGTAGACGCCGGCCATGAGGGCGATGATGGAGCCCGTGACCACCACGTAGTGGAAGTGGCCGATCACGTAGTAGGTGTCGTGGAGGTAGATGTCGGTGACCGTGATGCCGAGCGGCAGGCCGGTCAGCCCGCCGATGCCGAACATCGGCAGGAAGGCGAGCGCGAAGAGCATCGCCGTCGTGAATCGGATCGAGCCGCCCTTCAGCGAATAGACGAGGCAGGTCAGCACCGCGACCGACGGGACCGAGATGATCATCGTCGTGACCAGGAAGAAGTTGCCCAGCGACGCGCTCATGCCGCTCAGGAACATGTGGTGCGCCCACACGACGAAGGACATGCCCCCGATGAACATCATCGAGCCGACGAGCTCCTTGTAGCCGAAGAGAGGCTTGCGCGTGTTGTTGGCGATGATCTCCGCGCAGATGCCCATCGCCGGAAGGATCAGCACGTACACCTCGGGATGCGCGAGGAACCAGAAGAGGTGCTGCCACAGGAGCGGCTGCCCTCCGCCCGAGACCTTGAGCGCCTCGCCGTTGACCACGAGCCCCGCCGGCAGGTAGAAGCTCGTGCCCGCCACGCGGTCCATCAGCTGCAGGATCGACGCGGCCTCGAGAGGCGGGAACGCGAGGAGGAGCAGCACCGCCGTCACGAATTGCGCCCACACGAAGATGGGCATGCGCATGAGGCTCATGCCCTCGGCGCGCATGTTCAGCGTCGTCACGAGGAAGTTGATCGACCCGAGCAGGGAGGAGGTGATGATGAGTACCATCGCCAAAAGCCACACGGTCTGCCCGGGGTTGATGATCGACAGCGGAGGATACGACGTCCAGCCGGATTGCGCCGCGCCGCCGGGCATGATGAAGGAGGACAGCATCAGGAGTCCCCCCGGCAGGTAGATCCAGTACGACATCATGTTCAGCCGCGGGAACGCCATGTCCGGCGCGCCGATCTGGAGCGGCAGCACGTAGTTGCCGAACGCGGCGACGCCGAGCGGCACGACGCCGAGGAAGATCATGATCGTGCCGTGCATCGCGCCGAGCTGGTTGTAGAGCTCGGGGGTGACGACGCCCCCGGTCGAGCCCAGGATCAGGTTCCCGATGAACGGGATCGGCTGGTCGGGGTACGCCAGCTGCCAGCGCAGCACCATGATCAGGATGAACCCGAAGAGCAGGAAGAGCAGCGACGTGATCAGGTACTGGAGCCCGATGACCTTGTGGTCGACCGAGAACACGTACTTGCTGATGAAATCGTCCGGGCCGTGGCCGTGGTGGGAATCGTGATGGGTCATATTAGTAGGGTTGGGTCTGGGGGTGCTGCGCCGCCAGCCACTTCTCGTACTCCTCCGGCGTGTGCACGAAGACGTCGGCGCGCATGATGGAGTGCGCGATGCCGCAGAGCTGGGCGCAGCCGATCTCGAACTTCCCGGTGAGCGTCGGCTCGAACCACACCGGGATCTTCATGCCCGGCATGGCGTCCTGCTTGACGCGGAACTCCGGGATGAAGAGGCTGTGGATGACGTCCTTGGAGCTGAGGTAGACGACCGTCGGCTTGCCGAGCGGGATGTGCAGCTCGTTGACCGTCACGACGTCGTCCTTGCCGGCGTCGTCCGCCGCGTCGAGGCCGGCCGGGTTCTGCGCGTCGACCAAGGCGGCGTTCGAGCGGCCGAACTTGGCGTCGGCGCCCGGGTAGTGGACGGTCCACGCGAACTGCTCGGCCACGATCTCGACGACGTTGGATTTGCCCTCGGGCGGGACCGTCATCTTGATGCGGCTCCACGCGGGGAGCGCGTAAAACAGGATCAGGCAGATCTCGATGCCGAGCACGATCAAGTCCGGGATCATCGACTGCAGCGTGCCGGTCTCCCAATGCTCGGAGGGGACGCCGGGGCGGGCCCGGTAGCGAACGAGCAGATAGACGAAGAAGACCGACCAGAGGATGAAGATGGCGAACATGATCCCATGGATCGCATAGATCCCGAGATCGATCTCCTTTGCGAACGTCGAGGCTTGGATGGGCAAGCCCCAGCCGTAGTTGCCGTTCAAGTGTGTTCTCTCTATTTCGGGGCGTGGAACTTCATTTCGACCTTGGCGCCTTGCGCACCGACCGTGACGTCTTGTGAGACCGTTCCGAGCTTGTCATGCCACGCTTCGAGCGTGTACTTCCCGGGCGCGAGGCCCTTGATCTCGAAGGTGCCGTCCTTGCCGCTGACGGCGTAAAACGGGTTCTCGACCACGCCGACGAAGGCCGTCATCCAGGGATGCACGTTGCACTTGAGCGTCCGCATGATGTCGGGCTTGGTGAACTTCTTCTCGATCGCCTTGACGCTGGCCGGCATCGCGGCGTTGAACTCGGGCAGCGCGTTGACGTTGTGCATCGTCGGGTCGGAGTTGCGGATCTCGACGGTCTGGCCGACCATCGCGCCGACGACGCGGGGCATATACCAGCACCCGCGCTGATCCAGGACGACCTTCTCCGCCGGCGTCGGGAACCTCTTGCCGTCGAGGCCCGACTTGACGCGGACGAAGGTCTCGGAGAGCCCGCCGGAGGCGTCCACCACGATGGGCTCGTAGCGAAACCCTTTCGGGTGCTGCTGCCGGCACTTCGGGTCCGACGACATCGGGAGCGTCGACGCGGCGGGCGCCTGGCCCTGGAACGAGACGCGTCCCGTCAGCGCGGCGGCCGACTTGGCGGCGGGCCTGTCCGGACCGGCGGCAAGCGCTGCGCAGGGCGCTAGAGCGACAAGAAGCAGCGAAATCTGAAGCGAATATCCGTGGTGCATCCGGCGCAAGACTATCAATTTCTCCCGTGCCAATGCAACAACGGCCGTCAATTCGGGTTCACCTTATATAGACGCGCCGGATATAGACGCGGCGGGCGTGACTTATTCTGGAAGCTCAGGGAACTGCTGGGACAGGTCCCCGTCCGCCTTGGGAGCGACCGCGGCCGCGGGCGCGGCCTTGGGCGCCGTCCCCTTCTTGAGCCAATGGAGCCACGCGCTCTCGAACTCCCCGATCGAGCGATGGCCGTAGTTCGTGTTCAGGGCCTGATCGACGGTCGCGCCTTGGCTCAGCTCGCGGCAGAACCGGTCGAACTTCCACCGCCGCTGCCCCTCGCGGAGGAAGCGCACCACGGAGCCGGCCTGGGCGTACCATTCGGCGCTCAACGTACTGAGCCGCGGGTCCATGAACTGCGCCATCGGGATCACCGTGCGCACGTCCCGCGGGGGCGCCTCATTGGGACGCTTGAGCTTGGTCATGATCTCCTTCTCCATCAAGACGGCGAGGCCTTCGTTGAGCCAGCGTGGAGGCTCGCGGCTCTCGGACGCCTCAAAGAAGAACGCCCGGAAGAAAAGATGCGTCAACTCGTGCGCCACCGTGGCGAACGGCACGCCCTCGTAGGTGGCGAAGATCCACTTCTTGATCTTCCCCCCCATGAACAGCGCGATGCCGCCCGACCCCCGCGGCGGCCGAAACCGCCCCTGCTCGTAGGCCGCCTTGTCCTCGTAGAGGAAGAACTCGACCTTCTCGGACTGGAAGCGGTTGCTCAGCGACCAGAACTCGTGGCGCAGCAGCCGGTGGACGTTCTCGATGTCGGAGATGAACCGCGAATGGATGCGCCGCGTCTGATGGTGGAAGTTGTAATGCGGCGTGATGCGCGCGCCCCAGGATTCCTCCGCATGGGAATCCGCGCGCGCGCCGGACGCCGAGAGCGAGGCCGCCGCCAGAAGCGCCCCGAGGACCGGGGCCCGAGACATCAGCCGGCCTTGGGCGGCTTCGGCATCGACCCCGGCCAGCCGGGCGTTCCGCGCGCGTCCGTCCCGCCGCCGCCGGCATCCGCCTCCGGGGCCTTCTCGGGCTCCTCGGGCTTGGTAAGGCCTTTGACGTCGATGTCCGGCCGCGCGATGGCCTGCGGCTTCTCCTTCTGCTTGTGCGGCTCGAACTTCCGGATCTCCATCTCCTTGATGATGATCTTGCCCGACGGGTCGACGTCGAAGGAGGCGGACTTCGCCTTGTTGTCCCGGAGCTCCGCCAGCGACGGCGCGAACAGGTCGAACAGGATGCGCTCGAGCTCGCGGATGCCGAACTTGCTGATCTTCGCGTTCGCCAAGAGAGCCTGCATGAGGATCTGCGGCGCGACGAAGTTCACCTCTAGACCGAACTCCTTCGCCAGCCTCTCGATCTTCATGATCGCGATCTCGGCGATGATCATGCCCTCGAGCGGCTTGAACTGATAGACCTTGTCGATGCGGCCCAGGATCTCGGGCCGGAAGATCTTGTTCTCCGCGAGGAGCATCTTGATCGCGTTCAAGATCTCGAGATAGTCGGTCATGCCGGCCGTCACCTTGGCCACTTCTTCGGCGATCGCGTTGCTCGTCAAGACGACGATGCATTGCGTGTAGTCGGCCGTCTTGCCGGTGCTCTGCTCGGTCAAGCGCCCGTCGCCGAGGAGCTGGAGCAGCAGGTCGAAGACCTGCGGGTGCGCCTTCTCGATCTCGTCGAACAAAATGAGGCGCTTGGGGTTGGCGAAGATGGGCCGGGTCAGCTGTCCGCCCGTCTCCGCGCCCTTGTAGCCCGAGGAGGCGCCGGTCAAGCGCGCCTTGGACATCTCGCCGCTCGCGAGTTCCGAGCAGTCGAAGCGGATCATGTCCTTCTCGTTCTCGAAGAGGAACTCGGTCAAGGCCTTCGCGAGCTCCGTCTTTCCGGTGCCGGTGGGGCCGAGGAGCAGGAGGCTGCAGATTGGCTTGGTGCGCTCCTTCTTCTTCCAGCTCAGGCGCACCAGCTTGGCGACGTCCTTGATGATCTCGTCCTGCCCGCGGATGCGGGTGTAGAGATAGTCCAAGAGCTTGGTCTCGTCGACCTCTTTGCTCTTGTCGTCCAGGGTCGACTCCTCCATCATGAACTTGAGCCGGTCCCAGTCCGTCATCTTGTGAAGTTTATCAGCCATACCGCCTCCTTGAACTATCTCGAACGGGTCTTCCGCTGGCCCTTCTTAGGCGCGTCCGTCGACGCCTTTTCCGACGCGCCGCCTTGTTCCGGTATCTTGAGACCGACGTTGTCCGATCCTCGCAGCACGACTTCCTTTCCGGTCCCCCGCTTGAAGGCGATGGGCCCCAACGACAGGTGCGAAAAGACGCTCTTGCGGATGTCGGCCGTGCTCGGCCCGGCGAACCCGACGCCGCACTGGCTGTTCTCAATGTTGACCTGCTCCAAATAGACCGCGCCCCCGTCGACGAGCAGGCCGCATCCGCGGTTGTCGGTGATGCCCGTCTTCCCGAGCCTCGCCTCCGCGCCGGAGTTGACCACGACCGCCGCCCGTGCGTTCTTGGCGAGGGTCCCGTCGGTGATGTGGACCTTGGCGAAGCGGCTCGCCTCGATCGCGCTCCCTTCCTCGCTCTGGATGTCGGTGCGCTCGAGGACCAGCTTGACGTTCGAGCCGGCCGCGAGTATCGCCGAGGACTTGGACGCGATCTGCGTCCGGTACATGCGCGACTCCGATTTCCCCTCGACGGACAGTCCCCGCTTGACGTCCATCATGACGTCGGTGGCGTCGAGATCGGCGTCTTGGATGCGCAGCCCGTAGCCGGGCGCCCGCACGTGCGTCTTCTGCAGCGAGATCGAGCCGCCCGTCGCGACGACGACCCAGGAGCTCTCGTCGCCCGCGTTGGAGAGAGTGATGTTCCTAAACGAGACGCGGCCCTTGAGCACCTCGATCGTCTTGGGGCCCTGAGAGGTGATCCAGACGTCCTCGGGAGAGGCGCCGCTGCCTTCGATCGTCACGGACTTGCTCAGCGTGATGGCCTCGTCGTAGATCCCGGGGCGCACCGCGATGACGTCGCCGTCCTTGGCGTTGGCGATCGCCAGCGGAAGGTTCGCGACGTCCGCGCCCTGGGCCATATTCCGATCGACGGTCCAGCGGCCGGCGATCTTCGACGAGATGATCTCGTTGACCTTCTTGGACGCGTTCTCGACGGCGGGATCGAGCTTGGTGTGGAGGAACCCGAAGGTCCAGCTGCGGCCTTTCACGAACTTCACCTGCAGCCACTCGTGGCAGAAGAAGCCGGAGGCGCAGAGGAGCAGGATGAGCACTCGAACCCAGACGTCGTCCAGGATGTAGAGGCCCTCGGCCCGGTTGTCGAGAGACGCGGCTGAGGTTTCGTCGCTCATTGGGTGATCGTCTCGACTTGGAACTCGCCCGACACGGTGTCGAGCCCGAGTCGGACGCTCCTCGCGCCGCCCTTGCGCGCCGCCTCGATCACCGGCGCGGAGGACTCCTGGATGAGCGAGGCGATCTGGCGCACGCCGTAGTCCTGGAACTCCCGATTGCGCCGCACGGTGTCGACCAGCATCTCGGGAGAGGTATACGTGACGTCGATTCCATACTGCTTCCAATACTTGGAGATCTGGATGCAGGCCACCTCGGCCACCGTCATCGAGTTGAGGATGTCCATCAGAAAGATGTCCTCGAAGCGGACGAGCAGCGCCTTCTCGAAGCCTTCGCGCGCCATCGCGTCGCGCGCCTTCATCGTGCGCTTCATCGGCTCCTGCGTCTCCATCCAGATCGGCCGCAGGCGCTCGACCCCCGAGTTGCACGTCGCGAAGAACACCGTCGCGCCGAAGTGGGCGGTCTTCCCCGAGCTCTTCTCCGTGCACATGCCCCGGTCCAAGATGTCGTAGAAGCAATGCTTGACGTCGGTGTGCGCCTTCTCGAATTCGTCGAGGATGATCACTCGATAGGGATTGTCGACGATGGGGCGCGTGAGGGACCCGCCGATCTCGTAGCCCTGGAATCCCGGCGGCGGCCCGAGCAAGGTGACGACGTCCTGCGGGCTCTTGTACTGGTTCATGCGGATGATCATGACCTCGCTCTTCGGGTAGAGCGCCTTGGCGACGAGCTCTCCGATGTAGGTCTTCCCCGTCCCGGTCGGGCCGACCAGCATGAAAGCGCCGAGGCTCTTCTTGTGGGAGGCGATCGTGATGTTCTGCTGGATCTTGGAGGCGATCCGGTCGATCACGTCGTCATGCCCGCGCAGGTTCTCCTTGAGCCACGGAACGTGCTTGGTGATGTCCATCTTCTGGAGCTGCTCGAAATCGATGACCGCCTTCGAGTCCTTCCGGCGCACCCGCTCGTGGCGTATCTGCACGATGCGGATAACGAGTCCGATGACCGCAAAGCAGAAAATGACCGGCATCGAATCCGGACTTTCCTTTTGCAGGCCGTGCAGCCCGGAAATGATGATGACCGCGGCCATCAGCAAGAACATCGGGCTGTTCGTCATGTTGCTCATATTCGATATGGCAATACCGTATTAGTATGTAGGGAAAAGGTTAAATTTTCAAGACATTCTGAGGGTATAAGGAAAGCCTCGTTCTCCTCAGGACGGCGGCGACGGAGGACCGTCGGTCGTCGGGTAGCCCTTCACGTCGCTTTTGATATCGATCGTGTAGCCCCAGTCCTTGTAGGGAGAGGAAGTCGTGCCCGGCTTGGCACCGTTCTTGCGCTTGGCGCACGCCGCGAACGTGCCGGTCTGGCCGAGGGAGCACTGGTCCGAAGTGCTGCTGGCCCCGTTGCAGGCGTAGAAATCGTAGCCCTTCGAATCGAAATTCCCGATGGCGAGGTACTTGCATAGGATCAAGTTGCACGCGGTGTAGGACGTGCACGTCGTCCCGTCGCACGCGCACGACCCGGAGCAGGAACTCGTGAGCTGGCCCGTATTGTACTGCGGGTAATCCAAAGCGAACTGGCGGTTCGCCGCGCCGACCTGCTGCAGCGTCGAGATCGCGTCGTCGGCCTTGGATGTCTCCACGGATTTGGTGTACTGCGGGATCGCCAGCGCGCCCAGGATCGCGATGATGAACACCACGACCATCAGCTCGATGAGCGTAAAGCCTTTATTTTTTCTCATTTTTTTTCATGCTACCTTTCCAGTTTAACAGCCGTCTCCCACCCTGTCAATACTAGTTTACTCGACGGATTCCGGGTCCCTGAATGGGTTGCGCTCCGGCGGAGAATCGTGCGGGATGGCGCCGATGAGACGCTTCACGGCGACATTGACCATGGGATTGGAATGTCTCGCCCAGACGCGCGTGGCGACGGGACGCGCCCCGAGCTTCGCCTTGGGCTCCAAGGCGGTTCGCCCGAGCGAGATGCGGCGGCAGCCGAGTTCCATGGCGTCCGCCACGACTCGCTGCAGCAGCGCGAAGTAGAGCGGCAACTCGTCGCGAAGCGCGCGGTCGAATCCGATGAGGTAGCCGATGGCCGTATTCGGATCGTCCCTCAGCGTCGTGACGAATCCTAGGATCCGGTCCCGGCGCCGGACGACGGAGCAGATGAAATCCTTGGCGGCGGCCTCCGCGACGGCGGCGAGATAGTCCTTGTGAATGGCGACCGGACGCACCGCCGCGGCGGCTTGCACCTGGAGGTACAGCTCGTGCAGTTCGCCGGAATTCGAGCGCACGTCGTCGAGGCGCTCGACGGAGCACCCCGCCCCCGAAAGGTCGCGTTCGATGCGCACGGCGCTCTTTCGGTACTTCGAGTGGAGCGCCGCAAGATAGTCCTGATAGCCGCGCCATTGGGGAGAGATCGCGAGGATCATGTTGGGCTCGGTCTCGAGAGGCTTGTAGCTGAATCTCGCCAGAGACTCCACACCCTCCGCCTCGCCGTCGAAAAGGTCCTTGACGATGACGACATCCGTCTGTCCTTCGAGACGCTCCGCCCGCCGGAGACGGTACAAGGCCTCGGCTACCGCCGGCCAAGCCTTCGATGGATCGACGCCCCGCGCGAAGGCGACGCCGTGACGCCCCCAGGAGAGCACGTTCCCGCAGACGACGGCGCGCACGCTCAGTCGAGACAGCGCCCCGGAAGCAACCGAACGCCTCGAGACGACGTTCTCCCCGGAGACACGGATCGACTGCAAGGCGATGGCGGCGATGGGAGCGCGGTTCTTGAAAACGAGACAGGAGCGGGATTTTAGATTGGCGGGACCGTAGCGCTCCAGGACCCTCAGGTACCGTCGCTGCAGGAAGAAGCTGCCGCGCTCGACGATGCCGTCCCACGCCGCTCCATCCAGATAGTCGACCGAGTCGGATAGCGCGAAATCGAATCCGGTCGGCCGGTGACGTTCCTCGTGCTCCGCCCAGGCGCGTTGAAGGTCTCGAAGCGGTTTGACCACGGCCTTAGCGTATCCCGTCGCGGAGCCGCGCGCAAGAGGTCAGCGCCGAGCGGCGAGCAGTTTGCCGCCCTTGAGGCATACGGATCGCAGGGCGCATCGCTCGCATTTTGCCGGTTCCTTTCCGATCGGGCAGGCGCCGGAGATGCCCAAATGGCAGATGGGGAAGTCGAAGCGGAGCGGGTCCTTCGGGTCGATGCGCCGCAGCGCCGCGGTGATCTCGGCCGCCGTCGTCCAACCGGCGCTGCGGCGGCGGGTCAAGCCGAGGTAGCGGCTGATGCGCAGGACGTGAGTATCGAGCGGGATCACGAGCTTCGACGGAGGGATCGCCTTCCAGAGCCCGAAATCGAGCCCGTCGTCGGGCCTCACCATCCAGCGCAGGAACAAGTTCAGCCGCTTGCACGCGCTGCCCTTGCTCGGGCGCGACAGGAGCTGCGACAGGCCGCGCGGCGTCCCACGTCGTCCGTAGATCGGCGTCGCGTCGATGTCCAGCACGCCGGCGACGAAACGATCCAGGGCGGGGCCGACGTCCTCGTCTTCCTCCCGGTAGTGGGACGCGAACGCGGCGCCGACCGAGCCATGGCGCTCGATGACCCGCCCGATCAGGTAGATCAGGCACGCGATGTCCTCGCCCGTGTTCAAGCGGTAGTACAGCGGCCTGAGGGCGTCCAAGTCCCTCTCCGGTTTGAAGGCGCTCACGTAGGCGTGCGGCCGCCCGCCCATCGCGTCGAAGATCCTGTCCAGCGCGCGGCGAAAGAGCGGGACTCTGCCGTAGGCGAGAGCCGACGCGAGCCAAGCGGCGATCTCGATATCGAGCGGGTCCGTGAAGCGGCGAGGCACCGCGACCGGATCGTTCTCGATGCGGCCGCGGAAGTCCGTCCGGAGGCAAAGGTCCTCGAGGCGGCCTCTCAGGCGCTCGAGGCGGTCGACGGAGGAAGCGCGGGCCATGTCAGGAACCGCCGGCCCGAGGCGTCAATATACCGCGGAGCTCATGCAGAAGACGGAGCCGCCGGACTTGATGAACTCCGAGGTGTCGACCTCGGCGACGTCGAGACCGACGGCCTTCATGTGCCGGACGGAGACGCTCGAGCCCTTCTGCATGATCGCGAGCTTGGAGTCGACGACCGCGGCGTTGCAGGCGAGGCCGCGCACCGCCTCGCCTTCCTCGGCCGCCAGAACCACGGGGAACATCTTCAAGATCAGCTCCAAGCTCGACGCGTCGAACGCCGGAGGATAGATCAGCACGGCTTCCTGGTTCAGCGGGCAGAAGCACGTGTCCAAGTGATAGAACCGCTCATTGGCGAGCTTGAGGCGCAGGATCGGCGTCTCGAAGATCTCGGCGATCTCAGAGTATACCTCGGGATCCGTCCGAAAACCGTAGCCGCCCCATAGAAGCCGCTTGCCCGGATGCCAGCGGCAATCCCCGGCGCCCTCGAACGTCGCGGACGGATCGGACAGGCGGGCGACGCGGTAGCCCTCGCTCTCGAACCACTTCTCGTAGTAGGGCACCTCGCGCCGGCGGGAAGAGTGCCTCATGTGCGCGGGCACGCAGACCCGCTCCATGCGCGTGGTCAGACCGACCAAGGCCTGATTCGCGCAGAACACCATGTCCTCGAGGCCCTCGACCGGAGAGATCGTCTTCACCGACTTCCCCGCCGCGACGAAGGCGTCCTTGACGGAGTCCCATTGCCTGCGCGCGAGCGCCTTGTCGACGGTGCCCTGCTTGCCGACCATGAACGGATTCTTGACGTCGACGACGTCGAAGAAGTCGGGAGGGCACATCAACAGGTTGCCGGGAGCCGGCAGCGAAGGGCAGTTCTTTGCCGAGAAGCCCTTCAGATCGTTGACGTGCGTGTAAACCTGCTTGTTCACAGCGCGGCCATGATACAATAAATCACGGATAATGGACCGTGACGAAGCTCCGCGCGAATTCGTCGAGCGGGACGGATTTGGCGGGCTCCGACGGACCCGCTCCGCGGGTCGTCACCGTCCCCTTCCGGTAGTCCAAGAGCGCCGCGGGCGAGCCCCATTCCAGACGGACCGAGACCTTGCCGCCCTCGCCCTTGTCCATCCAATGGCGGAGCGGGACCAGCACGACCGGCCGGCCCCTCGAGACCACGCGCGAGGCGATGAAGCGGAAAAAGCGCTGCCGGTAAGGCGTCTCGCGGGCGAACTCCGTCTCGAGCCCGCGCAGGTCTTCTTGGAACGCGGGTTCGGGTATGCCGAGAGAGCGCGCGACCGCGCCGAGATCGTCCCGCAAGCGCCGGCTGACCCGTCCGCTGGATAGCTCCTCCAAGGCGGCGGGGTCCTCCTTCGGCCACTCGCCCACCATCCTCGCCGACAGCCACGCCTCGACGGAGCGCCACGCGCTGCGCAGGAACGGCTCGCGCGCCAGGCCGCTGCCGCGGAACGCCTCGAAATCCGGGTCTTCCTTCGCGAGCCTGCGGAGGAAATCCTTCGGCGCGACGCCCGCGCCGCGGCCCCGGCGCACCCGCGACAGGAACTCCCGGACGGTGTAGAGGACGCGCGCCGTGTTGGGAATCCCGCCGGCCAGCACGATGCCCACTTCCCCGCCGCGCGCCAGGATGCTCGTGATGCGCCACGGGATGCGGGTCCACGAGGAGAAGCCGAGCAGGAGCCGGCTCGGACCGATGCGGCTGTGGGAGAGGCGGTCGAAGCCCAAGTGCGCCGTCGACATGAATCCCGCGTAGAGACCCTCGGACGAAAGAGGCAGCAGGTCGAGCGCGTAGGAGTCCACCGCGACGACGAACTTGCCGCGCGCGAAGCGGCCGCGGATCACGCTCACGGCCATGAGGATCTGCCGCGTCATTTCGACGTTCATGGTGAGCGTCTCGGGCGTGACGGGCGGATGGGACATCATGACGAGCAAGGCGGGGCGCTTGCCGGTCGAGCGTTCCACCTCCTCGCAGAGGCTCCGCGCCTGCACGAGCGCGGCGGCTCCGGATTCGAACGGGACCGTCTCGTTGTCCCCGGCGAGGCGGAAGCAGCGGTCCTGCACCTTTTCGAACGGGGCGCCCGGCAGGACGCTCGTCGTCGCGTGCACCACCATGCCGAGGAGATGGAAGACGGGCTGGAGCAGGCAGCGCGCGAGGGACGTCTTCTCCGGGATGACCGCGCCCGTGCGGAGATAGCGGCGCTCTTCCGCGCGCGCGAGGATCGAGAGGATGTCCTCGTAGGTGCCGCTGGGCGCGTAGCTGCCGTGGGGCGGTTGCGTCATGCGGTGGCATTCTACCACATACGGCGACGAGACCCTCTCGGGGGACCGCCAAAAAATGATAAACTGCGTGAACTATGCGCATGATCACCCTTCTGTCGACGCTCCTTGTCTCGGGACTCTTCAGTTTCGCGGCCGAACCGGCCGGCTACGTCGTAAAGGTCGATTCCGACATCATCTATTTGGATCATCTGGCCGAAGCCGCGGCAGGACGCGAGTTCGTCCTATACAAGGAAGGCGAGGAACTCAAGCACCCCGTGACCGGCGCCTCGCTGGGCCGCATCGAGAAGGAGATCGGGCGCGGGCACATCAAGGAAGTGCTCGCCCAGTACAATATCGGGCTTCTGGAGTCCTCTCCCGCCGACCGCTCCGCCGTCAAGCCGGGACTCCGCTACAAGCTGGGAGCCGGGGCACCCCAGAGCGCTCCGACTCCCCCGCAAGCGGCCGCGCCCGCGACCCCGCAATCCGCGGCCCAGCCCCACGCGCCGATCTGGCGCAGCCCCGCCGTATCGATGGAAGCCATCGACGTGGCGGCCGGCGACATCCTCGGCTCGGGAAAGCCCTCCATCATCCTCGCCGACGAGCGCAAGGTGCAGGCGTACCCCGGCGACGGCTCCGAGTGGAAGCCCGTGTGCTCCTACGAGGACAAGAACACCGCCGTGAAGATCCTCTCCATCGACGCCAAGGACCTGAACGGCGACGGGCGGGCCGAGGTGTTCGCGACGCACTTTAATTCCTTTTTCAACCGCGTCGAGACGGTCGTGCTGGACTGCAAGAACGGCGCCTTCGAGAAGCTTGCGACGCTGCCTTGGGCGACGCGCGCCTTCCTCGACGAGACAGGGTCCTGGAAGCTCGCCGCCCAGCAGCTCATGGACGACCGGAACTTCCCGTACGCCAACATCTATCTGCTCGAGTTCAAGAACGGCAAGTACGCGCAGTCCGGCAAGTCCCTCAACCGGCGCCGGATGGAGTGGGCATACGGCTTCGCCGTCGCGCAGGACCCCACGCTCGGAGAACCCTTCGAGATTTTCTACACCGGCAACGACAGCATCCGGGTGCAGTACAAGAAAGGCACCTGGGTCTCACCGGAAGCGTTCGGGCAGACGGCGAACCGCATCCGCTGGCGCGAGAACCCGCTGATGTTCCGGCCGAGGCTCATCACGACCCAGGAGAAGGGCGGGCTCTCGGGCCTCTACACGATCAGCAACAACGCGGCGCTCGGCGGCTTGGCCAGCCCCTTCGGAATCTACAGCAGCGGCGAGCTGCACCGGCTCAAGTGGACCGGCATCGGCCTGGAAGCCGACTGGAAGACCGAGATCGCGGGCTACGCCGCGGGCGTGGCACCCATCGCCTCGGCGGCCCCGGGCCAGCCCGAGGACCTCGTGGTCGCGGTCGTCGGCAAGAACAGCCGGACGTCCGTCTGGAAGTTCGCGCCGTAGCGCCGCGTCAGACCGCCGCGAGGTATTCCAGGAACGTCCGCACCATGACGCCCGTGCCGCCTGCGGGACAATAGTCGGATTCCCCGCCGTGGAAGGCCGGGCCGGCGATGTCGAGGTGGACCCAAGGCTTGCCGTCGACGAACTCCTGCAGGAACAGCCCGCCGATGATGGTGCCGGCTTCGCCGCGCACCTTCGAAATGTTGCGCAGGTCCGAGATGTTCCCCTTGATGCCGTCCAGGTACTCCGGCACGAGCGGGAGCTCCCACAGGTCCTCGCCCGCTTTCTTGGAAGCGGCGACGACGCGGTTGAGCAGCGCGGGATTGTTCGTCATGGCCGCGGACACCTTCGAGCCGAGCGCGATGACGGCCGCGCCCGTCAACGTCGCCGCATCGATCATGGCGTCCAGTCCCTGCTTGGTGGCATACACGAGCGCGTCGGCCAGGACGAGCCGGCCTTCCGCGTCGGTGTTCAAGATCTCGATGGTCTTGCCGTTCATCGCGCGGACGACGTCGCCCGGCTTCGTCGCGTCGGGCCCGGGCATGTTGTACGTGAACGCGCAGAAGCCGTGCACCTCGACCTTCAGCTTGAGCGACGCCAAGGCCTTGAACGCGCCCAGCACGGCCGCCGCGCCCGCCATGTCGCACTTCATGTCCTCCATCGATTGAGGCGGCTTAAGCGACAACCCGCCCGAGTCGAAGGTGATGCCCTTTCCGACGAGGCCGATCTTCCGGCGCGCGCCCTTGGGCTTGTACGTCAGATGGACGAAGCACGGCGGCTGCGCGCTGCCGCGCGCGACGCTCAAGTAGGAGCCCATCCCCAGCTTCTTGGCCTCCTCCGGCGAGATGATGTCGACCGAGATGCCCGAGCCGGCGAGCCCCTGGGCGACCTTGCCCATCTGCTCCGGCGTCTTGTCGCTCGGTCCGCGATTGACGAGGTCGCGGGCGAAGCAGACCGCGTCGGCGTAGACGCCCGCCTTTCGCGCGGCGCCCTCGAGGCGCGCCTTGTCCGAGCCCTGGGCCGCGACGATCACGGCTTCCGCCAGCACCGCGTCCTCCTCGGGCTTCAAGTACTCCGCGAAACGGTATGAGGCGAGGAGCAGCCCTTCTCCGAGCGCCTGCGCGTCTCCGGCGGGCAGGACTCCGATCGACTTGAACCTCCGCTTCGCGTACCGCGAGAGCGCGCCGCCGGCTTTGCGAAGGCCTTCGGCCTTGAGCGATCTCCGTTTTCCGAGACCGACCAGGATGAACGAGCGCTCCCGGCCGCCGTCGGAAGCCTGGACGCGGGCGATCTCCCCGGCCTTGCCCTTGAAGGCGTCGATCTTCGCGCGTTCGACGAGCTGTTTGCGCAGCGCGGGGACGAGGCCCGGCGCCGAGACTCCGCCGTCTTCGAACGCGAACACGGCCAGGGGGTCCGAGGTCTCGCGAAAGGCGTTGAGGGTCGAAACTTTGAGCTGGATCATCGATGGTCTCCTTGTGCGGACGCTATCCTAGCAAATGACCCTCCGCGCCTTCTAATCGGCTCCGCAATTCCGCAATACCAACGGCATTTGCATACGCCTCCCCTTCGAGTATAATGGCGGCGTGATCCTGGATGAAGGCGATCGCGTCCTCGCCGCCGTTCTCGTGGCGGGTCTCGCCCTGGGCGGCGCCTGGGTCTACCTCAAGTACGTCCGACCCGCGACCGTCGGAGCGGGCTCGAGCGCGCCCGCGGACGCATCGCCCGCCGCGCTGAACCTGACTCCCGCCAACGCGCCGGCCCCGTACCCCCTCGACCAGAGCGACGAGCCGCTGCGGGGAGAGGCGAAGCAATTGATGATCGGCCCCAAGGCGGAGGGCTGGCTCAAGGAGGCCAACATCGTCCGCCGCATCACCGCGGCGACGGCCATCCTGGCGGAAGGCAACAGCCCGCGCGACAGCCTGGCGTTCCTAGCCCCCCAGAAGCCGTTTCAGACCTTCCGGAGGGACGGCAAGACGTACGTAGACCCCAAGAGTTACGCCCGCTACGACGGCGTCGCCGACTCGATCGCTTCGCTCAACGATCAGGAAGGCGTCAAGATGTTCCGCCGCCTCATGCCCCTGTTCCAAACGGCGTATCGGGAGCTGGAGAACCCCAAGGCGGACTTCCAGACCGCGTTCCTCAACGCCACCAACCAATTGCTTCGCGTGCCAATAGTGGACGGCGACATCGAAGTGCGCCGAAAAGTGACGACGTATGCGCTGGCCGACGAGCGCCTCGAGAAGCTTACTCCCGCTCAAAAGCACCTGCTGCGCATGGGCCCCAAGAACGTCCAAAAGATCCAAGACAAGCTGCGGACGATCTCTCTGGGGCTCGGAGTCCCGCAAGACCGCCTCGCGGCGCCCATCGATCTCGCGCCTGCCCCATAGGGCCCCTTTTGTTTTTTGCGGCGACTTTATTAATATCAGCCGTGCCGCCGAGGACTGCAAGCATCGGGCCCGACGCCCGAAGGAGTCTTCTATGACGCACCACGATCACGACGTGCCGTCCGTTTCCGATCATCCAGACGATTGCGGCTGCCTCGTCTGCCATTGCCTCGAGCTGGAGCGGAGCCGGAACTCAGAGGGCGCGTCGATGCAGCGTGACGCCGACGCGGCGCCCCGACGGATCGGCGCCCGCGCACATCAGCACGGGAAAGGGCGCCGCGTCGCTTAGGCTCTGCGCCGCGCCGCAAAAGCCTCCGACCGCCCCGGACAGTTCGATCTGCGTCTGAACGTACGGGTTGGGACAGCCCCGGGAGATCCCGGCGCCGCCGGCGGGGCACACGGCGAACATCGTGACCGAGACCTTGAGCGGCGACGAGGCTCCCGGGATATCCACGGTCCGTTCGAAGTGGACCTTCCTGAACCTCCCCGACGCCTCCGGTAGCGCGAGAGAGGCCTCCACGGCCTCGTTTTTTCGCACCGGGACGGGCACCGCGCAGGCCGGAACGCAGGCTTGGGTCCACGCCGAGACGAATCCTTTCAAGGCGAGGGGGCCCGAGGACCGCGCGGGAGCCGCGGCGAGGGACGGCGGCGTCGCGGCCGCGGCGAGTCTATGGGCCTCGACGCTCTGCGGGAACCATTCCGCGGCGGCCGCGGGGACGGCGCAGGCGACGGCGACGATCCAACCCCTCATCGACTGCATTTTACCATTTCCGCCTTGATCGGCTCGCCGGAAAACGATAGTCTGCCCGGATGAATTCCATCGCGCTAGCGTCGGCCCTTTCGCTTTTCGCCGCCCAGGGAGCCTCGGCCGCCGACGGCGCCAAGCGCAAGACGGTCCTGGCGACGGTGATCGACGACAAGGGTGCTCCCGTCGAGGACGCCGTGGTCCACGTGGTGCTGCCGGGCACCGCCGCGTTCAAGCCGCCCTCCAAGGTCGCCGTGATGGACCAAGTGGACCGCGACCTCGTCCCCCGCGTGCTGCCCGTCCTCGTCGGGACGGGGGTCACCTTTCCCAACAAGGACGACATCCACCACGAGCTCTACTCCTTTTCCGCCGCCAAGAAGTTCGAGCTTCCGCTCTATAAGGGCAAGCCCGCCAAGCCCGTCGTCTTCGACAAGCCGGGCGTCGTGAAGTTGGGTTGCAACATCCACGATTGGATGAGCGCCGTAATCGTCGTGCTCGACAACCCGTATTTCGCGAAGACGGACGCGACGGGGACGGCGCGCGTGCCGGTCCCGGCCGGCGCCGAGGCGACGCTCGCGGTCTACCACGACCGGGACAAGGGGACGGAGAAGGCGACCGAGACCGTCGTCAAGCTCGCGGGCGACCCCAAGGCGTCGTGGACGCTGTCCCTCAAGAACAAGCCGAAGAAGATGCCGAAGGTCAGCTCCGAATACTGATCTCGTGCCGCTTCGATTCAAGATCCTCGCGGCGTTCCTTCCGCTCTTCGCCGCCGTCCTGGGCGTCAGCCTCTCCATCGGCAGCCGGGCGTTCACCACGCAGACCGAGACGAGGATCCGCGGCCAGCTCGAGGTCACGCACGACATCTTCCTGGCCCAGCTCAAGAACCGCGCGAGCCACCTCGCGACCGCGCTGCGGCTCGCCGGAAGCGATCACGCGTTCAAGGAAGCGCTCGCGACGAAGGACGTCGAGACGATCCAGTCCGCGGTCGTGAACCTGCAGCAGAGCCGCATCCGCCTCGCCGAGGCGCTCTGGGTGACCGACGAGAAGGGCGCCATCCTGACGGACACGACGGGCGGCGCGCGCGCGGGCGAATCGATCGCGTCCTGGAAGGTCGTCTCCCAGGCACTCGAGGGAGAGTCGACCGCGTCGCTCCAGCAGGTCGGGGACCGGCTCTACCAGCTGACGGCGACGCCGCTGACCGCTCCGGACGTCATCGGCGTGCTCGTGGCAGGCTTCGCCGTCAACGACGGGATGGCCGCCGAGCTCAAGCGCCTGACCCGGTCCGACGTCTCGTTCTCCTCGCAAGGCCGGCTGATCGCGTCGACGCTCTCGACAAGCGGCCGCGCCCTCCTGGACCAGCAGCGGTCCTCGTTCAAGGACAAGGAGTTCCGCATCTTCGGCGATCCGGGGATGCGGCAGGCCGTGTTCACGGCCGCGCTCCCCGAAGTGGAGAACACCGCCGCCTACCTGCAGAACGACTGGGAGCTCGCGATCGCGCCGCTGCACAAGCTCCGCTGGCGGCTCCTCTACCTGGGGCTCGGGGGATTCACGCTAACCCTCCTCATCGGCCTGCGCATGGCGATGGGCATCACGCGCCCCGTCGAGAAGCTCTCGGAGGCGACGGAGCGCCTCGAGCAGGGAGACTACACCGTCCGTGTCGGGCTCAAGCGCAAGGACGAGATCGGCAAGCTCGGGCGCGCCTTCGACAAGATGGTCGAGGGGCTGCAGGAGCGAGAGAAGATCCGCTCGGTCCTGAGAAAGGCCGTTTCGAAAGAGATCGCCGACGAGCTCCTGCAGCGCGGGCAGATCGACCTGGGCGGCGAGACCCGCACCGTGACCCTCCTTTTTTCCGATATCCGCGATTTCACCTCGATGTCCGAGGCGCTCTCCCCGCACGAGCTCGTCTCCCAGCTCAACGATTACTTCACCGACATGTCGAGCGCCATCGAATCGAACAAAGGCGTCATCGACAAGTACATCGGCGACGCGATCATGGCGCTCTTCGGCGCGCCGCTCGCCGGCGACGACGACGCCGACCGCGCCCAGCGAGCCGCGCTCGCCATGCTCGACGCGATGGAGCGGCATAATCTGAAGCGTACCGCGGCGGGGCTCAAGCCCTGGAAGATCGGGATCGGCTTGAACTCGGGGCCGTCCGTCGCCGGCACCCTCGGCTCCAAGGACCGATGGTCGTACACGGTCATCGGAGACGCGGTGAACCTGGCGAGCCGGCTCGAGGGATCGACCAAGCACTACGGCGCCAAGATCGTCGTGAGCGGCTTCACCCGAGAGCTCACGAAGGCTCCCTTCATCTACCGCACCTTGGACCTCGTCCGCGTGAAGGGCAAGTCGAAGCCGGTCGAGATATTCGAGCTGCTGGGCGAGTCCGGGACCGGACCCGCGTGGCTCGCCGGCTTCGAGGAGGGCGTCCGCGGCTACCGCGAGAGGAAGTTCGATGCGGCGAAGGCACGCTTCGAGGACGTGCTCCGCACCTTGCCGGGCGACAAGCCCGCATCGATCTACCTCGAGCGCATCGCCGCCATCGGCGGCTCGGCCCCGGAAGGCTGGGACCCCGTGCACACGATGCACGAAAAATAATCGCGCGCGCTCAATCGAGCGGCGACCACCGTGCCCCACCGAACTCAAGGGCCCGGCGGCGCGACAAAGCCGGATCGAAAAAGGGCAAGCATTTCCATTAATTCTTGACGAAGCGCGCGATTCGCTCCCGACTCCAGCTTTGATATAATCCAGCTGGATGAAATCGGAGCATATCCCCTACCCGGAGATCGAAGCGAAGTGGCAGAAGCGCTGGCTCGAAGCCGGGATATTCAAGGCGCCTAAGACCCCCCGACCCGGCAAGAAGTTCTATTGCCTGGACATGTTCCCCTATCCGTCGGCCGATGGTCTCCATGTCGGCCACCCGGAAGGCTACACCGCCACGGACATCCTCTGCCGCTACCGGCGCCGCAAGGGCGAAGACGTCCTCCACCCCATGGGCTGGGACGCGTTCGGCCTGCCCGCCGAGAACTTCGCCCTGCAGACCGGGACGCATCCGAGCATCGTCACGCAACGCAACATCGCCAACTTCCGCCGGCAGATACAGTCGCTCGGGTTCAGCTACGACTGGGACCGCGAGGTGGACACCACCGATCCCGGCTACTACAAGTGGACGCAGTGGATCTTCCTGCAGCTTTTCAAGAAGGGTCTGGCCTTTGAGGGTACGATCCCGATCAACTGGTGCCCGTCGTGCAAGACGGGCCTGGCGAACGAGGAAGTCTTCGGCGGGGAGTGCGAGCGCTGCGGCTCCAAGGTCGAGCGCCGGAACATGCGGCAATGGATGCTCAAAATCACCGCCTACGCCGAGCGCCTGCTGTCGGATTTGGAAGGCCTCGATTGGCCGGAGTCGACCCTCGCCATGCAGCGCAACTGGATCGGGCGCTCCGAAGGCGCGCAGATCACCTTCAAGGTCGATTCCCCCGAACTGCCGGGCCATGAGAAGGCGTTCGACGTGTTCACGACCCGCCCCGACACGCTCTACGGCGCGACGTACATGGTGCTCGCGCCGGAGCACCCCCTCGTCCGGGAGGTGACGGCCCCCGACCGCAAGAAGAAGGTCGACGCGTACGTCAAAGCCGCGGCGAACAAGTCGGACCTCGCGCGCTCGGCGCTCGAAAAGGAGAAGACCGGCGAGTTCACGGGCGGATACGCGCTCAATCCGATGAACGGCAAGCGCATCCCCATTTGGATCGCCGACTACGTGCTCTCCGGCTACGGCACGGGCGCCATCATGGCCGTCCCGGGGCACGACGAGCGGGACTGGGAGTTCGCCAAGAAGTACGAGATTCCGATCGTCCAAGTCGTGCGCCCCAAGGAGGGAGAGGCGCCCAAGGACGCCGCCTACGTCGCCCAGGACGACGACGCGGTCGCATGCAATTCCCCGCTCATCGACGGGATGCCGGCCGCCTGGGCGAAGGAGAAGATGATCAAGTATTTCGAGTCCCACGGCTTCGGCAAGGGGACGGTCACCTACAAGCTGCGCGACTGGGTCTTCTCCCGGCAGCGCTACTGGGGCGAGCCGATCCCGATCGTCCACTGCGAAAAATGCGGCGCGGTCCCGGTCCCCGAGAAGGATCTGCCGGTCCTGCTCCCCAAGGTCCAGGACTACAAGCCGACCGGCACGGGCGAGTCGCCGCTGGCCGCCATCGACTCTTGGGTCAAGACGAAGTGCCCTGCGTGCGGCGGCGCGGGCAAACGCGAGACGAACACGATGCCGCAGTGGGCGGGCTCCTGCTGGTACTACCTCCGCTTCATGGATCCCAAGAACGGGAACGCGGGATGGGACCCCGGTGTCGAAAAGGCATGGGCGCCGGTCGACTGCTACGTGGGGGGCGCGGAGCACGCGGTGCTGCACCTGCTCTACGCCCGCTTTTGGCACAAGGTCCTCCTGGACCTCGGATTTGTTTCCACCAAAGAACCCTTCCAAAAACTGCGGCACCAAGGCCCCATAACGTCGTTCGCCTATCGAGACGCCCGCGGTGTATTTCACCCGTACTCCGAATTAGAGATCGGCGAGGGCGGCCGGGCGACACTCAAATCCTCCGGCGAGCAGATCGAGCCCCTGATCGCGAAGATGTCCAAGTCTAAGAAGAACGTCATCAACCCCGACGAGGTTCTCGAGCGATTCGGCGCCGATGTATTCCGCATGTACGAGATGTTCATGGGACCGTTCGAAGACACAAAGCCTTGGGATATGCGCGCCATCGAGGGCATGGCGCGCTTCCTACGGCGCGCTTGGGTACACTTCGGCGACGACGCCCAATGGAAAGACGGAGACGGCCTCAAGCACGACCGCCACAAGACGATCGCGAAGGTGGGAGTCGACATCGACGCCTTCCGGTTCAACACGGCCATCAGCGCGATGATGATCTATCTCAACAAGATCCAAGAACAGCCCGTCGTCGCGCGAGCCGACGCCGAGGCCTTCCTCGCCCTGCTTAACCCGTTCGCTCCGCATCTGACGGAGGAGCTCTGGGAGAAGACGAGGCACAAGGGCTTCCTCTCGTCGGAACCGTGGCCCGCGTTCGACCCCGCGCAATTGAAGGAAAGCCAAATAGAGCTAGCCGTACAGATCAACGGCAAAGTGAAGGATCGCCTCACGGTCGCGGCGGACGAAGCGGAAGAAAGCGTGAAGGAGAAGGCTCTCGCCCTGCCCAAGATCAAAGACGCTCTGAACGGTCATGAGGTCGTGAAGGTTCTCGTCGTAAAGAACCGGCTGGTGAACATCGTAGTGAGGTGACGCGCATGAACCGCACTCTCCGTGCCGCGCTGCTCGCTCCCGCCCTGGCCTCGGCCCTTTCCGGCTGCGGACCGGGCGAGATGGCCTACCGTCCCGCGGCGCAGATCCTGCCGGCGCACATCAAGAAGATCTCGGTCGCCTTGGTCAAAAACACGACGCAGCAGTTCGGCATCGAGGACAAGCTCACGCGCGCCGTCATCGACGAGTTCCTAAAGAACGGGAACTACAGCGTCGTCCCCGAGGAGCAGGCGGACGGCTCGGTCCAGTTCACGGTGACCCGCTACATCCTCACGCCGGTCCAATACGACAACGTGCTGACGCCGACCGCCTACAAGTTGCTCCTTCTCGGCGACCTCACGTTCGTCGACCGGGCGACGAACACTCTCCTATGGACGGAGCCGAACATGACGGGCGCCCTCCTCTTCTCCGCCTCGACGCGGCCGGGCGGCGTGACCGAGGAGCAGGCGCGCGAGCTCATCTACGCCCAACTGGCCAAGGATGCCGTCAAACGCGTGATCGACGGCTTCGGCGCGGTGACCGGCGTCTCGCAGCGGGCGATCTCGGACGTCAAGCCGCCGAACGAGGGGCCGCCCCCGACGCCAAAGCCCGTCAATCCGAACCCCTACTGAGGCGCGGTGGAGCTGAGTCCGGCGTCGGCGCGGTCGGAGTGGAAGGTGGGCAAGTTCCGTGAGGTCTATTACCTCGTCGGCGAAGACACTGCGGCCAAAGCCGAGGCGGCGCAGGCGCTCAAGGCCGCGCTCAAGCCCGACGCCTTCAACCTAAACGAGTTCTCCGAGGCGGCGCCCGACCCTCAGGACGTGATCTCCGCCGCGCTGACTCCGCCGATGTTCGCCGACCGGCGCCTCGTCGTCGTCAAAAGCGTCAAGCTCGGCGCGGAGGCGAAGCGGACGATCGCCGAGTACCTCTCCGATCCGCTGCCGTCGACGACCCTGATCCTCTTCTCCGACGACCGCAAGCCGGACTTCCGCGACGCCCTCTGCGGCGCCGCGGCCGCGCGCCAGGGCATCGTCCATTTCAAGACGCTCAAGGACGAGGAGGCCGAGCGGCTCGCCGCCGAGCTCGCCCGGGAGGCCGGCTCGACGCTGGACCGCGAGGCGGCGAAGCTCCTCATAGAGGAGTCCGGGACGGACACGGGCATCCTAAAGGCCGAGATGGCGAAGATCCTGCTGTTCACGCGCGGACGCAAGACGATCGGGCGCGACGACGTACTCGCGTGCCTGGGTTACAAGAAAGAGGCCAACCCCTTCGACTTTCCGCGCATCTTGCAGACGCGCGACCGCGCAAAGACCCTCGCCGAGCTCGAGCGGCTGTTCGCCGATGACGAGGACCCCTTGGCGCTGCTCTATAAGGTCTCGCACTCCCTGAACCGGCAGCTCAAGGCGAAGCGCTTGAAAGCGGCCGGCAAGAGCGAGAACGAGATCTTCGGCGCGCTGCGGCTGCAGCCTTTCTACGATCGCGACTATATGAAGTGGGCGAACGCGGTGCCGGAGACGACCCTCATCGCGGGCCTTAAGGCATGCCTCGAGTTGGAGGCGCGGCTGAAATCGGAGACGTGGCTGGACGGACGGGTGGAATTGGAGCGGCTCGCGGCCGCGATCTGCAAGGCGCCGGAGAAGGGCTAGGCCTTCGCGGCGGCAGCCGGCGCGGGAGCGTGCGCCGCCTTCTGCGCCAGCCGGGCCAAACGGGACTTCTTTCGAGCGGCGGCTTTCCAGTGGATGGCGCCGGTCTTGGCGGCCTTGTCCCAGGCGGAGGAGACCTTCGGGAGCAAATCCTTGAGCTTCGCGGCGTCCTTGCTGCCGGCCGCTTCGGTGTATTCCTTGGCCAAGGAGCGGATCTGGCGCTTCACGGACCGGTTGCGGACCATGTGCGTGTGCGCCTGACGGCTCGCCTTAAGCGCGCCGGTGTGCCGTCCCGTCTTCAACTTAGCCATGTACAGTGTTCTCCTTCGCCTTGAATAGACGGTAATTAAAGCATTTCTCGACGGGGAGCGTCAATGCGTCCGATCGGGGTCGGGAACGGTGGAAAAGGGCCTCTCTTTCACCTATCATTTTCATTAGGCCATGACCGACACGGAGATGCGTCTATCGCACCTGCCCCACGCGTGCGGCGTCTACATCATGCGGGACGCCGGGATGCAGGTGATCTACGTCGGCAAGGCGATCGACCTGGCCAAGCGGGTGTCGCAGTACTTCGTGCCGGCTCGTCAGGACCGAAAGACCGCGCTCCTCGCTCCCCTGGTCCGGAAGATCGACTACGTCGCGTGCGCGTCCGAACGGGACTCCCTCCTTCTCGAGCGCAAGCTGATTCGCCGCCTGCGTCCCGTCTTCAACACCATGTGGCGCGACGACAAGTCCTACCCCTATCTCAAGATCACGCTCGGCGAGGATTTCCCGCGGATCGGGATGACCCGCCAGCGGGTGCGCGACGGCGGCGTCTACTTCGGCCCCTATCCCAAGGTGTCGATGGTGAAGGGCCTGCTCAAGCGGCTCTGGAACAAGCGGCTCTTCCCGATGCGGCCGTGCACGTGGACGTTCTCCGTCGAGCGGCCCCTGGCGGAGCGCAAGATCAAAGCCTGCCTCTACTACCACACGAAGCAGTGCCCCGCGCCGTGCGCGGGCCCGGCCGCGGGCCGTATCTCGAAGGACGACTACCGCCGCATCGCGGAGAACGCCGTGCTGTTCTTCAAGGGCCGATACAAGGAACTGGCCCGGGAATGGGCGGCGGAGATGAAGGAGGCGTCGGCCTCGATGGAATTCGAGCGCGCGGCGCAGCTGCGGGACAATCTGCAGGCGGTCGAACACATGGCGGAGCGCGTCCGGCTCGAGGAGGTCACGGCCGCGGGGCTCGCGGTGCGCCTGGAGAGCTCGCGGGGCGTGACCGAGCTGCAAGCCGCCTTGTCGCTCGCCAAGCCGCCGCACCATATCGAGGCGTTCGACATCTCCCACTTCCAGGGAAAGCAGACGGTCGCCTCGATGGTCTGCTTCAAGGGAGGGACGGCGTCCAAGGACGATTACCGTCGCTTCCGCATCAAGACGGTCTCGGGCGTCGACGACTTCCTCAGCATGAAGGAGGTCGTCTCGCGGCGCTACGCGCGCTTGGCGCGCGAGGGCGCCGCGGCGCTGCCCGACCTCGTGCTGATCGACGGCGGCAAGGGCCAGCTCGCCATGGCGGAACTCGCGATGGCGGAGCTCAAACTCAGGGTCCCGCTCGCCTCCATCGCCAAGCGGCTCGAGGAAGTGTTCCTACCCGGCCGCCAGGACTCGATCCTATTGCCAGCCGATTCCCCCGCGCTCCATCTCCTGCAGCGCGTGCGGGACGAGGCCCACCGCTTCGCGGTGGCGTATCACACGCTCCTGCGCAAGAAGGACCTGCTGGATCGGGCCCCGACCTGACCGCCGCCGTTCATCACTTGACGAGCGCGCGCCGCACGCAATTCACGCAAAACACCGGAATCGCCACCTGGTCCTTTCGACTCGCCGCGGCGGCGTCCGCGGCCTGCCGGTTTTGAAACACCTCCGGAACGCGCGCGGCCGTCAGCCGGCGTTGCTCGCGAGTTCGCCCATGCTGAACATCGGCATGAACATCGCGATGACGATGGAGCCGATGACGAGACCCATGATCACGATGACGATGGGCTCGATCATGGAGGTCAAGCCCTTGACGGCCGTGTCGACCTCCTGGTCGTAGAAGTCGGCGATCTTGGTGAGCATCGTGTCGAGGGACCCGGTCTCCTCGCCGACCTTGATCATCTGCGTCACCATGGCCGGGAAGAGGTTCGACGCCTTGAGCGGATCGGCCAGGCGGCCGCCTTCGCGGATCGACTCGCGCGTCTTCAAAATCGCGTCCTCGATGACGACGTTGCCGGCCGTGCTCGCGACCGTCTCGAGCGCCTGCATGATCGGCACGCCGGACTTGATCAAGGTGCCCAGCGTCCGCGTGAACTTGGCGACGGCCACCTTCTTCAGGATGATGCCGAAGATCGGCGCGTTGAGGATCTTGCCGTCGACGAGCCTCTTGCCGGCCGGCGTGGCGTAGAATTTCTTGAACCCATAGAACCCGCCGACGGGGATGGCCGGGATCATGTACCAGTAATGACGCAGGAAGTCGGAGATGTTGATGAGGACCTGCGTCGGCAGCGGCAGTTCGGCGTTGAAGCTCTCGAAGATCGCCTTGAAGGTCGGGATGACGAACGTGAGGAGGAAGACGGTGACCGTGGCGCAGATCGAGAGCACTATGCCCGGATACATCATCGCGCTCTTCACCTTCGCCTTGAGGGCTTCCGAGCTCTCGAGGTAGGCGCTCAAGCGCTCCAAGATGGTGTCCAAGATACCGCCGATCTCGCCCGCGCGGATCATCGACGTGTAGATCTCCGGGAAGGCGTCGGGGTGCTTCTTCAAGGCGTCCGAGATCGATAGACCGCTCTCGATGTCGGTGCGGACTCCCTCGAGCACCTTTTTGAACGCCGGGCTCTCGGCCTGATTCTCGAGGATCGTGAGACCCTGCACGATGGGCACGCCGGCGGAAACGAGGGTCGAGAGCTGGCGAGAGAACAGCACCAGGTCCTTCGAACTGACGCTCCCCTGGCCGATGCCGAGCTTCTCCTTGATCTGGGTGAGGAAGCTGTCGGTCTGCGCGTTGATTTCCAAGATGACGAGCTTTTGGGAGCGGAGACGGTCCATCGCCGCCCTTTGGTCGTTGCCTTCGACCACTCCCTCGACGACGTTCCCGCTCGCTTCCTTGGCCCGATACGCGAATGCTGGCATGGTCTCCCCCGACTTCCGTTACGCCGCCGTCTGGATTCCTCTCTGCAAGAGGCGCTTCAAGTCCTCGACGTCCATGGACCTGAGCAGCGCCTCCTGATACGTGATGCGTCCTTTCTTGTATAGATCGGCGAGCGCCTGGTTCATGGTCTGCATCCCGTACTTGCCGCCGGTCTGGATGGTCATCAAGATCTGCTCGACCTTCTGCTCGCGCACGAGGTTTCGGACGGCGGAGGTGACGATGAGCACCTCGCTCGCCAAGGCGCGACCGCTGCCGGACGAGTGCGGGAGGAGTTGTTGGCAGAAGATCGCCTGGAGCACGAACGACAACTGGACGCGAATCTGTTCCTGCTGGTGCGGCGGGAATACGTCGATGATGCGGTTGATGGCCTGCGCCGTGTCCGTCGTGTGGAGCGTCGCCAGCACGAGGTGACCGGTCTCGGCGATCGTCAAGGCGGCCTGGATGGTCTCCAAGTCCCGCATCTCGCCGATCAAGATGACGTTCGGGTCCTGGCGCAGGACGTGGCGCAGCGCGGCGGTGAAATTCTCCGTGTCGGCGCCTACCTCGCGCTGATTGACGATGCTCTTCTTATGGCTGTGGACGTATTCGATCGGGTCCTCGATCGTCACGATATGGACGGAGCGGTGCTCGTTTAGGTAGTCGATCATGCTGGCGAGCGTGGTCGATTTACCCGACCCGGTGGGGCCCGTCACCAGAATGAGTCCCTTCGGGATCTTCATGATTTCGTGGATCACGGCCGGCATGCCGATCTCCTCGAAGGTCTTGAACGACGCCGGGATCGCGCGGATAGCCGCCCCGACGGCGCCGCGCTGACGGAAAACGTTCATGCGGAGACGACCGATGCCCTTGATGCCGAACGCGAGGTCCACCTCGTTCGTCGCTTCGTAGCGCTGCCGCTGCGCGTCGGTCATCAGGGAGAAGACCAGCGATTGCGTGACCTCCGGGTTGAGGCGCGGAAAAGGAGTGGCGATCAGTTCGCCGTCGATGCGGATGATCGGCGGGGCCCCCGCGGTCAAGTGCAGGTCCGACGCCCCTTTCTCCTGCATCAACATGAACAACTCGCTCATCGATGTCATCTGATCTCCTCGGTGTCTCGAAGCGCGGGTCGCCTCATGCCGCATCCACCACGGTGAGCCGGATCATCTCGTCCACCGTCGTCACTCCTTTGAGCACCTTGCGGACCGCGCAGTCGCGCAGGGTGATCATGCCTTGGCTGCGGGCCACCTCTTTTATCTTAGTGACGGGCGATTTGTCCAGGATGAGCTTGCGCACCTCGTCCGTCACGTCGAGGACCTCGTAGAGGCCGATGCGGCCCCGGTAGCCCGTCTTCGCGCAGTTGTCGCAGCCTTTGCCTTTATACAGCGTGACTTTGCCCTTCGTGATCTTCATCGCGCTCTCGGGGATGCCTAGTCCCTTGAGCCAGTTGACGTCGACCTCGTAGGGTTCCTTGCACTCTTTGCAAATGCCGCGCGTCAGGCGCTGGGCGACCACCATGAGGAGCGCGGAGCCGACGAGGAACGGGTCGACGCCCATCATGCCGATGCGGGTGATGGCGCCCGGGGCGTCGTTGGTGTGCAGCGTCGAGAACACAAGGTGGCCGGTCAGCGCGGCGTTGATCGCGATCGTGATCGTCTCCAGGTCGCGCACCTCGCCGACCATGATGATGTCCGGATCCTGACGCAGGAAGGAGCGCAGGCCCGCCGCGAAGGTGAGTCCGACATCGGCGTTCACCTGAACCTGGTTGATCCCCTTCAGCTGATACTCGACCGGGTCCTCGACCGTCATGATGTTGATCTCGGGATCGTTGAGCGAGTTCAGGGCCGAATAGAGCGTGGTCGATTTTCCGGAGCCCGTGGGGCCGGTGATGAGGTTGATGCCGTAAGGCGCCTTCATGCACCGCTGGAAGATCTTGTCGGCCTCGGGCTCGAAGCCGAGGTCGGTCAAGTTGACCTTGAGGCCCGAGGAGTCCAAGATGCGCATGACGATCTTCTCGCCCGGCGAGCAGGGCAGAATCGACACGCGCAGGTCGATCTCCTTGCCGTCGATCTTGAGCTTGATGCGGCCGTCCTGCGGCACGCGGTGCTCGGCGATGTCCAGATTCGCCATGATCTTGAGGCGCGAGGCGAGCGCGTTCTGGAAGCGCTTCGGCGGCGCGGGCTGCTCGTGAAGGACGCCGTCGATGCGGTACCGCACCTTCATCTCCTTCGGAAAGGGCTCGATATGGATATCCGAGGCCTTCGCCTTCACCGCGTTGGCGAGGATGAGGTTCACCATCTGGATGATGGGCGCGTCATCGCCCGACTTCTTCATCGAGATGATGTTGGCCCCGGCGTTCTCCTCCTCCTTCTTCAGGTCGACGTTCTCGACCTCTCCGTTCTCCCCGTTGCTCGACTTGAGGATCTCCTCGAGCGCGCCCTGGGAGGTCATGGCGGCGTAGTACTTCTCGATCGCGGTATGGATCTCCGCCTCCGAGGCGAGGACGATCTCGACGTCGAGGCCCGTCATCAGCTTCAAGTCGTCGAGCACGAGCACGTTCAGCGGGTCCGCCACGGCGAGCGTCAGCTTGTTCTTGACCTTCTGGATCGGGATGAGAATATGCTGGCGCGCGATCTGCTCCGGCACGAGCTTGATGATGTCGTCCGCGATGGGGCCGAGCTTGCTCAACGAGACGTAGGAGATGCCGCACTGCTGGCTGAGGAACTCGAGGAGCGTCTCCTCGGTGATGAACTTGCTCTCGACGAGGACGGCGCCGAGCTTGCTGCTGTCGCGCCTCTGGATCTCGAGCGCTTTCGTCAGCTGGTCCTGGGTGAGGACCCCGCTTTCTACCATGAGCTCGCCCAGCCTCTTCGAGAGGCTCAACGAGATCGTATGCTGCTGGGTGGCCTCAGCCATTTGCTGTATTTATCCTTAATAGCGGAATTGGCGCTCGGAATAGGGCCCGGCGCTTCCGCGGCGCGTACTCGATTAGGGTAATGCCCCCCACCAATTTTGTCAATGCCATGCGTGTCAATCCGAGTCATCCGGCCGAGGGGGCCTAATTGCTGTAGGTAGGCTCTCCGGGGCGATACTCGCCGAAGTCGGGGGTGGCGTCCTTGGTGATGGGAAGCGGCAAAAGGTCGATCTCTCCGGGCCGGAGCTTCGGCTTGGGTCTGGCCTTGGGCTTCGGCTTGGCCTTGGGCTTCGGCGGCGCCGGCTTCGCCTTCGGCTTGGTCCTCGACGCGGCCTTCGCCTTCGGCATGCTCAGCTTCGGAGTCTCAAATCGCGCCGGCGGCTGCGACTGCGTCTGCGGCGTCTGCGCGGCGGGCGCCGCCGGCGCCGCGGGCCGAGCGAGGAGCGCCTGCGCCTGGGGATTGAGCCCGACCACGGTCGACTTCGCGATGTCGACGCCGAAGACGTAGGTGATGGGCTCGCCCGTGCCGGGGCTCGGCTGGCCCAGCTTGAACTCGACGAAGTAGGAGTTCGCGTCCTGTCCCATCGTGGCCGACCAGGGGTCCTTGCTGCTCTGCGGGATCGGGAACATGTATTGGAGCCACTCGCCGATCGTGTTGCGGTTCTCGCCGAGCGGGTATTTCTTGACGAATTCGATCGCCTGGTTGCCCTGCGCGGACTGAGCGGGCTGCTGCCCGCCCGTGCCGCCGGCGGACAACGGCTTGACGTTGCCGAGCGACGTCGGCGGCCCCTTGCCGAGGATGTCCTCGGGATCGGCGATCTTCGTGCGCGGGGACGCGAACATCTGGGCGACCTCGCGCGGGTCGCGCCTCATGAAATAGAAGCCGATCGCCAGGATGGCGACGAAGGAGACGCCCAGCACGGCCAGAAATCCCTTCGAGTGCGTCCGCTTCTTGGGCGCCTCCTCGACCGCCTCGGCGGCGAGCTTCTGCGCGGTCCGGCGGAGGCCTCCCGTCACCGGGCGGACGATCGCGTCTCCGCCCGGAAGCGGAGGCATTCCGGACGCGGGTGCCTCGGCGCCGCCGCCGCCGCTCATGATCTCCTGGAACTGCATGCTGCCGAGCGGGTCGGCCGGCACGCCGGACTGCGCGCCTCCCGGCACCGGCGTCGACTGCGGGAAGGTGAATCCGCCCGCCGCGGCGCCGGGCGGCGTCGTCTGCGAGGGAAACGGCGTAAAGCCGGACGGGGCGTCCGACGAGCGCGGCGCCGGCGTCGGCGCTCCGGGCAGGACGATCCCGGGAGGCGTCCCTCCGGCCGGGACGTTCATGACGATCGTGAGCGGCGGCTGCGCCGAATCGGCCGCGAGATCGGTGAAGGCCGCGGGAGGCTCAAATCCGGAAGACGTCGGCGCGGGAGGCTGGACCGGAGCCGGCGGAGGCGCCGCGGGCTCCTGCGGGGCCATCGAAACGCCGGTGAAAAGAAGCGGACCCGCGGGCGGAGGCGCCTCCAGACTCTCCGAGTGCAGCGCGATTGGGGGCGCCGCCTCGGCCGGAGACGCATCGATCGCGGGCGGCTCCGAGGCGCCCGGGACCGGCGGCGTCGACGCGGAGATGTCCTGCAGCGCGGGCGCTTCGGTCGCCCCGACCGCGGGCGCCGGAGCTTGGGCGGACGGCGCGGGAGGCGAAGGCGGAACGAACGTCTTGAATTTCGGCGCGGTGAACGCGGGCTTGAGCGGCTCGGCCGCGCCGAGCTCCGCTGTTGGCGGCGGGCTCGAGCGGATTTGGACTTCGGCGACGGGCGATCCGGCAACCTCGGCGGGCGCCGTCGGCGCGCCGGAGGTCTCCGGCACCGCGGGCGCGCCCGCGGCCGGCGGTTCTACCGGCGCGGCGCTCTCGGCGTCGGGCGGACGCTGGGACGCGGGGCTCTCGGCCGGAGACGTCGGCTCGGGCGGCGCGGGCGGCCGGAAGCTGGCGAACGACGGCGTCGCGGGAGAGAGGGAAGGGAGGGCGGGAAGAGCGGGAGCCTCGGAAACAGGAGGCGCCGGAGCGAGCCGCTCCTCGATCAGCGGCGGCGCGGGCCGCGGCTCTACGGAGCGACGAGCCAGGAGCTCGGTCGTACGGACGAGCTGCGCCCGCAGTTCGTCGAGCAGGCGGTCCTTCTCTCGCAGCGCGGAGGACTCGATCTCGTGCGGCGGCGGCGCGGGCGATCTCGTCGCGAGGAGCTCGGTCGTGCGCGCAAGCTGCGCCCGCAGCTCGTCGACCATGCGGTCCTTCTCCCGCAGGAGCGCGGGCTCGATTTCCGGGGGCGGCGCCGCGGACGGCCTCGACGCGAGCAGCTCGGTCGTGCGCGCGAGCTGCGCCCGCAGCTCGTCCAAGAGCCGGTCCTTCTCCCGGAGCACCGCGGGCTCGGCCTGCGGAACGGGGGGCCTGGAGGCGAGAAGCTCCGTGCTTCGCGCGAGCTGCGCGCGCATCTCGCCGAGGAGCTTGTCCTTCTCGCGCAGCACGTCCGGATCGGCATGCGCCGCCGGCGGCTCGGCGGCCCGCGCGGCGTAGAGCTCGGTGCTGCGTACGAGCTGCTCGCGGAGCTCGTCGAGAAGACGGTCCTTTTCGCGCAGCGCGTCCAGCTTCGCCTCCATGCGCCGCTCGCTGTCGTGCAGTCGGCCGATGATGTCGTTCTGGCGCATCTCCTGCTGGGACAGCTGCCCGCGGAGCTGGTCGATGAGCCGGTCCCTTTCCCGCAGCGACTGGCTCTTCTCCTCGACAGCGAGGTCCTTCTGGCGCAGGCGGTCCAGGATGTCGTTCTGGCGCGACTCGTAGGTGGACAGCTGGTTGTTGAGGTCCGCGATCCGCGCCTCGAGCTCGCTGGAGTGGACGCGGTCGGACTCGATCGTCTCTTTGTAGCGCGCGACCCAGTCGATCAGCTGCGCCTTGGCCTCCGGCGGGACGAACGCCTCGGCCCCCAGGGAGGCCGTCGGATCGTCGAAGTCGGGCGGGATCAGCCCCGCGAAATCGGGCAGTTCGGCGACCGCCGTCGGCGACAGAACGCTTTCGACGTCCACGGCTTGATTGAGGATCCCGGAGAGTTCCGGGACGTTCGCCAGACCGATCCAATCGTCCTCGCGCCCGCCGTCGGCGCCTTCCGGGCAGACGAGCGCGTCGGCGCCCACGCCGCGCCATTGATCCGCTTCGTCCGCGGAATAGGGCCCGAGGATCTCGGAATCTCGATAAATGAAGTATCTCATCCCAGATGAGAGCCGACCTCGAAAATGTATCAGCAGGCTGTTACAAAATCAAGTCAATCCGGCAACGAAAAACCTCTATTTTTTGAGCTTGCCGCGGTCGACGGGAAGGACGACGAACGGTTCGATGAAATGGAGGACGGCGACGCCGGTCATGACCGCCGCCATGATGATCAGGACGGTATGCGTGGCCATGAGGACCATCATGCCGCTGAGCGCGAGGACGCCGATGATGGCGCAGATCGCGTTGAACATCGCCTGCGCGGAGTACATCTTGCCCTGGTCGTTGCGGTGGCGCTCCTGCATCAAGCGCGTCACGAGGCTCGGCCAAACGATCGTCGCGGCTCCCTGCAGGACCGACGCCGCGAACATCCACGCGACCGAGATCCAGACGTTGCCGGAGAAGAACACGCCCCACATCGCGAGCGCGCCGACGCCGTAGAGGATCGAGGTGAAGCGCGCCTGCCGCTCCATCCGGTTCAGGCGCGTGCGCGCCTCAGTCCGGACCTCGCGCATCACGGTCGCGTAGTGCGCCTCGGACCAGCGCTGGAGGCCCTCCTCCAGCCCCGTCTCCCGGAACAAGCGCTCGATGTCGGCCTGCGGGCGCCGTCCGAAGAAGACGTACTTGTTGAACTCGTCCCGAGTCCTCGTCAGGATCGCGCGCTGGAACTCATCGGCGCCGCGCTCGAACGACGGATCCTTCCCCAACGCCTCGCGGTATTCGTCGAGCTGGTCGTAGACGGCGTCGTGGACCGCTTCCACGCCCACGTCCACGAGGGCCTCGCCGAGCGGCTCCGCCTTCGCCAGCCGGCCCCGGAAAGCGTACAGCCTCGCCTCGAGCTCCTGGCTCGAGCGTTCGTGCTTGAACATGAAGGGCAAGGACGACAGCCCGAGCCCGAGCGACTGGGCCGCGAGCATCAGCCCGAAGGCCAAGTTGCTGCCCGGCATGCCCCCGAGGATCCCCCCTAGGAGCGGGATCGACGCGGCGCCGGGGAGAGCCGACCCGCCGAGGCCCAGCACGTCTTCGATCAGGCGCGGCAAGGCGACGAACTCGAGGGCGTCGCCGGCGATGAGCTCGAGGGCGGAGAACAGGATCGTGAGCTTCATGAACCGGTCCTTGCGGAGAAGGCGTATCCCCCGCAGGAGCTCGCCGAAGCGGCTGCGCCGCGGCACCTTTCGGACGCGGTAGCCTTGGAACTCTGCGGGGACGCCCACCGCCGCCCGGGGGCCGTCGACTTCCACGAGAAGCCTCGGTACGCCTCGGATCTGGATCGAGCGGACTCCCCGGATGCGCTTGTCCCGCGCGGGCCCCGACGCGAGTTCCTTCGCCAGAGCCCGCTGCGCCTCGACGAGCTGGTCCCGCGGAATGTGGAGGTAGGCGCCATAGAGCGCCGCCACGGCCGCGACCAGCGCTCCCGTGACGCCGAAGGCGAGCGCGTTGCCCGCGAGCGCGATGCCCGTGGCCGCGGTCGCCCACGTGATGAAGATGCCCGCGAGGATCGGCCCCACGACGCCGACGAGGTAGGTGATCGTATGGTAGACCGCGTACGCGCGGTTGTAATTGTCCATGTCCTCGGCGAGGATGCGGTTGAGCGCGACGTTCGACGCGTTCTGCGTCATCGCCGAGAAGAAACCCTGGGCGAACATCATGATCTGGAACGCGACGAAGAACGAGAGCAGAGGCAGGATGCCGCCGATCGTGCTCATGTTGAAGAAGAGCACGGGCACCATCATGAGGATGACGGAGCGCGCCAAGGTCGGCAGGACCAGCATGCGGCGCAGCGGAGAGCGATCGATCATCGGCCCGGTACCGAAGCTCGCGATCGCTTGGGAGCCGAAGTCGACGCTCCGGCTCATCCCGGTCCGGCCCGAGTCCCCCTTGCTCGGTGTCACGAAGCTCGGCAGCGCGGTGCTGTGGAACGCGACGCCCAGGGCCAAGAGCGCCTGGCCCCCCACGAACTTCCAATACTCCCGGTTTCGGTCCGAGTCCTCGAGGATGCGCAGGGGCGAGGCCGCGGCGCCCAGAAGCCGCGAGGCCGTCGACGCGGGCGCCGCATCGGCGGACGGAGGGACCGGCAGCGGCGCCCGCGCGGACTCGTGCGGCGTATCCCCTGGATCGACAGGCTTGACGGAACGCCGCATGCCGACGAGGCCGTAGGGAACGCCCGCCGCGAGACGGGAAGCGTCCGCGGCCGGCGGTCCCGCGGACCTGAGCCCCAGCACCGGCTCTATCAACGCCTGCGCGACCGATCTCAAGTCGGAGTCGGGAATCGAGGCGAGCCGCGCGGGCGAGAGCGCCACCCTTTCGGGATGTTCGAGGAGCTCGAGCGCGCTCGAGGGAGCGTCGGACGTCCGAGGGGCCATCGCCTCGATGCCGCGAAGCGCCGCCGCGGGCGAGGAGTGCGGCCTTCCCCCCTGCGCCGGGCGCGTCTCGCCGTGCGGCGCCGCGGCCGCAGGCGGGGCTAGTCCTAAAGAACGCAAGGGCGCCGCGGCGGACGCCGTCAATCCGGGCGTCCGCGTCGCGACCCGCGTCTCGAGCGGCGACGCGGAGGCGCTCCCCAAGGAACGCGCCTCGATCCCGATCGTCGTCAGCGCGGCCGAGAAGGCCGTCTCGCCCAGTCCCAGCGCGAAAGGCGCCCGCGCGTCGGACAAGGACGCCGAAATGGGCCCGATCGCCGCGACGCCCGCGCCGGCCTGCCCGAGGCCCGCCGCGCCCGACGCGGCGGCGGGCGCCCGATGTACCTGCGCCGCGGCGTTCCACGCCTCTCCACCTGGGACGCCGAGCACGAGCGACGCGGCCAGGACGGACGCGATCCCTTTCTTTATGCGGCGGACGACGCCGTAGAAGCGGCGCATGGTTCCATCATGATAGCGGAACGCCCTTCGGAAGAAATTGGGCCGTTCAGCGTCCTGGCGTCGGCAGAAGGCCTATCGCCGTTTCGGGCGCGGTCCCACCGCAGGCCGGACCGAGGGCCCAGATTTCTTTCCCGAACCCGCCTTCGCGGCCGCGTCCGCCAACAGTTGCGCGTCGAAGAGCCCCGCGGCGGGCACGGGCGCCCGGCGCAGCGCGTCGAACGCCCGCAGGAACGCGTTGGACGGCGCCGCCGCGAGATGCGCGGCGCGGGCCTCGGCCATCAGGGCCTCCGCCGCCGCCCGCGCGCGCTCCGGCGACGCGAGCTCCGCGTCGAGCGCGGCGTCCGCGGCCCGCGGGTCCGTGCGCCCGAAGCCGACCTCATGGAACTGGCGCCCCGGCAAGGGTTCCGCCGTCCGGTCGAACAGCGCGTTGAGCCAGAGGAACCAGCCTTCCGGAAGCGTCCCGAAGCGCGCGATCATCGCCTCCGACAGGCGTCCCGCGAGCAGCAGCTGCTGGCCGCTCTCATGCGCCGCCGCGATCGACGTGCCGGAGGCGTGCTGATAGAGCGGGCGTCCCTTGAAGAGCAGCGTGGTCGCCGCGTCCTTGAGCGCCTTGGCGAGGCGCGTGGACAAGAGCGACGCCACCTCGAACGGATTTTCCTCGCCGAGCCGCACCGCTCCGCCATAGTTCGCGCGCCGGATCTCGCGCTTGGACGGCGTGCTGCGGGACGGATACGCTCCGAGTCCCTTGGACTTGTCGAGGGCGGTGACGGAGACGACCAGCGGGGAGTTCGCCGGACTGAGCACCGAGTCCTCGAGCGGGCCTTCGTTGCCGGGCGGCGCGATGACGCCGTAATTGTTGAGCACGAGCTTCGTCACGAGACGGCCGAGCGGGCTATCCTTCTCCCCCGGACCGCCGAAGCCGAGTTGGATGACGACCGGTCGAGCGCGGGGATCTCCCGCGATCGAGACCGCCCACTCGAGCCCCGCCATCGCGGCCGCGTCGGAGCCGCCGTACTCGCCGAGGACCTTGGCGACCGCGAGGTCCGCTCCCGGCGCCAGGCCGACGTACGGAGAGCCGTCCACCGGCCGCGCGGCCACGATGCCCAGCGAGAGCGACCCGTGGCTCGCGCTCTCCTGGCCCACGTCGGCGGGAGAGCCCTCGCGCGTGAAATTGCGCGCCGCCGTCACGCGCTCCTTGCCGATCGCCGGATGGTCGAGATCGGCGCCCTCGTCGAGCAGGACGAAGAGCGCGCCCTTGCCGTCCGCCTTGGAGCGCTCCTGAACCTCGGCCGCGCCGGAGAGCGCGCGCGTCTCGTGCATCAGCCGGAATTTGGGCCGCGAGCGGTGGACGATGAAGCCCTCCGCCTCCATCGCCGCCTTGAACGCGACGACCTTGTGCTCGGGCACGTTGATCCACAGCGAGTTCGACGCGTGCAGCGTCGCCTGGAGCGCGCCCTCGAAGCGGGAGAGCTTCCGACGCTCGAGGCCCACCGCCGCCAGCGCGGCGTCGACGTCCGCCGCGGATGCGTCGCGGTAGTCGCGGAACTCCCCAACGCGCGGCCGGTCGGAGGGCACCTCGACGATCAAGTGCAGCGGCCCGCGCTCGGGATCGACGCCGGGCACGCCGGCGCCGTTGGGGTCCTGCAGCGGGCTCGTCGTCTCCACCGTGATGTCGACGACGCGGGCGAGGAGCGGGACGAGCTCGCCGAGCCCGCCCGGCTTGCCGATCCAGCCCTTGTTCGCCAAGACGTAGTTCGTGACGCTCGTGCGCAGGTCTCCGGGCGCGCGCAGCCGGTCGACCAGCTCGGCCCGCTGCGCGGCGTACGGAAAGAACCGCGCGATCGTCCGCGCCAAGGCCATGTTGCGATCGGAGGCGTTCCTGAGCAGGATCTTCAGGATCTCGTCCGAGATCGCCGCCGGGGCTTCCTGCGCGATCTGCGCGAGAGACGCCACGCTCACGTGCCGAACGTTGAGGGTCTCCCCCTCGTCGGCGACGCGCGCCGCGAGGGCGTCCGCCGCCGCCGGGGTCGCGCGCGAGCCGAGCTCGCCGAGCAGGGCGGCGGCCGTGAAGCGGATGCGGGCGTCCGGATTGCGCGCCCCCTCGATCAGCCGCGGCACGCCCGCGCCGTCGCCCAAGCGCGCGAGGGCGTACGCCGCGTACAAGACGGTGTCCGGCCGCGAGCCTTCCTCCGCCCCCCGCGACAGGTCCGGCGCCTGGAGCGCCGCGGTTCGCAGCAGGCCGTTGACCGCGGTCATGTTCCGGCCCGAAGCGGCGATCGCCTCGAAGGCGACTTGGCGCACGCGCGGGTCCGGGTCGTCGAACGCCGCCTCGGCGAGGTACGCGAGTTCCTCCGGAGCGCCCGCGGGACGCAGCAGGGACTCCGGCGCGCGGAGATTGAGCAGGCTGAACGCGGCGGTCCGGCGCACGATCCACACGGGGTCCTTGAGGGCCGTGAGGAATTGAGGAAGCGAGGCGGAGCGCCGGGCCTCGAACGCCTTCTGCGAGGCCTCGAGCGACTTGCGCCGGTCCGAGATGGATTTGCCCGCGGCCGTCGCGTCCCTGAAGATCGAGAGTTCCAGGTCCCGCAGCGCCTTCGCCCGCCGGATCCAATCGAACCCCTCCGTACCCAAGGCCGACGCGGCCCGCCAGCTCATGAGCCTGGCCGCCGCCGCCAGCTTGCCGAAGAATCCGGAGGGCTTCCTGCCGAACGACGCGAGGGCCATGAGCATCGCCGCCTCGGCGTCGGGCGCTCCCTTTCCCTGGTGCCAGGCGGGCACGCCGAGATCGACCGACGTCCGCAGGCTGATCATGCGCGAGACGAACGCGCGGTTGCCCTCGAAGAACGCGGCCGCCTCCGAGCCGGGCGTCGCCGCCGTCTCAGCCGCGGCCTCCGCGCCGCGCAGCGACCAGCGCGAAGCCTGCAGAATGAGCACGTCCAGTCCCGCGTTAACCGCCGTCGCCTGCGAGCTGCCGGACTCCCGAGTGCTGAGCCGGCTTGGGCTGTCCGACGGCGTCTCCGGCATGTCCTTCGACTTCGCTGCTTCGATCCCGTGCCCCGGAGGATAGGCGTCTTTGGAGCCGGGCTCCGTCACGACGTCGCCGCCGATGGGAACGTTGTCCGGCTTGTCCTCGTAGCGCGGCATGAAGAACCGGCGGTCCAGCGCCCACCCGACGCCGCTGAAGAACGAGACGCCGCCGGCCTTCGTCGACGACCCCCCGGTGTGCACCTCGCCGCCGGCGCCGGGGTCGTTGATCGTGAATCGGAACGGTCCGTCGTTGCCGGCCGAAGCTGTCACGACGACGCTCGCGCCGTTCGAGTTGCGCCGCTGCGTCAGATTCGAGAAGAACTCGGCGAGAGGCGAGCCGACTTCGCCCGGAGAGCCCAGCGCGAGATTGATCACGTCCGCGCCCCAGCGCATCGCGTCCACGGCGGCCGCCATGATGTCGCCGTCGAGGCCGCCGCGGCGGTTGGGGGCGAAGACGCGGCCCACGCGGCCGTCGGAGGCCGGCGCGACGCCGTAGACGCCGCGCGCCATGGAGTGCGTGTGGCTGCCGTGGCCGTTGGAGTCCCCCTTGCCGTCGTTGACGACGTCGTACTGCTCGGTGCGCGGGAGATGCGGGTGCCCGTCGTCGACGCCGGTGTCGGCGCTGTATAGCTTGAACCCTTCCCCGCGGAAGCCGAAGTGATGGGCCTGCGGCACGCGCTGCATCGGCATGCTCTGCGCCAGATGGACGTCGTAGCCGCCGCGCGACGGCTCGATCGAGATCCCCTCGGCCTCGACGAAATCCTCGAACCCTTTCGACTTGCTCCGCAAGACGCTCACGTAGATGTAGCCGTTCGAGTCGTCGCCCAGGACGTCGCGCCCGAAGACGTGACGCACGATCATCCCGTCCTTGCGGAAGCGCTCGACCTGCTCTTTCGAGTACCCCGCCGACGCGAGGATCGCCTCGGCGCCGAGCGGGTTCCCCGCGTCGCCCGGGTTGTTCGAGATGTTCGTGTGCGACGTCTCGAGCACTTGGTCGCCGACGGCGCTCAGCCAGAGGTAGACGCGCCGCTCGACCTTCGTCGCGACGAGGACGTGCCCGCCTTCCGGAAGGTCGACGCGCTGGACCTCGAACTGTCCGCCGTCCGGCGAGCGCCAATACCGCAACAGCTTCTCCATCGTCGCGAGGCCCTCGTCCTCCTCGCGCCACGGGAGGAACGCGACGCCCTTGTGCCGGAGAGCGGCGTAGAGAGCCTCGACCCGCCGCACCGGCTCGAGTTCCCGCAGCAGAGAGGAGGTCGAGTTGTTCCACAACTCGGAGAGCATCCGCTCGAGTTCGCGGCCGTCGAACTCCCCGGCCTGCTTCATCTTCTGCGCCGAGGCGACGACCTGCGCGAGCTCGCGGTTCGACCACATGGCCGGCGTCACGTCCTCGCCCTGCGTGCGCATGAGGAGCTTGGACGCCTGCCGCAAGTCGTCGAGCTGCTTGATCGCGAGGAGCAGGCGGCGCGCGTCGTTCGAGGAGGACCGGAATTCCTGCGTCCCGGGCTCCGCGTAGCGAGGCACGCCCATGAGCGCCGCCGGCGCGACGATCGCGCGGTAGCGGTTGTCGTGCTCCGGCTTGATCCGGTACGCGCCGTTCTTCTCGCGATCGGCGATGCGCCCGAGAAGCTCGCCGATCTCCATCCCCGAGATTCGGGCTTTGCCGTCGGAGAGCCGCGCGTATAGCTTGGGATCGTCCCACTCACCGGAGGCCCCCGTCCCCACGAGGACGTCGAAGGAGGAGGCGAGCTTCATCGAGAGGCCGACCTCGCTGAGCACGCGCTCGAGCGCCGGGATGCGCAGGCCCCGCAGCCAGTTCGACGGCCAGAAATCCGACGTGCGCGCCCGAAGTTCCGACCAGAATGTGCCCACGCCGCGCAGGAGCGCCCAAGTCTTCGGAGGCGCGCGCTCGCGGCTCGTGTAGAAGTGATCGAGCTCGTGCTTGAGGATCAGCTTGAACAGAAACGGCGTCCGGACGAGCTCGGGGCGCAGGTAGATGCGCGAGCCGTACATGAAGCCGAAGGAGAACGAGAAGCGGCGCTCCGGCTTGTAGAGCCGAAGGATGCCCTTGCCGGGCATATGGCCGATCAGCGCGGCTTGCACGCTGGAATGCAGGTCCATCTCGGCGACGAGGCGCTTCGCTTGGCGCCAGAACTCGTCCTCGCCGACCTTCCGGCCCGTGACGACGCGCACGAAGGACCCGAATTCGAGCAGCGCGTAGCCGGCCACCATGGGGAGCAGCAAAAAGCCGACGTTCGCGGCGATCGACGCCCCGGTGAAATGGACGATCGCCAGCAGCCCTCCGACGGCGGCGGCGCTGACGCCGGAGAAGATGGGCGAGCGGTGCTGGGGCCGGACCGGGCGCGGGGCCGGCATGGCGCGCCGCGGCGCCGGAGCGTCCCCGGCGTAGGGGGCCAACTCCGCCGACCTCCCGACCTGGGGCGTCGCGTCGACCGACGAGGCCGCCGCTCGGCCTCCTCCGAGCCGCGAGACGAACTCGATCTCCGCCGCGCCGCGCGAGGCGTCCGCCGGCGCCGCGCCCGAGAGCGACCGCACCTCCGACGGCGAGCCGAGCCGCTCGTACATCGGAGAGAATCCCTTTCCCGAGACGACGGCGGGCGGCTCCGCCTTCGCCGCAACACCTGCCTGCGCCGCGCGCGCGATCGGACGAGAGAGACCGAGCGAGACGGTCAAGGCGAGAGGCGCATCGCTTACCCCTCTCGCCGCGAGCGGGCCAAGCGAGGCGCTCGGCGCAAGCGTCTCCAAGTGCGACGGCAGCGTCCCGCCGAGCGTCAAGCCTCCCGCCGCGGAACCAAGACCCAGGGGAGACAGGCCGATCGACGAGACCACGCCACCGGCGGACCCGAGCGCTCCGGCCGAACCATCCCGCACCGGTCGGACGACTTCTTGCGCGAATAAGAGGAGTCCGTCGGATCCCGGAGCGACGGCGATGAGCGCCGCCGAAAGGAGCGCCGCGAGGCAGCGTGTCGGCCGGCGCGGGCGATCGACCATGAAGCGGCGCTCGAGCCTACTTGATCAAGACGGCGTCGGGAAGTTCGGCGCGTCGTCTCTTGCCGGAGGAGATAGGGCGCTCGCCGTATCCGGCGTCGCTCGCGGCGCCCGGCTGCGAGTCAAAGTTCCTCCACCAGCGCAGGACCGTGCTCTTGACGTTCTCGGCGACTCCGGGCCCCTCGGGCGCCCGTTCGTACTCCTCGCCGCGCGTGGCGCGCCGCGCGCCCGCCGCGCTCGCCGCGACGCGCGTCCGCGGCGCATCGCCGTCGTCCCCGTCGGCGGAACCGCGGAAATTCCCTCGCCGACGCGCGGGCGCCTCGAGCTCGGAACCCGTGCTCGCGTCTTCCCACGGCTCGAGCGTGCGTTCCCGGGGGCGCGGCGAATCGCTGACGCGCGCCGGACGTCGAGGGGCGGCGTCTTCAAGCCGCGCCGCCGGCGGCCGCCCTTCTCCGATGCCGAAGAATGATCTCCAGCCGCTCGCCTTGAGGGGCTCGGGCTCGCCGCCGTCCCACGGCTCGCGGTGAGGCGCGTACGCCTTGCGGCCCGGAGCGCTGCGCGGAGCGTCGAGGTACTCCTCTCGCTCCGTGGGGCGGGACGCGAGGCGGTCTTTTCTGTCGCGATCGCCGTCGCGGCCGGCGGTCGCCCCCCAGCCGATGCGGAAGGGCGCCACGACGCCGACGGACATGACGAAGCTCCGGTAGGCGGACTTGCCCAGCAGCTTCACCTCGCCGTTGAAGAACATACTCAGGCGCGAGCGGTCCATCTGCGTGCCGAAGATGAAGCGCCCTTGGAACTCCTCCGGCGTCGAACTCGCCTCTCCCACGACCGGGATGATCAGCGCGTCGTTGAAGACCGACTCCATCCGGCCCCGCACCGAGCCGGACATGCGGTTGAGGCCGAAGCCCGCGAACGGCGTCCAGACGCCGTACGATTGGCTGGCCACCGTGTTGACGCCGATGCTGTTGACGCTCCACTCCATCTTTCCATGGTTCTTCGAGTCGACGAAGGACCCGGGGATGAGTTCGAGGTTCTTGAACTCGTTGTAGAAGTTGAAGTGGCCGAACACGTGGTTGAAGTTGCCGGAGACGCTGAGCAGCGGCAGATCGCCGCCGTAGAAGTGCTTGCGCACGGAGAATCCCAGCGTGTTGCTCTGGCCTTCGCCCGTCGTCCCCGGCGTGAGCTTATAGCCGTTGGGGACCGTCATGTTCACGCCGCGCACGGAGAGGTCCCAGCGGTTCTCGAGTCCCATCCTGGCGTGCAGCGTCAGGTTCGGGAACATCACGCTGTCGGGCAGCAGCTTCTCGGGATGCATGTCCGCAAGCTGCTGCACCGCGACCTTCGGAAAGTTGGATTTGTCGAGCGGGAAGTTGCCGACGCCGAAACTGACGTCGGGCTGCACGTGCCAGGGCTTGAGCTCGGTCGGCGGGTCGAACGTCGACCCGGCGTTGAACGCGAGGCCGTCGCTCACGCCCTCCGTGAGCCACTGCATCATGTGCTTGTAGTCGTCGGACATGCTCGGGTTCTGAGCCGCTGCCGCGCCCGCCAACGACAATGCGGCCGCCGCCGCGGCCAGTATCCGCGCTCGCATCGCTTAGTTCTTTCCGGACAGCGGAGAGGTGCGGCTCGTTTTCCAGAGGTAGGAGCGAAGGTTGCGCTCCAGCGTCACCCGGACTCGATCGCGGACGGCCGGAATGCTGCAGGCATGCTTGGCCATCCCTTCCCTGCCCTTCCTTTCCTTTACGGGGGTCATTGGATGACCGCTGTGGCGGTCGATTAGATTGTAGCCGCAGCCGTCGACGGTCACATGGGTCGAAGGACCTCGCCCGAGGCAAAAAAGGGCCCAATGGAGGTGGGCCTGGAAGGCCCAAGCTACCGCACTATTAAGGAAATAGGCCTATTTACGACTACTGGCCGTAGGCGAGACGCATGATCAAGAAATCGGGCAGGCCGGCCTCTTTCATCCGAGCCTGCACGGTCGGGATATCGTAAGGCACCCGCAGAAGGGTGAACTCCCGCTTGACGTCGTCGTAGACCCCGCACGAAGCGCGTTGATCGTGGTCGCGCGGCTGCCCAACGGAGCCCGGATTGATCACCCAGGGGATGTTCGGCTTGCAGACGACGCGCTCGCGGTCCGCCAGGATGTGCGTCTTGGCGCCGAAGGGATTGGCCTCGTCCTTCGAGAAGCACCACGTGAGATGGCTGTGTCCGACGAAGCATGGAGAGATCTTGTAGTGGGCTTGGTTGTCCACGAACTGCTGCGGGGTCAGCAGGTACTCCTCCGACGGGCTGCGCGGGGAGCCGTGCACGATCGTGAACTCCGGGGTTTCGAGCCGGGTCGGCATCGCCTCGAGGAATCCGGAGGCCTCTTTCGACAGCTTCCACCGCGTCCAAATCGCGGCCGCCTGCGCGTATGGATTGAACCAGGCGAGATCCATACGACCGATCACCGCGAGATCGTGGTTCCCGATCACCGCGTGCAGGGGCTTAAGCCCGGCGACGCGCTCCACCACCTCGTTGGGCGACGGCCCGTAGCCGACGAGATCGCCGCAGCAGACGAACCCTTCGACGTCGTGGCGCTTGAAGGCGTCCAGCACCGCTTCCAGTGCTTCGATATTGGAATGCACGTCGGAAAAAACGCCCCAGATCACAGCCGCCTCCCGCTCGTCGCCCTCGTCATGAATGCCCCTGCGCTCGCTTCTCCTCGGAGCCGCGATGCTGGTAATGCACGTGGGAATGCAGGGCCTCCTTGATCGGGCCGAGCGAGTCCGAGATCTGCTTCGCCACCTCGGCGCAGGCCTGCGGAGGCCCCGAGACGACCTTCCACTTGACCTCGCCGCTCGGCGAGATGAAGATCTCCACTTCGATCTTGTCGGCCATCAGGACCACTTCCTCAACACGAGGCGCATCGTGTTGTCGGCCTGCGCCTGCTCTTCGGCGAGCGTGAACCCCTTCGCCTGGAGGTCCTTCACGACCTTCTGATAGGCGTAGCGCTGGACGATCTGCTGGATCGACGTCTGCTGCGCCTGCGCCTGCTCCTTCGTGAGGCCGGAGGAATCCGTCACGATGCGAAATCCGTCCTTCGTCTTGACGACGCCGGCGTCCCGGCCCAAGGCGTCCTTGAAGGCGAGTTCCACCTTCTGCATCTGGCCGACGGAGTCCTTCACGGTCGTCGCGGCGCTCGACGCGACGCCGAGCGCGATCAAGGACGCCGCGAACTCCGCGATGCTGAGGATGGCGGGGACCAGCATGTTCACCGTGCAAGGCATGCGTCAGTTCCTCCAGAGCCAAAACCGCAGCGCGGCCCACAACACCAGCACTCCGATCGTGACGATCGCGCCGGGAAGCTTGGCCTTCGCCACGTCGTAGCGCTTCTGCGCGTCCTCCAGCGTCCGCTCCGACTCGATGGACTCCAGGCTGCGCGGGGCCGCCAAGTCCCTCGGCGCGGCGTTCTTCCAAAAATCGACGTCCCCGTCCGTCGGCGCGACGGTGTCGCTCGGACGGTACTTCACCTTGGATCCGAACTGCCTCAAGTACTCCATGAGGGCCGGCGTCACGCCTTTGTCTTCGATGTATTTGAACAGCTGCATCATCTCCGGCCGCGCGTTCGGGTCGTCGGAGCGGTACACCATCTTGTCGATGCGGATCACCGTGACGCGGTTGCCTTGGAAGACCTCCACGTTGCCGCTTACCACGCGCCCCGCGGCCTCGCCCGGCTGGGACGTGAGGCCCTCGATCGGCACCGAATCGGCGGGCTTGCGCCGGCGGCGCTGCCATTCGGCGAGCAACTGCGGGCTGTAGCTCTTGACGCGGATCTCCTCCATCAGCGCGCGCACGTCGGCGGGCACGTTCTTGTCCTTCGACCGGTACGTGATCCCGTCGAGCACCACGACGATGTCCTCCAGGCTGCCGTCGACCTCGCGGTTTCCCTTGACGCGGATCCATCGGTGGCACGCCCAGCAGATCTCGCGCTCTTTCTCGTTGGATTGACTGCAATGGACGCACACGACGGCGTCCTCCGGAACCTTCGCGCCGCCCTCCGCGAGCCGGACCGGCATGGATTTCGGAGGCGGCGCGGACGACGGCGGCGCGGCGGGGGGCGGGGCGGCGCCGGCGACCGGGGACGGCGCCAAGCCGATCTCCAGCTTCTCGAACCGGTTGAGCTGCTGGATCGCGGCCTTTACGTCCTCGGGCAGCTCGCTCTCGCCTTCGATCCACTCGAATCTATCGGGCGCCATAACGGGGGTCGCTCAGGTGAGCTCCACCTTGCGGTCGAAACCGCCGGCTCGCATCGCCGGCGCGACTCCGTTTCCGCCGACGACGGAGGCCGGCCGAGCCCGCGTCGACGCCCACGCGCGCAGGTCCTCGATCTCCTCCTTCATCGTGCGAGACAGCGGGATCATCGCCTTGACCGCGTCCGCGAGGTCCGCGTTCGCGATGTCCCGCCCCTTGTTGAACGCATCGTAGAGGGAGGCGGTGACGGCCTGCTCGATCTCGGAGCCGGAGAACCCGTCGCTCAGGCGCGCGAGCTCGGCCACGTCAAACTTCGACGGATCGCGCTTCTTGGCGCGAATATGGATGTCGAAGATGAGCGCGCGCTCCTGCGCGCTCGGGAGGTCCACGAAGAATATCTCGTCGAGACGCCCCTTGCGGAGAAGCTCGGGAGGCAGGAGCTTGATATTGTTCGCCGTCGCCGCGACGAACACCGACTTTTTCTTTTCCTGGAGCCACGTAAGAAAGGTCGAGAACACTCGCGCCGTCGTTCCGCCGTCGGAGAAGTTCGAGGACTGCGTGCCGGCCAGGCCCTTTTCGATCTCGTCGAGCCACAGGACGCAGGGCGCGACCGATTCCGCGGTCTTGATGGCGCGCCGCATGTTCTCCTCGGATTGGCCCACGAAGCCGCCGAAGATCGCGCCCATGTCCATGCGCAAGAGCGGCAGCTTCCACAGCCCCGCCACCGCCTTGCACGTGAGGGACTTGCCGCAGCCCTGCACGCCCAGGAGCAGGATCCCTTTCGGCTGCGGGAGCCCGAACTTCCGCGCGTCCTCGGAGAACGCGCGCCCGCGCTTCATCAGCCAATCCTTGAGCACCTCGAGGCCGCCGATGTTCCCGAACCGCTCGTTGGCCTCGTAGTACTCGAGCTGACGGGACTTGCGGATGACCTGTTTGATCTCCTGCAAGATGACGTCGATCGCCTCCAGGCCGAGCTTGCCGTTGGTGACGATCGACTTGGCGAAGGCGTTCTCGGCCTCCGACAGCGTCATGCCGACGGCCGACTGCACGATGCGCTCGCGGTCGCCCGGTCCGAGCTCGACCTTGAACTTGCTCCCGTTCATCGAGGCGTTGACCGCGTCGTCGAACAGCGTGGAGAGCTCCTGCGCGCCGGGCAAGTCGTAGTCGACGACCGTGACATCCTTCTCGAGCTCCGTCGGAATGACCAAGGTCGGCGACATGATGAGGAGCGACTTGTAGCTGGGCTTGAGGACCTGGACGATGTCCCGCAGGCGCCGGATGACGCCCGCGTCCTGCATGAACGCGTGGAAATCCTTCAGGATGAACAGCGCCTCGTGGTTGGACTTGGCGATGAAGTCGAGCGCGGCCTGCGGGTCGCGAGCGGTGTTGTCCGGCGTCTTCCCCCGCTCGCACATCCCCTGGGTGACTGACCAAGAGAACAGCTTCTTGTTGCGCCTCTGCGCGATACGCGCCAGCATCGCCTCGGCCCGGTGCTCCTCCCAGGTGACGAAGTATATAAGGGGATAGCGCGCGCGGATGAGGACCTCGAGTTCGGCCTCTTGTTGGTTGGACACGATTGGTGAGCGCGGACGGCGCTCCTGAAGCATAGGCCCGGGCCGAATCTCTGTCAAGACCGCGCGTCTCGGCTTGGTATAATCGCGTCGTGCTGCGGGAAGTGTCGACGGTCAGCCAGCCGCGAGGGGAAAGACGCCGACGTCTATTCTCGGGGCCCGGCACCGACCTTTACGTCTTCTTCAACGACGACGGCTCGGTCTTCGCGATCCAGTTCCTATACCATCTTCCTCGAGAACCCTGGCTCGCCGTCTTCTGGTCTCAGGCGGAAGGCTACAGCACGTTCCAGGTGACTTCCATGGAGGGAGGTTCCGCAATGTGGGATCAGGGCCTGGGACTCGATCCTATACCCCGGCACAAGATCTCCATAGATCAGACGATCGCCGTCCTGACGGAAAACGACGACGAGCTTGATGACGTACTGCGTCTGCGGGTCCGGGAGATCATCCGAGGTTTTCCCACCCCTGATCCTTGCCCCGATTGCAAGCCGGGCCGCCGTCCCGTAGCGTACTGCCTCCACTGCCAGCTGAGTCTCTGCGGCGAATGCAGGTCCAAGCGCATCCATGAGCCTTGCCGACATGCGCCTCCCTCGAGCCGCCCGCAGGGGGGCTGCCACTTCTGGGACGATCAGGTGTAGATTGCCGGCTTAGGAAGGCGTCGTCGACTTGATCTTCGCGGCGGCCTTGAGCTTGGCGATGAGGTCTTTGGGGTACTTTAGGCGTTTCTTCGGGTCCGGCTGTAGGGAAAGGACGACGAGCTCGTCGATGGCTCGGGGCAGGTCCTGCCTGCGCTGGGTCGCCGGAGTGAAGCTCATCTGCTCCTTCGCGCCCAGCGGGGCTTGCGGCGGAAACGGCGGCGTGCCCGTCAGCATCTCGTAGACGCATACGCCCAGCGCGTAGATATCCCCTTCCTTGCTGATGACGCCGCGCTCGCTCTCCGGCGACATGTAGCAGGGCGTCCCGTAGACGGTCTGCGTGTGCGACGGCGCCGCGCCTTGGGTTGCCTCGGCGAGCGTGCGCGCGAGGCCGAAGTCCATCAGCTTCACCTGCCCGTCCTCCGTGATCATGATGTTGGCGGGCTTGAGATCGCGGTGGACGAGGTTCCTCGCGTGGGCGAACTCGAGCGCCTGGCAGACGGGCTTCAAGATCTCGAGCGTTTTCTCGACCGTCAGGCAGCCCTTCTCCGACAGCAGGTGCTGGACGGTCCGGCCTCTGACGAACTCGAAGACGAGATAGATCTCCCCTTCCTCCTCAATGACGTCGTGGATCTGTACGACCGCCGGATGGTGGAGCGAGGCGACGGCTCGCGCCTCGTGCACGTACATGCGGCGCCATTTCTCGCCGAGAGAGGACAGGGTGTCGGTCATCTTCTTGACGGCGACCGTCCGCTTCAAGGCGTGGTCGACCGCCTCGTAGACGACGCCCATGCCGCCCCTGCCGATGACGCGCACGAGCTCGTAGCGCGCGGCGACGCGCTTCTTGCCCGCCATGATCGGGGTGAGCGAGACGCGGCCCGCCAGTCCGGCCGCTTTTCCCTTGAGCAACATCCAAGCGCCCGCCGCGAGGGACACGATCCCGGCGAGACCGACCAGCCATGCCCATGGGATCGAGCCGCCGCCGCTCGCGGCGGCGCCCGGCGAAAGGAGGGAGAGGTCGTCGTCCGCGGGCGAGAAGATCGACTGCCCGGCCTGGGCGCGCTCGTGCTTGGCGCGGAACGCCGGGTCCAGCGCCGCGGCGCGGCCCATCCACTGGATGGCGCCGGCTCGGTCGCTCATCGCGTCGGCGATATAGGCGCGGATGGCGTGGCTCAGGGCGTCGTTCGGCGCTAGCTCGAGCGCTTTGGTGATCGCGTCGAGCGCCGCCTGGAGATTGCCGTGCCTAAGCTCGGCGTACGCCAAGTTGCGGTAGCCGAGGGCGTTCTTCGGGAAAAGACGGTTGGCGGCCAGCGCGTCCGCGCGGGCGCCCCGATAGTCGCGCAGAAAGTTCCGCGCCAGGGAGCGCAGGTTGAGCGCCCGAGCGTTGTCCGGGTTGAGCGCTATCGAGCGCGACGCGGCCGCGGCGGCGCCGGGGAAATCGCGCATCTTGATCAACGCGCCGGCGCTGGCGAGCTCCGCGGCGGCGCGGGAGGCGGCCGTCCTGCCGCCGCCGTCGAGAAACCGCGCGGTCGCGTGCTCGCCTAGACTCCCGTCCATCGGAGTCCGGTCTACGGGCTTGAGCGGATTTCCGACCACATCGCCGGCCGGAACGATGACGTCGATGTCGGGGATATCGCGCCAGTCCGGCGACCGGCTTCTGCCGCCGCCGGTCTGGGTCGATGTCCCAGTCCGGGTACTTGTTCCCGTCCCCGTTCCGGTGCTTGCCCCCGTTCCGGTGCCCGTCCCCGTTCCGGTCCCCGTCCCCGTTCCAGTGCTCGTCCCTGTTCCGGTACCCGTCCCCGTTCCGGTGCCCGTCCCCGTTCCGGTGCCCGTCCCGGTCCCAGTCCCAGATGGCGACATCGGTATGCTCAAGCAATCACCTTGTTGATTTCCGCACAGGGGTGTCGGGTCGTTACAAAACCAGGGTTTAGGCGGATTGCCCGCCGTGAAGCATTGTGTTTGACAGTACCCTAGTCGCCCTCCTCGAGCACAAACGATCGCGACGAGAAGAAGCAGGGTCCTCGCGGTCCTAGTCATGGGACGCGCCAAGCCGGCGCCGTGCAGAATGCATACAGTCATAGGCGCTCGCCGGGAGACTCCGAGGAGCTCCGCCTAGTATGGGCGACGAACGCCCCGATGTCAACAACGCGGCGGCCGTCATCGGCGGACATGCGAGATCCGCATGTAGCTCTCGGCCGTGATCTGGATCTCCTGGCGCGTCTGCAGCGTGAACGCGCCGTCCAATGCGGTGGCCGGCTCGACGAGTCCGGTGCCGTACTGGACGCGCTGGAATACGACGATATCGAGATAGAGGTGGCGGGCGAGCTCGTTGAGCAGGTCGGCTTTGGCCGCGTTCGCGTAGCCGATGTCCACCGCGCCGTATCCGAGCGCCGTAAACTGCCCCGGCCTGTCGCCGATCACGAGGATCCGCTTCTCCCCGAGCGCGCGTAGGTATGCCGTCTCGGCGTCGGTCTCGCGGACCAGCGTGAGCGTATTGATGAATTTATTCTCGACCGCGATCGGATGATACAGCGCGACGAGCGCGAGCGCGGCCAGAAGAAGCCGGCCCGGCGTAACGACCTCCGGCGCATAAGCGCGCAGCGCCACCGGAAGCAGCGACGCGGCGACGGCCCATGCCATAAAGAGGCGCGCGGACGAGGGCTCCTGAAACCGGCCGGCGTAGTAGGCGAGCAAGACCGCGGCCTGCGCGGCGAACACCGCCGCCGCGATCGCGCACCAGTGCCGCCGCCGCGGCGAATCGAGAAGGAGCGGCTCTCGGGACTCGCGGAACGCGGCCAGGACCACCACGCCGATCGAGACCGCGAAGAGCGGGATCGCATAAGGGAGATAGAAGCCGCAGTCGACCAAGCCTAAAGCCGCCGAGCGGGCGTTCGTCCACACGTGGGCGAGACCGAACGCGGGCACGTCCGGCGGATTCTCCAGCCGCCCGGCGCGGAACATCAAGGACTGCAGGATCACCGGCAGCAGCATGACCGGCGTCAAGGCGTAGACGTACCCGAACCGGCGCAGCAGGTCCGCCCTAAGGTAGCCGAACGCCCACAGCATCCCGAGGATGAGCGCCGCATATAGCGCCGATTCGTAGCGCGCGTGGCAGAGCACCAGCAGCAAAGTCCAGAGGAAAGCGAGGCTCTCCGCCGTCGGCCGCCGCATGAAGGCGTACGCCGCCGCCAACGAGCCGAAGAGCAGCGCCGTCGCCAGAAGATCGTGTCCCGCCGAAGACGCGAAAAGCGTCACGACGGGCTGGGCGGCCACCAGGAGGACCGCCGCCGCGCCGGTGGTTCCATCGAAGGCCCTCCGGACGAACCAGAACACTCCCCAAAGCAGCGCGAACAATGCGAGAAAGTTTAGAGCGAAGGCATTTTGATAGCGATAGCCTGTGGCGGTATGCAACGCGCTGGTCAAGAATGGAAACAGGAGGCGTCGCTTGTCGAGCTCGCGAAGGATCGGCGTGAAGTAGCCGTAATACCATTTCCCCATCGTGACGTTGTAGGCGCTTCGCTCTAGAAACATCGACCGAGAAATGCCGAGAAGATTCGTCTCGTCGCTCAGCGTCCTAAAGTTCGGCGGGACCGAGAGGAAGCAAAACGCCGCCACGGCCAGCGCGAAGGCGAGCCCGGCCCGATTGCGCTTCAGGAATTCCTTGGGCTCCGCGTTCTCCGACCGAAGAAGGATCCACGCCTGGGCAAGCCAAAGCAGGGAGAGCAGAAGCAGCAGATAGTAAGAGGTCGCGCCGAACGCGCGCCCGAGCCCGCCGCTCGACGCCCGCGCGAAGAATAGAAAGCCCAGGCAGGCCAGCGTGGTGAGCCCCGTCCATTCCCGGGTCCCGAATCTCATGGGAGAGCCGGCGCCGAAAGTCGTCGCATAGGTGTGCCGGATCGAGTCCGCGCCGCCCTAGTATGGAGGCAGTGCCCAGGCGTGTCAATCTCCGCCCAGTGCCGTAGGACTCAGCGGGACGCCGGTTGGAACTACGCCGCTTCGGTGCCGGCGGGCTTCTCGGCCTCGCCGGCCTTCGGGGCGGGCGAGTCCTTCTTGTCTTGGAAATCGACCGCGAGGAGCTGGCTGACGCCGGACTCCTCCATCGTCACGCCGTACATCTGGTCGGCGCACGTCATCGTCTTCTTGTTGTGGCTGATGACGAGGAACTGAGATTTGCTGGCGAACTCGCGCACCATCGCGGCGAAGCGTCCCACGTTCGCCTCGTCGAGCGCGGCGTCGGCCTCGTCGAGCATGCACATGGGGGACGGGCGGACCATGAAGAAGGCAAAGAGGAGCGCGATCGCCGTCAGCGTGCGCTCGCCGCCGGACAGGAGCGTGATGCTCTGCAGGCGCTTGCCCGGCGGCTGCGCGACGATGTCGATGCCGGTCTCGAGCAGATTCTCCTGGTCGGTCAAGACGAGGTCGGCCTCGCCGCCCTCGAAAAGCGTGCCGTAGATGCGCACGAAGTGCTCGCGCACCTCGGTGAAAGTCTGGCGGAAGTGCTCGCGCGTCGTCGCGTTGATCTTCGAGATCGCCTGGCGCAGGTCCTCCTTCGCCTTGGCCAGGTCCTCGACCTGGCTCATGAAGAACGTGTGCTTGCCCGTCAGCGCCTCGTACTCCTCCGGCGCGGCGAGGTTGATGTTGCCCATGTTTTGGATTCGGCGCCGCAGGGTCTGGATCTTCTCGGGGTCGACGGCGACCTGCTGGTACTTCGCGCTCGCCTCCTCCACCGTGAACTGCCACTCGTCCCAGAGCCGGCCCTTCTGCGAGTCGCGGCGCACCTTGAGCTCGCTGGCCTTGAGCTCCCATTGGTGCAGCTCGTCCTGCAGGCGCTGCGTCTCGGCGCCGAGCGTCTCGGCGTTCTGCTGCATGGTGTCGATGGAGATCTGCGCGGCGGAAAGCTTAGCCGAGAAGCCCTGCGCCTCGACTTCGCCCTGGGCGAGCCGCTGGTGGCTGTCCTCGAGGGCGGTCTTGGACTCGGCGTCCACGGCCTGATACTCCGCGATCTGCTTTTCGATGTCCTCGATGTCCGCGCGGCGGCGGTCGAGCGACGCCTTGAGGCTCTCCTCTTCCATCGCGAGGCGCCCGCACTGGTTCTCGATCACCGCGTGCTGGCTCTCGGCCTGACGGAAGGCCTTTTCCAGAACATCGCCCTGCGAGCGCCGCGCCTCGAGCTCGCCCTGCATCGCCGTGACGCGGCGAAGCGCCTCGTTCTCGGCGGCGCTGAATTCAGATTCGGTCTTGCGCTTCTCCTCGACGGCCTGCCGCCCTAGGATGAGCGCTTCCTTCGCCGCGGCGATCTCGCCGAGGATGCGGGCGGAGTCCTGGGTGAGGACCTCGGCGTACTGCCCGAGGCGCTCGATGCGGCCCTGGCGCTCGCGCCGGCGCGCTTCGACGGAGCCCCACGCGACGGTCTCCTCCTGCACGGCCGCGGCCGCCTCGCGCACGCGGCCCTCGGCGGCCGCGAGCTCGCCTTCCAGGACGGCCTTGCGCTCGGAGAGCGAGGCTTGCGTCGCCTCGAACTCGCCGGTCTGCCGCTTGAGCGCGGAGACGTCGCTGAGCTGGACGGACACGGTCTCCTTCGGCTCGATGCCTCCGGATATCCAGTGGGAGCCGAACAGGCTGTTGCCCAGGCAGTAGCACTCCGCGAGCAAAAGGTGCGCCGCCGCCTCGATGCGCGGGTCCCATTTCACTTTATGTAGCAGCGGGCGCGCCTGCGGCGGGAACGTGGACGGCTGAGGAGCGGGATCGGGGAGCGCGCTGAGGACGAGGAAGCGCGCGCGGCCCTTTCCGGCCGATTCGAGAAGCTCGATGGCGTTGCGCGCGGAAGTCAGATCCTCGCAGACGAGGGCGGTGAGCCGCTCGCCGAGGGCGTCGAGCACGAACTGCTCGAAGCCGGGCTCGACGGTGAGGAGCGAGCGCAGCGTGCCGAGAACGCCCGGCATGTTCGCCGCGAGGACGGCCTGGGCGCCGACCCAATAGGGATCCTGCGCGCCCTGCGCCTCGAGAGTCTCCACGCGCGCCTTGAGCACCGCGCACTCGGTGCGGGCGCCCACGATCTGGTCGGACACCGCGGCGATCTCAGCGGCCTTGGCGGACCGCTGCGCCTCGGCGGCGGCGTGGGCCGCCTTGCGCTCCTGGAGCCTCCCCTCCGCGGCGGAGACCTCGGAGGCCTCGGACTGCGCCTCGATGCCGGCGGCCTGCGATTCCGTCAGCGTCTTGGACAAGTCCTTCAGCGTCTCGCGCACCGAGCTGATCTGATCCCGGAGGTCGCTGTCCATGCTGGAGAGCTTGCGGGCCGCGTCCTGCGTCGCCTGGGCGGCCTCGTTGAAGCGCGCACGCAGGCCCGACGCCTCGGCCTCGGCGGAGCCGATGCTCTCGTGGAGCGTCGCGAGCCGCGCGGCGAACTCGTCGCGCTCCGTCTTGGCGGAGTCGACCGCGAGCGCCGCCTGCGACAGCACCTCGCGCGCCTTCTCCATCTCCGGATCGAGCTGCGCGAGCCGCTGCCGCGCCGATTCCATCTCGAGCAAATCCTTTTCCTTGCGCGCCTGGAGCGCCTCGACGGTGCGCTTGGCGTTGTGGATGCGTTCCTGGAGCCGGCCGATCTCCGCCTTGACCCCGGCGATGCGCTGGTGCAGCTCGGCGGCCTGCGCCTGCTGCTGGGTGTTCTCGAGGCGGGCCGCCGCGAGACGCCCCTGCTCGGCGTCGAGCTCGTTCTTCTTGGACTCGAGGTTCCGCCGCACGGGATCGATGAGCGCCGCCTCGCGATCGATCTCGGCGCCGAGAGCCGCGAGGTCCTGCAGGAGCTGGCCGACCTCCTGCGCCGTCAGCTCGTCCTTGTACTTTTGGTAGAGCTTGGCCTTACGGGCGTCGGAGTCGAGCTTCTTGATCTGCTCGGTGATGAGGGCGATGGAGTCCTGCAGGCGAGCGAGGTCGGCCTCGACGCGTTCGAGCTTGCGCAGGGCTTCCTCGCGCTTGGCGCGGTACTTGGCGACGCCCGCGGCTTCCTCGAACAGGGAGCGCCGGTCCTCGGGCTTCGAGCGCAGGACGAAATCGACGCCGCCCTGGTCGATGATCGCGTAGCCGTCGCCGCCGATGCCGGTGTCGAGGAAGAGCTCGCGGATGTCCTTCAAGCGGCAGGCCGTCTTGTTGAGCAGATACTCGGACTCGCCGCTCCTGAAGATTCGGCGGGTGACGGTGATCTCGGTGTACTGCACCGGCAGTTGCCCGGAGGTGTTGTCGAAAGTGAGCGTGACTTCGGCCATCGACAGCGGCTTGCGCCGGGCGTTGCCGTTGAAGATGACGTCGACCATGGACGGCGAGCGGAGGGATTTCCAGGACATCTCGCCGAGGCACCAGCGGATGGCCTCCATCACGTTGGTCTTGCCGCAGCCGTTGGGTCCGATGACCCCGGTGATGCCCGGCTTGAACTCGAGGCGGGTCTTGTCGGCGAAGGACTTGAAGCCGACGATCTCCAATGATTTTAGATGCATGATCTAAGCCCCCGGGCGCGGGTCTCCTCGGCGTCCATCTATTACCATCTATTCACGTCTATTTGCTAACTGCGTCCATCAGTTTAGCACATCCCGTCGAGAAAGTCAATATTTTGAAATATCCGCCCCTTGACAACCGTATGACCCCGTGGTATCTAGTGAAGGTCGATGTCAAACTTCTCCGTCGTGACCGCGCTGGCCCTCTTGGCCGCCCCCGCCGCGTTCGGGGAGCTGCCGGAGGCGCAGTCCCCCTCCCGCCCGCTCGTCATCATCGATCCTGGGCATGGGGGCAAGGACTGGGGCGCGACCGCCAAGAAGCTGCGCGAGAAGGACCTTTGCCTTGCCATCGCCAAGAAGCTCCGCGACCATCTGCGCGCCGACGCGGGCCTGCCGGCCCGGTTGACGCGCGAGGACGACACCTTCATCCCTCTCGACCAGCGCATCGAAAGCACCTTGGACTGGCAGGAAGCGCTGTTCGTCTCGCTCCATATGGACCAGGACCGGAACAAGAAGATGTCCGGCATGACGATCTACGCCTTCGGCAAGAGCGGCCAGAAATGGCGCCCAGTCCACCGGCGCTACAAGAAGCTGCCCCCGCCGCCGAAGGAAGCCGCGATTCAGAGCGCCGCGTTCGCGAAAGCGCTCGCGACGGGCCTGCGCTCCTCCGGCTTCGAGGTGGACGGCACGAGCAAGGCGGAGTACTACGTCTTGAAGAACCCGGAGCATCCCGCCGTCTTGATCGAGCTGGGCTACCTGAGCAACGCCGCCGAGTCGGCGAAGCTCGCCGATCCCGAGTATCAGGACAAGATCGCCGCGGCCCTGGCGCGAGGGCTTTCCGGCTACATGGCCGACGCGCGCAAGCGCCCCGGCGCCGAGTCCCTCGCCGCGCGCTGACCCTCTCTCCGGCCGTCGAGAAATATGCGATACTGACGCCATGAGATCGCTATTGCTCCTCGCGCTTCTCGCTCTTCCAGTCGCCGCGGCCGATCCGACGCTGGAGATCCCTCCGGACGAGGCGCTGCGGATCGGGCGCAAGATCTGGGCCAACGAGACGGGTTCCGACCCCCGCTCCATCGTCGCGTGGAACCTCAAAGAGGAGTGCGCGTCTCTCGGCATCGGCCATTTCATCTGGTTCCCGAAGGTCGTCAACAGCCGCTTCGAGGAGAGCTTCCCGGGAATGATCGCCTTTCTCAAGGAGCGCGGACACCGCCCTCCGAAGTGGCTCATGGACTGGATGGCGGAGCACTCCCACGCGCCCTGGTCCAACAAGCAGGAGTTCGACGCGGACTCCCGCTCGCCGAGGATGGAGGAGCTCCGCGCCTTCCTCAACGATCCCGCGACCTTCGAGCCGCAGACGCAGTACATCGCGCGCCGCATGCAGGAGGCCCTGCCGAAGGTCCTCCAGCAGCTCGAGCGCGAAGGCGTGCCGGAAGCCGACCGCGAGCGCATCCGCACCCAGTTCTACCGCATCGCCCGCGGGCCGGAGGGGTTCTACATCCTGATGGACTACGTCAACTTCAAGGGCGAGGGGCTGAGCCGCGCCGAGCGCTACGCGGTGCGCAAGCCCGGCGCCTGCGAGAATCCTCCGCGGAGCGCGACGTGCGAGGACCCGCGCGCGAAAAGCTGCCACATCTGCGAGGATCCGACGCAGACGAAGTGCGAATGCCGCGGCTGGGGCCTGCTCCAATCGCTGCGCGGCATGCCGAGCGAGGGAGACGCCGCGCTCGAGTTCGCCAAGTCCGCGTACCTGCGCCTTAAGGGCCGCGCCCACGATTCCACGCCCCCCGACGAGGTCGCGCAGCGCGCGCTCCGCGGCTGGGCCAAGCGCCTCAAGACGTACAGCCCGAAGTTCGAAGCGGACGAGCGCTAGTCTCTCCCGTTCACGACGATCGCATCGAAATATATCTAACATATTTTCTTAGTTTTCCTATTGACTTTAAATATTTTAACTGTTATAATTTAGCAAGGGCATGAAGATCAACCCGCGTCTCAAGCGGACCCGCAGGACGCCTATCTACAACGTCGGCGCGGCGTCTCGGCTCACGGGCATCCCGATCTGGACGCTCCGCTGGATCGAGCGCCACGGGCTCGTGGCCCCGACGCGGACGGACGGAAACCACCGCTTGTTCTCGGACGAGGACCTGGAGTTGTTGGAGCAGATCCGGCAGCTGATGGAGGAGCAGGTGAATCTGCCCGGCATCCGCATCATCTTGAGGATGAAGGTCGAGCATACGACCCTCGTCATCCGCAGGAAGGCGTGACGCGAAGGCCCGGGAGCGCGGCAGGAGCATTGCAGCGGAGGATGTCATGGCGATACGAATGGACAAGCTGACGATGAAGGCGCAGGAGTCGATCTCGGCCTCCGAAGAGGCGGCCGCGCGCTTCGGCAATCAGCAAATCGAGCCGATCCACCTGCTCGTCGCCCTCTTGGAGCAGGAGGGCGGGATCGTCCCCGCCGTCCTGGACAAGCTGGGCGCTCCGGCCAAGACGGTTCTAAAGGAAGCGGAGGCGGCGTGCGAACGCCTGCCTCAAGTGAGCGGCGGGACGGACCGCTACGCCTCGGCGAACCTGCGCCGCGCCCTCGACGGCTCCACGAAGGAAGCCGCGTTCTTCAAGGACGAGTTCATCTCGACCGAGCACCTCCTGCTTTCGATCACCGCGCTCGGTAGCGATCCGGCCCACGATCTCCTGCAGAGGCACGGCGCGACGCACGACGCGGTGCTCAAGGCGCTCGTCTCCGTGCGCGGCACCCAGCGCGTGACCGACCAGAGCCCCGAGGCGAAGTACCAGGCCCTAGAGAAGTACGCCCGCGACCTGACCGACGCGGCCCGTCGCGGCAAGCTCGACCCGGTGATCGGCCGGGACGCCGAGGTCCGCCGGGTCATCCAGGTGCTCTCCAGGCGCACGAAGAACAACCCGGTGCTCATCGGAGAGCCGGGCGTCGGCAAGACCGCGATCGTCGAGGGGATCGCCCAGCGCATCGTCTCCGGCGACGTGCCGGAGGGGCTCAAGTCGAAGCGAGTCGTGGCGCTGGATCTCGGCTCCATGGTGGCCGGGACGAAATTCCGCGGCGAGTTCGAGGAGCGCTTGAAGGCGATCCTCAAGGAGATCACCGAGTCGAACGGCCAGATCATCCTCTTCGTCGACGAGCTGCACACGCTCGTGGGCGCCGGCGCGGTCGAGGGCTCGATGGACGCCTCGAACATGCTCAAGCCCGCGCTCGCGCGCGGCGAGCTGCGCTGCATCGGCGCGACCACCCTCAACGAATTTCAGAAGCACATCGAGAAGGACGCCGCCTTAGAGCGGCGCTTCCAGCAGGTCTACGTGGGCGAGCCCACCGTGGAGGACACCATCGCGATCCTGCGCGGCCTCAAGGAGCGCTACGAGGTCCACCACGGCGTGCGCATCAAGGACTCGGCGATCGTCGCCGCGGCGACATTGTCGCACCGCTACATCTCGGATCGCTTCCTGCCCGACAAGGCCATCGACCTGATCGACGAGTCGGCGTCGAGCCTGCGCATCGAGATCGACTCGATGCCGGTCGAGATCGACAAGATCGAGCGGCGCGTCATCCAGCTTCAGATCGAGCGGCAAGCCCTCACGAAAGAGGACGACCCGGGCTCGAAGGAGCGTCTCAAGGCGGTCGAGGAGGAGCTGGCCGGGCTGCGCGAACAGTCGAACGCGCTCAAGCTCCGCTGGAAGGCGGAAAAGGACGCGATCGCCCGCATCCGGGAGCTCAAGGCGCAGATCGAAGAGACCAAGACCGGGGAGACGCTCGCCGAGCGGCGGGGCGACCTGAACAAGGCGGCCGAGCTGCGCTACGGCAAGCGGCTCGCGCTGGAGAAGGACCTGCATCACGCCAACCTCGAGCTCGAGAAGATCCAGAAGAAGGGCCGGATGCTCAAGGAGGAAGTCGACGACGAGGACATCGCCAAGATCGTCTCCAAGTGGACGGGGATCCCGGTCTCCAAGATGCTCGAGGGCGAGGTCGCCAAGCTGGTGAAGATGGAGGACCGTCTCCGCGAGCGCGTCGTCGGACAAGAAGAGGCGCTGCAGGCGGTGGCCAACTGCGTGCGCCGCAACCGCGCCGGCATCTCGGACCCGAACCGTCCCGTCGGGAGCTTCTTGTTCCTCGGCCCGACCGGCGTCGGCAAGACGGAGCTCGCTCGCGCGCTCGCCGAGTTCCTCTTCGACGACGAGAAGGCGATGGTACGCATCGACATGTCGGAGTACATGGAAAAGCACGCGGTGTCCCGGCTCATCGGAGCGCCCCCCGGCTACGTGGGCTACGACGAGGGCGGCCAGCTCACCGAGGCGGTGCGCCGCCGCCCGTACGCCGTCGTCCTCTTCGACGAGGTCGAGAAGGCGCATCCCGAGGTGTTCAACGTCCTGCTGCAGATCCTCGAGGACGGCCGCCTCACGGACGGGAAAGGCCGTACGGTCGACTTCAAGAACGCGGTGCTGATCATGACGTCCAACCTCGGCTCGCAGTTCATCCAGGAGCAGGCCGGGAAGCTCGACGCCGAGGCGCTCATGGCCCGCGTGCGCGAGATGCTCGCCCAGCACTTCCGGCCCGAGTTCCTCAATCGCATCGACGAGACGCTGGTGTTCAACCCGCTCGGCCGCCGGGATCTCGAGCGGATCGTCGAGCTGCAGCTCGAGCGCTTCCAAAAAGTGCTGACGGCCCGAAAGGTCTCGCTGCGCCTGACCCCGGCCGCCAAGACTCTCCTCTTGGAGGAAGGCTATGACCCCGCGTTCGGCGCGCGCCCCCTCAAGCGGACGATCCAGCGGCTCGTCCTCGACCCGCTCGCCTTGAAGCTGCTGCAGGGCGAGATCCCCCAAGGCGCCGTCGTGCAGGCCGACGCCAAGGGCGGCAAGATGGAACTCTCGGCCGTAAAGGAGAAGGAGCCCGCGCTCGCCGGCCGCGGGCGGGGGCGCTAGAAGGCCAGCTTCAGATCCTTGATCGCCTTGAGCTGATCGGGATGCCGCTGCATGTCCTCGGCGGCGCGGCGCTGGACCTCGCTCCAATCGACGTCCCACACGACGTGCGAATCGGTGAAGCGCCCCCATTCTCGGAGGCTCTGCTTGAGCCGAGAATGCAGGAGCCGCGACTCCTTCTGCAGGTCCCGCGCGATGGGACTCTTGGCGAGCGCCGTGAGCCGCTCGAGCTCCTTTCGGCCCTTGGGCGTGCGGCCCGCCTTGAGCTCGTTCTGCAGCCACGTCTCCGATTCCCGCAGCCCGGCCAAGCGCTGCTTCGAGGTGGCGATGAGGAAGTCGGTGGTCTCGACGGCGAACGCCATCATCGTTCCGGATTCCTTATGGGACTCCACGAAATGGCGGGCGATGTCGCGCCGCGCCTTCCACCGCCGCTCGGTCGTGGGGAACTCCTCGATCTCCTTGCGCACCGCTTTGAGCCGGCTCTTGTACGCCGCGACGGGATCCGCCGCCTCCTCCAGGCTCAAGCTGATCGCGTAGCCGCCCGAGAAGAACCGCCGCTTCTTCTGGTAGGCCTGCGGATCGGCCGCGATCTCGGAGATGAACGGGTGATCCGCCTTCACGTTGAGCTCCGCGCGGACCACCGCCTCGAAGAGCACGGCGTCCATCTCGTCGAGCTCGACGCGGATGAACACGTCCTCCCAGCCGGCGCGACGCGCCTTGAGGTTCCAATAGACGTGGCCTAAGACCTCGTGCGCGAGGGTCGGCGCGATCGCGCGCTCGCTGTAGCGCAGCATCTTGTCGTCCAGATTGACGACCGGGGCGGAGGAGCTCACCTCCGTCCAGCCCGCGTCTCCGCTCAGCGGGATCCATTCGGGGTCGGACGGCTCCGTCTCCGCGAGCAAGGACCGCGGGTTCGTCTGGAAGGAGAGCCGCACCGGCTCGGGAGAGCGCTCCAGCTCGAGCCAGCGCTTGGCGGCCGTAGGGCTGTGCGTCAGGATATAGATGACGCGATTGAGCGCGAGACGCTCCTGGTCGGTCCTGGGCTCCAATAGGATCGCGGCGTCCGCGGCGCCCGGAAACGCCAGGACGAGGAGCGCGAGAGCGGGCAGAAGGAAACGCGCGACGGCGGAGGGACGCGGGCCAAGCACGGGGTTTGGGTGTTTCTGATCGGGATGCCGGCTTCAGTCTACCAATTCGGAGGATCGACGATCGAGGCCTGCGGCAGGTCCGCGTACAGGTTCATCGTGCCCTGGAGGCCGCTCACCCGCACGTGCGTCTGCTCGAAGTTCGAGCCGCTCACGCGGGGTCCGGCGATGACGAAGCGCCCCTTCAGGACGGTCCGCCCTCCGCGCTTGATCGCTTGCGCGGCGGCGTCGATGCCGTCCTCCCGTCCCGACGGAAGCAGCTTTCCGGCTCCCCCGGATCTCTCGAACGTCTCCTGCACCGCCGACACGCGAAGCCCCGTCGCGTCGCTGTCGCCGACGTTTTCGATCTCGAGCTCGTAGCGCACGACGTCTCCGGGATGGTACACCGCGTAGCGGCCCCAATAGCTCACGGGAAGATGCACGGCGGGATCGGTCACGCTGAAGCCGGGGATCTCGTAGCGCAGGCCGGAGCCGTCCGCGTAGCTCCAGCCCTCGGGGCTGAGGTACGTCACGCGCAGGCGCAGTGTTCCGGCGCGGTGCCAGATGCCCTCGCTGCGCGCCTGGACGGGATGGTGCGAGCGGCTGTTGGCGATGAAGGTGAAATACGGGACGGAGGTGTCGAGCGACATCCCGGAATGGAGGACCATCATCCGGTCCGCCGCGACGGACGCCTCCGCAACGCGCGCGGACTCGGCGCGCGGCGCCTCCGCCACGCCGGACGCGCGCGGCTGGGGATCGAGCCAGTGCATCAGGGCCGACCAAACGCCCGGCCGCGGCGCGGGCGACGGCAGGGCGGACGCGGGCCTCGCGGCGGCGGGACGCTGCCTCAAGAGGAACGCGGGATGAGCGGCGCCCGGGACGAACGGGCGGAGATCCAACGCGCCCGTCGAGTCTACGAGAAGCGCCAGCGCCATCGACGCCGCGCCGAGGGATCGAAGAAATCTGGTCATCGTCCTACCCCCTGTAGTATACCCGCTCCCGAATGACAGTCCAGTAACTAGTATGGACCTCATTGCGGCCGATTTCCAGACCCAGAAGATCCGGTCCACGGGCGCGTTACGGCGCCTCGCACGCGGCGATAATCGCCTTGTGCGAGAAGGCTCAAACAGTTAGCATGATCCGGTCATGCACCCGCACCGTGCGATGCTGCTCGCGTCGTGCCTGGCTCTCGCGCCCCTCGCGCACACGCGCGCCGAGGTCCGGACGGGCATCGATGTCCTGATCGAGACCCAGTTCGAGAAGCTGAAGGGCAAGCGGGTCGGTCTCATCACCAACCAGACCGGAAGGACGAAGACCGGCCAATCCACCCTCGAGGCGTTCGCGAAGGCCGAAGGCGTGACGCTGGCCGCGGTCTTCGCTCCGGAGCACGGCCTGGAGGGCGTGGTCGAGGATCGCTGGATCTCCAACGGAGTGCTGACGCTACCCGGCGGGCGGCAGATCCCCCTCCACAGCTTGTACGGCTCGACCCAGCGGCCGACGCCCGAGATGCTCGCGGGGCTCGACGCGCTCGTCTTCGACATCCAGGACGTCGGCGCCCGGTTCTACACCTACGCCGCGACGATGGGCATGGCGATGGAGGCCGCCGCCGCGGCGAACAAGGAATTCTACGTCCTCGACCGGCCCAATCCGATCACGGGGCGCTTCGTGGAGGGCCCCCTCCTGGCCGATCCCATGAAGCACATCATCGCGTACTTCCCGGTGCCCGTCCGCCACGGGCTCACGATCGGCGAAATCGCCCGCCTGCACGTGCTTCTCGACAAGGTGAACGTGAACCTGCACGTCATCCCCCTCAAGGGCTGGAACCGCGGACAGTGGTTCGACGAGACGGGCCTGCCGTGGACCAAGCCGTCGCCGAACATGCCGGACCTCGAGTCCGCCACGTTGTACCCGGGCGTCGCCTGCCTCGAGTTCTCCAATCTATCGGTGGGCCGCGGGACGCCGCGCCCCTTCTTGTGGGTCGGGGCGCCGTGGCTCAATTCCAAGGCGGTGCTCAAGATCCTCCGCAAGGCGCACCTGCCGGGCATCTGGTTCACCTCCGCGGACGAGACGCCGACGAAGGAGCCGCATCGGAACCAGAAAAGCCACGGCATCGCCATGCGCATCACCGACCGCGACCGGCTCAAGCCGCTCCACGTCTTCGCGCACCTCGCCCACGCCCTCCGGCAGGTCCATCCGCAGGAGTTCCAGCCGAAGTGGGAACAGACGATCCGCATGGTCGGCACGGACCGCTTCCGCCAGATCTACGACGCCGGAGCTTCGCCCGAGAAGCTCATCGAGCTCTTCAATGCGGGAGCCGAGGACTTCAAGAAAAGCAGGAAGCTCTACCTCTTATATTGACGCAGGCCCTCGCCCCTGCGGAACAGGCCCGGGATCGACACCGGGAGGCGCCCCTTCGGAGGGATCTCGCCGAAGAGGAGCCGAGCTAAGGCGCTCATGCCGGGCGGCGTGATCCCGTACACGCAGACCCGCGTCCTCGCGTCCTTGAAGTTGCGCTGGTCGTAGGGGTTCATCAGGCTGGCCGCGATGACGGGCTTGCCGAGCGCGCGAAGCCGGTCGTAGAGCTCGGTCTGCCCCTTGTGCTCCGAGACCTCGAGATGGTTCGAGCCGAAGAGGATCACGTCGGCGCCCGCGGCCTTGGCGACCAGGGCTTCGACGGCGGAGGAACTGATCGAGGGAGCGAACTCGACGAGCTCGACGCGCGGATGCCTCGCGCGGACCTCCTCGGCGAAGGCCTTGACGTCGTCGGCGGATCGGCCGCCGCGCGCGATGAAGAGCGCGAGCGTCTTGTCCTTGCCGAGCTTGAGGGGAAGGAGTCCGTCTTCGTTGCTGAGAAGCGTGAGCGCCGACTCCGCGACGCGGCGCGCCAGCGCGGCGCCGCCCTTCGCCGCCGTCGGACCCTCTTCCGGGAGGCGGGGCTTGGCGCCGAGGAGGCCCGCGGCCCGTTTCGCCACGAGGATCCTGCGCACCGAGCGGTCCAGGCGCTCCATGGAGACCCGTCCCTCACGCACCGCGGCGAGCACGCGCTCGAAGCTCGCCGGATAGTCCCCCTTGCCCAACAGCAGGACGTCGCAGCCCGCCTCGAGGGAGCGCACGGACGCCTCCGCCGAGCCGTACGTCTTCGTGATCGCCCCCATGTCCATGCTGTCGGAGATCGCGACGCCCTTGAACGCGAGCCGCGTCCGCAGGTAGCCGTCCAGGGCCGCGGAGGAGAGCGTGACCGGGGACGCGGGATCGAGCTCGGGGAGCACGATGTGGGCGGTCATGACGATGGGCGCCGGGATGCGCAGCGCCGAGCGGAACGGGAAAAGGTCGTCCTTCTCGAGCTGCGCCAACGGCGCCGCGATCAGCGGCAGGTCGTGATGGGAGTCGACCGCCGTGTTCCCGTGGCCCGGGAAGTGCTTGATCGTCGGCAGAACGCCGCCGCGCAGGAACCCGCGCACGGCCGCGTCGCCGAGCGCGGCGACCGAAGGAGGGTCTTCGCCGAAGGAGCGGATGCCGACGATCGGGTTGTCCGGATTATTGCTCACGTCCACGACGGGCGCGAAGTCGATGTGGACGCCGATCGAGCGCAGCTCCTCCGCGGCGACGAACGCGGCTTTCTCGGCGAGCGCCGGAGACCCCGCCGCGCCGAGCGCCATATTGCCGGGGAAGGGCGTGCCCCCGTAGCGGCGCTGCGTAAACACCGCTCCGCCCTCGTGGTCGGCGGCGAAAAACAGCGGGACCTTGCCCGGCGAGGCGTCCGTCCACGCGCGCATCGCCCTGGAGAACGCGCGGGTCTCCTCGCCCGTGAACTTGTCCCAGCGCAGGAGCACGCCGCCCAGCTGCCCCTTCCGGATCCTGTCCTCATGCCGGGACGCGATGTCGGTATCGATCGCGATCATGAAGAGCTGGCCCACCTTCTCCTCGACCGATAGCCGCGCGAGGAGGGACTCGACGGTCGACGTCGCCTTCGGCGCCGCGAACGCGAGCGTCGGAGCGAGCGCGGCGAGGGCGCAGAGGAGGACGCCGCTACGGCGCGGCATAGTAGTCGACGGAGAAGACTTCGCCGCGGGACCACGTCTGGCCTTCGGCGCGGATCGACAGATTGAAATCATGGTTGGCGGGGACGTCCCGCGCCGTCGGCAAGAGATAAGGACTGATGTCGAGCTGGACGTACTCGCGGCTCTTGAAATCGACGGCCGGCAGCTTCACGTCGTTGATCGCGAGCTCCATCGAGGTCAGGCCGCGGTGGTAGATCACGAGCTTCGTCTTCCCGTTGCGGCTGAAGAAGCGGAGCTTCCACTGGCGGTGCCCGTCGTCGACGACGCCGATGCGGTTCCATACGGGATCCCGCAGGCTGTAGCGGTTGTCCGTCACGTCGCGGATCGCGAGGTGGCGCAGGCGCGCGAGGTAACTGTCCAGCTGCGGCATCGACGCCTTGTCCAGCGCGAAGAGGCACCAGCCGCCCGTTCCTTCCTGGCGCGCGATGTCGATCTGCTCGGCGATCTTCTCCGGCGTGTTGCCCGGCATGTACGGCCCGAGCCCGACGATGACGCGCTTGGCGTCGCCGGCCTCCTTCGCGTTGAGGATGCTCTTCCAGACCCAGCTCGAATCCGCGTAGTAGCTCATCAGCACCACGAAATCGAGCGATCCGGTCTCGAGGCCCTTGCGGTAGTCGGTCCAGCTGCGCCCGAGGGCCAGGTCCCACGCGCCGAGCGCCGCGGCCGAGAGCTGCATCTCCGGATGCTTCGCCTTGACGGCCGCGCGGATCTTCTGGATCCCCGCGACCACCTGGTCCACCTTCCATTGGTCCCATGCCTTCGTATGCTCGAGCGGCTCCTTGCCCGTCTCCTTCTTGAAGCGCTGCACCGTCGCGTCGTCCTGGCCGTGGCCGCTCGTCATCGGGCCCGAGCGGTTCGGGTAGCGCACGAAGTCGAGGTGGATGCCGTCGACCGGATACTTGTCCGCCACTTCGCGGGCGACCTGCGCGAGATGGTCCTTGAACTCGGGGCTCGACCAGTTCGCCCAGTAGAAGCCCTCGATGTTGCTGATCTGGGGGTCGTAGCTGCTCGGGAAGGCCATCTTGCCGTCGGAGTCGCGCAGGACCCAGTCGGGATGGGCGTTGAAGATGTGCCTCGGGTCGACGGGCGCGGTGACGCTGCTGCGCCAGACGATGCCCGCGTTGAGCCACGCGTGAATCTTGAGGCCCTTCGCGTGCCCCTTCTCCAGCATGTAGGCGAGAGGGTCCCAATCGCCCGTCAGGTACTCCGAGCGCGGCACGAACGCGGACTTGTAGTAGGCGTCGGCCGAGGTGCGGACTTGGACGAAGAGCGTGTTGAGCCGCGCGCTGTGCGCGGCGTCGATGGCGGCGTCGATCGCCTTCGTGGACGTCATGACGCGCCAGGAGACGACCCACGCCGCGCGCATCTCCTCTTTCTCGGCGGCGGTCGTCGGCGGCTCGGGAGGGACCGGCACCATCGCGAGCCCTCCCTGCACGGACGCGGCGGGAGGCGGGGCCTGCACCGGAGCGACGCAGGCGGACGCGCCCAAGGCCGCCGCAAGCAACCAGATCTTCTTGAAGTCGGACATGATCGTGTTGAGCTTAGGCTGCCATTCTACAAGATTAAGCGCGGCGGCTCAGGTCGAGAGGCACGGGCATCTGCCCCGTAGCGGGCGCCTTGCCGGTCAGCACGCGCGCCACCGCGACCTGGAGGCACGGCGCGGCGCCGAAAGCGGCGAGCGCGGACTTCCAGGACCTGAGCTCCGTGAGCACGTACGGAGAGCCGAACGATACCAAGACCCCGTCCGCGGCCCCGGCGAACGCCTGCTCGGCCTGGCGCGCTTCCTCCTCGAAGAGGGTGATCTGCCCGCTGTAGGCGCGCGGCCGCACGAACGACGCGACGATGATCGTCCCGGAGCCCTCGGCGGAGTACGGCCTCACGTCGCAGCCCTCGGCCTTCAGCGCTTCCACGAAGCGCCCGCCCTGCCACTCCTCGGGCGAGTCGGCGCCCAGCTCGAGGTAGCGGACCGCGCGCGGCGCGGTCTTCGCCCCGGTCGCGACGATGCAGGACGCCGCGAGCCGCTCCGCCGCCTCGGCGTGGCGCTTGGAGCCTACGGCCTCGCGCGCGCCCTCCGGCTCGAGGCCGCGGTCCTTCCACAATCCGCAGGCTTGCTTTGCCTTCATGAGACGCCCGTACGCCGTCTCCACGAGGGGGCCAAGCGACGCGTCCGATCGGACCTGCGCGGCGACGGCTCGTACGCCCTCGTTGGGGTCGGCCGGCACGAGCAGCACGTCGTTTCCCGCGCGCAGCGCCGCGAGGCAGGCGGCCTCGCTCGAGAAGCGGTCGGATACCGCGTTCATCCTCAATGAGTCCGTCGTGACGAGGCCCTGGTACCCGAGGTCCCTGCGCAGAAGCTCGACCGTCTTCGGAGACAAGGAGGTCGGCGTACCTTCCCCGTCGCACAGATCGGGAACGTACAAATGCGCCGTCATCACGGAGCCCGCGGATTCGGCCGCCGCGCGATAGGGCTCGAGCTCCCGCTTGAGCAGCGCCTCCTTGGAGAGCTTGAGCGACGGCAGGCCCAGATGGGAATCGGAGACCGTCTCGCCATGCCCGGGGAAATGCTTGGCGCAGCCGAGCACCCTCTCGGACGACAGCCCCTTGGAGAACGCGGAGGCCAGGCAGCCGACGAGCTTGGGGTCGGCGGCGAACGCGCGCACGTTCACGATGGGGTTGCTCGGCTCCGTCGCGAGATCGAGGACCGGGGCCAGCACCCAGCGCACGCCGATCGCGCGCGACTCCGAGGCGGTGATGATTGCCTTTTGATAGGCCAGCGACTCGTCGGCAGAGGCGCCGATCGCCATATTGGTCGGCAGACCCGTCCCGTCGGAGACGTTGGTCTCGAGCCCGTCCTCGTAGTCCGCGCAGAACAACAGCGGTAATCGGGCGCGGGCCTGCAGACGCCGCGTGAAGGCGTCGACCTCTGCCGAGGAGCCGCCGAAGAGGCAAAAGCCCCCGACCCCGAGGTCGACCAGGCGCTCCGCCGCGGCGGGGTCGTCGAGGCCGAAGGAGAACCCGGGGAAGACGAGCTGCGCCGCCTTGTCCGCGAGCGGAATTTCCGGGATCATCGTCTTGCCCCGATTATGCCTAATGCGTCCCCCCGTATCAATTGCCGCCCTGTGACCTAAAAATACAGCTCACCACGGAGACACGGAAGCGGAAAATGCCGTTTCGTGTCTCCGTGGTGAGCGGTGATATTTAGAGGCGAGGACGGCTCCCGGATGGGGAGCCGTCCCTTCCTCCATGACCCGTCGAGTTAAACCGTCGCCTTGGCGGTCTTGAGCCGCTCGATCTCCGCCTTCAAGAGGTCGATCTCCTTGAGGCGCTCCATGTCTTGGTGCGTCATCGTCTCGATCCACTTCTTCTCGTCGAACTCGTGAGCGCGGCGCGTGTTCGCGAGGTCCGCCTGCATGACCGTCAGGCGCTCGGTAAGCTCGGCCCGCTCGCGCTCCCACGCGGGAGGCGGCGGCGCCTCGGGGATCTGCGACTGCTCGATGCGCTGCTTCATCTGCGCCCGCTCGGCCTCGAGGGCTTGGATCCTCTGCAGGAAGCCGTCGTAAAAGACCTGGGTATCGGCCAGCTTCTTCTTGAGCGCTGCGAACTCGTGGTCCCGCTCGCGGAGCTCGTCCTCGAGCTCGGCGACGCGCGCTTGAGCGTCGTCGGCTCCGCCCGAGGCCTCCGCCTTGGCGGCCTTGATGGCCTCGAGCCGCTCGCGCAGACTCGCGTTCTGCGCCTGCGTCTCGCGGAGCTTCTCGGCCAAGGCTGCGTTCGCCTGGATAAAGGACCCGAGGCTCTCCTCCTCCACGGCGCTGAGCGCTCCGGCCGGACGCGTCCCGCCGTCCTGGCGCGCCGCCTCCTCGTTGCGCTTCTCGGACTCCAAGAGGGCCGCCTTCAAGACCTCGATCTGCGCCTTCGCGCGCTCGAGCGGCTCGGCGGAGGCGTCCGCCGTCGGCGGCGCTTCCTGTGTCGTGAGGCGCTCCATGAGCGCGTTCATGTCCCGCTCCGAGGACTCCAGCTTCAGCCGCAGCGCCGTCATCTCCGATTCGCGCTGGCTGAGGTGCTGCTGCTCCGCCTGAAGCGCCGCGTGAGCGCGGGGCTCGCTCGCCTGCCGTGCGCGGCTCGCCTCCTCGACCATCGCGGCCGTCCGCTGCGTCTCGCGGTCCATCCCTTCGATGCGGGTCTGCGCGCTCGAGAGCGCCCCGCGCGTCTCGCTCAGGGCGGAACGCAGGCTGGCCAACTGCCGCTCCTGCTCGTGGAGCGCGTCGAGCAGCCAGATGCGCGTGCGCGCGAGAATGGGCTTGATGATGCTGGCGTCCGGCGAGTCCTGAAGGAGCTCCTCCTCGAAGCTGTGGTAGTACTTCAGGAGGTTGTCGTAACCGCTCATGACCTCAGTTTATGGCCCCCGGCGATCGCCGTCAACGCGCCGGATGTCAGTGGTCGTCAGTCCGGTCCCCGCTTACCGGGTTTTTACAATTTTGAAACCATTTATATACAGTATTCCCTTAGAATATTGTCGATGGTCCGCCTCCGCATTCCCCCTCTTTTGCTGTGCGCGTCGGTCGTCGCCGCCCAGTTCCCCTGCGCGGCGTGGAGCCAGCTCTCCGCCGCGACGATGGGCGGAACGGGTCGGCCTCACTCCGCCGCGCTCGTGCCGACGGAGAACGATCCTCCGTTCAACAACAACTCGATGCCCCTGGGCGAGGCGGAGTTCATGCTTCTGTCCGAAAGCGGCTACCGCATGCAGGCGGACGGGACGATCCGCGCGCCCGGCGCGCTGCGCCCCCTCGGCAAGATGGAACTGCAGATGGACATCGAGGAGCTCCAGGGCCGCAAGCGGCTCAAGGCGCTCATCCAGCTCGACATGATCTTCACGAAGCACGGCTTCAAGAAGATACCGGCGGAACCTCTCGCCGAGGTGCGGCGCATCGCCCGGCAGAACTGGGCGCTGCTTCCCGAGCGCGTGCGGGCCGATATCCGCCCGTTCTTCACGGGGCCCGAGAAGGCGAGCATGGACCACAATATCCGCATGGTGCGCGCTCCCGCGACCTGGATGCCGCTGATCGAGATGGACCTCCCCAAAGACATGGCCGCCTGGCCCGGGCCTCAGAGCGCCGCGGCGACGGGCGAGGTCCCCGCGCCGAGCACGATCGTGCAGCCGAACGCGCTCCCGGTCCCGGAGGACCTCTCGACTCCGGCCGCGCCGCCGCCGCTGCCGCCGACGCCCGCGGCGACGGCTCCCGCGGTCGCCGCCGCGCCCGCTCAGGCGCCGGCGCCCGAGACCCAGCTCCCTCTTCCGCCGACGCCCGCCGCCACCGCGACCAGCGTCGCGGCGACGCTCGCCAAGGCGACGCCGCCTCTTCCCTCCGCCAAGCCGAACGCTCCCTCCGAAGTCACGGTCGCCATGAGCCAGCCTCCGATGAGCGAGCCCGAGCCCGCTCCCGCTCCGGCGGCGGCCGCACCCGTCGTTGAGGATTCCGCCGCGCTCCAGCGCGTGCGCGAGCTCCAGGCCGCCGAAGCCGCGGCCCGGGTGCGGCTGATCGAGGCGCAGGCCGCCGCGGCGGCCGCGCAAGCCGCCGTCGCCGCGGCGAAGACGCCCGCGTCCGCCCCGCCCGCCGTCGCCCAGGCGCCGCAGCCCGCGGCGATCCCGCAGACCCCTCCGCTCGCGACGGCCCCGCCGGTCCCGCAGCCCGCGCCGGTCCAGACCGCCGCCCCGCCCGCGCCTCCTCAGACCGTGGTCGGTCCAGACGGCATGACCGAAGCGGAGACCGCGGCCCTGCGTCGGATCAAGGAGATTTACGCGTCGGAAGCCGCCGCGCGCGCGGCGCCGTCCGCGACGGCCGTGCCCGGCGCGCCGGCACCCGTCGTCCCGGCGGGCGCGCTGCCGCAGGGCCCCGGAGGGCCGTCGTTCCGCGCCGCCGAAGCCTCGCCGTCGCGTCTCGCCTACAGTCTGCCGGCCGCCGCGGCCGCGCCCGTATTGCCGGCCGCCGCGCCGCCGAGGCCCGTCGCCGCGCCCGGCAGCGCGTACCGCGAGATCACCGTAGGCGCCTTCGACGAGTTCTTGAAGCGCGCCCCCTACGGCCGGGAAGCCCAGGCGATGCTCAAGCTGATCAACGAGCACGCGCCGCTCGACGTCCGGCGCCAAGTGCTGGGCTTCATCGCCACGCGCCTGCCCCTGGTCGTCATCGATTCCTCGCGGACCGGGCCCCACATGCGGGTCTCGGTGCGCACGCTGCCGGGGGAGAACGGCAAGCAGGACCAGATCGTCCTCATCATGAACGAGGGCCCGTTCATCGCGGCGCGCAAGTCGATGTTCCTGCGCTCGCGCGAGTTCCTCGTGCCGATCGACCCGGCGTTCTACGCGGACCGCGGCGCCGCCACGCCCGCGGCCCAGGCCGCGGCCAGCGGAGCCGAGTGGGAGCGCGAGACCCTGAGCCACTGGGGCCGCGAGCGCCTCTATCGGGACGGAAGCCGCCGCCTCCGCTACAGCACCGAGCAGATGGCCGGGACCCTCATCGCGGAGATCCTCCGCATCGACAACGCGCCCCTCGCGTCCGCCGCGGACAAATACCATCTCGAGCTCGTCTCGCGCGGCGCGCAGTTCATGTTCTACCGCAAGCTGAAGGAGAGCGCGGGCGCGGCGCCGGTCTTGGACGCCGACACCCTCAACGAGTATCAGGAGTGGCTCAACAGCCCGATGGACCACGCCGATTACGTCCTCGAGGCGATGACCTCCCCTACGGAGGCCGCGATCGCCCCGAGCCTGAGCGGCAACGCGGCCGACCGCGAGGTCTGGGCCAAGCGGCACGATCTCGCCGTGTTCGACGCGGCGGGACTCGAACTCAAGCCCGAGGCGCGCAAGCTGCTCGCGGCGCCGCCGCCCAAGGACGCGGCGAGCGGCGACACGATGACGACGGACCAAGATGTGCTGGCGGACATCAAAACGCTCGAGTCCAGCGGCCCGCTCATCGCGACGTGGATCCTGCAGGAACAGAAGTTCAGGAGCGAACTCGATGTCGCGAAATAGGCGGGAGCTGCTGTTGGTCCTGCTGCTCGGCGCGGCCGCGGCCGCCGCGTGGAGCCAGGAGATGAAGTACGTGGCGTTCACTCCCGCCCGGCGGAACTTCACCTGCGAGGTCCCGCCGAGCTGGCCGTCGCTGGAAGAAGACACGCCGTCGGGGCCCGCCACGCATCTCATCGGCCCCGCGGATGCCAACGGCGCCTGGCGCGCCGCGATCCACGTCCATTACATGCAGAAGGGAGCTCCGGGGTTCATCCCGCTGGACGACCAGCTCAAGCGCGTGCGCCGGTCGGACAAGGGGACGGACCGCGAGTCGAGCCCGCTGTTCCGCTGGCGCGTCGGGCGCTATCCGGCGCGGCGCTTCGAGGTGGTCGAGCAGCGCATCGTGGCGAGGAACCGCCTGCCCGCGCAGCCTCTGCACCTACACCACTATTACGCCTTCGTCCCCGCGGGAGGCCACGACTATTTCGTCGTCAAGCTGTCCTCGACCCGCGACAGCTACCTGGAGTACCGGAACGCTTTCGACCACCTGCTCAACACCTTCCGGGTGATGACGCCCTGACGCGGCTAGTCCAGAAGATCCGCCTTGTGCAGGAGCTGGAGGTGCGGGTTGGCCTTGATCAGGTCGCTCACCGTGACGGCCTTGAGCCCCTTCGCCGAAAGTCCGGATAGGATGGCGCCCAGGGCCTGGACCGTCTGGCTCCGGTCCCCCCCGCCGTCGTGCAGCAGGATGATCGAGCCCGCCTTTACCTGGGAGAGGACGACGCGCGTGATGCGGTCCGATCCCGGGCGCTTCCAATCCTGGCAGTCCACCGACCACAGCACGACGCCGTAGCCCATCCGCTCGACGGCCGAGGTCGCCCATTTCTGGCTGCACCCGTAGGGGAAGCGCATCAGCTTCGGCGACACGCCGGTCGCCTGCTCGATGGCCGAGGCCGCCTTGCGCACCTCGTCTTCGAGCTGCCGGCGGCGCGCGGGGTTCTCGCCGCCGCAGAAGTTTTGGTGCGTGTTCGTGTGGTTGGCCACCTCGTGGCCCGCGGCGACGACGCGGCGCGCGTCCCCCGCGTGCGGGCCGACGTTCTGCCCGATCATGAAGAAAGTCGATTTGGCGCCGTGGGCGGCGAGCTTGTCGAGCGCGGGGCCCGTGAACTGGCTGGGGCCGTCGTCGAGCGTGACGGCGACCGCCGGGATATTGCTCGGCCCCGTCTCGATGACGTCCGCGTGGGCGCCTTGCGTAACGGCCTTGTCGACGCCCAGCAGCTCGTCGAATTCCAGGATGAGATGCTCCACCGAGAAGGCTTTCGCGGGCAGCAGGACCGCGACGGCGACGGCGAGACGAAGAATCCTCGAGTTCATGTGCGCCCTCCGCACGGCTCGTTTACCGGCCGCTTCGATTACCAGCCGTACTGCTTCGACAGCACGCTTTCAAACGTCCTTCGGATTCGCTCGATGTGCTCCTCTTCGATGATCAGCGGCGGCGAGAACGCCAGCGTGTCTCCGGTCACGCGTGCCATCACGCCCTCCTTCCACGCCTGCACGAACGCCTTCATGCCCGCGGCGCCCGGGGCGCCCATCGGGGCGAGCTCGATGCCGCCGATGAGACCGGTGCCGCGCACGTCCGCGACGCCAGGCTTGTGGGCGAAAGAGAACAGCATGTCCTGGAACTTGGGCGCGATCTTCCCCGCTCGCTCGAAGAGCCCCTCGTCCTCGTAGATATCCAAGGTCGCGAGCGCCGCGGCGCAGGCGGCCGGGTTGCCGGAGTAGGTGTAGCCATGGAAGAACTCGATGCCCTCCGGCGCGGACATGAAGGCGTCGTGGATCTCCTGGCGGACGGCGACGGCTCCCATCGGGACGACGCCGTTGGTGAGGCCCTTCGCCATGATGATGATGTCCGGCTCGACGCCGAGGCCCGTCGAGGCGAAGGCGCCCTTGCCCGTCCGTCCGAAGCCGGTGATGACCTCGTCGAAGATGAGAAGGATGCCGTGCTTGCGCGTGATCTCGCGGATGCGCTGCAGGTAGCCCTGCGGCGGGAGATAGACGCCGGCCGAGCCGATGATAGGCTCGATGATCACCGCGGCGATCGTCCGCGCACCGTGAATCCCGATGATCCGCTCGAGCTCATCGGACGGGAAGGAGTCGTGCGGCGGGAAGTCGCGCACGAACTTCTGCTTGCCGACCGCGGCCGGAAGGTGGTCGACGCCCGGGAGCAGCGGGAGGAACTGCTGGCGGTTTCGCATGATGCCGCCGACGGAGATGCCGCCGAAATTGACGCCGTGGTAGCCCTTCTCGCGGCCGACGAGGCGGATGCGCGAGCCCTCGCCCTTCATCTGCTGATAGCCGAGGGCGATCTTGAGGGCGGTCTCGACTCCCTCGGAGCCCGAGTTCGCGAAGAACACGCGATTGAATCCCTTCGGCATGAGCTTGGAGAGCCGCTCGGCCAGCTTGAACGGGCCGGGATGGCCCATCTGGAACGTGGGCGCGAAGTCGAGGTGCAGCAGCGCGGCGTGGACCGCGTCCGCGATCTCTTTTCGCCCGTGTCCGGCGTTCACGCACCACAAGCCCGCCGCCGCGTCGAGGACGTCCTCGCCGTGTTCGTTCGTGAGGAACATGCCGTGAGCGGCGGTGACGATGCGCGGCTCCGCTTTGAAGGAGCGATTGGCGGTGAACGGCATCCAGAAATGCTCGAGATTGAGGCGGCCGTTCGTCTTCTTGGCGCCGGTCCGGCCGGTCTTGGACTTCGCTGCGGTTTTCATGGACCTCACCCTGCAGGGGAGATTTTACCTAATATTCGGGCTCCCGCGGCGCCCGTCGCCGACGGAGAATGATTGGGCCGGCCGCGCACGGCGCGCAGCGCCATCAGCGCGAAGGCCGCGGGCTCCTTGGCCAGCGGGTGGATGCCGAAGTCCGCGATGGAGCGCACGCGCACGGGAGCGAGCAGCCTCGCCAGAAAATCCATGAGGACCGGATTGAGCGCGCCGCCGCCGCTGATCACGGCCTCCCGGATCCGGACTCTCGGCAGGACGAAGCGCTTGTAGGCGTCGGCGATCGTGAGCGCGGTGAAGTACGTGAGCGTGGCGACCGCGTCCTCCGGACGCGAGGCGAGCGCGCGGCCGAAGCGGCGGGACAGGAACTCCTCCGCGAACGATCCCCGGTCGAGCGACTTTGGCGGCCGCTTCTTGAAGTACGCGCCGGACAAGAGCCGCGCCGCCGCCGCCGCGTCGACCGCGCCGCGGCGAGCCATGGCGCCGTCCTTGTCGTAGCCGCGCCTGCCGCGGGTGATGCGGCTGATGGCCGCATCGATGAGGCAGTTGCCGGGCCCGGTGTCGAAGCCCAAGGGCGGCGCGCCGCGTCCCGCCAGCGCCACGTTCCCGATCCCGCCGATGTTCTGTAGGGCGCGCGCCGGCCCTTTTCCGAACAGGAACTCGTCGAGGAAGGGGATGAGCGGAGCGCCTTGGCCCCCCGCCGCCATATCGCGGGGCCGGAAGTCCGAGACGACCGGGACGCGCAGGCGCTCTGCCAGGAACGAGGGCTCGCCGATCTGGAGCGTCGAGGGCTCCGCGTCGTCGGGAAGATGCACCACGGTCTGGCCATGCGAGCCGACCGCCGTCAACGTTGACGGAGAGACGCCCTCCGCCCGAAGGAACTCGGCGGCGCGGCGCGCGAAGACGCGGCCCAGATCGAAGTTGAGCCGGCACAACTCGGGCGACGCCGCGTTGCCCGCCGCGAGGATGCGCCGCCTCAGCTCGGCGGGATACGCGTAGGTGCGGTGCGCCAAGACGTCGAGATCGCGCGCGCCCGCGCGGATGAGGGCGAGACTGACGCCGTCCGCCGACGTCCCGGACATGAGCCCCAGCGCGAGCTCGCCCGCGTTCCTAGGCACGCAGCTTTTCTAGAGCCGTACGAAGGATGCCGCCCGCATCCTCGAGCCGGCGCCCGGCCTCGACGACGCGCTCGCGCAGCGTGCCGGACTTGAGCCGCGCCGCGAGCACGGACACCTTGACGCTGCCGCCGGAGGCCTTGAACAGCGCCTCCGCGACCTTCGGCTCCACCTTGCCCAAGTCGCAGACGATCCGCACGCCGCGCAGGCGGAGCTTGCGGGAGGTGGGCTTCAAGTCGACCATCCAATGGTCGTAGACCTTGCCCACGCGGATCATCGTGGCCGTCGTCAGCATGTTCAAGACGAGCTTGGCCGCGGTGCCGGACTTCAGCCGCGTCGAGCCGGAGATCACCTCGGGCCCGGTGTTCGGGGAGATGACGACCTGCGCCTCCGGGATCGTATGGCGCCGGTTCGAGGTGACGAGAATCGTCCCGCAGCCCAAGCGCCGTCCTTCCTGCAGAGCCCCGCGCACGAACGGCGTGACGCCCGAAGCCGCGATGCCGACGATGGCGTCGCCGCGGCGGGCCCGCGTGCGGACCTGACGCGCGCCGTCTTTGGGATCGTCCTCCGCCCCTTCCTTGGAGCTGAACACCGAGATGCACCCGCCCGCCATGACTCCGCGGATCAGGCTCGGCGGCGTGCCGAAGGTAGGCGGGCATTCCGCCGCCTCGAGCACGCCGAGGCGTCCGCTGGTGCCCGCTCCGACGAAGACGATGCGCCCGCCTCCCTTCAGGGTCTTGGCGAGCAGATCGACGCCCCGCGCGATGCGCGCGGCTTCTCGACCGACGGCCACCGCGACGCGGCGGTCCTCTCCGTTGATGGTGCGCACGACTTGTAGCGTCGACTTGAGATCGATGTCGCGCGTGCGCGGATTAGGCTGTTCCGTCGGAAGGAGGCGATAGAGTCCGGCGCGGGGAAGGCTCACCGTTTCAGCGGATCGTCTGTCCGTCGTCCTGCGGCTTGGTGCCGAGTTCCTGGTCCGTCGGAAGCCCGTTGCCCGGGTTCGGCGAGAGCGGATCGGGCATCTGCATCGCTTTCTGGGGATTCTTCATCCACTCGACGATTCGCCCGGGAATATCGGGGTTGACGTTCAAGATCTTCGTCCCGTGCTCGCGATCGACGGGCCACATGCCGGCGTTGTCCGGCCCCGCGGCCATGCGCGCGAATTGATACAGGATTCCGGTCTCGGTCATCGACTTCTTGTCGTCCCCGGCGACCACCATCAGGATCGGCCTCTTGCCGTAGGCGCGCACGGCGTTGACCGTCAGCACCTCGCGGTAGTTGAAGCTAGGAGAGAGCATGAGGAGCGAGGGCGCTTCCTTATGGATGGCGGCGTAGCGCAGGGCGATGCTCGAGCCGACGTCGGCGCCGCCCAGCGAGACCTGGGTCTCCTTGACGCCCGCCTGGTTGAGGTAGGCCACCGCCGCCTCGACGTCGTGGACCATGTTGTTCCACTCGTTGTACTCCTTATCGATGCGGAACTTGGGCCAGCGGCCGTCCACGCCCGGGGGAGGATTCTGACTGCCGCCGTGGCCGCGGAGATCGATCGCGAGATAGCCGATGCCTTCCTTGACCATCACCGACGCGAGCGAGTGCCAGTTCTCCTTGCGGCCTCCGGTCTCATGAAGGAGGATGAACACCGGGTTCCAGGTCTCCTTTGGGGCCAAGTAGACGCCCGCGAGAGTCCATCCGTCCGCCGTCTTGAGTTCGACCGGCTCGCCGGCGAGCTTGCGCACGACCTTCTTGGCCGCGGGCTTCGGCGCCGCCTTGGGCTTGTCGGCGACCGTCTTGCGCTCTCCCGCCGCGATCGCGAGGACGGGAAGCAGCAGGGACAGGGCCGCCGGAAGCCAGCTCTTTCTCATTTTGCCCAGGCCTTGGCGCCGGCGGACTTGCCGTTAGACGCCGAGGTCGTAGGATAAATGGGCTGCAGGATCTCGTCCGGCGTGAACCACAGCTTGATCTCCCGCTCCGCGTCGCCGACGTTGCCGGAGGCGTGGATCACGTTCTCGAACTGTCCCTTGGTGGTCACGCGGCCGAAAGAGCCCCGGATCGTGTTCGGCGCCGCGTCCTCGGGATTGGTGGCTCCGGCGACCTTGCGGGTCAAGGCCACCGCGCCCTCGCCCTCGTAAACGAGCGCGAGCACCTGGTTGTGCTTCAGATCGTGGAACTTGCCGCGGATGTACTCGATCAGATTCGGGAAGAACGGCTTGTCCTTGAGGTCGCGATAGTGCTCCCGCGCGAGTTCCTCGCTCACCTTGACCATCCGCGTCGCCACCAGCTGCAGGCCGGCGGATTCCAGGCGATCCAGGACGAGCCCCGTGAGCCCGCGCCTCATCCCGTCCGGCTTGATCAATACCAAAGTCTGCTCGATTGCCATATGCGTGCTCCCCGTTCGTGGAGATGAAGCGGCCCCGTGCGGCATCGGCGCGTCGCCCGAATAGGGCCTGCTCGAGCGCACATTCTACGAAAATCGGCGTCCGCCGCACAATGGCGGCCCTCCGAGCAGCGACGACGAAAAATAGTCTGAGTCGTTGGTCCGTGGCCCCTTCGGGACTTTGGACTCAGGCGAGAGCCGTGCGGGACCGGTACCCTTCAGGCACGGATCGCTCGGGGAGGGAGAGCGGGGAGATTCCCAACGATGAGAGCGAGGGTCGCGATGTCGTGCGTTGCCTTTTTCTGCCGGGCCGCGGCGGCGCAAACGCCGGATCTGATGCACACCGAAGCCGCCGCCGCGACGGCCATCCATGCCGCGAGCAGCCAGATCGAGTCGCGCACGCTCGCCGATTGCTCGAGCACGAGCAGATCGAGTCACGGACCCCATACCGTCACGACCCTCCGCAAGGTCGTCGTGAAGCTCGAAGGCTCGCGGATCACGGCGATAGCGACGTCCGAATCGCGCCAGCCCGGCCATCCGCCCAGGCCGCTGACGTCCACCTTCAACCTGAGGCCCCTGGAGCGCTCCTTTCCGGAGCAACTCGACTACGTCGACGTGGAGACCGAGGGCCGAAAGTTCACGATCAAGGTCTTTCTCCCTCCAGGAGCGAAGACCGCCACCCTCGACATCGTCCAAGAGGGGCAGGAGGACTCCGAGACCTGGCCGCTCACCTGCAGGTAGTCCCTCCTCGCTCGACGGCGCCGCGGCGAGACGTCTTCGCCGCGGCGCCGTTTATTGATCTGGATCAAGTCGACACCCAAGGGCTTTTGCTACAATAAGAAATTAGGTTATGATCACTTGCTCTTACCCCGGAGATACCATGACCGACAACAAGAAACTCAAGACCTGGGTCGACGAGTGCGCCCGCCTGTGCAAGCCGGATAAGATCGTCTGGGTGGACGGCTCGGAAGCCGAGCGCAAGGTCCTCGAAGAGGAAGCCGTGAGCCGCGGGCGGCTGATCCGCCTCGACCAGGAGCGCCTCCCGGGCAGCCTGTATTTCCGGACCGACCCCAACGACGTCGCCCGCACCGAGCACCTCACCTTCATCTGCACGAAAAAGAAGGACGACGCGGGCCCCAACAACAACTGGATGTCGCCTCCGGACGGCTACCGCAAGGCCGGCGACATCTTCCAAGGCTCCATGAAGGGCCGGACGATGTACGTCATCCCGTTCAGCATGGGCCCCATCGGCTCCCCGTTCGCCAAGATCGGCGTGCAGCTGACCGACTCGATCTACGTCGTCTTGAACATGCGCATCATGACGCGCATCGGCTCCGGCGTGCTCAAGGCGCTCGGCAAGGATGGCGACTTCACGAAGTGCCTCCACGGCAAGGCGGACCTGAACGTCAACCGCCGGCTCATCCTCCATTTCCCCGAAGACAACACGATCTGGAGCGTGGGCTCGGGCTACGGCGGCAACGCGCTCTTGGGTAAGAAGTGCCTGTCGCTGCGCATCGCGAGCTGGCTCGCCAACCAGGAAGGCTGGCTGGCGGAGCACATGCTCATCCTCGGCATCGAGGACCCCAAGGGCCACGTCGAGTACGTCACGGCGGCCTTCCCGAGCGCCTGCGGCAAGACGAACCTCGCGATGCTGATCCCGCCCGACGCCCTCAAGAAGAAGGGCTACAAGTATTGGACCGTCGGCGACGACATCGCGTGGCTCCGGATCGGCCCCGACGGACGACTCTGGGCCTGCAACCCCGAGAACGGCTTCTTCGGCGTCGCGCCCGGCACGAACTCCAAGTCCAACCCGAACGCGGTCAAGACGGTGCAGCGCAGCACGATTTTCACGAACGTCCTGCTCAAGGACGACAACACTGTCTGGTGGGAAGGGGCGGACGGCGAGCCGCCGAAGTCCGGCATCGACTGGCAGGGCAAGCCGTGGACGCCCGGTCAAAAGGACGCCAACGGCAAGCCGCTCCTCGGCGCGCACCCGAACAGCCGCTTCACGGCGCCGGCCAAGAATTGCCCGTGCATCTCCCCGAACTGGGAGGACCCGCAGGGCGTCCCGATCTCCGCGATCGTCTTCGGCGGCCGACGCGCGCGCCTGGCGCCGCTCGTCTACCAATCGCTCAATTGGAGCCACGGCGTGTACGTCGGCGCGACCATGGCCTCCGAGCGCACCGCGGCGGCGGTCGGCACGGTCGGCGAGGTCCGCCGCGACCCGATGGCCATGCTGCCCTTCTGCGGCTACAACATGGCGGACTATTTCGCCCATTGGCTCGACATGGGCCGCAAGATCCCGAAGCCGCCGAAGATATTCCACGTCAACTGGTTCCGCACGGACGAGCACGGCAAGTTCATGTGGCCCGGCTACGGGGAGAACGCCCGGGTGCTCGAGTGGATCCTCGCGCGCAGCCGCGGCGACGGGAAGGCGGTGGAGACCCCGATCGGCAGCATCCCGACTCCCGACGCGCTCGACATGAACGGCCTCGATCTCCCGAAGTCGACCGTGGATCGCCTGCTCCACATCGACAACGAGGAGTGGCTCGAGGAGCTCGAGCAGCACAAGCTCTTCTTCGAATCGTTCGGCCCGCGGCTCCCGAAGGAGATGTGGAACCAGTACTACGGCCTTGGCAAGCGGCTCACGGAAACGGCGGTCCTGGCCGGCGTGGAGTCTCCGGCCTCCGCGAGTTCCGCGGTCCACTCATAGGAGCCGCTCCTAGACTGGGAATGCCCTATTTAGTAGATTAGCCCACGCTCATGGCCAAGATCCTCATCGCGGACGACGAACGCGACGTCGTGACCCTCATCCGCTTCATCCTGGAGCGGGAGGGGCACGTAATCGACGAGGCCTACAACGGGCTCGAGGTCCTCCAGAAGCTCGGCCTGGAGCCGCAGCAACCCGTCTCTCTGCCGGACCTCATCATCATGGACGTCATGATGCCGATGATGGACGGCTACACCGCCGCCACGAAGATGCGCGAGCACGCGGAGACGCGTTCGATCCCGCTCCTCATCCTGACCGCCAAGGGGCAGATGCGCGACGTCTTCCAACTCAGCCACAACATCTCGGCCTACATCGAGAAACCCTTCGACCCGAAGGCCCTGCGCGACTTGATCTCCGGGATCCTCAGCGGCGCGAAGAAGGCGGGGGCGTAGGTGGCCACGATCCTCGTCGTCGACGACGAACCCGAGATCGTCACGCTCCTGCGCTTCGTCCTCGAGCGCGACGGGCACAAGATCCTCGAGGCCGGCAACGGACAGGTCGCCTTGGAGCGCCTCGGCGTGGAGCCCCCCACCTTGGACAGCGGGCTTCCCGACCTCATCGTGCTCGACATCATGATGCCGGTGATGGACGGGTACGAGCTCAACAACCGCCTGCAGAAGGAGAACCGCACGAAGGCGATCCCGATCCTGGTCCTCACCGCGAAGGGCCAGAAGATGCGCGACCTTTTCGAGATGGCGCCGAACGTGGCCGCCTACGTGCAGAAGCCGTTCGATCCCAAGATGCTGCGCGAGCTCATCACGGGGATCCTGACGAGCAAGAAGCCGGCGTAATTCGACCGCCCATGCCCACCGTACTCTTCGCGCACGACAAGCCGCGCGCCATCCACAAGATCGGCCCGCTTCTGAAGAAGAAGGGGATCGCGGTGGTCGAGGTCTCGCACGCGGACCTGGGCAATGTCGCCGTGATCCTTGCGGGCGCGACTCTCGACGCGATCGTCGTGGACGTCGGCTCGGACTCCTTCGCGACCGTCGAGACGCTGAAGAAGGCGCGCCTCGTGGGTCCCGGCCGCATCGTCGTGGCGCCGCCGCCGGGCACGATCGACGAGCAGCTCCCGGAGGTCTCCTACGTGCATCCGGGCAAGATCGTCGACGGCGTGCTCCGCGCGATCGGCGGCTCCGCGGCTCCCGCGGCGGGCGCCGGAGGCAAGCCTGCCGCCGCGCCCGCGCCCGCCGCGGCCACCACGGTCGAGCACATCATCCAGCTCAAGACCGAGAAGGTCCGGGAGCTGCGCAAGCGCGGCATCGACCCGTTTCCGATCCGCTTCTCGAAGAAGGATCTGGTCTCGGAGATCGTCCGGGTCGGCGATCCCCTCTCCAACGAGCAGCACTCCGGCAAGGAGCTGACGACCGCCGGCCGCATCGTGCAGCTGCGGCTCATGGGCAAGGCCGCGTTCTTCCATCTCCTCGACGGAAGCGGGAAGGGGCAGGTCTACGCGCGCCTCGACACGCTGGGCGAGCCGGCGTTCGCCCTGCTGCGCGACGACATCCAGATCGGCGACTTCGTCGGGGTGTCCGGCGAGGTCTTCAAGACGAAGACCGGCGAACCGACCCTCAACGCGAAAAGCGTAACGCTCCTCGCCAAGGCGCTGCGCCCCCTGCCGGAGAAATGGCACGGCCTCAAGGACACGGAGGTCCGCTACCGCCAGCGCCACCTCGACTTGATCTCGAATCCGGAAGTGCGCGCGATCTTCGAGGCCCGCTCGAAGATGGTCCACGCGATCCGCCGGACGTTCCACGACCTCGGCTACCTCGAAGTCGAGACGCCCATCCTGCTGACCCAGGCCGGCGGCGCGACGGCGACGCCCTTCGAGACGTTCCACCGCGCCCTCGACGCCAAGCTCTCGCTGCGCATCGCCACCGAGCTCAATTTGAAGCGCCTCATCGTCGGCGGCTTCGAGCGCGTCTACGAGATCGGGCGGATTTTCCGCAACGAGGGCATCGACACGCGCCACAACCCCGAGTTCACGACGATCGAGGCGTACGAGGCGTACGGGGACTACCACACGATGATGGCCCTCGTGGAGCGGCTGTTCACGGACATGTCCGCCGCGCTCGGCGTCGAATCCATCGACTACCGCGGGTCCACGATATCGCTCAAGCCTCCCTTCCGCCGGCTCTACATGCCCGAAATGTGGAAGGACCTGTGCGGAGAGGACATCCATAATATCCTGAAGGGCAAGGGCTTCGACCGCGCCGGCCTCGTGGCGCTCGGCAAGAAGCTCCACATCGAGTCGTCCGACGCGACGCCGAGCGCCAAGATCTTCGAGCGCATTTTCGACGCGAAGCTCCTGCCCGAGCTGGTCCAGCCTGCGTTCGTGCTCGACCACCCGACCGCGATCACGCCGCTCGCCAAGTGCAAGCCGGGCGATGAGTCGCTCGTCGAGCGCTTCGAGTTCTTCCTGGGCACCGACGAGCTCGCCAACGCCTACAGCGAGCTGAACGATCCCCTCGACCAGCGCGAGCGGCTCGAGGAGCAGATGCGGCAGAAAGCGGGCGGCCACGAGGAGGCGGACATCCTCGACGAGGATTTCGTGCACGCGATGGAAGTGGGCATGCCCCCCACGGGCGGCATCGGCATCGGCGTCGACCGCCTCGCGATGATCCTGACCGGCCATCCCTCCATCCGCGAAGTCATCCTCTTCCCCACCCTCAAGGCCGAAGCCAAGTCCGAAGAATAAGCCTGAAAAGAGAATCCCCCCGCCCGATGTCGCTCGAGCGAGGGGATTTCAGCGTCGACCTCTGTTAGTCCATCAGCTCCCAGATGAAGTGGAGCACGCGCCGGACCGTGATCATCGCCTTCTCGGTGTCGACGAGGGGCGCGGGGGCCTCGGCCGATTCTCTGCTCATCATGGCGCGGGCCGCGGCGGGACGCGGGCCCGGGACCGGGACCTCGACGTGATGGTCGCCGCTCGCGACGAGCTTGCCGAGCCGGTTGCCGCTGGCGGTCGCGGACGCCTCGGCCTTGCCGCGGGCGTGCTGCGTCGCCTTCACGATCGCTTCCTGCTCCGCGGCGCGCTCGGCGGCCTCGGAGAGTCCGAAGCGCGGGTTGCTCATGCGCGGTCCGAGCGTCTGGAGCCGGGAGTGCAGGTTGCTGCCCTTGAGCCTGACCGTGATGATCGTCGTCGCTGTCCAGCCGCGATCGTGGTAGTTGCCGCGCTCGTCGCGCTCCTGGTACTTCTCGGGCTGCGAGGTGACGAAGGTGACAACGTCCTGCGCCGCGTTGATCTTGCTCTTAAGAGCGTTGACCTTCGTCTGGACCTTGGCCGCGAGGGCCGCGGCGACGGTGTCCTCGGTGGCCGGGAAGGCCTGCTTCTCCGTGACCGTTTCCTGCACGGTCGCGACGTCCGGCTGGACCTCGACGGAGCCGTTGCCCGAGAACGAGGCGTACCGGTCGGCGTGAACGGCGACCGCCGGCAGCATTCCTAGAACCAACGCCCACTTCAATGATCTCATGAGTGACCTCTCTTCCTTTGATGTACGCTCGGCGGCGACGACGCGTCGACCCGAGACGCTTGAAGTATACCCAGCGCTCGCTCCCGTCGAGTGAGCCTCCCGGGACGATTGCCGGCGGTTTTCGGCCCATACGCCTGTGGTGCGTTGGCTACAGAAGCTGTCTTGCCATCGGACGCCGCCCGGGGTCAATCAACTTTCGCACGGCAAAATGGTTTAATGGCCCCGTGAGCTTCGAGCGTTTCGTCGCCGCGCGCTACTTCAAGGCCAAGCGGAAGGGCCTCTTTTCCCTCCTTACCACGTTTCTCGGAGTCGCCGGCGTGACGCTGGGAGTGGCGGTGCTCGTCGCCACGATGTCCGTGATGAACGGTTTTCAGACCGACATCGAAAAGAAGGTGATCGGGGCGCAGGCGCACCTCGTCGTCTACGGAGCAGGCGACAAGGCCTCCCTCGAGCGCGCCGAAGGCGCTGTGAAAGCGAGGAAGGACGTCGTCGCGACGGCCCGCTTCGCCCTGGGCCAGGCCATCGTCACCTATCAAGGGCGCTCGAGCGGCGTGCTGCTCAAGGGCCTCGACCCGGAAAGCGAGTTCCGCGTCAACGACCTCGCCAAGACGCTGAAGGAAGGCTCGTGGAAGGGGATCGACGCCGGCAGCAAGCCCGCCGGCATCGTGCTCGGCACGGAGCTGTCCAAGGCGCTCGGCGCGTGGATCGGCTCCGAGATCGTGATCCTATCGCCGCAGGGCGCCAGCACCGGCTTCGGCCTTTTGCCCAAAATGAAGAAGTTCAAGGTCGTCGGGCTCCTTCACACGGGCTACTACGAGTTCGACAGCACCGGCGCCTACGCGGAGCTCGGGGAGGCGGCGTCGTTCCTCGGCCTCAAGGCCGGGGCGACCGGCATCGAGGCGCGCCTGTCGGACCTCCACAAGGCGGACGAGGCCGCGTCGGCCCTGCGCTACCAGCTGGGGTTCGATTTCGAGGTCCGCTCCTTCCGACAGATGAACCAGACGCTGTTCGCGGCGCTGCGGCTGGAGAAGTACATGATGTTCCTGCTCCTCACCTTCATCATCCTGGTTGCTTCCTTTAATATCACCTCCAATCTCGTCCTGCTCGGGACCGAGAAGCTCAAAGACATCGGGCTGCTTAAGGCGATGGGCGCGACGCCCGGGCAGATCCGGACGATCTTTCTTTGGGAAGGCGCGCTGATCGGCGCGATGGGCGTCTTCTTGGGACTCCTGCTGGGCCTCGTCATCTGCTTCGTCATCTGGCGATACCCCCCCTTCGAACTGCCCGGAGACATCTACTACCTGACGCGCATCCCGGTCGACGTGCGGCCCTGGGACCTCGTGGCGGTCGTGGCGGCGGGCATCGCCCTCTCGCTGTTGTCCTCCGTCTACCCCGCGTGGCACGCCAGCAAGGCGAACCCCGCGGAGGTCCTCCAGGAAGCGTAGCCCCGCATTCAGCGGCGGTAAACAATACTGTAAGCTTTATTCACTATACACTCATATTCGCGCGTTGCTAGGATTTCGTTGCCCGGGCCGAAAGCGTCCCGGGAACGGAGGATGCGCGAATGAGAATGATTCAGGCGTTGCTGGCGGCGGCGGTGCTCGCGGCTTCGGCCGGAGCCCAGGGCGGCCCCGTCGAGCCTTATCTGCACGGCCTTTCCCCCGCCGAGAAGGCACAGTTCGTGTCCACGCTCCAAAAAAGCGTGTTGGAAGCCGCGCGGGAAGTGCTTCAGGACGTCAAGCATCCCAAGGTGCGCAACGGCGCCTACGCGCTGGACTTCCTCCGGGAACGCGTGCAACGGCGCATCGAGGCCAAGGAATTCGCGCTCACCCACCAGCGCGTGCAGAGCGCCTCGGGAGCGCTCGAGCGCAAGGTCTCGGAGGAGACGGCGAAGTTCCTCGAGGAGCTCGGGCCGGAGGTCGACCGCATGGCCCGCGACTCGCGCAGCGCGCGGGACCTCTCGACGCGTCTCATCGCCGTCTCGGACCACTTCGAGCAATGGGCGGGCGCCGCTCCCGCCAAAGCCGCGGCGGCACCGGCCGGGACGTTGACGCCGACGGCGGACAACGTGCTCGGCCCGTTCCACCGGCCCAACGCCCGTCTGTACGAGCCCACCGGTCCCATGCCCGACATCGCCGCGCGCGAGTCGGGCCGCCGGCTGCATATTCAAGGGCGCGTGCTTGACGTGAGCGGAAAGCCGATCCCGGGCGCGATCGTGGACGTCTGGCAGACGGACAAGGACGGCGCCTACGACATTCCCGATCCGCGCGAGCGCGATAACCCGGCGTTTCCGTACCGGTTCCGCGGCCGCATCCGCACGTCGGATGACGGAAGCCACTCCTACGTGACGATCAAGCCCGGCAACTACGAGTTCGCCGAGAAGCAGTGGCGCAGCATGCACGTCCACTACAAGGTGACCGCGCCCGGCTTCAAGGACCTCGTGACGCAGCTCTTCTTCGAGGGCGACGCGTACAGTCCCGCCGACCCGTGGTGGAAGGCGTCGACGACGATCAAGCTGCGGACGCACCACAGCGGCATGGAGATGGGCAACTTCGACATCGTGCTCGAGAAGAAGTGACCCGATTGGGGCACCCCCGCGCGTGAGGCGACTCGCGCGCGGCCCAGCCCGGAGCCGGACGCATTTCGGCTCCGGGTATTTCTTTGGGCAAAAAGTTAAGGAGGGCCCCCTTTCGGAGACCCTCCCGTTTGGGCGCATGGAGGATGCTGCACTACGAAGCATAGAGGATTCGAATGACAGAACGGCAACATGGGGAAAGAGACGGAGAGTTCCCTCCCATAAAGTTTAAGGAGGGCCCCCTTTCGGAGGCCCTCCCGTTTGGGCGCATGGAGGATGCTGCACTACGTAGCTTAAAGGATTCGAATGACAGTTCGGCAACAAGAGAATTGAAGCGGCTCTCTCTTTCTGCGGAGAATCGTTTCCCATAAAGTTTAAGGAGGGCCCCCTTTCGGAGGCCCTCCCGTTTGGGCGCATGGAGGATGCTGCACTACGTAGCATAGAGGATTCAGGTTACAGAACGGCAACGCGCGCACCGGATTTCGGACTCCGATCGCGGGAAAATTGGTACTCTGTGCCAGATGGATTCCTCGTCGAGGCCGGCCCTCGAGGCGAAAGGCGTGCACAAGAGCTACCGCAAGCTGCACGAGCGCGTCGACGTGCTCAAAGGCGCCGACCTGTCGGTGCGCGCGGGCGAGTTCGTCGCCGTCACGGGGCCGAGCGGCTCCGGAAAGTCGACGATGCTCCACCTCCTCGGCATGATGGACGAGCCGGACGAAGGCGAGATCCTTCTCTTTGGCAGTCCCGTCAAAGACATGCCCGAGCTTGAGCGCGCTCGGCTGCGCAACTCCAAGCTCGGCTTCGCGTTCCAGTTCGACTCCCTGCTGCCGGATTTCACCGTACTGGAGAACGTCACGATGCCCGCCCGCATCGGCGGCTCGGCCGCGGACGCGGAGGCTCGGGCGCGAGAGCTCCTGGGCCGGTTCGGCCTCGGCGCGCTCACCGACCGCTTCCCGCAGGAACTCTCGGGCGGCGAGCGCCAGCGCGTGGCGATGGCCCGCGCGCTCGTCAACCGGCCCGCGCTCCTCCTCGCGGACGAGCCGACCGGCAACCTGGACAGGCGCAACGGAGAATTGGTATTTTATGCTCTGAAGGAAGTCGCCGACAGCATCGGCGTGGCCGTCGTCCTGGTCACCCACAACGACTACGCCGCCCAGTTCGCCACCCGCATCTTGCGCCTGTCCGAAGGACGCGTCACCGAGGTAGAAGCGATCGAACCGAGCAAGGGGAGCCTGAAACCATGAAGATCTGGATCGACGGCCGCCACTACGAGAAGGAAGACGCGAAGATCTCGGTCTACGATCACGGCCTGCTCTACGGGGACGGCGTGTTCGAGGGCATCCGCGCCTACAACGGCCGGATTTTCCACCTGCGCGAGCACCTAGCGCGGCTATTCAACTCGGCCAAAGGAATCCTGCTGGACGTCCCGTGGAGCCGCCACGAAGTCGAGCAGGCGATCCTGGAGACGGTGCGCCTCAACGGGTTCAAGGACGCCTACATCCGCGTCGTCCTGACGCGGGGCGTGGGCGACCTCGGCCTCGACATGCGCAAGTGCAAGAAGGCCACGCTCATCATCATCGCCGACAAGATTCAGCTTTATCCGGAATCGGTCTACAAGAAGGGCCTCGAGCTCATCACGTCCAGCCTCCGCCGGATCTCTCCGGACATGCTGAGCCCCTCGATCAAGTCCCTTAACTATCTCAACAACATCCTGGCCCGCGCCGAGGCGACCCGCGCCGGCGCGCAGGAGGCGATCCTCCTCAACCAGGACGGGCACGTCGCCGAGTGCTCGGGCGACAACATCTTCTTCCTGCGCGACGGAAAGCTCTACACGCCGCCGGTGTGGGCGGGGATCCTCGAGGGCGTCACTCGAAACGTCGTGATGAAGCTCGCGAAGGACCACCTGAAGCTCGAGGTCCTGGAGGAGATCTTCACGTGCTTCGAGCTCTATCGCGCCGAGGAAGTGTTCGTCACCGGCACGGGCGCCGAGATCATCGGCGTTACCAAGATCGACGGCCGGGTCATCTCCGGCGGCCAGACGGGTCCGGTCACGACAAAACTGGTCGAGGTGTTCCGGGACTACGCGTCCAAGAACGGGACGCCCGTCTTCGAGGCCGCCGGCGCCCGCAGCTAGCGCTCCGCCGTCGCCGCGACGCCGTTTCACGATGCTCTGCAGCCGCTGCCAACGCAACGAGTCGGAAGTCCTGCTCAAGCAGATCGCGGAGAACTACGTCAGCCAGACCGCGCTGTGCCGGGCCTGCGCGGAGAAAGCGCTGGCCGAGCAGCACGAGAGCGTCCTGACCGGTCTCCTCGCGGACATCCTCTCGACGCGGAGGCCCGGGCCCAGGGAACGCGCCTGCCCCGCGTGCGGGCTGACCTTCGCGCGCCTGCGCGACTCGGGCCGCGTGGGCTGCGCCGAATGCTACTCCGCCTTCCGCGAGGCCCTCGACGACGCGCTGCGGCGCGTGCACGGCGCCTCCAAGCATACGGGACTCGCGCCCGCCGCCGAGACGCGCCGTCAACTCGACGACGCGATCGCCCGGGAAGACTTCGAAGCCGCCGCGCGCCTGCGCGACCGGCTTCGCGAACCATGAGCTTCCAGCTGCAGAACCTCCTCAAGCTCAAGATGAACTGGGCGACCGCTTCGGGCCCGACGCACGAGACGGTGTTGTCCTCCCGCGTGCGGCTCGCCCGGAACCTGGCCCGGCTGCCGTTTCCCTCGCACGGCTCGCCGCGTCACGCGGCCGCGGCCCTGGAGGACGCCTTCGCGGCGGGACGCCGCAGCCGGCCGCTCGCCAAGGCGGCCTACCTCCGGCTCGACGAGCTCGAGCCGACGGAACATCTCTTTCTCGCGGAGCGGCGGCTCATCAGCCCGGCCCTGCTCCAGAACCCGAAGCAGCGCGGCGTCATCGTGGGTGAGCGCGAAATCTTGAGCGTGATGGTGAACGAGGAGGACCATCTCCGCCTTCAAGCGGTCGACTCCGGCCTCTGCCTCCCGTCGCTCTGGCAGCGCCTGTCGGCCCTCGACGCGGAGTTCGGGCGCTCGCTCGAGTTCGCCTACGACCGCCGCTGGGGCTACCTGACCTCCTGCCCCACCAACGCCGGCACCGGCATGCGCGTCTCGGCCCTGCTCCACCTGCCCGGCCTCGCGATCGCAGGAATGATCAATCCGATCCTCAAGGGCCTGCAGAAGATCGGCATGACCGCGCGCGGCATGTACGGGGAAGGGACCAAGGTCCTCGGCGACTTCTATCAAGTGTCCAACGCAACGACGCTGGGGCGCTCGGAGGAGGACTTCGTCCAGCGCGTCTCCGGCGCGGTGCTCGGCGTCGTGGAGCGCGAGCGGGAGGCGCAGCGCGCCCTCTCGGAAGGCGCCCGACGGATCGAGATCGAGGACCTGGTGCATCGCGCGATCGGGATCCTGAGCCACGCGCGCTCCATCTCCTTCGAAGAGGGGATGCAGCACCTCTCGTACGTCCGTCTGGCGCTGTCGCTGCGCTGGAAGATGCCGATCGGCTGGGAGGCGCTCAACGAGCTCTTGGTCCTCGCGCAGCCCGCGCACCTCCAGATGAGGGCCGGACGCGCGGTCGCGAGCGCGGAGCGCCGCGTCCTGCGCGCGGACATGATCCGTGCCGCCTTCTAACCCGCCGCGGCGGCGGGTATTGTCACTAAATGGTTCATAGTCTACAATAGCGCCATGCGAACCATGCGCGTCGCGATCGTCGGTTCCGGTCCCTCGGGCTTCTATGCGGCGGAAGCGCTCCTCAAGCAGAACGAGGTGCCCGTCGAGATAGACATGTTCGACCGCCTTCCGACGCCCTACGGCCTCGTGCGCGGCGGCGTCGCGCCGGACCACCAGAAGATCAAGGGAGTGATCGCCGTGTACGAGCGCCTGGCGCTGCTCCCCCACTTCCGGTTCTTCGGGAACGTGATGCTCGGGCGCGACGTCCAGGCCGACGGGCTGCGGGAGCTCTACGACCAGATCATCTACGCCGTCGGCAACGAGAGCGACCGCCACCTGGGGATCCCCGGCGAGGACCTGGCCGGCAGCCACTCGGCGACCGAATTCGTCGGCTGGTACAACGGGCATCCCGACCACCGCCACCGGGAGTTCGACCTTTCCCAGGAGGACGTCGCCGTCATCGGCATCGGGAACGTGGCGATGGACGTGACCCGCATCCTCGCCGAGGACCCGGACGCGCTCGCCAAGACCGACATCGCGGACTACGCGCTCGCCGCGCTGCGGAAAAGCCGCGTCAAGACGATCCATCTGCTCGGCCGGCGCGGGCCCGCCCAGGCGGCCTTCTCGCCCGCGGAGATCCGGGAGATCGGCGAATTGTCCTGCACCGATCTCGTGGTGCGTCCCGATGAGGTGCGCATCGACGAGGTCTCGGCCGCCGATTACGCCGATCCCGAGAACAAGAAGAACGTCGATTACCTCCAAGTGGTCGCCACGCGGGGCGAGGGCACGCGCGGCCGCAAAGTGCGCCTGCGCTTCCTCACTGCGCCGACCGAGCTGCACGCGGAGGGCGGACGCGTCAGCGCGCTCTCCATGGAGCTCAACCGGCTCGACAAGAACGAGAAGGGCATGGTCGTCGCCAAGGGCACCGGCAAGCACGAGCGGCTCAAGGCCGGCCTCGTCTTCCGGTCGATCGGCTACCGCGGCATCCCCATCCCAGGCGTGCCGTTCGACGACAAGGCCGGCAAGATTCCGAACGTCCAAGGACGGGTCACGGACGCGTCGGGGAAGACGACGCCCGCCGAGTACGTCGTCGGCTGGGCCAAGCGCGGCCCGAGCGGCCTCATCGGGACGAACCGCGCGGACTCGGTGGCTACGGTGCAGGCCCTGCTCGCGGACGCCAAAGGCGGCATCGCCCTCACCCACGACGAGCGGGAGCCCGACGCGATGGAACGGCGTCTCAAAGATGCAGGCGTGCGGTTCCTCACGTTCCAGGACTGGAAGCGGCTGGACAAGCTGGAACTGGAGCGCGGCGCGGTCTCGGGAAAGATCCGCGAGAAGTTCACGACCGTGCCCGAGATGCTCGCCGCGCTGGACAAGAACGCCGCCGCGGCCGACCGATAGCGCCGGGGTCCTAGGACGCCCGGCCGAGCTGCTCCGCCGCCGCGCGCAGGCCGTAGATCCAGCGCGCGCCCATCGCGACGAAGACCTTCAACTCCTCGGGGCCGAACGTCCTGCTCGAGCAGACCCGGACGTGCCGCCCTTCGACGTGCACGAAGACCTCGCGATCCTCGCTCCTCAGGTTGAACAGGGGCCCCAGGATGGCGAAGGCCTCCTTGCCGAAGAGCTTGAAGGCGAAGTCCTTCGGCGAGCAGCGGATCGCGAAGCGCACCTCCTGCCCCGGCAGCCCGGTGATGAGCTGGCTGTGCTCCAAGAAGCGCGTGAAGCGTCCCTGCCCGTCGCGATGGTGGATCACCAGCTCGATGGGCAGCTCCTTAGGGACCTCGCCGAGCAGGATGATCCCGTACTCGTCCTCGTCTTCCTGGACGTACTGAAGAGCGACGGTGAACACCGGAGGCGCGTTCGGATTCGGAGGGACCGGGCGAACTATCGGCTCCGCGCCCCACAGCGCCACAAATCCCGGCCACTTCCCGCCCGAGGGCGTCATCCCCGGGATGGAGCCCGTGACGGGGAAGACGTTGGGGATGCGCTGCAGTCGCAGCCCGAGCTCTGGGAGCGGGATCGGGCCGATCGCCTTGCACACTTCCTCGAGGCTTCCCCGCACGTTCCAGTGGTAGAGAGCGGACGCGATCACGAGCGCAAGGATATACGCGTACCACGGCAGGTCGTAGTACCGGTCGATGCCGATGAAGAGCACGACGCCCGAGGCTTCGACCGCGTGCCGCCGCCACCGGCGCCCGCCCCAGCGGCGCACGACCGCCCACGCCGCGATCGCGGCGAGACTGATCAGGAAAAGCGGAAGCGCCTTATACTCGGGCAAGGATGGCCGCGAGGTCGTCTTCCAGACGCTTGGCCAGCGCCGGGTCCTTGATCGAACCGAGGTTGATGCGGACGTTCTCCGCCGCGCAGAGCGCCGCCGCCCGCGCGAGGTGCAGGGCGCAGTTCACGTCCGAGCCCACGGTGCCGAGCGCGAGCGGAGCCGTCTCCTTGAGGCGGGCGTGGACCGCGGACGACAGGCGCGCCGTCTCGAGCGGCACCCGCGCGGCCTCCTCGACCGCCTTGGCGATCTTCGAGGCGCGGCCCGGGTCCTCCTTGGGGATCTTCATCGCGTCCATGAATCCGTCGAACGCCGCCGCGTCCTCGGACGCCAGCGCGAGGAAGCGATGCCGGTCGGCGCCGAAGCCTCGGTCGGCCTCCACGAGCGCGGGCCGCTTCGACTCCTCGAGCTTCTTGGACTTGAGGCTGATCCCCATCGCCATCTGCCCGAGGCCGCAGGCCATGGCGCCCGCGATCGCGGCGGCCGAGCCGCCGCCCGGCGTAGGGCCGACGTCTGCCAAGGCCTGGGACAAGGAGGCGCCCGCCTGCTTCCAGTCAAAGGCGAGCGCTTCGAGCTGCGTCTCCAGCACCTGCTTCGCCGGGTCGAAGTTGATGACCTTCAGCGCGTCGACCGCGTAGCCGACGAGCCCGTCCCTGGGGAGGAGCCCGACGATCTCGGTCGAGATCGGGTCCGAGCCGTGCGCGGCCGCTTCGCGACGGATCGCGTCATAGACTTTCGAGATCGGCGTCACGCGATAGTTGGTCAGCACGGTCGAGATCTGAATCTTCCCCGAGGAAAGCTGAATCTCCTTGGCCCGCAATTCGGGCAAGCCGCCGCCGGAGGTGCGGATCGTCTTGGCGATCCCCTTTCCGACCTCGAGGTCGGTCAGATCGAGGTTCACGTTGAAGTTGATGATCTGCTCGCGCGCGCCGACCGCGGTCGCCCCGGCCGTCGGATGGATCTTGCGCGGGCCGAAGTCGGGGTCGCGCGCCGGGTCGGCGCCGATCGCGTCGCGCAGCCCCTCGAACTGCCCCTTGCGGACCGCCGCCAGGTCCTTGCGCTCGGGACGCGCCGCGGCGTAGCCGTACAGGAACACGGGAATCCCGAGCTCCGCGCCGATGCGCTCGCCGAGGCGCTTGGCCAGCGCCACGCACTCCGCCAAGCCGACGCCGGAAACCGGGATGAACGGGATCACGTCGGAGGCGCCCATGCGCGGGTGCTCCCCCTTATGCTGCGTGAGATCGATGAGCTCCTTCGCCTTCGCCGCGGCGCGGTAGGCGGCCTCGACCGCCGCGTCCGGGGGCGCGACGAAGGTCAAGACCATCCGGTGATGGTCCCCGTCGGTCTCGACGTCCAGGATGCGCACGCCGGCGACGGCCCTGGCCGCCGCGACGATCGCTTCCACCTTGACCTTGTCCCGGCCTTCAGAGAAATTTGGAACGCATTCTACGAGCTGGCTCATGGGGCTCCTCTTCGCTGGAATCTTCGGCGTTATTCTACAAAAGGGTGGGCAGGCGAGGCCTCCTTTAGATACGACAATCCAACGACATATCGATGTTTGGGTCTTGAAATTCGGACGTTCCCGTGTTATGCTCCCGGATAGGACCTTGGGGGGAGGGCCGCCGACGAAAACCCGCCTGCCGGGTCCCGTGAAGCCGGGGCCGGATTGGACGCCTACAACATCATTGGGCCGCGTCTCACACCAGGAACCTAATGGCCGGAATACTCGTCGTCGAAGACGATGAAATAATGGCGACGCTCCTCGGAGCGGAGCTTGAATCAAAAGGACACAGCGTCCGCCTCGCCTTCGACGCCACAAAGGCCGTCGTTATGGCGCAGGAACAGCGCCCGGACCTCATGCTTTTGGACTTCCGGCTTCCCACCGGCGACGGCTCCACGGTGTACGAGGTTCTGCACAAGAACTATCCGGACAACATGCCGCCCGTGATTTTCATCAGCGCGATGGAACCGCTCAACATCGTGCCGAGCCTTCCGAAGGGACCCAGCATCCGCCTGCTGTTCAAGCCCATCGACATGAGGCGGCTTCAGGACGTGATGCGGGAACTCCTCTCCGCCAACAACGTCACCTGAGCGGCGCTACGCCGGCTTGATCACCAGCGTCCGCAGTTCCGTGAACTCCTCCATCGCATAGCGCACGCCCTCGCGGCCGATGCCGGAATCCTTCGAGCCGCCGTACGGCATCGCGTCCGAACGGAACGCGGGGATATCGTTGATGATGATGCCGCCGACCGGAAGCTCGCTCCACGCCCGGAAAATGGACCTGACGTCGTTCGTGAACACGCCGGCCTGCAGGCCGTAGCGTCCCTTCGCCATCCGCTCGAAAGCCTCGTCCACGGTGGCGACCTTCTCCAAGGTCGCCACCGGACCGAACGCCTCCTCGGTGGCGAGCTTGCACTGCTGCGGCGGGCTCTCGACGAGCGTGGGCGGAATGCGGTCGCCCATGCGCACGCCGCCGGCGAGCATCTTGCCTCCCCCCGAGACGGCCTCGTGGATCCACGCGTCGACGCGCTCGGCGGCCTTCTGGTCGATGAGCGGCCCGATGTCCGTCTTCTCGTCCTTGGGATCGCCGGACACCAGCTCGGCGATGTTCTTGAGAAACAGATCCTTGAAGGGCGCGTAGACCTTCTCGTGCACGAGGACGCGCTGCACCGAGATGCACACTTGGCCGGAGTAGTAATAGGCGCCCCACGCCGCCCGCGCGGCAGCCCAGGGCACGTCGGCGTCGGCCGCGACGATCACGCTCGCATTGCCGCCGAGTTCCAGGACGCAGTGCTTCTTGCCCGCGATCGAGCGCAGGTGCCAGCCCACGTTCGCGCTGCCGGTGAAGGACAGCACCGCGAACCGGTCGTCGCGCACCAGGGTCTCCGCCACCTCGTTGGAGCAGGGGAGCACCGCGAAGGCCTCCTCCGGCCAGCCCGCCGCGGCGATCGCCTCGGCGAGCTTCCGCGCCGTCTTGGGCGCGTGCGGCGCGGGCTTGAGCACGAACGGCGCGCCGACCGCCATCGCCGGAGCCACCTTGTGGGCGACGAGGTTGAGCGGAAAGTTGAACGGGGTGATGAAGAGGCACGCGCCGCGCGGGAAGCGGCGCACGAGCGCCACGCGGCCCTCGGTGTTCGCGTCAAGATCCAACGGGAGCCACTCGCCGCCGAAACGCTTCGCCTCTTCCGCGGCCCACCCGAAGGTGAACGTGGCGCGGTCGACCTCGCGACGCGCTTCCTTGAGCGGCTTCTTCACCTCCTCGACGATGAGCGCGGCGAACTCTTCCCTCTGCTTCTTGAGAATCTCCGCGACCCCCGCGAGGGCCGCGGCGCGCTTGTAGGCGGGGATCTGCGAGGTCCTTTTCGCCGCGCCCGCTACGCGCGCCGCGATCGCCGCCGCCTCCGCCGCCGTCACGTCCTTGCGAGGTTCTTCCGCCATAGCCTCAGTCGAACGGCGTCATGTGGGAGGTGGAATGAACGATCTTTCCTTTCTTCATAACCCACGACGCCAGGTTGCCGCCGAAGTAATACGCCGCTTCCCGATAATCCGCGGCGTCGAGCAGGACGAGGTCGGCCTGCTTGCCCACCTCGATCGAGCCGTGCGTCTTGCCCAGGCCCAAAGCCCAGGCGCCGTTGATGGTCGCGGCGACGAGCGCCTCCTCCGGAAACAGTCGCAGCTGCGTGCACGCCAAAGAGAGGACAAACTGCATGTTCCAGCACGGGGCCGACCCGGGATTGAAGTCCGTGGCCAGCGCGACCGGGACGCCCGAATCGATGATGCGGCGCGCCGCGGGATAAGCCGTCGCGAGGAAATAGTTCGCGGCTGGGACCAAGGTCGCCACGGTGCCGGACGCCCTGAGCGCCTCGAGATCGTCCGCCTCGGCGCGATCGAGGTGGTCCGCCGAAACCGCGTTGTGCTTCGCCGCGACGCGCGCGCCGCCGGAGCGGGTCAGCTGCTCCGCGTGCACCTTGGCCTTGAGCCCGGCGCCCGCGCCCGCCGCGAGGACCTTCCCGGCGTCTTCTTCGGAGAAATAGCCTTTCTCGCAAAAAACGTCGACGAATCGGGCGAGCCCTTCCTTCGCGACCGCCGGGATCATATCCTCGCACACGCGCTTGACGTAGTCCGCCGGCCGCTCGCGCAACTCCGCGGGAAGCGCGTGCGCGCCGAGGAAAGTCGGGACAAGCTCGAGCGCCGTCAGCTCCGAGGCCCGGCGCACGACGCGGAGCATCTTAAGCTCCGACTCCAGATCGAGACCGTAGCCGCTCTTCGCTTCCAAGGTGGTCGTGCCGCATTCGATGAAGCGCAGGCACCAGTCGACGAGCCTCTCGACGAGCTGGCCCTCGGTGGCGAGCCGCACCTTCCGCACGCTGGAGAGGATCCCCCCTCCCGCCGCTCCGATCTCCGCGTACGACTTCCCGCCGATCCGCATCGCGAAATCCTCGAGCCGCGGCTCGGCGAAGACGGGATGCGAATGGCTGTCCACGAAGCCCGGCAGGAGGATACGGCCGCCGGCGTCGACGATCCGGGCGGCGTCGGCTCCCGGATGCCTCATGACGACGTCCCGCAGGCCCACCGCCGCGATCTTTCCGTCCTCGACGAGGACCGCGCCGTCGCGGTAGAGTCCGACCTTGCGCATTTCCTCGCCGGCGCGGGGCCGGTCGGGGCCTTGGAAGGACAGAACTTGGGCGGCGTTTACGATGAGGAATCGCACGAGGGCATTCTACAACATTGCCTCCGTCGGTAGGACTCTACGCCTTCACGAACTCGACGAGGAGGTTCTTCGTGGGATCGCCCTTTTGGGACAGGGGCCCGCGCTCGGCGCGTTTGAAGCCGGAGGCGGCAAGGAGGCGGCTCCAGTCGCCGATCGAGCGGAACAGGCGCACCTGCTCGCGGTTCGTCTTCCACGGCAGGAACAGACCCGCGTTGAAGACGTCGTGGGCCAGCGCCACGAGCGTGTCCTGGTCCTTGCTGTCGACGTCGTGGTCGCGCATGATGAGGCGCCCGCCCGGCTTGAGCACCTTCCGGATGGAGGAAACGAAGCCCTCCAGCCGGTCGGTCGGCGCGTGGTGCAGGCCGATGAAGTTCGTGACGAGGTCGAGACTGCCCTCCTGGATCTTCGAGCCCGCGAACGGATCGTAGTTGCCCATCTGGATGAACGTCCCGATCTTGGGGATGCGGCCCCGCTCCATGATCTCCGAGACCCCGTAGGTCGCCGCCGCGTCGTTTACGAGATAAACCGGGCCCTTGATCCTCACCCGCTTTCGCAGCTCGCTGACGTAACGCCCCGTCGTCCCGATCTCCAAATACCCGCCGATCGTCGCCGACTTTCCGATGAACTCGATCGTCTCCCGGGCCATCTCGTCCTTCTGCGCCTTCAGCGCCGGCAGGGCGTAGGTGATCTCCGATCCGGCCGGCTTGATTCCGGGGATGCGCTCGAGCAGCGCCTGGTATATCTTCTCGTCGGACTTGAGCTCTTGGGTCAATTCGAGGATGAGGGCATGGAACTTTTTCTCGGGATAAAGGTGGAAGACGTTGCTCAAAAACGGGTAGAACCTCTCGCGCAGGTCGGAGTTTCCATAAATCCGGGCGAAATTGCCCTTCTCGTCGCCGGCGTCCGCCAGGACCTTGGCCCAGTCCCCCGGACCCGCCAGGAGGACGAGAAGGGACAGCGAGCGCCGCAGGAAGGACCGTCGGTCCAGGCGCCCGTCGTCAATAGTCGTAGACATGGTCGATCGCGACCTCCTTGGCCAGGCCCGGAATCGCCTCGTGCAGCCGCCCCACGGGGACCGCGATCGCGACGCGCTTGACGCCCGGCTCCGTCAGCACCGGCCATTCCAGGATGACGTCGCCCCACGCCGACGCCTTGTCCCAACCGGCGGGCGCGACCACCGTCAGGGCGATCGTGCGGTTGCCGGCGATCTCGACGAATCGGACCTTGGCCGCGCTCAATGCCGCGAGCGCGTTCCGGAAGTGCTCGTAGCGCAGAATGGAGATCAGCCGCCCTCCTCCCTCCAGCGTCTTGATCGTCCGGATTCCGGGAAACACATCCGCCGGATCGCGCGGGCTGATCACCCAGGCCTGGATGTCCATGCTCTCCGGCGAATAGGCCGCGCCCGTCGCGTAGCGGATGATGTCGGCCCATACGGTCTTGCCCGCGAGCAGGAGAGTCAGGAACACCTTGCGCTCCGTTCGGCGGAACGTATAGGGCTCCTGGAACGTCTGCACGTTCCACAGCTCGCCGATCTTCGGGCCGAACGGGTACTTATACCACGGCGTCGTATGGATGAACGTGGCGTAATCCTGCGCCAGCCGGTTGGCGAAAAAATCGACTTGGCCGCGCTCTCCCGGCTTTCCTTGGAGCGCCGACTTTTCCACCAGCCGCCCGATCGTGCGCTCGTAGGCCCCGACCAGCCAGTATTCGGCCGTGAAACTGGCGCCGATCGTCCACAGCATCGCGCGCGCGCCCCAGTTGGAGGGATAGGCGCCCGACGCTCTGCGGACGCTGCGGTAGATCGTCCAGAATTGGCGAGCCGCGCCGAAGTACGGGAATTGGCTCGGCAGGTTTTGCCTGAGGAACTCCGCCTGCTCGTCCGCGCTGAAGACGATGTACCATTCGGGCATGGTCAGAAACGTCTGATCCTCGGGCCGGGCGTAGCCCTTCGTCGACATGAGCTCGGCGCGCTGCGCCTCCAGCTTCGCGCGCTCGGGGGCGTCGGGAGGAGGCGCATAGCGGTCCCACAACCGGTTCCGGAACTTGTAGGTCGGATCGAGCTTCTTCTTGAGGACTACGAACTCTCCGGCGTCCGGATACGCCTTCTTGAACTGCCCGGGCGTCGCGACGATCTGGTACGGCAGGTAGTACGTGCCCCCGACGGACAAGGCCGCGTCGATGAGCTCGCGCGTCCATGCCGCGACGTCCTCGCGCTCCGCCGCGGAGGTCCCCTGGCGGTAGTACAGAACGAAGGCGAAGCACTCCTGCCGCGCCCATGCCATGAGGGAGCCGGGATCCTTGCGCGCGTGGCGAATGGACACGTTCAGCGCGTTCACGTTGCGCTTCTGGAGGATCTCCCGCAGCTTTGGAACGAAGTCGGAGAACCTCTCGATCGGGACGAAATACTCCTGGAGCACGTATGTGCTCTTGGCCCGGGAGAAGGGTTCGAGCTCCTGGACGTCGTAGCTCGCCTCGTAGTTGCGCCAGACGACCACCGGCCTGCGCAGCCGCCACGGATCGATGTAGCGCATCCGCAGTTTCTTGCCCCAGGCATAGTCGGCGATCGCGACGTAGACGAGGCGGCTCAGCCAATAACGCGCGCCGTGCTTGTGGAGCCGCGCCTTCTGCGTGAGCGGCCGGTCGGTGCGCGAGAACGTGATGGCGGAGACCGTATCGTACGCCGGCGGATAAAGGTCCGCGTTGTGAAAGACCGCAGTGAGCGATCCCTTGATGTTGTCCTCGAAAAAGGTCCGGTAGGCGCCTACGGGCATGCGCAGCGCCTTGCGCTCGAGACGTTCGTTCTTCTCGAGGTCGAAGGTCGCCTCGACGATCACGCCGAGCCCGCCATAGCCGCCGATCGCGCCGAAGAAGATCTCGGAGTTCCTCTTCGGGTCCGCCTCGACCAGCTTCCCGTCCGCCAGCACGACCTTGATGGACCTCACTGCGCGGATGAGCGGCCCTTGGTTGACGTAGCGCCCGTGGCAGTTGACGCTGAGCGCGCCGCCGACCGTGAAGTTGGAAAACGACTGCATGATCTTGAGCGACAGGTCCTGGGGATCGATGGCGTCCTGGATGGCCCTCCACGTCGCCCCCGCCTCGACGGTGACGGTCTTCTCCTTCGGGTCGATGGAAAGAATCCGATCGAGCTTGCGCATGTCCAGGTACAAAGCCCCTTCGGTCGCCGTCTGCCCGCCCATGCTGTATCGGCCGCCGCCGATCGAGATCGGGCCGGAATGCTTGCGCACCAACCGCTGAATTTCCTCGACGGAGCTCGGCGCGGCGACCCGGTCGACCATGATCGGGTTGATGCCGGTGACGTCGTTTACGACGGCCGCGCGCGCGGCCGGGGCGGCCGACAAGAGCGCGAGCACGGCCGCCGCACGCAGGAATTGTCGCGTCATGAGTTTCAGCGTATATATACCATTTTCCGCGCGGCGCCCCGGCCGGTAGGCCTTTAGACCCAAGATGGTTGGGATCGGATTGCCCTGGGGAGACCCCCCGGAGGCGGATACCCTGATATCGCATGACTTGGATTCGCGCCGCCGCCGCAGTGCTCCTGTTGACGCCCTCGGGCATGTCGTTCGCCGGGGTCGCCGATCTTCCCTGGGGCGGGAGCGCCGGCGCCCGCCTCGGCCCGCTCTCGCCGACGGCCGCCGCGATCCGGCCCTCGGCTCCGGCCGCGGCCGATCGCGGCCTCGCCGCGGCCTGCAGATCCTCCGACCCGATCGTGGTGCTGGACAACTTCGCCGGTTCTACGCTCGCGCCGTACATCGACGTGGACGGGGACGGCGTCGCGGACGTCGCCCACGGGGACCTGGTCGCCGCGCTCTATCGCGCCGCCGGGAAGAGGGTCCTGCCCTTGAACATGGCGGGCGACGGCCAGCTCGACACGCTGGCGGACCTGCTCGAGCCGGTGGCGGACGCCGTCGAACGCGGCGCTCTGCGCATCTCCGGCATCAACGTCTCGCAAATGGCGGCCGTCTCCGCCGCGGCGATCCGCCGCGACACGGGCCTTCCCTACGGGTCGAGCGACTTCTACGCCCGGCGCGGAGAGATCAACGCGGCGGTCATCGCGCTGATGGACACGCACGGCGCTCCGGGCTACGGCCGGCTGTCCCGCCTATTCGCGCGCTTCCACCGGCGCGGCATCCCCATCCTCATCGCCGCGGGAAACGGCGGCCCCGCCAAGGTCAGCCTACTGAGCTTTCTCCCAGGCACCTACCCGATCGGCGCGCTCGGCGCCGACGGCGCGCGGCTGCGGCTGTCGGCCGCCGGCAGCCTGGTCGCGGCGTGGCGGCGCGGAGAGTTCGTCCTCGCCCGCACCTCCGACGGGAACGTCGACATCGACGGCGACGGCATCGGCGACTTCGACGCGCGGATGCTGAGCGGCCGGAGCGCGAAAGGACTCGGCCGCCCGCGCACGATCCTCGGCACGTCCTACGCCGCTCCCGCCGTCTGCCTGCGGCGCTGATCCCCGTCCGTGACTACCCGCCGGCCGTCGCTTCTCCTGCTCCTGGCGCTCTGCGCATGCGCCGGCGGCCCCGCGAACCGGCCCCCGGCCGGCGCGCCGGTCGCGGCGTCGGACGAGCGGACCGCGCAGGCGCGCTCCTATATCGAGCGCGCGCTCGAGAATCCGTCCCATATCCGCTATTTTCATCGCGAGGTCCCCGCGAGCGCCGAAACCTCCCGCATCCTCTCCGCGAGGGTCGACGGCGACAGCCTCGTCGTCACCGTGCATGACGGAAAGGGAGGAGCTCCGGTCTCCAAGGCGGTCTCCCTGCGCGGCATGCCCCTCACCCTCGAGGGGGCGTCGCTCGGCGGCCGCAAGAACGCGACGATCGTCCTTTCCAAGGACCCGGACTCCTTCCTCTCGATCTACTACAACAAGGGCTCGGCGGTCGCGCCGCTGCTCAAGGCCCTTCAGGCGCTCAAGAACGGCGCCGCGTCCGGCTCCCGCTAGCGCCGCGCCAGGCGTATGGCCCGTCCGCCGCGATTTTCATAAGATAGCCCCGTGCCGCGAATCAAGACGGAATCGTACTCCTTGCCGAACGGCATGCGCGTCGTCCTCGCGCCGGACCGGACCGTGCCGGTCGCGACCGTCTCGATGATCGTCAACGTCGGCAGCCGCTCGGAGCGGCCGGGACGCTCCGGATTCGCCCATCTGTTCGAGCACCTGATGTTCGAGGGCTCCCAGAACGTTCCGCGCGGCATGTTCGACAAGCTCCTGGAAAGCTATGGAGGCGACAACAACGCCTCGACCCACAAGGACTTCACGCACTACTACGAAAACGTCCCTTCCAACGCGCTGCCCGTGGCGCTGTGGCTCGACGCCGACCGGCTGAACGCGCTGGCCATCACCGATGAGGCCCGGGAGAACCAGATCTCGGTTGTCAAAGAGGAGAAGCGCCTCCGGATCGACAACGAGCCCTACGGCCCCGCGCTCTACGACGAGATCAGCGCGCGGTCCTACAAGAACTGGCAGAACGCCCATTCCACGATGGGCTCCTTCGAGGAACTGGAGGCGGCCTCGCGCGAGGACGTGCAGGAGTTTTTCAACGCGAACTACGCCCCCTCGAACGTCATCCTGGGCGTCGTCGGCGACTTCGAGCCAGAGGAGATCAAGCCGCGGATCGAGACGCTGTTCGGGCGCATCCCCAACCGCGGCAAGCCGGCGCCGGTGGACACCCGCGAACCCGACGGAGCGTTCACGTTCGTCAAGGGCTCCATTTCGGACGCCCACGCGAACCTGCCGGCGGCGGGCATCGCCTGGCGGGGCATGCCCGAGCGCGGGACGCGTGACTTCTACGCGCTGAGCCTGTTAGGCAGCGTGCTCTTCGGGGGCAAGAGTTCCCGGCTCTACCTCCGGCTGGTCAAGGATTCGCAGACCGCGATCTCGGTCGACGGCGGACTGGGGTTCCCCGAGACCGACTACTCGGAGTTCAAGGCGCCCGGCATCTTCGGGGCGTTCGTCGTGTACAAGAGCGGCCGCACGGCCGAGGACATCCTTCGGCTCATGGAGGCCGGCATCGGCGAGATCGCCGCGGACGGCGTCGGCGACGCGGAACTGGCGCGCATCAAGACGAAGTTCCGCTCAGACTGGATCCGCTCGCAGGAAACCGCCCTCGGCCGCGCGGGAATGATCCTGCGCGCCGCCCTCCTCGACGGCGACGCCAAGGCCGCCGACGCGGATTTGGAGCGGTACTTGGCGTGCACTTCCGCCGACATCCGCGCCGCGGCGGCCAAGTACCTGACGCGGGAGCGCGCGATGCTTTTGGAGATCCTTCCCGAGGCCTCCGAATGACCGCGGACTTCTCGACGCCGCCGATCGTCGGGCCGGTCAAACCCTATCACCCTCCCCGCCGCACCGAGTTCACGCTCCCGAACGGGTGCGAGGTCCTGGTCGTGAGCGACCGGCGCTTCCCGCTCGTCAGCGTCCGCCTGGGCCTGCGGCGCGGCGCGCGCCAGTTCCCTCCCGAAGAGGCCGGCGCGATGGACGCCCTGGCCGATCTGCTCACGGAGGGGACGCGCTCGCGCAACGCCAAGGAGCTCGCGGAAGAGGCGGACGCGATCGGCGGCGAGATCGGCGCGTCGGCGGGCCAGGATTTCCTCGCCGTGCGCGCGTTCGCCCTCTCGGAGCACGCGGACCGGCTCTTCGACCTATTGGCCGATGTCGCGCTCCGGCCCACGTTTCCGGACGGAGAAGTCGACTTGCGCAAGCAGAACATGCTCGAGGAACTGAAGATCTCCCGCAGCCAGCCCTCGTTCCTCTCGGAGGTCGTGTTCGCCAAGAATCTCTACGGCGCCCACCCGTACTCGATCATCGCGCCGACGGAAGAGTCCATCGCGCGCATCTCGCGGCGGCGGCTCGCGGAGATGCATGCCGCGATATTCACCCCGAGCCTTTCGGTCATCGTGGTGGTCGGAGACATCGACCCTCAAGCGGCCGCCGACGCGATCCGCTCCCGGTTCGGCGACTGGACGCGCCGCGACGCACCCGCGGCCGGCAGCCCGCAGCCGCCCAAGGACCGCCGGCGCAGCGTCTTCCTGCTGGACCGGCCGGGTTCCGCCCAGACCGATCTTCGCATCGGGAACCTGGCCGCGCGGGAATGCGACCCGCACTACGTCCCGCTGCTGGTCCTCAACAACGCCCTGGGCGGAAGCTTCGCTTCGCGGCTGATGACCGAACTGCGCGAGCGGCGCGGGTTCACGTACGGCGTGAGCACGCAGATCGCCTCCCAGCAGGAGCTGGCGGCGCTCGAGCTGTCGACGCAGGTCCGCACCGACTCGACGGAAGAGTCGGTCCGGGTCATCCTCGAGCATTTCGAGCGGGTCCGCAGCGAGACGATATCGGACGAGGAGATCTCCAAGGCCAAGAACGTCCTGGCCGGACGCTTCGTGCGCCGCATGGAGACCCAGCGCGGCGTCGCGGACCAGTTCCTGCGCCTGAAGCTCTACGGCCTCCTCCCGGACCATCTCGAGACCTTCGTCGGGCGCGTGAACGCGGTCACCCGCGAGCAGGCGCTGGAAGCCGCCCGGCGCTACGTGCTTCCGGACAGCGTCGTCATTGCGGCGGTCGGCGACGCGTCCCGGATCGAGGCCGGGCTCGCGCTGCACAGCCGCGAGCCCGTGCGCCGCGTGGGCGTCGGCGGCGAGTAGCCCGTCTGCGCCCCTCTTCTATGACCCTCGTCATATGTGCTATACATCCCTAGGTCTTTAGGCCTATTGCGCAATAGGTCCTATGCCAGTGTTGATGTCAAGCCGATTTGGATATCGTTGAATCTATGGAACGTCCGGACCGCATCGGGGTCTTGGTCGTCGAGGACGACGAAGACGATCTGAAGCTGATCCAGCTCTCGCTCCGGCAGGAGGCGCTTCGCGTCGACGGCGCCGGCTCCTGCGCGGCGGCGCGGCGCCTGCTTTCGGCGAACAGCTACGAGGTCCTTCTCGTCGACCTGCAGCTCCCGGACGGCGACGGCATCGATCTTCTGACGCTGGCGCGCGAAAAGGACCCGGATACGGTCGCCATCGTCTTGACCGGCCATTCGTCGACCGAGAGCGTGATCGCGGCGCTTCACCACGGCGCGTACGAATACCTCATCAAGCCCTGCCCGCCCAAGCTCATCGCCGCCGCCGTGCGCCGCGCGGCGGAGCGGCATCGCCTCGCCCGGGCGCTGGCCGAGCGCTCCGCCCAGCTCGAGGCGGTCAACACCGACCTCCAAGGCCGCATCCGCTTCATGGAAAACCTGGCGCACGAGCTGAAGAACCCCCTCTCGGTCGTCCAGGGCTACACGTCGTTCTTGCTTCACCGGCCGATCTCGGACTGGGAGCCGGTCGAGCTCGAGCGCGCGATGCAGGCCATCCAGCGCAACTCTGAGTTCATGCACGCGATGCTCGAGGAACTGATGGAAGCCACGAGCGTCCACAAGGGCAAGATGCCGCTGCGCCCCGAGCCGCTCGACGCCTGCGAGGAGGTCAAGCACGCCGTCGACGCCTTCCGGCTGCAGGCGGAGCAAAAGGGCATCCGGCTCGAGTCCGAGTGCATGGCGGGCTCGGGGGTCGTCTTCGAGGCGGACCGCCACCGGGTGCGCCAGGTCCTCCAGAATCTGATCGTCAACGCCCTCAAATTCACGCTCAGCCAGGGACGGGTCGGCGTCAGCGCGAAGGCCGACGGCGACGGCGTCCAATTCACGGTCTCGGACACCGGCGTCGGCATCCCCAAAGAGAATCTAGAGCGGATCTTCGACCGCTTTTTCCAGACCGACGCGGGCCAGCGTCAGAAGGGACTCGGCCTCGGCCTCGAGATCGCCAAGGGCATCGTCTCGATGCACGGCGGCCGGATCTGGGCCGAGAGCGCGGTCGGCCAAGGCTCGAGCTTCCACGTCACGTTCCCGGTGCGTACCGCGATCGCGACGCCGGTCGGCAAGCCCTAGCGGTAGTTACCGAACTGCAAGTCGACCCCGAAGTCCTTGCCTTTCAGCAGAGTCATCGTCGACTGGAGTTCGTCCTTGGAGCGGCTGACGACGCGGACTTGGTCGCCCTGGATGCTCGCGGTCACCTTTATCCCCGCCCGCTTGATCGCGGCGACGAGCTCCTTCGCCTTGTCGGTGGGGATGCCGTTTTGGACCTTCAATACCTGACGCACGGAACCGCCGAGGGCCTGCTCTAGCTTCTGCGGGACGAAATTCTTGAGCGGCAGGCCGCGCTTGGCGATGCGCGTGTTGAGGATGTCGAGGACGTTCTTGAGCTTGAATTCGTCGTCGGAGGTGACGGTCAGCGCCATGTCCTTCTGATTAAACTCGATATTGGAGACCGAGCCCTTGAAATCGAAGCGGTTCGATATTTCCTTCATCGCGACCTGGACGCACTCCGAGATCAGATTGGGGTCGACCTTCGAGACGACGTCGAACGAGAAATCCTGAGCCATGCTACCTCCTCATCATGGGGATCTTGATCCGCCCCGCCTTCGCTGCGGCGACCGCCTCGTCGTAGCCTGCGTCGACATGCCGCGCGACGCCGATGCCCGGGTCGTTCGTCAGCACCCTTTCGATGCGGGCGTCCATCGCCTTCGTCCCGTCGGCCACGGTGACCTGGCCCGCGTGAAGCGAGTATCCGATCCCCACTCCGCCCCCGTGGTGGAAGCTGACCCAGGAAGCTCCGGACGCCGTGTTCAGGAGCGCGTTGAGGATCGCCCAGTCCGCCACCGCGTCCGTGCCGTCCTTCATGGCCTCCGTCTCGCGGTAAGGGCTCGCGACGGAACCGCAGTCCAAGTGGTCGCGTCCGATAACGACCGGCGCGGAGACCTTGCCCGAGCGGACGAGCTCGTTGATGCGCAGCCCCATCCGGTCGCGCTCGCCGTAGCCGAGCCAGCAGATGCGCGCGGGCAGGCCCTGAAAGCGGACCTTCTTGCGCGCCAAGTCGATCCAGCGCTTGAGCGACTGATTCTGCGGGAACTGCTTGAGCACCTCGTCGTCGATGGTCGCGATGTCTTTCGCGTCGCCCGACAGGACCGCCCAACGGAAGGGGCCTTTCCCCTCACAGAACAACGGCCGGATGAAGGCGGGGACGAAGCCGGGGAAGGCGAAGGCGTCCGCGACGCCGGCTTCCTTGGCCATGGCGCGGATGTTGTTGCCGTAGTCGAACGTGCAGGCGCCTTGACGCATCAGCTCGAGCATGCCCTTCACGTGAACGGCCATCGACTCCATCGAGCGCCGAACGTACTCCTTGGGGTCCTTCGCCCGGAGCTCCGCCGCACCGTCGAGGCTCAGCCCGCGAGGCACGTAGCCGTTCAACGGATCGTGAGCCGACGTCTGATCGGTCAGCAGATCGATCTCGACCCTTCGCTTGGCCAGCTCCGGGACGACGTCCGCGCAGTTGCCCACGAGGCCGACCGAGAGCGGCATGCGGCGCTTCTTCGCGTCGAGGACGAGTTCGAGCGCCTTTTCCAGCGACGTCTCCGCGCGGTCGAGGTAGCCGGTCTTGAGCCGCTTGTCGATGCGCGAAGGGTCGGCGTCGACGCCGAGAAAGGCGGCCCCGTTCATCGTCGCCGCGAGCGGCTGCGCCCCGCCCATGCCGCCTAGGCCTCCGCTCACGACGAGGCGCCCCTCGAGCGTCCCGCCGAACTTCTGGCGCGCGGCCTCGGCGAACGTCTCGTAGGTGCCCTGGAGGATGCCCTGGGTGCCGATGTAGATCCACGAGCCCGCGGTCATCTGCCCGTACATCATGAGCCCCTTTTTCTCGAGCTCGTCGAAGACCTCCCACGTGGCCCATTTCCCGACGAGATTGGAGTTGGCGATGAGGACCCGAGGGGAGTGCTCGTGGGTGCGGAACACGCCGACGGGCTTGCCCGACTGGACGAGCAGCGTCTCGTCGTTCTCGAGCGACTCCAAGCTCGCGACGATGGCGTGGAACGCCTCCCAATTGCGCGCCGCTTTCCCCCGGCCCCCGTAGACGACGAGGTCCTGCGGCCGCTCCGCCACCTCGGGATCGAGGTTGTTCATGAGCATCCGCAGCGCGGCTTCCTGCTGCCAGCCCTTGCACCGGAGAGCGCTCCCGCGCGGGGCGCGCACGACCTCCTGCGCGGCCGTGGTCACGAGAGACATTCCTCGACGCGGAAGTCCCCGGCGAGCACCGCCGCCGACACCGCCTCGATCGAGGCGTGGAGGGACGCGTCCCCCTCGAGCCTCGGCGCGACGGCACGCAGGCGCCCGAGGGCGCCGGCGACTCCCGTCCCCGGCTTGAGGGGCGCGTGCATCTCGACGCCCTTGCCCGCCGCCAGGAACTCGATCGCGACGACGTGCGAGACGTGCTCGATGATCTTGGAGAGCTTGAGCGCGGCGCCCATCCCCATGCTGACGAAATCTTCCTTCTCGGCGGAGGTGGGGATCGAGTCGACGGACGCCGGGTGCGCGAGTCCCTTGTTCTCCGACGCGAGCGCGGCGGCCACGACCTGCGGGATCATGAAGCCGGACTCGAGCCCCGGGTTTTCGGCTAGGAACGGCGGGAGCGCGTGCACCCCCGAGACGAGCTGCGCGATGCGCCGTTCCGACATCGAGGCGAGGGAACACAGGGCGATTGCGGCGTAATCGAACACGAAGGCGAGGGCCTGCCCGTGGAAGTTGCCTCCGGAGATGACGCGCGATCCGACCACGACCGGGTTGTCGGTCACCGACGCCATCTCGACGCGCACCGTCTCGGCGGCGTGAGCCAAAGCGTCGCGGACCGCCCCGTGCACCTGCGGGATGCAGCGCAGGCTGTAGGGGTCCTGCACGCGGGGATCGCCCTCGCGGTGGGACTCGCGGATCTCGCTGTCGTGGAGGAGGGACCGCAGCGTCTTCGCCGCCCACAGCTGGCCGGGATGAGGCTTGAGCTCGACGATCGCCCGTTCGTACGGGACGGGCGTTCCCTTGATGGCCTCGAGGCTCATCGCCCCCGCGGCGGTGCAGGCCTCGAGCACGGCCTCGGCGCGATGGAGGGCCAAGCCGCCGACAGCCTGCATCGCCTGGGTGCCGTTGATGAGCGACAGCCCTTCCTTGGCTTCCAATACGACGGGCCTGACGCCCGCGCGCCGCAGCGCCTCGCGGCCGTCCAAGACGGGGCCCCACGACTTCCTGGCCCCGTTCCAGATCCGCGCGCTGCCTTCGCCGATCGCGAGAAGCGCCGCGTGCGCCTGCGGGGCAAGATCCCCCGAGGCGCCGACCGAGCCCCGGCTCGGGATCACGGGCGTCACGCCGGCGTTGATCAATCGCGCCAAGGTCTCGGCCAGCTCGACGCGGCAGCCCGAATGTCCGCGGGCCAGCTCGTTGGCGCGCAGGAAGAGTATCCCGCGCGCCTCCCCGGGAGCCAACGGCTCTCCGACGCCGCAGGCATGGCTCCTCAAGAGATTGTATTGCAGGGTCCGTACCTGATCTTGCGGAATCCGCCGCGAGGCCAGCTCTCCGAATCCGGTATTGACCCCGTAGACGGCCCCGCCCGAGGCGGTCGCCGCGCCCAGGGCCTTGCGCGCGGCGAGCACCCGGCGCTTGGCGTCGGGAGGCAGCACGACCTTGCGGCCGAGAGTCGATACCTCGACCAAATCGCGAAGGGTGACGTCGCGTCCGAGCGGAAACGGCTTCATGAGCGAGGATGGATTCTAGCAAAACCGGGCAGGCCGCGAGAGCAGGTCGAGACCGATAGGAAGAACCATTTCACATACGGCGATGCGGCGAAAAGGACCGCTTCTGGAGCTAATGCCTTCGCCCGACTGCCCTTAAGTCCATGGGAGGCCGCGCGGCGGCCCGCTATAATATCCGCAAGATGAAGCGAGGCGAGAAGCACCAGATCAATGCCGGACGGGGCTCGACCCCTCCTGTAGTCCCGTCCGGCCGAATTGAGCAGCAGCGCGCTCGCTAGATTAGGTCCGGCCAGAATCCTACCCCTCCTGTGATTCTGGCCGGATACTTTTTTGCCCGAAAAGAGCTATTTCGCCGAGGCCTTCTGGGCGGCGCCGAGCAGCTCGGCGATGGAGAACGGCTTCCCGAGGAACCCGGCGGCGCCGGCGGCGGTAAGATCCTGCTTGAGATTGTCCTGGGCGTTGGCCGAGATGATCAGGACCCGCGCCTTCGGGTCTAGAGCCCTCAGCGCCTTGAGCACCGTCATGCCGTCGGCCTTGGGCATCGACAGATCGAGCGTGACGAGGTCGGGCTTCGTCGATTTATAGAGGGCCAGAGCCTGGTCGAGGTCGTCGGTCTCTCCGGCGACCTCGTTGCCGGTCACGGCAAGCATATCCGAGAGCATGTTGCGCGCGATCGGGCTGTCGTCGATGATGAGAACCTTCATTATCGCTCCACCGCCACGGCCACCGACTCGCCGCCGCCGAGGCAGATCGCCGCGATGCCGCGCTTCAAGTTCTTCTGCTTCATGGCGTTAAGGAGCGTGACGAGGATGCGCGTCCCGCTGGCGCCGATGGGATGTCCGAGCGCGACCGCGCCGCCGTACACGTTCACCTTATCGCGCGGGATGCCGACCATCTTCATCGTCGCGAGCGTCACCACCGAGAACGCCTCGTTGATCTCGAAAAGGTCGACCTCGTCCGTCTTCCAGCCCACCTTCTCGAGCAGTTTCACGATCGCGCCCGCGGGAGCCGTGGTGAACCACTGCGGCTCCTGGCTGAACGTGGCCCAGCCCTTGATCGTGGCGAGGATCGGCCTGCCCGCGGCCGCCTTCGCCGAGGCCAGCACGATGGCCGCGGCGCCGTCGTCGATTTTTGACGCGTTGGCCGCGGTGATCGTGCCGCCGGGCTTGAAGGCGGGCTTGAGCTTCGGGATTTTGTCGAACGCGCCGCGCTTGGGCTCTTCGTCCTCCACGATGCCGTCGACCGAGACGATCTCGGCGGCGAGGGCGCCGGAGGACTGGGCCGCCTGAGCGCGCTTGTAGGATTCGATCGCGTACTCGTCCTGCTGCTCACGCGAGATCGAGTGCGTCTCCGCGCAAAGCTCGCCGCAGTCGCCCATGTGGACGTTGCCGTAGGGGTCCCAAAGACCGTCGCGGATGATCGAGTCCACAAGCTGCCCGTGCCCCATCCGATAGCCGCCGCGAGCCTTGTCCAAGACGAAGGGCGCCTTGCTCATCGATTCCATGCCGCCCGCCACGGCGATCTTGGAGTCTCCGAGCTGGATCGACTGCGCCGCCATCATGACGGCCTTCATCCCGGAGCCGCAGACCTTGTTGACCGTCGTCGCGCCGGCGGAAGCCGGGACCTTGGCGTAGATCATCGCTTGACGGGCGGGGGCCTGCCCGATGCCCGCCGAAATGACGTTGCCCATCACGACCTCGTTGACCTCCTCCGGCTTGACCCCAGCGCGCTCGAGGGCGCCGGCGATGGCCTTCGCGCCGAGCTGCGGCGCCGTATAGCTGGATAAGGAGCCGTTGAGCATTCCGATCGGGGTGCGGGCGGCGCCCAAAATGACAACGTCTTCCATGGCATCCTCCTAAATTCGATGTCGCTTTATTTTATCATTTCGATCCCCCCATACACACGGGAGGAACGGGCGCAGTCCGTGGAACTAATTCAGGTAGGGCGACGGAGCGTAGTAGATAAGCCGGGCGGCGACGCCGCAGGCGGCGGAGAGGAGGCCGCCGAACGACAGGCTGAACCAGGAGAAATCCATCACGCGCCTGTATCTCATGTAGAGCAGATTCACCATCCACCCCAGCGCCGGGATCGCCCACCACGTTCCGGGGAGAAGGAAGCACATCATGAGCACGAGGCGCGCGCCCATCGCCAGATACTTCTCGTCGAAGTTCGGGTAGTTCGCGCCCACCATGTCCTTTTCGAAGAAATACAACAGCACCGTCGCGAAATGGGTGACGACGATCCCCAGAATCATCAGGATAGGCCACTTTTCCGGGAACCAGCCCTGGCTCAGGTCGCCCAATCCGATCGGGATGAAGATGAAGATGCACGCGTAGTGCACCGTCTGGTCCCAGATGAAAAAAAGCGTGTTGTCCGGCGAGTTGTACTTGAAGATGGAGAAGATGCGGAATTCGTCCTCGAGGAAATGGAAGATGAAGATCAGCAGGATGCAGGCCCACCCCGGGACTCCCACGCCTTGCACTTGGACCCAGTCTCTCCCCAGATACGGGAAGGTCAGCACGGCGTAGATGACGGGGTGCATGCCGCAGTGCACGAGCATGCCCCAGACGTTGCGGCGCTTCCACGCGTTGACCGCGTTGGTCTGGAACGTGAAATCCGCGAGCAGGTGGCCGAGGATGAGGCGCCAGAAGATAAGCATCTACTTGGCGGACAAGTTGAACACGCCGTCCCAGTCGATCGGCGGAATCTGGGAGTAGTCCTCGGCCTGGTTCTTGTACAAGGTCGACGGCCCGTCGCCGGGGATGATCTTGAGCACCGCGGCGAAATGGTCCCGCGCGTCCGCGAACGACTTCGTGGAGGCGTCCGCGTCCTTCCGCCGGGCCAGCTCGACCCCCTTTTGGAACGCTTCGACGCCCTTCGTATAGACGGGCAGAGCCTCGCGCCAGCTGTCCTTGAGCTGTCCCTTCTTGCTCAGGAGCTCGTAGACTCGGATAGGGATCGCCTTGCCGACGACGCGGACGCGTCCGAGCTCGCGCGCCTCGACCGCGTCCGCGGCCTCCTTATAGCAGCCCTCGCTCACCATTATGCGAGATCCGAAGAACTTGTTGGCGCCCTCGAGCCGGCTCGCCAGGTTGACCTCATCGCCGAGGACCGTGTAGGCGAGCTTGCGGGCGGAGCCGGTGTTGCCGACGACCATGTCGCCGGAATTGACTCCCACGCGGATAGCCGGCTTCTCCGGGATCGTCGGATCGACGTACTCCTTGTTCAGGCGCTCGATCGCCTCGATGCATTCGACGGCGGAAAGGCAGGCCAGCACGCGGTGCCTGGGCTCGTCGAGCGGCGCATTCCAGAACGCCATGACGCAGTCGCCGATGTACTTGTCGACGACGCCCTTGTTGGCCATGATGACGTCGCTCAAGGCCGTGAGATAGTGGTTCAAGAACTGGATGAGCTTCTCGGGCGACATTTTCTCCGAGATGGTCGTAAAATGGGCGATGTCGAGGAATAGGACCGTCATGTCGCGCTTGTCCCCGCCCAGGCGAAGCTTGCTCGGGTCCCTCACCAAGGCATCGACGACCTCGGGCGCCACGTATTGCCCGAAGGTCTGCTTGATGAAGCGCTTTTCCATCTGCTCGGCCCGCGTCTTTCGGATGATGAGGAACAAATACGGCACGAGGACCGCCGCGCAGGGACCGAAGAAGTCGAGGACCAGCAGCCGCCGGAACATGAAGTAGCAGCCGGCCAGCCACCCGCCGAAGAGCATGGCGGTGATCGCCGACCCGAGGATCACCGGCAATTCGACGGTCCAGACGCTCACGAGGGAGAAAAGGAGGATGAACGCCACGGCGAGAAGCATCGGAGCGTAATGGAGCTCGCGGTTGTTGAGGAGGTTGTCGATCACATTGGCGTGCACCTCGACGCCGAGCGCCTGCGAGGCGAACGGGCTCGGGAAGAAATCGAACCAGCCCTTCGCGGAAGAGCCGATGAGGACGATGCGTCCGTCCAGCTCGGACCGGAGCTGCTCGCGGGATTTCTTGTCGAGGTCTTTGGCCAACAGGCGAGTGGCGGAGATTCTCGGGATGCCGCGCTCCACTTCATGCGAGTCGTCCTCTTTGCGCTCCCCTCTATAGTTGATGAGGACGGCGTTCGGACGGTTCGTGTACGCGGAGATCGGCTTGCCTTCAAAGGCGGAGAGGATGGCCAGGGCGAACGACGGGGAGCCTTCCGGATCCTTCTGCCACGAGCTTTGGTCGTTGTAATCCTTGCCGACCACCAGGTACGATCGTCGGACCTCGCCATCGGGGTCGATCATGAGCTGGTTGACGAATCCGGTCCTCGGCGTGACCTTTTTCAGCGCGGGGAACGGCTGCCGCGCCAGCCAGCGCAGTTCTTTCGTCCGATCGAGCTCCAAGACGGAAGCGTGAACGATCCGATCCCCCCACTTCTTGGTCACTCCGATCAGCGCCGCGTCCTCCTCGGCGGTCGACTCCTCGAGGAGCATGATATCCAGCCCGACCACCTTGGCGCCATACGAGAAGAGATTGTTCAGGAGCTCGCGGTAATACCGCCGAGGTATCGGGAAACGCCCGACGTACTTCAGGGTCGCTTCGTCGATGGCGACGACCACCACCCGCGGGTCCGCCTTTTCTACGCCGCGAAGCCGGAACATCTCGTCGGACCATTTCCGGTCGAACTGATCGAGCAGACCGCCGATCTGAAGGACGCTGAGCGCCAATGCGAAAGCGACGGAAAAATAAAGAGGAAATCGGCTGCCGACGGGGGACTCCTCTTTCTTGGAATCAGGCATGCGGTTGCGTTCCGGCGCGGAGCCGTTATTGGCCCGATAGACTAGCAGGATACCGCGGATATTTCAATAGGCCGAACTCAGCGACCGAGCAGATGGCGCAGCGCGGCTCCCAAATTGGGGTGCTGGAATTGAAAGCCCAGATCCAACGCCGCTTTCGGCACCGCGTTCTGGCCCTCCAGCAGCATCGAGCTCATCTCGCCCAGCCCGAACTTGAGGGCTAGGGCCGGCACGCGAAATCGGCAGCCCTTTCCGAGGGTAGCGGCGAGCGCGCGGGAAAACTCCTCGTTCGTGACGGGGCCGGGCGCGACGGCGTTGAACGCGCCGGAAGCCTTCGGATTGTCCATGAGCCAGACGATCAGGGACGCAAGGTCGTCGCGGTGGATCCAGCTGACGGGCTGCTGCCCGGAACCCAGAGGACCGCCCAGCCCTAATCGGAACGGCGGCAGCATCTTGGCCAGCGCGCCGCCCTCCGGACCGAGCACGAGCCCGATGCGCAGGCGCACCACCCGCACGCCGAATGCTTCCGCCTTGGCGGCCTCGGTCTCCCACAGCCGACACACGTTGGCGAGGAAACCCTCTCCGGCCGGCGCCGTTTCGGCGGCCGGGGAGTCCGCGCGGACTCCATAGAATCCGATCGCGGAAGCGTTGATGAGCACCGCGGGCTTCTTGGCGGCCTTGGCGATCGCGTTGACGATCGCGCGGGTCGCGTTGATGCGGCTTTCCAAAATGCGGCGCTTGACCGACTCGCTCCACCTCGCCGATACGACGGACTCCCCGGCCAGGTTGACCACGGCGGAGGTGCCTTCGATCTGCTGCGTCAGGATCGTCGCCGCGGACGCGATGTCCTCGGGCGCCCAAATGAGGTAGCGGCAGTTCGGCTGAGACGGCTGGGAGGAGCGGGTCGCGATCGTGATGGACCGCCCATCGGCCAGGAGCTTCCGGCACAGCGCGGAGCCTACGAATCCCGTGCCTCCGGCGACCAAGACGGTCTGGTTCTTCACGTCAGTACCCCAGCGCGTTGAGCGCCTTCGTCCATCCCGAGAAGTAGCTCAGCATCCACGAGGAGACTCTCGTGAACTTGCCGGACAGAAGGAGAGCGCCCATCAAGGCCAGGCAGACGCCCGTGCCCTTCTCGATCATGGGAAGGATCGGCCCCATGCGCTTGATCAGGCGCAGGCTGCTCTCGAGCGCGAGGCAGCATAGAAGCAGGGGTACCGCGAGCCCCAACGAGTAGAACGAGAGCAGCAGGATGCCGTAGCCCACCGAATTGGACTTCGACGCGAGATAGAGGATCCCGCTCAGGACGGGGCCGACGCACGGCGTCCAGCCCGCCGCGAATGCCGCGCCCACCAGGACCGAGCCGGCATATCCCGTCGGCTTCTGCGCCATATGGACGCGGATGTCCCGGTAAAGAAATCCGATCGGAATGAGTCCCGTCATCCAAAGGCCCAGAACGAGGAGGAACGCCCCGCCAATCATCTCCACGATCTTTTGGTTGGCGAACAGCAGCTGCCCGACGAAGCTGGCCGACGCTCCTAGGGTGATGAAGACGATCGAGAACCCCGCGATGAAGGCCAAGGCGTGGGAGATCGTCCGCCAGCGATGGGAGCCCGTCGCCAGCTCGCCGTAGGTGGCCCCGGTCAGGTAGGCCAGGTAAACGGGCACGATGGGGAGCACGCAGGGGGACAGAAAACTGACCAGTCCCGCCATGAACGCGACCCCGATTCCGACGTGCATTTATTCTCCTTGAAAACGCAAATTCCTCCTGTTATGCTAAATATATATATGTCGGGCAAGACCCTAGCGTTGCTGGGCGGCGCTTTCGGGGCCCCGGTGGCCCTCGTCGCGCTTCTATTGGTGATGCGGAACGCGGAATCGGTGCCCATCGCGAAATCCGAGTTCCCCATCGCGGAGGCCGCGGCGGTCCCGGCCCAAGGCCTCGCCCCCAGAACGCCGCCGCCGGCCGCGAGGACGTTCAACGCGGCAAGATCCACCCAAGACCCCAACTCGTCGTCCATGAACCTCATGCGCAAGACCCCGGCGTTCGCCGCCGATCCCTCGGGCGAAGCCTCCGTCACGCCGGAGCCGCGGACGGCGCCCCCGAGACCCGCTCCTACGACCGTCGCTCCGGGAAGAGTGCAGCCGTCGAGGGCGTCGACCGATCCGCGCGAGCTCGACCTCGCGGCGGACGACTCCTCCCAACGGCGCCTGTCTCCGATGAAAGGATCGAACTTCTCCAGCTTCTCGTTCTCGGGGCGCAAGCCGAGCGGCTTCGGCGATCCCGGCGGCTCCAGTTTCCGAGACAAGAAGGGCGGCGGCCGCGACCGGGGAAGCTCGGGCTTTCAAGATTCGAGCCTCACGAAGCAGGTCAAAAGCAAGCCGCAGAGCGGCATTACTCCCGCACAGGCAAAGCTGGCTAAGGACATGGGAATTACGCCGGAGATGATGCAGCGGATTCAGTCGGATCCGGCCCTGCGCAAGCAGATGATGGATAAGGCCAAGCGCAATCCCGCGTTCCGCAAGCAGTTCAAGGACATGCAGTCGACGATGGAGGGCAAGGTCGACAAGAACGCGTTCCAGGCGCCGGTGACGAACACGGCTCCGGCCCCCAACGGCCCCGTCTCGGGCACTCGTCCAGGGCTCGTGGACCCCAACGCCATCCAATCAACGCCGCGCGAGACGATGCGCAAGCGCCAGGACGGCGGCGCGCCCATCCTCACCAACGACGAATAATCAGTTCCGGCGGGTGACGAGTTCGCGCTCGGCTACGGATTCGCCGATCGCGCTCAAGTTCTCGACCATCACGACGCCCGCGGCCTTGAGGGCCTCGACCTTCGAGCCGTGCGTGCCCGCGCCGCCTTCGATGATCGCGCCTGCGTGACCCATGCGGCGTCCCGGCGGGGCGGTGCTGCCGGCGATGAAGGAGTACACGGGCTTCGTCATCTTGTCCTTGATGAAGCGCGCCGCCTCCTCCTCCGCGCCGCCGCCGATTTCGCCGATCATAACGACGGCCTGCGTGTCCGCGTCGCCTTGGAACAGCTCGAGGACGTCGGTGAAGCTCGTGCCGGGGAGAGGGTCGCCGCCTATGCCGACGACGGTGGACTGTCCGAGGCCGCGGCTCGTGAGCTGCCACACCGCCTCGTAGGTCAACGTCCCGGACCGCGAGACGACGCCGATCGGCCCCGCCTTATGGATGTAGCCCGGCATGATGCCGGCCTTGCACTGGCCCGGCGTGATGACGCCCGGGCAATTCGGCCCGACGAGGCGGACGGGATGGCCCGCCGCGGCGTGCTGGCGCAGCGCCCGGTGCACCTTCGCCATGTCGAGCACCGGGATGCCCTCGGTGATGCAGATGATAAGACGGATGCCCGCGTCCGCCGCCTCAAGGATTGAGTCGGCCGCGAACGGCGGCGGCACGAAGATGAGAGAAACGTCGGCGCCGGCCAGCTTGACGGCGTCCGCGACGGTGTCGAACACCGGGACGTTCAGATGCGTCGTCCCGCCCTTGCCGGGGGTCACGCCCGCGACGACCTTCGAGCCGTACTCGATGCACTGCTGCGCGTGGAAAGAGCCGGCTTGGCCGGTCAGCCCCTGCACGACGAGCTTCGAGTCCTTGTTCAGCAGGATGCTCATGACGCCACCGCCATACGCTTCGCTCCGTTCGCGTCCACGCTCTTGGCGGCGCGCACGGCCTTCTGCGCCGCGTCCCAGAGACTGTCCGCCTGGATCATCGCGAGTCCCGACTTCGCGAGAATCTCTTTTCCTTCCTCGACCTTCGTGCCCTCGAGCCGAACGACGAGCGGCACCTTGAGTTTGACCCGTTTCGCCGCCGCGAGCACGCCCTCGGCGATCGTTGTGCACTTCATGATGCCGCCGAAGATGTTGACCAGGATGGCCCTCACCTTCGCGTCCTTCAAGATGATCTGGAACGCGCGCGTCACTTGCTCCGCGTTCGCGCCGCCGCCCACGTCGAGGAAGTTCGCGGGACTCCCTCCCGCGAGCTTCACCGAGTCCATCGTCGCCATGGCGAGTCCGGCGCCGTTGACCAGGCAGCCGATGTCGCCGTCGAGGGCGATGAAGTTGAGCCCGACCTTCTTCGCTTCTTTTTCGAGCGCCGACGCCTCCAGGTCGCCGCGCTTGGCGAACTCGGGATGGCGGTAGAGCGCGTTGTCCTCGATCAAGACTTTCCCATCGAGGGCGAGAAGCTCGCCCTTCTTCGTGACGACGAGCGGGTTCACTTCGACCAAGGAGGCGTCCATATCGAGATAGAGCTTGACCAACGACTTGGCGAACTTGACGAAGGTCCCGAGGAGCGGCGCCGGAACTTTCATCTTGAACGCGAGCGACCGGGCCTGGTAGTCCAAGAGGCCGACGCCGGGATCGATGGGAAGCTTCAAAATGGCCTCGGGCCGCGTCTTCGCGAGTTCCTCGATCTCCATGCCGCCCTCGGCGGAGGCGATGACGATGGGGCAGGCCTTCGCGCGATCCATCGCGACCGAGACGTACATCTCCCGCTCGATATCGACGGCCCGGTCGATCAGAAGCTCCTTGACGGGGACCGCCTGGCCGTGGGACTGGTGCGTCACGAGCTTGAGACCGAGGATGAACTTGGCCTTCTCCCGCGCTTCCTTCGGAGTCTTCGCGATTTGCACGCCGCCGGCCTTGCCGCGGCCGCCGACGAGCACCTGGGCCTTGAGCACCCAGGGGCCCCTGCCCGCGCGCTTGAGCGCCCCGTTGATCTGCGCGGCTTTCTTGATGACGCCGCCCGTCGGCGCGGTCGGAATGCCGCGCGCTCTAAAGAGGTCCTTGGCTTCGTACTCTAGAAGTTTCATGGGATTGTCGAAAAATTTCGATCCTCCGCGCCTATTCTACGCAATTGCCGCGGGTTCGGCAAACGGCGACGTATTCGGCTCCCCTTGACAAGGCCTTGGACGGGCGAGATACTATGCCCAATGAAGCCCCCCTTTCTGATGGCCGTCGCCGCATGGATCGCCGCCGGAGCGCCGTTCGCCGCGGCTGCCGAGGGAAAACAGCCCATCAAGTTCTCGGGCTGCAGCATCAGCGCCGTCGCCTACATGAAGGATATGGCCAAGGCGTTCGAGGAAAAGCGCGGCGTCCCGGTCGAGGTCAAGGGCGGAGGCGTGCCCGTCGGGATCGCCAACACGATGTCGGGCGAGAGCCACCTCGGCGGGAGCTGCCGCCACTTGCTCGATAAGGAGCAGAAAGAGGGCGCGGTGTCGACCGTCGTCGGGTACGACATGCTTGTCTTCATCGTCCATCCGACCAACCAGGTCAACTCGCTGACGATGGACCAGATCCGCGGCGTCTTCGCCGGAAAGATCCAAAACTGGAGCGACGTCGGCGGCCCGAAGGAGCCGATCATTCTGGTCGGGCGCGAGTCTGCGGACGCGGGCGTCTCCACGATGTTCCGCGAGAGGGTCATGCGGGGCTGGGAGGTCTCGCCGAACACGGTCGACCTCCAATCCACGAGCGACATCGAGAAGGCCATGGAGACCGAGCAGTACCGCTGGGGCATCGCCGTCACGGGCATCAGCAGCGCGGCGTTGCGGAAGGTCAAGATGCTGTCGCTCAACGTGGTCCGCCCGAGCCGCCAATCCTTCCTCGACGGCAGCTACCCCCTCGCGCGCCCGCTGTATCTCGTCACGAAGGGTCCGCCCGCGGGGCCGACCCGTGATTTCATCGATTTCGTGCTGGCCCCGGAAGGGCAGAAGGTGATGAGCAAGAATGCGTTCTCGAAGCAGGAGTACTGCAACCGGCAAGTCGCCCTCACGGGCCGCTGCGACGAGAAATAGCCCGTGCGGAGACCGGGCGCGAATCCTTCCCTCGGATATTTTTGCTACGCTGTAGCCTCCGAATGCCACAGAAAGCCATCCTAAAGTTCGACGGGAAGGAGTACGAGATCCCGATCGTCGAGGGGACAGAGGGAGAGAAGGCCCTCGACATCTCCAGCCTCAGGAGCCAGACCGGGCTCATCACCCTCGACAACGGCTACATGAACACGGGCGCCTGCACGAGCGCCATCACGTACTTGGACGGAGAGCGCGGCATCCTGCGCTACCGCGGCGTCCCGATCGAGCAGCTCGCGGAGCAATCGACGTTCGTCGAAACGAGCTATCTCCTGATCTACGGAAAGCTCCCCAACAAGCGCGAACTCGAGGCCTTCACCAACGGGATCACCCGCCACACGCTGATCCACGAGGACATGAAGCGCTTCTACGACAGCTTCCCGCACGACGCGCACCCGATGGCGATGCTCTCCTCGGCCGTCAGCACCCTTTCTACGTTCTACCAGAAGCCGGACGCGGCCGCGAGCATGAACCTGACGGTCGCACGGCTCCTCGGCAAGCTGCCGACGATCGCGGCTCAGTCCTACAAGAAGTGCATCGGGCAGCCGTTCGTCTACCCGGACAATCGCCTCGACTATTGCGGCAACTTCCTCAAGATGATGTTCGCGGTGCCCGCCGAGGAGTACCACGTCGACCCCGAGGTTTCGCGGGCGCTCGACCTGCTGCTGATCCTGCATGCCGATCACGAGCAGAACTGTTCGGCGTCCACGGTGCGCCTCGTCGGCTCGAGCCGGGCGTCTCCCTACGCGTCGGTCTCGGCCGGCATCTCCGCCCTCTGGGGCCCGCTGCACGGCGGCGCAAACCAGGAAGTCGTCGAGATGCTGACCGAGATTCGAAACAGCGGGACGTCGGTCCAGGATTTCGTAGCGAAAGTGAAGACGCGCGAGGGCGGCGCCAAGCTCATGGGCTTCGGCCACCGCGTCTACAAGAACTACGATCCGCGCGCCACGATCATCAAGCGCGCGACCGACACCGTCTTGAACAAACTCGGCATCGACGACCCGCTCCTCGAGATCGCCAAGCGCCTGGAAGAGGCCGCGCTCAAGGACGACTACTTCGTCTCCCGCAAGCTCTATCCCAACGTGGACTTCTACTCCGGGATCATCTACCGGGCGATCGGCATCCCGACCAACATGTTCACGGTGATGTTCGCCCTGGGACGACTCCCGGGCTGGATCGCCCAGTGGAAGGAGATGAGCGAGTCCCCTTCCTTTAGGATCGGCCGGCCGCGGCAGGTCTACACCGGCCCCAACGAGACGAAGTACACTCCGATCGGTCAGCGCGCCTAACGGCGCACGCCCTTAACGACGCCGTTCGAGATCCAGTCTGAAAACCAGCGTTGGACCTCCGACGCCGAGGCATTCACGCGGGAGAGACTGGCGCCGAGCGTCTCGCCCGCGCGGAGGCGGCAGAGAAGGTCCCACCGTTTCGCGTCCAGTTCCTCGACGCGCACCCAGTCGTCCCGCCACACCAATAGCCGCGTCGGCGCCGGCCGCCGGAGCGTCCGTCCGGCTCGCCCCGATTCGTCGCGGCTCCGCCACAACCGATGCACCGGCCACCGCAGCCGAAGCAGGTCGACCGTCGTGTCGAGCGCTATCGCCGAGGCCGCCCAGGCGTCCGCAGGGAGAGCGGCGGTAGCCTCCGGAGTGAACGCCGGCAGCCGGTCTCGATAGAGGCGCTCCAGAGCGGACCTCTCTAGGAGCGCGAGGTCCGGTAGAAAGCCGAACGTCCGCGCGACCGGATGCTTCCTCAAGAACGTGGGGAAAGCCCCGCCCAGATCCGTCACGTTCGGGGACGTCGACGGTATCCGGCTCAGGAAGCCGGCGGCCAACTCGCGGAATGCGCGCTCGCCGACGGCGCGCTTGACCGCGCGATAGTCCGAGGCCAGGACCTCCAGCAGCCGCTCGAAGTAGCCGTCGGCGTAGACGGCGAGCCGCGTATGCCGGTCGATCGGCGGCGCCTCGACGATCCACGGCGCCCCCTCGGGACGGCGGGAGAGGGCCGCGGAGACCCCGCGCGGCTCGGTCAGGACGTCCGCCAGCCAGCGCTGGACGCGGACGAGCTCAGGCGGCGACGGCGAGCGCCCCATCGGCGACCTCCCGCGCGCGCCGCGCCTCGGCTTCGAGCCGCTCGAACGCTGGGATATTCCCGTCCCACTCGATCAACGCCGGAACTCCGCCGAAGCGCCGCGCCGCGTCGCCGAAGAGCGACCACACCGGATCCGAGATGGGATGGTCGTGCGTGTCGATCAAGAATCCTTCGGCGATCGAATAGCCGGCCAAATGCATATAGCCCACGCGCTCGCGCGGGATGGCTTCCAAGTATCGCCGCGGGTCGAAGCCGTGATTGACCGAGCTCACGTAAACGTTGTTGACGTCCAAGAGGACGCCGCAGTCGGCGCGGCGGGCGATCTCGGCGACGAACTCCCACTCGGTCATCGTCGAGTGGCCGTAGCTCAGGTAGGAGGAGACGTTTTCAAGAAGGATCCGCCGGCCAAGGAGGTCCTGGACCTTCCGAACGCGGGAAGCGACATGCTCGATCGCCCCCTCGTCGTAGGGCAGCGGCAGAAGATCGTGGAGGTTCCTCATGTCCACGCCCGTCCAGCATAGGTGGTCGGAGACGTGCGCCGGCTCGACCAAGGCGACGAGCGTCTTGAGTCGCTTGAGATACTCCGCGTCGAGCGGGTCGACCGAGCCCACGTTGAGCGACACTCCGTGCAGCGCTACGGGATAGTCTCGGCGCACCGCCAGGAGCTTCTCGAGCGGCCGGCCGCCTGAGCCGCCCCGCGGTCCCATATAGTTCTCGGACACAGCCTCGAACCAAGGGACCGCGGGTCGGCGGTTCAGCACGTGCTCGTAATGCGGCGGCCGCAGGCCGAGACCGACCCCGGCGAGCCGCACCGAGCCCATGCTATTTCTTCTCCTCTTTCTTCGCCTCGACCGGCGTCAGCGACCCGCCCTCGATCGCGAGGCAGGATTCCTTCGGCATCGGCAGCCAGCCCTGGCCCTTGCACTTATTGGAGCCGGCGCACTCGTGCCCCTTGCCGCTGCACTTGCCGTGTCCGCCGCACTTGTTGACGCCGTAGCATGGGACGTTCTTGTCCTTCGCGGCCTTGCCGCCCTTGTCGGACTTCTTCTCGTCCGCCATGCCGGGCGCCGCGACCGCGGCTCCCATGAGTCCCGCCACCGCCGCGCTGATGAGCATCTCGCGTTTCGTCATTTCTTGTCTCCTTTAGTCTCCGATTTCTCCTGGAGCAGCCCTTCGATCTCCAGAGTCATCTTCACCTCGTCCCCGACTAGGACTCCGCCGGCCTCGACCGCCGAATTCCACGTGAGTCCGAAATCTTTGCGGTCGATCTTGCCCGTCGCGGTGAATCCCGCATGCTCGCGCCCATACTTGTCCTTCGTGACGCCGTTGATCTCGAGGTCGAGCGGGATCGTCTTCGTCGTCTCGAGGATCGTGAGCTTACCCCAGAGCTTGGCGCGACTTCCTTTCATGTCCGATATCTTGGTCGAGACGAAGGTGATCTTCGGGTGCTTCTCCACATCGAAAAAATCCGGCGAGCGAAGGTGCCCGTCCCGCTTCTCGACTTTCGTGTCGATGCTCGCGGCGTCGATCGACGCCTGCGTCTTCCAGGACGCCGGCTTTCCCTTCTCGTACGAAAACGTGCCTTCGAACTTGTTGAACTGCCCCATGACGTGCCCGACCAAGTGCCGCACGCGGAACATCACCGTGCTGTGGTCCGGATCGATCACATAGTCGGCCGCGCGCAAAGGCGCCGCCGCGGAAACGAGCAGCACGGCCATCGTCAATCGCATCATGTCTGCCTCCTCAACTGAGTGCGCATTGAACCAAAAATGTTACAGGGTGTCATCCGCCGTACGCGCGCCGAAACAACGCAGGCCCTTGCGCCCATTTAGGACGGTGGCCAACGGCCCCTCCCTCGGGATGCGATCGGCCCATGCCCCGCGGGCGGCGATGTCCTATTCTGTCGTCGGAGGACGCACCCCATGAACAAATACGCCTTTGCCGTGCTGATGTTTGCCGCCGGTTTTGGACATGCCCAGACGGCCGAGGAGGTCTGGGTCGAGCAGGCGCCCATGCGCGCCCTCATGAAGAAGGTCATCGATCATGACGACTTCAAGGTCATGCCGATGATGGGCGCGCAGGGATACTACGAGCTCAAGAGGACCGTCCCCGACTCCAATGGCGGCCGCGCGGTCGATTTCGTGACCGTCTGGGGCAATCGAGGCGTCGACGGCTTCGGGATCACCGAGGTCCAACTCGGCTCGGAGCGCTGGTCCGTTGTGGGACCCGATCGCGTCTACGTGGACAACTGGACGTTCGAGCTCTCGCCTAACGGAGAGAAGCGAGGCTTCGGGCATAACTTCATGGTCCAAGCGGACGGCGGCCGCGTCGACGAAATAGGCGGACTCTTCCCGCGCCGAGACGGAAGAGTGGACCTCGAAGGCGCCCGCGCCGAGGCGAGGGCCAAGCTCGCCCAATTGATCGAGTTTTGGAACAAGTAGACGGCGAAAGACCCATTTCGAGCGGCCCGTTCGGCACTCGCCCGGCGCCCGGCGGGAAGGCATAGTATCGATATGATCCGTCCGAGCGGGAGGCTCCTCCGGTATTTCGCCGCGTGCTGGCTGTTGGCGGCGCCCGCGGCCCTCGCGGCGGAGCCCCGGTTCCGGATTCTCCTGGCGCCGGACGTCCCCGTCGACGCCAAAGCCGCCGCCGACCTGGACCGCGTCCGCGGCATCCTTCGCGAGACCTATCCGCTCCTGCCGGAGAACCTCCGTGCCCTCGCGGCCGAGATTACGTACGTGATCCACCGGGAGCATCCGATCTACGCGCCGGCGTGGTCCGCGGAGGACGATCCGGAATACATCTTCCCGGACACGAACTTGTTCCCGGCGGGGACGATCAAGGTGAACGTCTCAAAGCACTTCCTCGAGTGGGTCGAAGGCCTCGCGGACGCGAGAGCAGCCGGGACGCAGCCCGCGGTCGCGGCGCGCAAGATCCACGGCACGATCGCCCACGAGCTCGAGCACGCCCGCCGCTACCGTACCGACCCCATCCCCGACCTCAGGGTCCCGGACGCCTGCCCGGAGGGACTCTGCCGCCTGGACCTTATAGAAGGAGAGGAGCTCAAGTTCCGGCACGAACGGGAGACCGCGGAACTCGAGGAATCGCTGTTCCGCGACGGAGCGCTCGTCGACTTTCGCCGCGAGACTAGAAATTACCGCGCCGCCTTCGAGCCCCCCAAACTCGTTTGGGCGGTCAAGCGGGCCAACGACGCCCTGGAGTCGGGCGGGGCGCAGGCTCGCGAAGGCGCCCCGGTCCGCGTGAAAACCTGGCGCTCGGACTGGGAGTTCTATACGAACGTACCGCGCGTCCTTGAGGCCCATCCCTACCTGAAGCAGGTCCAAGCGCGATTTGAGGCGGAGATCGCCCGGCACCTGCGCCTCGCCGCCGAATAGCCGTCGTCGAGAGTTTAGGGTCCCGTGCTGGAGAGGTGAGGGCCTGTTTCCTAACATCCTCTCAGACACGCCACTTCACCCGCTGCTCGAACCTGCGACGAGAAACGGCAGGCCGGACCCGCCGAAAGGCGGGTCCGCGCTTTTCATGGAACTTTTCGGCCGGAACTGTGTCCAATCTCTAGGCGGAAACGCCGGGAGGATGACGATGAGAACCAGCCCGCTGGACGATATCCGGATCGCCTCGCCCTGCACCGTATCGTGGAACTCGATGGAAGGCGACGATCGCTCCCGCTTCTGCCATCAATGCCGGCTCAATGTCTTCAACCTCTCGTCCATGACCCGGGAAGAGGCCGAGCGGCTGATCGAAAGCCGCCAGGGCAAGGTCTGCGTGCGCCTGTATCGCCGCCCGGATGGGACCGTCCTGACGCAGGACTGCCCGGTCGGACTAAAGGCGATCCGCCTTCGCGTCGCCAAGTTCGCCGCTTTCGCCGCGGGCGTACTCGGCATGCTCGGGTTCGGCGCTTTCCGCTGGACGCGCTACTTGGATCGAAGTACGCCCACCATGGGCCTCATCGCCATGCCGGCGACCGAGATGATCGGAGACGCGGCCGCCCCCTCAGCCACCCCCTCGGCCGCCCCCTCCTACGACATGGGCAAGATCTCGGCTCCCGGCCGCCCCTGAACCTTCGCCCACCTAGCGCGATTTGCCATGGCCGTTGCCGCCGTGCGTCTCGATGCTGAGGTTGACGTCCGCCGGCGTGAAGTACAGCTGCGCCGTGCCGCGGCTCAGCTTGTCGAGCGCCTCCTGCTTGCGCAGCAGGCGGAACAGCTCGACCTTGTCCTCGGCCGAGAGGGACGGATTCAGGCCGTCGAGAAAGCCGTTGACGCGAAGTGCCTCGGCTTCCCCCGCCATCTGCCCTTCCGCCTTCACGTGCTCGCGCTGCATCTCGAGCAGGCGGCCGCGCAGGGACTCGGCCTCCATCTCGCCCGACAGCTGCTTGAGCTTCACCTCGTTCTCGCTTTCCTGCTTCTGGAGCCGGTTGAGACGGTCCGTGGTCTCCTGGATGATCTCGGCCAGAGTGTTCTGCGTCGCGGCGTCCTTGCAGGAGACCGACCGGACCTCCACGGCATGCAGCACCACGCCCCGCTCGGCGTAGAACGCGTCCAGCCGGCCCATCACCGCGTCCCGGACGATGCCGTTGAATTTCGCCAGGAACTCTTCGAGCGTCGTCTGGGAGACCGCCTGGATGATCGCGCTGCGGGCGTGCGAACACGTGTCCCCCGGCGCGTCGTCGGTCGTGCGGATCATTTTCTCCACGTCGACGATCTGCCAGAAGAACGTGATGTCGATGAGGAGCTCGACGTTGTCCTGCGTCCGCGCCGTCATCTGGAACCACATGAACTTGGGCCGCGTGTCGAGATGCGTGACCTCGAGTCCTCGTTCGTTCTTCAGCACGCCGGTCGACCATCTCATGGAGACCAGCTCGCTGAAGGGAGGCAGGAAAAACGACCTCTCCTCGTCCGTACCGCGCCGCAGCGAGAACCGCCCGTCCTTGTCCTTGATGACCACGGTCTCGTGGTCTTCGAGCCGCACGCGCCGACTCACCTCCACAATCTCCTCGTTGGGAGCCGGGACGAACGCCTGCGGCTCGGTGACGAGCTGCAGGCCGCCGGTGGCCCTGTCGCGGAGGACCACGGCCAAATCCTCGCCGATATTCACGGCCTCGCACACCATCCGCCTTTGCCCGGGAGCCTCAAGGGCCTTCTCCGTCGGTCCGAGATAGACCGTCTGCTCCCCGCGTTCCACGCGGATGACGCCGGTCCGCCCGTCCAGGAGACGGACGTATTCCCCCTTCTTTAAGGTAATCGCCGACAGCGTCTCGAGAACCTCCTCGCTCGCCTTGAGGAACAATAGAGTAGGGCCTCGGACCATCTTCAGGTCGCCGGTCAACGTGTCCCGGACTCTCGCGTAGTCCATCGGCCCGAGCAGGGTGCCCTTGCGGCGGGTCACCCAGTGCAGGGGCGGCGTCACGTAGACCCGAGGACCGTCGATGGTCCAGCGCGTCGTAAGCCCTTCGATCAGGAGCTGCTCGTCTTCCTTCAAGAAAAACACCCAAGGGATCATGATTGCCTCCGCCGTCCTGGCAAGCATAGCCGGCCCTCTCCCGGGACTCCATCGGACTATGGTCAACGGGCTCCGTGATTGTCGTCACGCTCCGATCGTGGAAACGGAGTTTCGCCTGCGAAGGACCCAAGCTTCGAAGACCCTCTCGGCTCATGCGCCCCGCCTCCGATAGAGGTATGCTCTGGAAAAGGAGCCTTGAATGAAACGCTTCGCGCTGATCGCCGTATTGACCTCGCTCGGTCTCGCCGAGAGCGCCGCCGCGCAGATCACCCGCCCGGAATATTCGAGTCTCGCGGGGTGCCCCGTGATCTCTCACGGACCGGACTGGCATTACGTGGACTGCGGCGGCGTGCGCGGCTATAAGATTCTCGTCGCCCACTCCTGGGGCAGGCCTGGATTGGAGCTCAAGACGCCGGACGGGGGCAAGCTCGGATCCCTCAATTTCGACTTCTTCGGTCCTTTGAGCAGCCGCCTCAGCTGGGACATCGGCGACCGAGCGGAATGGCGCATCCGCGGCGACGAGTCCGCCGCGGCTCCCGTCGCCCTGATCGTCCGTGTCACGCTTCGGTACTACCCCGAGAACGGTCGCGGCAGACCCTCCTATCTGACCGTGTCCAAGATCGGCCCCGACGGCACGTGCGTTACGGACTCCATTCCTCCGGGCCCCCAACAAGAGATGCTCGCCGCTCAAGCCGCCGAAACAGCGCCGTCTAGGAACTGCCTGGCCGCCGGAAAGTAGCGGATTGGAACAATCTTCCCAAGGCCGGCCCTGCGCGAATTTGGTATCATGGAGGCGTTCGTCCTCCGATGTCCATTAAAACCGTCGCTCTGAAGGAAAAGCTCGGGCACATCGACAGCCTGGTAATTCCCATCGTTGTCGACGAGTCTGCCACCTATAAGGAAGTCGTTTCCAAGATGGCGGCTCAGGACCGCGGCTCGGTCATCGTCACCAGGAAGGGCGCCGTCGTCGGCATTTGGACGGAACGTGACCTGCTATTCAAGTGCGTGCTGGAGAAGGTGAAGGCCAGCACGCCGATCGGCGAGTTGATGACACCCAAGCCGATCATCCTGCGCGAAGACGACACGCTGGGCAAGGCGATCGAAGTCATGCACGAGAAGGGCGTGCGCAACCTGCCGCTCGTCGACGCCAAGGGCAAGCCCAAGGCGATCGTGACGGTCGGACGGGTCATCCGCTACCTCGCGGACCATTTCCCGGCGGAGGTCGTCAATCTGCCGCCGGTACTCAATCAAGTGACGTCGGACCCCGAAGGGGCCTGACACCAAATCCATGGAAACCACCACTACAAAACCTGTTGAAGAGATCGATTCAGTCACCATCCGCTTCGCCGGCGACTCAGGAGACGGCATCCAGCTGACCGGCGGCCAATTCACGACGGCCACGGCCTTGGCCGGCAACGACCTGAGCACGCTGCCCGACTACCCGGCCGAGATCCGGGCCCCCGCGGGAACTCTCCCGGGCGTCAGCGGCTTCCAGATACATTTCAGTTCGCGCGACGTCCTGACGCCCGGCGACGCGCCGCAGGTGCTGGTCGCGATGAACCCCGCCGCGCTCAAGGCGAACATCAAGGACCTGGAGGCGGGCGGAACCATCCTCGTCAATACCGACGCCTTCAACGCGACCTCCTTCAAGAAGGCCGGCATCTCCACCAATCCGCTCGAGGACGGCAGCCTCAAGGGCTTCCGCGTCATCCCGATCGCGCTGACGACCCTCACCGACAACGCGCTGAAGGGCATGAACATGACGCGCACGCAGGTCGACCGCTGCAAGAACTTCTTCGCGCTCGGCATCATGTATTGGCTTTATGAACGGCCCATCGAGTCTACGATGAGCTGGATCCAGAAGAAGTTCAAGAAGGTCCCGGAGATCGCCAAGGCGAACACTCTCGCGCTCCAGGCCGGCCACGCGTACGCGGAGACGACGGAGATCTTCGAGCACCACTACCGGGTCAAAAAGGCCCCCATCAAGCCCGGACGCTACCGCAACATCATGGGCAACGAGGCGGCCGCGCTGGGACTCATCGCGGCCTCCAAGCTCTCCGCGCGGCCGCTCTATTACGGCTCCTACCCGATCACGCCGGCCTCGGACATCCTCCACGAGCTCTCCAAGCACAAGGCGTTCGAGGTAAGGACATTCCAGGCGGAGGACGAGATCGCGGCGATCGGAGCGGCCATCGGCGCGTCGTTCGGCGGCCACTTGGCGGTCACCGGCACGAGCGGACCCGGCGTCGCGCTGAAAAGCGAGGCGATCGGCCTGGCCGTCATGACCGAGCTGCCGCTCGTCATCGTGAACATCCAGCGCGGAGGCCCGTCGACCGGACTTCCCACGAAGACCGAGCAGGCGGACCTGCTCCAGGCGCTCTTCGGCCGCAACGGAGAATGCCCCGTCCCCGTCGTCTCCGCGGCGACGCCCGGCGAGTGCTTCACGATGGTGATCGAAGCGTGCCGCATCGCGCTGAAATACATGACGCCCGTCTTCTTCCTCTCGGACGGCTATCTCGGCAACGGCTCCGAGCCGTGGCTGGTGCCCGACGTCTCGAAGCTGCCCAGCCTCAAGGTGGCCAACGCGGTCAGAAGCGACGAGAAATTCCTTCCGTACAAGCGCGACCCCCAGACGCTCGCGCGGCCGTGGGCGGTCCCCGGAACGGCCGGACTCGAGCACCGCATCGGCGGGCTCGAAAAGCAGGATGTCACGGGCAACGTCAACTACGAGCCCGACAACCACGAGCACATGGTCCGCACGCGCGCGGCGAAGGTCGCCGGGATCGCCAAGGACATCCCTCCGACGCCGATCCTCGGGCCCAAGAAGGGCAAGGTGCTGATCGTCGGCTGGGGCTCGACCTACGGCGCCATCACGGCCGCGGTGCGCGAGTTCCACGCGAAGGAGGACTCGGTCGCGGCGATCCACCTGCGGCACTTGAATCCCCTGCCGCCGGACCTCGGCGAGATCCTCTTCAACTACGAGAAGGTGCTCGTGCCCGAAATGAACATGGGGCAGCTGCTGATGCTGCTCCGCTCGAAGTTCCTCGTCCCGGCGATCGGACTCAACAAGATCAAGGGACAGCCGTTCAAGATATCCGAGATCCGGAACAAGGTCCAGGAGCTCCTGGACTCCAAGGAGTAGCGCCATGGCCGACACGCTGACCGCTTCCCCCGCCCCGTCCGCGCCGATGAACCGGCAAGACTTCGTCTCCGACCAAATCGTGCGCTGGTGCCCCGGCTGCGGCGACTACGCGATCTTGGCCTCGGTGCAGAAGCTGATGCCTTCCCTCGGCATCCCGCGCGAGAAGATCGTGTTCGTCTCCGGCATCGGGTGCTCGAGCCGTTTTCCGTACTACATGAACACCTACGGGATGCACTCGATCCACGGCCGCGCGCCGACGTTCGCGACGGGGCTCAAGAGCGCACGCCCCGACCTTACCGTTTGGGTCGTCACGGGCGACGGCGACGGGCTGTCGATCGGCGGCAACCACCTCCTGCACGCGCTGCGGCGGAACGTGGACCTAAAGATCCTGCTCTTCAACAACAAGATCTACGGCCTGACGAAGGGGCAGGCGTCCCCGACGTCCGAGCTCGGCAAGAAAACGAAGTCCTCGCCGTTCGGCACGATCGACCGGCCGATCAACCCGCTGCGTTTCGCGCTGGCGGCCGAGGCGCCGTTCGTGGCGCGCACGGTCGACACGGACGTGACGCACATGGGCCAGGTCCTCGAGCGCGCCGCCAAACACAAGGGCTCGGCGTTCGTCGAGATCTATCAGAACTGCATCGTCTTCAACGATGCCGCCTTCCCGGGCGTGCAGAGCCGAGACACCCGCGACGACGCGGCGGTCAAGCTCGAGCACGGCAAGCCGATGATCTTCGGCAAAGCAAAGGACAAGGGCGTCAAGCTCAACGGCTTCAAGCCCGAGGTCGTCACCTTCGACCCCGCCAAGCCCCCGTCGGACCTCCTCGTGCACGACGAGAAGGCGAATCCGGCGGTCGCCTACATGCTCACGGAGCTCGAGGGCGACGACTTGCCCGTCGCGATGGGCGTGTTCCGGGACGTCGAGTCCCCGACCTTCGACGGCCTCATGAACCAGCAGATTGCCGAGAACGCCAAGCCCGGCGCGGACGATCTTCAGAAGCTCTTGACGGGATCAGACAGCTGGGAGGTAAAGTAGTTGTCGGAGTCCAACGCACGAAGTTCAGCCGAGCGCCTTTGCTGAATATCCGACTCCGATCGCCGAACTCTATGAGATGCCCTGATTGTGGTTCCGAGAATCTTGCCGGCGCCGAAGACTGCGTCTCTTGCAGCGCGCCGATCGCCTCCTACGCCGCTCAGGCCACGGGGAAGGACCAGAAGCGCATCCTCGAGGGCACGATCCGGGATTTGAAGCCCCACGACGCGATCGCGCTGTACCCGAGCCGCACCGTCACCGAGGCCGTCGAGCTCATGCGCACGCACAAGATCGGCTGCGTGGTCGTGGCGGAAAAAGGCGGCAGCCTGGCCGGGATATTCACCGAGCGCGACCTGCTTCGCAAGGTGGCGGGCCGCCTCGATCCCTCGAAAACGAGGCTCGCCGCCGTGATGCGCGCCGATATCGAGCCTTTGCACGAGGGCGACACGGTCGCCTTCGCCTTCCACAACATGGCGGTGCACGACTACCGGCACATCCCGGTCGAGTTCGACGACGGCAGCCTGGCCGTGATCACGTCGCGCGACCTGCTCCGCTACCTTTGTAAGTAGAGTCTCCCAAGGCCTCCGCGGCGGGCCAAAAGCGCTCGGGCGGGTGAAATTCCGCTGACACGCGTCGCGCGCTGTCACGGTGGCACTTCTCGATGATCGACGCCGCATGGACCCGCTCCGCGGCGCCCGCCGAGTTCGACAATGCCACCGCCGCGTCGCAGGCCGGCACTCCGACCGTGTAGCCCGCCGGAAACACCTGCGCCAGGCGCTGCGTCAGAAGCAGCCGCGAAGGCCCCACGCCGTCGTCCTGCTTGAAGAGAAGGGCCACGGGCGCGCCGTCCTCCCGCGCGAGCGTGAACGACGCGAGTTCCGGAGAGATGCGCTTGAGATTCTCCATCGCGATCGTGCGCCAGCGCAGGCCTCGGCCCTCCCAGAACGCGGCGAGCTCGGCGCCCACGTAGCGGCGCATCCTGTTGGGCATGAGCACCGCCCAGGCGACCACGAGACCCGGCACGCCGACGGGAGCCGTGATGTCGGTCTTTCCCTTCAGGGCCTCGGCGAGCTCGTAGACGGGCACGAGCTCGTGGATGGGAAGCGCGTCGAAGGCCACCTTCCCGAGGCGCTCGATCTCCTCGGGAGTCGGCTGGCGAAGCACCGCCTTGGCCGCCTGCGCCTCGACGCGATCGAGCGCCTCGGCCGCCTTGGCGTGTCGTTGCCCCGCGGCGAGGCGGAGCCACCGCGCGGCTTCCGGCAAGTCCTGCTCGACGCCGAGTCCCTTTTCGTACGCTACGCCGAGCTCGTACTGCGACCGGGGATCCCCCCGGTCGGCGGCCGTCTTGTGCCAGTGGAGCGACTTGGAGAAGTCCTGCGGCACCCCGTCGCCGCTCCGGTAGAGCTCGGCGAGATCCTGGCATGCCCCGAGATGCCCCTTGAGCGCCGCCTTACGGAGCCACTCGGCTCCCGCCTCGGCGTCCCGCGTCACGCCGTCGCCCCGCACCAATCGCGCCCCCAGCGCGCGCTCGGCGTCCGGATAGCCCTGCTCCGCCGCCTTGCGGAGCCAGTCGAGCGCTTTCCGCAGATCCTTCGCGACGCCGCGTCCGTCGCGATGCGCCTCGTACAGGGAGAACTGGGTGTCCGCGTCGGCGGCCTCCGCGGCGGCCGGGACGCTCGCCGGGGCCTCCGCGGGTTCGGCCGAAGCCGGCGCGGGCGGGGCGGCGCTCGGAAGAGCGGCCAGCGCTTGGCGGGCCTCTGGATGCCCCTGCCGCGCCGCCTTGTCGAACCAAAGCCTCGCCTTCTCGATGTCCTTGGGCACTCCCGCGCCCGCTTCGTACATGCGGCCCAAGTTGAACTGCGACTCCGCGTGGCTGCGCTCCGCGGCGCGCTCGTACCATGCCGCGGCCTCCGTCAAGTTCGCGTCCACGCCGATCCCCGTCTGATACATCCAGCCCAAGTTGTACTGCGCCGCGGGGCTCCCGGCCTTCGAAGCGGTCTTGAACCAGTCGATCGCTTCGAGCGGATCGCGCCGGACTCCCTCGCCGGCGAGGATCAAGCAGCCCATGCTGCTCGTCGCCGACGCATGCCCCTGTTTCGCCGCCCGTTTGAACCACTGCGCGGCCTTTTCGAAGTCTCGATCGACGCACTTGCCCCGGTAGTGCATGCCGCCGAGCACGAACTGGCCGGAAGGATCCCCATGCTTCACGGTGAGCCTCGCCGATTCGATGGCCTTCTTCCACCACATCCCGCCGATACCCTCGTCTTTCTCGACGCCCTCGCCTTCGTCGTAGCGGCGGGCGAGGTAGTATTGCGCCTCGGGATTCCCCCGTCCGGCCGAGAATTGGATTGCCTCGAGGACCGCGTGCGCCGGCCTCCAGCAGTCGTTCGGCGTCGACTCCGGAAGGACGAGGCGGTCGAAGCCGAACTCCGGCGCGCGCACGAGATCCGGGATCTCGTACGGGCCGTCGGGCGTCTCGCCGTCGATGTCCAGAAGAAAGTAGCGCATGGATCCGCCGCGTCCTCGCTTCCCGTCTAGGATAGCCCCGCTCCAAGACCGGCGCAAGGCCGCTCCCGCAGCGCTTTTTGCTATCCTCGGCGCATGAAACCCTATCTTGCCGCCGCCCTGCTGTCCTTCGCCCATTCTCTCCTGGCCGCCGACGCGCCGTCGATCAGCCGCGTGGAGATCGTGGAGAAGGGAAGCTATGAGGCAGAGATCATGCAGAAATCCGACGTCGCCGGAAGCCCCTCGGGCTCGCACGTCGTCTCGCGGAACTTCCGTCTCGTCAAGAAAGGAGATCGAGTGGACGCCAAGGTCGGCGCCCGGTTCGGCTTCCGCTTCAACGTCCATGGAGCTCCCGCCAACGCGGTCGTCACCGTCAAGGAAGTGACGATCTTCCCGAAGGCGGGTATCCGGGATCCGGAGCGGAAGAAGACGTTCTTCCAGGAAGAAAGCGCGAAGGCGGTCCGGATCGGCCAGAACGCCTACCGCGGCTATTTGCTCGAAAAGGACTGGGAGGTCGTGCCGGGAGACTGGGCCTTCGAGATTTGGTACGGCGACAAGCGGATCGCGCGCGAGGTATTCACCCTTGAGGCGCCGCGCTAACGCTCGGCGGGCTTGTCCGGGCTGGATCCGAACAGGCCCAGGCGCAGGATCCCGCCGACCGGCCTGGTGCGGAAATCGCCGTGCTGCAGGCCGTTGGCGGCGTCCTCGATGGGGAGCAGCAGCATCAGCGTGACGTCCTGCTGCCGCCAGATCGGAGCGGTGAGCGTCTTGTTCTGTATCCGGTCGTCGAGCTCGCGCTTGGCGAAATAGCTCGTCCCCCAAAGGCCGATCCCGTAGGCGATGTCAGCGCCGCCGTAGCCCGTCGGCCCGCCGAACTCCGAGAACAAGCTGTACCCCGGGACCGCCGCGCGCATCAGGGACTCGGTGAGCGGCAGGTCGAGCTTCGTCCCCACGAACACGTGCGGTCCGATGCGCGGCTTGCGCGCGCGCTTCTTGACCGGCGCTTTAGGCCGCGGGGCGTCCCGGTATTCGAGCCTCGGCGAGGCCGCTGCCAGGAGCAGCGGAGCCAGGAGCGCCGCCGTCAGACGAGCGAATCGCCTCATCCATCCATTATAGCCTTTGACGCGGGATCGGACGTCACTTCCTGCAGGCTTGCTTCTTGCCCAACCGGCACGCCTCGCGCAGGTCGTCCTTCGCCCAGACCTTGTCTCCGCGCCTGGCGTTGACGCCGGCTCGGCGATAGTAGCAGTCGGGAAGATCGAACTCCGTCCGCCAGCGCGCCTGCGGAGTCTCCGAAGAGGCGTCGATCGCCTTCGAAAAGTCGCCCGCCGCCTCGAGGAGCTTCTTGCGCCTCTCGCGCGCGATGCCGCGCCAGTAGAAGGCGAGGATGATCTCGGGATTCAAATTGTCGTAGGTAAGGATCGAGCCGCCCGCCGTAGTCTCTTCTCCGACTCGAGACGCCGAGCCCGCCATCCGGTCGATGTTCTCCTTCGCGCCCAACTGCGTGCGGATGAACTTCGTGAAATGCCCATCCGCCTCCCCCTTGCCCCACCGAAAGTAGCACTCCCCCAGGTCGAACTGGACGCGCGGGCTGTCCTTGCTGCCCACGAGGCCGCGCAGGATGGCGAGTCCCTGCTGGTACTTCTTCAGCTTGCAGAGAGTCCTCGCCTTGAAGGCGGTCGCCTCGTAGGCGCCTCGAGGGTCCTTGGCCTTGCGGGCCAGGCTCGCCGCCGTCGCCAGGTCGGGGAATCCCTGCTCCGGCGTTTTGAGGCAGTTGATCCTGTCGTTGGCGCGGTTGAAGTAGTAATGCCAGCTGACCGGCCCTTTGCGCGACTTGTCGTCCTCCTCGGATTTTATCGCCGCCGTCCGCGCTTCGATCGCTTCGTCGCAGCGTCCCATGGAAGACAGGATGGCTCCCCGGATGTCGAGGGAATAGCCGTTGCCGGGAACGAGCTCGAGAGACTTGTCGATGTCCGCCAGCGCGGGCTCGAACTCGGCGATGTCGTGGTAGGCGTTGGCGCGGAGCTGATAGATCCACGCCAGCAGACTCTTGCCCTCCGGCTCCGTCCACGCCTCGATAGCCTTGGTGGTGAGGTCGATGCGGGCCTGGTTGTCCTTCGCCTCGTCGGCCTGGCGCTTGTATTCGCTCGCGGTCGGTCCCGCGTACGACAGGCATGGCGCGACAAAGAGCGCGACGACGAGCAGGGAAAGGCTCTTGGATCCGCCAGGGACAAGCGCCGAGTAACGGCCGTTGCTCATCACTCGACGCTCGGCGCCGGCGTCAGGCCGCGGCGCCTTCCTTGATGTAGAATTGCATCGTCGTGCCGCCGCAGTCGATGATGTCGCCGTCCTTGAGGACGACCTGGTCCGCCACGGTCGAGCCGTTGACCACGGGGTAGCCGGACTGCACCGCCTTGAGGACGAATCCCTCGGGCTTTCGGTGGATCGACGCGGCGACTTCGGGGGCGGAGCCGAACAGCCCCGTGCCCTTGATCTGCACCTGGACGCGGTCGGATTTTCCGATATAGGTGGACATGCCCTTGAGTTCGTACTCGGGATTGGACACCACGCCCTTGAGGATGCGCAGCCCGCCGACTTTCTCGGGCTGACCGGCTCCGGCCGAGGCGGTACCTGCCTTCGCCATCTCGGCCTGCTTCTCCGGCGACAGCATCATCGTCGCCTCGGCGGCGGGAGCCTTCTGCACGGGCGCCGTCTCGGCGGCCGGCTTGTCCTCCATGAACACCAGGACGTGCTTGGTCGCCAGGCCGACCACGTCGTTGTGGTGCAGGCCCGCCTTCATGATCCGTTTTTCGTTGACGTACGTGCCGTTCGTCGACTCGAGGTCCTCGACGTAGAACGTGTCTCCCTGCAAGGAGATCTTGCAATGGTGCCCGGACACCGCCGGATTGTCGATCACGACGTCGTTGTCGGGCTTGCGCCCGATCGTGAACGAGGGCTTGTCCATGGCGTACTCTTTGATGACCGCGGCGTTGAACTTGAGCAGCAATTTGGGCATCTCTCGTCTCCCTGGCTCGGTGCGGCCTAAGTTCCGTCTACGTCCCGAAAATCTTCCCCAACAATCCCTTCATTCCCGGCTTCTTCGCGGAAAATGCGGCGACGACCGTGATGTTGTCCACCCCTCCCGCGGCCCTCGCCGCGGCGATGAGGCTGTCGCACGCCGACAGAGCCGTCGGCGACGACGAAAGCGTCTTGGCGATCTCGGCCTCAGAGACCATTTTCGTGAGCCCGTCCGTGCATAGGAGCAGGACGTCGCCCGGCAGGACCGGATAGTCCTGCAGGTCGACGACGACGTTCGGCTCGGTGCCCAGGGCGCGGGTCAAGATGTTCTGCATCGAGGACTTCTCCGCCTGCTCCGCCGTGATGAGGCCCCGCCGGACCTGGTCCGCGACGAGGGAATGGTCCTCCGTCAGCGCCTCCAGCGCTCCGCGCCGGAACAGGTACAGCCGGCTGTCCCCCACGTGGGCCACGGTCGCGGCGCCGTCGTCGGCCAAGACCGCGACGACCGTCGTGCCCATGCCGTGATCCTGGGGGATGACGCGGGCTTTCTCGAAGATCAAAGTGTTGGCGGTCTGGACGAAGTACTCGAGTTGCCGGGCTTTGACGGACTTCGACGCGTCCCCCCCTTCCGGGATCATCTGCTTGTCGCCCCCGATCATCTTCCGGGCGTAATCGAGGATCGTTTCCGTCGCCATGCGGCTCGCCACCTCTCCGGCGTTGTGGCCGCCCATGCCGTCGGCGACGACGAGGAGTCCCAGCCTCAGGTCCACCGCCAGGCTGTCCTCGTTGTTTTCACGGACACAGCCTGGGTCCGTTTTTCCGGCGATGTCCCAGGAAAGCTTGCTCATGCGGGCTCCTTCGGCGTCGTCAGGCGGATCGTAGAATCCGCCGAAGCCGGCGCCGGCGCTGGTGCCGCCTGCGGGGCCGGCTGGACGTCCACGGCGGGCAGCTGTATCTGCGTCACCGTCTTCTCGACCGGCTGAACCGGCACGGGCGTCGTACCGTCGCTCGGCGGGGCGATGATGGACGCGGCGAGCTCCTCCGGCGTCATCGCCGATGCGGCCGCGACGGCGACGGCCGCGGGCAGCTCGGCAGTCGGAACCGGCATGGTCGTCGACGCGGGAACGGAAGCGGCCGCCGGGGCGGGTGCCGCGGCCTCCGCGGGTTTGGCTCCGGACAAGCACGTCCTGAGGTCGGCTGCCATCTGGGACCCGCGCTGATAGCGCTCGTCCGGATTCTTCTTGAGGGCCTTGTGGATCACTTGGCTCAAGCCCGGTGGGACGTTTGCGTTGACCTGCGTCGGCTCGGGCTCAGGATCGTTGGCGATCTGAAAGAGCAAGGTACCGATGCCTTCGCCGCCCTTGAAGGGCTTCTCCCCGACCGACATCTCGTACAGCGCGACGCCCAGGCTGAAGAGGTCGGAACGCCCGTCCACCTTCTTGCCGGCGACCTGCTCGGGGCTCATGTACGACGGCGTGCCCATGACCGTGCCCGTGGCTGTCTTGGACGAGGCGGTGATTCTGGCGATGCCGAAGTCGGCGACGCGCACGGTCCCGTCCTTCAAGTGCATGATGTTGGCCGGCTTGATGTCCCGGTGGACGATGCCCTGCGCATGGGCGTAATCGAGCGCCTCCGCGACCTGCGCGAAATACTCGACGAGCTTGTCGAGCGGCAGGAGCGCCTCCTTCGCCGTGTACTTCGTGAAATCGTGCCCGTCGAGGAGCTCCATGGCGATGTAGCAGACGTCGTGCTCCTCGCCGGCGTCGAAGATGCGGATGATGTTGGGATGGTTCAGGGTGCCCGCCGACTCGGCCTCGCGGAAGAAGCGCTCCTTGGTCTCCTTCACCGCGGCGGCGTCGGTCCCCTCTTCCATCATCATCGTCTTGATTGCGACCTTGCGGTTGATCTTCGGATCCTTGCCCAGATACACGATGCCCATGGCGCCGCGGCCGAGTTCCTTCTCGATCTCGTAGCGGCCCAACGTCGGCTTCGAGGCGCCCCCCGACATGAGGACGGTGCCTTCCTTGTGCCCGCCGCCGATGCCGCCGAACACCGCGCCTTCGGACGCCTGCTTCAGCACCTTTATCTTGTCCTGGATGTCCTTGTACTTCGGGTCCTTGGTCGCGATGTGCTCGTAGACGGCTACCGCCTTGTTGTACTGGCGCTTGCGCTCGAAGTCGAGCGCGAGGTTGTAGAGGAGGTCCTTCAATTGATCGTCGATCGGGCAGAGGCGGAACTTATCGAACGAAAGATCGAGCATGCCCTGCCCCTGGAAGGACAGGCCAAGCATCTTGTTCGTCTCGATGGCCGACGCCTCGACGAGTTCCTTGCCGCGCTCGGTGAAGATGAAGCGCTTTGTCTGGATCACGACGTAGCCGACGCCGAGTAGGAAGGCCGGGTAGGTCACCTTGAGCCATTGCCCCTTGACGAACAGGTACGTCCCGGCGCCGTACAAGGCCACGACGAAAAGCAGCGAAATCGCCGCGCCGCTGAAAGCCCGCATCCGGGGGAGGAGGAACATGATGAAGAGCCCGATGAAGACCGTCGCGCCGAGCTCCGCGTTGAAGGCCCACTCCGGCCGCACCAGGAACTTGTGGGACAGGATGTTCTCGATGACGTTCGCCTCGACCTCCATGCCGGGCAGGCTTCGCGAAACGGGCGTCACGTACAGCGTCGCCACGCCGGCCGCGGTCGCACCCAGGAGGACGATCTTGTCCTTGAACACGTCCATCGAGACCTTGCCGTTGAGCACGTCGAAGAACGAGTAGCTCCGAAATCCCGTGGAGCCGCCGCCGTTGTACGTGAACGTCACGAGCATCTTGTTATTCTCGTCGAGCGGAACCTTCGTATTGCCGAACTCGATCATCTTGCCGGGGCGCACTTTGACGTCGGAGTGCTCGAAACCCAGGTAGCGCGCGACGAGCTCGAGCGGGAAGGACGGCAGGAACTTGCCGTCGTACTTGACCGTCGGATACACGGCCCGGACGACGCCGTCGAAATCCTGGTACAGGTTGTCGTAGCCGACTCCCTTGGCCCCTTCGACGAAGGAGGTGATGGGGATGATCGGCTTGGCTCCCTCGAGCTCCGGCACCGCTCCGAGGCCGGCTTCCTCCGCGCTCGCGAGCTTCACGGACAGCGTTCCGCTCGACAGCGCCGGAGGCAGAGGCTCCGGCTTGGCGCCGACGGGCCCGCCGCCGGAGAAGTACATCGGCAGCACGACGTTGCGCGCGGCGGCGATGGAGGCCCGAAGCTTCTCGTCCGAGTTCAGCCTCACGGCCGAGGAGGAGAACTCCAGACTGAAATTGGAGCCCTTGTCGATCAGCTTCTTCGACTTGATCAGCTCGTCGTAGCGCGCTTGGAGCGCCTGGATCTCGGCCAGGCCCTGGTTCTGCTCGCTCTCCGACAGAAGGATGCTCAGCCCGATCACTCTCGCCTTCGCCGTGACCAGGTGATCGATCATCTGCGCGAGCCGGGCCCTCGGCCACGGCCAGCGGCCCAGGCGCGCCAGCGACTCGTCGTCGATGGCGATCAACGCGATATCGGCCCCCCCGGCATCGATCGAATCCCGGAGCGCCGATCGTTTGTCGTAGGACTTGAGCTCGAGCGCCTCCGTCAAAGAGCCCGCGATCGACCCCGGCGCGACGTAGCCGAAGAGGACGAATAAGGTCAATGCGAGGCCGATGAGGGCCTCGACCCACAAGGACTTACTTTTCATCAATGCGATTGGACTGCGCCCAACAACTCAATTAGTCTAGCCCCACCGTCATTTTCTGTCAATGGGATTTCAGTTACAAGAATTCGCGCGCTAGTGTATCAGTTTTCCCGCGATTTTTCGCTTTTGGGGAAAAGAAAGGGGCCCCGCCGAAACGGAGCCCTGGCTTTCTTTAAGGAAAGGGACGACTTACGGAATGCGCGTATATTCCTTAGACTTGCATTGGTCCCCAATGAGGAAGATGCTGATGCAGCCTTCGAGGCGCAGCTTCCCGTTCTCGAGATAAGCGCTGCCCTTGTACCACGAGTTCTCCTCCGACTTCATGACCTGCCCGCCCGTCCATTTCCCGGAACCCGCCGCGCGCATTCCGCGCACGACCTGGGCGCCGACCCGCTGAAGCGCGGGATGGAGCACGTCCGGATTGGCGATCGTGTCGATCACGCCGCCGACCACTCCGCCCGTTTCCTCCAGCCGGATGATGTTGCCCGTCTCGTCCGACCGCCAGCGCCCGACGATCGAGGTTTCGGCGCCGGCTTGGACCTGCTGAAGCTCCGCTCGCTCGGACGCGAATCCTTGGACCGCGGGCGCGGCCTGCTCGTACGCCCGAATGATGCCGTTGAGTCCTTCCTCCGCCGACGCCGCCTGGACCGCCAGCGCCGACGCGAGAACCGCCAATGCCATCTTCATGATCTCCTGCCCCCCGGATGAACGACATGACGAAGGAGATGTCGCAGCCCTCCTGCGATGTCTTGCGAAATGCTCCTTCCTACGAGACCAGGATATCGCCAAGGTCGGGGCTCGCCCAGGCCGAAAGGACCCAGTCCCGCGCAGGGCTAAGGGAGGAGGATATTCGCGGGTGCTCTCGTCGAGGTCCGCGTCAGGCGCCGGCCTTGGCGGTGAAGCGGTCGGCGGCGGGGCTGTCCGCGCGCGCGAAGACGTCCTTAAGAAGGTCCGCAGGCTGCCGGTAGCCGCTCGAATGTACGCCGCTCCACCGGAGATCGAGTCCGGGGAACCGCTCTCCCACCCGCTTCAGAGTCCGCTCGTACACCATGACGTGGTGGTCCGCGGCGCCCGCGAGAAGGACCGCAAAGCCTCCGGGCGACAGCGCGCAGACGTAGTCCGACGAGCGAAGCGCCCCTCGCACCGCCGCGACGATCGCCCTAAGGTCCGCGTCGCCTGAGATGTGGAACACGGCGACGCTCGCGCTCGGCGTCCGCAGCGCCTCGACGCCATAAAGATCCGTCAAGTAGCCTTCCAGGGCGCGCGCGTCGCTGCCGATCGCCGGCCCGAGCAGGCCTCCGTCCGGCCGGCTGAAGGAGCGGCTGAGAAAGGCGGCGATGACGTGCTGGGTCACGCCCAAGATCGCGGCCGGGAGCGTGACGAGCGGCATGTGCGCGAAGCTCGAGGCGCCGACGGCCATCGCGACGCCGTGGTCCCGCATCCCGCTTGCGTAGACGAGGGCGATCGCGTCCTCGCGCCAAAGCCCGAAGTAGCGCGCCATGCGGATGCCGGCCCAAAAGCAGACCAGGTTGCAGAGGAAAGTCAGGATCAAGGCGGACACGAAGGCGTCGCCGGTGGCGGCCAGCTGGGCCTTCGCGCCGGCCGCCGAAATCAGCGCGACCGCGAGAAAGCCGAGCGTTCCGAGCGCCGAGAGAGCCGGCTCCCACCGCTGCGCAAGTCCCGGGCGCGCGTTCGCGGCCGCGCCGACGACGACGGGTATCGCGACGGCGAGGATCAGTTGGCGGGCCAGATCCCCCACCGGCACCCGCACCATCGACGGTGCCGAGCCGATGATCAGATGGAGGTAGGCCGGGATCGTCAGCGCGGCCGCGCCCGCGCCGACGACGGCGAGCGCGAGCACCAAGGGAAGAAAGCCCCGATTGACTCGGACCCAGAACGAGGAGGAGACCGCCACGGGCATCACGGCCACAAAGACGAAGCCCATCTGCAGCTCGTGGTTCGATCGGCCCTCGAGAAAGGTCCTCGCGATCAGGCTCGCGATGAACGCGACGATGGGGATGACCGCGAACACGCCGCCCAAGGTGATCCAGCCCGCGCGGCTCCGCGACAGGAGGCCCTTCCACGACGCCGCCTCGCAGCGAACGCTCGCCGACAGCACGACCAGCGCCAGCGCGAGTGTCGGGAGATCGATCGCCCAATGGACGCCGGGAATCTCGAGGAAGCGCAGGCGCTTGAGCGCCATGCCGTGCTGCGGCCGCAGAAGTCCCCAGGCGATGACGCCGATCACGATCTCGTTGACATGCTCCTTCGTCCACGCGTTGAATCGTACGAGCCTGCCTAGGATCGCGCGATCGGAGACTGCGCCGGATGCGGTCGTTTCGACGGCCATGGTCGACTCCACTTCGGAAGTCGAGTAAGTCTAACCCTCGATGGCCGGGATGTCAATATTGAGGGTCTTCCGGAACGACGCGAGCGACGATATGAGGCGGGATTACTTCCGGCGCGCCCGGCGTCCCAGAAGCTTCCAGCCGGCGGGCAGCGCGGCGGCGGACAAGCAGGACTTGAACAGGTCGCCCGTGATGAACGGGAACAGGCCGAAGGAAAGGAGCTTGCCGGCCGGCACGAAGCGCGCGAGGCCCGCGAGGCCGAAAGCGAAGATCACCGCGCTGCCGAGCAGCATCATGGTCGCGGCGCTGAACGGCGTGCGGCCCCAGCCCCGCTCCGCCAATCGGCCGACGCACCACGCGGCCGGAATGAATCCGAGAATGTATCCCCCGGTCGGCCCGAGCAGGACGGCGGCGCCGGCGAATCCCCCGGCGAACACGGGCAGACCCATGCAGCCTTCCATCACGTACATCGCGACCGACAGCGTGCCCCAGCGGCTTCCCAAGAGCGCGCCCGAGTACAAGACGCCGAGCGTCTGACCCGTGATCGGGACCGGAGTGAACGGAAGAACGATCTGGATCTGCGCGAGGAGCCCGATGAGGAGGCTCAGGCAGACGGCCTCCACGAAATAGACCGTACGGGACTGCTCCGGCAGCATCGCTTCAAAAAAGGTGGGGATCGTCGCGGCTTGGCTTGTCATAGGCCTTCTGGCCCCATTATCGCAAATTTCCGGGATTTCGTGTCGACAATTTTTGGGACCTTCGGACCTAACGACCGGCGTCGTCCGGCTCGCCGGCGCGCGGCAAAACCCGGCGCGACACGATCTTGATGCCTGTCTTGGAAGAGGCCTTCGGCGCGCGCGCGCGGTGCTCTGCGCCGGAGGCGGCCACGGGCTGAGCGCCCTTCTGCGTCGCGGCGTTCTCCAGTCTTTTGACCTTGAAGTGAGCCCAGAATGTGCCCATGAGGAATACCGCAGAGACGCCGGCTCCCGCCGTGAACTGGAGGGCGCTGATCGCGCCGTTGCTCAACAAGAATCCGAAAACCGGGATGCTCGAGGCGCTTCCGTAGAGGCTTCCCAACAGCAGCATCCGCTTTTTCTCAATGAGCGACTGCGGTATGGCGGCCAGGTTGCCGGAAGCACCCAAGAGCTGACTGCGGATGTCGATCCCCTCGATGGTTTCTCGATGGAAATACATCTGGCCGAAAAGCGCGGGGAGCCCGTAAAACATCATCACGATCCGGTTCACCGTGACGATATTGTCCCAGCGCAGCGCCTTCCGCCAGCGCGAGACCTCCGAATCTCCGGTGCGGCTCCAGAGCATCGCCCCGCCCACCGCCAGTGCGGCGAGTCCGGGCAGAAACGAAGCGTTTCCATCCACGAGGAACGCAAGGCCTTGACCGAGCGCAGCGAAGCCCGTCAACTCCGTCGCGCGCACGATCTGATTCCAACGGCGCTCGCTCATCCATCCCCTTTCCTTTAAGAAGTAAGCCGCGACGTTTGTCACCTGCAGCCCGACCACCGGCACGGCCGCGACCATCGCCCAGGCCGGCATGATGAGCGCCGCGCCGGCCGGCGCCATCCACTGGCCGAGCCAGAGCGTTCCCACGATGAAGGAGGCCGCGACGACAGCGGAGGCCTGCATCACCGGGCCGGCGACGGAAAGCTTGTTGATGAGGCGATCCACCCAGTTGTGCTCCTCTATCACCTTCGGCTTCTCCCTCGCGTAGTCGTGGAGCACGTGGAGGTTCACGAAATTGCCGATCACGTACGCCGCCCACGGGATCGCGGCGAGTTTCGTCACGGCGGCGGCCGTTCCCTGGTACAGCAGGTCGACGTTCGTTAGGAACTGAGGGATGTGGATTCCCATGAACGCCAGCGTTCCGCCCGCCAAGAGGATGACCGCAGCGGCGCGCCACGTCCGGATGCCAGCGGGCGCCGCGGGACGGATGCCGCCGGGCCGCGACGGCGGCTCGGGCGTGCGGCGGATGTCGTCCTTCGGCGCGGCCGGCTCCGGCTTGTCCTTCGCCGGCGTCTCGTCGAATCGCGCCCCCTTCAAACTGCGCGCGGGACCGTAGACGCGGTACGCGAGCTCGGCCAGGTCCGGCCTAGAGCGCAGGAGCGAATCGAGAGTCGAGATGCGCCGCCCCCAGTCCGACAGGATGTCGAAGTAGGCGGACGTCAGCTGCGCGAAGAGCTCATGCTCGTCCTGTTTCGCGTAGGTCCCGAGCATGTCCTTGGCCGGGATCTCCTCGGTCATCTTGAACGCGGTCTTGACCTCGTGGTCGGAGACGGGGTCCCGCGACGCGTCCTTCGCGAGCCGGTCCAGCCGAGCGAGCCGGCCGCCAGTCCGCAGGCGATCGGCGACGCCGGAGAACCGCTCCGACCACGTCGGCCGGCGCTGGCCGAAGTCCCTCTTGCCGGCCCACTCCAGAATCGGCGTCATGCCGTGCATGTGGACCATGTGTCCCAATTCGTGCACGAAGACCTCGTTCGTCTTGTAGCCCTCGTGCGTCTTCATCAGCGTCCTCTCGCTGACGACGAAGGCGTATGAGCCGTCCTCGGCCTTAAATTGGAAGGCGACCCCATCCAGGTCCCGATACAGGCGGCCGTCCTTGGTATGGACGGGAAGGTTGCGCGCGATGGTGAGATCGGTCAGACTCCACCGCTCCGGAAACACGATCGCCGTGACCCGATTCACGACCATATTCTTCAAAATGAGCGGGTCCACCCGACGCAGCACCTCCTGCATCAGGAACCGAGCCTGCAGTAGCGCTTCCTCTTTGACGCCCCACTCCTTGCCCGTGATCCTGTCCTGAAGGATGGCGATGTTAGCGTCGCGGTCGTACTCGGCGGCGGCGCGGCGCTCCCCGACCCATTCGCGGAGGAACGCCCCGTACTGCACCCCAACATCGCGCCGCGCGGAGCCGAGAAGCTCCATGACCCCGTCGTAGATCCTAGTCTTCGCCGGATCATTGCGGAGTTCCCTTAAGAACCGGGTTCCTACGTCGACCGGCGCCTGCTCGAGCAGGCGCACGCGCATCATCGCGGCATCCAGGATTTCGTTGCGCTCCATGATCGCGTTCGTCGGACGCTCCGCAGGGCGGTTCCACCAGATCCACATCGACTGCAGCGGCTCGGCGATCGACAGCCTTCCGTCTCGGTCCCTGACGAACTCCATCTCGTACCCTCGGCGATCGTGACGGGAGTTAGGATAGACAGAGGAATCGCCGCGCAGCCGCCCTAGGAACTCTTCCAGGTCCCTAAACGACGCGTCGGTGACGGGCCATGTCCGATCGCCGACGACCTTATCGGTCACCAGGAAGAGCCTCCCTTCCGGCGACTCCCATACGCCATGAAACTCAGGCGAAAGCCCCTCGGCCGCAATCGTCTCCGCGGTCCTCGCCTTCCGGGCGAGAGTCTGTTCCCAGCCCTCCGTCCCGAGAAAGTCCTTGTAGAACGGATGGAGCTCGACGGTCCGCCCGTCGCGAAGAACGCCTTCCAGGACGCTCCAGTCCCACCGGCTCTCGTAGCCCGTCCTCAACGTGACGCCCGTCATCCGTTCGACGGGCGCTTTCGGGACATCGTCGAACGTACGGAAAGTCCTAACGTCGCGCCGCGGACGAGGACCGCCGCCGGTCGGACCTTCCTCCGGACGCGGCAGCATCGCCGGCAGGATGATCGACGCCGTCACGAGCCCGCCTGAAACCGTCGAATCGATGAGAGTGAGCGCGCCGGCCGCGCCTAGAACCAAGGCAATCCCTACGCCTCGCGATACGCGGCCGAACGTCGCGCGAGATTGCGCCGGGCGGTTCTGCGCCCCGTTCACGTACTCTGAAAGCTGAGCATGAGTGAGTCCAGTCGCCTCGGGCTTAGCCGAGACGGCCTTGTCGACCCAGACCTCGAAGCGGGCGCGATCAAGCCCGGCTACGCCGCTGTCCCGGAGCCAATTGGCCGTCTGAAGCAGGAACCGCGCGGGAGGCTCATAGTGGCCGGACCGGTCGTTAAAGACCACGCCCTCGCCGCCCACGACAAACTCCCCCACCCCGGCGACTTTCCGGCCGCCGGAGAGCGAGCTGTGCTTCCATTCGCGCCGGTCCGGCACGAGCCGCGCGATCCAGCGCCCGATCGCGGTCCGAGACGCCGGCGCAGGCGCGTTCATCGCCACCGCGTAGAGGCCGAGCGGATGATCGGCGCTCGGCACGAGGACGAACAGGTAGCGGCCCCTCGGGAGCTTTTGGCCCGCCGCATCGACGGGATCGCCGAACCGGTCGAAGGAGACCCGGTACGCCTTTCGCTGCGCGTCGCCCAAGCCGTATTCCCTGCCCGCGAAGAGCTTCTTGTGCATTAAATAGATGCCCTGATTTCCTTCCATGGCCCGCCACTCGAGGCGCCCGAATTCCGGCGCGCTCCGCCGCTTGCCGAACACGGGGGCGCCGGGCGCCGCCGCAGGCGCGCGGACCGCGCCCGAGGCGGACGGTTCCGAAATCCGCCGCGAGGAGAGGAGGCTCCGCACGCCTCGGACGACGGCTACGACGGCGATCGTGGCGAGCGCGGCCGCGCCGAAGTCGACCAGAAGCGACGCGTCGATGAGATGCCGGACGCCGAACTCCGCCGCATGGGCGCCGCCGATCATCTTCGGGCCAAGGAGTCCCCCGAAGGCGCCCCACGCCGCCAAGGTCGCCATGCCGCGCCACCTGCCTCCGGCGGGGCGAGGCGGCTCCGGCGCGGGCCGGCTCGTCGCCGGCGCCGAGCTCTCCGGGGCTACATGCTCCTCGGGATGCGCCATATGCACGCGACCCAGCGCCACCATGCGCTCGTAGGCCCGGCGCAGCGGCATGGGATCGACGCCTAGGAGCTTCGCGTACTCATAGATGTGCCGCGTGAAGATCGCGTTCTGCTCCGCCGGAATTTCGCTGCGATGGGGAGGCGCTTCGGTCGAGTCGAAGTCGAACGCGACCCACAGGTTCATGTTGTCGCGGCTTCGCACCGTGGAGATCCCCTCGCGGCCGGTATAGAGGCCCAGGCGTGTATTGATGATGTGGGAGAAGACGGCGTACTGAGCCGCCGACCGGAGCAGCAGCCGGTTGGCCGCGGCCTTGAACTTGGGCGAGCCGTGGTCGCCGGAATACTCGAGACCCATCCGGCGGAAATACGGCGCGAGGAGCTCCGGCTCGCGCAGAATCTCCGCGAGCCTTGTGGGCAAGAGCGCGCTGTAGGCCGTCAGCGTATGCGTATCGACGATCCGGCGCGGGACAGAACCGATATGCTCCAGCGCGGCGCCGTGTCGTACGATCACGACGCCCTTCGGCGCGGCGACGCCCTTGATCTGGAATCGCTCGCGCCAAGCCCTGCCGGCGTCGGTCTCGTGCTCCACGAAAACGGGCACGCCGATCGGCTTGAAGGCGGCGGCGGGATTGATGAAAACATCCGAATTGCCGCCGAGTTTCCGCGCCGCGCGGAGCGCCCAATCCCCGCTGCGCTCCGCCACCTGGTACGTCGCCTCCATCTCGGAGAGCTTGAGCTCCGGCGCGTGGCTCTCCTCCTGGCCGCCTCGGAACGCCTGCGTGTTGATCCTCGCGCTGGCGTCGTAGCGGAAGCCGAGCACGAGGCCATCGCGGCGCGCCTTATCCTCCTCCGCTTTGACTCCGACTCCCTTGACGACCGTATGCCACGGCGCCGGAGGCCCGCTCGCCTTGTCTTCGGAATGCAGGGAGCGGTTGTGAGTCCTGCTGCCGACATACGGGCTAGGGTCCTGTAGCGGCACGAGGAACACGTCTTTGACGTCCGTGTTGCCCGCCGCCAGATACTCCGAGAGCGCCTTGGGATCGGCCCGCCAGAGAATCTCTCCCTTTCTACCGAGCTGATCGGAGAGCGGGATCACGTGACCGTTGCGGATCATCTCGGCAAGCCGCACCTCGTCGAAGATCCGGTCGATCCGCGCCGGGACCTTCACCGAGCCCGGGATCTCGGTCCCGATGCCCGCGTCCGGGTGGGTCGTGTCCTTGAGTGGCGGGAGGTTCGGGAACTCCGCGTCGATCGCGAGCTGCGTCAGGCGCAACAAGTTCTCGCCCGGCCGCCCCGTCATGAGCGCACGCACGTCCGACTCGAACCGGGAGGATCCCGCCATCAATCCCGGGGCCGCCAAGACGACGTCGAGAAGCGCCGGCTCGTTCGCGGCGAGCTCTCGCGCGGCCGCGAAGGCGCGGACAGTCGCCTCGAATTGCGCTTCGCTGAGCCCGGATTTCGAAAAGCGCTCGGCGAACGCCTCGACCGACGGTTCCGCGGCGCGAGTCCACCTGTAGCGCCAACCCATATCGTCGTCCCGCACGACCACGTCTCCGCCTACTTCGAGCCCCACCGTCGCCGAGCGAGTACGGTGGTTCGAGGGGAGCGTCTGTACGAGCTGGAGGTCCCTGAATACCCGGAGGCGCTGAGCCCGATCGAGGACGTAGACGTCACCGCGCGGATCGGAGGCGATCGAGAGAATCCGGTCGAAATGGGCGTCGTCTAGACCCGTCTCTCCGACCTTGCCGAATACCGCCACGCGCTTCAACCGGGCCTCGCGTCCGCTCTCAAGTTCGAAGACCTGGACCATGTGAGTCTCCGGCATCATCACATGGATCCGATGCTTGCCGTCGACCACCGCGTCCGTGATCAACCCGGTCCGCTCGTTTCCGAAATCCGGCGAGGCCGCACCGATCCTCTTGAACTCCCCGCCGGACGCGGCGCCATCGTGGATCACCACGCTTCCGGCGCGGGAAACGACGACGATCCGTCCCTGGGAGTCGACGAACCCGGTCCGCCAGTTGCTCCGCTGGAAGTCCTTGATCACACCCGCCGGCTTTAGCTCCGCGTCGAAGACGTCGATTTGGGCGTAATAGTTGTTCGGCACGAACAGCCGGCCGCGGCCGTCGACGAAGCCGTGGTCGCAGTGGAGGCACTCGAGCAGCGGAAGTTTCGACTTGCCGTCGGCTTCGAAGACGCGCACGCCCTTCAGCTCGGCGTCGTACCAGAACGACCGGCCCGCGCGATCCGTGGCGATGTGCTTCAGGCTCGAAAGCTTGTCGACGCGCTCGACCGGTTCGAGGCGGGACGCGCTCGCTGTCCCCTCAGGACCCTTGAGCGCCGCGCGAAGCTCGGAGGCGCGGACATCCGGGGGCTTAGCTTGGACGGTCGTCGTTTCGCGCGGTGCGACTGAGACTTCGCGATCGGCGTCTGCGCGATCCTGCGCCGCACGAGGACGAGCGGCCAGGAACAAGAATCCGCTGCGGCGGTCCACGCCCAAGAAACGTTGCCGCGAGGAACCGCGCATGCCCGGCCGCGAGAAGATCGCGGCGCCGGAGAAAGCAGTCTCCTTCGTTTCGAATCTGCCCTTGAACTGCTCCGGGCCGGCGCCGTCGCTGAACGACCAGTAGACCCCGTTGCGCGTGAGTTGGGCGTCGACCGCGGCGACGAGCTGGTCATGATCCCCTACCGGTAGCCGAGCGAACATGAGATCGGCCTTGGGCACGAGCGCTCCGGCCTCGGCAGTATGATGGACGCCGACGCCTCGCGGCGGGAAGCTCGTCATCGCTCGGTCCGGGATCACGGACACTCGGCGACGCGCGTCCCTGTAGAGAGTCCACGGATTGAGGTACTTGAGTCCCCCGCGCAGCAGCACGTCCGGATTTCGCGCCAGCATCTCCCCCCACACGCCCACTAGGAAGCGCGGGAAGCTGGTGACCTGACCATACGCTCCGCCCCATCCCTGGTTGCCGGGCTCGCTGACGACGATTCGGATGTCCGGACGCGCCATCAGCGGGATCGTCCACTCGTAATGGTCGTTGCCGGTGCCCGTCGCGTGGTATACCCCGTTTTGCGGGAGGAGACTGCGGTCCCGGAATATATCGTAGAGGACGCGCACGACGCCCTTGCCGGACAGGATATGCGCGTTGAAGCGCTCGACGTGGGCGTCAACGGGCCGCTGCTGCGCGTTCCCGGACTCGCTTCGTCCCGCGCGCTCGGCGCCGCGGCCGAACGCGTAGGAGAGGAGCCGCCTCGCCGCCCAGACCGCGCCGAGGGCCGCCAGGCCGAGCCCGCCGCTGACGAACCAGTCAGCGGCCACCATGGCCGGCGTCGACTCGAACCCGGCCTGCGCGACGCCGATGAATTCCCTCGCGAAGGTGAGCGCGCCGCCCGCGACGCCGAGCCACGCGAGCGCGTTCTTCGCCCGCACCGCGCGGTGCCAAACGTCCTTGTCGGTCCGAGCGGGGATATTGTCCGCGTCGAGCATGAAGTCGTCGTACATCTTGCCTTCGCCGAGGCCGTTCAGGCGGTTGATGCGGCGGCTTGCATTGCTCCACTCGGAGCTCAAGTCGACGCGGCCGCCGAAACGCGTCGCCATGAACTGCTCCGCCATTCCGAGCGGCCTCGAGAAGCGGGCTTCGATCGAGTTGAGCAGGGCCTCGGCCGCGGGGCCCGTTCGCTGACGGAAGTAGAGATTGAGAAGCGTCGCCGGCTTGCCCTTCTCATTGAGAGCGAAGCCGCCGAAGGCGAAGCCGATCGCTCGCGTGCGGCCGGTGCCCGGGATCGGTTCCTCGACCAGGAACACAAAGGAGAGCGGGTCCCGCCACAGCATCGGCACGTGCGTCCTGCCGTCCGCCTTCCCGCTCGAGAAGCAGCAGGTCACAGCGTCGCCGAAGCGCATGAGCGGCAGGAGGTCCGCGGCCTTGTCCAAGTAGCGCAGAGTGACGGTCTTCGGCATCGTCGCCTTGCCGCCCGCGCGCGCCTTCTGGAGCTCGGCGAGCTGGCGGAACGCGTCGTTGAGCTCCCGCTCGACGCCGATCAGCCGCTCGCGCGCGAACGCGGGCACGCCCCGCTCGAACATCGTGGAGAGCAGGTATCCCAGCAAGGTCCCTGGCTCCACGGCGTTGTTCTTGCGTCCGATCTCGTCGTGGCGTTCCTCGACCCTGGCTCGGTCCTGGCCGGCGCGTTGGCGCACCTCGCGAGCGATCGCGGCGCGCTCGGAGCTGAGGCGGGCCAGGAGCGCCGCGGCGGGAGTCGCGTTGCGGTCGGACTCGAGCACGGATTGGAGCGGAAGATCGGGCAGCCCTTTCTTCACCCCGGCCTGCCAACGGGATTCCAGCCGGCGGACCGCCTGAGCGGCGAGGTCGGGGTGCTCTTCCTCGGCTCGGCGGAGCGCCGCGGCGAGCGTGGCCCCGTCCTTCGCGCGCTCGATCGCCTCCGCGGCCGACGCGTGAGCGGCGGCGCGCAGCGCCTCGACATAGGCGACGGACTTGAGCAGCGCCCCCACGGCGCCGCGGCCCAGGACCTCCCCGATCTGCTCTTCCAAGAGCCGGAGGGCTTCCGCGTCCGAGACGTCGATGCGGACCTGCCATTGCCGCTCCTCTCCCAGAGGGAACCGACCCTCGCGCAGGCGGTTGACGATCTCCTTGGCCTTTTCGGACGAGAGACCTTGGGCCGTCAATGCGGCCTCGAGTTCACGCGCGGGACCCTCGACCCTCCAGCCCCGGCTCGCGTTGTTCAACCGCTCCTGGAACTCGCCGAACGTGAAGTCGTGCGACAGAAACTCCACTTGGCCGCCCTTATAAAGGAAGTAGGCGACCGATTCCGCTCGGGAGGTCATGAGCCTGCTCAGCAGAGCGTCCGGGTCGCGAATGCCGGAGAGCTCCCGCCCGATCTCCGCCGCGCGGTCCAGGACGGCGGCGGGCTCTCGGCCGATGTCGAGCGCCGCGCCGGAGGCCGACTTCCAGGGGGCCGTTTGCAGCAGCTCGAGCATCGCCTTGTCCGGCAGGACCCGGTACCGCTCCACGACGAGCCTCAGGAGCGCGAGGTCCTGCTCCTCGAGCTTTACCTTCAGCGCATCCCTATCGCGAGAAGACAGCTCCCCGGCCTGGGCGACCACCCGGCCGCGCCGCGCGGCGAGGTACGCGGAGAGTCCCTTCTCGACGTAGCCCGCTTGCTCGAGATTGCGGAGCAGGAGCCAGGCGACGTGGCGCGGCATCTCGGCGGAACCGAACCCGCCTTCGCCCGATGCCGCGCGGGCGAGCGCCGGAGCAGCTCCCGTCCGCGTCAGCGCATACAGGATCCGGTCGAGCGCCGCGCGCGATCCGCCCGCTGCCGCCGCGTCTGCGGCCTCGATCATCGACTCGATCGACTGCTGAGTCCCCAAGCGGACTTGGGCGTTGGTCGCCTCCTTAAGACGCCGATCGGATTGAGGCGATTTCTCGGCCAGCGCGCCGGCACGGACTTCCGCCGCGACGCGTCCCGCCAGGCTGGAGCGGTCGCTTCCGGGCGCGAGACTGCGGCCCGAGCGGAGCAGCATCCCCGCCCACGCGCGATCCGCGGCCGGAAGGGTCCGAAGCAGGGCTTCGTGCCGCTCCAGCGGGAGCCACAAGCCCAGCGCCCGGACGCCCCTCTCGTCGCGCGCGGCCGCCGACGCGGCGAAGCGCGCGGCGATCTCTCCGGTCCCGACGGCCGTCCGATCGGGCGAGAACCGGCGGAAGGCGCTCGACGCCCGCCACGCCTCTGCGGAGAGGCGCGCGGCGGCCGCTTCGTCCTTTGGATCCACCTGCGCGCCGCGCCGATACGGTTCCGGCTTTGCCGAGAGAGCCGCCTGCTCGTAGCGGGCGATCCTGGCGAAGTTCTTCGCCTGGCTTGGAGAGGTCATGGTGCGCCCGGCCGCGGCGATCGCGCGTTCGAAATAGGGCGCAGGGTCCAAGCCGGCCCGCATCGAGTAATCAGCGACGCGGAAGTAGGAGGCGGCGGCGTCGTAGTACTTGCTGTTCTTGGACCCATGGTCCGTATTCGGCATCAGCCCGGCGACCGAGCGGAAGGCGTCCTCGGCGCGAGCAAGCCAGTAACCCCTAGGCCGGCGGGTAGCCGCCTCGATCGCCGCCGCGGCCTGGGCGAGGAGCGGCGCGGCGTTGCGCCCCGCTTTCTGCTCGACCAGCGCCAATGCGGCGAGAGCCGCGGAGTGGTGCTCGACGGAACCTCTCTCGCGCTCCGGAATCTCCGCGGCCGACCTGACGACGCCCGCGCGGATCTCCAGTTCGACGACGGTGCCGAAGGCGCGGTCCTTGACGATCGAATGGTGCTGGTTCTGCCACGCGCGCGCGACGCCCAGCACGCGCGCGGCGTCGAGGCCCAAGTCCAGGTAGGCCGCCGCGAGATGCGCGTAGCTCTGGGTCCGGCCCTCGGGCGTCGGCCCGTATCCCGCTTGGTCCGAGGCGACCAAAGCCTCCGCCTCCCGGAGCGTCGCCGCCGGATCGAGCCCCTCCCTCTTTTCGGCGGCGGCCAGGCGGATCAGCGAGTCCAGCCGGTCCCGGAAGGACAGTCGCTGGATCGTACGGCGCGCCGCGTCGAAGTTGCCCGCGGCGAGCTCCGCCTCGAAGAAATCCTTGAAGACCGAGGAACGGCCCCATCCGTTCGACAGCTCACGGGGAGCCCGCTCCCGGAGCCGCTCCATCGCCTCGGCCGCGGCGAAACGGACCAAAATCGGATCGCCCCCCTCGAGTTCGGCGGCTCGGCGGTCCGGCGTCTCCGAAGGCCTCGCCGCCGACTCCGCGCCTCGAGCCATCTCCGGTCGGGCCGCCGGCCGCAGCACCCGCCTGGCCGCGGCGACAAGGCCGTAGACCGCGGCGGCCGCGACGACCCCGACCGCGAACGTCCCGGTCCAGTCGGCCGCCATCCCGCTAAAGACCTGGGCGCCGGCCGAGTCGGGCGTGAGCGCGCGGGCCAAGACCGCGAAAGCCGCGAGGACGCCCGCGCCGCGGCCCAGCTTTTGCAGCAGCGCTCCCAGCGTGCTGCCCCGCATGGCCGCGACCTGGGTGGCGAGGTCCCTCCGGGAACGGACCAGGAGTTCCACGGCGTCCTCAGGCTTCAAGTCCGAAAGAAGGTGGCGCGCGCTCCCCAACGCCTTGCTCAGCACGTCGAATTCATCGCGGAGCGTCCCCTTGGAGGCCTCGACAAGACCGAGGAGGTTCATCAGCTTCTGCGCCGACGCGTCCTTCCCCAGGGCGATGGCCCGTACCTGTCTGATTGGGATCGAAACGTGGCGCGAACTCATCCTCGCCAGGATCGCGGCAGCTTCCGAATCGCTCGGCACTCCGATCCTCGTCTGCGCCAGCAGGCGGGCCGGGGCCGGAAGGCCGTTCAGAAGATCCTTGTAGGCGTAGAGCGCCAGGCGCAGCAGCGCGTCGCGGTCCGGCGCCGACAATCGTCCTACGAGCCCCAGGTCGATGAGGCTTATGCGTCCGTTCTTGTCGATGATCGCGTTGCCGCCGTGAAGGTCCGCGTGGAACACGCCGTCGAGCAGCACCTCCGCCAGGAACTCCCGCGCCAGGGCGCGCCGCACCTCGGCCGGTTCGTGCCCGAGCGCGCGGACCGCGGCCTCGTTGCCGACCACCGTCCCGTGGACGAGCTCCTCGACCATCACCAGGTTCCCGCCGAGGATCCTCGCCTGCGGGACGTAGAATTCGAAACTGCGTCGCGGCGACGCCGGGAGTCCCAGCGCCGCGAACACGGCCTGCGCGGCCTGGTCGAATCCGAGGCCCTCCTCTGCCTGCCGGGCGGCCACGTGGGCGCCGATCTCGATCTGATTGGCCTGTTCCTGCTTGAAGTCCAGCTCCTGCACGATCATCCTGCGGACGCGCTCCACGGTGTCGTCCGGGAGGCGGATCTTCTGGGATCGCAAGTACGCGTCCAAGGACTCGATGACCCCGCGGAGCAGGCCGAGGTCCTCGTCGAGGCTCTTCTCGACGTCCGGCCTCTTGATCTTCGCGATCGACTCCTCGTGCTGCAGCCCTACCGCCTCGTAGACGACCTTGATGGACGCGCTGCCTCGAGATTCTCTCAAGCTGCGGAACATTGCGTCGAAGCCCCCCTCGAAGGCGACGTCGATGCCGGCGAACGCCACGGCCTTGTTGACGGCCTGGGCGCGCTGGTTGAGCGTCTTGAGCTCGGCGACGATGTGTTCCGGCAGACCGAGCTGCGAGCTCACGAGGAACTGGCCGAACTTGATGCCGATGAAGCCCATGGACTCGAGGAAGGCCCGGACGGCCTTCGCTTCTTTCACCGCCGCGGGCATCTGCTGGTCGCGGGCGAGCTTGCTCATCTCGACGAAGAGCCTCCGCATGATGCGCTCTTTGCGCGCCGCGCTCGCGCTCTCGAAGACCGAGAGGTAGACCTTCTGCAGCAGCTCTCGCCGCCCGCCGTCGACGACGGCGGGGACGGCGGCGTCGAAGACTCTCCGCAGGAAGATCTCCTGGATGTGCCGATCGCTCATCAGGCCGTCCTTGCCGAAAAGGAACAAGGAGAGATTGCTCTCGAAGGCGGTCTTGCCGAAATCCCGGTAATGGCGCCCGTCCCTGACGCGATTCTCCAGGACTCCGTTGAACGTGATGTGATACCGGTGCTCGAGCACGCGCATGAAATCGGGCTTTTTCGTCTCGAAGCCCAGCATCCAGAGGACGAGGCTCATCTTGGTCACGGGGTCCATCGCCCCGGCGTCCATGAGCGCTCTTGCGATGTCTCGCCCGAAGAGCTGGTCCCGAGTGGCCTGCGTGCGCGTGTTGCCGCGCGAGCCGAGAAGAAGCGCCTGTGCCTCCTGCAGCCCCGTCGGATGCGTGACCCGTTCGTTGATGAAGTGATGCAGCACGTCGTCGCGTCCTTCGGTTAAATCCGGGAAGAAGTGCTTGATGCGCGAGAGCTCGTGATCCGCGCTCGCCCGATACCGCTTAAGATCGGCGTCCCGGTCGAGCTCGAGCGCCGCCAGGGAGTACCGGTCCCGGAGCGACCCGTTGGAGAGGAGCCTGGACAGGGCCAGCACCTGCTCCGCGTCGAAACGGGTCTCGCCTGCGACGAGGATGCGCTCCAGTTCCCCGTCACGGACGGGCGATTCGCGCGGATAGAGCGCTTCGAAACGTTTGATCGCCCTGGCGAACCCGGCCGCTCCATCCAGGAACTCGCGGGCGATCGCGTCGGAGACGATCTTCGGGAGAATGAACTCGATGGACGACTCGATCCCGCCCGGTATGTGGTGCTCGTACGGCGTGAATCCCGAGGAGTCGAAGTCGTCCTTGATCAGGATATACCCTTTGTCTCCCTTCATCTTCTGCACCAGGCTCTCCAGGCTGGTCGGCCGGAGGTTCCCTCGGACCGCGTCGAACGCCGTGCTCCGGAAGCTGGACTGGTTTCGGCTCTCCAGCTTCCAGTCCTTCTGCAGGAGCCGGCTCGCCTGCTCCGCCTTGTCCAGCAGGTCGTGCTGGGCGCGCACCGAGAAATGCTCCCGGACGAAGGCGGCCAGGTACGCCCAATCAAGACCCCGCGCCAGATCGAGACGTGCGGGCGCTCCGTCTTTCGTCGCCGTCAAGCTGAGCTCCCGCAGGAAGAGGGCGTGCAGGGCGAAGTTGCGGAAGACGCCCGGAGGCAGGTCCCGCTCCATGGCGCGCGCCCGCTCCGCGTACGTCCCGGGCATGCGGTCGATGAAGGCGATGGCGCGCTCGAAGTAGCCGGAAATCGGACCGTCGTTGAAATGCTGACGGAGGAGGGTCCTCGGTTCCGGGTCTTCCCCGTGATAGGCGCGATTGCGGCTGAGCGCGTCCTCGACGCCGCCGTCCTTGTAGAGCGCCCCCCGGTCGGCGATCGGGATCTCAAAGAGCTCACCCGCGAACATCTTGAAGAACGACGGGACTTTCTCGAAATCGCCCGGCGCGAAGAAGCGCGGCCGGAACCCGGCGTTGCGGGTATCGACTCCGAGGCGCAGCAGGAACGCCTCGATGGCGAAGGCGCTCATATACTCGTCCCAGGTGGATACGCGGGCCAGCTCGTGGCCGCCGAGCGAGATCTCCGGATGCTCCGTCGTCGTCCGCGAGAACAGGCCCTTGTCGGCGGACAGGACCTTCATGAGCCGGTACAGGGCATCCAGGTTGTCGGCGCTGAGCGGCTCGCGCCACAGCGGGTGGTCCATCAGCGTCCTCGTCGGCGCGCCGTGATCCATGTCCCACCAATGGAGAAGATAGATGTCGGGCTTGCCGGGCGTCGAGCGGTAGGCGTCCGGAACCTTGCCCGAGTTGTCGCTGTCGCGCTCGAACAGGACCTGCCGGAGCGTCCAGGGGTGCTCGCCGGACCCGATGGAGAACAGGTAGGCGAGCTTCTGCAGGCCGAAGCTCAGCCCCGACACGCCGCGCGCGCCCCTCGCCTCGAGAGACGCCATCGCGCCGGCCAAGAACCGTCTTAACTCCGGAGTATCGGCCGCCTCGAGCACGCTCTGCCTCAGATGATCGTGGAGCTTGGATTTGAACTCGTGAGAGATCCGCTCATCGGGATGGTTCTCGACGAGGTGCACGTCGAGAGCCAGCATGGCGTCGCGATAGAACGCGAAGCGCGCCGGGACGTCCATTCCGTAGCGCCCGGCGACTTTCTCCATCGCCTTGACCACTTCGTCTCCATAATAGTTGGCGCCCGTGCTGTGCGCTTGCCGCAGCAGGAGCAGGAACGCCGCGAAGTCGCCTTTCGCCGTCCCGGGGAAGATCGGAAGGATCGAGTCGGGATAGGCCTCGAGTTCGGAGGCCAAGAGATGCTCCGCCAATTTATCGGTCATCCCTCTTGCGAGAGCCCGAGGGACGCCCGCGTCCGCGTGGCCGGCGCGCACCAAGGTCCCCACCCGCTTGAGCATGTCGACGAGTTCGGAATGCTGGAACATGGACGCCAGTTGGTTGGAATCGAACCTTGCATTCTTGAGCATCTCCAGGAGGACGGGAATTCGACCCGCATGCCGCCGAGGATCGCGCTCGATCGCGTCCAGCAGTCGCTTCGCCAGCTGCAGGTCGAAGGCATCGAAGAAGGACAGGGAAACCACCATGAAGTTGTGGCGGCCGGTAACGGCGCTGAGCCTGCGGAGCGCGGCGCGCATCGAGCTTCGGAAGGCGAGCAATTCCTCGACGCCGGCTTCACCCCGATCGAGCCTGGCCGTGAACTCCGACATCAGAGCTCTCATCCAGATCTCGACGAAGCTGCGGCCCTCGCCGCGATCGAAGACGTTGCGCTCGGCATAGGCTTCCTTTTTGTATTGGGAATAGAGGTAGCCGTCCGCGTCCAGGAACTCCGGCAGCGGCGTTTCCACGAGCCTGCGAAGCTCCTCTATAGACCGATCCTTCAGGAGACGCCCGAGTTCGCGGGTCTGGTCCGACTCGATCACCTCGCGGAACGTCCGATCCGCGCCGGGGAAGCGCGGGTCCGGCGAGCGAGTCTTCTCGACCTTCGCGTGCCGCTCCAAGGACGACGACACGAAGGAGAAGTACGCGGCGAGCTCGGGCGAGGCCTCGGCCAGGCGGTCGATCCGGCGCTGGACCGCCTCGATCACCTTCTCGTTCCGGAACTTCCTAGCGTCGGGACGCGGTATCTTGTTATCGGGAAGCGCATACTCGTCGAACGCCCCGGTTTTCTCGAGCGCCGCCATGGCCAAGAACTCGATCTCCGCCAAGGAGCGCGCCTTGTCCAGTAGAACTTCGAACTGAGCGAAGTTCCGCATTCCGCGGGCGAGCTCGAGGAACCGGCTCCTCTCAGTGCCCGCGAGGATCTCCGCCCGCGCCGCGTCCGAGAAATGAGCGACGCGGCCCCAGTCTCCCCGAGGATAGAGGTCTTGAATGATGAGCTCGAGCCTCCGGATGCGCTCCTGGAGCTGCGGGTGGGTCCCGAACGGAGACTCGACGTCGGTCCCGTTGTTCGATCTCTTCCCTGCCAGCTGCGCCGCGAGCATGCGGAAGACGAAGGGGGCCTGGCCCACGACGTAGCTCTTGCGTCCATTGGACTTCACGTGCAGCGCCTCCAGGAGCTGCAGCGCGCGCCAGTCGGCGTCGTATTCGTCGGTGTAGTTCTCGACGAATGTCTTCCTGGCGTTATCGAGAGTCCTCGGCGGCTTCTGCGCCGCCTTCCCGGACAGAACGTCCTCCCGGTTCTGGAGGATGTGCGTGAGCTCGTGCGCGATCACGAACGCGAGCGCGTCCCTCGTCCCGCCGGCACGGACGATGTCCCGAACAAGACCCGTATGGATGAAGACGTGGTTGGAATGCCGGAGGATGAAGGCGTTGCTTTGGGGATCGTCCACGAGATGCACGATGAAGTGGCGCGGCTCGAGACCCGCCGCCCACAGCAGGTCCTCCGTCATCTCGCGGACCTCCCGATAGAGCGTCCGCAGCTCCGGAGACTTCTCGTCCACCAGGGGCGACGCTTCGTGGAGCGCGCTGATGAGCTCCGCGACGCGTTCCGCATCGCGCTGGAACTTTGCTTCGGCGGCTGGAAGCGGGACGGAATCCACGTAGCCGTCACCGCGGCGCCGGATGCCCGGTTTGGCAAAGTCGAGCGTCCGCACCAGCGTCGCCGGATCCGCGGGCGCCGCCGCGGTCTTCGCCGCCGGAGCCTTCGCTTCGGATGGCCTCAAGGACCCGGCGGGAGCCCTGGCCTCCCCGACCCTCGGGCGTAGTGCGGCGGCGCGGCGGAGCGCCCACGCCGCAATCCCAACCGCGATCGCGGCCCCGCCGAGCAGCGCGGGCGTCATCCAATCGCCGAACATGGCCGAGACCGCCACTTGCTTGCCGGCGCCGAGCATCGGAGTCGCGGCGCCGGCGCTCTTCAGCATGCCGTCGATCGCCGTCCAGCCCGCCAGCGCGAGCGTGCCGATGGAGAGCGAGACCAGCGTGCCGCGGCCGCGCTTGGGAGCGCTCTCCTGCGCCAGCCCGCCCTGGATCACCCGGAGAGAGGGCTTCGTACCGCCGCCATCCGGATTGCGCCCGCGCAGCGCGTCGTCGAGGAGCTTGAGAGCCGCCTCCGTCCGCTCGTTCCAGTCCGCCGGCTTGTCGCGGCGAGCCTGCATCCGCGCCGTCGCCTGATATCTGTCCGCGTCCGTCAGGCCGTTCGGGCGCTCCGTCGCGAGCACGACCGCCTCGTCGGGATGGAGGTGGAAGTCCGGCCGATTCAAGGCGATGTTCATCCCCTCGACGACCTCGAACGGGAGACCTGGCCGCAGCTCGCTCGGGGCGCGTTGCGGTTCGCCGAATTCGCCTACGGACGGCTGTTGGCGACGGAACGTAGGTTGATCCAAGATGGCGCGGACGACCGGCAGAAGGTCGCCGCCGGGTATCTTGTCCGCCGCGCCGTTGACCTGGTCGAGCAGACTTCGGGTCCGGGCATCGACCGGGTAGCGGCCCTGCCACTGCTCGAATCGCCGGTCGCCCCACGCGAGGTCGCCGCGGACGCGGCCTTCCGCGCGGTCTAGGTTTTCCTTGAACGCTCCCACGAGCTCCGCGGCCCGCCGAGGCTCGATCCCCGCGTTGATCAGAGCGCGGTGAACCTCGCGCCAGGGCTCGCTTTCTCCCCACCGTCGCCACTTTGCCACCTCGGCCGCGTAGTCCCCGGCGGCGTTGCGATGGAACGAGCTGACCCACGGCCTTTCTCCGTCGACGGACTCCCTCGCGCCGATCGCTTCGATCCCAGCCAGCGTGATCGGCGCCGAGCGGTCCCCGCCGTCCCGGAAGTGCAGGCCGCCGCGTCCCGATACCCGCAGTCCGAATACCGCGGCGAAAGCGGCCAACGATGCTTTCTGCGGCGTCGGCAAGGACTCGGTCCGGGGGAAATTCACGTGTCCCGGCACTTCGGTAACCAGGTAGTGCCTCCGAAAAGGCCAGAAGCCGCGAGAGAACGCCTCGGCGCGCGGTACCGAGAGGGCCCCGGCCAATTCAGCTGGGAGCACGCCAGAGACCGCTCGAAGCGCGAGCTCACTCTCGATGGCCGCTCGGCTGCGCGCTTCCTTAATTAGGTAGAAGCGGCTGCGCCAGCCGTTTTCGCCGCGAACGGTGACGAGGGTCTCCGCCACGCCTCCGCCGCGCCTCTGCGGGACCGACCACGCGTTCTCCGACTGAGGCGGCCTCACGGGATCGAATCCGAGGACTTGGGCCGCGTCGCGGCGGGTCGTCCAACCGTTGGACAAGGAGCGGTTGTCGTTGGCCGGCGATCGGGGCGCGGACCTCGTCTCGGTCCGCCGCAGCATGACCCCGGCCGTCAGCACGGCCGCCGCCAGGATCGTCCCGGACCCGAGCGTCGTCGCGAGGTCCACCACCGGCAACAGCGCCGTCGCCAGCGTGCCGGCGTGGGAGACGGTCGGCAGCGTGATCACGGCGGCCCCGAGGATCAGCTTCGGCCCAAGATGCCACCGTCGCGGACCAGGCGCGCCTACGGGCGGCTCGCGGCCGGCGCCGGGCGAACCGTGCCCGGGCACCGGCGTACCCCGGACCGGAGCCAGGAGCTCTTCCGGGACGACCCCGAGCTCCAGCATCTCGCCGATCGTCGAACGCATGCGCTCGATGAACGCTTGATTGTGGGTGGCCTCGGAGCCGGGCTCCCACGCGTGCGAGTTCTCGTGGACGACGTCCTCGATCAGCTTGGTGACGTACTGGTAGTCCTCGTCGGCGGTCGTGCGCCGTTCGGCGACCCGCACGATCCAATCGAAGTAGTCCTTCATCGCCCGGGTATTCAGGCTGATCCAATCCTTGCCGAAGACGGCGAGCCGCGGCGATTCCGTGATGCCGAAGCTCACGCGGTACGGCGCGGAGGCGTCGTAGAAGTGGCGCTCCACCATCGTGCCGGTCACCTGCGCCAGCGCATCGCCGGCGCGCCCGAGGAGGGACGGAGCTCGTCGCTCCGCGACCGGCCGCATGACGCCCGAGATGAATGCCGCCAAGAGCTGCCGGCCGCGCTGGCCTCGCTCGCTCGCGACGCTGGCGGGGTCTTCAAACGCCCAGGTGTCCTGCTCAGCCTTGATCATCAACGACTCGCCGAAATCTCCAAGCGCCTCGCGGATCATCGCGTCGTAGCCCGACAATCCGGTCGAGAGGTTCTCCATCGCGTCCCGGAACGCCCGCCGCGACGGCATGTTCTGGGATGCCCCGCCGCCCTGGCGTGACGCCGCCCCGCCGCCGGTTCCCGCCCCGTCCTTGGAAGCGTCCTCCATGATCCGGGCGCTCCTCTGCTTCACCATGTCGCGAAGCTTCTCCCGTTCGCGCAGCAGCGAATTGGGGCGGCCGCCGCGCTCGAACTCCACGGACGCGACGAGGTAGGCGAGCAAGCCTCCGGAGTCGTCCGCCTTGATCTCCTCCACAAGCCGCTTTGCGTTCATGCGGTCCCACCGCGGCCGGTTCATCTTGACCGCCCACGCGAACGCCCTCCGCTCCAGCGGGACCAGTCTGTTCGCCAAGTGGACCGGTTCGTAGAGGTAATCGGCGGGCAATCCGCGCGGCCGCCAGCGGCTCTCGGCCACGGCGAGCGCCGCTGCCCGGAGCACCGCCACCAGCACGGCCCGCTGCAGACGCTCCATGTAGCGGTCTTTTTCGGCCAGGCCGCTGCGGTTGCGGTTGAGCACGATGGAATGGCGCTGCGCCGATAGGCTCGTCGGAAGGTCCAGCGTGAAGCGGCTCGTATGGACGAACTCCATGAGCTCGGGCGGGACGAGTTCCCACACGCGCGGATCCTGCACGAGATCCATGACGAAGAAGCCGGCTTGGGTGAGGCGCTTCTTCCGCGACGACGTCTCGACGAGCGCAAGGGCCTCCCCCTTCTGCCACTGAACGGAGGCGCGCTCCGTCACGATCTCCGTCACCGCCTTGCCGTCGAAGGTCACGGTCGCGCCGCGGCGAGACAGGACTCCCCCGAACGTCTGGAGGCTGTCCCCGATCATCGCAGCCTCGAGCTCCATCGCGTCCCGGCTCGACTCAAAGGAGCGGTCGAAGTTCTTCATCCATTCGACGCGTGTCCCGACGAACTCCCCCTTTTGCTCGGACATCCGCTCGACCTTCCAAACGAAGCTTCCGTCCGCCGCGACTTCCTTATATACCTCCAGGACCGTGTGGCGTCCTCTGCCCCTCATGCCGGTGACCACTCGGACGCGATCGGAACCGACCAGGAACTTGTACCAGCCTCTCCCGTTGAATCCAAGGGACGGGTCCTGTCCTTCGCGATGGCTGGTGCTCCCCACGGACATTAGGAACCGCAGGACCGAGTAGGGATCCATGCCTACGCCGTAGTCCCGCACGCCCACGACCAGCCGCGACGAGAAGGTTCCGGTCCGCTGGCCGTACACGCCGACGTCGACGACCGGCTCGACCCCGGCCTCTTCCGACGCCTTGATCGCGTTCTGGATGCCTTCGCGGACGAACTCGTGCCCCGACTCGGGCTGTAGCATGCGTTGAAGCGCGTCTTCGCTGCCCGAGAAGCGGCGCTGCGGGAGCGAATCCACGAGCATGTCCACCGTCAGCCGGCGCCCCGCTTTCTCGATGAAGGCGAAACTCTCCCAGGCCGACGCCAACGTCGATACTAGAATCCCTCTCAACACGCGACCGATGGCCGGCCCGTTGTCCGAGACGATCGGCCGCTCCTCGATGGGGACCTCGACCTCTTGCCGTTTCAGATAATCGATCAACGGCAGGGACTCCTCGCGAGAGTCTTTCACGAGCAGATCGAAGCGCCCCCCCAGGGAACGCGCAAGATCGAGCGCTCGCTTCTCGTCCGCCCCGAGGACTCTGAGCCAGCGTCCTACGATTTGATTGAAGCGCGCGTCGTCGGCCACCGTCTCATGCACGCCTTGGAGGAATGCAAAGGCTTCCCGCTGATGGCGCTCCATCAGATTGGAGACGCGCGACGCCCAGAGGGGCTCGTTCTCCCGGCTGAGGCGGTCGATGGTCGGGATCTCCACGAACGGCAGCCCGAAGCCGAGGCGCTGCAGGCGTTCCGCCGGCCACGACAGACGCAGCAGGTTCTCGGCCAGGCGCAGTCGCTCCGCCTCCCGGAGGCCCGAGGAGAACTTCGGCAGCGAGGAGAGCGCTCCGGCGCCCACGTGCATCATGCCGTTCGCCGAGTCAGTCAAGCGCCATAGGCTCTTGCTGTCCTTGCGGGACATGACGATGACGCCGCCCGTGGTGCCCCTGCCAGTGAAAATGTGATACGGGGTGCCGATGCCCGGGAGAGGCACGAAGCGGCCCTCTTCGATTCGGCCGATGATCGAACCGTCTGAATAGGAGTTGTCCGCGACGATGACCTCGCTTCCGAAGATCCTGAAGTACGAGCCGCGAAGTCCCTCGAGCGGCACCCATTGATTGCCCTTGAGGACGTGACCCTGGCTCAGGTTGCGCTCCCCCTCGATGCCAATGAACGTGAATCCGTTCGCCAAGGTCGAGCTGGAATGGCGCTTGCCCGGCGGGTTGTCGATCGGAACGATCTGGCCGTCCTTGATCCAGAGATAGTTGTGCCGCCCATGGACCAAGACGCCGTCGGCATCGATGCGCTCGATGAACGGTTGGTAGTCGTAGTCCCTGTCCTTCTTCAGCTCGCCGAGCTTCGCCGCTCGATCCCCGCTCAGCTCGTAGAACTCGGTGAACGTGCCGTCCCGGCGCTGGACCTCGAACTGAACGACTCTGCGGCCGGATCCGAACCGCTCGGAGAACAGCCCGCCGTAGGGCGACATGCCCTCCATCGGGATCATCCGGCCCTCGTGGAATCGATGGACCCGGATCTCGCCGCTGTCCATGCGCTTGAGGAGGTACCCGTTGTCGGTGAGCGGGTCCGCCACATGAATGATGTAATCCGGCGTGACGCCCCTATGCTCGACGACCCACTCTTCGCCCTTCCGGACCTGGATCTCGAAACTGTCATCGTTCCCGCGGAGCACTCCCACGTAGACCTTATCCCCGTGGACGGCGTACGCGGTAACCTTCCTGGCGTTGAATTTGCCAACGAGAATCGCGCGTTCGCCTCTGATCTCGTACAGGGCCGCCCCGTCCGAGTGCATCGTGGCGATGAACGTCCTTCCGTCCAGGACATGGACGCGATCGATCCATCGCACGTCGGAGATCCCGTCGATCTTCACGCCCCTGCCTAGGTTGCCCCGTACGTGGAAGACGCCGACTTCGCCTGCCGAGTTCTGCGCGACCGTGAACTCTCCGCCCCGCCCGCTGACCGGCGACCATCCTTCCATGCCCGGCAGAAGTCCGGATCGGCGCCCCTGAAGGAGGTAGTACGCCGTATTTCCCCTCTCGTCCGTCACGGTGACGACCGGCGCCCGCGCGCCCTCCACCCGTTGGATATTGCGGACGTGCCTCATGCCGTCCACCACCTCGAGCCCCTGAGACGTCGCATAGTACAGCGTCAGGAGCTTCTCCGTTCCGCCATATGAGCCGTCCGGCTTTGCCGGCAATTCCCTCGACGTCTCGGTCAAGACGTAGCCGTCCGGGATAGAATGCCCGCCGGAACCTCCCCACTCGCGAGGCCCAAGATGAACGGTCATCTGAGAAATCGCTTCATAGGGGAGGTTAGGCGCATGGCGGTAGACCTGGACGATCCTCGCCAACTTGGCTTTCAACTCCGCCGGTGACGCTCCGGTACGGAGGAGATCTCGAACGACAGGCACGAGGTACTCGTGCAGCCCCGGGCTGACAGACCGCGGATGCTCGGACGCGTCCAGCCCGGCGAAGAAGCGCTCGGCCGCCGCCTGCGCGACCTTGAAGGGATCGACCGGAACCGCCTCGCGGGCGGGCGTCCGCTCCTGCGTCGGCGCGACCGTCGTCTCCGCCTCCGGCCGCACCGCGTGCTCGGCTCCCGCGCCGACGTTGAGCAGCACCGCCTCCGGCGGCGGGCGCTTGCCGTAGTCGTGCCAGACGTTCATGAAGGCGTTGAGCAGCATCGGCCCGAAGCCCTTGAGCGCCCACTTCATGTGCCGGTCGACGAGCTTCGAGTCGAAGAGGATGATGCGGTCGCCGACGCGGACGAACAGCGTCTTGAGCGGTACCGACCATAGGGCTTTTCCGTTCCCCGGCAGCGCCTTGCCGCCCACGGTCTCAGGGTTGAAGTCCCACAACTGCGAGTCGAGGGCGACGGGGGTGCGGCCCCGGAGCGCCTCTCCCCTCAAGCTGCCGAGCAGCCCGGCGGGGACGACCACGAAGTCCGCGTTCGCCGCCATCCGATCGACCGCCGCCGCGACGCGCGTGCGCAGGTGCTCGAAAAGGTCGTCCTCCTTGCTTACGCTCTCGACTCGGTTCTTGATACGGTTCTCGCTGTTGTTGATCTCGGAGAACGCCGCCGCGAGGGCGTTGAGCACGGGCGCCAGGCGCTCCGGGTTCTTCTCGAAGGCGACCAACGTTCGGTCGACGAGCCGCTTCAGGGAGTCGATGGCGTTCTTTCCGAACACGATCCGTACCCGGTCCTCCTCCTGGGTCACGCCGACCGGGAGGTCGACGATCACCGATCGCGCCACGGCGTCTCCCTTGACGGGGATGCGCTCGACGATCGTGCCGCCGACCGCGATGACGAGTTCTCCCTCGCGTCTGGCCTTGCCGCGGCCGTAGAAAATCGATTCCTGCGCCACTCCTTCGCCGCGGCTCAGCCCGCGCGCAAGCTCGCCCGCCGTCCGGTTGCCGGAGGCGCTCGGGATAGTCAGGAGCTCCGCCACCGTCGTGGGGCCGAGTCCGCGGCCTTGGTCCCGCACCACGATCTCCCGGCCTTCTCCGGCGATCTCGACCCGGACCGGCCGGCGGTCCCCGAGCCGGTAGTCGACCGTCTTTCCCTCGACGGTCAGGTATGGATCGAGCCCGTTGATCCAAGTCTCGAGATTCCCGTCATTGAACAGGATCACGCCGCGCCGGCTCAGGCCGAGGCGATCGCGGAGATTGTCGCGCAAGCCGACGGCGTCGACCGCCTCGTTCTTCCTAAGCCGGACTTCGGCAAAGCTCTCCGTCGCGGGCGGAACTTCGCGGCTGCCCATACGGAGCCACAGTTCGCCGTCCGCGCGATGGAACTCGACCCAGTACTCGCGGCCGGGATGCTCCTTCGAGACGCCGCGGAAGGTCACGCTCTCGCCGTTCGCCTTGACCCAGCCGACGGCCTGATAGACGCCCATCCCGAATCGGCCGATCGCGTCGCCCATCGCGTCGAAGCCGTTGTTGACAAGCTCGACGATCGCCTGACCGGCGGTCTCGGTCTGCCGCGTGAGGTCGGTGTCGAGGCGGGCCGGCTTGAAGAGGAAGCCGTCTCGGACCGCCTGTTCGGCCATCCTCTTCATCGATTGGGCGAGCGCTTCCGGAGAGGCGTCATGCAGTGCTTCGGTATAGAGTCCCCGGGTCCGGGAGAGCGCATCCTCGTTCTGGTCGCGCAGATGACGCATCAGAGAGACGTAAAGGTCCGTCCTCATGCCGTGCTCCTTGTGGACGAAGGCCTCGACCGAGCGCTGACCTGAAAGGGTCACGGGATCGAGCGGAGGCGCCGCGGGGCCTTTGATCTTCTCCAACGCGGTCCTCAGGAATCCTCGGGGTGCCGCCGGAGCGATCGGCCTACCCGCCGGCTCCTCGATTCGGGCCGTCGCCTCGCGGCTCGTGGCAGCGCGTCCCTTCGCCCATCTCACGGCGAGCCAGCCGCCGACGGCCGCGGCGCCCGCGGCGGCCAGCGCGACGAGGGGCACGATCCCCGCCCCGTCCGAGAAGACCTGGCCAAGAGTGTCGGCCCTTGCCCCCGGGATGCGGCCCATCAGCGCGGAGGCGAACGCGAGCGGCCCGGCGATCAGGAGAGCCAATCGGGCCGCCATGTCGGAGCCCCGTCCGGGTTCCTTCGGAGCCGGGCCACGCATCGACTCGAGAAGCTCTTCCGGCGCCACCTTCTTCCTTGCGATCTCCATCAGCGTATCCATCATGCGCCGCAGGAACGCCGCGTCGTGCGTCTCCTTGCCGCCGGGCTCCATCGAGTGGGTGTCCTCGTGCACGACGCCCTCGAGAATCTGGCCCAGCGCGTCGAAATCTTCGCGCGCCGTCGTCTGGCGCCGCTGTGCGCGGCCGACCCATTCCAACAGACCCTGCGCCCGCGCAACGTTGAGACTGAACGAGTCCTTCGTGTAGATACCGATCGTGTCCACGTTCTTGCGTCCGAAGCCGACCGAATAGCGCTTGTCCGCATCTCGGAAGCGTCCCGGCATCACCGGGTCCATGAAGCCTTTGACCAGCGTCGAGAAGAAGCCCCTCTGGCGGCGCTCTTGTCTCGTCAGAGTCGCGGAATCTTCCTTGACCCAAACGCGATCGGAGGCGGTCTCGGTCAAGCTCTCCATGCGGGCCTCTTGAACCTCGCGAACCATCGAGGCTAAGCCGGCGGGCAGCGTTTTAGGATCGACGGTCTCCCTCGCGCGCGCCGCCCGATGCAGTTCCTCTCGAAGGCCCGCCAAAGATTGGGTCTTGCCGTTCCATTGGAATTCCGCCGAGGCGACGATATGGGCGAGGCGGGAGCCGCCCTCGTCGTGCGCGAATGCGGCCTCGATCGTCCTGCGGTCGGCCGAAGGCCACCGGTCGCTTCCCAGCGCGCGGGCCGCATCCATCGCACTCGCCCGCAGACCGGCGGTCGCCTGCCAGTTCGCCTCGGCGCGGTAGAGATAATCGGGAGGCAGGCCGGAAGGAGTCCACCGTCCCTCGGCCGTCGCGACGGCGGCCGCCTGCACGACGGCCGCGAGCACGGCCAACTGCAGGCGCTCGAGGTACCGTCCCTTCTCCGCCAACCCGCTTCGGTCCCAGTCCAGCGAGATGGAGTAGCGATGCGCTCTGGAGCTGGACGGCAAGTCGAGGCTCAGGCCCTGCTGGCGTACGAAGTCTCGAAGCTCTTCGGGCACCAACGTCCAAAGGTCCGGGTCGCGGAATACGTCCCCGATCCACTGCCCGGACTGTAGGAGCCGCCGCTTCTTGGAAGACGTCTCGACGATCCGCACACGCTCGCCTTTCGCCCACTCCACTCCACCGACCTCGCGGACCGTCTCCGCGAGGTCTCGGCCGTTGAAGTCGAGCGAGACGCCGCGGCCGCCCAGCGCTCCGGAGAATGTCTCCAGGCTGTCGGCGAGGAGAGCGGCCCGCAGGCGCATGCCAAATCTTCCGTCGTCGCGGCCGCGCGTTACGGCAAGCCATTCGATCTCGGTCCCGAGGAACTCCCCGCGAACCTCGGCCAGGCGCGCCACCTTCCAGACATAGCTCCCGTCCTCTTGGTAGTCGCGGACCACCTCCAGCACCGTATGGTGCGACGCACCCCGCTTGCCGGTGCGGACCTGCACGGCATCCGAACCCGCGAGGAACTTGTACCAGCCCCGGCCGTTGAAGCCGAGGGCGGAGTCCTCGTTCTCGCCGCGTCCGCTGCGATCGATCGGCAGCAGGAAGTTGAGGACTTCATAGAGGTCCATCCCGACGCCCCGGTCCCGAAGCCGCGCGGCGAGGCGTTCGCGGCCGCCCACGCGGCGGGTACCCACGCTCAGCTCCACGCGCGTCGGCTCGGGCGACTTCACCACCACCGGCCGGCGGGCCACCCAGGCAATCAGCGCGCGGCCCCAGCCGGCCGCTCTCGCCGCCCAATTCGAGATTTCCCGTCCGCCGGCGTTGATCCGTTCGATCGCTTTCAGGGCGTTCTGAACGCCTTCTCGCAGCTTTTCGTCGCCCGCGTCGGGCCCCTGCGCGTCCCGGATGGTCTTGTTCGTCGCTTCAAACCCCGTCTCGGGCGCGCCCTCGGGGAGGTCGGCCAGCCGCAGCGCGTGTCCGCGACGCTGCACGACGCCGAGCCTCGCGCGGGCGGTCGCGAGCTCCGCGAGCATCATGCCCGAGCGCTGGGCCAGCACGCGGTCCCCCTCGTCCTCCCGCTCCAAATGGCTGATGGTCTCCGATTTGGCGTCACCGCGCAGGTATTCCACGATGGGCGTAGCCCGCTCATTCAAGGCGGCGAGGATGGAGTAGCGTCCCGCCAGATACTCAATCGCGTCGAACGCGGACATGGGGTTCGACTCGAGGACGTCGATCAGCCGGTTCACGGCGTCGTTGAACGCCCGGTCGTCCGCTAGCACGCGGCCCGCGCCCACGAGGAAGGCGCCAACGTCCCTCCGTTCGAGCTCGGACCAGCTGCGCATCGCCTCGGCCAATCGCGCTTCGACGGCCGACGACAACCGCGACAGCGTCGCTCCGTCCGCGAACGGCAGCGCCCAAGCCAGACGTCCCCAGCGCGCCGCCGGCCAGTCCATCGACAGCAGGTTCGTGGCGAGCCGGACCTTTTCATCGGACCTCAAGCCGGCGGTGATCGCGACGCCGAGAATCTCCCGCGTCACCGCATCCATGGAAGCGTCGCGGATATGGGACGTCGGGTCGGCAAGGTCGCGGGTTAGCCATTGATGAGAGTCCTGCCGCTTGTATGCCGCGCGCAGACGCCCAGGCTGATCGCGCACGACCATCAGCTCCTCGAGCCTCGTCATCCCGGGCAGCGGATCGGCACCCGACGCCGTAAGCTCGAAGAGAGAGCGCGCCGTCTCCCGCTGTGCGACCCAGAAATGCGTCTCGACGAGCCATCGTCCGCCGCCGAGCCGGCGGAATTGATAGGGCCGATGCTGCTCGACGGCCGCGCGATGCGCCAACCCCGGGACCGGCTGTGCGCCGCCGCCCCGGACCTCGTACAATTCGAAGTGCAGATCGTGCTCTTGGACCGAGACGAATATCCTGCTGCCGATCATCCGGACTTCGCCCACGCGCTTTTTGCCCTCGATGCCTGCGATCGGGATCACCCGTCCTTCGTCCAGGACGGCCAGGGTCTCCCGCTCATCGCCGATCTTGCGCGATTCGCGGTCCTTGACGACGACGAACGTGCGTCCGTTGAGCTCTACCGGATGGTGCACGCCCATCCCCGCCCCCGCCTCGATCGTCCGCGCCCCATCGCCGCGCAACTCCATCTCCACATAGTTGCCGCCGCGATTGACCATCGCGATGGCGCGGTCTCCGACGAATTCCAGCATCACGATCCTATCCGCGTCGACGCCAGGCAGCTGCACCGGCCGGTTGGCTCCGTCGCCGATCCGTTGGATCTGTCCGCGCTCCTCCTCCGAACCGAGGTGGGCGACCAGGCGATCGCCGATGAAGCCGAAGGAGTAGATGATGTGGTTGTGGGTGACCAACCGTTCGGCGCGATTTCCCTTGAGTTCGTAGAGGCTCTCGATCAACGTGTCATGGCCGTACGTGGGCCTCTGTTCCGTCGCCTTAACGAACAACCGGCCTTGTATCTCCACGACGTCGTCGAAGTGCTCCTTGTCCCTTAGGCCCTCGATCGGCTCGGCCTTGCCGCCGCGGATCTCGTAGAGCGTCACCGGCCGCCGCCAATCCACGTTCTTATCGATCACCCAGACGAACGTACGGCCTCCTGCTTCCGTGACCGATCCCACTGCGTCCCTGTCTTGGAGTCCTTCCACCGGCACGACGCCGTCCGGCCCGCCGCGCAACAGCGAGAACTTTTCGCCGTCCTTCGTGACGATGTACTCACCCTCCGGGCGGAAAGGCGTCTTTCTTCCGGGCATCTCGAACGGGACTCCAAGGAGCGCGTCCGACGGGACCCGCTGCTCCATCATCGCCAGCACCGAGCGGACGCGCTCGAGACGTCGGGCGATGGTATCGCGGTCCACGCCGGCGACGAGCCCGTCGACGACCGCGGGATGGAGCTGATCGGCCGACTCCCGGAGCTCCGCCCGTTGGAGGAGGTCCCTCGCCGGCGCTTCGTGGTCGAGCCGCACGCCCCGCGTCGCTCGTACGTCCGGCGCGTGCTCGCGGTGCAGGCCCGGCTCGGCCTCGATCGGCGGCTTCACCCCGTAGCCGCTCCACTTCCGGACCATGATCATCACCGCCAGCATCACGGGTGCGTGCCCCGGGAGAGCCTGCGCCTGATAGTGGTCGAGCAGCTCCTTGCTGAAGAGGATCATTTCGTCGCCAATCCAGGCGATCGGCCGCTCCATCCTGACCGACCACATGCTCTTGCCCGAGCCCGGCACCGGGACGCCGCCCAGCGTCGCTGGATCGAAGTCCCAGAGCCGAGGATCGAGCGGTATCGGCCGGCGACCCCCGAGCGCTTCGGTGCTCCAGCCGAGTTCCTCGGCCACCGCCGGCACCGCGACATGGTCTTCGCCGAAGCGGCGGACGATCTGGGATACGCGCTCCCGAAGGTTGAGCAACAGGTTGTCGCCCGAAGTCGTCCCTTTCACGCGGCTAGCCTTGTGAAGCTCGTGGAGCGCGGCGGCGAGCCCATTGACGACGGGCGCCATCTCTTGCGGGTTGCGCTCGAACGCGACCGAAACCTCCCGGATCGCCCTCTTCATCGACGCCAGAGTCGGCGCGTCCAAGATGAGCTGCGTTCGCGACGGCTTGAGTGAAATCCAGCCGGGCAGACTGACGACGATCTCGGGCGCGACGTTGACGCCCTTGACCTCGATCGACTCGACGACGGCGCCTCCCGCGGTGATCAGCACTCTGCCCCGCTGGGCCGGCGCGTCCGCCCCGCGGTAGTAGACCGACTCCGTCCTCGGCAGTTCCTCGCGGGCGACCCGGAGCTCAAGCTCCGCGGCCGAGGGCTTCGTCGACAAACCGGGCACCGGGAGCGTCTCCATCGCCACGGTCGCCTTCATCCCTTCGCCGGTGTCGATGACGCGGATCTCCCGCCCTCCGTCCAAGATCATCACCCGTATCGGTTCGGCGATCCGATAGCCGGCCTCGCTCCCGTCGAGGGACTTGTAGCCGTCGAGCCGGTTGATCGGGCGCTCCGTCCCGTCGGCCAGAACCTCGACGACCCGGCCGCGCGACGTCGGCCCGAGGCGGTCCGCCAAGAACTCGCGCAGCGCCGCCTCGTCCACAGGGCGGCTCGATCGGAACGACCACTCGGTGCCGGGCTCCCGCAACGGCTCCGACGGCGCCAGGCGCAGGTAGAGGTCCCCCGAGGACGCTCGCTCGAAGTCGAGGGCGTAGCCCTTTCCGGGCTCCGCGCGCGGCGTGCTGCGGTACGATAACTGGTCGCCCGCGTTCACGAGCCGGCCGAGCGCCATGAACGCGCCGACTCCGAAGCGCCCGTTCGGGTCGCCGAGCGCGTCGAAGCCGTTGCTGATCGCCTCCAGAATGAACTGGTGCGGGTCGCCGGAAGTGCGGTGGAGGTAGGCCTCCAATCGCTCCGGCTCGAAGAGGAATCCCTTCGCGACTCTTTCGGCGGCGATGTCCCGCAGGACATTGGCGACGTCCTCGCGCGATCTCTCCATCGCCGCGAGATAGCGGTCCCTGTACGCGTTTCGCTCCGCCTCCGGAAGATCCTGCAGGTGCTTCATGAGCGCCACGTACAAGTCGAGCCGCATGCCAAGCTTGGGATCGACGAACGCGCGGAGCGCTCGCTCCCCGCTGAGCGGCTGCCTCGAGACCAGTCCTCCGAAAGCGCTATCCAAAAGCCCGCGGGCGCCGGAGATCGCCCTGCGCACCGAGCCGTTCCGCATTCCGTAGAACGCTCCGATCCCCAGGACTCCCAGCGTGATCAAGGTGCCCACGGTGCCGCCGCTCAGAACGTCGCTCGCGACGAGGCCCGTGGAGGCCCATCCCTTGGCGGCTCCTACGAACTGCGCTCCGAAGAGGGTGACGCCCACCACTCCCATCGGCAAGAGCATGCGGAGGACGCCGCGGCGGGCGCCGGCGTCGTTCCGCTCGGCCGCCGCAGGGCCCTGCCGAGCGAGCCGGTCGGCCTCGGGAAGCCGAGCCGTGGCTCCGGGCTCGGCCATCGTCCGATCCAGCAGCGTTCTGTCCCTCCGAGGCAGCGCCAAGAGCGATTCGGTTTCGAGCCAATGGCGCACACCGTCGGCCTCTCGAGACGAGCCGCGCCGGAACGACCCTCCCTCCTTGATGCCGGCTGTTTCCGGAACGAGCCGGAACACGGTGTCCCTCAGGTCCGCGCCCATCCGGAAGAGCTGATCCGCCACCTGCGCGAGGAAGCGGCCCGGCAGCTCGTAGTGACCGGAGTGGTTGTCCAGGTTGACGATCTTTCCGTTCCTGACCTCCATATTGCCCGCGAAGGCGACTTCGCCGCCTCGGACCACCCAAGGATGGTCCCGATCTTCGGAATGCGGCACGGCAAAAATCTCGACGGCGCCGCTGTTCTCATTGAGCCTCATCAGCAGCAGGTACTTGCCGTCGAGCAGCCGACCGTCGACGATCGGGCGTCCCTTGTCGATGTCCACCCGGTACTTCACCGGATTCTCCCGGATGTGGGTATCGGTGGAGAATCGGTTCTTGACCGGCCGAAGCTCGAGGGGCGGCGTGGTGCGGAGGACCGTGACCGGCCTCCGTTCCTGGGGAGCGGACTGCGCCGCCCGCCATGCCTCGGCGTAGAAGGGGCGTAAGGAGGCATGCAGGCGCGTCGAGTAATCAGATCCAAGCCGGTTCGCGCGGATCAGTTCGCGGATGTCCCGCAGGTCCTTTTCCCGGTCCTGTTGGAGTCCGGACGCCAGTTTCAGCTCGATCATCTCGCGCAGCTTGAGCACCCGGACCCCGCCGATTTCCTGCGACGCCGAGACCGGTTCGGGGAACGCGAGGTCCTTCGAGACGCCCTTGAACGGAAGCTCGCCGGTCACGATGAAGTCGATGTTTACGCCGTGCTGCGCGTCGCGGAGCCGCTTGATGCTGTCGCTCCGGTGCGTGTACCCGAGGTTCGCCAGCGCTTCATGAGCCCGCGCCAGATCCTCCTTTTTAACAAGCACGTCGATGTCCGGAGTCGAGCGCGGGAATCCGTGCGCGGAAAGCGCCAAACCACCCGCTAGGGCGTATGGGATCCCCGCTCGATTGAGGCGCTCCACGAGCGCGTGCAGGGCGGCGTGCACCGGGATGTTCTCCGAGAAGGGAGACCGTCGCGCCGCGGAGATCGCAAGCGGCGCAAGCGGCTGGCTCGCAGGCCGCACCGTGAGAACGACGCCGATGGCCACGGTCGCAGCCGTCAAGATCCTTCCCATGCCTTGGCCGACGGCGTCGGCGGCGACCGACGCGTTGCCGATGTCGAAGGAAAGACCTAAGAATAGAGCCGACAGGGCGCCCGTCACGGCGAGGGCGGGGAGCCAAGACCGGCGGACCGGACCCGGGGCGCGGGGACCCGCCGAGGCCGGCGCTCCGCCTGTAAGCGCTCTCCAGAATCGCCGCGGCAGGCTCTTCGGAGCCTTGCGCAGGACGAAGAGATGGCCCTTGTCGGACCTGTCCGTCAGGTCCAAGACGATCTCGGGATGATTGGCCTTGAGATGATCCACCAGCGCGCTGATCTTGTCGCCCGAGTACGTGTTGAACCGGATCGTCCCTCCCGCCTCGGTGATGCGGATCATCTCATCGAGCGCTTTCGTCGCTTTCGCGGGCCCGTCGCGCAGCAGCCAGTACATCAGATTGGCGGCGACCACCTCGCGGAAGGACTCGTCCGCAACGTTGATGCGCGGGAGCCGGGCGACAATCCGACGCTCCGGCGGCAAGAGATTTCGCGCGAACGCCTCGACCGCGGGGATGGACCTTCGGGAGTTGACGCCCGACGAGCCTCCGGAGATCTTGATCAGGCCATGCTGATCGATATCCTCCGGCTTCAAGCCGTACCACCAATCGGCAGAATAGATATCGACTCCGTCTTCATGGAGCTTCCGCGCAAAGGTGGACGCGCCCTCTCCGATCGACAGAACCCGCCCTCCTTCCTTTATAAGCCGTGCCGGCGTGCGCTCGCCGTATCCCAACTGCGGCGCAACGCCGTGGTAGTCCCTGGAAGTGACTTGAGTGTCCGTTTCGGACCTGGCGAAGAACATCGCCAGCGACTTCTCTGTCCACGGTTCACGGAACATCAAGGACTCATCCGAGGCCGCTCTCGTCAGGTCGGCCGGCAAGGGAGATCTTCGCCCGCTTCGTTCCATGAGCGCGCGGACCCGGTTCAATACGCCCAAGCCCACGATCGCCCCGGCTAGAGTCAGGCTTCCCAGGTTTCCGGTCATGCCGTCGAATACGATCATCGTCGTGCTCGCCCAACCGCTGTCGACCGCGAACTGCGCGCCCAGTAGCGTCGCGGCCGCGACGGCCAGCGGCTTGAGCATCTTCGGACCGCCGCCTCCGGGCGTCTTGCCGCCGTCGAGAACGGACAAGGTGATGGAGCCGGGCTGCGGCCGCCGGCCGGAGCCGGAGGGATCGGGGACCTCCGGATTGTGCTTCCAATAGCGCTCCACCGCGGCTTCGACGGCGGCGGCCGCCTCGATGAACGCGCTGGACAGGATCGTCGTGGAGCGGCCCTCCCGATCCACGACGCGGGCGTCCGTGGCCTCGCGGATGTCGCTCAGCCATCGTCTGAAGGAGTCACCCCGACTGACCGTACCCACCCTCAGGAGCATCTCCCGCACCGTGCGCCAGTCCCCTGTCTGCCGGAAGTCCGCCACCATGAGGGAGGCGGCGACGTCTTGATGGTCCGACAGGATCGTCCGCAGGCTATTTGAGCTATTACGTCCGGAGCCTTCAGCTACGAGGCCGACGTGCTGCTGCAGCTCGGTCCAAGCCTTAAGATTCGCATCAAGCTCGTCGACCACTTTCGGGCGCCCGCTCATCTCGGTCTTCACGTCGGCGAGCGACCGACTCGTCGCCAACAGACGCAACCCCAGGCTCCACGCCATCGGGCGGTCGTCCTTCTCCACCATGACGTTGATATAGTGCGCCATGGCCTTCAGATGGGGGTTGGACGTCTGCTCGTTGTACGCCACCGCGGTCAAGGCGAACGCCGCGAACTCCCGCCGGTCGCGGTCCTTGGCGGAGGAGGCATCGGCCAGCGCGTCGCGACCCATGTTCACGAACGAGCGCAGATCGAGCCTGCCCCCGCGATAGGCGGTCAAGAGATGCGACAGAAGGGCCTGCACCTCCGGATTCCCGCTGTCGCGTCCGATATCGCGCCACGTTGCGAGCTCCTTAACAAGGTAAGGAGTCGGGTATTCGTTGCCCGTCTCGCCGCGCAGGTCATAGCCCCGAAGATCGACGGGCTCGGGATCGCGCTCGCGCGTCGGCACGACCGTCAGCTTCGCGGGACCCTTCGGCGCTTCCGGCCGCCGGGACTCCGCCGCCTTGGGATCCCCTCCGACGACGCTAAATAGCGCCTTCTTGCCGGCGAGCTTGAGCCCGATCGCCTCCTCCGTCACGCGCGACCACTCCGAGACGGACCGGGTGATCTCGCGGCCCGCGATCTCCTGCTGCAGCTTCGACATGTCCTTCAAGAGCTCGAACGCCCGAGCGTGGCGGTTGGACATCATGGCGACGTGCCGCAGGTTCCGGGAGACGGGGTGGTCGTTCCCGATGTACTTGATTAGACTCGCTCGCGCCTCGGCGTCAGTCATGGCGCGCGCCAGCACGATGGCGGAGAAGCGCATCGCGACTTCGATGGACTCGGGATGTTCGCCCTTCGGGAAGTGATCCAGCTGCCGGCGCAACTGGTCTCCCAGCGTGTCCTTGCGGCGATCGGCCAAGTCTATCATGCGCATGAGAATGTCCAGATGCAGTCCGATTTGGTGTGCGAGAGCGCCGCGGTCGATGATCCCGCGCAGGGTCCGCTGCAGCGGGTTCCTGTCGTTCGCGGGATGGAACTTGGCGAAGAACGCGCCCTGGATGCTGTGCTCGCGGTCCTGGTAGCGCTGCCGATGGGTCGCGTTCGCCGCGCCGGTCTCGGGCTCCACGGCCGCCCACGCTTCGTGGAAGAACGCCTCCGCGAGCTCGAGGTGAGGATCGCGTGCCGTCTTGACCGCCGCGAAGATATCCCGCGCCAGGCGAACTTCCGCCCTCCTTTCGCGGGTGCCGGTCGAACCGTACCCGAGGACGTAGTCCTCCAAATCGTGGATGGGAGCGTCGAACACGCCCAGCTGGAACCTCTCGGGGCCGTCCTTGAGCTTCCACGACTCGGGTACGCGGTCGCCGCGTCCGATCGAGCGCGCGATGGCGCCGACGAGGCCCTGCACGAAATCCTTGTTCACGCCGTCGTACGTTTCCGCGCCGCGCAGAAGGTAACGGTCGAAGGCCCCCTGCAGCGCCTCCATGTGTGGGCCGCGGTCCGGGATCGCCGCGGCGTTGATCTCGCCGGCGCGGACCGATCTCAACGAACTCTCGCCCTTTCCGATGAAGCTCTGTTCGCCCGATCGTGGAGCGAAGGGATCCGAGAGATTGGGGATGATCCCACCGCGGCTCCAGGGGCCCGTGGAGATCGGCCGTCGCTGGAGAATGACGATTTGCAGCTCTCCATTCGGCAGCTGGCGGACGCCGGGCTCGATGTCGAGTGGGTAGCCGTAATAATCCTCCAACGCTCGCGCGATCTCGACCGCCTTGCGCACGGCTTCGTGAGGCCAAGAACGGATGAGTCGCTGAGCTCTCGGAAGCAGTTCGGTCACGGTGCCGGACATGAGGCTCGGCTTCGTAAAGTGAGTCTTCTCCGGAATGGTCAGGCCGATCTCCCGACCGCCCCTGTCGTAGGACCATACGTATCGATCGGAAGCCCCCGTCGTACCGCCGACGCCCGCCCCTATGCCGAAGTTTCCTTCCAGCACCGCCACGCGACGGCCGGTGGTCGGATCGACCGTGAACAGCACACCCGAACTTCGCAAGTCCATGGCCTGCTGTAAGATGACGGCAGGGTCCAGGTCGATGCCCGGACGCCCGTCGCGGCCCACGTTGGAGAACCAAGTGCGGCGGTATAGGACACTGGATTCGGTCCAGAATGATGCATAGACGTCGGCGACCTTATCCAGCACCTCGTGGTACGAGTGGAATACGAACGACTCCGCGATGCCGGCTCCCGAGGCGGCATGAGAGTCCTCGGTACCGGCCGAACGAATCGCCCACGTGATCGTCTTGGCCTCCTCACCGAACTCCGCGACGAGGCGCTTCAAGATGCGCGCGCCCAATGGGGTGTCCTTGTTGAGCGCCTTAAGACGGATATCGCCGATCAGCTTCTCCATCTCTTTCAGGAGACTCTGGAACCTAGCCCGCTCTGCGTCGGCTCCGTTCTCGAATTCTCGGCTGCGGATGATCGCGTCCATCTCGCGGACGACACGTTCATAGCGCTCCTTGGCGCCGGCCGCCTCGATAGCCATTCTCCAGACCCGCCCCGAAAGCCCTACGCCGTCCGGGACGAATCCGTCCAGGGCCTCCACGATCTTTCGAGTCTCCCGGCCCAGAGATACTGTCTTGGCGCCGAACTCAGCCTCGTGCTCCGGCCCGAGTTCGCTGAGCCGGAGCGCGATGTTGACCTCCGCCACCCGGGCATCCCGCCGTTCGACGAGAGTCTTTTCGGAGCGCTGCAGATCGGCGAGCGCCTCGACGCGATCCATGGCCCGAGATATCCAACGGGCGACGGCGTCCGGGAACGAGGCCGAACTCTCGCGCTGCGCCCTGGCACTGCGGACATGCACGGCCTCGATCGGATTCGTCACGCCGCCCAAGCCGTCTCCGGCAAAGTCGGCAGCGTAGAAAGTCTTTCGTAGCGCGGAGGGGTACAGATCCATCATCGAATCCATGGTCGCGCGTTCGACGGCGAGCACGATGTCCGCCGCTCTGACCTCCTCGGGCGCCGCCTCCCTGACGGATCGGACCATGACGCGGATTCCGGCCTGCTGATATTGAGCGCGCCCGACGCGGTCAACGTGCTCCGCCACGGCGCGGGAACAGGCCGCACCCTCGCACAAGAACAGAACGTTGACGCGCTCGGTCTTGGAGAGCCAGTTCGGCACGAGGCGATACAGGATTCGGCTGACGAGCGGAAGAACACTCTCATCGCCGCGCTCGGCCGCCTCACGCATTAGGGCACGCTGGGACACGGCTTGCTTCAGCCAGGCGTCCCGATCCAAGGCGCGCATCGCTTCGGCGAATTGGAATCGCCTTTCCACATCCGCCGCGTGCTTGTCGATCGTCTCCCGATCCAGACCGAATGCGGAAGCCAATTGGCGAAGACCCTCGATCCGGCGCCGTTTGCTCAAAAGAAGATCCGCCTCGTCGCGGCCTGACTGGCTCAGTTCGAGGCGCGCGGTCGCACGCTCCGCCTCGATCAACGCCGCCGCGAAGTCTTTCGCGTGATCGCGGACCGCCGCGATGCTCGCGATCTCCGCGAAGATGCGAGCGCGCACGTCCGCGGTCAGGCTCTCGTCCAGCAACGCTTGCCTCAGGGCGAACTCGACGACGGTCCTCCCCTTCACACCGGTCGGATCACCCGCCGCCTCCCGCGTGATCATCTCCGCCAGGACGTTGACGAGCTTGGAGGCCTCGGGGCCGAGCGCCGCGATGTTGGATAGAGTCCTGCGGATCGACTCGATCGCCGGAGTGACCTTGACCACGAAGCCGTTCGGATCGACCATGACCACGTCGCCCTCGCGGATGATGACGAACTCACGCTCCATGGACCTCACGTGCAAGTCTCCGGCCTTTCTGGCCTCGCCGACGCGATAGATCGGAGCCCGCAGGATCGGTCGACCCTGGGAGTCAAGTTCCAAGCTGGCTCCGCGCAGCCCGACTGCGGGGGCCTTCCGCTCTCGAATGAGATTGTCGCCATGCGTCAATTGGCCGACGCTCGTGAAGACGAAGCCCTTTGCGACTCCCACGTGCGTATCCGAGGCGCTCACCGGATTGAGAGCGACGAGGATGCCCCCGCTGTTCTTGCTCCAAGGCGATTCGGCGAAGAACACCGCACCAATCTCGGGCCTTCCGCGTCCAGGAGAGGCCGTCATACCGAGCAATTCGCCTTCGGAAGCGTGCGCCGGCAGTGCAGCGTTCAGCATCTCCCGCCAATGAGCGCTCTGTCCCCGGGTTACGGGATCCGGCGCCTTGATCACGAAGCCTACCTCCTCGAGGTAGCGGGACAGTTTCCTGAAACCCATCGGGCGCAGCCCGCCGTTGCGCCACTCGCGCGCCGTAGCGTAGGCGACCTTGCCGGTCTCATCGCGGAGCATCCAGATCTGCACGCCCCGCTCTGCGTCGCCTTCGCCGTGATGCCACTGCGCGACTTCGACCCGGAACCGGCCGATCTCACCTACGATCATGATCGGAAGTCGGGCGGCCTCCGCGACCGAAAGGATCGCCCCAGCCCTGACGAGAGCGCGGCTGCCGCTCGCCCGCGACAATCCGGTCCCTACGGCCTGCGCGATCCTTTCCGAGACTGAAACGGGGGACCGCTCGTACCGACCGCTCGAATCGACGACGTCTCCGCGGGCCACCGCCATGCGGATCTGGCGAGTGAACTGCTCGTCGATCACACGCTGACCGAAGGGTTGGTCTTCCGGGATGACCTTGAGGCCCAGCCGCGCCAGCTCGGCGTTCAGGGTCTTGAGGACGGCCCGGTCCCGCGACGCGTTCTTGCCGGGCAGACCGTCGTCCGCGCGGTGGCGAGCGCCTAGCTCGCGGCCCATCTCCTCCGGCGAGCGCCTGCGGCCGTCGGCCGTCTTGTCCACACGCCTCGCGTAGTCGCCCAACTCCAGCGTCGAGCCGATCGTTTTGAACAACGGAGCGATCGTTTCGTGGATCGTGAGCGAAGAGCTCGGGAAGTCCCGCTTGTTCCAAGTGACGGCAGCCGATCGCTCGGTCGCCACCGCTTCCGGAAATCCGATCGAGCCGAGGGCAGACTCTAGGAACGACATCCGGAACTTCGGATCGTCTCCGCCCTGGCCTTCCGCGTAGTAAAGTTTGAACGATCCGGAACGCCTTTCCAGTCCGGGTATCTCGAGGTTCATCTCGACGACGAAGAAGCGATCGCCGCTATGGCCGAACGCCGACACCGACCCTTGGGCATCCGGGTCGCTCAGGTAAATCTCGCCTTTGAAGCCTGATTCCAGGATGCCCCTGATGAAGCTGCTGCGGACGCCTCCGTCCGCAACAAGCTTCCGTCCGGAAGGACCGATCACGTAGACCGTGGTGGGACCCGAGACCAATACCGCGTCCGCTCTCAGCTTGAAAAGTTCGACGCCCCGCTTGAGGTACTCCGCGGACGACGCACCCTCGAGTTTCTCACCGCTGGCCCGTTCGTAATGGACCGCGACCTCTTTCACGCTGCTCTCGCGCGTGTTCGTCATGGCGTTGATGGTGTGCTTCTGGAACATATATCCCAAGTTGAAACCGTCCCGTTCGTGGGAAGCGTTGCGCCTTTGGATCGACACCCTGGAAGCAGGCAGTTTCCCCGGCACGGCGCCCGGCACGGCGCGCGGCAGCCAATAGCCGTTCAGGATCCAGCCGTCGCGCTCGGGCCGGACGACCGCGGACCGGGTATCATGGGACGTGCCCGCGAGGCCCAGCAGGATCGGCAGTCGAATCTGCTCCTGCGTAAGGTCGAAAACCAGCTGGTCGAACGGCAGATTCTTGAGTTGGCCGTGCCGCTGCACGAGACCGCGGAACTCGCGTGCGAAGACGTCGCGCACCAAACGCATCTTCCGTCGCATCATGCCGAAGTCGAAGGGAGCGAGCACCGGGTGGAGCGCGAAGCCGTGCGCGTAGCGGACCGCGCGCGCATATGCCTCGAGCGCCGCTTCGCGCAGCGCCGATGTCTGTAGCGGCGTGAGGTTGGCCGCCCGCGCGCGCGATTCGATATCCAGGGTCGCTTCGAGCACCGCCTTGGCCATCTCCGTCCGGGCCTCGCCCAGTTCGTCCAGCGCCGCGACGCGCTCGACCATCTCCCGCGGGATAGGCCGCCCCGAGGTCACGGCGAGGCGGACGTGCTCGCGGAGCAGGTGCTCGCCGAGCGTGAGCTTCGGACGGTCGAGCGTGTCCCGGAAGTACCGCAGCAGCGGCATCTCGGACGCGGGCCTTTCCGCATACTCCGCCAGGCTCTCGAGACCGCCGAAGGCGATGATCTGGTCGTGGTACGTCTTGAAGTCCTCGGCCGCGACCTCTCGCACGTGGATCCGGCCAAGGACCCCCTCCATGGTATGAAGCGCCTCGGAAACGTACTTCGCCCTCTTCTCCTCGAGGCTCACCCGCGGCGGCGCCAGGAGGCGAATCTCCTCGTCGGGCCGCACGAGGAACATGTCGCGGACGTACGTCTCGAGCGACACACCGTGGCCCCTCCGGGAGGCGGGGTCGTGAATCTTCCCCTCATAGGAGAAGACCACGTGGTAGCGCCAGCGCTCCATCGGCAGCTGCCCGGGCTGCTCCCTCGCGCCGCGCACCGAAAGGCCGAGCTCCGGATCCGTCCGGTGGAGGATGAGGACCTTGGCCTTCGAGGGATCGAATCCCGCAAGCCGCCCGTCCCGATGCAGCTGCTGGAGATGCTCCGTCAGGGCCAGGACGTTGCCGTGGCAGACCCCGACGCGGCAGACGTCTCGGCCGGTCTTGCTGAGCCACTGCCTCGCCTCCCGGAGGACCGCGCTCGCGCCTTCGAGCGGCCGCGGCGCGCGCGGCTTGCCGAAGCTTCCGATCGTCGCGATCGCGAGGATCGAGTCCGTGCCCGCGCGGACGAGCTCGCCCACCGCGGTCGGCGATCCGATCTCCCCAGTCAACAGGAACCGGGTACCGATCAATGCCCCGACCACTCCGACGCCGAGCAGCGTCTTCGCCGCCGCCTTCGCGGAGATGCTGAAACCCGCTCGCTCAGGCGCCGCACTTGCGAGGAGCGTCGATGCCTTCTCGAGGGACGCACGCGCCGCGGCGGCCTCGGGAGTCTGCAGCGACAGCTCCGGCGTCTTGCTCAAGACCTCAAGGCGCCGCGCCAGCTCCTTGACGACGCCGGGCTCGATCGGCCGCGCAAGCCTGGCTGCCACGATGTCGGCGAACACAGTCGCGGCCGCGGCCCGAGTGATCGGCTCATTCGCCGCGGCGTTGAAGATCCTCTCGATGAGCGCAGAGTCCTCGGCCGAACCCGACAGGCGCCGCATCGCCTCAGGCAGCGCCAGGACGATCGCCCGGCGAATGCCCGGAAGATTGATCGGGTCCGTCGAGACGATCTCGGCGCGGCCCTTGGAGAACTCCTCGACGCTCCTAGCCAGGACGGCACGCAAGCCCTCCACCGAAAGACCCTCGATCACGCGGGGCATCCCGGCCGCCAGGCGTTCGATCCTCTCGCGCTCTTCATTTCCGAATGGCCGGGCGCTTCGCGTGGCCGTCCGGGCCTTCGGGTCGCCCGGGTCGATCCGATATTCGCCTCTAAGGAGGGCGTGGAGGACTTCTTCGTTGGACCCGCGCTGCTGGACCTGCTGATGCAGCCACTCCGCCGTGCCGATGCCGGGCGGGCGCCGGGCTCCGATCGCAGGCTCGATCACGAGCCGGCGGAGCATCTCGGCCAGATCGCTTCTCCCGCCGAGCGCCCGGCGGACCGCGGTGACGTCGCCGCCGGGAGACAGGGCCTCCCAGACGGCCCGCAGGAGGAACTCGTCGCGAAGGTACTTCGAGGCATTGTCGAACCGCGAGAAGACTTTTCGGGAGAGCGCGACCTCGAACCCGCCGTCCACGGCGCGGCCGTAGGCGAATAGGTAATCATGCTCCCCGTTGACGGTCAACTCGTCGAACAGCCGGATGCTGAGCTTGCGCTGGAATCTCTCGTCTACAAACTTCTCCTTCGTGAGGAAGAATCCCCTCAAGTAATCGCGGACCGCCTCGATCGCCTGCCGGGAGCCCTCTAGAGAGGCCATTCTTTCGGGATCCCCCAGAAGCTTGTCGAGCTTTCCGGCGAGCTTGATCACGAGCTGCTGGACCTCGGGCGTCTCGAACCGGGTCGGCGGCGTGAGCGTCGGCCGCGCCTTCCCCGCCTCGCCGTCCGCGAGGAGGCGCGAGGATTCCAGATCGACCGCCGTGCGAGGACGCCCGAGGCGCGGGTCGACGAACGCAGGCTTGGCGGCGGGCGTAGGTACGGCGGGGGCCGGTTGCTTGGCGGCTGGGGCGGGTTGGGGCGCTTCTTCCTTTATAGAGGGGTTAGCACGGCGATCCGCCAGAGCCTTGCCCAATTCGGCCGCCCTCTGCTCCTCGGCCCGGGTCAGGCCCCAATCACCCACCAGCTTGGCCTCGATGGCCGCCTTGATCAGTTCAGGCGTCACGTAGTGGGTAGGGATCTTGTCCCGCATGGCGTCCATGAGAAGATCGACTCGATTTGAGACCTCCTCACGCCGCGGGAACGCGCTCCCGAGGGCCTTCACGAAAGCGTCGCGGACCGCAGCTTTCGCGCCGGAATCGTTCGTCATGGCCGTCCACTGGCGCCGCAACTCCAAGCGCTCGGGCGACAGGGTCTCTTGAGCCACGCCTCCGGCGCCGCGCCGGCCGGGAACGACGTCGTCTCCCAGCATGAACCGGTTGAAGAAGCTCGCCGCTTCCGACGCGGGGAACCGGCTCGCCGAGACGCCTGCGCGCTCCTCGCTCCGCGCCCCGAACGCGTTGCGCTCGAGACCCAGCGCCGCGAGCAGCTCCGGCACGCGCCGAGCGCCGAGCGCGTCCACGATCCGAGGGAACTCCGACTCGATCCGCGGGCGTACGGTCGACTCAGAGTCGCGGGCGCTTGCGGCGACCAACTTGATGAACTCGCGGACCAGCGCGTTGTCGGCGACGGCCATAGAGAGCGACGCCGCGATGTCGCCGAACCTCCCGGCGATCTGCTCCAGAGTCTGGGTGTCCTTGCGCGACAGCTGCTCTCGGATCAATTCCAGGACGAGCGGCGCCCCGTCACGCCCGAACATCGCGGCCGCTCCCGACGGCGTCCGGCCGCGGATGCTCGCCGCGTAGCCCCCAAGCACGTCGTCCATGGCGCGGATGATCTTCTCCTCGTTCCAAGGCCGCTGGCCGTTCTCCACCATCTTCTTGTTCTGCTTCTCCAGATCCGCGCGGATCGACGCCCTCGCCGCTGGCCCGAAGAGCGCCTCGATGCCGCCGGGCGCCAGCAGGGCGCGGATCTCGCCCTTGTCGAGGCCTGGGAAGGAGTGCAGGATCCGGTCGAGCGTCGCGCCCGCGTTCCTCACGACGTGCGGATCGCCGTCCTTGAGCGAGGCCTTAAATAGGATCAGCAGCGCCTCGCCGTCCTTCGGAGTCCCTCGCGCCCCGAGCACGGAGGCGATCTGTCCCATCGATTCCATCGCGAACCAGCGCACTTGGCTCGGACTCCTGTCGGAGAGGAGCGACGTGAGGGTCGCCATGAGCCAGCGCTTCTGAGCCCGAGTGATAGGCCTCTCGCCCCACGCCGTCGCGATCTCGCCGAGGGCGCGAGCGAACGGCATCATGACGATCCCGGCCATCTGCGTTCCGTCCCGCTCGAGCGCCGCGGCGTCGTCGGGAGAGTCGGGATGCGCCTTGCGCGCCGCCTCGATCTCCCTCTTGAGCAGGCCCTGGTCGACGATCCTCATGATCAGCGCGCGGCCCTTCGGCCCGGCCGCCGAGGCGATCCGCCCCAGGACGCGCGCGAGTTCGGCCATCCCCGAGCGGTTGCCCTTCTGCGCGGCGGCCTCGACCCAGTCGAGCGGAACGTCGAGCCCGGCGCGCGCGCGCGCCTGCGCCGCAGCCGCCATCAGCGTGAAGGCGTCCTTGCGGTTCATCGAATCCGAATCGTCGAACATCCGCCGCGACCTGACGAGCCCCTCGATCAGCTCTATCGCCGCGCGGCTCGGCGCGGCCGCCTTGTCGAGCATGCCCACCAAAGCCTCCACCGCGAACGTCCGCCTCTGGCCCGCGCCGGACAGGGCAAGGGCCTCCCATTGGGAGCGGACCGCCTGGACGCGCTGAGCCGTCCCCGGCGCCTCGGCGTCGAAGGCCGTCAGCATCTCGGCTACGACCCGCGAAACGTTCTCCGGCGAAGGGACGCCGTGCTCTCCCTCCTTGGCGCGGAGCCAGCTTTCGGCCAGCGTCAACGCGCCGTCGCGATCGATCCTTGCGAGCGTCGCGCCGAAGCCTGCGGGCAGTTCCACGCTTCGGAAGACGTCGCGCCGGGTGAGCTCGCGGAACGCCTCGAGCGCGGCCCGGGCGCCGTCCGCGCCATGCGCGCGACCGGCAGCCTCCACGAAGGAGGCAAAGGCCGCCGTTGCGAAGTTGCGGCCGCCGCTAGGCGTCGCCGGGTCGGACAGGACGCGGGTGAGGTCTTTCAGCAGCCCCTCCATCCGCGCGAGTTCGACGCCGCGCTCGCCAAGCGTCCGGAACACGGCCGACAAGGAGCGCATAGCCCCGGCCCGGGTTTCGGGCAGCGCCTTGGGTCCAAGAGCGGTCGACATTAGCTCGAGCAGCGTCGGCGTGTCGAGCCGCGCCGCCATCGCCCCGATCATGCGAGCGACCCGCGCGCCCGCCCCGGGTTCGCGCGAGAGCAGGCCATCGGCGGCGCCCACGCCGGCGATGATCTCGATCGGCACGACGATGCCGAGGTCCGCGAGCGGCTCTCCGCGGAGGATCGACTGTATCTCGGCGTCTGCCCGGGCGCCCCACGCCCGCATGAGCTCCAATGCGCGGTTCGGTACGCGGATGGCGGGGACTCCCTGCATCTCCGCAAGCCGAGCGAAGGCGTTGTAGAAATCCTGATCGTGGGACCAGACTGCGGGCAGCAGACTCTTCGGCGTCGCTCGTCCTTCCCCGATGGCCTTAATCAGGAGTTCGACGCTCTCCGCGACCCGCTTGACGCGATCGACCTGATAGCGGCGAATCTCGAGACGGTCGTCGCGATAGTTCCAGACGTAGTCCTTGTCGCCGGGCGCGAGGTTGAGCCAGGGCTGGAGGTCCCGGCGATAATCCATCGCGTGGCCCAGATAGGTACTGATGACCTGTTCGACGACACGGTTCGCGCGTCCCGCCCAGAACGCCCAGCTGTCGAGCATCTCCTGGAATTCCTGCTTCTTGTAGTCCTTGGAGTAGCGCGTAAGGTCGAAATTGGCCCCGACCTCCCCCAGTATCCTCGAGAGAGTATCGTGCAGGAGCGCGTGCGCCCGGTGCGAGGCGATCTCTCCGAGCCCGAGCTTATAATGGAAAAGTTCATGCAGGAGATACGCCGCCAGAGCGGTCGGCGGAGCCGTGCGCGCGAGAGTGCTATGTCGATTGAAGAGGATGGGCGCGCCCCCGTCCGCCTTATGGCTCGGCCGATAGACCGCTATCGTCGACGAATCAAGAAGCGACGTGCTGCCGGTTTCATCCACCGAGCGGGAGAACCGAATCGGGGCGGACAAGCCCTCCTGGAGCACGGCGGCGACCTCGGCGTCGGTCATCGAAGCGAAGCGCGCCGTGTGCTCGCCCTGCCGTCGGACCAGCTCGCCGAGCTTCGCGAGGAACGACGGGTCGCGGAGCAGCAGGCTCACGATGTCCCGCGCCACGTTCAACCGCTGGTCGCCGACGCGCAAGGCCTCGGTCTCGCGCTCGGGAGTGTTTGCCAGGAGCTTGATCGTGGCGGAGTCGATCAGCCCGGCGATCCATTCCCGGATGCCGACATCCGGCGTGATCGTGGACTCCCACGCGCTCTCGGCCGCAAGCCGCGCGAACTCGGCCGTCCGCTGCGTCGCCTGCTGAGCCTCCCGCTCGTCCTGCGCGCGCTCTCTCCGCTGGAACGCCGCGTTCTTGGCGTCCGATTCCAGCCTCGACGCGTAGAAGTCGTATTGCTGCGGCGCCTCGCTCCGTTCGACGCGCCCCGAATCGATCAAGTACGCCCGGACCGTCTGATCTCCGTTAGGCGCGGCCGAGCGCCCGTAACGGATGGCGCCCGGCATATTGATGTTGTGGAGCACGTAGCCGTTCTTCCGTAGAGTCTCGAAAAGGGCCCTCGCCGCACGGACTTGCGCCGCGTCCGGCTCGTGGAGGGTGGGACCGTCGATCCTCTCTAGAACCATCCAGCCGACGTCGTGCCCGGCGCCCCTCGCCGACTTCAGGCGCCCCTGACCGAACGTCGCGGGGCCTGCGCCGATCTGGGCGAGATGGACGCTGCGCCGGTGCTCTAGCGCCGCGCGAGCCGCGCTTCCGCCGGCCACTAGAGTGTCGACGCCGTTGAAGAGGACGCCCACGCGTCCGGGATGTCCAGGCAGGTCGAAGACGGTCTTCGTCATTCCGACGTGAACGTTCTCGGCCTTGCGTCCATTTACGTAGAGAGTCGGCCGGTCCCCGGCGGTGTCCCAGCGGACGTTGCGAATCTCCGGGACGCCGTCTCGCGGCGCGCCGGGCTCGCCGGCGGCCTCGATGTCGCGCGGAAGGCCTAGGCTGGGGCGTAGCCCGAACGGATCGTCGATCTCGTTGCCCCGGATCACGTCGAGAAGCTTCTCCGGATTCATGTGAGGCGAGCCGGGCAGCCATAGATCGAGTCCGCCGTACTGCGTGGCGATCTTTTGGAAATCGGTCGGCGCCAGCCTATCCTTGAGCCAAGCGAGCTGCTCCCGCGCCGAGAGGAGACGTCCCGAGCGAACGATGCCCGCGAGCAGGGCGAGATGGGGCTCGACTCGGACGTCTCTCGCTGCGTCCTCGGGAGTCCGCCACGCGGCGCCAGAACGTTCCTGGTCACGCTCCGGACGCGCGTCGCTCCGCAGCCCCTTGGCGGGCGGAGCGCGCGGTCCCGCTCCCGGCAGTACGTCCCGGCCGGGAAGCGCGCGCTCGGGCGTTCCGACCGGAAGGCGTTCGCCACCCGCGCGGGCGGCCGCGACGGGCCGGTCGGCAGGCATGTAGCGGACGCCGACGAAGCGCCCCAGCCAAGTCCACGCCTGTTGCCTCAGCCACAACCCTCGCAGGGACGGCTCGCCCGCGCCCATGCCTTCGAAGAAAGCCCGGGCGTACGCCTCCCGGCCCATCGCGTCGGCGTAGTAGGCGATCTTTCCGAGGGAGATCACCGCCGCCCGCGCGCTCCGCGTCAATCGAAGATCGACGTCGCCGACGCCCGCGCGACGGAACTCGCGCTCGAGGGCGTCCTGCACGAACAAGAGGCGTTCGACCGGCTCCGAGAATTTGGGCAGGCGCGACTGGCGAAGGACGGCGAAAAGGGCGTTGTCGAACACCGCGTCCGAGATCGTCTCCCTCGGCACGCCGAGGATCTTGCGCAGGTTCGGCAGCAAATGCCGCCGCATCGAAGCGTCGGTCTCGGGACGCAGGAAGGCGCGCATCACCTCGCGGAAGGCGTCGATCTCGCCCTTGTCGTATCCGGGGGCGTCCGCATGGTCCTTGATCTGCGCGAAGTCGATGCGCACCAGCCGGTCGCCCACCTGGATCAGCCAGTTGCCCGGATGGCCGTCGGGATCGAAGATGCCTTTGGCGATCGCGGCCAACTCCGCTCGTACGATCTGCTCCGCGATCGCGGCGCGAGCCTCGGGAGCGAGCGCCTCGAACCTCGTATTGGGCACGTATTCGAAGACCGCCATCGTCTTCGCGATGCGAGCCCGCTCCGCAGGATCGGGATGCGCCGCCGCAAGAAGCCTCTCCTGAAGTGGGACGAGCGGCTGGACCGCCTCGACCTTCAGGCGGCCGCCTTCCGTCGAGGGATCATTGTACGCCTTGACGGCCAGAGGGTGTTGACGCGACTCATGGCCGAGGTCGAACTCGATGCCGCCCTTGTCGAGCGTCTCCATTGCGTGGCGCCGGGCCTCCTCGATAAGCCGGCCCGCACGGCGGACCTGGGCGTCCGGGTCCTTCAGCAGCGCCTCGACCGCGCCGATCCACACTTGATTCTCGTTCTCGATGCGGCCGGCAGCGGTGTCGCGCAGGAACCGGACCGTGACCGTGTGCTCCGTCCCGGTCGCCGGGTCCTTCAGCCTGGCGACGGCGACAAAGTTGAGCGAGCCGGAACCCACCATCTCCCCGACGTATTCGACGCCGGCCAGGTTCTTTCCGAAGGCCTTCTCGAGCGACCGATAGAGCTCGCCGCGGGTTGGCCGCGCGGCGTCGTGGAAGAAGCCGTCCAGCTGCGCGCGCTCCTCCTTCGGAAGTGCGCCGCTGGTGCGCAGGAGCTGAGCGGCGCGGATGCCGAGAGGACCCATCGCCTCCAGCACCGACTTCAGCGACGCCCGATCGGACCGCTGATCGACCAATGTCGAGAGGATCGCCGCGACGATCGGCTTGCGCTCGTCCATGGTCAAGGATCCCAAATACGCCTCGAGGACTCGCCGCGCGACGCGATTGTTCGCGTATTCGCCGAGTATGCGATTGAGCAGCGTCTCCATCGACTTCGGCTGGCTGAGCAGGCCCTGCCGCTCGTCCAGCAGCGGCTGCAGGAAGAACGTCCTTTCGTGAATGTCCGCCTCGCGGAAATGGCGCTTCGCCATCCAGAGCGCGTTCTCCCGGACGGGACGGTAGTGAGGCGACTCGTGATACCAGCTCGAGAGCTTCGGCGGAACATCGTCCGCGCTGAGAAGGTACTCGAGGAACGCCCACCGGTCGGCGTTGTTGCGGAGGTCCCGCTCCAGGACGGTGTTGAAATCGGAGTATTCGAGGCCCCGCGCCTCGGTCCAGCCCTGCATGGTGAGGCGATGCTTGTCCAGGTGCTCCGTCTCGGACCGGTTCGTCTTGAGGATGTCTTGCGCGATCGTAAGCGCCTCGTTTCGCAGGGAGGACTTCTCCGGGAACTGGGCCAGGATGAGAGCCTCGATGTCGAGGACGACCTTTCGGATGCCGCTCGATTCACCCTGCGGCTGTCGCTCGGTCTTCGGCGCGCGCTCGATAGCCTGCTCGATCTGCCAGCGAGCGAGCCTCAGACGGTTCTGCTTGAAATGCGGCAGATTGACGACCTTCGGATCAAGGAACGGCGCTCGCGCAGAAGGACGGCCCTCCGTTCCCCGCCATGCGTCCTCGAAGGCCGCCTCCCGATGGAAAACTTCCCGATCGCCGTAGGGGTTGACGTCGATCGCGCTGAAGCGGACCCAAGCCTCAGCAAGGAGCTCCGGCGGCACCGCCCGGCGGGAGTCTGCGTCCGCGATGAGCCGGTTGAGTGACTTGCTGTGATAGCGGCCGAACAACTCCGCCCCCATGCCGCTCTCAGCCTTGGTTCCCCGGACCAAGGACCGGATGCCGTCGAAATAGGCGACGAAGAACTCAAGGGCACCGCGTGCGTCCTTCGGTCCCCACGCCTCACCGAGCAGGTCGAACTGCTCGCCATTCCGTAGGCCTAAGTCGAGCCATTCCTTCCAAAAATCGCGGGTCGCGCCGCTCGTCTTCTCGCGGGTGTTTCCGGTCGCGTTCCGCCGGAGCTCCTCAAAACGATTGCGGAAGAGAACGGCACGGAGCGCGTATGCGCGCCCGTTGGCCGAGTAGAATGGAAGCCCCGCTCCGACCGCCGCTTCCTGCGGCCGGTTGCGGATGAGCCATTCGAGGAATTCGGTCGAAATGCGGTCGATCGTCCGCTTGCGCAGGGCCTCCCCCGGCTGATCGCCGCGCTGGCGGTCGGCTTCGAATGAATGGCCCAGGAATATACTCCGATAGCGAGGGTCGTCCCCGTGCTCCAGCAGCACGACGCTCTTCATGGAAAGCACCAGCTCGTAGAAGGGCGCCGGGTTGGCGGCATCGTGGAACGCGTCGAGCAGCCCCTCGTAAGAGACGATGCGCCCAAGCGCCTTATCGATGCCGGGTACTTCTAGGAGCGCCCGCATGTCGTCCACAAGACGGCGGCGGTCCGCGTCTGTGCGCAGCCCATCGAGCAAAAGCCCTTCGACTACGGCGGAGAGACTCCGCATCGATTCGCGTGAGAACTCGCGGCTGAGGGCCCTACCAAGCAGCCGCTGGAACGCCTCTGCGGAAGCGTCCAGCATTGCGGCGCGGATGTCGCGCAGGGACTCCGCCGGAGCGTTCCTGGCGAATGCTCGCTCGTTTTGGCGGTACTCTTGAAGCGCCTTTGCGACTTCTTCGATCGAGGAGGCCTTCGTGAGGTCCTTGGCGCCGATAGACGCCGCCCGCTCCATCCAGATCGCAACGACCGCCGGGTCGCTGATCAGCTGTTTGTTGCTGAACTGGAATGCGGAACGTACTGCCTCGAGACTCGCGGTGTCCTGCGTCCCACGTGCCAAAGTCGCCATGAGACGCAGGAACGATTGATGCGCGGCCGACGGATTCTCTTTCGCGAAGAAGGAGTACTGGACCCAAAAGCCGAAGGGATCGCCCTGCTGGTCGAAGAGAGTGAAGAACGACTTGACGACCTTGAAGCGGTCGGCGTCGCTCCTAGCGGCGTCGATCGCCCTGGACAGCACTCTCTCGAGCGCCGATAGAATCGTCTCGCTGTAGGCTTTTCCCACCAAGCGCTTGGCATAGGCACGGGCGTTCGTGGCAAACGTCTCGAGGTTCTGGCGGTCCGATAGAAGCACGCCGGCCTGCGACTCGAGCGCCGCGGACAGCCGCCGTTCGCCGTCCTCGACGATTCCGCCGATCTTGCGGAGACGGAATCCATTCCTCGCCAGCCAGCGCGCGTCTGAACGCTCTCCTGCGAGGTTCCACGAATGGCCTTTCTTGCGGACCGCCGACAGCCTGAGTTCGTGGAGATTGGCTCCCACGTGCGGAAGGAAGCCGACTTGATAGCGCAAGCGCGCCGACTCCCCCGCCTTGAGCGCCCAATCGATCAGCCGCCACTGCGAGCGCGGCGAGGGCGGCTCGTAGGCGTACAGGGCGGCTCGGAGCTCCTCACGCGATTTGCGATACTGGGACCAAGAGGTCCCGATCATCGCGGCCATCACACGCCAGTTGCTCAGCGAGGGTTCCTTGAAGGGCATCTTCAAGGCGTCCCGTAGCTGACGCCAGCGACCCTCGACCAACAAATGCGCATCGATCAAGGATCGCGACAGCTCGGGCTGACGGTCCTGCAGAGAGATATACGCCGCCGCCTGGATCGACCCCTTCGCGACGAATTCCGGCGGCAGCAGCCGCGACGCCTCTACGAAGCGCGCCTCGATCGCTCCGTGAAGCTCCAGCTCGCGGTCGATCATCTGTTCTGGAGTGAGGAGCTGGTGACCGAGGCGATTGAGCTCGAGACGGTTCACCCTCACGACCTCCTCGTAGAGCTGCATCATCGACAGCACTTCCGCCCGCCCGTCACGCACGGCGCGGTAGGCCGCTTCGGGCCAAGCCAATGGCGAGCGGATCAACGCATCGACGGCCGCAGTGCGGGCAGTGCGGAATGCGTCCGAGTTCAGCCAGGCGTTGATCTCGCCGATCGCCTCTGTCTGCCGGCGCGTGTCCGCCAGGCGGAAGGCGGTCGTCCGGCCTTCCTCGCGGATACGGTACGTCCGCGCCAAGCCGATGGAGTCGCGCCGGGAGGAATCCATGGTGTGGAGTTCGTCGCCGCCGTCACCGACCCGTTCCAACTCCCGATTCTTGAACTCGATCGCGGCATGCGGGTTGTAGCCTGCCTCCTCCATACGCGCGAACGATTTGATGTCGACCTCCGTCTCCATCGTCCGCCAGAGGAGGTCGGCACGCTTCTGATCGGCGCTCTTGCTCGAGGCTCGCAGTTTCTCAATGACGGGCAGCAGCTCAGCCACGCCGTGCGAGAGCTCGTGACCGATGAGGAAGGCGAGCTCGTCGTCGCTGCGCACTGCGCGAAGCAGGCCCAGCGTAAGCAGTACCGCCTTCTCGCCCGGCTTGCCTCCGGGAGCCTTTGAGAGATCGGCGAACATGCCGTTGACTCGCATGTCGTCGACGACGGCGATGCGGATTGGGCCCTTGCCGTCCTCCGGCAGGAGCAGGCGTTCGACCATCTCCTTGATCTTCGGCATCACGCTGCGCAGGGACGGATGCAGCGACGGATCGACGAAGCGCAGCTTCTCGTTGTGCATGGCCCACCGCAGGGCCTCGCTGTCCGTACGGCCGATCTCCCCGACGACCAGCGCCTGCGAGACTCCCGCGGCGCGGCGCGCGTCGATCTCCGCCCGCTTCGTCTCCCGCGCGGCAGCCAGCGCGGCTTCGCGCCGGTCGTCGAGGTAATCCCTCACGCGCCGAACGACGGCACGCACCGTCAAGACGGTGAGCAGGGACCCGCCGAAGAGGACCGCGTCCGCGAACACGCCGATGGCGGCGTCGATCGCGTGCGGCGCCCCCGCATCCCGCGCGATCGCGACTCCGACTCCCGCCTTAGAGAGCGACCACGCCGCCGGCGCCAGCACGAGCGCCGCGAGGAGTCCGCGCCCCTTGCGGGACGGCTTCGGGTCGGCCCGCCGGTCGTCGGCGGACTTGACCTTGTCGGCCGGCTCCCTGGGCGCGCGACCGGCCACCTCGCTCGCCACGCTCGCCGCCACGGACTCCGGCCGCGCGGCGGCGCGCAGCGCCTGGTCGATCACGTTGTCCTTGATGGATCCCTTCGGCCGCGCCGCCATGGCCTCGCGGACCACCTTCTCCGGGATGACGCCCAGCCTGGCCATTTCCAAGAAGGTGTTCTCCATCCGCGCGAGGAACGCGTCGTTGTGCGTCTCCTCCCCGGTGCCTTCCAACGCGTGCGTGTGCTCGTGGACCACGTCGCGGACGATCTCGGCGAGCTTTTTGAAGTTCTCCTCGGGAGTCGACTCGCCGCGCTCGAGGCGCACGGCCCAGTCCAGCCAGTCCCGGACGCCGCCTTCGAACTTGCCGGATTTTTCGTTCAATCTGCCGCCGTTCAAGCTGATCCAATCCCTGCCGAACATGGCGAGCCGGGAGCCGGCGGACTCGCCGAAGCCGACTTTATACGCCTGCCTCGGGTCCATGAAGTGCCGGTTCACTTCGAATACGCCCCTGAGGACGGACGCGACGGCTCCGATGCCGCCGGTCGGCTCCCTAAGCCGCTGCTCCTCGATGACGCGCCGCATCAGACTCGAGACAAGCGTCGCGAGGAGCGCGCGGGCTCTGCGCTCCTCGACCGGGAGCCTCGCGGCGTCCACGTACGTCCATGCGTCGTCGCTCCGCCTGGCTCCGGCAAGGTCCGCGAAGCCGGTGGCCGCTTCGCGTCCTCGCGAGGCGTACCCCGCCGGCTCTCCGCTCCAATCGTGGGTCTTCAGCGCTTTCTTGCGCGCCATCGAGACGACCGATTCGCGCAGTTTCGCCAGGGAATTGATGCGTCCGGGCCCGTACGCGACCTCGACCGACGCGAGGAAATGCGCCAGGAAGGCTCCTTCCGCGTCCTCGCGGAATGCCCGGCGCAGGCCGGCGGCGTCCAGGCTCTCCCAGCGCCCGCCGTTGAGCCGCCGCGCGTGCTTCGCCGCCGGACCCGCCGCTCCGGCATTCATCAAGTGCTCCGACCGGTAGACGTAGTCCACCGGCAGTCCCTGCGGCTTCCACGTGCCCTCGGCGATGGCCCGCGCGGCCGCCTGGGCGACCGCCGTCAGGACCGCCGCCTGCAGCCTCTCGAGGTAGCGGGAGGTCCCAGCCAGGTCGCCCCGCTCGTGGCCCTCCAGGTCGATCGTATAGCGATGGCGGTTCTGGCTGGACGGCAGGTCGATGCTCAGCTTCTGCTCCTTCATGAAGTCGCGCAGCTCCTGAGGCACGAGCTCCCACAACGCCGGATTGCGGTTGATGTCCATGACGAAGAGCCCGCTCTGCAGGAGCCGCTGCTTTCCCGAGGAGGTCTCGATGACGCGCACGCGCTCGCCCGGAGCCCACTCGACCGAGGCGCGCTCCGTCACCGTCTCCGCGATGTCGACGCCGTTGAACTCGATCTTGATCCCGCGCTCGCCCAGCCCGCCCACGAAAGTCTCCAGCTTGTCGCCCATGACGGCCGCGTCCAGTTCCGCCAGGATGCGGTTGCTGTCGGGGCGGCCGCTCAAGTCGCGGCTCCACTCCATGAGGGTGCCTTCGAACTCCCCTCTCACCTCGCGGAGGCTGTCGACGCGCCAGTGACCGTCCTCCGCGCGCGACGCCTCGAGGATCACGTGCACGGGGGCGCGCGTGCCGTCCACCAGCTTCCCGCTGACCACCCGCACACGGTCCGCGCCGGCGCGGATCTTGTGCCAGCCTCGACCGTTGATCCCGAGCGCGGAGTCCTGCCCCTCGCCTCCGGTCGTGCCTCCGATCGGAAGCAAGGTATGGACGATGTCGAACACGTCCATGCCGACGCCGCGGTCGCGGACGGAGCCGATGATCCGCGTCTTGCCGTCCACCTCCTGCATGCCGATGCCGACTTCGACCGCCACCTCTTCGGGCTTGCGGCCCGCGACGAGCGAGGCCTTCACCGAGTTCTGCACGAGCTCCCTCAATTTCTCGTCACCCGCGGGCCCGCGCGCATCCTCGAGCACCTTGTCCATGTCGGCCGAACGACGGTCCTGGACGCGCCCCTTGAGATCCTGGACGCGAAGTTCGTGACCCTTGGTCTTGAGGAGGGAGTCTCGAGCTCGCAGAGAGACCAGTTCCGACAACGGGAAGCCGCCGATTCCGGCGACGACGTCCTCCTTTCCGGACGTTTCGACGGCCCGAACGACCACCGGCCGCAGCGTCGTCTCGCCGCGGAGGAACGCCACCATCGGCGAGCGATGCGTCGACAGCTCGTTGACGAGCTCGTGGAAGCGGCCCTTCAACGCCGCGGCGAGCTCGATGGCGCGGCGCGGATCCGCTTCGAAGAGCCGGAGCCAGCGCTCCATGATCGCCCGCATGTTGATCGACGTCGTCGCTTGCCCGACGCCCTGCAGGAACTTCCCCGCCTCCCTCTGATACGCCTCGTTATAGGCTCCGATCTTGCTCCAAGCCGGCAGCAGGTGGCTCAAGCCGCTGACGTAATAGGAATGCACGAACGGGAGCGACCAGCCCTGCGCCCTCGTCATCTCATCGGTCCACGTGATCCTGAGCAGATTTTCGGCGAGCTGGCGCTTCTCGTGATCCTTGAGTCCCGGCGCGACCTCCACTCGCACATCGACCGCCTTATGCGACACGTTCTCGAGCGCGGGCCTCGGCTCGCCCGCGAACCACGTGTCGTTCGTAAGCGCGGCGGCGTCGCCCTTGCGCGCCAAGACGCGCGGGGACGAATGCGCATTCGGCTTATAGACGACCAGCTGGCGGTATCCACCTTCGATGGTTGGAGGGAAGTGAGGCAGGAGCTCGAAGCCGTGCTCAAGGCCGTAAAGACCGTAACCGTTGCTGTCCCTGGGCTTGGCGACGACGTATCCCATCGGACTGACAGGCTCGATGCTCCAGGCGCCGACGATCCGAGTTTTGACCACGTCCCGCTCGATCTCGTAGAGGACCGAGGTCTCGTGCCGCTCGCCCGCGCCGTTGACGAACACCCGGCCGTTGAAGGATTCCAGCTCGAGCTTCGCCTCGGTGAACGGGAGATCGAATCGCCGCACCTGGTCGCCGACGATCTCGAAGAGCTGCGATCGGTGCTCCAGCGTCTTCGCGTTCACGAATAGGCGTCCTCCGATTTCGACGGGTTGCTTGAACGCATATCCCTCCATCCCCGAGAAAGGGACAGCCCGCTCGCCCTTGATCTCGAAGAGCTGCGTCGTCTTGTCGTTGTTGTAGCGGATCACGAACTCCCTCTGGCCGACCTGAACCGGAGTCGGAAGCCCCCACTCGGCATCTAGGAGCTTGATCCGCCGACCGCCTTCGATGGCGTGAAGCTCGCCGCCCTCGCCCTCCGGGCGCATCAAGTACGTGTAGAGCCGGTTGCCGAGGCGGACGGGATAGGACCAGTGACGGCCGTCCACGGCCGGCAAGTCTATCTCCTCGGTTTCGCCTCTATGGAACAGGGTGAACCGCTCCGCGGCTTTGCCGTACGGGACGAACAAGACCTGGTTGGCGGCGTCGTGCTTGAGAACATGGACTTGGCCCATGCCGGTGACCGGCCGAACGTCGCTCAGCGGTCCGATTTGGAAAACATCCAGCATTGATTTCGAGACAGAGGAGACGCCGGCGATAACGTGATCGCCCGCGGACCACACTTCGATCTGCTTGGAGGGCCCTACGATCCTGCGCGTCGCGTTGGGCGTGATCTCATGCATCGAATAGTTCGAGTCCTTATCGAGCACCACGATCAACGGCGCCGCGGTCGGCCGAAGATGGAGGGTGTATGATCGAACGTCCTCGAAGCCCTTCAACGGCGAGAACCCGTAGTAGTCGATCCGATGAATGGACAAGGACGCCGGGTTCGATCCATTCTTGAGCACGACCAGCCCCAACTCGGGGTAGATCTTCTCCACGGTTCCTTCTCTGGAGAACGTCGAGCCGCTTCGGACTATCACGTCGATGGGGAAATCCGGGTGAGCGCCGTAAACCGACGAGATGCGAGCCAGCACCTCGCGGACGGTCGTCTCTCCCGAGGCTCGGAGCGCGTTCTCGACGTAAGGCGTCAGAAGTTCGATGAGGCGCGCCTTAAGCGAGCGATCCACCACGAGCACCTCGTTCATGAGACTGACGGCGCGAGCGGCGCCTCCCTCGTCGCTCGCCGCAAGAGCTTCGATGACCTTGGGGGCGGACAGCGCCTCGGCAGTCCCTCCTTCCGAGGTCGCCTTGTCTCCGTCGTGGGACCCCGTGTCCCCGGCGGACTTCCTTTCTCGGAGAGGGTTCGCCGCCAGGCGCGCTTCCACTCTCGGTTTGCGCGTGTAGCCGTCATCCTTGACGCCGATCTCCTCTCCCAGAACGAAAGGCTGTCCCTCGTAGGCATGCCTCTGGTGCTCCTCCACGAGCGACCGGCTCCACATGACGACGTCGCCCACCCGGACGATCGGTTCGGCCATGTCGACCGCCCACGAAGCCTTGCCGGTGCCCTCCAGCCGCTCCCCGCCGACCGTCTCGGGCTTGAATTTCCAGAGGCGGCCGTCGAGATGGACCGCCCGCAGTCCCTCGGCGAGCCGGATGTCGAGAGGGACCTCGGCCGCGGGCAGCAATACGCGTCCCTCGAGGGATTCCGATAGAGCCGCGACGGCTCTCTCCAGGTGGAGGACCAGGTTGTTTTCGTTGCGGGCGGCGAACGCCGCGTCGGCCGGCTGGATGCGCGTGGCCTCCTGCATTTGGCGCAGGACTTCCGAGAGCGCGTTGACGACGGGCGCCAGCCGCTCGGGCGAGTCGCGGAACGCCAGGACGGTCCTGTCGATGGCCTCCTTCAGCGACCGGACTGCGCCCTCGTTGAGGATGATTTGGGTACGGGAGGTGGAGAGGCGGACGCCCGGCGGCAGGTCGACGATGACCTGCGGCGCGACGTTCGGACCCTTCACCGTGATGATCTCGACCGGCGTTCCGCCCACCGAGATGATGACCTTCCCCTCCTGGTTGAACGGCTGGAGCGCGCCGTCTTTTCCTCGCTCCGGCGCCGGAATGGGGCGGAACAGCACCGGCTGGTCCGCCTGCTCGGCGGCCTTGCGGGCCAAGAGGCGGCGTTCCTGCTCGGCCGCGCTCGGCTTTTCAGAAAGACCTGACACCGGCAGGGACTCGGCCGCCGCCCGCGCCTCGAGGCCCGCTCCATCGTCCCGTACGACGATCCGCCGGCCGCCGGCGGCGATCTCGACGGCGACGCTCCCCTCCGGGATCATGTAGCGCGCCGGCTGGCCGTCCAGCGAGGTGAGGTGCTCGATCTCGTTGATCGTCCGGCCGTCCACCACGATCCGGCCCCGCCGATTGAGGCCGAGACGCTCCGCGAGATATTCGCGGAGCCCGGTTTCGTTGATCCCGTTCTTTAAGTCCAGCGTCACCGTGGTCCCGTCGCGGTCCTGCGACACGGCGTCCCGCCGGTCGATCTTCACCCACAGCTCCCCGTCCACCTTGGAAAAGCGGACGGTGAAGACGCTGCGGTTGTCGCCGCGCGGCCGGCTCTCGAACGTCAGGCTGTCGCCGTTCGACTTGAGCCAGCCGATCGCCTGGTAGACGCCGATGCCGAAGCGGCCGGTGGGATCGCCCATCGCGTCGAAGCCGTTGTTGATGAGCTCGACGATCGCCTGGTGGTCGGAGACCGTCTGCCGCTCGAGCTCGAAGTCGAGGCGCTCCGACTCGAAAGCGAATCCTTTTCGCACGAGCCTCGCCGCCTCGCCCACCATGAGGCGCTCGAAGGCGCCGGGCTCCTTGGACTCGAGCGCGGCTCCGTAGCGGGCGCGCAAGGCCTCGGGATCGTTCCGGCGGAGTTCTTTGATCAGGGGAGCGTACAGGTCGAGCCGCAGGCCGCGCGTCGGATCGGCGAAGACTTCGAGCGCGGCCTCGCCGTGGATGCGGGATTCCCCGTTGAGGAATCGGGAAGGGCCGGCCGCGAGCCGCGCGACCCATCTCACGAACCGCTGGCGCAAAGTCGGCGCCGGAGGCCGTATCGGGGCGGGCGCCGTCTGCTCCTTAGGAGGCGCCCGCGGCTGGGAGCCGAGCGTCTCCGCATCCTTTTCAGTCGTGCCCTCCGTCTTCGACGGCTCGCGCACCGCCGTATCGTTCTTCGCCACGGGTCGGCCGGTGACCTCGGCGCCCTGCTGCGATCCCTGGCGGCGCTCCCCTTCCGGCGCGCTCGAGACCTCGCCCTCCGACGACTCCCTCATCACCACGTAGCGCGTCGCCGCGCCCTTGGCCAAGCCCTCATAGATCGCCTTGCCGTTCCTTCGGTTGGTCGACAAGTCGAGCCATTGCCCGTCTCGATACTCTTCGTACCTGATCACTTTGTTGGGACCGTGGAGCCGCGCGGAGGCGATCGGCTTGCCGTCCGCGTCGAGGTGCACGACTCGGAAGAGCCCTCGTTCGCCGTGAGGCACATTCAAGCCTGCCAGCGCTTTGTCGAGCCGGTTCGGCTTGATCTCTAGTCCATGGTAGGGCGCGAAGGGTTGGAGTCGGAGCGGCGCGACCGGCTTGGGCGGCGTCCTCGTTTCGGCTGGAGCCTTCTCGTCCGGAACTCTATCCTCGGGCTCGCCGTTGAGCCGACGGAGCCGATCCTTGAGCGCCGAGATGATCCCGTCCTGCTCGGCGATCGCCCGATCGAGCTCCGCCCGCTCCCGATCGCGGCGCGCCATCGCCTCGCCGAGGTCGGCCAGGTCTTTCGTCATGGTCTTCTTCTTGGATTTCTCGCGCTCGAGGGACTGCTTCGCGTTGCGCGCGGCACGCAATGCCTCCTCGGCGGCCGCAAGGTCAGTGGACCGATCTACCCCGGCGAGGGCCTTCTCTATTGAATCCAGAGACGCTCGAGCCTTCGCCTCCGCGATCCTTGCGTCGGTCAACGCTTCCCTGGCCGCATCGAGCCTGGCTAGAGCGGACTGTATCTCCGCCTCTGGCGACCGTTGCGCCCGCAGCGCCTCGAGTTCGGCTCTCGCGCGGGCCAGCGCCGTCTGCGCTCGGAGCGTCGCGGCGGTCGCGACCCGGAGCAGCCGCTGCGCCGCCCGAACTTCGGGATGCGCGTTCACATCCAGCGGCGGCCGCAGGTTTGAGGGCTGCCTCACGGTCTCAGGAGCGCCGGCCTTCGCCTGCGCCAGCTCGCGCGACACCTGCACCCGGAGCTGGTAATATTGAGCCTGGTCCTTCGCGCGAGGGTTCGTGCTGGCGCCAAGGGCCTCCGACAGGACCGATGTCGCCGCCTTCACTTCCAGCCTCAGTTCGTCGACCCTTTGGCTTTGAGCGGAGATCCGCGCCGCGATCTCTTGGGCGCGCTTCGCCTCCGCTTCCGCGTCGGCCCTGGCCAAACGGCGCGAGGCCTGGCGCTTCAGCAGGGCGCGACCGACCTGGAAGGTGATCATGATCGGCGCCAAGAACAAGGGATTGATGGAAGCTCCGACGGTCCAAAGGGCCGCCAAGACGCCGTCCGCCGCGTGGGCGGCCGCCGGAAGCTTGAAGATCATCACGGCGGCGAGCGCGGAGCTCAGCGCGAGCTTAGCTTTGGAGCTCAACGGAAGATTGCGGTCGGAGTTGCTAGCCTCGGCCGGCCTACTCGCTTCAGCCTGGATCGCCTCGAGAGCGTCCATTGCGGCGTTCAGGTTCTCGACCGCGCGTCGGACCGCCTCGAATTCCTTGTCCAGACCGCCTGATCTCGCCAAGTCGCGGACCGCCGCGGTATCGACGCCGTCCGCCGCGGCGCGGCGCTCGAGCTCGAGCATCCGGCGGTAGGCGTCCTCGATCCGGGACGCCGGCGCCCCAAGCTCCGCCAGCCGCTCGAGAGCGCTCTCCGCGGCCTTGCGTTCCTTTTCCGCCGACACTCCGCGACGGGCCGTCTTCGCCTCCCAAACGTCCAACGCGCGCACGGCGTCCGCGCGCGCGGCGGCCACCGTCTCCCGATCGCGACGCTGTGAGTCCTTGTCTGCCTTGATCGCCGCCGCCTCAATCGCGGACAAGCGATCCACCAAGGAGCCTTTGAGTCGCTCTTCGGTCCGAACGCGCGCCGCGATTGTCTCCGGATCGCGGCCGAGACGCGACAGACCGCCTTTGAGCTGAGCGATTGAGCCGTCGAGCTCGCGCGCGGTCTCCTTCGATCCCGGCATCTCCTCTATCCGAGCCCGGGCGCGAAGAGCATCCTCATAGCCACGCTCGTGCGCGCGCTCGATGTCTCGAGCCGCGAGATCGGCATGACGGAGGGCCGCCTCGACTCCGTCGTGGCTGACCGGCACGAGCGCGCCAAGTTCCGTTCCTCGCAGAACTTCCGCGGCCTCTATCGCCGCCTTCGCATCGCCGCCCGCCTTGGTGATCATCTCGAGAGACGTTTCGACCAGAATGCCCCCGCGCTTGGCGGCCTCCGCGTCCTGAGAGGAATCCCGAAGCCGCACGGCACCCAGGAGCGCGTCGAACCGCTCTGCATCCGCGGCCGACTGTGCCAGCCGCGCTTCCTCCAGACGTTCGCGAGCGGCCGCTTCGGCGGCGTGCGCGATGCGGCGAGCGGGCCGCGCCTCGGAACCCAAGCGGATATCCTCGGCCGTGGCGCCGCGAGACGTCCGCGTCTGCTCGATGAGCGCGCGCCTTGCGGCATCCGGCATCGGCAGAGAGTCGAAGAACAGGGGCTCGAACGCGCGCAAGCCTCCTTCCGGCGTGCGCTCCACGTGCACTCCGGCGCGGGGTGCCGTCCCCTCGTCCTCGGGGCGCGCGACTCGCCAGCGGCCGTCTTGAAACGCCAAGACCGTGAACCGGGCCTGGGGCCCGATTCCGCCTGCGGCGTCGTCCGCGAACTCGGGAGACCGAAGCGTCTCGCGCGCCGACTCTGCGGCGGCCGTCGCCGCCCCGCGGGCGTCCTCGAGACGCGCGCGGAGCTCGTCGCGGCCGGCCAGATAGTCCGCCGCTTGGATATCGCGCTCGAATGCCTCGCGCAGCTCCTTCGGGATCGAATCCAGGCGCGCCTCGATCTCGGCCCTCGCCTCGCCCTCAGCGACGGAGAGCGCCTGACGCTCCCGGGCCCAGAACGCCGCGATCGCGCCGCGAGAGGAAAGACGCGCCTCGCCCAGCGGGCCCGCCGCCTCGTGCTCCACGATGGCGTCCCTCTCGGCGAGCAAGGGCGACTCCAAGCCGAGCTTCCTGGCGGCTTCGACGGCGCTTCGCCAGCCGTCGACGGCCAGCGGCAGGCCCGCCGCCAAGTCCACGGGATCCCAATGAGCCAGCGCGCTCTGGAAACGGGACCACGCGAGCTCCAGTTCGATGCGCGCGCGGCGAGCGTCGAGGACTCGGTCTCCGGTCCCGGCGCCTGCTGTCTCCAGCCAATCGGCGGCCGCGTCGTCTATTTGATGACGCGTGCCGCGATCCGCGGCGGCTTGAAACGCGATCCACGCCGAGTCCTCGGTCGCGGCGGCGCCTCGTCCCGCCAGTTCCTCGCCCGCGCCCTTTAGAGCGGTCCCTGCGGATGCGCGCTCCGCCTCGCGAAGCAATGATAGTGCGGACATGAGATCGAGGAAGAGCCGCGTCTGGCGGTCCAGCGCAGCCTCGTCAATTCCCTTCGCCATGAGACCCGCCTTGAGTGCGGCGACCTCGGCCTCCACCTTGCGCTTCTCACGCTGCGCCTGCTTGACCTGCTCCGCGACCTTTTTGAGCCGTTCCTCGAAGGACTGTATCCGCTCCAGTCCGGCCGAAGCATCCGGACGATTCCGGAGCAGGAACTGCTGCATCGCGCGGGAGCTCGTCGCTTCGCTCTCCAAGGCTTTCAAACGAAGAGCGGCGGCGTGGAGAGCCGCGCGGTCCGGCTGGGAGAGCGCGTCGAGCGCGGCGGCGATATCGACCGGGCGGCCGCCCTCGGGATGCAGGATGTCCGCCAAATTCCTCCAGGCCTCCATGGCCGCGCTAAGCGCAATCCCGTTCCGCTTGGCCTCCGCCCAGATTTTCCGGAACTCGTCGATCGCCTGGCGGACCGTCTGTCCGCTGCGATCCGCGCCGAGAGCGCGCAACGACGCGTCGATCTTGCGCGCCGCGTTCTCGAGCGGCGGATGCGCCGCAGGCGCGCCGTCCTTCGGCCGCACGCCCTCCGGCAGGACCCTCGCCCCGGCCAACGCGGAGCGCGCGTTGCCGGACAAGCCCTTCGGGATGGAGGCCAACTCATAACGACCCGAGTGCGGATTTTGTTCGTAGGTCAGCCGCACCCTCTTCAAGTTCTTCATCCCCGGCGGCGGCGTTCCACCGGAGAAGGTCATGAAGATGCCCGAAGGCTCGTGCCAGTACGCGGTGACCGCGACGCGGTTGTCCACGGCGTGACTCTGGCGCACGGTCTCGGCAAGTTCGGCGCTATGGGCGAAGCCGAGTCCCGCGCTAGCCGCGACCTCCGACCCCGCCGACTTCGCGACAAGGAACGAGAGATGCTGCCATCCTCCGGGCGGAAGGTATTCCTTTCGCGCGTCGGTCGTCATATGGCCGACAGCGTTGAGCCCCTGCGTGTCAAGCCGAGCGCTCGAGGCCGCGGCCTGCGCCTTGCGCACCGAGGCCGCTTCGGATTCGGAGAGTTTGAACAGCGACAAGACGCCGGACACGACATCCTGGCCGCTGCGGCCGCTGTCGAGGAATGCACTAAATGCGCCGTCCGCGGACTTAAACTCCCCGGAGAGAACGTGCGCAGCTCCGTCCGAGAGCCGCCGTGCCATCGCGTCGATCATGCCTTCGACGTGCCGCCCCAAGTCCGCGTGCCCGACCGTCGGAGGCAGGAGGCCGAGACGGCGTCCGGTGAGGCTCCGCAGCGCCACGAGCGCCTGCGCCTGCCCCTTCAAGACCTCGACGACGGGTTGCGGCAGCGCGGCGAAGGCCGCCCCGCGCTGCATATCCACCTCGCGATTCGCGCGGCCGCGGCGGACGAGGACGACCCCTTCCGCCATGGCGCGGACCACCGCTTCCGCCGGGATCGCCCCGTTCGCGTCAAGCCGGCCCACATACTCCCGGAAATGGATGGCGATCATCGCATGGGGATCGGTCATCATGCGGCTCTTGTTCCATGCGGCGATCCGGCTGTTCATCTCGGCAACCATGGGATACCGCAGCCTGCCGCTGGAGCGAGGCACTATCCCGAGCCGCCGGTGCAGGGCCGGCCAGCGGTCACCGGGAGCGCCCGCCCGCGGGGTGGACGTCACTTCGGAGACGGCAACGATCTCAAGACCCTCCTTGCCGCGCCGGACGGTGAACTGAAGCGCGATCGCTCCCTCCGTGGACTCGAGCCGGGAACCGGTGAACCGGCTCATGCGCCAGCTTTCAGCATCCATATGCGTGAAGAGGACCGTCTCGAAGGGTCCGGTTTTCGACGGCGTCTTGCCCTGCGCGATCTCCGCCTCGCGGCGCGCCTTCTGCTCTTCGACCCACTTCTTCTCGGCCGCGGCCGCGGTCTCCTCGAATCCGGGGAACTTTTGCAGTCGACCGTAGCGCATCTCGTCGAGGCTCTGATAACCCACTCCCGACGCGCCCGCACCGCGAATGACGGAAGAGACGTCCGTCAGCACGCCGGAAATACCGCGGTACTGAGCGATCGAATGCGGCTCCTCCCAGTTCCCGTGGCGAAGGCCCCTATAAAGCATGATGCCCAGGCCGACAGGATGGAAGACCGTCGCGACCAGAATGCGTGACGCCTTGTCGAAGGGAGCGACGACCTTAGCGGCGGTCTCAAGTCCGCGACCTAGACTCTGCGCTCCCGCTCCGGCGCGTCGGCTGACCCACAACGTCGCCCGTCCCGCGGGCGCCGCGACGCGCATGATCCCGCGTCCCACGGGCGCAGCGAGACGGCGAAGCCCGCGGTCCGTCTCCTTCACCGGCGCCGCCGCCGCGGCGGCGCGTTTGTCCTTCGCGCCGCCAGGCGCGGTGGATGGCGCACTGGACTTCACTCCCGCCGCCTCACTCCGAGCATCGCGCTTCGCCTCGGCTTCCACACCTCGTCGCTGCGCCTCGTAGCGCAAGCGGCCTTCGGTCGCCGCCATCGAGTTCGCCATGCGATCGATGGCGCGGCCCATGCCGGCGTCCACCGCCGCCATCATCGTCTTTGGAAGGTTGTAGACCGCCCTCACGCCGTCCGCGAACGTGGTCCAAGCGCCGCGGCGGACCGGCGCCGGCTCGGGAACAGAAGCCGCGTCCGGCTGGAGCTTGCCCACCGGAGCGGCCTTGATGCCGCGGTCCACGTTATTCGTGAAGTCCTGCATCTGCTTTCCGCTCGCCGCGTCCGTCTTGACGGTAAGATTCCCAGTATCGCCCTTTGACGGCGGGTGAGGATTTGCCGGTTCATTGAAGAACGGAGTCCCTCCCTTGTCGGGTGCCTTATCGTTGACGCCGTGTCCCGGCAGCGCGCGCTGCGCCGCGGTCAGCGCAGGCGTCTTGTCCGCTCCGCGAGTGACCTCGGCAGTCTTGACGGTCGTGTCGGAGCCTCGAGCGGGCGTCGGATGGGAGCTCGCCGAGTTCGATCCGATCCCGACAGGAGCGCGGGCGCTGGCTGTGTGGATGCCGGGCGCCACGGGAGCGTCGCCGCGGAAGTACCCTTTGATCGCGCCCGCGGTGTATCGGCTGCCGGCGGTCGCCGCCTTCGCGATCGACATGCCCCACATCCTGGCCGCGGTGAAGTCGGACATGGCCTGCCTAAGATCGTTCAGAGCGGTCCACCGCTGATCCGCGGTGGTCGCCCGGCGATACGCGTCCACCGCGTTGTGATACCGGAGAAGCGCGTCCACGCCCTGCAGCGCCATGTCGCGCTGGAAGCTCCAGTGCAGCGTCTTCTGAAGGACCGTCACGCCGCGGCCTGCCGCGTGCAGGATGCCCGCCGTCACCGGGGCGGTAGGAGCGACGGCGGCCGGGACGAACTTCGTCGTAATGACGGGTCCGACAGGCCTGCTGGTGAGCGTGGGGACCGCCGCCCGCAGCGTCTCCGCTCGCCGGAGAAGATGGAGCGCAAGCCGGCCCATTCCGCCGATGGCCCCCATCCAGATGTACAAGCTCGGATCGAGCAGGGTCTCGATCGCTCCGCCGACGAAGCCCGCGGCAGTCGCGACCCATGGGTTGTTCTGCGCGTAACGGGTGCTCATGATCCGATCGACGACGTGCGTCGCGATATGGCGGCCTGCGTTCCAGATCGTAACGAGCTCGTCCGTGTAGTAATGATAGCCGGGGACCTCGTGTCCACCGAGCATCAGCGGCTGGGACGCGTGGACGGCTGTACCGCCGGCCCAAGCGGGGATGAACCATGCCAACACATTCCTCTGGCTGAGCCCCGCCTCGCGCTCTGCGCCCAACGTGAGGGCATGAAAACCGAGTGCTCCGGGAACATACTCGGCATCCCGGATCGGCATGAGCTGCGGGAATTCGAAGGAGCCCTCCGCATACACGGCCGGAATGTGCCTGCCGGGACCGCGGCCGTAATACCCGACAATCCGATTTTGGCCGTCGTAGAAGAAGATCGCAGAATGAGCGGCCGTGATGCGGGCGACCGAAGCTCGCATGAAGTCGTTGTAGGTCTCGATGACCTTGCGATCCCGTTCGGGATCCAGCGCCTTCGGCGGCTCGGCGTACTGGTGCGGGCCCGCAGGGATCGTCAGGGTCTCGATGCGCGCGGTGTAGGAGATATCGAGGTCCCTGCTGTAGACCGTGGCCTCGAAGGTGTAGCCGCGGCGGTAGACGTCCTGGCCGATCGTCATATCCTGTAAGGCGAAGTGATGCTGACCATCGAGCAGGAAGCCGTTGTTGGCGAAGAGCTCCTCGGCCCGCGCTACGAGCTCGGCGTGCGTCAGCGGTTTATGCGGCGCACCGACGAGCTGCGCCCAGGTCTGGGCGGCTCCAGGCATGATGATATGCCCTAATGTCTCCCCCAACATGTAGCCGATCGGATTGACCAAGAGGGCGCGCTCCGCCGCTATCCGGGCGATCGTTTCCTGCTCCGTGTCGAGCTTTCGGACCGACTGCATCCACCCCAGGCCGTCCACAAGCTCCTGCTTGAGCCGCGCGGCGAGTTCCGCTCCGCGCAGATTTCCGAGCCGCGAGTGCTCGATGCGGAAGCTATGATCGTGCGGCTCCGAACGGACGGCCAGAGCGGAAGTGCGGATCTGCTCGAGGAGATGGGACTGTCCTACGTTCCGAAAATCGGTGGACCCGCTGGGCGTCGCAAGAAGGCGGTCCACCCACTGCACGCGCGCTCCGGCGTATTCGAAATCCCGCTGGATGAGGTGCTGTCCGCCCACGCGGCCCCGGATGATGTCGCTCGCGCGATGGTAGGTTCCTCCCGGAGTCGGAGGCGCGTCGCGCAGGAAGACGGAGCGCGTGCGGAGCCATTCCTCCCGCCCGTCGTCCGTTTGCCGTATAGCGAAGAAGTCGTGCCGGAGGTCAGACGCGGGCGCCACGGTCCGCTGGTGCAGCGCGGTGAAATTCTCGTTCAAGTGATAGACGACCGCGGTGTCGCCGTGCCGGATCGTCCAAGAGGTCGACAGCCGCCTGTCGGTCTCCTCGGGATTGCGCACCTGGTGGCGGAAGTCGAGCTCGTGGTAGTGCGACTGGCTGCCGTTGATGTACTCGCGGTAGGTGAGGACCCGCGGCCGGTCGACCCCTGCGAGCGTCATCGAGAATTCCTCGATAGCGACGCGCCGGCCATTGACGACCTCGAAGCGGTGCTGCGAGAACTGGTACATGGGCACGAGTCCGTCGGCGGGAGTCATCGCCCGCACCAGCGTCGGCGCCGTATCGCCGGGGTTGACGCGGTAGATGTTGCCGTCGCGGACGAGGAACGTCTCGTTCTTGTCGTTGATAAACTGCTGGAAGAACTCGCGCGCCGCTCCCTCGCCGAACGGCACCACCGACGCCTGGATTGTACGGCGGTTGTCGAAGTCCTGGTACGTCGATCCGGTCGCGGCGCGATCGTACCTCAACCCGTCAAAGACGCCTCCCGGCGTGCCCTGGATCGCGTGGCGCTCGTCCTGCACGAGCGTCCTTCCATCCACTCTCGCCGTCGAAAACTGCACGACCGTCACGCGGTCGGCGGTCGGATCTCCGAATATCCAGCCCGCCGCGTTAAAGCCGAGCGGCGCTTGTCGGCCCAGCATGAACGTCGACACCGCCGCGCTCATCCTCGGCAGATATTCGGCGATCGCGTGCCGCCTCTGGCCCGCAGGATCGCGCGCGTCGATGCCGGCGACCTCCTCGAACCTTCGGCCGGCCGCGGCCCGCACGGTCACGTCACGCGCGAGACCGTCCAGGAGCCTGCGCGCAAGCGCCTCAGACATGCCGCCCATGAGCACGAGCCTCTGTGCCAACGCGTCGCGGTTGCCCAGCGCCTCCCCCAGCCGGGAATAGGCGCGCTCGAGCGCCGCGGTTGGACTGACGACCAACTCGCGCATCCTCTGGTCGTGAAGGTCGCCCGCGCGAGCTCCCATCGCCCGCCAGAACGCGTCCTGCAGCTTCGCCGCCGCCTGGCGGTCCGCCGGATTGATGCGGTAGGCGCGCAGAAGGTTCTCGTACGTCTCTCGGTCGCGCCGCGCTTCCTCGACGGTCACGGCTCCGCCGACCTGCCGCGGGCCGTTCTGGACGACGTTGACCGCCCGTTCGTCGTAGATCGGCATCAAGCCGCCCAACGCGGCCGTCAGGTTCTCCTTCGTAGGAGAGGCGATGGCGGCCTGGATGCGGGTCAGGAGCGGCTGCAGGTCGCGCCGGCCGGAACGCGCGATCTGGTCGCGCGAGCGCTCGAGCAGGGCGAGGAAGGAGTTCTGCCTTTGCTGCGGGTTGCCGCCCTCGCCGTTCCAAAGCATGCGCAGCTGCCGCTGGTCGGGAGTCAGCTCGTTGGGCGGCGCGCTGATCGCCTTGGCGAGATTGTCCAAGAAGGCGGGCGTGATGAAGTTGGGATCGAGACCGGAGCGCGGATCGCTGAAGAACGTCCGCAGGAATTCGAAGTTGCGCGCCTGCACCGCCGCCGCCAATTCGCGCGCCGGCGCGGTCTCGTGCTGCAGGACCGACGGATCGTGGACCGCGCGGGCGATCTCTCCGTACATGGTCGCGCAGACCCGCGCGTTGTTCCGGCAGAGCCCCATCTTCTCGGCCTCCATGGCCAAGCCGAAGAGCGGTATGTTATGGCTCTGATCGAGCCTCTCGAGGAGTTCGACAGGCAGCAGCCTCCGTACCGGTTCGGGCAAGTCGCGTAGCGCCCGCAGTTGCGTCGCCAAGGAGACGTTCGCCGCGTTGAGATCCATCATCGCCTTGACCGCGGGGATGTCGCGGACGGTCGACGCGACGGTCTCGAGCAGAGTGATGTGCTCCTGCGCGAACGCGGCCCATGCTTGGTGGGTGCTCGGCATCGTCCCGCCCCTCAGCCGCGCGAAGTCGGCTAAGAAGCGCTCTTGTGCGGCGTCGCGAGTCGGAAGACCGCGCAGGTGCTGCGCCACGAGCTCGTTCATGCGCAGCATACTGCGCGCGGCGACGCGCGCCTTTGCGAGACGCGCGACCTCAGGATCGGTGGAGCGACTCAGCAGATCGTCTTGGATGTCCCCGATGCCCCGCGTGATCTCGTGGAGCTTGGCCTCGGCACCTGCGGTGTCGCCGTTCGCCAGCAGGGTCTGCCGCTCGCTCCAGGCGCGCCTCAATGCTTCCAGGGGAGTCCCGCGGATATCGTGGCGGCTGGCCGGACCGTCGAAGAACGCCTGGAGCTGCTGCTCGATGCCCGCGACGGGTCCGAGAATATTGAGGGTCCTGACGAAATCGTTGAGCTGGAGCATCCGGCGGTCCGACTCGAAAAGGCGGCTCGTCGCGGCCATGGCGGTCACACCGAGCGGGCCGAGGTGGGCGAGCGCCTGGCGCTCGCTCCAGAAGGAGCGGTTCGCGAAGTTGCCGAGGACGAGGCGCCGGGCGACGTCCTCCGGTAGCGTCCCGAGGCCGAGGCCGAGGCGCGGCAGCGCGTCGACCGCGCGCATGAGCGAGGCCACGACGCGCGCCCGGACCTTGTCGACCGTAGACACCTGGCGGCATGCGGCGGGGGCGTTGCGTCCCGAGCACATCTGCTCGACAGAACCAAAGAGGCCGTTGTTTCCGAGGAGCGTCTCTAGCTCCCGCCGCGCGGCCTGGCGGAGATCGAGGTCGGGATGAGTCAGGTGCGGCATGAGGGCTAGCATCCGTTCGGTGGCGAGGCGGTAGCGGTCCGCCGGCTTGGTCGCGGCGATAACCTCGCGCAGGACCGCCGCAGCGTCGACGGTAGGGCCTCTGCGGGCCAGGTCGTCGTAGAAACGCTGCAGCATGTCGGGCGTGTACCCTCGAAGGTCGCCCAGGACGCGGTTGATCACACCGTTGACGTCCGCGTTGCCGCTTGTCGCGGCAAATGCCCTCAGCTGCTCGACAACCCTCGAGCCGCCGGTGAACGTACCCTGAAATCCGCCGAAAGGAGCCGAGGTGCGCTCCGCCGGGTTCGCCGCAGGTGTCGGCAGCCCTGGCAGCCGGAGCCGATGGCGTCCCTCGAGGCTGGCCGGGTTGAGCGCCATTGCGTTGAAGTAGGCGTCCATTTGCGCCTGCGCGCGGGCCACGAGCTCGGTCACACTGCGAGGCACGATCACCCGGCCGTCGCGGCCGACGCGCGAGCCGTCAAAGACTTCTCCTAAGTTCCTGGCCACCTGCATGAAGCGGTCCCCATTGGCGGGATTATTGATTGCGGCGAGATAGGATCGAGCGGTCCTCTCGCGACGCCAATTGCCATCGCGCCGCGCGCGAGCGAGCATGCCGCCGGCGACGGCGCGCATCCTTGCCGCGAGCTCGTAGTACTGGTCGAGGACCATGTTGTCGAAAGGCGTGCGCTCGCTGCGCGGCTTGCGCGCCGCGGCGGCGGCGGCGTCGATGAGCGCCCGGGTGGGAAGCCGACCGCTCATGATCTGACTAAGAGCGAGCTCGATCGCCTGCCGGTTGCCGGACTTCAGCGCGGCGTCAAGTTCGGACCATATCCGACGCATGTGCGCGAGCGCACCGGACGCGGCGCCGCCCATCACGATCTCGAGCACGCGGTCTCGGGCCGCGATCCACCCTGTCGTGTCACCTTCAAAAGCGCCGCTGCGGTAGCCGTGCTGTAGCAGGCGCAGCAGCGCGATCCGGGCCTTGTCGTCGATGCGCTGCCCGAGGATCGTGATATGCGTCGGCAGGTTGCCGAGGACCTCCGGCGGAAGGTTCGGATTCAGCAGGAGGCGGCCGAGCGGAGTCAGATTCCGCAGGCACGCCGCGCGATCCGCGCAGTCGCCGGGCGTTCCGACCAGCGCGCCGAGTGTGTGATGATCCACTCCGGGGATGTCTTTGATGCGGTTGTAGATGTCCGCGAGGAGGAGCGCCCGGGCGCAGCCCTCCGCAGACGGCGTCGCCCGGCACGCCCGCTCGATCAGCTCGAAGTTGCCGCGAGCCGCCGCGAACTTCTCGGCCGTGTCGGCACCGAGGATGCCCGCGACTAGCTCTGTCGGCGTCTTCGGCCGCTCGACCACCGCTGCCGGAGCCTCGGGCGCGTCCAGCATCGTGTTGAGCTCCGCGCCGAATCTCGGGTTGGTGATGTTCTCGAGGTTGTCTTGCTCGATCCTCCTGATCCGTCCCAGGAGCGCCTCGAGCTGCGCGAGCGGCATGTTCTCCGACTTTTGCCTGAGCTTTGCGAGGACGTCCGCAGGAACGCGGTTCTCGTATCGGGCGATCAGAGACTCCAGCTGCTGTTGGGCGATGGCGAGCTTGAAGACGTTCTGGAAGTCCTCACGCGACGCGCCGACGTCCTGGTGCCCCGCCAACGATGCGCGCAGCCGCTCCAAGCCTTCCGGAGACATGCCGCGAAGCTCGGGTCGGGCCAACAGATCGGCGACACCGTGACTGCGCGCGAACTCCTCGATCTGCGCCCACAAGAACGCGCCGCGGACTTGATGCTCCATCGTCCGCACGCTGTCCCCCGGCGTCAGCTGCGCGAGCCGCCGTCGAAGCGCATCCAGCTGCTCCTTCGTCTTCGCCTCAGCGAGCATTTCCCGCACCGCCGCGTGGAATCGAGCCACGTCCTGCGGATTGCCTTCGACGTTGAGCGCGAGCGCCAGACGCGCGATCTCCCGGCGGTCTGAGCGCTGGCTCACGAGCGCCTGGATGGCGGCGTCGGTCGGGTTGGCCATTGCCGCGATCTCGGTGCGCAGCGCGGCGAGATCCTGCGCGGAGAGGTCTAGATGCCTCATAGCCTCGATCGATGGGAGGGTATTCAGCCCCCCGCGTCTCAACAGATCGTCGTTGATCCCGCGAAGCGCCGCGAGGCGCGCCCGCTGCTCGTTGGCTTGACCGACGAGGAAATCCTTGAGGCCGGGATGAGCATCGACCCACGTCTGCTGCGCTAGCGCTATGATCGCCTCGGGGCTGGAGAAGCCGTTGACACCCAATCGCGCGAGGTCCCGGAGCAGCGGGGGTGTGACCGGACCGTTGACATGGGACAATGCCATGCCGAGCGGGCCGAGATTGGCGCGGTAGCCGGGCAGCAAGTGCACCGCGCCGATGTCGCTCGGCGGCAACGTGGCGATGTGCGTCTCGATGAAACGGCGCAACGCTTCATTGCGCTGCTGTCCGAAGGGCAGACGGAGAAGCGCCTGATAGTCGCCCATCATCCGTTGTGCCGCGGCCGTGCGGGAAGCCTGGAGCGCCTCGGCGGCCCCGCGGACGATGCCGTCGACCGCACCGGCGGCCAGCGGATCGGCGTGGTTCGTCACGGCCTCGATGATGCGCGGACGAAGCGCAGGCTCTACGCGATCGATCGCCTGCATTAGCTGGATGGCCTGCCGTACCGCGGAAGGCTCCGCCCCCGGGACGAGCTTCGCCCTCAACGCCTCCGCCAATTCAGGATGGCGCGCAGCCAAGACTTGGTAATCTCGCCAATGTTGAGCAGCGAGGAACTCGTTGCGCAGGAACTGCTCCGCCGCCGCTCCCTCCAATCGCTTGAACGCGGCCTGGACCGTCTCGTCCGTCAAGCGATCGCGGATCGCCCGCAATGTGATGGCAGTAATGTTGGGTTCGGAAAGGAGCCGCTCGACCAGAGGGCGGCCAAACGACCCGGCGGCGTCGAAGACTTCCTTGCGTGCCAGGAACACGTCAACGACACCTTCGATCCGCCTGCGGATCGCGAGCCGGTCGCCTCCGGCGTGCTGGGCCGCAAAGACCGCGGCGCGCAATCGCGAGAGTTCCTCCCCGCTCATCTCGGGCAGCGTGACGCTCGCACCTAGAGCGGAGAGCTCTTCCCTCAATCGAGCGAGACGGGAGGGAGCAAGGAGTTGCTCCTGGGGGCTGCCGTGAGGCACTTCCGGGCCGCCCCGAAGCTCGGCCAAGGCGCTCGCCAATTGATCCGCGTCCAATGCACTCACGGCCGTGCGGATCGCGTTCTCCGGATGCCGGCCGCCGAGCCGGAGGAGCAGGTCGTCGCGCAGGCTTGACCATTGGCGCCGCTCTCCGATCCGGTCGGTCAGGAACTGCCACATCGGATTTTTGTCGCCGTTGCTGAGGAACTCCGGGATGTTTGCGTCGCGAAACTGCTCGAGCCTCGTGACGTTCATTCGGCGAGGGTCTCCCAACTCGAGCACGGAGAGTCCCTGGTAAAATTGAAGCGCACGCTCGAAGTTCGTGCCGCGGCGCTCTGCGAGAAGCATCGCCTGCAGCGTGCGGTCACCGGTGAGGTCGCCGCTGAAATCGCGCATGAGGACGGCGCGCAGCGCGTCTCCCGCGTCGCCGTACGCCAATCGCCGCGCGATGAATTCGCGCAGCGCCGCCTGGCGCTCCGCTCCCGCGGGCATCTCTCGGATGGCCTTGAGCCGCTCCTCCTGATGGTGCCCGACGGCCGCCTGGATCTGCTCTTCGAAGTCGGCCGTTACGCCATTGCGCAGGGCGGCCAGCGCAGCGGCCCGCTCGGGGCCCTGAAGCTGCATCGCACGCTGGATCGCCGCCATCGTCCTCGCCGTGACCGCCGGATCCGCGTCCGGCGCGGCGAGCCCGTCGCGGAAGGCCGCCAAGTTAAGAGTCGGGTTGGCCGCGATCAGCTGGTCCAGCTGCCTCAGCCGCGGCGCCGCCAGGACGTTGTTCGCGATCTCGGCGCTGACCGTGCCGCGCGCCGCCTCGGCGATGAGGCGCCGGACCGCGTCTTCGTTCTTGTTCTCGCCGCGCTGCAGCGCGCTCAGCAGTTCCTGCAGCCTCTGCGAGCTCACGCCCGCGTCGTGCATCGCGTGGATCGCACGGACGACCTCCGGCCCGTAGTGGCCGAACTCTCCCGCCAGCAAGTTCCGCGCCTGGAAGCGCTGGAAGAGTTCGGCGTTGGTCCCCATGATAAGCTTGCCGAGATCCGTCCCCTCGAGGCCCGAGACGATCCGGCCATGCTGGCGGATGAACTCGTGGACCTGGTCCCGATTCGTCCAATCGAGACCGGCGAGCGCGGCGCGGAATTCGGGCCCGAGCGCGGCGGCGCGTTCGGGCGACAACCCTTGGACATGCTGCTCGAGCAAGAGCAGCGCCCGCGCCGCCGGACCCAGCGCGTCGCTCAAGGACCCGACCGTAGCGCGCTCGTCGACGCGCATCGTCGCGACGGTCCCGAACAATTGGTTCAGCCGGATCCCGGCGAGGTCGCCGCCCGCGGCCTGATAGCGCGTCACGGCGTCGAGCATGGCCTTGAGGCGCGCCGACTCGCCCGTCGGCGGATGGCTCACCCATAGGCCTTCGAGCCGCGTCCGGTGCTGGTCCAGGAACGCCTGCACCTGGTCCGGCCGGATCGTCCGCAGTTCCTGAGTCAGTCTAGCGATCTGCTCGCTGCGGATGACCGGCGCGAGTTGCTCGAGGATCCTGTTGCGCAGCTCGATCGCTCCCGGGACGCCCGCGGCGATGACGCGCTCGGCGATCTCGCGGACGTTCGCCGGCGGGTTGTCTCCCCAGAAGGCCGCGATGATCCCCCGCGCCATCGTTTGGATCATGTGCTCGTTGCCGGCCCTAGCGGTCGATGCGAGCAGGATCTGCCGCTCGAGCTGGGAGCGGAAGCCGGCGGCGGCAGGATCGAGCGCCATCCCCGCGATTACCGCGTCGCGCCGGTCCGGCGGAAGGCGCTGCATGAGGGCGCGGAACGCAGGATCGGTCCGCATGAGCCGGTCTATCTCCCCGTTGATCTGGACGCGGGCCAAGGACGCCGCGTACTCGCGCTCCGGCCGCGTCGTGCCCAGTCGGGTCCATGCGTCGAGAACTTGTCCCGCCTGTTCGTAGTTGAGCCGGTCCAGTCTCGCCTCGATCGCCGCACGCCTTTGGGGAGGCACGTGTTGCAGCATCTCTTTCGCGCGAAGGATCGACGCGGATCGGATCGCCGCGAACACGCCGTCTTGTCCGCGCGCCGCCGTGAGCTCCGCGACCAATTTCCGCATTGGCTCCAGGTCCAAGCCTAGTCGCAGAACCCTGGCCAAGGCGAGGTCGCGATCCGGCCGGCGTTCCCCCGGCATGCGCGCCTCGATCAGTGATCGGATGGTGCCGATGAGGCTTCTCGCCTGAGCCTGCTCTCGCTTGAGGACTTCGGCCGCCCTCACAAGATCGGCGCCCAGGCCAAGATTCCGGAGCTTATGGATATCGGCGGCGCTAAGATCCGCGAAGTTGAGCCCTAAAAGCTGCCGCCGGATCGCCGCGCGCTGTTCGTCCGAATGCCGCGCCAGCCTCGCGATGATCGCCTCGGCGTCCAGCACCAGTCGCCCCGCTCTGCCGAGGCGGGGCGCTATCCCGTCGCCGAACAGCGCGGCTCTCTGCGCGTCAGGCAACGTCGCCGGATTCTGGCCGTTCTCGATCAACAGCTTGGCCAGCCGAAGCTGCTCGTAGAGGGCTCGGTCCTCCGGATTGGTCGGAGGATTCCGGTTCCATTGGGCGAGAAGCCGGTCGCCCACCGACTGGCCTCCGGTGGGCGACGGATCGAACAACCGCCGGATCCCGTCCGTCGGTGCGCCCGTGCCCGGGAGGCCGGTCATGCCGGGGTTGTTCACGGCCCCGTTCGGTCCGTTGCTTCCGGGAGGCACGGTGTGCCCCAACGCGAGTCGCATGTCCGCTCTCGCCTGCTCGGTCGCGCGCTCGTTCGCCAGATGCTCGCGTATGATCCCGTCGATCCTCTCCATGCTCAGGCTTCCCGATCGGTACGCCTCCGCCAGCGCCGCTCTCAACGCCTCGCCGATGACTTGGTGGCGACTCGGGGCGATCTCGGGATGCGCCATGACGACGGCCCTGGCATACTCGATCGCGTGAACCGACGAGGTGGTAGGAAGACGCGCCGGATCGAACGTGAGGAGGTGAGCCGTGCCGTCCGCGATGTCGTGGTTCGGATCGCGCCAGCGATTCAGTAGAACGTCCGTGCGGTCGCCCCTGTCCGGCACGACCCCCGAGGCGGGTGCAAGGGGCTGCGGACCCCTATCGCGCGCCATCCGCGCCGCCAACTCTCGGATTTCCCGGAGAAGACCGGGCTGCCGCATCCCCGTCGTGTCCGATCCCGTCAACGGTTGGACCGGCGCATGAAGGACCGTCGGCGGGCGGCGGTACAGCGTCGCGACCGAGGTGCCCTCCTCGGGGATGTCGGTGACTTGCGTCTCCGTCTCTTCGCAGCTATTGGTCGCTTCGCAGGGACGAGGCTGTCCCGAAGCCGGCTGCTCTTTGGTGCTCGCCCCATCCGAGGGGAGGCGGTCGGTGTGCTGCTTTTTCGGAGGGTCTGTGGCCGGCGGTTTGTCCTTGCAGGAACCGTCCGCCTGCTGCTCTTGATTCTCTCCGCAGGGCGCGGCCCACGCGGTCCCCACTAAGAACGAAGCGGGCTCCTGCCAAGGCAGGAGCGAGGCCGAAACGACAATGGCCAAGAACTTCTTAAATAATCGGACGAAACGGACCATATAGAGGGGTTACGAGTTAGTGTAGCCCCGGATGTTGTGATGTCAAGACCTAGATAATAAAGAAATGTGACACATTACGCGCGCGCGCGCGTACGGAGAATGCTCAAAGTGCGAAATCCGGAAACAGGGTCCGTTTTTGCATTAAAAACGATCCGTTTTCCGCAAAATCGGGGGGCCTAGATCGGCCAAAATCGACCGTTTTTTGGTGCTATAATGAGAAAATCGCGAGCGGATCTTGGGAGCCTCCCGCAAGCGCCCTCCAAAACCGCTTAAAATCGTCCATTACGGGCTCAAAAATAGCCGGCCTATGATCCATGCGCGACGCTGATATCCACTCGATAGTGCCCATCCTAAAGCGCGAGGTACGGCGCTGGAAAGTCCCGGTCGTGGGGGTCGTGGCGGAAGACGAGGACCCATTCCTCGTTTTGGTCTCGACGTTGCTCAGCCTGCGCACGAAAGACGCGGTGACCGAAGCGGCCGGCGAGCGCTTGTTCAAGCTCGCGCGCACGCCGGAGGCGCTGCTCAAGCTCCCGCTCAAAACCATCGAGCGCGCGATCTATCCCGTCTGCTTCTACCGCGTCAAGGCGAAGACGCTGCGCGGCGTCGCGCGAGACTTGATCGATCGCTTCGACGGACGCGTGCCGGACGATCTCGACGCCCTCCTCTCGCTGAAGGGCGTCGGCCGCAAGACCGCGAACCTCGTCGTCACGCTGGGGTTTCGCAAGCCGGGCATCTGCGTCGACATCCACGTGCACAGGATCTCCAATCGCCTCGGCTACGTCCGCACGAAGACGCCCGACGAGACGGAGGCGGCGCTGCGCGAGAAGCTCCCGCGCAAATACTGGATGATCTTCAACGACCTGCTCGTGCCGTACGGGCAGAACCTATGCGCTCCGGTCTCGCCGTGGTGCAGCCGCTGCAAGATCGCGGCGTACTGCAAGAAGCGCGGCGTGACGCGCAGCCGCTAGCCTAGTTGTATAATCCGGACCGATGACCCTCGCGGCCGCGGCTACGGCGCTCGAAGCGGTGCTCGCCGTCCACGCGGCCGCGATGACCGCGGCGCTCCTCGCCTGCGTGGCCGCCAGCGCGTCGTTTTTCCGACGAGACACCGGCCGCGGACCCGTCGATCCGTTCACGGTGATCAAGCCGTTGCGCGGCGCCGAGGCCGGGCTCGAGGACCGGCTCCGCTCGCTGCTCGAGGCCGACGAGCAGGGCGTCCTTCAGGTCCTCTTCGCGGTGGAAAGCGCGGACGATCCCGCCTACGCCGCGGCCGCGCGCGTCGCGGCCGAGTATCCAAAGCGCGACGCGCGCGTCGTGGTCACCGGACCGAGCGGCGCGCGCATGGGCAAGATGCACAACCTGATCGAGGCCTACAAGCATGCGCGCCATGCGGCCGTCGTCTTCTCGGACTCCGACGTAGCGACCGACCGCGCGCTCCTCGTCGAGACGACGCGCGCCCTCCGCGCGGGCGCGGGCGCGGCGAGCGCGATCCCGGACGCTTCGGGCGCGCGCCGCGCGGCGGACGTGCTCGTCGGGGTGGTCTTCAACCACTACTTTTGCGCGCCGTGCGCTTTGCTCTACAAGCTCGGCCTCGTCACGGCCTTCGCGGGAAGCTGGATGGCGTTCACCAAGGAGACGATCGCGCGCATCGGCGGGCTCGAGCGCTACGAACGCGCCGCGGCCGACGACTTCTCGATGGGCTTAGCCGCGCAGGTCCTCGGAGCCAAGACGGTGCTGCTGCCCCGACAGGCGGCTCTGTTCGAACGCGGCGGCTCGCTCGTCGAGACGGCGCGTCACATGCTGAAGTGGCTCAAGGTCGGCCGCTGGTCCGCGCCGCCGGTGTATGCCGCGCTGCCGCTCATAAACGGCCTCCTATCGGCTTGCGCGCTATGCCTCCTGCACGCGGCCCGCTTTGGAGAGCTCGGCTGGACGGCGCGCCTGCTCGCGGGCACGGCGTTCGCCCGCGCGGTGGGCGCCTGGGTCTACGACCTCGCCTGCTCCGGCCGGCGGTTTCCGTCCTGGGCGTACCCGGCCATCCCGGTCCTAGATGTGGCCGGAATGGCCCTATGGGCGATTGGACTGTTCGCGGATACGATAGAATGGCGTGGAAAAACCTATATAATTTTACCCGGCGGGTCGCTCGAGGTGGTCCGAACTAAAACGGACTAGAGATCCGGCCGCCGTCGACTTGCAGGACCGATCCGGTGATGAACGACGCGCGCGAGGACGCGAGGAACGCGACCGCGTCGCCGATTTCCTCCGGCGAGGCGAGGCGCTTGAGCGGCGTCGCCTCGGCCCACGCCTTGTAGACCTGATCGACCGTCGTCTTGCGCTTGGTCGAGAGCGTGCGCGCCATGTCCTCCAAGCGCTCGGTCTTCGTGTAGCCCGGGCAGATCGTGTTGACGAGGACGCCGTAGGGTCCGTACTCGCGCGAGAGCGTCTTGCTGAGTCCGAGGAGTCCCGAGCGGACCGCGTTGGACACGACGAGCCCGTCGATCGGCTGCTTGGCGGAGGTCGAGGCGATGAAGAGGACGCGCCCCCACTTCTGGCGCTTCATGTGCGGCAGCACCCAGCGCGTGAGCCGCACCGCGCCCATGAAATTCTGGTCGATGCCGAGCGCCCAGTCCGCGTCGCCGATCTCGTCGAAAGAGCCTTCGGGCGGGCCGCCCGCGTTGTTGACGAGGATGTCGATGCGCCCCCATTTCTTCACCACGCTCGACACCCACGAGCGCGCGCCTTCCGCGTCGCGGACGTCGACCGCGTGCGCCGAGACCGGGACCCGCGTCTTGCCCGCGATCTCGCGCGCGGCCGCCTCGGCGCGCTTCAAGCTCCTCGAGCAGAGGGCGACCTTGGCCCCCTCCCGGGACAGCGCGAGCGCCGCCGCCTTGCCGAGCCCTTGGCTCGCCCCCGAGACGAGCGCCACACGGTCCTTGAGGTCCAAGTTCATCGCGTCCTCCTATGCCAAAAGCTTCACTTCGTCGCCGCTCGCCGCCACGCCTTCCTGCACCGTGACGGCGTACACGCCCGCGCAGCCCTCGTGCCTCTGCACCACCGTCTTGAGCACCGCGGGCGTGCTCTTCGCCGTCTCCGGGTCGAGCGTGATGATGACGCAGCGCGTGTCCTTCTTCGCGACGAGCACGATCAGCTCTTGCCCGATCGCGAGCGTGCGCCCGACGAGCTCGTCCTCCGCGAACGGCTCACGGTTCCACTCTATATAGAAGTTCGCCCGGAACTGGCGGTAGTCGATCGAGACGCCCGTCTCGTTCTCGAGGCGCGTCAGGGTCGGGAAGCAGAAGATCGACAGCGGCCGGTCGTCCTGCATGCCCTGCTCCGAAAAGCGCAGCTCGAGCTTGCGCTTGAATCTGGCCTCGAGCGCCGCGAGGAACGCGGGGTCCTCGGCGTCGAAGCGTCCCCCCTCCGGCGTCGTCACCTCGAGCTTGTAGCGGCGCTTCTGCGGGTAGCGCAGGTCCGGCTCCGGCGGCTCGAGGAGGCGCGGCGTGAAGGTGACGAGCTCGGGCGCCTGCCGCGCGCTGAACCACGGGAACTCGGCCGGCTTCGTCGGATCGACGAGGGCGTAGACGCGGTCGCCGGCGACGCCGGAGTACGTGACCAGCGCGCGCGCCAATTCTTCGCCGCGCATGCTCTTGAAGGGATAGCGCCGCAGATTCTTGACCCGGCCGATCGTCTCCATCAGACCGCGCGCCTCATGCCAGCCGATCATAAGCAAAATGCGCCCCCCGCGCAAGGGAAGGTGCCCGACGCGGCGCCGCGCTTGACACCCATTCGCTGTCCTGGTACCCTGGAAGAATCGCGCTTATGCAGCCCGTCTGCCTCGTCATTCCCCCGTCGGCGTTCCTGCTCGACGAACGCGTGTTCATGCCGCTGGGCATCCTGCGCGTGGCGGCGTGCCTGGAAAAGGCGGGCGTGCCGGTCGAGCTCCTCGACCTCTCGGGCATCGAGAACCCGCTCGACGTCGTGCGCGTGCACGCCGCGACGAGCCGGGCCTCCCACTTCGGCCTCACCGCGACGACGCCGCAGATGCCGGCCGCCTTCGAGATTGCCCGCGTGCTGCGCGAGGTGCGGCCCACGTCGAGGCTCATCCTCGGCGGGCCTCACGTCACCTTGGTCAACGCCGCGGTCAAAGGCGAGAGCGCCCGCAAGGGACCCGGCCGCGCGTCGGCCGCGCTCGCCAAGCTCAGCGGCGCCTTCGACACGCTCGTCGCCGGCGACGGCGAGGAGGCGGTTCTCGCGGCGATCAAGCCGGGGGCGCCGGCCTTGGTCGACGCGGACGATCCGAAATCGCCGCTGTTTTTGACCAGCGAGCGGCTCAACGCCCTGCCCTTCCCCGCGCGGCACTTGGTGGATGTGGGCTCCTACCACTACTCCATCGACGGAACGCGCGCCCTCTCGATGATCGCCCAGCTCGGCTGCCCGTTCGAGTGCGGCTTCTGCGGAGGCCGCGAGTCGCCGATGCTGCGCCGCGTGCGCACGCGCACCTCCCACAGCATCGTCTCCGAGATGCTCGAGCTTCACCGCGCCTACGGCGTCAATGGGTTCATGCTCTACGACGACGAGCTCAACGTCAACCGCGGCATGGTCGAGCTGATGGACCTGATCGCCAAGACCCAGCGCGAGGCCGGCGCCCAGTGGAACCTGCGCGGCTTCATCAAGGCGCAGCTCTTCACCGACGAGCAGGCCGAGGCGATGGCGCGCGCGGGGTTCAAGTGGATCCTCACGGGCTTTGAATCCGGCTCGCCCCGCATCCTCCAGAACATCAACAAGCGCTCGACGCGGGAGGAGAACACCCGCTGCCTCGAGATCGCGCGCCGGCACGGCCTCAAGGTCAAGGCGCTCATGTCGATCGGCCATCCCGGCGAGAGCGCGGAGACGGTCCGCGAGTCGCGCGAATGGCTGCTGGACGCCAAGCCGGACGATTTCGACGTGACGATCATCACGACCTACCCCGGGACGCCCTACTACGACCGCGCCGTGCGCGACGCGAAGAAGCCCGATGTCTGGGTCTACACGTATAAAGGGAACGGAGACCGGCTGTACAGCTACGAGGTGGACTACACGAAGGTCGCCGACTACTACAAGGGCGACCCGAACGGGGGCTACCGTTCCTACGTCTACACCGACCATCTCTCGGCCGAGGAGCTCGTGGCGGCGCGCGACGGCGTCGAGCGCGACGTGCGGCGGGCGCTCAAGATCCCGTTCAATCCGAGCGCGGCCGCGCAGCGCTTCGAGCACTCGATGGGCCAGTTGGGGCTTCCTCCCCGCATCTTGAGGGTGTCCGGCGGGCCTCGGGAGCAGGCGCGCGCATGAGCGGCCGGCTCTTGGCGTCCCTCCTCCTGCTCGCGACGCTCCAATTGGCGGCCGGACCGGTCCGCGCGCGGGATCCGCTTGCGCCCCCGGCCGACGACACGACCTTCGAGATCCTGCGCCCGGGCACCTACGTGTGCGACGTGAGCGGGCTGCTGTGCGAGGCGTGCGCCCGCGTGATCGCCGAGACGGTCTCCAAGGTCAAGGGCGTGCAGAAGGCGACGATGGATTTTCCGAACCACGAGCTCACCTTGATCATCGCCGACAACAAGACCGTCCCGACCGCCGCGATCCTCCGCGCGCTACGCAAGGCCGCGGTCCGTGTCAATCTCGGGACCCAGTACCACCTGACCAAGGTGCGCTACGTCCCCTGACGGCCGCGGGGCGGAGTGCGGGGTAATCGCTCAATTTATTATACTCGCGTCATGAAACGACACGCCTATGCGGGCGCGCTCGCGGCGCTGCTCTTCACGGGGATCGCGGCGGCCGCTCCCGCCGCACCCGCGACGAAGGAGAAGCCGAAATCCAAGGTCGGCATCCTGATCTGGAACGGGAAGGAGCCCCGGTTCGGGCTGGTCAAGCAGGCCATCTTGGACCAGCTCAAGCGCGAGGGCTTCGACCCGTCCAACACCACGTTTCTCATCGAGGACGCCGGCGCCAACAACGCCAAGAACGAGCTGTTCCTGAAAGTCATCTTGGCGGAGAACCCGGACGTGCTCGTGCCGATCGGCACGCCGGCGGCGCTCGCCGCGGCGAAGCACGAGAAGAAGAAGCCGATCGTCTTCAGCCTGGTCTACGACCCGATCGAGTCGGGCATCGCCAAATCCTGGGAAAGCTCGGGCAACAACACGACCGGCGCGAGCACGTACGTATCGATCATCAAGTTCCTGCGGCGCGTCGAGGAGTTCATGCCGCTCAAGCGCATCGCCGTCCTCTACACGCCCGGCCAGAAGAACTCCGAGCTGCAGCTCGCCGCCGTCAGCGCGATGAAGCAGTTCACGCAATCGGACATCGTCGCGGTGCAGCTTCGCGGCCCCGTGGACGTCCCCGAGCTGGAGACGGAGATCGGAAAGGTGAACGCGATCTTTCTGACCGCGGGCAGCACCGTCGGGATGAACATGGCCAAGATCATCGAGATCGCGGTGAAGAACAAGATCCCCACGCTGACCCACGTGGAGGACTTCGTCAACCGCGGGGCGATGCTGGGCCTCGGCGTCGACTCCGCGACGGTCGGGCGCCTGACCGGGCAAAAAGTCGCTCAGGTGCTGCGAAAGACCGATCCTTCGACGATCAAGATCGAGTATCCCGCGCCGGAACTCACGTTGAACCTCAAGACCGCCGCGGCGATGAAATACGACGTCCCTCAGGGCCTCAAGGACTGGGCGAGCAAGACGGTCAAATAGCGGACGTTCGTCCGACTACCAGCCCATGTCGTCGTCGACGATGGGGCGCACGATCAAGTCGTCTCCCTCGAACGACAGCGAGACGCGCGCGTCCGGGAGCGCGGCGATCTTCTCCCTCTTGTCGACGGCCTGGGCCTGCACAAGCACCGCCTGGATGCCGAAGCGGGTGTCCTTCATGAACACGAGCGACGGTCGGCCGGCCGATTGGAAGAGTTCGCGCTGATAGGTGACCCGCCAATCCACGCCGATCGAGTCGAGCGGAACGCCGGTCGCGTAGATCGCCTTCTCGACCTCGCTGACGGAGATCGAGCGGACCACCGAGGCGCCGGCCGCGTCGCGGCTGAAGACGAAGGAGTAGCTCCGCTGATCGAAGCGGACGTAGAAGGGACCGCCCTTGAGCGGAGCCCGTTTCGCCGCCTTGGAGCGCGCGAGCGCCGAGAGACTCGCGGCGAAGGCCGGCCGGTGGGCGTTGCCGCCCTGTTTCAGCAGGACGATCTGTCGGTCCTTGTCGCGGCTGTACTGAAGGGAAACGTGGTACTGCTCGCCGCCGAGCTCGATGAGGAGAGGCGTCCTTCGGAACTGCTGGAGGATCTTGAACGCGCGGATGCGGAACTCCGCGGGCCGCTGGCCGACGACGCGCGTCAGGGCCGGCACGGGCAACTCGCTCAGCTCGACGGGCATCGCGGCCTGCGCGCCCGCGGCGAACATCATGGGAACCAACCAGAGTCTACCGTTCATGAACTCCTCCTGCGTCGCCCTCCGACAGCGCGGAGATGATACCACAGCGTCCGACAGCACGACCCCGACCGAACGGGTCACGTACGATCCGGGGCGAAGGACCCAGATTGGTTCAGCCCCATTGCAACGCTCCCGGTAGGCCCTTGGTCCGTATTCGAGAACGAGCCGCCCGGAGTATGATACGTGCCTGACGTCGGCATACGACTGAACCAGGAGACCTGCCATGAGATCGCCTCTGCCGCTGAGCCTCGCGCTGTCGCTGCTCGCTCCGCTCGCCTTCGCCGACGCCCCGGCCAAAGGCAACTTCAAATGGGAGTCCTTCGCGGGGAACTACGGCTTCGGCGATTGCCGGAACAGCCCCGGGCCGATCTGGGGAGACGGCTCCAACATGCACTACATCGTGGCCTATCCCTTCACCGACTATACCGTCAATCCCGCCAAAGTGTCGCTGGTCTTCATGCGCGTCAACCACACGAACAACCCGATCGGACTCGACTGGACGTTCGAGTACGTCAATCAGGGCCCTCAGGCGCGTCGGCATCCCGAGACCGGCGCCGTGATGACGTCCTTGGAGAGCTACGCGACGACCGACGGCATCTATGGGATGATGAGCTGGGACAACCCCGGCAACCAAGGATTCTCCACGCTGCAGCTTTGGATGAACGCCGGCGTCGTGACCTACGAGATGCGCCAGAAGACCGACTCCGACCCCGAAGTCCGCGTCGAGCGCTGCACGTTGATCAAGATGAAGAAGGACGACTCAGGCCGAGACGCCGACTAGCTCCGAGAGAAAATCCGCGCCGAAGGCCTGCGACGGCGCGTAGGCGCCGGGAGCGATCGTCCCCTCCAAGACGCGGCACGCCGCGCGAAGCGCCGCGTCCGCCGTGACGGAATACCCGTTGGGCGTCACCGCCGTCCTGACGGCGCGACGACCCGATCCGTCGACCGCTTCCGCCCAGATCTCGTAGCGATGCTTCTCGCGCTCCGCCCTCGTCGGGCCGCGCACGGTCCGCTCGATGCCGCGCTGGATCAGGCGCTGGACGGCCGGCGTGGCGAGGAGAGGCTTCAAGTACTTGGAGCCTCGGATCAAGGCGACGATGGTCGGCGCGATGCAGATGTACGTCTCGATATTCGGGATGCCGGTCGAGTAGAACGCGGAGGCGAGGTCGGCCCACGGCGCCATCACCGCCTTGCGCCGCCCGAGAGGGAAGTCGACGACCCTCGTCCGGTATGCGGCCGGGACCGACATAAGCCGGCCGTCCTTGCGCACGAGCCCGCCCGCGTGCAGGCCTTCGGTCAGAGTCTTGAACGAGCCCGGGCTCGGCGGCCCCGCGATGTGGATCGCGAGCGTGAGATGGGTCGCCTCCGGCAACTCGCGTTTGAGCGCGGCGGCGAGGCAGTCCGTCGGGACGACGTCGAATCCGACGCCCGGGATCGCCACGATGCCCCGCTCGCGGCACGCCTCAGGACGCGAGAGGATCCGCTCGAAGACCCGGATCTCCCCGGCGATGTCGAGGTAGTGGACGCCCGCTTGGAGGCACGCCTTGAACATCGGGCGGCTCGTCGCGGAGAAAGGCCCCGCGCAGTGGAGCACCGCGCCGACGCCGTCGAGCTGCGGAAGGATCGTGCCGGGCGCGTCGCACGGGAACACGCGCGTGTCGAAGCCGAGCGCCTGTCCCAGCGCCGCGACCTTCGCCGGGTCCCGTCCGGCAAGAATCGGCCGCAGCCCGCGGCGCGCCGCCTCTTCGGCGACCAACGTCCCGCTGTAGCCCGTCGCGCCGTAGACGAGCAGACGCCGGGCGGCCGAATCCATCATCGGCCGTATCGTAGCGAATTGCCGCGCTAGGCGTCAGCGCGGATCGTCAAAGACGGCGGCCGCACGCCCAGCAGCCCATCGGATTGCGCACGTGCCTGCGGAATCCGCAGCCCTGCGCCCAGCTCGCACAGACCGCTTCGCTGGGTCTGCCGCCGAAGGAGTAGCAGCCGGGCATGCTCGGGTCCTCGACGCCGGGGCAATCGAAGCCGCTGCGCGCGGGGCGCCGACAGTCGATGAGACCGAGCGTGCAGAGCATCGCGTCGGAGGAGAGTCCTCCCGCGAGCGTCACGCGCGCCTCGCGCTCCTCGGCGACGCGCCTGGCGAACGCGTCGAACGCCGGCTGCGCGGACTGTTCCAGGACGACGGCCGCTTCCGCGAGAGACGGGTGCGCCGACGCCCCGCTGGCGCCGAGAATCGAGAAAAGAGATGCGGCCAACGCCGATAGGACGATGCGTTTCATGTTGCCTCCGGTACGCTCCGGACAGGATACAACCGCGTCCGAGCGACACCAAGAGGCCTTGGCCTCATGGCCGAGTAGTGATTCCGCTCCAGAAATCGTCGCGGCGCCGGAAGCGGGACCGAGGAACTCCCGTTTCCGACGCCGCGGCGCGGGTCTCTAGTCCCGCGAGGACGGCGCCGGCTCCGTCTCGCCCGGAGCGGAGCCCGGAGGCGGCGGGATCGACTCCGGCTGCGGCGGCGCGGCCGAGGGCGTTACCTCGGCGGCCGCGGGCGAAGCGGGCGCGTCCAGAGGGTTGCCGTCCGCGTCGAAGACCGCGAACGTGCCGTCCTTGAACTCGGCGAGGATCTGCAGCGGTTTGCCCGACGCGCCGCCGCCCGTGAACCGCGCCTTCTCGATGTCGCGCCCGATGAACTTGAGCAGCACGGGCTGCGCGCCCGAGCTGTCGTAGAGGAACGCGTCGCCGAAGGAGCCCGCGATCTGGATCGACCGGCGCCCGTCCGGGCTCTTCCACCCCCCGGACGCGGCGGCCTTGGGCGCTTCGACCGGAGGCGCTTGGACTTCCGGATGCTTCACCGTCACGACGCCGCCGTCGTAAGGGTAGTAGCTGTTGTCGACGTAGACATAGACGACGCCCGCGGGACCCGGCCACCACCAGCGGCCCCCCCACCAGTAGACCCATCGGGAGAAGCGGACGTCCCACCACCACCAATAGCCGGAATGATAGCGCGTCCAATAGAACCGCGGGCCGTGGTAGAACCCGTACCAATGCACGCGATGGCGGTCGTAGTAGTGCGCGTAGCGCACGCCGTGGTCATGATGCCAATAGTACCGGCCTGGCGCGACCTCGATCCGCTGCTGGACGGCGATGTTCGACACGACGGCCTTGTTGTTGATCACGACCGAGTGGTGCGAGGGCGGATGGACGGCCTCATGCTGCCGGATGCGCGCGCCGGCGTTATCCGTCCGCGGCGACGGGACGCGGCGATGATCGCGCACGACTTGCGCCGGGTCCGAGATCACCTTGGGCTGCGGGACGCGGACGCGGCGCATCTTCATCACGACGGGCGCCTCCGCGCTCCTCCGGCGTTCCGGCTCGGCGAAGCGCTGCCCCGGCGCGGCGCCGACGGCCGCGCCGGAGGCCGCTTGGACAGGGGCCCGGCTCCCGTGCCCGCGCCTCCAGCCTCCGCCTCCCTCCTTTTCCTTCGCGAACGCGGGCGACGCCGCAGCCATCAGCGGAGCAGCCGCCACGAGCGCCGCTCTCAGAAATCGATGGAACATTAGTACTCCTCCTCGGGGCGAGCCGTGGTGGCCTATCGCTCCCACTATTAAGACGCGCGGGACGGAATTCGGTTTAGCCCCGGCCGCCTGCCTTCATGCAACAGCGTTTGGGCATTTCACTCCACGCATTCTTAGTGCCTTCGACTCAGGTTGTTCGCGCGGCGACGACGCTATCCTTCCTATATATGGCTCCCCGCGCCGCCCTAGCGCTCGTCGCCTCGCTCTGCCTCGCGTCGAACCAGGCGTCGGCGTCGGACGAGCCTGGCCGGCGTGAGGCTTCCGCGGCCGCGGAGCCCAAGTCTCCGCTCGAGAAAAAGCGCGGCGAGACGCTGGCGAAGCTCGACGAGAGCCGATGGCTGCTCGCGCGCCAGCGGGAGCAGAAGGTCGGGCGCGCCTACGCCGACATCGCGGTCTCCATCATGGAGGCCAAGGACGAGGCGGCTCTCGACGGGATGGGGCCCATGCTCGACTGGTTCCACCGGCGCGCCATCGTCGGCGCGGGCATGAGCGGCTTGCCGCCGCGCGAGATCGAGCGGGTCAAGGCTAGCCAAGCCGCCGCCATCGAGGAGATGGAGAGGCGCAAGATCGGCGGCCAGGCGAGCTGGCCGCGCGACACGGCGCTGCGCCCCCCGGTCGATCCCAAGGATTTCTACGGCGTCACCTCGCCCTTCGACCCCAAGCGCAAGCACCCGCTGTCCAAGATCGAGACGCCCCACCTCGGACTGGACGGGCGCGCGCAGAGGCCCGTGCCGATCCGCGCCTCCGCCGACGGCTGGATCATCTTCACCGGCATGGACCCTCTCGACCCGAAGCACGGCAACCGCGTGATCGTCCGCTATGACAACGGGATGTTCGGCTCCGTGTCGCACTTGAGCCGATTTCCCGCCTACATCGGCAGCGTCGTCTCCTCACAAAAGTCGGTGGGCACGAAGTTCGGACAACTCCCCGCGCCGGTGCGGGTGCGCGAGGGGCAGATCATCGGCTACTCCGGCGCGACGGGCGGCGTCAACGGACCGCACTGGCACGCCGAAGTCGGCACAAGCCCGCGCGGCGGCCGGTTCGACCCGGAAGGGGCCTACCCGAGCCTTCCCCCCCTGCGGCCCCACAGCGGCTCGCTCACCGCGAGCGAGAAGATCCCCTAAGTCCTCGGCGTCAAGAAATCCCGGCCCGTCGTCCAAAGAGTCCCGTCCCGGAGTAGGTCCTTTTCCTCCGCGCGGGTTTGGCCCGAATGCCTCATCCCTCGGGCGCGCCGTTCGCGCTATTATCCTATCCGCCGTCGGACTCATCTTGGAGGGAAGTTCGTCGCGTTGGCGTTCGCCTGCGGAGGGCGCGCCGCGGCGGTCCGCACCTGCTATAATTTCCGGACGGCAGCGGGCCGTTAGCTCAATGGTTAGAGCACCGTCCTTACACGACGGGGGTTGGGGGTTCGAGTCCCTCACGGCCCACCACTTTCGATCCTAGGAACGCCCATGAAGGTCATCGTCTACGAATACGCGAAGTGCTCCACGTGCCGCAAGGCGCTGAAGTTCCTCGATGAGCGCGGCGTCGCCTACGACGCGAGGCCGATCGTCGACGCGCCGCCGACGCGCGCGGAGCTCTCGCGGATGCTGGGCCACGTCGGCGGCGACGTCCGCCGGCTGTTCAACGTATCCGGCGAGCTGTATCGCGAGATGAAGCTGTCCGAGAAGATGAAGACTATCTCGCCCGACGAGGCGATCGCGCTCCTCGCCAAGCACGGCAAGCTCGTGAAGCGCCCTTTCGTGCTCGTCGACGCCGCCGCGGGCCTCGTCGGCTTCGACCCGAAGGCGTGGGCGGCGCTCTTCCCGATACAGCGCTAGACGCCCGCGCCCGCCGCGCCGCCGCCGTCCGCCCGGGCGCGCCTCGGCGGCACCTGCTATAATCCTCGCATGGGCTCGGACCAGCGCGCGGCCGTGCGCGCGAAGACGCAGGCGACCGTCCACGTCTGCTACATGACGGCGGACGGAAAGCGGGAAGGCGACGGGCGCATCGCCGACGTCTCGCGCACCGGCATGCGCTTCTTTACGGAGTACCGGGTCCGCGCCGAGACGCGGCTCGTCCTGAAGCTCCACTTCCCGCGCTCGTTCCATCGTCTCCCCCTGTCGATCAAGGCGACGGTCGTCCGCTGCGAACCGCAGGAGAACGGGCCGCTGTTCAACGTCGCGTGCCGGTTCGATAGCCAAACCGGCGAGGCCACCGCCCGGCTCACGCAATTCGTCGGCTGGCTCCTGACCCACGACCCGTCTCCTCAATAACGCAGGTTCATGGGCCTAAAGGCCTATACGCGGCGGGCGCGCAATGCCCAGGCTTTCGTCCCTCGCCGCGCCTACACTAGGGCGGATAGGAGGACTCACTAACCATCATGAGCAGCGCTCGTGCGGCGATGTTGGCTTTTGCGATTTTGGCGTCCGCCGGCCGGCCCGCCTCGGCCATCCAGGTCTTCGACAACGCCATCAGCACCGTGCAGCGCATGTTCCACCGCTCGTGCGCGACGCCCAAGCGGACGGGCCTCTCGGAAAAGGGCCTAGTGGCCGTCGAATACGAGGAGACCGAGCGGCAGCTCCTTCAGGTGCTCGCCCGCATCCGCGCCCAGGGAGGCGCGAGCCAGGCTGATTTCATCCTCGCCGCCGGCCCCTCGCCCGACGAAGTCGTCCGGAATTTTCTACGAGAGAAGCTCGCCCGCCTCGAGCAGCACCCGGCCCTCAACCCGGCCGCGATCCGCGTGATGCCGTCCGGCAACCGGGTCGTGGATATCGAGCGGCTCCGTCTCGTCGACGGCGTCGACTACCAAGTCGACTCCTGCCTCGACGGCCGTTAGCGCTCTAACGCTTCGTCAGACTCCCGTCGAGCCTCGGCGCCTGGCTCGTCTTCGCCAGTTCCACCGCGAAGGCGACCGCGAGCTTGGCGAAGGGAACCGCGTGGCGCGAATCCCCGCCGGCGTTGGCAAGCGTGTCGTCCTCGGTATGGATGTGCTGGTTCATCGAGCCCTTCTGCGATTCGAAGGCGGCCGACGCCGGGAACCCGGCGCGGTGCCACGAGGCGTGGTCCGAACACGCGTAGCCGCAGCGGATGCCGATCGAGCGCGTGCCGCTGTAGGCGTCGACGAGCTTGCCCAGGAAGGCGGTCAAGGACGCGTCGGTGTAGTCGCCGAGCAGGTAGACATTGTCCCCCGAGCTGTTCAAGTTGGTCATGTCGTATTGGATGACCCCGACGACCTTCTTGCCGGAGTAGCTCGCCGCGATCTCCTGCGAGCCGCGCAGGCCGATCTCCTCGGCCGCGTAGCCCATGAATTGGACGGTGCGCTTGGGCTTGAACCCCGCCTGCGCGAGGACCCGCAGAGCCTCCGTGATCGTCGCGATCCCGGACGCATTGTCGTCGGCGCCCGGGGCGCGCACGTTCTCGTCGCCCCAGCCGCTCAAGTTGATCGAATCGAGATGCCCGCCCAGGACGACGAACTCATCCGGCGACTCCGTGCCCGGGATGGTCAAGATGACGGACGGCTGCTTCCAGCCCGAGTGCGCGACGTAGCGCACGGTCGCGCCCGGCAGGTTCGCCGCGAGCTCCTGCCAGCGCGCTCCGATCCAGCGCGCGGCGTCGACGCCGGCGCTCGATTGGTAGTAGCGGTTCTGAAAGGCGGCCAGCGTCTCGATCGTCGAGCGTATGCCCGCTTCCTTTACGTTGGGAAGCACGGGCGAAAGCCACGCGCCTTGGTCGACGGTGAAGGGCCCGGCCGGCGCCGCGCCCTCGGGCGGGTCCGACAAGTCTCGCTTGGCGTCGTCCAGCGTGCGGTGCGCGAAGAAGCCGCCGCAGCGATGGAATCGCTCGTGCATGTGGCGGGAAATCTGCGGCAGCGAGGCTTCCGACACTTGGTAGATCGCCGCGCGGCCGCTCTGCGCGAGCGGCGCGCTCATGAGGAAGCCCGCCGCTTTGAGGGAGACGACGTCCTCGGTCGCGACCGAGATCCACGTCGAAGGGCCGTCTTGAGGATGCGCCGAGGTCTTGAGGCCGATCGCCGGGATCGAGACGCCTTGATCGAACCCGGGACCCTCCGCCGCGTAGGATGAGAGCGCAAAAAGACAAAAGCCCGCCGCCAGGACGTGCTTAGACATGACACCTCCCTCCAATTTCCTAGGCCCTAAGACCTAGTCCGCACCCAGGTCCTATGGTCCATAATTTTTACGTTTCTGTCAACAAGTTCTGTGCTATTCTTGGCCCATGAACCCACGGCTCATCACGCAGTACAGCGTCTTCATGGCGAACAAGCCGGGCTCGCTCGCGCGCCTGGCCCGCCTGTTCTACGAGCGCGGCGTGAACATCGTCGGCATCGCTTCGGAGGTCCGTGACGACACCGGCATGGTGCGCATCGCGCTCGACACCCAGGACGTCTGCTCCGACATCCTCTCGAAAGCCGGCTTCGCGAGCGTCGAGACCCGTCTCCTGTCGGTCGAGCTCGAGGACAAGCCGGGCCAGCTCCACCGCATCGCCCAGATCCTCGGCGACGGCGGCGTCAACATCACGACCGTCTACGGCACCGCGCTCGTCGGGCAGAACACGGGCCGCCTCCTGTTCGCCGTCGACGACGCGAACCGCGCGCTCGACATTTTGAAACGCACCTCGTGACTCGTTTACCCCTGGAAAAAAAATCCCGAGGGGTGTATACTGCAAACGTCATGAAGAAGAAAAGCCGTCCGGCTTCCGCTCCGAAAAAGTCCCGAACTGCGGCGAAAGAATTCTATCCGGATAACGACCCCGAGTGGGAGCATCTGGAAGAGCGCTACAGCACGATCGGCGACGACATGCGGAAGCTGGCGAGCCTCCTGACGCCCGCTACGGACATCGAGTAGCGGCCTTCGGCCAGCCGAGCCCCCGAACCGCATCCGCACCGCGGGCCGGTTCCCGTTCCTTCCTTTAGATCATCATCCGTACGGCGGCAGCAGGCGCCTGAACCCGTGCGCCAGGACGATCGCCAGGAAAATCGCGTTGCGCGGGGCGATGAGGGGCCAGGCGATGGGCAGCTCGCCCGCAGTCCCCGTCTCGGCGACGGCATGCAGGCGCCCTCCGAGCGCCCGGACCCACTCCGTCGAGCGCGGCGACTCGCAGATGCCGGACAGCCACTCCTTCGGGACGCCTTCCGCGCCGACGGCCGCGCCGCACAGCCCGCCGCAGACGGCCCCCGTCGTATCGGAATCCCCGCCGAGGGCGATCACCCGCGTCAGGCTTTCCTTGAGATCGAAGGGAGACCGCAGCCACGCCCACAACGCGGCCGGAACGGTATGGTAGACGTACCCGGAGACGCCGTTCGCAAATCCCATCCGCGCCACGAACGCGGCGTCCTCCCGCTCCTCGATCGCGGCGAGCCACTTCATCGCCTCCGCATCCCCTTCGAGGACTCCCGCGAGCTCGGCCATGAGCTCCGGAGCCGAAAAATCCGCCGGACCGTGCGTCGCGCCGTAGCGCGCCGCGACGGCGACCGCGAGCGCTCCGCGTTCGGCGCGCGGATCGGTGTGCGTGAGGAGCGTCGAGGCGCGCACGTACGCGCGAAGCGCCGCGTCGTCGCCGCAGGCGAGCCCCAGGACAGGCGCCCGGATCGCGGGGCCGTTGCCCGCCGAACGCACGCCGCTGCGAGCCGCCGGGAACCCCATCCAAAGCTTGAAGATCGACCGCAGCGTCGCGAACCCGATCCCCGCGGGAAGTCCGAGGAACCAGAACCGCAGCTTCCAGCCGAGCGCCGACGCGAAGCGGCCGGCGTCCGCGGGATGCGCGGCGAACGCCTGCGCCGTGAAGCACGCGAGCTCCGTGTCGTCGCTGGTCATGCCGCGGCCGAAGACGAGCGCGTGCCGCAGCTCGCGGCCGAACATCCTCTCGGCGCGTCTAGGCGAAAGCCCCTCCCGCGGCAGACCGAGCGCGTCCCCCGCCATGAGGCCGAGCAGGCAACCTTGGAAGCGCGAGACGCCGGGGATGTCCATCGAGCCCGGAGAGTTTACGCCAATCGGGGGGGAAGGCTCAAGGGCCCGGAGCGATCCTGCCCCTTGGGCCCACCCGCCGTCGCCCGGCAACGGGTATACTCTTGGAAATGAGACTCTTTACCGCGCTGCTCGTCCTCGCCGGGCCCGCGTCCGCCGCCGGACCGGAGTTCATGCCGGTCGCGCGGCACAACGCGCACACCGCCGTTTTCTGCCCGGACGCGGAGGACGGCCAGATCTGCAAGATGAGCCACCGGGACGCCGAGCGCTACTGCAAGGACATCATCGCGGAGCTACCCACGACGCGCGACTTCGGGCGGCTGGCGCAGGCCAACGGCTCGAAAGGCTTGCTCGAGGTGGCCGACGTCAAGAAGCTGCCGGGCGGCGTCCCGCCTCCCGGCTACTACCTCGTCGACTCGCACGACGGCGACACGTTCTACTTCAACAACGAGGGCTACCGCGCCCCCGAAGGACTTCTGGGCACCGAATCCTTCTGGACCGCCTCGATCGTGACGAACAAGACCGAGTACGCGCATGTCTATTACGGAAAGCTCGGCGGAGGCGGCGGGACTCCCGAAGAGCACAAGCGCAGCCATCCGCACGCCGTAGTCTGCATCCGCCGCGATTTGCTACAATAACGCTCTACCCACGGGGTCGTGGTGTAGCCTGGCCTAACACGCCGCCCTGTCAAGGCGGAGACCGCGGGTTCAAATCCCGTCGACCCCGCCAGTTTTTTTCGAAAACAAAAGAGTCCATCGACGCGCTTATCGCCGTCAGGGTTCGCCGCTGGACTCGCGCCGTCCAGTAGGATATTCTTGGGTGTGGCGCAGACGCTTCCGATCTCCCCCTTCCGCGACCGAATCCTAGGCGAGTTGACCCGCGCCGGCTGCCTGCTCCTGAGTGCCCCGACCGGCAGCGGCAAGTCCACGCAAGTCCCGCAGTTTCTCCTCGACGCGCCCGGAAAGACCCTCGTGCTCGAGCCCCGGCGGCTGTCGGCCCGGAGCCTCGCCGCCCGCGTGGCCGCGGAGACGCGGACCGAACTCGGCGGAAAGATCGGATACCAGGTGCGGTTCGACAGCCGCTGCGGCGCCGCGACCTCCGTCCTCTTTCAGACCTACGGCCTCTTCCTCCAACGGATGCTCTCCGATCCACGGCTGCCGGGCGTGGGAGCGGTGCTCCTCGACGAGTTCCACGAGCGGAGCTTGGATTGCGACCTCGCCCTTGCGTGGCTCAAGCGGCTGCGTCTCGAGCGCCGGGAGCTCAAGCTCGTCGTCATGTCGGCGACCCTCGAGGAGGGAGCGCTGTCCCGCTACCTTCCCGACGCCGCCCGCCTGGACGTCCCGGGCAGGTTGTTTCCCGTGGACATCCGCCATCGCCCCGCCGGGCCGCGCGACGATCCGGCTCAGGGAGCCCTCGCCGCCCTCCGGGACTTGGAGCGCGAAGGCCTCGACGGCTCCGTGCTCGTCTTCATGCCCGGAATGCGGGAGATCCGCCGCGGCCTCGAAGTCCTCGGTCCTTTCTGCCGCGAGCGCGGCCTCGAGCTGCTCGGGCTTCACGGCTCGATGGAGCCACGGGAGCAGGACCGCGTCCTGTCCCCTTCCGAAAAAAAGCGCGTCATCGTCGCCACGAACGTCGCCGAGACCGGCCTGACGATCCCGCAGGTGACGATGGTCGTCGACAGCGGGCTCCACCGCGTCGCCGGTTACGACGCGGCGCGCGGCATCAACACGCTCTACCTCGCCCGGATCAGCCTCGCCAACGCGGATCAGCGCGCCGGCCGCGCCGGCCGGACCGCGCCCGGCCGCTGCGTGCGCCTATGGTCGAAGGCGGACGAGACCGGGATGCCCGAGAGCCTCACGCCCGAGATCGCGCGCCTGGAGCTTGGCGGCTTGCGGCTCGCGGCCTCGTCGTTGCCCGAGGAAGTCGATTGGCTGAGCGTCCCGCCGGCGGCGGCCTGGGAGGAGGCGCGACGCGTACTCGAGTCCTTGAAAGCCGTGGACGCCTCGGGCCGCGTCACGCAAAGGGGCCGAGCGCTCCTGGCGTATCCCTCCGCGCCCCGCGTCGCCGCGGTGCTCGAGGACGCGCGCTCCCTCGGGGCCGGCGCCTTCGAGCGGGCATGCGCCATGGCCGCCGTCTTCGAGACCTCCGACCAACTCCGCCGGGAGCAGGGCGCGGACCTGACGGCGCTGGCCGACGACCTCCTGAGCGGCGCGGGCGATTTTCCCCGCGAGACCGGCGACGTCCTTCGCCAGCTCAGGCGGTCGGTCGAGCCCGGCCCGAAGGGAACCCCGGCGCCCAAAGGCGCCCTCGAGCGCGTCTGGCTGGCCGCGTTCCCCGACCGGCTCGCCGCGCGCGAAGGCGAGGGCGCGTACTACCGCTTGGCGAACGGGCGCGGCGCTCTATTGGCCGTCAAGAAAGACCCTCCGGCCTTGATCTTGGCCCTCGATATCCGGGAACGCGCGGGCGGCGGCCGGGCGCGGGAAGTCGGGGTCCAGCTGTACCTCCCGGTCGCGGCCGAGACGGCGCTGAGCGTCTTCGCCGACGAGTGCGCCTGGACGAAAGTGTCCGAGCTCGACGCGCGCCGGCAGCGCGTCGTCACCGAGGAGCGCCTGATGTTTCGCGGCCTCGTGCTGGATCGCCGCGCACCGCGCAAGGACGACCGCGAGGCCTCCGCCGAGATCTGGGCCGAGAAATTCGCCTCGGGCGAGCTGGAGCACCCCGGCCTCGACGAGCGGGCGCGCCAGCTCGTCGTGAGGATCGGGCTCATGCGCAAGTTCTATCCCGACATGGGCTATCCCGAGATGAGTTTGGACGACTGGCTCCTGATCTACGGAGAGGTTTGCGGCCGGCGGACGCGACTCAAGGACATCGAGCGGGTCGCCCTGCTGCCCCACATCGAGAGCTACCTCGGGCCGGCCCTGGCGGGATTTTTGGCCCGCAGACTGCCGCCCACCCACGCGCTGCCCTCCGGCAAGACCGGCCGCTTCACCTACTACGAATCTCAGCCCGCGGAGCTGAAGGCGCGACTGGGCGACTTCATCCGGATGCACGGGACCTTGAGCCTCTGCGACGGCCGCCTCCCGGTCTCTTTCGATATCCTCGGACCGAACCATCGGACCGTGCAGAAGACGCAGGATCTCAGCTCGTTTTGGAAGAACACGTATCCGGCCGTGAAAAGGGAAATGCAGCGCCGCTACCCGAAGCATCCGTGGCCTTAGGGCACGCCGACGACCCGCGGGGGTCCCGAGCGGTGTTTCCACACAGACTGTTCGACAATATCAGGTTTCGATCGTCTGAAACTGATAGAATAGTCTTGCACGCGCGGCACCACCCCCTCCATCCGGCGCGATAACCAAACCATGGGCTTTTCCGTCTTCAACTTCGACCCCCGCATCTCCGCCGGCATCCGCGCGCTGGGATACACGTCACCCACGCCCATCCAGGCTCAGTCAATCGCTCCGATACTCCAAGGCCGCGACGTCATGGGGCTCGCGCAGACCGGCACCGGCAAGACCGCGGCGTTCGCGCTGCCCATCCTCCAGCGTCTGCTCTCGGGCCCCCGCGGCGTCACGCGCGCGCTGGTCCTCGCGCCGACGCGCGAGCTGGCCGACCAGATCCAGGACGCCTTCCGCGACCTGGGCCGGCAGACGGGACTGCGCAGCGCGACGGTCTACGGCGGCGTCGGCGCCGGCCCTCAGATCAGCTCGCTGCGAAACGGCGTCGAGATCATCGTGGCCTGTCCCGGACGCCTGCTCGACCATCTGCAGCAGGGAGCCTTCAAGCCGTCGCGCCTCGAGGTCCTCGTTCTCGACGAGGCCGACCGGATGTTCGACATGGGATTTTTGCCCGATATCCGCAGGATCCTCAAGCATCTTCCCGCGCACCGGCAGACCTTGCTGTTCTCGGCCACGATGCCGGACGACATCCGCAAGCTCGCGCACGAGGTCCTGCGCCAGCCGATCACCGTTCAGGCCGGCCACACCGTGCCGCTGGCAACGGTGACCCACGCCCTCTACCCCGTCGTCGAGCACCTCAAGTCCGCGCTGCTGACGAAGCTGCTGGAGCAGACCGGCGGGACGTCCGTGCTGATCTTCACCCGCACCAAGCACCGGGCCAAGCGGCTCGCGCAGCGCCTCAACGAGCAGAACCGGGACGTCACCTGCCTGCAGGGAAATCTCTCGCAGAGCCAGCGCAAGGCCGCGCTTGAGGGCTTCCGGGAAGGCCGCTTCAACATCCTCGTCGCCACCGACATCGCCTCGCGCGGCATCGACATCTCCCAGATCACGCATGTGATCAACTTCGACATCCCCGACACGACCGAGGCCTATACGCACCGCATCGGACGCACGGGCCGCGCGGCGAAGACCGGCGACGCCTTCACCTTGGTCACCCAGCAGGACGAGGCGATGGTGCGCGACATCGAGCGAGCCATGGGCGTCCGGCTCGAGCGCCGCAAGATCGAGGGCTTCGATTATTCCGCCAAGCAGCCCGCCGGGACGCCGCAGGGCGGACAGCGAGGGCGACAGCCCGGACACGGACATGGGCACGGGCACCACCATCCCAAGAAGACCGCCCACGCGCCGCAGCCTTCGCGCCCGGCCCACTCGTCCCATGCGGCAGGCGGCCCGGGTCATTCCACGCCGGCGGCCAAGCCGGCGAGCGGCTTTCACGGGCGATTCGGCCGGCTGCGGTCCCGCAGGCGCCGCCGCTAGACCGTCGGGATGCATCCGCGCAACCGGCACTCCGGCCGGTACGACTTCGAAGCGCTCGCGAGGAGCGTCCCGGAGCTCGCTCGGTTCGTCAGGCCGAACCCGTCCAACGAGAGCACGATCGATTTCGCCGATCCCGCGGCCGTCAAGACGCTCAATTGGGCGCTCCTGAAGACGTACTACGGCGTGGACCATTGGGATCTTCCACCCGGCTACCTTTGCCCGCCGGTTCCGGGGCGCGCGGATCACGTCCACTACGCGGCGGACCTGCTGGGCGAAATCAACGACGGGACGGTGCCGCGCGGGAAGAGCGTGCGCGTGCTGGACGTCGGCGTCGGCGCCAATTGCATCTACCCCATCATCGGCCGGGCCGAGTACGGCTGGCGCTTCGTGGGTTCCGAAATCGACGCGGTCGCGGCGGCCTGCGCGAAGACGATCGTGGGCGCGAACGCCTCGCTCTCGAACTCGGTCGAGGTGCGGCCGCAGCGCCCGCCCCGCATCTTGGAGGGGCTACTCGAGCCCGACGAACGGTTCGACCTGACTCTTTGCAATCCCCCGTTCAACGCGTCCGTCGACGATGCCGACGCCGGCGCCAAGCGCAAATGGAGCAATCTCGGCCGCGCGGAGACCGGTAAGAACTTCGGCGGCCAAGGAACGGAGCTGTCGACGCCGGGCGGCGAAGCGGCGTTCGCGTCGCGCATGATCGCCGAAAGCGCGGCCCTCGGCGCCCAGGTCCTGTGGTTCTCGACCTTGATCTCGAAGTCGGCCAACTTGCCGGGCGTCCAAAACGCGCTTGGCCGGGCGAGGCCCGCCGACACGCGGACGATCGCGCTGTCTCAAGGCCAGAAGAAGAGCCGGATCGTCGCGTGGACCTTCCTCGACAAGAAGCGGCGGGACGAATGGCGCCGGCGGTGGACCCGTTAGGGCGCCGTGAAGTTCATGATTCCCGGGGTATCGATCCACGTCGAGCCCGCGGGACCGGGGATCAGCACGGCCCCCGTCGTCGTGTGGCGGCCCATTCCGCTCCTCGCGTTGACCGCGCCGACGCGGCCGGCGGTGTCGTCGCGCAGAAGCCGCCGCAGGAGCGAGGTCTTGCCGACGCCCGAATTCCCGCAGAACGCCACGGTCTTGCCGCGCACCAGCGCCTCCAGGGCCTGGACGCCGTCGCCGATCCGCGCGCTGCATTCGAGCACGGTGACGCCGGTGGACGCGTACGAATTCCACGGCCGCGCCGCGCCCGGCGCCAAGAGGTCCGCCTTGTTGACGCAGAGTGCGACGGGGATGCTCTGGGCGCGCGCCGCTCCCATGAACCGGTCGACGATGCCCGGCGAGAACTCCGGATCGCGCGCCGCGGCGACGACCACCAGCAGCTCGATGTTCGCGACGATGACGTGCAGGATCGGGTTGCGCGCGTTCGGGGCGGTGCGCACGAGGCTGTTTCGCCGCTCGCACCGGTGGACTACGACGCCCGCCTCTACCTTGACGCGGTCGCCAACGCAGACCGGGGACCGCTCGCGTCCCGGCCCTCGCGACGCGAGCGTCGCCATCCGATAGCCGCACAAGACCGCGTCGGCCTGCCCGTCGAGACGCACCGCGCTTTGGTTGGGGAACAGTTCTACGACCGTCGCGTTGCCTTCGTCCGGCCCGAGGACGATCGCCCGGCCCTCGAGCGGCTTCTTGGCCTCGCGCTTGGGCCGCGGAGCGCGTTGGACGTCGTCATCGTCGTCGGCGCTGCCGGAGTCGAATCGATCTTGAGGTCTCATGGGAGATTTCGCGACTACTCCACCATGATACCATCTCCGGACCGGAGACAGGTTTTCAATCTTACTCGACGAGCGCCGCGCGACTAGGGCCAGTTCGCGCCTTCGTCGATCCAGCGGGTGAGGACGCCGACGTCCTTGGCCGACAGAGGCTTCCACGTCTCCCCTTTCTTGGGCATCGGCATGGCGTCGATCTCCTTCTCGTCGTCCTTGCCGCCCGTTCCCTCCGGGCGCGGGACGGGGCCGGCGAGCAGCTTGACGAGCAGGCTGCCCTTGCCGTTGCCCGGGACGATCGCGGCGCCGCTGCGGCCTCCGCTCATCGCGCCCGTCTTGTCGTCGAGGCGGAGCTTCGCCGCGGCCTTCTTCTTCGGCTTCTTCGGATTGAGGCCGTGGCATTGGATGCAGTTGGCCTTGAAGATCGGTTCGACATCCTTCTTGAAGTCGACCTTCTTGTCCTGCGCGGACGCGAGAGTGCCCGTCAACGCGACGCACAGCGCCGCCGTCACGATCTTCATTGAGGCCTCCATATCAGGGGTGAACTCGGCGAAAGCCGGCGCTCGGCACCGACTTCCAGACTTTCTGCGGCTTCTCCGTCAGTGAGCTCATGTTCTTCAAGAACAGCGCGATCTTCCACAGCTCCGTCTCGGACAGCGCCTCGCGGAAGGCCGGCATGCCCGTCATGCGGATGCCGTGCTGGATCGTCCAGAAAATCTCGCCGTCCTCCCAATCCTCGACCCCGTATTTTGCGAATTGAGGCGCCTTCTGGTAAAGCCCCTGGGCGATGTGGGACGCCGTCCCGTCGGACGCACCGTGGCAGACGGCGCAGTCGACGGCGTAGAGTTGGATCCCTTCGACGAGGTTCTCGTCCGTTTCCGCCACCGGGTTCGGCCCCTTGGGCGCGCCGCGCCAGATCGCGGACTTGAGCGCCTTGCGCGCGATCCACTTCTCCCAGCGCGGCGGCTTGGCGTCGGCGTGGGCGGGGAGCCGGCCGCTCGCCGCCGCGAAATAGCCGGCGGCCGCGAGCGCCGCGAGCGTGCCGAGGACCCCGATCAATATGCCTTTCGTCATGATCCGTCCATATTTTACTTTAGAATGACGCCGCCGCGCCGCTCTAGAGGTCCGCGGCGCCGAGGAGCGGGGACTTCGCGTGCGCCGGCTCCGCGGCGGCGATGCGCAGCGCGATCGCGGCGCACGCCACCGAAAGGAGGATCCACGCGACGCCCCAGACCTTGGCGGGGACATGCGTCAGATCGGCGAGATAGCTCGCGTCCGACTTAATGGAGCGCGTGATGACGTCCGACCAGATGTCCCACACCGCGTACAGGCAGGAGGTGAGGCCAACGACTTTGAGCAGCAGATCGTTCATCCATTCCTCGAGCCATCGGCCGCACGCGAGCAACGCGGCCGACGCGGTCAAGCCGAACAAGAATCCGAAGCGGGTGCGCACGTACCAGAGCGTCACGATCCCCAGGACGGCGCCGAGCGCGAAGGTGATCTGCCGGTCGTAGCGCGTGCGCGCCGCCGCGACGAGGAGGACCGAGCCCCAGAGCATGCTGCCCAAGTATCCCGCCGAGTAGATGAGAAACAGCGAGCCGCCGTGGCACCAGGCGAGCCCGCCTTCCTGCGCGACGAGCTCGATGTGGTCGAGGGAACCGCCGGTCAGGATGGCCGCGGCCCCGTGGCTGATCTCGTGGAAAAACACGACGAGGATCCGGAGCGGCCAGACGAACTTGCTGTTCCAAAAGAAACCGACGACGAGGACGATCGCCAAGAGCTGCGCGAGCATCCTGCCATTCGCCTTCTCGTCCGTCATCGTGGTCTCATGAATCAGCGCGGCTTAGGACGATAGCGTACCCCCGCATCCGGCGCGGGGCAAGGGGGTCTTGATTAACCCGCGCCGTCTGCTACCCTTACGGCATGTCGACGTTTCGGCCGGCGCTCGCGCTCTCTTGCGCGGCACTCCACGTCTTCGCGCTTCACCTGAGCGCCAAGACGCCGACGCTCGAGGCGCCGTCGATGAGCGCGTCCGCGCGCGCCGCGTTCGAGCAGCAATGGCGGGACAAGGGCGACGAACGGCGCGTCGCGGCCAAATGGCTCGAGGGCGGGACACTGCTGGTCGTGGCGGAGCCCGACGTCGATCCGGCCGTCGCGGCCAAGATAGTCGAGGGCGTGCGCGCGCAGCTCGCGGAGCTCGGCGCCCGCCGCTTCGGCGTGGAGACCGTCCCGCCGCCCACGGTGCTCGAGCCCTTCCCGTGCGTCCAGGGCGGAATCATCAGCAAGGCATGCTTCGAGAAGCGAGTGCGGTCGTATCGGAATTCCGATGCGCGCTTTGCCCGCTCGGTCGTCTACTACCTGACGAACGCCGCGATCGACCGGCTGCCCCGCGACTTGGGCGGCGGACATTCGGAGGGCCCGCCGGCCGGCACCGCCTCCTACTCCGACGGCTGGATGCTTCAGAGCTTCTATTACCGCGCGGCGCATCAAAAGACGGACCCCACGCTCGCCCGCTACGGCGGCATGGAGTTCTCGATCCACAGCCTCGAGCACACGGCGCGCCACGAGCTGGGGCATCTCCTCGGCCTCCCGCACCACGAGGCGCTCGGCAACCCGGGGTTTCCGGAGGCGCTGCCGTGCAATAAGTGCACCCATCGAGGATCCGGCGCGCACCGGATCGCGCACGCGGAGTGCCTTATGACGTGCGGCTCCGGCGACGACGAGTGGTTCCATCGCGAGACCTTCGGCAAGGGCTTCGGCCTGTGCGAGAAGTGCCGCACGGCCGCCGTCGCCTATCTCCGCGGACTCGAGGGCCGCTGACGCCATGACGAGCACGGCCGGCAACATCGAGAACGTCGCGAGGCTGATCCAACTCGCCGTCGCCCCTATCTTCCTCCTCACCGCCGTCGCGACGACGCTCATGGTGCTGGCGGGACGTCTCGCCCGCATCGTGGACCGCGGCCGCGTGCTCGAGCGAATCGCTCCCGTGGAGCGCTCGCCCCACAAGGACGAGCTCCTCCAGCTCGAACGGCGCGCCCACATCATCTACCGCGCGTTGACGCTCGGGGTGACCGCGGCCATCCTCGTCTGCCTTCTCATGACCGCCGCGTTCGTATCCGAGCTGGCCGGCTTTCACGCAGGACCCGCGGTCGCGGTGCTCTTCATCGGCGCCCTCTTCGCCTACACCGGGTCGCTCGTCTGCCTCTTGCGCGAGGTGTTCTTCGCGGTCGGGAGCTTCCAGCTCGGGATTCACCCCGGACCAAACGCCGCCTCCTAGCGATCCGTAGGACCCGGGATCATCGGCCGGGGGCCCGTGATAGAATCGGGCCATGATGCGCCGATCCTTCGCCTCGCTGTTGGCCGCGGCGACGCTCCTCGGGGGCGGCCCCGCGCGCGCCGAGCTCGAGAACGCCGTCTACGGAGGCCGCGCGCCGGGCGCGACGGGATATCGCAGGTCGACCGTGGCGATCATGCTCTCCCCGGGCGACTATCAGCCGATGATCCCTTGCACGGGCGTCCTCATCGCCCCGAACCTCGTGCTCACCGCGGCGCACAATTTCGACGGCGCCCATCAGCCGGTCTCCGTCGAGTTCTTCGACGACGAGGGCCGATCGAGGGCGATGCGGCAGGTCACGGGCAAGCGGCTTCACGCGGAATACAAGGACGACGCCTACACGAACGACATCGCCGTCGTGTCCTTCGCGGGCTCCCTGCCTACCGGCTACGCGGCCGCGGACTGGTCCAAGAACCCGGCCGAGCCCGCGGTCGGCGACTCGATCACCCTCGCGGGCGCGGGCCTCACCCAAAATAAGAGCTACGAGGGTTTGAGGATCGGCACCATGAAGGTCGACGGCACCTTCCCCAGCCATCGATTGTTCTCGGGCGCGCCGGACGAAACGAAGGCGAGCGGCTGCTCCGGGGACTCCGGCGGTCCCGCTTATAAAGGAACGGCCGAAGCGCCGGTCATCGTGGGCCTCGTCGCGGCCGGCCAATACAAGGATTGCTCCAACTTCGGCTGGGTGGGATTCACCGCGGTCGCTCCCTACAAGGAGTGGATCGAGACGGCGATCGCGGAACTGGGCGCTCGACCGGCGCCCCCTCGATGACGGCCGCGGCGCGCCTCCTGCTCGCGGCGGTCCTGGTTTCGGCACCGAACGCCGCGCTCGCCGAGGATGGGATACGCAGCATCGAGGACGGGCTGCCCCCTCGCGCGGTCGAGCGCCTGCGCGCGCGCATCGATGAGCGCTTGCGCTGGATCCACGCCCTGATGAAAACGCTCCGCCTGGACTACGAGATGCCGAGCGTCCGCCCCGAGATGCACCTCGTCTCGCGCGCATGGGTGCTGGCGCACGAGCGGGAGGTGTGCTTCTCCTCGGCCTCCGCCGAGGAGATCCGCGCCTGCTCGAGCCGCGTCTTCGGCTGGATCGACGACGATCGAAGAATCTACGTGGTGCGCGGCGAGGACGTCCCGTCGACCGAAGGGCTCCCCCCGATGCGGGATTTCCCGGTCGAGTTGTGGGTCGAGATGACGTGGACGCACGAGCTCGTCCATTTCATCCAGCTCGAGCGCTCCGAATGGAAGCCGACCACGCTGCCGTGCGACACCCTGTACAAATGGGAGCACGAGGCGTTCCTCATCGCGGCGCAATGGCTTCACAGCCTCCAGAACGCCGACGCCGAGCGCATCAACGCGGTCTTTCGCGGGCAGCTTCCTCGTGCACGCTGTTCGTAACCCCGCCGTGATCCCGCCGGGCCCGAATTGAACCGCGCCCTTCGGCCCACGGCCCCGTGGGACCTTCGCCTCATACGGATTTCTCCGTCCTGAGGTATGATGTCGTCCATGGAAAATCCGAGCCATCCCTTCGCCTACCGCCTCCGCCGCGCCCTCAACTGGATCCCCCTCGGCCTCGCGTACGCCTTCTTCTACATGGGGCGCTACAACTTGACCGTCGCCAAGAGCGCCTTGGGAGACGCCCTGATGTCGAAGGCGGAGTTCGGCACGATCTTCGCGGTCGGCGCGTGGGCCTACGCCCTCTCCTTCGTCGCGACGGGCCCGCTGACGGACCGGCTCGGCGGCCGCCGCGCGATGCTCGTCGGCACGGCCGGGACCATCGCGGTCAACACGCTCATGGGCCTCGCGCTCTACGGCATCACGCAGTGGCATTGGCCGCTCTCCATCTTCTGGACGTTCACGGGCCTCTACGCGCTCAACATGCACTTCCAGAGCTACGGCGCGGCGGCCATCGTCACGGTGAAGGCTCCGTGGTTCCACGTCCGCGAACGCGGCACGTTCTCCACGATCTTCGGCGCGATGATCACGCTGGGCATCTACTTCGCCTTCGACTGGGGCTTCGCCATCGTCTCGGCGACGCGCGCCAAGGCGCCCAAGGACCTCGGCTTCTGGGGCGGCGCGTTCAAGTCCATCCTCGGCACGGGCGGCGCGGCCGTCGACCAGAACTGGTGGCTCTTCTTCACGCCGGCGATCCTCATGTCCGCCTGCTGGATCGCCATGTACGCCTACATGCGCGACACCCCCAGCCAAGCCGGCTTCGCGGACTTCGACACCGGAGAGGAATCGGTCTCGGGCGACGGGCAACGCCTGCCGATCCGCCAGGTGTTCCTTAAAATCGTCACCCACCCCGTCCTCATGGTCGTCTGCGGGATCGAGTTCTGCAGCGGCATTCTCCGCAACGGCATCATGCACTGGTACCCGCTCTTCGCGGCCGAAGTCGGCTTCAAGAAGACGTTCGTCATCACCCAGAATTGGGGGCTCATGCTCCTCATCGCCGGCCTCGGGGGCTCGTTCCTCACCGGCTGGGCGTCCGACAAGTTCTTCCAGTCCCGCCGCGGGCCGATGGCCTCGATGCTCTACGCGCTGATGATCGCCTCGGTGGGCGTCATGGCCTTCACGCTCAGCGGCAACGTCTGGTTCGCGGGCGCGGCGACCTTCCTCATCTCCCTGTCGGTCATCGGCGTGCACAGCATTCTCTCCGGCACCTCGACCGCGGACTTCGGCGGCGCCAAGAACGCTGGCGCGGCCGTCGGCATCGTGGACGGGATGGTCTATCTCGGGACCGGCATCCAGTCGGTCGCGATCGGCTCCCTCGCCCCGGTCGGCGAGGCGGCGAAGAACCCGAACAACTGGTTCTGGTGGCCCGTCTTCCTCGCGCCGTTCGCGGTCGTCGGCTTCGGCCTCTGCCTCAAGATCTGGAACGCCGCGCCGAAGATGAAGGCCGCGCGCGCCACGCCGGCGCCCGCGCCGGAGCCGCTGGCCGAGCCCGTCGCCGCGTAAGTCCGCCGGAAATTGCTAGGATCGTCTCCCTCGAGACGATCATGCTCGCCCGAAAGGACCAGGCCGAAGCCGCGCCCGAAGCGCCCCCGCGCCGCGTCGGCGCCAGGACCTTCTTGGCGTTCGCCGCAGCGGCGTTGCTCGCGCTCAACTTCGCCGTCCAGATCGGCCGCAAGCCGACCGAGCTGCTGCGCTTCGCCGGCTTCGGCGGCGGCAAAGCACCGCGCGACACCTGGCGCGCGTTCGGCGATCAATTTCGCGAGCACGCGACCGACATCGTCACGCCGGATTTCCTCGCCGCGCTGACGCAGGTCGAGAGCTCGGGAAATCCTCTCGCCAGCCCGGGCTGGACCTGGCGCTGGACGACGGACCCCTTCAGGCTGTACGGGCCGGCCTCGAGCGCCGTCGGCCTGCTCCAGATGACCGACGGCAACTACGACCGAGCGAAGACGCTCTGCGTGAAGGACGGCCGCGTCGCCCGCGCCGGTCCGTGGCTCGACCCGGACGCGTGCAGGACGACCGCCTTCTACTCGCGGCTCGTCCCGTCCGACTCGATCCAGATGACGTCCGCGTTCCTGGACGTGCACGTCCGCAAGACCGCCGCCGCCGCGTCGGCGCGCCTGCCGCTGCGCCGAAAACAAGAGCTGGCCGCCGTCATCCATCTCTGCGGCCCCGAGAAGGGTCCGGCGTTCGTCCGCGCCGGCTTCGACCCGGACGCTCTCGGGCGGTGCGGGAGCCAGCCCGTCGGGTCCTACGTGCGGCTCGTCATGAAGCACCGGCTCGATTTCGAGCGATTGGCCCGCCCGGCGGCGGCGCGCCGTTCCTTCTGACGGCGGAAATCCGGCCTACGCCTCCCCGGCGCAGACAGCCGGACGCAGCTCGCGCCGCGCGGCGAGCGCGATGGCGGCGAGGAACATGAAGGCGATGCCCGCCGATCCCTTGCGGGAGCGATGGGACTGGTCGTTCGTCGGGAAGGCGCTGCGGATGGACGGCGGGGGCACGTCGTGCGTGACGACGGTGCAGGCCTCCGGGGGGCGGCAAGCGCCGGGCCCCAGGCCCGAGGCCCCGGCCGCGCCGGCATGCCCGGCTAGACTCAAGAACAGCGCCCACTGCATCCGCCTCGCCGCCGCTTTTCGGATCATCGCCGCCTCCTGTCCATCCATGGGTGTAGGATGCCGGAGCGGCCTATGGAGTGCCGGAGCGAATTTTAACGACTTTCTATTGACACATCCTGCCTTTGCTCCCATACTTTGCGCGTGACCCGTTCTCGACGACCGTGAGGATCCGCACCCGCTTCGGGTTGGCCATGAGCGGCGTGGCGGCGGCTAGCTTTCTATCCGCCTGGTTCGTCTCGTCCTTGGTCTCCGCCAACGTCATCATGGACATGCAGCGGGAGGTGCAGCGCCGGTCCGCGGGCGCCCTCGGAGCGGCCGCGGCGGCCGCGCTTCGGCCCGGCGCGACGCCGACCGACGTGCTGCGGCAGTTCGTCCGCTTTCTGCCCGCCGTGGCGCCCAACGTCGAGTACGCCTACGTCGAGGCGGCGGACGGGAGCATCCTGATGCACACGGACCCCGCCGCCGAGCGGAGCCCCAAGGGCGCCTGGAATCCGGCTCCGGGCACCGCCGACTTCGCGAAGGCCGCCTCGGACGCCAAAGGTACCGTGGCGACGGCCCACGTGGGCGCGCCCGCCGATCTGGACGCCTTCGTCGCGCGCCGCGTCCGGAGCATCCTGCTGCCGTCCATCGTCTTGTTCGGCGCGATCGGCGCCGTCATGAGCCTCATCCTGGGCTTCGGCCTCTCGCACCTGATGGTGCGCCCGATCGCCCGGCTCGCCGAGGCGGCGGAAGAGGTGGGGCGCGGCGACCTCGCGGTCGAGGTGCCGGTCGACTCCTCCGACGAGGTCGGCGAGTTGTCCGGCCGCTTCAACGACATGGTCGAGCGGCTGCGCTCGCTCGACGAGATGAAGGCGAAGTTCATCGCGAGCGTCTCCCACGATCTGCGCAGTCCTCTCGCGGCGATCAAGATGTCGCTGGATTTCCTGCTGCGGGACGATGCGGACAGCGACAAGATCCTGCCGCAGCACCGGCGGACGCTGGCGACCGTCGTGGACGGAGCGTCCCGGCTGAGCGTCTTCGTCTCCAACATCCTCGACGCCGCGAAGATCGACGCCGGCCGCATGGATTACCGCCTCGAGCCCGTGCGCCTGGAGACCGTCGCCCGCCGGCTCGAGGAGCTCTACGCGGCCGCCGCGCGGGAGCGCCGGATCGACGTCGATCTTTCGGTCCCGGCGGACCTTCCACCCGCGCTCGCGGACGCGGAGCGGCTCGAGCGCGTGCTGGCCAATCTCCTCTCCAACGCGCTCAAGTTCACCGGGCCCGGCGGCACGATCCGCCTGCGCGCCCGTTCGGACGGCGGCGGGCTCCTGCTCTCGGTCTCCGACACGGGCGAAGGCATCCCCGCGGAGGACCTGCCGCGGCTGTTCAAGCCGTTCGAGCAGGCGCACGGCGATGGCCGGGACGCTTCCGGCCGGCACGGGACGGGCCTCGGGCTCTACATCGTGAAGGACTCCGTCGAGTCGATGGGAGGGACAGTCTCCCTCGAGTCGACGTACGGCAAGGGGACCACGGTGACGGTCCGCCTTCCCGCGGCGGGCGCCGCGCCCGCGCCCGCGGGGCCGCCTCCGTCCGGAACGGTCCCGCCCCGGCCCCGGGCGGGCCGTCCCGCCAAGGTGCTCGTCCTCGACGATGATTACGCCTCGGCGGAGATCCTCAAGCAGATCCTGGAGTCGAAGGGCTACGAGCCGGTCGCGAGCCGCGACGGGCGCCGCACGCTGGAACTCGCGCTCCGGGAGAAGCCGGACGCCATCGTCATGGACGTGCAGTTGCGAACGGCGGGCGGCGTCGACATGATGCTCGCGCTGCGCGAGAACGCGGCCACGTCCAAGATCCCCGTGCTGCTCTGCTCCGCCGCGCCCGACCTGCGGGAGATCGAGCCGGCGCTCGCGGCCGGGGCGTCCTGCTTCCTGTCGAAGCCCGTGCAGGCCATGGAGCTCGACTTGCGCATCCGCGAGGCGTTGTCCGGAGGATCATGAAAGGCAAGAAAGGAGTCGTGCTGGTAGTCGACGATGACCCGATGATCCGGGAGATGCTCGAGCCCGCCCTCAAACAGGCCGGCTACGAGACACGCATGACGTCTAGCGCGGACAAGGCGTTCGCCGTCCTCAGGTCGGGACCCGTGGATATTCTCATTCTCGATATCGTGCTGCCGGGGATCGACGGGATACAGATGCTCGGCCTCTTGAAGAAGGACGCGGCTACGGCGGGGCTCCCCGTGCTCATGCTGACGAACCAAGTCTCCGAACGCAGCAAAGTGTCCGGCTTGAAGACGGGCGCGGACGACTACGTGGTCAAGCCCTTCTCGATCCACGAGCTCCTGGCCCGGGTCGAGGCCCTGCTGCGGCGATCGCAGCGCTCCGGCCGCATGGACGCCGTGCTCGAGGCGGGAGGGATCGTCATGAACATCGACGCGCGTTCCGTGACGGCGAACGGCAAGAAGGTCGACCTGACCGTCATCGAGTTCGACCTGCTGGCGCTCCTGATCCGGCGGGAAGGAAACGTGCTCTCCTACCAGGCGCTTTCCGACGCGATGTCCGAAGGCGCGCGCATCATGACGTCCGAGTCGGTCTACAACCACGTCAAGAACATCCGCGCGAAGCTGGGGGGCGCCGGAAAGCGCATCGAAACAGTCCACGGCATCGGCTACAAGTTCGACCGCGACGCGAAATAACCGCGGTTACGGACGAGGCTCGATCAGCCGGATGTTGTCGACGGGAGCGGGAGCGGCGGGAGGCTGCGCCGGCATTTCATCCTCTCGTCGAGTCGTAACGCCGGGCGTCCGCACCGGTGCCCGCTCCTGAGGTTCCCGTGTTTCCTCTCGCGGAGGGCCGTCCCGATTGGCCACCGTCCGGTTGCGAATTTCATCGGGACGCTCCGGATGCGGCCTGAGGACCTCGCGGCTGCCGACGTCCCTCCTGGATCTTTCCACCGTCGCCTTCTGCTCGGCCGCTCTCTTGAGCGCCTCGGCTGCCGCGGCCGCCTCGGCCTCCGTGACCTGCCTTTCCAAAATCGTTTCGTCCTTAACGAAGCCTCCGTACACCTCCTCGGCCACTTGGCTCTTGGCCAGCGCCGCGCGCGGAATCTTCACCGCCACGGCTCCGGAGATCGTCGGGACTTTCGCCGTCTTCTGCGGGACGGCCGCGGCATTCTCTTCGAGCAGCGCGCGGTTCTTGAGGAAGGCGCCCACGCCAAAACTATTGCCGGCGTCCTGCGTGCTGACTGGGAAATCGAGCACTGTAGTCGGCCGGCGCGATCGCGCGGAAGCCGTCGCCTTCACCTGCGCGGACTTCCCCCCCGGCACCGCCGTTCGGAGCGTCCGCGCCGAAGGAGCTTCGCCCGATGTCGCCACGCTCGAGTTCATCGACCACGCCGCGGCCGTGCGTTTTTCGCCCGGGAGCGGCACGGAAATACCGTCGAGCGAGCGGGCTTGCCGCCCCTCCGCAGAATCCGACGCCCCGGCGACCGGCCTTCCTGTAACTTCGACGCCATGGACGAATCGGACTTTCTTGCGCTGCAAAGACCAATAGTCGCGCCCGACGCGCGAGCCGCTGAACAAAAAGGCAGTGCGCGTCCCCGCCCGCCCGGCCCACTCGCTCAGCGCGAAATGGACGCGCCGCGCCAGCGCGAGCCCCTCGGAAAGGGGCGTATTCCACCAGGTCGCGGCCGAAGGAGCCCCGCGCGTAGCGAGGGCGATCAGCCTCTTGTGATTGGCGGCGGTGACGACAAACAGCAATGCAACGATAAGCGCCGATAAATAAAAGACTTTTTTACCACTGGAGGATGATCCGAACATAGGCTTTCAAGGCCTATTCGCCTTGTCGGAGTATAACAGGGGCCCCTGGCCGTTTCAAGTGTCCTGCCGACGAATATCGAGGCCCCCGAAAGAGGAGAACCCTCGGGGGCCTCCAGATAATCCGCACGGTCTTCCTCAACGCACCGGAACCTTCACAAGCTCGACATTGGGTCCGTCGATCACCACCGAGACATAGTACTTGTAGCCCGGGTCCGGCGCCTTGAAATTCCCCACGAGGCGCCCGTATTCCCTGACGTCGCCCGTCACCTCGTCGATTTCGACGCTGCGCTTCTTGACCTGCTCCGACAGACGCAGGTAGTCCGCCAAGGTCCCGTCGCCGTATTTCACCCGGACGATGCGCCCGCCGTCACCCGTCAGCTCGCTTTGGACTTTCTCCGCCGCGCTTTGGAATGCGGCGCCGCGCGGATCGGGCCCGAGCTGCAGATGCAGGTTCCCGCGGAAGACGCCGTCCTTATAGATGCCGACCGACTTGCACCTGCAGTCCGGAGTCATCGTGGCCGGCCCGAACCGCACCCTGTAGCGCTCCTCCAGAGCGTCCAACACGTCCTTTATGATCAAAGCCTGCTGGTGCGCCCCTCTTGCGTCCTCTAGGCGTTCCGGCATCCGTCGGCCCAAATCCTTGGCCGCGTCCATCACTCGGGGCTCTCCGCCGTCCGCCCTGGTTCCGAGCGCCGAAAGGACCGCGCCTGCGATCACCATCCAAGTGCTAGGCTTCATCGTGCCTCCCCTCACTGTCGTCGCGTCGGGATCTTCAGGAACTCGATGTCCTTCCCATCATCGTTTACCGACACCCAGTAGCGATAGCGACCGATCTCATCCTTGAAGTTGTCCACGACCTGACCGCGCTGCGTGATCTCTCCCGTGACCTCGTTGACGCCGATCTTGTTGTCCTCCCGCTTCATTGCCCCGGAGATGCGAAGGTAGTCGGCCAAGCTCCCATCCCCGTACCGCAGGGAGACGAATTCGGCGCCGCTCCGGCTGCTCAGGTGTCGTTGGAGCTGATCGGCCCATTTCTGAAAGTCCGTCCCGCGAGGATCCTGCAGAAGTTCCAAGTGAACGTCTCCGAGGAACTCCTTGCCTCTGTAAAGACCCACGGACTTGCAGGGGCAGTCAGGCGTAGTCGTAGGCTCACGGAACGTGATCCCGTACCGGTCTTCCAGCGCCTTGAACACGTCCCGTTCAGGCCGGAGGAGCTGGCGTTCCCGCCTCAGGTCCTCTCGACGCGTTCTCAATCGTTCGATCGCCCCGGCGCCGCGCGTCTCCGCGCTGGCCTCGCTCTCCCAGAAGACTCCCGCGGACAACAGTACCGCCGTGATCCAAAGCACGCGCATCATGTTATCGCCTCCTGCCGCATTCCTGAATTCCGGTACGCGGGTTCGCTACGCAATCGACGTCCTGTCGCTCGGAACCCTGCCGGCGCTCGAGCTCGAGCTTCTCCCTAGCCTTGCGATTGAACAAGTCCTCTATTTTGGCGGTCCAATTCTCCATTCCTCCGGGGCCCCCGGGGGAGTAGTACGAACGGATGGTTCCGACGTATTTTCCATCCTTGTGGACCTCGAGCATGGCGCACTGGCAGCCGGCCTCGTAGGTTGTCGGTTCTATGAGCTTTATCCCGAACTTCTCCTCGAGAGCTCGACGCGCTTTCATCGTATTCTCCCTTTGCTCGTGTTCCGATTGGACCCGTTTCCCAAGTCTATTGGTCAATTCTCCGATCGGTTCGGCGGCGTACGCCGCTCCCGACAAGAACACCGCCGCCGCGATCGCCGCCACCTTCTCGTTCCAGGAATTGCGTGTCATGAGTCCTCCTCTCCAGCGCTAATCGGAGGATGCCCGTCCTGGTCAAGGATTGCCGGAGTGGTTTTTAAGTTTTTTTTAAGACGCGGCCGGGGAGGCCGATGCGGCGCTAGTTGACCGGAGCCGGAGGAACGGGCTGCTGGCGCTCGATCTCCTGCTTCAGGCGCTCCATCACGCGCTGGGCATGGCCGTCTTCCAAGTAAGGATCGTGCAGGAGGATGTTCATCGTCCCGTCCTCGTTGTACTTGAAGATGCTCTTGATCGGGACGAGGGCGTCCTCGGGCATCTTGTCGAAGGGGGCGGGCAAGTCCGCCTGCCGCAGGTTCATGCGCTTGTACATGAAATCGCCGGGCTCGCCGAAGTTGTCCCAGGAATAGGCGTTTTGGAGCGCGTTCTGGACGTCGCGCCGCTTCAGGAAATCGAGGAACGCCTGAGAGTTGTCGTCAGGTCCGCCCGTCGCCTTCATCATGCGGAACTGGAACAAGCGCCACGCGCCGCTCCCGTCCCAGGCGTACTGCGCCGAGTCGAGCACGAAGGGGCCCATCCGCGGGTCCCGCGCGCCCATCTTGGCGTCCTCGCGCCGCGTATCCCCGAGCGTCAGCATGAACAACTCGGTTCTCCGCGTCGGCCCGCCGACGGGCGTCACGCTCCGCCACCCGTAATGGTGGATCGCCAGAGGAAACTCCTCCGGAGAGAAAGGCCGGGGCGCGGCCCACGCGGAGGCGGTCGACAAGAGCAGGCACAGCGAAATGAATCTCATACGCGGAGGATATCGAAATCTACGCCGGTACCGCATCCGCCGATCGGCTCCCGCCGCCGAAGGGCCGAAGACCCACGATCTTGCGGCGCCGTGACGGCCCCGTGACGCGGTATTGACGGTTTCCGTTTATCCTGATAGACTCAGAGCGGTCCCGCTTTCCTTATAGAATGACATCTTGTGGCAGATCGTGGGCATTGGCCGCCGTACTATCCTGGGCGTCGGCTACGGCTATCGCGCAGGTGAAAGCCGCTCCCAAACCGACGAACGCGCCGACCGATCTTGTCATCATCTTCGACACGAGCGGGAGCATGGGCGACCGGCTTCCCGCCGGACGCAAACTCGACATCGCCAAGGCCGCGATGTGGAAGTTCGTCGACGCCTTGCCCAAGAGCGTCAACGTCGGCCTGGTGCGCTACAGCGACTACAACGACTGCGGCGCGAAAGTCGTATCGCCCATCATGAAATCTTCGCCCGAAAACCGCGCCCAGTTGAGGTCCGCCATCGCCTCTCTGCGCGCCTACGGCAACACGCCAATCGGCGCCTCCCTGCGGCGCGCGACCGAGCTCCTCGAATCCTCGAAGGGCAAGAAGCGGATCGTCGTCATGACCGACGGCGAGGACACCTGCAACGAGGCGGAAGTGGGGCGCGCCTCGGACGAGGCGTGGAAAAAAGGGATCAAGGTCTACGCGATCGGCTTCGCCTTCGGCGCGCTTCCCAGCAAGACGCTGCGCCGCATCGGCATATACAAGGACGCCAACGACGACGCGCAGCTCGCTTCCGTCTTCGCGGACATCAAGAAATCCCTCGAGCGGGAACCGGGCAAGTTCGACGAGGGCAGGCGCGACCCGGCTCTCGCCGAAACCCCGCCGGTATCGCTCAAGGGCAAGAGCGGCGCCTTCAGATCGTCGGGGCCTCACGCGGGCAAGCTGTTCAAGACGCTGCAGCTCAATTCGTCATACGAGCACCGGTTCGACGAGAACGACCGGTTCACGGTGCTCGAGCACGGCTACCACGTGCTGTTCAACGAGCAGGAGTACATGGTGGACAAGGTCGAGGTGATGCGCGTACGGCTGGAGGAAAAGTTCAGCTTCATCTACGGCGGCGTCGAGGGATTCGTTTTCGCGCAGGACGTGACGGTACGATAGCGAGGGACTAGGGAGGCATTCAACCATGTGGGCAAGGTTCACCAGGCTAATACGAGCGTTCGCCGGCTTCTTCATCAGCACGATGGAGGACCCGAAGATGATCCTCGAGCAGACGATGCGAGACATGCAGGACAAGATCCCCGTCATGAACCAGGGCTTGGCCAAGGCGCGCGGCGGGATCATCATGCTCGAGAACGAGGCGAAGCAGTATGAGCGCGAGGTCGCCCTCCTGACGGCCAAGATCAAGGCCTGCGTCCAGAACAAGGAAGAGAGCCTCGGCGCCCAATACGCGATCCGCCTCAAGAAGACGCAGGAAGCGCTCGCCCGCAACCGCGAGCAAAGCGCCGCGGCCAAAGCCGGCTACGAGTCCCTCTTGAAGATGAAGGAGAAGTTCATGCGCGAGATGAAGGCCAAGACCGAGGAGGCGATGGCCGCCATCCGCGACGCCGAGGCCTCGAAATGGAAGGGCGAGCTCGCCGACGTCTTCGAGCAGTTCGAGGTCGCCGGTGTCGACGCCACCTACGACGAGATGCTCGGCAAGCTCCGCCAGAAGAACGTGGAGGCCGAGGGGCGTCTCGCCATGGCCGCCGACAGCATCGACTCCAAGGCCATCGAGATCGACGAGAAGGCCGAGACGCTGGAAGGCAAGGAACTCTTCAAGCAGTTCCAAATGGAGATGGGCGTCGCCGACTCCGGCGACGGCAAGAAGGAAGAAGGCAAGAAAACGATCGGCATGAAGGAGAAAGAGTAAATGGAACTCAAGCTCGGCGGCAAGATCGCGCTGCTTCTCGTCATCCTGGGCCTCGGCCTCGGAGCCCTGTACAAATTCGGCCTGATCTCGGGCACCGGATTGCCCGGGAGCGGAGGCGCCGGAGCGGCCTCCCCCATCAAGAAGGAGACCCTCGACAAGATCCGCAAGGGCGAGGAGACGCCCACCACGGCGAAGAACTACAACTTCGTCGCCAAGCAGTCGATCACCGAGGTTAAAGGCACGAGCAACTACCAATTCAAGGACAAGACGGTCGTCTTCCCGATCAACATCTGGGGCGGCTGGGCTCCCATCATCGCGGCCAACAACGGCTTCGGCCCGAACAAGGACTCGCTGTTCTTCAAGAACTACGGATTCCTGGTGGACTTGAAGCTCATCGACGACCCGGTCGCGGCGCGCGACGCCTTCGCCTCCGGACAGTCCCACGTCCTATGGGGTACGCTCGACATGATCGCGCTCTTCGCGCCGGGCCTGTCGCGGGACTCGCGTACCACGCCGATCGTCTTCCAGCAGATCGACTGGTCGAACGGCGGCGACGGCATCGTCGTCCGGGCGCACATCAACGAGGCGAAGGACCTGCGGGGCAAGACGATCGTGCTCGCGCAGAACTCGCCCTCGCACTACTACATCCTGAGCGTGCTGACGGACGCGGGCATCTCGCCGTCGGAGGTGAACTTCAAATTCACGGCGACCGCCTTCGAGGCCGCCAAGGCCTTCGTCGACAACGCCGGGATCGACGCCTGCGTATCCTGGGCGCCGGACATCTACAACATCGTCGACGAGAAGTACGGCGGCAAGAAGGGCGGCGTCCAAGGGGCGCGCCTGCTGACGACGACGCGCGACGCCTCCCAGCTCATCGCCGACGTGTGGGCGGTGCGGGCCGACTTCGCGCGGGACCACAAGGACATCGTCAAGGGACTCGCGGCCGGGATCTTCAAGGGCTACGACCTGGTCAAGCAGGACGGGCCCAAGATCGCGGCGCTGATGGCGAAAGGCTTCGGCGTGTCGGTGGACGAGGCGAAGTCCATGATGATGGACGCCCACCTGACCAATTACCTGGAGAACAAGAAGTTCTTCCTCGACAAGGACAACCCGGCGAACTTCGCGCGCACGTGGGCGGCCGCGAGCTACGTCTACAAGGCGTACGGCGCCATCGGCACGCCCACGCGGGCCGAGGAGATCGCCGACACGACGGTCCTCGGCGAGCTCGACGGGCAGTTCCCGCACCACAAGGACGAGTACATCCCGGCCTTCAACAAGGTGAACATCTCGCGCATGAAGCTCGAGAGCCAGCCTATTCTGACGAAGTCCGTCATGATCTCGTTCCCGCCCAACCAGTGGGCGCTCGACCGCAAGTACGACCAGAACATCGACAACGTGCTCGAGGAGTCCGCGAAGCTCTCGGGCAAGTTCGCCGCCGCGCGCATCGTGATCGAGGGCAACGTGGACACGAGCCGCAAGATCGAGTTCCAGCGCGAGGGGCCGCGCGTGTTCAAGGAGATGTCCTTGGCCGTGCAGGAGCTCAGCGAGAAGCGCGCGGAGTCGGTCAAGCAGGCGATCGTGAACAAGTTCAAGTTCAACCCGAACAAGCTCGCCGTGATCGGCAACGGCTGGGACAACCCGGCGTCGCTGACCGACCACACGAAGAACCGCCGCGTCGAAATCAAGGTCTATCCGCCCGAGGCCGAGTAGGCGGCGCTCATGATGCTGGCCCCCGTGCAGTTCAAGATTCGGGGCGACTCCGCCCCGAGGAGCCGTTTCCTCCTCGGGGCGGCGAGCGTCACGATCGTCCTGCTGCTCTGGTGGCTGCTGACGGCGGGCGAAAGCGTGGAGACGCGCTACCTCAGCCCGCAGATTCTTCCTAACCCGGTGGAAGTGCTGCAGTCGTCGGGCTCCCTGTACACGGAGCGCAACCTGACGACCAGCATCGCCTACAGTTTCTTCCGGACCACGGTCGGCTTCCTCATCGCGGCGCTCATCGCGGTGCCGCTCGGGATCCTCATGGCGTCGTTCACGTCCGTGCGGGACTTTTTCCGCCCGCTCAGCACGATCGGCGGCTACATCCCGATCGCAGTGCTCGTCCCGCTGACGCTGTCGTGGTTCGGGCTCGGGGAGAAGCAAAAGATATTATTTCTCGCCATCGCGACGTTCGTGATGCTCCTGCCGCTGATTGTCAACGCCATCGACCAGGTGGACGACGTCTACCTGCAGACGGCCTACACGCTCGGCGCCACCCCGTGGCAGACCGTCTTTTACGTGCTTGTCCCGGTGGCGCTCGTGGGGATATACGACTATCTCTGCTTGACCTACGGCATCGGCTGGGGATACATCATCCTCGCCGAGGTCATCGACGCGCGCTTCGGCCTTGGGAGCCTCATCATCACGTCCCAGCGTCGGGGCCCGTACGAGCACGTCTACGCGGTCTTGATCGTGATCATACTCATCAGCATCTTGATCAACAACGCGCTCGCGTACGTCGGCAAATGGCTGTTCCCCTATCGAGAGTGACCATGGACCTTCGCGGAAAGATCGGCGGCGCCGTCTCGAGGATCCGCGGGCTGTTCGCCCGGCCGGAAGCGCCCGCGCAGGACCCGGCGCGGTTCGCCGCCTACTCGGACACGTCGATCCCGGTGATCGAGTGCAAGAACGTCACCAAGATCTTCAAGGATCGCCGCACCGGCAAGGAATCGATCGCGCTCGAGAACGTGTCGTTCACGATCGAAGATCTTCCCAATATGGGCGAGTTCATCACGATCCTCGGCCCCTCGGGCTGCGGGAAGAGCACGCTGCTGAACATCATCTCCGGCCTGGAGCCGCACTACCCGCAGACCAAGGGCGAGGTGAAGGTCAAGGGCGCCCCGGTGGCGGGCCCGGGCTCCGACCGCGGCATGGTTTTCCAGAGCTACTCCTCGTTCCCGTGCTACACCGTGCTCGAGAACGTCGCGTTCGGGCTCATGCTCAAGGGCGCGCCGGAGAAGGAGCGCGAGGACATCGCGGCGGATTGGATCAAGAAGGTTAAGCTCGCCGGATTCGAGCGGAAATACCCCAAAGAGCTCAGCGGCGGCATGCGCCAGCGTGTCGCGCTCGCCCGGACGCTCGCGGTCAATCCGAGGATCGTTCTCATGGACGAACCCTTCGGCGCGCTCGACCGCATCACCCGCTGGGAGATGCAGGACCTCCTCATCGAACTATGGGAGAAGGTCCAGGCGACCGTGTTCCTCGTGACGCACGACATCCCCGAAGCGGTGTATCTGGGCGACCGGCTGTTCTTGATGACGCCGCGGCCCGGCCGCCTGACCGAGATCGTGAAGCTCCCCCGGCCCACGGAGAAGGCCGCCGAGATGCAGCGCACCTCCCGCTTCGCGGAGACCGTCAACGAGATCAGCCGCAAGGTGGAGTCGATCCACTAGCCCATGGCCGACAAGATCAACTACGTCAAGGAGGCGTTCAAGCGCCAGGAGAACCTGATCACCCTGGCCGGACTGGGCGTCGCCGGCGTGGCGTTCAATGCGGGATTCCTCCTCTTGGGCGGCGCCCTCGAGCTGGCCTATCTCTGGCTCATCTCGTCGAATCCGCGGTTCCAGCGCGTCGTGAATTCCGAGAAGAGCCAAGCCCGCCTGCGCTTCGACCAGTCCGAGAAGGACAAGCTCGCCGCCGCCCTGCCGATGAACGAGCATCGCCGCTTCCAGGAGCTCCAAGGCGTGCGCCAGCGCGTCTACGAGGCCTGGCAGGCCCGGGACGCGGTCACACAGTCGCTCCTGCAGCCGAGCGTCGACAAGCTGGACTACCTTTTGGATACTTTCCTGCGCGCCCAAGTGACCCTGCACCACATGCGGTCCCACCTGGCGTCCAGCGACCGGGCGTTCCTTCAGAAGCAGGCGCAGATGATCGAGGCGGAGATCGCGCGGGGGCTCACGGACAAGGTCCGCGAGGTGAAGGAGCGCAACTTGGACATTCTCAAGCAGCGCCTGGCGAAGCTCCAGAAGCTGCAGGAGGACCAGGAAATCGTCAAGACGCAGCTCGATACCCTCGAGAACGCGATCAAGTTCGTGAGCGACCAGTCCGTATCGCTCACGGATCCTCAGCAGATCACGGGCCAGATCGACCGGGCGGTCTCCGAGGTAGGCGACACGGAGCGCTCTCTGCAAGAAGTCGAATCGTTTCTCGGCATGCAGGAAGGCGTCGACAAGAAACAGGAGGGCGCGGCGCGGCAGCAGGCGCAGCAGAAACAAGAATGAGCCTCGAAGGATATCCCGGCTGGGCGAAGGACCTGGCGGACCGCTACATGAGCGGAGCGTCGTCGCTGTTCTTGATCTACGGGAACGTCAACGACTGGGTGCCCCTGCGCGAGGGCGGCAAGGTGCGCTTCGTGTCCCTGCCCGAGTTCCTCAAGACCGCGGTCTTCGGCAAGCGGGAGATGGTCCTCCAGTACGACCAAGGCAGCGGCATCACCATGAGCCGCGACATGGTCACCGATTTCTACAAGGTCGTCGAGGCGATGGACGCCGCCGCCGGCACCGGCTACGCCAAGCGCCTGCCGAAGGCTCCCGCCGAGGCCCTCGCGGTGATCGACCGCTACCTGCGCACCCGCGCCTCGGCCAAGGGCGGCACCGCGGCCATCATCGACTACGCCCACATGGTGGCGCCGCGTAGCGACGTCCAGTTCATGAGCCAGGAGGATTTCCGGACGATCATCCTTCTGCAGAAGTGGGCGAACGATCCGGAGCTCTCCCGCTCCGACGTGACGATCGCGCTGGTGACCGCGAACCTCCAGGACTTGAACGAGGCGATCATCAACAATCCGTTCACCTCGAAGGTCGAGATTCCGCTCCCCGACGAAGCCGAACGGCTCGAGTACATCCAATCCACCGCCCTTCAGGTCAAGTACGAAGGCCTGACGCCGGAGACCTTCGCCCGGCAGACGAACGCGCTGTCGCGGGTCGACATCGAAGTCATCCTGCGCGAGGCGCAGCGGGTGGGCAAGCTCGACCTGGGCTTCGTCGCCAAGAAGAAGAAGGAACTCATCGAGAAGTCCTGCTTCGGTCTGCTCGAGTTCCTGGAGCCGCGGGCGACCCTCGATGCGGTCCAGGGACAGGGCGCCGCCAAGCAGCGCTTGCGCGAGGACATCGAGCTCATCAAGAAGGGGCAATGGGACGCGCTGCCCATGGGATACCTGTTCTGCGGCCCGGTCGGCACGGGCAAGACATATCTCGCGACCTGCGCAATCGGCGAACTCGGCGTGCCCTGCGTCCAGCTCCTTAATTTCCGCTCCAAATGGGTCGGAGCGACGGAAGGCAACCTCGAGAAGATCCTGCTCACGCTGCGCGCCCTCGGCCCGGTCGGGGTCATCATCGACGAGGCCGACGCCTTCATGGGCAGCCGCTCGCAGGACGGCGACAGCGGCACGTCCAACCGCATCTTCGCCCAGTTCGCGAGCCAGATGGGAGACACCAAGTACCGCGGCAAAATCCTATGGTTCCTCCTGACCTGCAGACCCGACCTGCTTCCCGTGGACATCAAGCGGCAAGGACGCGTCGAGATCCACATCCCCCTCTTTTATCCGCAGACCGACGCCGAGAAGGGAGAACTCTTCGTGGCCATGTCGAAGAAGCAGAAATGGCCGATCGACGCCAAGGACGTCGACCCCTCGAGCTTCAATGGCAAGAAATTGTCGGGAGCCGACATCGAGGCCATCCTCGTCAGCGCCAAGCGCAAGAGCCTCCTCGACGGCGACGCCAAGGAGAAGAAGCACTACCTGAAGCTCGCGGCCACGGACTTCATCCCCGCGACGAGCTCTTCCGAGGTCCAATACCAGGAGCTCGCCGCGGTCGTGGAATGCACGGACCGAGGCTTCCTCCCGGAGATCTACCGGAAGGCCGACCGCCTCGAGCTGCTCAAGGAGTTCAACCGCCTCAAGCTCGTCCTCGGAGAGGCCGCATGAGCCTCGGCGACTGGCTCGACAAGTACGTCATCAGCATCGGGCCGCGCAAGGACGCGCCGCCCTCGGGCGAGGTGGACCTTTCCGAGATCGGCCTCAAGGCGGACGGCAAGATGGATGCGATCGCGGCTCAGGTGGACGAGTCCAAGCTGCGCGCGGTCCCCGGCTTGGACACCCCGTTCCAGAAAATTTACGACGCCGCCCGCATCGCCGTGCCCGAGCACAAGTTCACGGTGGAAAAGATCGGCGAGATGCTCGCCCATCCTAAGCTCGCCTCCCTCGCCCGCGAGGCCAAGGCCGCGGCCGTCCTCGTCGCCCTCGACGCGCAAGGCGTCTCCATCAACAGCGTCCTCGAGGACGCCGTCAAAAAGGACCGCGCGCTCGACATCTTCGAGAAGGTCCAGCGCGACCACCTGAAGCAGTCGGTGCAGGCCAAGGAGGAGGAAAACCGGCGCCTCGTCGAGGAGATCGAGAAGGTCACGCGGGAGAAGCAGAAGCTCATCGAGGACAACAAAAAGGCCATCGTCGACATTCAGGCGAAGGCGGCAGACTGGCTGGAGCGGAAGCGAGCCATGGAAAACAACCTCCACGAGATCGTCCAGCATTTCACGACGGACAATCCGATCACGATCGAGGCGATCGAACTGCCCGCGGCCACGGTAAAGATCACGGACCTCACCCAGCCGAAGAAGGGCTCATGAGCGAACAGGCGTCCCCGGTCTTCCCCTCGAAAGGGCACTACCTCGTCGGTTCCCGCCGCGCGGCGCGCGTGGGCGAGACGCCTCTCGACGATCTCGTGGAAATCTGGCAGCGCGTGACGTCCAGAGTCGTCAAGTACGGCTTCAAGATCGCCTACGAGGACCTCGAGCCGCCCAGGACGGGCATCTTCGACGGACACCGCATCGTCATGGACCCGGACGTCGGGTTCGAGATGCAGTGCTTCGTCCTCCTCCATCTCTTCGGGCATTCCGTTCAGTGGGTCGCCCCCTCCTTGGAGGCGAAGCTCGCGGCGATCACCGACACCAAGGACAAGGGACGATTCATGGAGGCGCTCAAGGCCTACGAGTTCGAGGCGGCGCGCTTCGGCCTCCAACTTCTGCGCGAGGCGGACGTCGATGGCATAGACCAGTGGTACAGCGACTTCGTCCATACAGACTGGCGCTACGTCGAGCGCTATTACGAGACCGGCTCGATCCCCCCGTGGACGTCGTGCGTCGTGACCGGCGCCGCGCCGATCAAGCCCCTCGCGATCCCGCCCCTCAAGCACCGAGCCGTCGAAGTGCGCTTCGCTTTCTGATGAGCCGTCCCTTCCTGCGGTTGCGGGCGATTCTCTTCCGCTCCCGAGGCATGCTGACGGTGGTCGGCGTATGGTTCGTTCTCGGATTCCTCGGGTTCCATTTCGGCGGCGGACTCGATTGGCGGGATTCGTTCCTGTCCGCCATCTACTTCGAGGTGCAGCCGGACAATTTCAGCCAGGGCTACGCCTTCTGGGGTCAGTCCATGCTTTTCGGCTTCGTCGTCGCCGCGCTGCTGCGGGAGACTCAAGAAAATCACACGGAGAGGTGCCGCGTCATGTCCGGCTTGATGAAGAACCACACGATCATCGTCGGCTTCACCCACCTAGGGAGCCGGCTCGTCGACCACTGCATCGCCAACAAGATCCCCTACGTGCTGATCGAGAAGGAAAAACGGCTCGTGGACGACCTGATCCGGGCCAACGAGCCGGTCATCGTCGACGACGCCCGCTCGCGCGACGCCCTGCCCAGCGCGAACATCACGCACGCGCGCCGGGTGATCATCGCGGCCAACAACATCGAGACCGCGCTGGTGGTCACCAAGAACGCGCGCGACGCCAATCCGTCCTGCCGGATCGCCGCGCGCTGCGCCATCGACGACCTTGTCGGCGTCCTGGAAAAGCTGGGTGCGGACCGCGTCTACTTGGCCTCGCTCGCCGCCTTCAATGAGCTGTCTCAATTCCTGGACGAATCCTGACGCCTAGACGCTAGACGTGCGCGGCGAAAGACACGCGCCGGACGACCTCTCCGGCCTTGCGGGGAGTGGTTTTGAGAGCGATGTCCGCCTGAGACACGATGCCGACGCAGCGTCCGTCCTCATCGACGACGGGCACCCGACGGATCTGGTTCTCCTCGAGCAGCCGGCAGCATTCCTCGATCCCCGTTTCCCGCGTCACGGTGACGCAGTCGTTGGTCATGCAGTCCCGCGCCTTGGCCTGCTTGGCGTCGACGCCGCGGGCGACGACGCGGCATGCGATGTCGCGGTCGGTGATCACGCCGATCGGACGCATAGAACTCTTGCCGTCCACCACAGGGATCTCCCCGCAGTCGTGGTCGCACATCATCCGCGCGACGGCCTGAACGTCGGTATCCGCGGTGCAGCACGCCGGATTCTCGGTCATGACGTCCTTTACATGTTGCATTGGGCCCTCCTACCCATAGTATAGCCCCGCCGACATGTACGTCGTGTAATAGTTTCGCGCAGCCATGGGCGCTTCAAAATAAAGTGACCCCCCCGCCATAGGGTCGCGGGCCGAATGGAACTACAGTTAAAGGAAGGCGCAACGGCACGCTGCGTGCGCCTGTCGGACGACGCACCCCGGACACCTTAAGGAGGCTCCACCATGGCTATGGCGCGCAAACCAAGACAAAGAAACGACGGCAAGCGGCGATCCCCGGCGGCATCCGACCGAGACGGGGAGCAACTCCAGCGCGAGACGCAGCAGGCGCGGCTCCGCCTGGACGACGATCGGGACAAACTGGAGTATCGCGGCCGGGAACCGCATCACTTCGGGACGACCGGACTATCCGAGCGGGACCGCTACGAGCCGTTGGGAAGCTATCCTGAGGGGCGCGGGATCGATTTTCCGGAAGATCGCGGCCCCAATGCCGGGGAGGACCTTTCCGACGACCGCCGCAGCCTCTTGCATCAGGGCCTTGAATACGGCGGACGCCAGCCCAGTGAAAAGGGCATCGAGGAGAAGACTCCGGACCGCCATGCCCGGCGAACGCCCTCCAAGCGCGGGAACGAGGGCAAGGCTCCTCGAGGCCGCTGACGGAGATCGAATCGGCGGGGCGGCGACGCCGTCCGCCCCGCCGTCCTCCCCCCGCCCATGGCCCCCACCGATCGCCGCGCGTCGACCTTGTCTCTAGCGGTCCTGCTCTTCGTCGTCGGCCTCCTGTTCCTCACCATGGTGTCCCCGTTCGTGCTTGCCCTTTCGATGGGCGCGCTCGCCGCCACGCTGACCCACCCGATCTATCGAAGGCTCGAGCGCCTGCTCGGCCCGCTGACGTCCGCCGCCCTCGTCGTCGCGGGACTGACGGTGCTCGCGGTAGGGCCGCTATCGGTGTTCGCCGCGATCGCCCTCAAGGAAGGCCGGGAGCTTTTCTCGCAACTCACCAAGGACGGGGCCGGCGTCTCCCCGTCGGCGTTGGCGGCGAGCGCGGCGCGCCGATTCCCCCTGCTTCGTACGATCGGAGGCCCCGAAGACATCGAGCGCGGCGTGAGCGGGTTTCTTATGGCAAGTGTGAGTCAACTGAGCGAGGAGGTCCTCGCGAGGTTCAGCGGCGTGCCGGAAGCCGCGCTCCAAGGGCTCCTGGCGCTGATCTCCTGCTTCTTTTTCCTCATGGAAGGAGAGCGGCTCTTGGATTGGGCGTTCGCACGCATCCCGCTGGCGGCAGAGCCGCGCCGGTCCGTGCTTGACGCGCTTCGAGACGGGGTGAGGTCCTCGATCCTGGCGGCGTTCGCCGCGGCGCTGGCGCAGACCCTCCTGCTGCTCCTCGGATTCGTCGCGCTGGGCATCCCCGGAATATTCTTCGCCGTCGGCGTGTCCTTCGTGCTGTCATGGCTTCCCATCATCGGATGCTCCCCGGTCTGGATCGGGGCCTCCGTCTACCTCTTCGCCCAAGGCGCGACGGGACGCGCAATCGCCATGCTCTGCATCGGGCTGGCGACGAGCGTCGTCGACAACATCGTGCGGCCGCTGGTCTTGAAGGGCCGCGGCGACATCCACCCGCTGCTCGGATTCGTCGCGATACTGGGCGCGATCCGGCTCTTCGGCGTCGCCGGGGTGTTCCTCGGGCCCGTCGTCGCGACCTTGCTCATCGCGCTGCTGGACGCCATTCCGCCGCCACGAACCGAATCGGACGACTCGACGCGCCGCGGCCGAGGAGAAGCCTCCCGCGCCGAGGCGCTCGAGCCGCCCTGACGGATCAACTGTACTGATCGCTCAGGCGAGCCAGCGCCATGGCGCCGACCATGAGCCCGAAATCTCGAAGAGCGACATCGAAGAATCCGGGCAGGAGCAGCATATTCACGATGATGCCGGCCAGCCAGACCGCCACCACGCGCGCTCCGATCCTCGGGTTGAACGCCACCAGGATGCCGGCCGCGATTTCCACGATCCCGACCATCCTCATCATGAGCGCGAGACGGCCGCCGAAGAGGGACAGATACGCCGGCGACGCGTACATGCTCCAGTCCACGAGCATGTTGAAGAACTTGTCGACGCCGGCGACGATCGGCAGACCCACGAAGCCCGCGTACAGCAAGGAGAACGCCTGATACCCCGGGTTCGTGCCCCCCGCGGCGCGCCCCATGCGCTCACCCTCGACGGCTCGCTCCCTGCCCAGCGTGCTCTGCATCGCCATAAACGCCTCCCTGCCGTACATCGGCACACTCTTAGGATACCTCGCGCGCGAGGCGCCCGACCATCGAGTCGTCGCAACGGAATGATGTCCGCTCCGTGACTCAGAGGACGGCCGGCGCGTCACACGGCCGTCAAACAAGAATTACGAGGACGTCACTGGCGGTTTTCTATCATTCTCTTTACGCTTGAGCACGGTCCGCGAGCCTGGCACTTGCGGGTCGAAAGCTCGGGGAATAAACTATTGCTATGGCGGCTGGGCCCTGGTATAAGGAAGCCGTCTTTTACGAGGTCCCGATCCAAGCGTTCTACGATTCGAACGGGGACGGGATCGGGGATCTTCGCGGCTTGACGGAGAAGCTGGACTACATTCAGCACCTCGAAATCTCCTGCCTCTGGCTCCTGCCGATGTATCCGTCGCCGATGAAGGACTACGGCTACGACATCTCCGATTACTACAACGTCCATCCCGCCTACGGCAACGTCGAGGATTTCGAGCGTTTCGTCAAGGCGGCCCACGACCGCAACATCCGGGTCGTCGCCGACCTCGTTCTCAACCATACCTCCGACCAGCATCCCTGGTTCCAATCCGCACGAAAGCCGGGAAGTCCGAAGCACTCCTGGTACGTGTGGTCGGACACCGACGAGCTCTACAAGGACGCCCCGGTCATTTTTTCCGACACAGAAAAATCGAACTGGACGTGGGATTCGGTCGCCAAGCAGTACTATTGGCACCGCTTTTACAGCCATCAGCCGGATTTGAACTATGACTGTCCGGAAGTGCGCCAGGAGATGCTCAAGGTGCTTCGCTTCTGGCTCGACCGGGGCTTGGACGGCTTCCGAGTGGACGCGGCGCCGTATCTCTTCGAACGCGACGGCACGACGTGCCAGAATCTTCCCGAGACCCACAACTATCTCAAGGAACTGCGCGCCGCGGTCGACCGGGAGTACTCCGGCCGCATCCTGCTCGCGGAAGCGAACCACCTGCCCAAGGACATGCTTCCCTATTTCGGGACCGGGGACGAATGCCACATGGCGTTCCACTTCCCCCTCATGCCGCGCATCTTCATCGCCCTGCGAAAGGAGGACCGCGCGCCGATCGTGGACGTTCTTCGCGAGACGCCCATGATCCCGGACTCCTGCCAATGGGCGCTGTTCCTGCGCAACCACGACGAGCTCACTCTCGAGACCGTCACCGCGGAGGAGCGGGAATACATGCTGAAGGAATACGCGAACGATCCCCGCATGAAGTTCAACCTCGGCATCTGCCGGCGGCTGTCTCCCCTCATGGACTTCGGGCGACGCGAGATCGAGCTGCTGAGCTCGCTCATCCTGTCGCTCCCGGGCAGCCCGGTGATCTACTACGGCGACGAGATCGGCATGGGCGACAACATCTATCTGGGCGAGCGAAACGGCGTGCGCACGCCGATGCAATGGAGCTCCGACCGCAACGCCGGGTTCTCCCTCGCGGACCCGGAGCGGCTCTATGCCCAGCCCATCGCGAACCCGGTGTGCAGCTACATGGCGGTGAACGTCGAGGCCCAGCGGCGGATGCCGAGCTCGATGCTCAACTGGATGAAGCGCGTGATCGCGCTCCGCCGCAGGAATCCGGCGTTCGGCCTCGGCAGCCTGGAAATCCTGGAGTGCTCCAACCGCTCCGGCCTCGCCTATCTCCGCGAGCACGGCGGGGAGTCGATCCTGGTCGTCAACAACCTGTCGCGCAGCGTCCAGCCGATCGAGCTGGACTTGAAGCGCTTCCGCGGCTGGGTGCCGGTGGAACTCTTCGGCCACACCCGCTTTCCCCCCATCGGCGCCGGGCCGTATATGTTCAGCATGGCGCCCTTCGGGTTCTTCTGGTTCAAACTGGAGCGATGATGACTCGACACGCCATGCTCGCGCTGGCCGCCCGCGTCTTCAAGGCGTGGCTCGCCGTCTGCGTCGCCGCGTTCGCCTTCTCGCTCTTGTGGCCCGAAAACGTGGCGTTGCCCGTCCGGTTCCTCCGCGAGTTCGCCGAAGTCACGTTGCTCGTGCTCGGCACGCTGCTCGCCGTGCACTGGTCGATGCGCCACCTCATCCAGCAGCTCGCCGACTGGATGCGCCTGACGCGGACCGGGCAGACCGTCGCACCGCCGCCGGCGGTGCCCCAAGGCCTTCTCGCGCCGCTCGTCGAGGAGGCGGCGACGATGGCGCAGAGCTTGTCGCGGGCCCAGTCCTCCGCCGAGCTCGAGGCGCGCCTGCGGCTTCAGGCCGACTCGCTGTGGACCGCCGAGCGTCTCCGCGAACAGGTCAAGGCGAAACTCCAAGGGAGGTCGCTCCTGGTGGTAGGCAATCGCCAGCCCTACCGGCACGTCCGGCGCGGCGGCGCGGTGACCTTCGAGATGCCGGCAAGCGGCCTCGTGACCGGCCTCGAGCCGGTCCTGCGCGCCTGCGGCGGCACCTGGATCGGCCAGGGAGACGGGAACGCGGACAAGGAGACCGCCGACGAACACGGCCGCTTGCGGGTACCGCCGGATGATCCGCAGTACGTCCTGCGGCGAGTCTGGCTCAGCCCCGAGGAGGAAGCGGGCTTCTATTACGGCTTCTCCAACGAAGGCCTGTGGCCGTTGTGCCATATCGCGCACACGCGCCCCGTGTTCCGCGCGGCGGACTGGGAGCATTACCAGGCCGTCAACCGGAAATTCGCCGAGGCCGTGCTTGAGGAGATCGTCAATCTCGAGGAGCCTTTCCTATTGATCCAGGACTACCACTTCACGCTGCTCCCGCGGATGATCAAGGAGCGCCGCCCGGACGCCCGCGTGGCTCTCTTTTGGCACATCCCCTGGCCCAATGCGGAGGCATTCGGCATCTGCCCTTGGCAAACGCAGCTGCTGTCGGGAATGCTCGCCTCCGACATCGTCGGCTTCCACACCCAATACCACTGCAACAACTTCCTGGACACGGTCGACCGCGTCGTCGAATGCCGGATCGACCGCGAGCATTTCTCGGTGCAGCGCGGCTCGCACACCGCGTACGTAAAGCCGTTCCCGATCAGCGTGGCGTTTTCCGAGCCGGTCCCGGGCCGGTTCGACCGCGCGCGGGCCCGCGCGATCGTGAAGGAGAAGACCGGCGCGTCGGCGCCGCTCCTGGCGGTCGGCGTCGACCGGATGGACTACACGAAGGGCATCGCCGAGCGCTTCCGCGGCGTCGAGCGGTTCTTGGAGAAGTACCCCCGCTACATGGGCAAGTTCTCTCTCGTGCAACTGGGGGCCCCCAGCCGCACCAACATCCAGGCCTACGGACGGTTCGTGAGCGAGATGGAAGCGGAGGCGCGCCGCATCAACGAGCGCTTCGACACCGAGGATTGGCAGCCGATCGTGCTGGTCGAGAAGCACCACAGCCACGAGGAGATACTCCCGTTCTACCAAGCCGCCGACGTCTGCATGGTCACCTCGCTGCACGACGGCATGAACCTCGTCGCCAAGGAGTTCGTCGCCGCGCGCGAGGACGACCGCGGCTCCCTGATCCTCAGCCGGTTCACCGGCGCGGCACGCGAGCTGCAGGACGCGCTCCTCATCAATCCCTACGACGCCGAGGACACCGCCGAGGCGATCCGCGCCGCGGTCGAGATGAGCGAGACGGAACAAGCCCTGCGGATGGTCCGGCTGCGCAGGACCGTGCGCGAGAACAACGTCTATCGCTGGGCGGCGAACCTGATCTCGGAACTGGCCGCCGTCCGGCTCGACATCGCCGTCCGCAGATAATCGCCGCTGCTAGGAGGCAGCCATGGCCGCCCGAATACCCGCGACAAGACGCGTCCTGTTCCTGCTGGACTTCGACGGCACCTTGTGCAAAACGGTCCCGCGGCCCGAGTTCGCGAAGCTGCCGAGGACGCGGCGCGAATTTCTCGCCCGGCTCAACCGCGACCGGCACACCCTGGCGATCATCACCGGCCGTTCCTTGCCGGACATCCGCGAGAAGGTCGGCCTCGCCGGCATCTACTACGGCGGCGACTTCGGCCTGGAGATCCACGGCCCGAGATGCCGCTTCCTGCATCCCGAGGCGCCGAGATGCCGTCCCCTGCTCAACACGATGTATCGCCGGCTGTCGGAACTCGTCCGGGACATTCCCTTCGCGTGGGTCGAGCGCAAGCGCTGGAGCCTCACGGTGCACCACCGGCGCGTCCAGCCGCGCGACCTGCGCCGGCTGAGAAAACGCCTTGCCGACGTTCGCGAGAAGCCGGTCTTGGGACTGAAGTGGAAGCGGGGGATCCAATGCTGGGAAGTCTGCCCCGACATCGCCTGGGACAAAGGCAACGCGGCTCTCCTGCTGTGGCACCGCCTGGGCAAGCCCTATGCCATCGCGATCGGCGACAACGTGGCCGACAAGCCCATGTTCCACGCGGTCGCGGACAAGGGACTCGCCCTGAGCGTCGGCAAGCGTCGGATCCCGCCGGCGTCGCGCCGCATCAAGAGCGTGCCGGAGGTCTACCGGTTCCTCGCGCGGCAGATCGCGCGCAAGGAGCCCCACGCGCTCCGGCACCCGCTCAACGGCTCGAACTGACCCGCCCTCCCGGCCGCCGAGCGGGAGACGGGTTCCTGTTGTCCCGACAGGGCGATCTTTATTAGGATGCGCCTATCGCCCGGGCAGGCGGGGGCCGGCGGCGCTGGATCGCGCGACCCTCAGGACGCATTCGCCGGCTTGCGGCGGGATTCGGGCTCGACTGAGTCATCCCACTCGCAAAGAGGATTCCATGATCAGGTTCCCCGCATTGATCGCCGCAGTCGTCGTCGCCGCCTCTCCCCTGGCCGCGACCCCTCCCATGGACGAGCTCCGCGACGCGCCGGCGGCGAAGCCGGCGCCCGCGGCGGCGGTCATCCGGATCCCCCGACGCCCGACTACGCAGCGCCCCGCGGTGCTCGATCGCCGGATCGAATCCAAGATCGAGCAGCTGCTCAAGCGCATGACGCTCGAGGAGAAGCTCGGCCAGCTCCAGCAGCTGGGCGACGACGGCAAGGGCGGCCACATCGAGGCCGCCAAGAAAGGCCGCCTCGGCTCGACCCTCAGCATCTCCGGAGCGGCCAAGCTCAACGAGATTCAGCGGGCGAATATGGAGCATTCGCGGCTCAAGATCCCGGTCCTTTTCGCCCACGACGTGATCCACGGCTTCCGGACGATCTTCCCGATCCCACTCGGCGAAGCTGCGATGTGGGATCCGGAGGCGGCGGAGAAAGCGTCCGCCGTCGCGGCCGCCGAGGCCGGCGCGGCCGGCTTGCGCTGGACGTTCGCCCCGATGGTGGACATCGCGAGAGATCCCCGCTGGGGGCGCATCGCCGAAGGCGCCGGCGAGGATCCTTACCTCGGGGCGGCGATGGCGCGGGCCCGCGTCCGGGGCTTCCAAGGGAGCGATCCTTCGGCTCCGGACAAGCTCCTCGCGTGCGCCAAGCATTGGATCGGCTACGGCGCCGCCGAAGGCGGACGGGACTACAACTCCACCGACATGTCCCTACGCACGATGCGAGAGATCTATTTCCCTCCTTTTAAAGCCGCGGTCGACGCGGGCGTCGCGACGTTCATGAGCGCGTTCAACGACCTCAACGGCGTCCCGTCGAGCGGCAACGCCTTCACGCTCACGCAGGTCCTCCGCGGCGAGTGGGGGTTCACGGGCTTCGTCGTCAGCGACTATGAATCGGTACGCGAGCTGATCCCGCACGGCTTCGCGAAGGACGCGGCCGACGCGGCGCGGCTGGGGCTCGCGTCCGGCGTCGACATGGAGATGGTCAGCCGCACGTACGCCGAGAACGCGCCCAAGCTCCTCGAGAAGGGCCTCCTGTCCCAGGCGGCCATCGACGAATCCGTGCGGCGCGTGCTGCGCCAGAAGTTCCGCGCGGGCGTCTTTGAGCGCCCCTACGCCGACGAGGCGGCCGAAAAGACCGCCTTCCTCAAGCCGGAGTACGTGCGTCTGGCGCGCGAGAACGCGGCCCGCTCCTTCGTCCTCCTGAAGAACGAGAAGGGCCTGCTGCCGCTCGAGGGTCCCGGCCGCACGATCGCGGTGATCGGCCCGCTCGCGGACGACGCGAGCGCGATGCTCGGAACGTGGGCCGGCGAAGGCAAGAAGGAAGACGCGGTCACGATCCTGCAGGGACTCAAGTCCGAGGCTCCCGCGGGGACGAAGATTCGCCACGCCAGGGGCTGCGACGCGGACTGCAAGACGACCGACGGGTTCGCGGCGGCCGTCGACGCCGCGAGGAATGCCGACGTGGTCGTCGCCGTGGTCGGCGAGACCGGAGACATGAACGGCGAAGCGGCGTCGCGGAGCACGCTGGACCTGCCCGGACGGCAGCTCGAGCTCGTCCAGGCCCTCCACGCGACCGGCAAGCCCGTCGTCGCGGTGCTCGTCAACGGCCGGCCCCTGACGATCGGCTGGCTCGCGGAGAACGTGCCCGCCATCCTCGAGACGTGGCACGCGGGAGTGCAGGCGGGGCCCGCGGTCGCCGATGCGCTGTTCGGCCGCGTCACTCCCGGCGGAAAGCTGCCGGTCACTTTCCCGCGCACGGTCGGGCAGGTGCCGATCTACTACAACCAGAAGACGACCGGGCGGCCGCCGACGATGGACGACTGGGTCAAGGAGCGCTACGTCTCGCGCTATCAGGATTTGCCGCTCGGCCCTCTCTACGAGTTCGGCTTCGGCCTGAGCTACACCACCTTCCGCCTTTCCGACTTCGCGCTCAGCGCGACGTCCATCAAGCCCGACGGGCGCATCACCGCGAAGGTCGCGGTCGAGAACACCGGCGCGCGCGACGGAGACGAGGTCGTGCAGCTCTATATCCGCCGGCCCTCCGCGAGCGTCACGCGGCCCGTGCGCGAGCTCAAGGGCTTCAAGCGCGTCTCGCTCAAGCCGGGCGAGACGCGCGAGGTCGCCTTCGACCTCGGCCCCGCGGACCTGGGCTTCCTCGGCCCAAACCTCGAGTTCGGCGTCGAGCCGGGGATCGTCGAAGCATACGCCGGCACGAGCTCGTCGGGCGGGCTGAAGGCGTTCTTCGAGATCGTCGCACGGTGATCCGGCGCGCGTCACCCGTCCGCTAGGTCTCCAACATTTTAGGGGCCCTAGGGCCTAGACCCGCAACGTCATCGGCCCACGGCGGAAGGGGTCCATTGTTGAACGCATAGGTCCCGCGAGACCTCCCATTTCAAAAGCACGCGCGTTGTATACTTCCGTCCGCAATGATTGCAGGGGGGATTGCGCGCATGAGAAAACTCGCTTCGTTCGTCGCCGCCGCATGTCTCGTACTGTCGAGCGCCCCGCCAGGCGCTGCGCAGCGCGCGCCCATCGAGACCCGAGCGCCGTCGACCTCCGGAGCGATCCCCGTCGTCTTCCAGCCCGCGGCCGCGTCCCTTTCGCTGAGTCTCTGGGGCTCCGGCCTCGAGGCGACCACGTCGCTGCCGCTCGACGCGGGCGGGCTCGCCGCGGCTCCCGCCGCGCCTCTCGGCGCGCTCTCGCTGTCCCCGGCCTTTCCGCCGTCCCTGACGTCGTCCCTCGCTTCGGCTCCCGCCGCGCCTCTCGGCGCTCCCGTCGCCGCGCTGCGCTCCCAGGCTCCGGCGCCCCACGCGGGGCCCTCGCTCGATGCGCTGCCGGCTCTCGGCTCCCTCGAGCGCGCGGTCGCGCCCTCGGGCGGCTCCTCCGGCGTAGCGTCGCGGTCGCCGGAGTCCGGCCTCGCGGCGCCATCGGAGTTCTTCGACGAAGCGGCGGTTCGCGGCAAGACGCTGCTCCTGGTCGGCACGCGCGCGTCCCGAGAGTTCATCCTGAACGAGACGGTCCGCGTTTCGAAGAAGCTCGGCCTGAACCTGGTGCTGCTCGATCGTCCCGAGGACCGCGCGCATTCGGCGCCGCATGTCCCGGAGGCCAATTTCATTCCCGCCCCGATCGACGACCGCACCGCCCCGACGATCGCCTCCAACGCGGCAAGGGTCGTGGACTTCGCGAGGAATTCCGCGGTCGACGCCGTGATCTCCTTCAGGAGCCACCATGCGAAGCTCACGGGTGAGATCGTCGACCGGCTGCGCGCGCGCGGGGTGGCCAAGCGCGCCGTGGTGACCGCCGATACCAAGCCCCTCATGCGCGAGGCGGTCAACGCCAAGGTGCCCGAACAAAGCGTGCCGTTCCGAAGGATCACGAGCGTTGAGGAAGCTCGTCGCGCCTACGCCGAGCTCGGCGGAGGGAAATTCATCCTCAAGACCGTTCAAGGCGAGAACAGCCGCTTCCTCGCGACCGGCCTCGATTCCGCCGAGGCGGTCGCCGCCGCCTACCGGCGCATGGACAAGGCCGTCAGCGCCTTCGCCAAGCAGCACCGCGAGACCTCGAGCATCTTCAACCGGCATCCGGGGATATTCATGGAGCGCGAACTCGAACCGGTCCCCGGCACCAACGAAGTGTCCGTGGAGGTCGTGATGCAGCGCGGCAAGGCCGCCATCGCCGTCGTCTCCGACACCCTCAAGATCGGCAAGAAGGACGAGCTGGCCGGCGCGAGCATGACGTTCCCCTCGCAGCTCGGCCGGGACATGCAGAAGGCTTTCGTCGCGGCGGCCGAGAAGGCCCTGAACGCCGTCGGAATCCTGGAAGGCAACGCGCGCATCGACATGATGATGACCAAGGACGGAGCGCGCGTCATCGAGATCAACCCCTACCTAGGAGGCTCGGCGGTGCACACCGCGGTGCTGCTCCAGACGGGCGTCAGCCTCATCGAGCAGGGCATCCGCGCCATCCTCGGGCTCAAGGTCGAGCCCATCGGAGAGCCGCTGGTCGTCGTGGATTACCGCTTCGCGGCGTCGGCGGCCGACGGCACGCTCGAGGCCGTCGGGGGATTCGACGACGCCCGCGGGTCTCCCGGCGTCCAGCACCTCCAGATGCTCAACGAGATCGGCGACTCGGTGACCGCGCCCGTCGACAACGGCTACGAGGAAAACTCGGAAATCATGGCCGTGGGCAAGGACTTCCCGGAGGCGCGAGGCAGGAACGTGAAGGCCCTCGGCAAGCTCAGGCTGTACATCCGAAAGGCGGACGGCACTCTCCTCGAGCAGAAAGCGGATTACCTGCAGCCCGGCGGCTCCGACTCGACGAAGGCCGTCTCGGGAATCCCCGGGCGCTGATTACTTCTTGAGGGAGGCGGGCGGCGCCCCGCCGCGAAGGTTCTTGGCGAGCCGAAGGTATCCGTACGCCATCGCGGTCGCGCCCGCGCCGACGAGCCAGAACGCGCCCGTACCGAAGAGCTGGAAGAGGGCGCCCCATAGAAAGAAGCTGATCGCGTACGAGGAATAGGTCAGCGTGCGCTCGGCCCCGATGATGCTCGCGGCCTTGTCCTCCGGCATCTGGTCCGACATCATCGAATCCAGGTGCGTCAGCGCCACCTGCGCCGTAAGCCCGATGAGCAGGAGCGCCGGAGTGACCCAATAGACGGGCCACGTGATGATCGTGAACAGGTACGCTTGGTTCACGAACGCCCAGGCGCCCAGGAGAGCCGCCGCGGAGAATTTGAGGGACAGCTCGGCTCCCCGTACCAGCATCTCCTCCTGCTTAGCGGCCTTGGCCGCCTTTTCCAGAGTCTCCGTGCGCTTTGAGATATGGCGCGCCACTGCGAACATGACGAACGCCGCGGCGATCGCTCCGATGCCGTAGACGCCCGTGAGCGCCGAGGACACGAGCGCGGCCTTCTGGAGCACGCCGGCCGCGGCGAACACGCCGAACGCCGTCGCGGTGATGTAGTAGAGAGTGTAGAAGAAGTTGTTAATCATCACCTTGCCGACGAAGTACCGCCGCAGGGACGGGCTGCCGAACAACCCGTCGAAGCCCTCGCGGAAGGACGTCTTCTCCAGGGCGCTCGCCGAAGGGCCCGGCAACCGCACGAAGAAGGCGATAAGCGCCGCCACGGCGAAGAACACCGGCGCCGCGTAGACGACGGAACCGAATCCGAAGACGACGATCAGCCAGCCGGCGCCCAGCGTCGAGAACACCGTCCCGTACTCCACGAAGTCCCGGATCGTCCCGAAGTAGGTGTTCTGCACCTTGTTCCCCTTGAACCACGCGACGCGGAGCGTCTGCTCGGCGACGCGGTTGACCGAGTGGACGAGGATATCGGCGATGAACAGGGCGGCGAGCGCCATGATCGGGATCGTCTGCGAGACGGGGTCGAACAGGAAGGCGACCGCCGTCCAGATGCCGGTGCGCGCGATCAATCCGGTCCGGTAGATGCCCCCGACGCCGAAGCGCTTGACGAGCGGGCCGCCGACGAAGGCGCCGATCGCGTAGGCGACGTAGCTCGCGGCCGCGATGGAGCCGACGATCAAGAACCCGTACGGCGCCAGCGGGTTGGCAAGCTGCGGGATGACGAGGCCGATCGATTCGACGGCGACTTGGATGAGGATGAAGCTGGAGAAAAAGCTGAGGACGTTCGTCGTGAACACCGAGCGCGGCTTGACGGGGCCGTCGTCTCCCTGTGTCCCCGTCGCGGGCAGCGCGGCGCGCGCGACTTGTGGCGATTCGGCCTGCGGGGCGGCCCCTGCGACGGGCGCAAGGCCGCCGCCGGCCGCCGCGCGGCCTTCGGCCGAAGTGCCCGGCGTCTCCGGCGCGGCGTCCTTGGAGCGGATGCCGTGATAGAGATCGGAGAGGACGCGAGAGCCCGCCAGGCCCGAAGGGTCCGCGCCGAGCGCCTTCGACGCGCTCGCCCCGGTCGAGGACAAGGCCGCCGCGGCTCCTCCGCCCCATCGCTCCAGACCCGCGTCCGCGGGCGCAGCGCCGGCCGGCGGCGGCGCCAGTCTCGCGGGCAGCGCGGCGGCCGCGGCGGCCGCTCCCGTCTGCATGGACGCGGCGCTCGGCGACGCCGCGCCCCCGAGGCGTCGGACCGGAGAGGAAAGCTCGAGCGAACCGAAGGCTCCCGCCGGCGAGGCGGGAGACAGCGACAAGACCGCCGCCTCCGAAAGCCCGAGTCCGGGCGCGGCCAAGCCGAGACCCGTAGGACCGAACGAGAAGGCATCGAAGCCGACGAGACTTCCAGCGGCGAATGAGGTTAAGGAAAAGCCCTTTGACGAATTGGCCGGGGCGACCTCTACCGCGACCGGGCGCACCTGCGTCCACCCCGTACCCGGCGCGGCGCCGATCGAGATCGCCACGACGGCCGCCAGCCAACGCTTGCCTTTCGCCATCATCGAAACTCTATTCTACTCCCGACCCGGCCGGGAACCTAGAGCCGAAGGGCCCACCCCTTGGCCAGGAAACACCCCCTAAGCGATTAGGTCCCTGGGCCTCTCATAGGGCGGGCGTCCGGCGCGTGGATCCCCGCCGCCCGGGCTTGACGGCCTCGGCAAGTCCCCTCATACTTGCGACATGTTCCTCGTCTGGCTCGCCGCGTGCGCGCTGGCGGCCTTGTTCGTCCACGATCGCTGGTTCTCCGGAGACAACATCCTCCGGAACTTTCCAGTGCTCGGCCGATTTCGCTATTTCCTGATCGAGATCGGCCCGGAGCTGCGCCAATACATCGTCGCGGGAAATCACGAGGAGCTTCCGTTCAACCGCGAGGAGCGCGATTGGATCTACCGTACCGCCCGCGGCGAGAACAACTACTTCGGCTTCGGGACGGACGACCAGCTCTACAACATCGGCTACCCGGTCATCAAACACGCGGTCTTCCCCCATGGCGAGGTCGGATTTACGGCCTCGATCCACGACAAGCTCCACGAAGTGCCCTGCGCGAAGACGCTCGGCGAGATCCGGGACCGCGCGAAGGCCTGGCGCCCGCGCTCCATCGTCAACATCTCGGCGATGTCGTTCGGCGCACTGGGGGCGCACGCGGTCGAGGCGCTCAACCGCGGCGCCAAGACGGCGGGCTGCTACCACAACACCGGGGAAGGCGGCATCTCGCCGCACCACAAGCACGGCGCCGACGTCATCTACCAGATCGGGACCGGGTACTTCGGATGCCGAAATTTGGACGGGGGCTTCTCCATGGACAAACTCCTCGAGACCCTGGGCGGCTGCCCCCAGGTGCGGGGCATCGAGATCAAATTGTCTCAAGGAGCCAAACCCGGAAAGGGCGGCGTACTGCCCGGAGCGAAGGTGACCGAGGAGATCGCCGGCATCCGCGGCGTGCGCGCCGGCACGGACTGCGTGAGCCCGAACAACCACGGCGCTTTCCGGGATATCCGGGGCATGATCGCCTTCATCGAGGAGATCGCGGCGGCGACCGGGCTGCCGGTGGGCATCAAATCGGCAGTGGGGCACACCGGATTCTGGCGGGAGTTGGCGGCCGCCATGCGGGAGGGAGGAAAGGGCCCGGACTGGATCACGATCGACGGCGGAGAGGGCGGCACCGGCGCGGCGCCGCTGACCTTCGCCGATCACGTGTCGCTTCCGTTTCGCGTCGCTTTCCCCCGCGTCTACAAGGAGTTCCTCGATGCGGGCGCCGCCGACAGGACCGTTTGGATCGCGAGCGCCAAGCTGGGCTTTCCCGATCGCGCCATCGTGGCGTTCTGCCTGGGCGCCGACCTGATCAACATTGCCCGCGAGGCGATGCTGTCCATCGGCTGCATCCAAGCCCAGAAATGCCACACGGACTTGTGCCCCAGCGGCGTCGCCACGCACAGCGCCTACCTGCAGCGGGGCCTGGCCCCCGAGGTCCAGTCCCAGCGGTTCGCGCGCTTCTGCCAGTCCTTCCGCAACGAGCTTCTCGCCGTGACGCACGCCTGCGGCTACGAACACCCGTCTCAATTCACCGCCGAGGACGTCGAGGTCAGCGCAGGCCCCGGCCAGTTCAAATCCCTCCGAGAACTGTACGGCTACACGCCCGGCCGGACCTGGTCCGGGATTGCGGGCTGGGGCGTGTCAGCCGCCTGACACCGCTGACAATCCCGGTCTTGACTTCCGAGACTATTCCACGTATATACATGTCGAGACGGCATGCAGTGAAGTTGACGGGAATTTTTCCTTTCTTTGACCATGGCGAAAGTGCTAATTATTGATGATTCTCGCCTCACCCGGGCGATGATCAAGAATATGCTGAAAAGTCTGGGACACGAGATCGTCGGCGAGGCCGAGGATGTCCCTCAAGCGCTTGATTTCTTCAAATCCCTCTCGCCGGAGGCCGTGACGCTCGATATGGTCCTTCCGAGCGGCTCGGGCCTGGATATCCTGCGCGCGATCCGCGCTCAGAACGCGACGACGCGCGTCATCGTCGTCACTGCCAGCGGCCAGGACGGCATCGACCGCCAAGTGATGGAGCTAGGCGCCAACGCCGTCATGCACAAGCCGTTCACGCCCGACGAATTTAAATCCACCATACACAAGACTTTGGCTTGATGAGCCTGCCCCCCCCGGAATCCCTCACTAAGCATGAGCAGGACTATTTTCAAAAGCTCATCGAAGCGAGCGTCGAAACGAGCATGCAGTCGATGGCCAAGCTCACGCAGCGAGATTGGTCCATCACGTCCGTCGGCCTGACCGACGGCCATACGCAGGACTTTCTAAAGATCTTCGAGAGCCAGCAAGGAGTTCATTCCGGCGTCCAGCTCTGGTCGAAGGGATCGTACCCGCTCCTGTTCCTCCTCCTATTCTCGCCGAAGAGTTCCGCGGCCCTGACGGCGGCGTTGAGCAGCATCTATCAGCTCGAGTTGAGCGAGGCAGCTTTGTCGCGGAAGCTCGTCCTTGAGGAAGTGGGCAACATCATCATCAGCTCCTTCTTGAAGCGGCTGGCGAATACGCTCAAGCAGACGATCCTGACGACGACGCCCGCCTATCTCGAGGGAAGCAAGAAAGAGCTGCTCACCGCCACGATGGCTTCCCTGGGCGGACGAAAGGGAACGGGCGAGCACGCCGTAATGGTGCACATCGGCATGTCGTCCGCGAGCCTTTCCGCGGACTGCGATTTGATGATTCTGGCCGATCCGGCCTGTCTAAGACAGCTGGTGATGGAGTGCAGCGGACAATAGGAGGATGCGAATGTTGAAGAAGATCGCCGTGTTGGTCGCAGCCGCATTGTTTACTGGTGGACTTCGCGCGCCCGCGTACGCCTGGGAGCCCGGGGATACGGTTGAGCTCGTGGTGCCTGCCGCCAAAGGCGGCGCCGACGCGATGATCCGCGCGATCGCGGACATCATCGAAAAGAACAAGCTGACCAAGCAGAAAATCGTCGTGGTCAACAAGCCGGGCGGCTCCGGAGCCGAGGGATACCTCTACATCAAGGGCAAGCCTGGAAGCGACACCTTGGTGATCACGCTCTCGAACATCTTCACGCTGCCCGTCACGATGGGCACGAACTTCAAGTGGGACGAACTCACGCCCCTGGCGCGCATGGCCCTCGACCCGTTCATACTGTGGGTCAATGCGGACACGCCGTACAAGAAAGCGGACGACTATCTCGCGGCGGCGCGCGCCGAGTCCGGCAAGTACAAGATGGGAGGCACCGGGGCCGCGCAGGAGGACCAGATCGTGACGGGCCTTCTCGAACAGTCCTCCAAAGCGAAGTTCGTTTACGTCCCCCTCAAAGGCGGCGGGGACGTCGCGAAGGCGCTCGCGGCGAAGGAGATCGACTCTTCGGTCAACAACCCGTCCGAGGCCGAGGCGCTTTGGAAGGAAGGCAAGGTGAGGCCTCTTGGTTTGTTTTCCTCCAGCCGTATGACGCTTCCTGCCTGGAAAGACGTCCCGACGATGAAGGAGCAGGGGCACAACGTCGAGTACGTGATGATGCGCGGCATCTTCGGCCCTCCCGACATGAAGCCGGAAGCGGTGAAGTACTACACGGCCCTTCTTCAAAAGGTCGCCAAGACGAAGGAGTTTCAGGACTACCTGATCAAAAACGGCCTTCTGAACGCCTACATCGCCGATAAGGAGTTCAGGACGTGGGTCGCGGAACAGGACGACATGCACCGCAAACTCCTGGGGACCCTGGGCCTAAAGTAAGGGATGCAGATTCTCGAAGGACGGAACCACGTCTTCACGCTCAGGCTGCTGGCGGCCGGCCTCCTCATGGCCGCCACCCTGAGCGTGACGACGGTTCTGACCGTCTATTACCATAAGATCCTTTCCGACGCGGTGTACGCGGCCTTCTTCCAAAGCAACGACGATATCCTCGGGGGCGTCGGCAAGACGGTGACGGTGCCCTTGGCCACCTTCGACCTCGACACGGTCGGGCGAATCGTGGTCAAATCCGCCCAGTCGAACTCCGCCACCCTCGTCGCCCTCGGTGTCACGGATTCCGTGGGCATCCTCCAAGCGGCGTACCCGAACAAGGAAGCGGTCGAGAGGCTGATAAAGGACGCCGACAAGGCGAAGGCCTGGGGCGCTCTTCGCAAATTCGAGAACGGCGAACTGCTCGTCCTGTCGGCGCCGATCGAGAGCAAGCGCTGGGGCCAAAAAGGCGAAGAGAACACCGTCGTGCTCGGAAAGGTGGTCGGGGCGTTTTCCACGAGTTCCGTGCGCGCCTCGATGCGAGCGACGCTGTTTCGGACCCTGTTGATTCTCATCCTATGCTCCGGAATCGTGATCAGCCTGTCGTATTGGGCCCTGCAGCGCCTCGTCGTCGAACCCATCCGAGCGTTGGCGGACCGCATGAAGGTCATGGCCGACGGGCGGCTCGACATGGCGGAGCGCTCGTTCGAACACCGGACCACCGAGGAGATCATGGTATTGTCGGACGAGATGCGGACCATGGCGACGACGCTCTCCAATCTCGTGCGGACCGTGCAGGGCACCGCCGACCAGCTGGCCGACTCCTCGAAGAATCTGACCGCGATCACGCAGCAGTCCTCGACCAATCTAGGCCAATCCGTCGACGTGATGAACCAGGTCGCGCAGACCACGGGCCAGGTGGCGCAAAGCGCGCAGCTCGTGGCCACGGCGACCCAGCAGGCGGGCAACAACGCGCAGGAAGGCGGCCGCCTCGTCACGCAGGTGGTCGACAAGATGAAGCAGGCCCAAACGTCCGTCGAGGGTGCCGCCGGCTTCATCCACGAACTCGGCAAGCGCTCGGACCAGATCGGCAAGATCGTCGACGTCATCACGCGCATCGCCGACCAGACGAACCTGCTCTCGCTCAACGCCGCGATCGAGGCCGCGCGCGCCGGAGAGGCGGGCCGGGGATTTGCGGTCGTCGCCGAGGAGATCCGCAAGCTCGCCGAAACTTCCGCCGACAGCACCCAGCAGATCACCAACCTGATCCATGAGGTGCAGGCGCAGACGAGCAAGGCGATCGAGAGCACGGAGCGCGGCAACCTCGAGTTCCGCGAGAGCTACGAGCTCACGCTCCAGGCGTCCAAGATTTTCGCGGAGATATCGCGCGAGGTCCATCAGATCAACTCGCAGATGACGAACGTCGCCTCGAGCACGCAGCAGGTGGCCGCGTCCACCCAAGAGATGACCGCATCGGGCGAAGAGCAGTCGGCCGCCATCGAGCAGGTCGCCACCAACGCAACGGAACTTTCGGAGATCGTGCAGAAGCTGAGATCCATCGTCGCGAAATTCAAGACAAACTAATGGGGGTTCCATGACTCGACGAGACATTGGGGTTTGCGGAGCGGCGGCGTTCCTGCTGGCCGCGAGCGTCGCCTGGACTGAGACGGGCGTGATGGACAAGGAGATCCTCATCGGCTCCTGCGCGGTCCTCGACGGTCCGACGAAGTTCCTCGGCACGGAGACCGTGCGCGGCGCGAAGCTCTACTTCGACCACATCAACTCCCAGGGCGGGGTGAACGGACGCAAGCTGAAGCTGGACTCCAACGACGACGGCTACGAACCGGACAAGGCCATCAACTGCTTCAAGAAGCTGGAAAGCGACGGCGTCTTCGCGGCCGGCTTCTTCGTCGGGACTCCGACCGCGGCCAAATACGCTCCGATGGCCAAGACCGCGAAGATCCCGATCCTAGGCTTCTTCACCGGAGCCCAATTGCTGCGCGAGCCCTTCCAGCGTTACATCATCAACGTGCGCGCGTCCTACTACGATGAGGCGAAGGAGCAGGTCGACCATCTCTACGACGCCGGCGCGCCGAAGATCGCGGTGCTCTATCAGAACGACGCGTTCGGGAACGCGGTGCTCGAAGGCGTCAAGAAGGCGATGAAGGCTCACGGCGCCGAGCCGGTCGCCTTGGGCTCCTTCCCGCGCGGAACGCTGGACGTCGATGAGGGCATCAAGTCGGTGAAGTCGGCGAAGCCGGACGCCGTCGTGCTCGTCGGACCCTACGCGCCGCTCGCGGAGATCGTCAAGCGCGCGAAGGCCGGCGGATTTAGCCCCCTGTTCACCACCGTCTCGTTCGTTGGAACCGAGGCATTCATCAAGGCCTCGGGCAAGGACGGCGAGGGCACCGTGATCACGCAGGTCGTCCCTCCGCCGGACCGGACGGACCTCAAGACCGTAGCCCTGTACCGCAAGCTCCTCAAGGAGAAGGAAAAGGACGCCGAGCCCAACTTCGTGAGCCTCGAAGGCTTCGTCGACGCGATGGTGATGGTCGACGGCCTTCGCAAGGCCGGCAAGGACCTCACGCGCGAGGGCTTCATCGACGCGATCGAGACGATCAAGGACTTGGACATGGGACTCGGCAAGAACCTGATGATCAGCTACGGACCGGACGACCACGAGGGCTTCAAGCAGCTCTATCCCACGGTGGTCAAGGACGGAAAGGCCGTCGTGTTCACGGACTGGAAGTCCGTGCTGCCGAAATGACGAACATCGGCGGCATCAAGAAACTCGGGCTCACGGCGAAGCTGACGATTCCGTTCGCCTGCATCCTTCTGACGACGGTAGCGGTGCTGGGCGGCGTATTCGTCAGCAGCAGCAAACAGAACCTCAACTCCAGCCTTCAGAAGAAGGGCGAGATCCTCGCCCGCAACCTCGCGACCGCCTTGAGCGATCCGTTCTCCATGGGCGAATACGACCATATCCAGCGCCTCCTCAAGGAGGCGCACGACGCCGACACCGACATCGTCTACGCCACGGTGGTAGGACAGGACGGCAAGTGCATCGCGAGCACGGAAGAGAGCCTCAAGAACCAAACTCTCAACCGCACGGACCTCGAGCTGGCGGCGCTCAAGACGATGGAATTCACGCGCCGCGATACGCAGCAGCCGAGCATCTTCGAACTGGACACGCCGATCAAGTTCCAAGCGAACCGGCTGGGCGTGCTCCGCATCGGCGTCTCGACGTCGGCGGCCGACCGCGTGGTCTCTCGGGCGCAGGTCACGTTCACGCTCATCGGAGCCATCGCGCTCGTGCTGGGCGTGCTCATCTACGTCTACGTCGCGCGGCGCGTCGCGGCGCCTCTCGTGGCGGCGGTGGTGCGTCTCGAGGAGCTCGCCGCCGGCGGCGCGGACCTGAACGTCCGCCTCCCCGTCGAGTCCGAGGACGAGGTCGGACAGCTGTCGAAGGCGTTCAACACGTTCCTGGACAGCTTGAGCCGGCTGGTGGACCAGGTCCGCGGCGCGTCGGAGCAGGTCGGCGGATCGAGCAAGACGCTGACCGAGATCACGCAGCAGTCCTCCGCAAATCTCAGCCAGTCCGTCCAAGTCATGAATCAGGTGTCGCAGAGCACGGGCCAGGTGGCGCAAAGCGCCCAACTCGTGGCCACGGCGACGCAGCAGGCCGGATCGAACGCCCAGCAGGGCGGAAAGCTCGTGTCGAAGGTCGTCGAACGCATGAAGCTGGCCGAAGCCTCCGTCGACGCCGCCGCGGGCTTCATCCATGAGCTTGGAAAACGATCCGACCAGATCGGCAAGATCGTCGACGTCATCACGAAAATCGCCGACCAGACGAACCTTCTCTCGCTCAACGCGGCCATCGAAGCCGCGCGCGCGGGCGAGGCGGGCCGCGGATTCGCGGTCGTCGCCGAAGAGATTCGAAAGCTGGCCGAGACGTCCGCCGACAGCACCCAACAGATCACGAACCTGATCCGAGAGGTCCAGGACCAGACGCGCAACGCGATCCAGACGACGGAGAAAGGCAACAAAGAGGTGGCCGAAAGCTACAAGATCACCTTGGAGGCCGAGAAGCTTTTCTCCGAGATCGCCCGAGAGGTCGGCCAAATCAATATGCAGATGTCCCAGGTCGCCTCCAATACCCAGCAGGTCGCGGCGTCGACCGAGGAAGCCACCGCCTCGAGCGAGGAGCAGTCCGCGGCGATCGAGCAGATCGCCACGAACGCCCAAGAGCTGTCGCAGATCGTGCAGAAGCTTCGCTCGATCGTCGCGCAGTTCAGGACCGGCTGAGCAGGGTACGCGCTACGGTTTGGAGTTGATGCCGGCGAGCTTGCGCGGCGGATAGCCGACACGCACCCAGACCTCGCCGGTCGCGGTGAAGAGCTCCACGGTACGTCCCGTGACGCCTCCCACGTCCTCCTCGAGGCAGCGGATGCCGGTCTTCTTGAACTGTTCGCGGGCCACTTCCATGTTGCGCTTGCCGACCTGCAGGTGCGGGTTGGCGAGCTTCGGGAACATGTTCGCGCCGCCGACGAGCCATCCGACCAAAGTGGCCGGGGACGCGTTGATGCGCTTGAGCAGCGCCGGGATGGCGATGTCCGCGTATTTTCCCGGCCTCGCCGAGACCGACTTGTCGACGGCGGAGGCCAGCGGCAGCATGACGTGCGCCAGGCCCCCGGTCTTCGTCTTCGTGTCGTAGAGGATGACAGCCATGCACGAGCCGAGACTGGCCACCTTCAGGATCGACGGGCTCCGGGCGACTTGGACGTCGCCCATCGCGACGTCGATGCGCGACACCGGCGACTGAGCCATGAGCACGTCGACGTGGGCGACGGACTCGCGCGTCAGACACATCATGAAATAGCCCTTCGAGTTCCACCCGGGACAGATGATCTCCGCCTGGAAGACCACCGGCTCGCCGGGCGCCGCCGCCTGCGGAAGAAGCAGCATGTTCCAGATCGTGGCGAACGTGTCGCGCACGAGCTTCGGGGGCGCAGTGAAGATGTTGAGCGCGAGCGATCGAGAGGGCAGGCCGATGACGCCGCTTCCGAAGACGTTGCCGGCTTCCTCGATCGCCGAGCCGTAGAGGTCCTGCTTCTTGTCCTTGATCGGCTGCCCTTGCCCGATGAGCGTCGCCGCCAATCGATCGGCGTCCGCCTCGGGAAACATGAGCAGCATGTTCCCGTAGACGTCTCCGGTCAACCCCAGGAACACCCCGGCCATCTGCGCCGTCGGCGACGCGAAGCCCGGAGGCCGTCCCTTCTCCATGACCGCCAGGTGGACGGGCGTGGGATGAAATGAGAGCCCGGGCGCCATGCGGGATAGCCCGTGTGAGGCGTAGATGAGTCCTTCGTTTAGAGTCTTCGAGAACTGATCAAGATTATTCAAAGAAGACTCTCACCTCGGCGTCGTGGTGAAGAGGAGAGGTAAAGCCCGCGCTCTCGCCGTTGATGAGAAGACGGAGCCGCTTGCCGGGCACGGCCGACAGATTCATCGGGACGTGGCGGAACAAGTCGAACAGCATGACCCGCTCGCCGGGACCCGCGGCCGGCTGCAGGACGATCTCCTCCCCGTTGAGGCGCACGCGCAGGGAGTTGAAAGGCAACGGCGCTTCGGGCAACGGCTCGGGAAACGGCAGGGACGGCTCCGACACGCTCACGTCGAGCTGGTCGCCGGCGCACAGCACCGAACTCCTGGACGCCGGAGCCCCGTTGAGAAGGACCTTCAGCGTCACGGACGAACTGTCGTGGCGATGGCCCCGCGAATGGTGCATGAACTTCTCGGCGGCCTCCCACGCGGTCGCCGGAGAGTCCCACGCGATGCGAGCGCGATCCGGGAGCTCCGCGTCCAAGTTGCAATGCGCGCCGTCCAAGAGCGCGTTCGGGAAGACCGTCTGCAGGTCCCCGTTGATGCGCACTTGGACCGCCGCCTCGGCGAGCGCCTCGCGCAGGGTCGCGATGCCCTCGGCCCCAGAGGAACCGGGTTCGAACTTGATCCGGTCGTTCTCGCGCAGTTCACGGTCCAAGCCCGCCGGCTGCCCGTTGACGGAGATGCGGCCCCGGCTGCCGGGGAATCCGCGCACGGCGCGCACCTTTCCATTCAACGTATACGTACGCGCGGGACCGGGCCGGCCGTAAATCTGGTCGGGGGGCACGCCCGCGGCGACGAACGCCGCCTGCACCGTCAGCGTCGCCCCGCTGTCGAGCAGATGGACCGGCTTCTCATTGAGATACACCCGGCGAAACCGCAAGCCCGCCTTGTCGCGCGCCACGAGAGCAATCCCGAGCGGCGTCACGGCCTGAGGCGTGCTCATCGCGGGCGATGCCGACTGGATCGAAGGAGCGCGGAAACCCACTCTGTCCCGTTCGATGCCGAGAGCGTCCGAGATGGCGTCCTCGATGCCCGGCGTGAGGCTGCCTCCTCCCACGCAGACAACGAGCTGCGGCGCCTGTCCTCCCGCGAGATCAAGGATGTGCGCGGCGATCTGACGGGCCAGCTCCTTTACGGCCGGCTCCAGGCCGCGGCGGATCTCGGCGGGGGCGAAGTGCCTCGGACGATGGAAAAGGTCCAGCGCTTCGATCGGGCCCTCCGACGCCAGCGAGCACTTCAGGCGTTCGGCGGTGAAGAAATCGACGAGGCATTGGTCGCTGATCCGATCCGTCACGAAGTCGCCCGCCATCGGCACCATGCCGAACGCCCGGACGCGTCCTTCGCGGACGATCGCGATATCAGAGGTCCCCGCGCCGATGTCGACGAGCGCGAGATGGAAGCGGCGCAGCCCTTCGGGAACCGCCGCCTGCAAGGCCGCGATGGGCTCGAGCGTCACGCACAGGGCCTCCAAGCCGGACGCCTCGAGCACGCTGAAAAGACTGTCGAGCACGCGTCGCGGCAGGAACGTGGCCAGCACCTCGGCCTCGAGCGTCTCTCCGACGTGGCCGACCGGCTGCGATAGCGTCTCCCCGTCGAGCGAGAACCACGTCACGACGTAGCCGACGCATTGATGATACTGCGCGCTGGCGTCCGAGGGCCCGAGCTGCCGCTGGGCCTCCTGCAGCGCCTGCTGCACGCACCATTGGGAGTCCTCGGCGGTCACCTGCTGGGGACGCGCGAACGGGAGCTTGGCGCGCCCGCGGACGGTCTTGAGATTGCGTCCGGCGACCGCGACCGCCGCCTTGGTCGGGATTTTTCCGCAGCGCGCCTCCAGCGCGGCGATCGTTTCGCGGACGACCGCCGCCACTCGCGGCACGTCCTGAATCTGCCCGGCGCTCATGGAGCGCGTCGGATGCTCCACGAGCTCCGCGTCGTCCACGACCACGCCGTCTCCTTCCGCTCGGGCGAGCAGGCCCATCACCTTGCGCGTCCCGATGTCCAGCGCGAATATCCTTTCCGTCATACCAGCCCCCGCACGTCGAGGATAAGCACCACTCGGCCGTCGCCGAGAATGGTGCAGTTGCTCACGCCGCGCACGTGGCGGAGCAGTCCGCTCAGGTTCTTCATGACGATCTCCCGCCGGTCGACGACCTCGTCTACGAACATGGCCGCCTTGCCGCGAGCGACGCGGATGACTACGCCGTAGCCGCCTTCCGGGCGGATCCCTCCCTCGAACTCCGAGAGGCCGAACACCCGACGGACGTCCACCATGGGGACGACTTCCCCCCGCAGCGAGATGACCGGCGCCTTGTCGACGGTCTTCGTCATCACGACATCGAGCGAGACGAGCTCGAGCACGTCGGCGATGGGTAGAGCGAAGGTGTCTTTGCCGACGCGCACGAGCAGCGCTTGAATGATCGCCAAATTGAGCGGGAGGAACAGGGAGACCCGCGATCCCTTCCCCAGGGTCGAGACGATCTCGAGGCGTCCGTTGACGCTGTCGATCACGCGCTGGACGACGTCCATCCCGACGCCGCGGCCCGAGATTTCCGTGACCTTCTCCGCGGTCGAGAATCCCGGGTGGCAGACCACGTAGAGGATGTCCGCGTCGGACGTCCGCGCGGCCTCGTCCTCCGTCATCACGCCGCGGCTCACGGCCAGCTGGCGGATGCGTGCCGGGTTCATGCCCTTGCCGTCGTCGACGACCTCGACCACGGCGTAGCCCTGGTCCCGGCGGGCGCGCAAGATGAGCTTGCCTTCTCCGGACTTTCCCGCCTTGACCCGCTCCTCAGGCGTCTCGATGCCGTGGTCGATGGCGTTGCGCAGCAGGTGCACGAGAGGCTCGTTGATGTTATAGAGGAGAAGCCGGTCGACCGAAATCCCCTGGTCCTGGATCTCGAAGTTGATCTTCCGCTTGAGCTGGTTCGACGTGTCGCGCACGATGCGCCGATAATGCTCGAAGATCTCGGACACCGGCACCGTGCGCGTGTCGAGCGCCTCCTGCTGGAGCTGCTGGACGAGCCGCTCGAAAATCTTCAGCTCATCCTCGATGACGCCGACGCGCAGCGTCTGCGCCTGCTGGATGAGCCTGGCCTTGGAAATCGTTAGCTCCTCGACCAGGTTCATGATGTTGTCGAGATGCTTGAGCCCGACGCGCACGGTGGTCCGCGACGAGGAATCCTCGGCGACCGCGGTGCCGGGCGCTTTCGCCTCGGGCGCGGGCTTGGGAGCCTCGGCAGCGGGCTTCGGCGGCTCGGTCTTGGCCGCCGGCGCGGGAGCCGCGGACGCGGGAGGCGTGAACGTCCCTCCCCAGGCCGCCTCGGGTGACACGGCGCGCGACTCCGGATCGGGCTTGGCGGGCGCGGGAGCCGCGGCGGCGGCGGCGGGAGCCGCGGCGTCTCCGGCGGCCGGGGCGGCGGCGGCGGCTTTGAGCCGCGCCAGCGCCGGAGCGATGTCGATCCCGAGCTCCTTGCCTTCCCGGACCTCCGCCAGAAGGCTGGCCAGCACATCCACGCACGCCAGCAGCGCATCGAACATGGCCAGCGTCGCCTTCCCTTCTCCTTTCGACAGCGGATCGAGGCAGTCCTCGACCGCGTGCGCCAGCTCGGTCATCTTCTGCAGACCCATCGTGGCCGCGTTGCCCTTCAGGGTGTGAACGTGCCGGAAGATGGCATGCAGCAGTTCGACGTTGCCGAGGTCCTTTTCCAGCTGCACGAGGGCCTTCTCGGTCTGCCCGAGGAGGTCCTCGGCCTCGCCGATGAATACGTCCTTGAACTCGGAAAAATCGGTCATCGGGGCGCGAGCTCCTCGACGCGCTTGACGCTCGCGACGATGGCCCCGGCGATCTTGTCGATCGGCAGGATGTGGTCCACGAGGTTCGCGTCGGAGACCGCCTTGGGCATGCCGTAGACGAAGCTGGTCTTCTCGTCCTGGGCGATCGTAATGCCGCCCCCTTCCTTGATCTTGCGCATTCCCTCCACCCCGTCCGAGCCCATGCCGCTCAGGACGACTCCGATGCAGCGCCGACCGTACAACAAGGCCGCCGTCGCCATGCTCGCATCGATCCACGGCTTGATGTTGATCGGCGACGCGTTCGTCGTGGACTGCCCCACCGCGCCCCAGCCGCCGCGCACCCACTCCACCTTGAGGATGTCGTCGCCGGGAGCGACGTACACGGTGCCCTCGACGAACACGTCGCCGGGATTGGCGACCTTGACGCTGATCTCGGAGATCGACGCGAGATGAGACGTCATCTGGCGCGTGAAGGCGATGGGAAGATGCTGCACGATCAAGATGGACGCCGCGAGGTTCTTCGGAAGTTTCGGGACGATCTCGCGAAGGTGCACCGGACCGCCGGCGGAGGAGCCGATCACGACCATCGTCTTGGCGAGCGCGAGTTTCGCCGGCCTGGACGGCGTCTTGGAGAAAAAGGGTTTGAGCTTGGATTCGTCGATGCTGCCGACCTCGCGCACGCGCGCCACGAGCGCCTCGCGAAACTGAGCCGCGCTGCCCTCGGACTGAGTGGGCTTGACGATGCAGTCGATGGCGCCGCTGTCGAGCGCGCGCATGGCGACGGCGCTCTCCGGCTGCGCGACCGAACTGAGGATGATCACGCGGCGGGAGTGCTCGTGGACGAGGTGCCAAAGGACCTCGAGGCCGTCCATGTCCGGAAGGATCACGTCGAGGGTCACAACGTCGGGATGGAGGGACGCCGCGAGGGCGATCGCCTCCTTGCCGGTTTTCGCCATGCCGACCACCTGGATCTCGGCATCGCTCTGGAGCGTCTTGGTGACGATCTCCTGCATATAGGTCGAGTCCTCGACCACCAGGACACGGACTCGCTTCATGAAAGGACTTTCGTGATCGCCTTCTCGATCTCCGTCCAATCCACCGGCTTGTGCACGATCGCGGAGACGCCGAGCTCCTTCGCCTGATCGATCTCCGAGCTTCCGTAGAGCGCGCTCACCACCACGATCTTGGCTTTCGGATCCATCGCATACAGCGCCTTGATCGCCTCCACGCCGCCGCCGTCCGGCATGACGATGTCCATCGTCACGACGTCCGGTTTCACCTTCTTGTACAGATCGACCGCCTCCGACGGCCCTGACGCAGACCCTACCACGTTGAAGCCGTGGGTCTCTAACATACGCTGGAGGATCATGCGGGCGTACGTGGAATCATCGACAATGAGAACGCGGCGTGTTGAAGTTGTCAAGAAACCTCCTGGTCGGAGTCGATTTTCGTGTAGATCTTGTGTTCCCTGTCGACCGTCTTGAAAATCCCATGCAGCAAGACGATCTCAGAGGCGCCCAGGATCAAGATGCCGCGAGGCGTCAGGCACCGGTGAAATCTGTGAAGGATCTGGTTCTTGGCGGGCGTTGTGAAATAGATCATCACGTTGCGGCACAAGATCAGATCGATGTGGTCGATCGGCGGGTGCGTCGCCAGGTCATGCCGCTTGAACTGGACCTTCTTCACCAGGCTGTCGGCTACCTGCACCTTGTCCCCGTGATCGCGGAGATACTTGGACCGGTAGTGGGCGGGCACCGCGGACATGGCCGCCTTCGGATAGAGGCCGGGCCGCGCGGCCTTCAGTTGCTCCTCGTTGAAATCGGTCGCCAGGATCTGGTACTTGAGACCGAGGGACGCGCGCTGCGTTACGTAGGAATCGACCACCATCGCGACCGTGTAGGGCTCCTGGCCGGTGGCGCATCCGGCGCTCCAGATCACCATGGGGCGGATCTGGGTTCCCGAGCGGGACCAGAGCCCGTCGAAGATAGGATTGAGCGTCTTCTCGGACAGCTCGTTGTCGCGAAAGAACCCGGTGACGTTGATCGTCAGGGAATCGATGAGCTTCTGGTATTCCACGGGCGTCTTTGCCAGCAGCCCCATGTAATCCTTGAACGTCCCGATCTGGTTGTGGCCCATCCGCGCCAAAAGCCGGCGCTCCAAGAACGCGTCGCTGTATTGGGACAGGTCGAGGCCCCGAGTATCGACGAGATGGCGTTTCAGCTTCTCCAAGTCCTCGGGTGCCAATAACGTCGCCATTGGATTGAGGTCAGCCAGCGGCTTTCTCCATGCTCTCCAGTAGCTTGCGCTCGATGTCGTTGAGCATCTTCGTCAAATCGATTAGGACCACCAGCCGGTCCTCCATCTTGCCGACGCCGTAGAGGAACTCGGCGTCCATCCGGGGAAGGGTCGACGGGACGGGGTCCACGGAATCGGACATGAAGCGCACGACGCCGCTGACCTCGTCCACGATCAAGCCGATGAGCTGCTCGCCCAAGAAGGAGACGATTACGCGCTGATTCGCTTCCTCGACCTTCCCTCCGGCCGTGATCTCGAAGCGCTCCTTGAGGTCGAGCAGCGGGACGATCTTTCCGCGGAGATTGAACACGCCCTTGATGAACTTCGGCATCCGCGGGACGTGGGTGACGCTGGAATAGCGCGAGATCTCCTGCACCTGCGTGGCCGGCACCCCGTATTCCTCTATGCCGAGCTTGAAGATCACCCACTGCGAAGCCTGCACCGCCGTCTTCGGGCTCTTCTGATCCATGCCTACCCCCTCGGCGGCAGAGCGATGAATTCCCGCAGTTTGGACTCGAGCCGATCCATGTGCAGCGGCTTGACCAAGTACCCGTTGGCGCCGCTTTCCCTGGCCTTGTCGACGTCCTTCACGCGGTCCGTGCCGGTGAGCATGATGACCGGGATCGTCCGCGTGTTTTCCCGCTGACGGAGAGCAAGCGTGGTGGCGAAGCCGTCCATCTGCGGCATCATCGCGTCGACGAGAATGAGATCCGGCTTCTGCTCCTCCGCCAGCTTCACGCACTCTTCGCCGCTGAGGGCCGTGAGCGAGTCGCACCCCAGCTGGAAAAGCATCGCCTTCGTGGTCTCGATGATCAGCGGCGAGTCGTCGACGTGCAGTACGAGAGGCTTTGTACGCTTCAATCCCAGCATCGATGCGAAGCCCATGGTAGTTTACCCCACTTGCAGGATAACGGACACGCCCCCCTTCTTTTCATTGGAAATCGAAAGCGAACCGCCGTGTTCCATCGCGATCTTCCGGGCCCAGCTCAAGCCGAGGCCGCGCCTGCCCTGCTTGTTCGTGAAGAACGGCTGGACCGCGGACTCGAGTATCTCCGCCGACATAGGGTCTCCGGTATTATGGATCTCGATCGCCGCCTGAGAACCAGCTCCGGTCAGCGACACCGTGACGACGCCCCCCTTGCCGGCCAGAGCGTCGACGCAGTTGTCGAGGATCTCCTTGATCGCGCGCGCGAAGAGTTCCTTGTCCATCTGCAGCGTCTTCGGGAAACCGGGGACGATCTTCCATTCGATCTTGACCTTGGAGTCAGAACAGATAGGGTGCTGTCCCACGTGCTCCTTGAGCCACGGCTCCACGTCGATGTCCGTGGGTTCCAGGGACAAGGACTGCAGAAGATAGGATGCTTCTTCTATGTCCTTTAGCGCCTTCTCGGAAGCGTGCCGAAACTGGCCGATCATCTTCGGCGTCATGGTCGACGTGGTCTTGGGCATCATCTCCAAGCACTCGAAGAATCCGACCACCGCCCCAAGATTATTCCGCAAATTGTGAATAAAATAGCTCCAATCGAATTGGGGCGGCGGGTACGCTCGATTCGCAGTTTGGGTGCTCACGGGCAAGATTATAGCCTTGAAACGTATATAAATCAATGCGGGAAAATTTGACCCGATTAGCCCTAAAGAGCTATGTATAAATATGGCCGGTCCGGTCCGAGTTTGGAACCCGCCGAACCCCTACCTTACCGAGCAGCGCGAGCTCCTCGGCGAGCCTCCCGCGACCGAGCTCGAAGTCTACGAGGACAGCTCCCGCTCGGCGCTGACGAGCAACGACAGCCCGGACGTCGGCTTCCATTGGAGCGTCAATCCGTACCGCGGCTGCTTCCACGCCTGCGCCTACTGCTACGCCCGCCCGACGCACGAATACCTCGGGCTGGGCGCGGGGACGGACTTCGACAGGAAGATATTCGTCAAGAAGAACGCGCCCGCCCTGCTGGAACAGGCCTTCCGCAAGCGCTCGTGGAAAGGCGAACTTGTAGCGTTCTCCGGCGTCACGGACTGCTACCAGCCGCTGGAAGCCGGCTACCGCCTGACTCGTAGCTGCCTGACGGTCTGCCTCAGCTACCGCAACCCCGCCGCGGTCATCACCAAATCGGCTCTCGTCCGGAGGGACGTCGACGTCCTGGCGGCCTTGGCGAAGGAAGCGTTCGCCCGCGTCCTGTTCAGCATTCCATTCATCGACGAGGACGCCGCCCGACTGATCGAGCCCGGCGCGGCGAGCATCCGTAAACGGTTCGAGACCATGGAGATCCTCGCCAAGGCCGGAATCCCGGTCGGGATCGGCATCGCGCCGGTGATCCCCGGACTCAACGACTCGAGCATCCCGGCGCTGCTCAAGGAGGCCCGAAGCCGAGGGGCGACGACGGCGTTTCACCAGCTTCTCCGATTGCCCGGAAGCGTGCAGGAGGTGTTTCTCCACCGCGTCCGCGAGGCGATGCCCATGCGCGCGGGCAAGATCGAGCGGCAGATCCGGGCCGCGCGGGGCGGCGGTCTCAACGAAAGCCGATTCGGGCTTCGGCATCAGGGCAAGGGCAAGATCTGGGACGCAATGGAGCAGACATGGAATCTTTGGACGAGGAAGCTGGGCTTCAATGAAGATCGCGCGGCGCCGGCCGACACGTTCCGCCGGCCGCCGGAAGCCGACGCGGGACCGCAGATGGAGCTTTTCGCGCTCGACCCCAAGGAGTCCCGCTGAGGCGCTTGCGTTTCCTTCCGTCGCGGACTTTCTGCTATGATGGCGTTGCCGAGGAACAATTCACGCATCAAAGGAACCTTCACCATGAAGACGATCGCCTGCCTCATCGTGCTCGCACTCGGGCCTGCCGCGTACGCCAACGACTCCGGCGCGCCGCCCCAGACCGACGAGCAAAAGACACTCTACACGCTCGGCGTGATCCTGGGCCAAAACCTCTCGCAATTCGCCCTCACTCCGGCGGAGGTTCCCTACGTCGTGGCGGGCCTGCGCGATCAGGTCAAGGGCGTCAAGCCGGGCTTCGACCTGCAGACCTACAGCCCGAAGATCGAGCAGCTGCGCACGGAGCGCGCCAAGACGCGCGCCGCCGCCGAGAAAAAGAAGGGCTCCGCGTTCCTCGAGAAGATGGCGGCCGAGAAAGGCGCCAAGAAGCTCCCGTCAGGCGTCGTGATGCTGACCTTGAAGGACGGGACGGGCGCCAGCCCCAAGGCGACGGACACGGTCCGTGTCCATTACGAGGGCACGTTCCTCGACGGCAAGACGTTCGACAGCTCCATACAGCGCGGCCAGCCGGCGGAGTTCCCGCTCAACGGCGTCATCAAGTGCTGGACGGAAGCGGTCCAGAAAATGAAGGTCGGCGGCAAGGCGAAGCTCGGCTGCCCCTCCGACCAAGCCTACGGCGACGAGGGACGACCCGGCATCCCGAGCGGCTCGACGCTCATCTTCCAAGTAGAGCTTCTCGACATCCTTAAGACCTGATGCGGTTCGCCGTCCTGCTGGCGGGCAGCCTCCTCACCGGGACCGTCTACGCGTCTCGCCCGTTGACTCCGCCCGCGCCCGAGTTCCCGAAGGGGCTGGCGTGGCTCAATTCCGAGGAGCTGTCGCTGCAGCGGCTGCGCGGACGCCGCGTCACGCTGGTCGCGTTCCTCAACGTCAATTCCCTCAACTCGATCCGGACGTTCCCGGTCCTGAAGGCTTGGTGGGACCGCTACTCCCTGGACGGCCTCATGGTGATCGGGGTCCATACGCCCGAGTTCGAGGTCGGACGCGATCCGATCTACGTCCGCAACGCCCTCAAGCGTTCGGGAATCCGCTTCCCGGTCACGCTGGACAACGATCGGAAGCTCTGGAAAGCCTATCAGAACGAGGGTTGGCCCGTGTTCTACCTCGTCGATCATCGCGGCCTGATCGTGCACGACCATCTGGGCGAGGGCAGCTATCGGGAGTTCGAGCGGGAGATCCTCAAGGCGCTCAAGCAATTGAACGGCTTCAAACCGCCCGAGTCCCAGAAGCTCGTCCCGGACCCGAAGACCGCCGACTGCGGGCTGGCGACCGCGATGGTGCCCGTCGGGCTGCAGAAAGGGGGGCAGAAGAGCCTCGAGGGAGTGCGCGAGCTTCGGCATATCCTGTCGTCCCTGCGCGACGGCGAAGTGTCCTACAAGGGGCGATGGATCGTCGAACCGCAGGCGCTTCGCAACGACCGCGACAATCCGGGGTTCACGGACTTCATCCGGCTGATCTACCGCGGCGCGGAGTCCGCGGCGATCCTCGGGACGGCGACGGGCCGGCCGACCAAAGTCTACGTCAAGCAGAACGATCTTTGGCTGCACAGCAAGAACGCCGGACAGGACGTCCAGTGGGACGAGGACGACCGCAGCTACGTCGCCGTGTCCGAACCGCGAATTTACTACCTTTCGAAAAACACCGATGACAACATGCAGGAGATCTACCTGTATCCCGCGGACGCCGGCGTGAAGGTGTCCGGATTCGACTTCTCGAACGCCTGCCAACTGAAGTACGAGCTCAAATAATGTCCGGCCGCGAAGGCGCATCCGACCGCCCCGTCCAGTTCAACCGGCAACGGCTCATCCAGTACTTCTTCTTCGGGGTCTTCCTGCTGCTGATCTACCAGGCCGTGCTCATGCTCTCCCCCTTCTTCGTGGCCATCTTGGGCTCTGCGATCCTCGCGATGATCGCCTATCCGCTCCACGCGCGCATCTCCAAGAAGCTGCCGCGCTATCCCAGCGTCGCCGCGGGGATCACGACCTCGCTCGCGGCGCTCACGATCGTGCTTCCCCTGCTTCTCTTCGGCTGGGTCTTCCTCAAGGAAGCGCCCAAGGTGTATCCGGCGGCCAAAACCTGGATGGACAATCTCGAGCAGCTTCGCTCGGACCCCTCGAACTTCAAAGTTCCCGACCAGATCAAGGCCACGTGGGAAGGCGTCTCGAGCTTCATGCGCTTCTGGAAGATCGACATCGAGGACATCTTCCTCAAGAACTTGGACGAGCTGAGCGAGAACATGTCGCATTTCGCCACTCTCCTGATTCGCAACATGGCCTTCGTCGGATTCAATCTCATCGTACTCGTGTTCACGCTGTTCTTCTTCCTGCGTGACGGGCCGCACATCATCCGCCGCATCGTCGATCTCGTCCCGATGGCGGCGGACCACAAGCGCGTCATCCTCGAACGCATCCAAGACACTCTCTTCGCGGTCATCCGAGGCGTGCTGGTCGTCGCCCTGGTCCAGGGGTTCTTGACCGGCGTGGGCTTCGCCATGTTCGGAGTGCCGTTCCCCGTGCTTCTCGGGACCCTGGCGACGATGCTTTCCCCCATCCCGATCCTCGGCGCGGCCGGCGTCTGGCTGCCGGTGGCCGTCTGTCTGGCCCTGTCGGGCTCCGTCATGCAGGCGGTCTACGTCTCGCTCTGGTGCATGGTCATTGTCCACACGATCGACAACATCCTGCGGCCGCTGCTCATCGGCACCCACGCGAAAATCCCGATCCTGCTCTTGTTCTTTGGGCTCCTCGGCGGGATGAAGGTCTACGGCTTCCTCGGCGTACTCCTCGGCCCCGTCGTCATCGCGCTGCTCCTCGCCTTCATCAGCATCTACCAAGAGGAGTATCGCTGGCTGCTGCAGAGGCGCGAGACGGCGTCCGAATGAGACGGCTGATAGCCGCCGCCGCCCTCGGCGCCGCCGCGTGCGCCTCGACGCCGAGGACCGTGGACGAGCCGCTGGTGGACGTGAGAACGGTCGCGAGCGGCGTTCGCGTCGACATGCCCTACGCGACGGTCAACAACTTCACGCATCAAGTCCTGTATCCGGAGAGCCGCTGTTTGCTTCGGCAGTCGGTGGCCAAGCGCCTCGCGCTCGTGCAGGCCGATCTCGCCGCACGAGGACTGGGGCTCCTCGCGTGGGACTGCTACCGCCCGCTGTCCATCCAGCGCAAGCTCTGGGAGATCGTGCCCGATCCCAATTACGTGGCCGACCCGAAAAAAGGCTCGCGTCACAACCGCGGGGCCGCGGTGGACGTGACCTTGATCGACCGCGCCGGCGCCAGGCTCGAGATGCCGACGGACTACGACGACTTTTCTCCGAAAGCGGCGCGGGACAGCCCCGCCTCCCCCGTCGCGACGGAGAACCGTCGACTGCTGAGCGAAACCATGGCCAAGCACGGCTTCGAGGGGCTCAAGTCGGAATGGTGGCATTTCGACGCGAAGGGCTGGACCGTCTATCCTCTCGAGGACGTTCCGCTCTCCGCCGCCCGCTGACCGATGCCGCCGCGCCGACCGAAGCCGACCGTCCTCGTCCGCCTCCGCGCGAAAACGCTCGATGTCCCGCTGTCCGAGCCTTTCTCCATCGCTACGGCGACCCGCACCGAGGCGTCCAACGTTCTGGTCGAGGCGGTCCTCGCGGACGGCTCCCGGGGATTCGGCGAGTGCGCTCCGCTCTCCGGCTTCACCACGGAGACGCAGGCCTCCGCTCTCAAGTCCGCGCGCGGCGCGGCTGAATTTCTAGAAGGCCAGGACGCGGCAGCCTGGGAGCGCGTGTGCAGCATCGTCGAGGAGCGGCTGTCCGACCACCCGAGCGTGCGGGCCGGGATCGAGATGGCCGTATTGGACGCGTGGGCGCGCAGCCGGGGCATCCCCTTGTGGCGGTTTTTCGGCGGCGCGGAGTCGTCGGTGCGAACGGACGTGACCGTGACGATCGTGCCGCCCGACGCGGCCGCCCGCGCGGCGCGGCGCATCCTCGCCCTCGGCATCTCCACGATCAAGATCAAGGTCGGAAAGGACATGGACGAGGACGTCCGCCGGGTGGTGGCCGTGGCGGAGGAAGCGCCGAATGCGGACCTGATCGTCGACGCGAATCAGGGCTACGACGCCGCCCTCGCGCTGCGCTTTTTAGGCGAGCTCAAGCGCGCCGGGATCACGCCCGCGCTCTACGAGCAGCCCGTGCCGCGCGACGACTGGGACGGCATGGCCAAGGTCTCGCGCGACGGCAAGGTCCCGGTGGCGGCCGATGAGACCGTCTCCGGGCGCGCCGACGCCCTCCGAATGGCCAAGACCAAGGCCGCGGCGGTGGTCAACATCAAGTTCATGAAGTGCGGAATCCGAGAGGCGTGGGACATCGCCAGGATCTCGCGCGGGGCCGGCCTCAAGCTCATGATGGGCGGCATGATCGAATCGCGGCTGTCGATGACCTGCGCGGCCCACTTCGCGGCCGGCATCGGCGCCTTCTCCTTCGTGGACCTGGACACGCCGCTCTGGTTCTCCCGCGACCCGATGCAGGGAGTGAGCATGGGAAGCGGCGGGCTCTACGACCTCTCCTCCGTCCGCGCGGGCATCGGCGTCGCCCCGAAGCGCGCGTCCTAAGCGCCGGACACCCTTGTTAACTTGCGCTGAATACGGCGTTGCGTCAAGTTCTTAGGCCCTTGGACCCAATAGGCCCGCCTCCCGAGGGTCCTTGTCCATTCCCGTCGAGCGGTTCTATACTTGCCGTATGACCCGCTACCCCTCGGTCCCGACGCTTCTAGCCTTGGCCTGCGCCCTCGCCGCCCCGGCCCTCGCCCTCGAAAGCAGCAATTGCTTCGATCGGTCCGCAGGCCGCTCCGACTGCTTCGACGCGGCGCCCGTCCGCGTCGCGATGGCGGATTTCTCAGCCCGCACGAGCCAGGCGTCCGCGGCAGCCGCCCCGACGCGCTCCTCGATCGCTGCCGCGCCCGCGGCCCCGTCCGCGCCCAGCTCTCCCTCCGCCGCCGAGGAACCGAAGGAAAAGGGCTTCCTACAGCGGTTCACCGAAGGCCCCTGGACCCAGCCGGCCATCGGCGGCGTCATCGGCGGCCTCATCATCGGCGGCATCTATTGGGCGACGGTCGGCGGCTTCGCGCTGACGACGGCGGCTCTCCTGCCGGCACTCGGATGGGCCGTGGGCGCCGCGATCGTCCTGACTCTGCTGTTCAAGTACTTCCAAGGCAAGTAGCCGGCCGACCCGCTTCCTCTATATAGCCTCCCGCGCGGGAGGCTATTTGCTTGCACCCCCCCATTGACAGGAATGGCGCGTCATGCTACACTATGCTTACCAACCGGTCAGTAGGCGAATATGAAAGAGCGACAAAGCACCGTCACCACCAAAGAACGCATCCTCCGGGAAGCGGAGCACTTGATCCACCTTCGCGGGTTCAAGAGCACGAGCTTGGATGAAATCGCTCGACGCTGCAAGATGACCAAGGCGAATCTCCTCCATCACTACCGCTCGAAGGAAGATCTGGGGCTCGCGGTCTTGGATTTCAAGATGGACTGCTATCGCCGCAGCTGCCTCGCCCCCTTGTTCTCGGGCAATCCGGATCCCGCGGAGGCGGTGACCAAGCTCTTCGACATGGCGTCCTGCTTCCACCGCAGCAACGGCTGCCGCGCGGGCTGCTTCATCGCCAACATCGCGCTCGAGATGAGCGATTCGAGCGAGCGCTTCCGCGAGCGCGCCGGACAGTTCTTTCAAGAATGGGCGGACCGCATCGAGGAGACGCTGCGACTCGGAGACGGACAAGCCACTCCAGAGTCCACGGCGTTGGCCGAGGCGATCCTCTCGATGTACGAGGGGGCCGTGATGCTGGCGCGCACCAAGCGCGATCCCTCGGTCTTTGATCGCGTCGGGAAGGTGGCGCTCGAGCTTTTGTCGGACTATCGGCGGCGCATCGCGCCCCGTGCGCAGGAAATCTCACACAGGAGGTGAAACGTATGGGACCGAAGACTCCCTGTGGTTGCTAGCAGACGAACCGTAAGATCACAGAGGGAGCCGTCCAAGGACGGCTCCCTCTGACTTTTTCCTCAAAATGTCGTACTCTATGGATTCCATGACCGCACAGCGGCCGGGTCTTCCGGCTATCGACCGATCCACCGTGGGCGTCGCGGCCGCCGTCGCCGCGATCGGCGTCTATCTGTACTTTCATCCCGCGAACATCGCTCCTCGCACCGCCGAAGGGCTCCCCGCGCCCGGGCTCGTTCTCACCGATCTCTCGGGGCAGAAGGCGGCTCTGGGAGACTACAAGGGCAAGGTCGTGCTTCTCGACTTCTGGGCTACGTGGTGCGACGCCTGCAAGGAAGAGATGCCCGACTTGAAGAAGCTATATGCCAAGCTCCACCCTCAAGGCCTCGAGTTCCTGGCCCCGTCGATGGACGAGGACGGCAAGAAGGTGGTCGTTCCCTTCGTGGCCGAGAACTCGATCCCGTGGCGCGTGCTATTGGCCAGCGAGGAGTCCGTGCGCGCGTGGAGCATCTACGGGCTTCCCACCAAATTTCTCATCGACCGGAACGGAGCCATCGCGCACAAGTACGTGGGCGCCGTGGACACGGCCGAAATCGAGCGCGACGCACAAACACTGCTGAAAAAGGAGAACACCGCATCATGACACGACACGTCCGATTGGCCGCGGCTGCCGCCGCGGTTTGGTTCGCCGCCATGTCCGTCGCCTCCGCGGCGGAGGTCGACAAGAAGGCCCTCTACCGCCACCTCAAGAAGGTGTTCTCCGCGCCTCCCGGCGTCGAGTTCGAGCTGAAGGACTTGAAGCCCTCCTCGCTGCCCGGCTTTCAGAGCGGCAAAGTCGAGATCCGGTTCAAGAGCCGGGTGCAGACCCAGCCCATCCAGATCTCCAACGACGGCCGCTACTACGTCATGAGCGAGGCGCTGACCCTCGGTGAATCCAAGGTGCCGGGCCTCATCTCGACGCCCGAGAGCGACACCGACGGCCCTCAGATCCACATCACGAAGGACGCGAAGATGCTTATCATCGGCGAGGTCCGCGACCTCTCAGTCGATCCGGACGCCGCGAACCTCTCGAAGATCAACATCAAGAACTCGCCGAAGCTCGGCAAGGCCGGGGCGCCGCTCATGTTCGTCGAGTTCTCCGACCTTCAGTGCCCGTTCTGCGCGAGCGCCCACCAGGCGCTCGACAAGGAATTGGTGAAGGCCTACGGCGACAAGATCGTGTGGGTGTACAAGCACTTCCCCCTCACGAACATCCATCCGTGGGCTTACAGCGCCGCGGTGGCCACTTCCTGCGCCTACAAGCAGAAGCCCGACTCGGTGTGGAAGGTCACGGCCGGGTTCTACGAGAAGCAGGAAGAGACCAACCCCGGCAATATCAAGGAACGGGCGATGACGTTGGCCAAGGCCTCGGGGCTCGACGCGAAGAAGTTCGAGACTTGCTTCGACAAGCAGGAATCGAAGGACCAAGTCGAGGCCGACATCGCGGAGGCGAAGGCCCTGGGCGTCAATTCGACGCCGACCTTCTACATCAACGGACGCCAGGCGTCGGGGTTCCGGGACTTCTCGACTCTTAAGGAAACGCTCGACGATATGCTCGCCGAGAAGACCGGGAAGGCCGAGGACAAGGGCAAGTAGCCTCGGACGCTTCATCGACGGCCCGCACGCGGCCGGGTCCTGCGAACGCGGGACCCGGCCGCGGCGTTTTACGTCGTTGACGCGGGGCCCGCAAAACTGCGATAATTTGAAATCGTATTTCAATTTCATGAACGCCCTTCTCTCTCACGTCCCGACTCAAGTCCTCCTCGGCATCATCGCCGGAGGGACGATCTTCCTAGGGCTGCCGATCGCGCTCCTGCCGGACATCTCCAGCCGAGCCAAGGGATTCCTCAACGCGATGTCGACGGGCATCCTCGTGTTCCTCCTCGTCGAGATCGTCGGGAAGGTCCTCGAGCAGCTGGAGGAGCTGTTCCAGTCCGCGTCCCACGGCTATCCCACGCTTCCCGACGCCCTGACGTTCAGTTCGCTCCTCATCGTCGGGCTCGCGTTGGGCCTGCTCGGCATGGTGTACTTCGAGCAGGCCTATATCCGCGGCGGCAAGGACAAGACGCCGACGCGGTCGAAGGCGCTCCAGGTCTCCATGATGATCGCCATCGGCATCGGGCTGCATAATCTGACCGAAGGCATGGCCATCGCCCAAGCCTACTCCTGGGGCGACCAGCGCCTGGCGCTTTTCCTCGCCATCGGCTTCGGCCTGCATAACGCGACCGAGGGATTCGGGATCGCCGCGCCGCTCTCCGGACAGCAGACGTACTGGAGCCGTCTTTGCTGGATGGGCCTCATCGGGGGAGGGCCGACGTTTCTCGGGACGATCGTCGGAAGCTATTGGCAATCGGACCCGTTCCGCATGTTCACCTTCGGCCTGGCGGCCGGCGCGATCCTCTACATCGTGGGCGAGCTTCTCCATATCGGCAGGAGCCTCAAAGGAGAGGCGGTCGTCGAGATCGGACTTCTGGCCGGGTTCACGCTGGCGTTCGCCACCGAGATGTTCCTCGCGATGAACGGCGCATGACCGCGGAAGAGCTGGAGTTTTTCCCCGCGGCCTCCCAAGGGGGCCCCGACTACGGCGAACGCATCCGAGCGGTGTTCGAGAAGCACCTGGTCAAGCAGGGCCTCAACCTGACGAAACAGCGCCTGCGCATCCTCGACTTCCTCATCGCGGCGAAGCGCCATCTGGAACTCGACGAGATATACCTCGCGCTGCGCAAGCACGGGATCGGCCGGGCGACGGTGTTCCGCAGCCTGAAGCTCCTCGAGGAGTGCGGCCTCGTAGATCACGTCACCACCACGAAAGGCGCCTCGCGCTTCGAGATCAAGCTGGAGCGGCCGCACCACGACCATCTCATCTGCGTCGAGTGCGGGAACATTCAGGAGGTCCGCTGGCCGCAGCTCGAGAAGATCCAGGAAGAAACCTGCCGCAAGCTCGGCTTCGCCCCGACGTGGCACCGCCACGAGATCTTCGGACGCTGCCGCCGCTGCGCGAAGGCGTAGCTCTGCATCGAGCGTCCTAGGCGTCCCCCGTCGATATAGGTATAATCCTCCCCCATGTCCACCCACTCCTCGACGGCGGCGAAGGCGAGCTGGGTCCCCGTCTGGCTCGCGGCCGCCGCGTGCCTCCAGTGGCTCCTCGTTCACGCGTTCACTCGCCACCTGGAGATTCCCTGGGTCCCGCTGCTCCCCGGAGTGGCGATCATCGGCGCCGCCTTCCTCGTGACGTGGGCGGCGGAAGCCGCCGAAGTCGAGTTGCCGCAAAGCCTCTCCATCGCGATCGTTGCCCTGATCGCCGTGCTGCCCGAGTACGCGGTCGACATCTATTTCGCCTGGTCCGCCGGCAAGAACCCGGTGTACACCTCTTATGCCGCCGCGAACATGACCGGGGCCAACCGCCTCCTGATCGGCGTCGGCTGGCCGGCCGTCCTGCTGGCGGCCTGGTGGGCGCGCGGGACGAAGGACATCCGGCTCTCCAAGCGCAACGCCGTCGAGCTCGTGACGCTGCTCGCCGCGACGCTCTACTCGTTCTATCTGCCGATCAAGGGGACGCTCTCGCTCGTGGACACCGCCGTGTTCCTGACGCTGTTCGCGGTCTACGGCTGGCTCTCCTCCCGCGCGGAGGTGGAGGCGCCGCACTTGGAAGGCATCGCCTTGCGCATCGCCGAGATGCAGAAGGGGCCGCGCCGCATGGCGATCGGCGGGCTCATGGTCTACGCCGCCGCGACGATCATGTTCGCCGCTGAGCCGTTCGCCGAAGGCATCCTCACCGCCGGGCGCGCGCTGCGCATCGAGGAGTTCCTGCTCGTCCAATGGCTCGCGCCGCTCGCGTCCGAAGCCCCCGAATTCATCATCGCCATGCTCTTCGCCATGAAGGGAAAGGCGGCGGTGGGCATGCGCGCGCTCGTCTCCTCGAAGGTCAATCAATGGACGATGCTGATCGGCATGCTCCCGGTCGCGTACAACCTCTCGGCCGGGCATCTTCACGGGATGCCGCTCGACACGCGGCAGGCGGAGGAATTCTTTCTCACCTCGGCGCAATCGCTCTTCGGGATGGTTCTCCTGATGAACCTCGAGTTCACGTGGTGGGAGGCCGTCGCGCTCCTGGCCTTATTCTCCGGCCAGCTGTCCCTGCAGATCGGCCTGTCGCACGCCCATATGCACACGCACGCCCGCTACGGCTTCGCGGCCGGCTACATCGCGCTGTCGGTGGTCATTTTCATCGCGCAGGGCAGCCGCAGAAGCAACCTGCGCTCGCTGCTTGTCGAAGCCTTCCGGCGCTGAGCCTCAGCTGAAGGACACTTTCGGGACCGCCTTCTCGCCCTCGCCGGCCTGGAAGAACTCCGCCGCGGAGAACCCGAAGGGGCCGGCCACGAGCCTTCCGGGGAAAACCTCCAGGCTGGTGTTGTAGTCCCTCACCACGGCGTTGTAGAAGCGCCGGGCGTTTTGCAGATCGTTCTCGATATCCTCTAGGCTCTTCTGCAGCCCGAGGAAGTTCTGGTTGGCCTTGAGGTCGGGATACGCCTCCGCGAGCGCGAAGACCGACTTGAGCGCCTGGGCGAGCCCCGCCTCCGCCTCGCCGCGGGCCGCCGGCGACGTCGCGGTCATCGTCTGACCGCGAAGCCGGACGACGCTCTCGAGGGCCCCCTTCTCGTGCGACGCGTAGCCCTTGACGGTCTCAACGAGGTTCGGGATCAAGTCGTACCGGCGCTTGAGCTGGGCGTCGATGTCCGCCCAAGCGGATTTGCTGCGCACGCGCAGCGTGGCCATGTTATTGAAGACTCCGATCGCCCAAATCGCCGCCACGACCGCGACACCAAGGAAAACCCACATCATATGCGCCTCCTATCCGTCACCAGCCTCCGCCTCCCCCTCCGCCGCCGCCGCCGCCCGACGAGCCGCCGCCCCCGCCGCCGAAGCTCGAGCCCGAGCTCTCGCCCGGAGCCGTCGACGACGACGAGATGGCGCTCGAGACCGAGTCGCCGATGTGAGAGCAGAAGGACGGCGAGCCGTAGCTGTCCCAGCGGCGGCCCGAATACCACGCGGGCTGATACGGCTGCCCGTCCTGCCCGGCTTTCGCCAGCACGTCCGCGAAGCGCTCCGCCCATTGATGCTCCACGTCGAGCGCGAGCGCGTACGGCAGATACTTCTCGAACATCGCGGGCGTCCGGTCGACGGGATACAGGACGTTCAGCCGGTCCTTCTCCGTCGCGGCCAAGAACATCTTGAAGCCCTCGATCTTGTCCATCAGGGCGCGCCCGGCCAGCGTCGGTGCCTTCAGGAGATGGTAGAAAAGATAGTTCATCGCGGCGAGGGCCACCGCGAACAGGGGCAGCGAAATCCCGACTGGGCCCATCACGAAGAAGACGACGGCCGCCTCGCCCAGCGTGAACGGGACGAAGAACAACGAGAGGAAGAGGAGCTTCGCGTAGTCCCCCGCGGCGCCTGTCGCGGAGGCGTGGCTCCACTGAAGCATCACGGTACGTCCGAGTGCGGCGACTCCCAAGGTCCACCCCGTGAGCACGACGCACACCATCAGGGCCGCCGGGGTCTCCTGCGCCTCGGTGGCGAGCGCGGTCAAGAGCAGCCCCGCGATCGACATGACGAGCCCTCCGGCGAAGTAATGGATATTGGTGATGAAATAGAGCGTCTCGTTCCTGGACTTCAGGATCTGCTCGAGCCCCGAGACAGCCATGGCGATCGGGGCGTGGTTCGACTGTTTGAGAACGATCGAGTCGCGGCCCGCGAAGAGGGAGGAGGCGATCGCCTTTTCCTCGTCGTTGAGCACGCCGTAGTCTCCGACCTTGGTCAGCGTGTACTCGCGGCTGCTTTCCTCCATCTTGAGGAAGCCCTTCACGGCCATGTTGATGAGCGTGGCGCCGAAGATTTTTTCGTCGTAGCCCATCTGTGAGATGAAGCGGGAGCTCCCCGGCGACACGCCCTTGGGGGGTTCGTATATGGCCATGATGCTCCCCGCCTCGGGGTCCTTCCCGAACTTGGACCATACGAGCACGTAATAGCCGAACACGAGCAGCACCGTCGCGGCGCCGGCGAGCGCGCCGCGGTTGTCCTTGAAAAAGTAGCGCGCTTTGTCGGCGAGGGGCGGCGGCGTGACGAACCCCTTGGGCCACGCGACGACGATCGTCATGCCTTCCGCGGGGCCGAGCGGGCGCGTCGTCTTGAACACGGGATGGCCGGCCTCGTCCGCGTCGAGGGCATAGGCCTGGTTCTTCGAGCCTTGGACGCCGGTATAGGCGTTTTTCTCCAAGAGCTTTTCCCCCGGAACGGGCACCTCCACGATCGCGACGGCTTCGTCGATCGTGAACATCCAGCCGTTGCCGGTCGCGTTCCAGTACAGCTCGTCGTGGTCCTTGAAGAACCCGAGCTGCCGGCTCGTCTCGTAGCCGAGCGTGTACATGTACTCGCCCGGCTGGAGCAGCACGTCCTTGCTCCCGATATAGACGCGTTCGCCGTTGCCGCGATGCTCGACGCGGTAGGGTTCCGGCGCCTCGTTCTTCTTCACATCGGCGACCCGGAACTCCACGTTGTAGTGGTGGCCGAGCCGGTCCTTATAGCTCGTGGGAAAGTCCCGGTAAATGCCGCGCTTGATCGCGCGGCCGGCGGCCCGGACCTTGATCGTCTCTTGGACGAACATCGAGCCGTCCGGGCGCACGGAGATGCGGCTCTCGAACTTGAGGATGCGCTCGTCCTGGGCGCGCGCGGGCGCCGCCCAGAGCAGCGCGAGAACGACCGCGGCCGCCTTCATCATGCGCACGCAGTGTATCGGCGGGCCGGACGGTTGTCAAGAACGGCGCGCTCAGCGCGCGAACGGCGTGAAGGTGGCGGAGACGCCGAGCGTCGCGAGGAGCCGGCAGAACGTCCCGGCTTGCCTCAGCTTCTCCGCGTACTCGGCGCGGAGCGCGGCGCCGTCGCCGGCGAGATGGCGATCGAAGGCGTCCTTGGAATAGGGCGCGCGCAGCGACAGCGACGCTTCGCCCCACCCGTTCAAGAGCTCCGCGACGGCCGGCGCCCTCAACAGGTTCTCATAGAGCTGCTTGCCCCTCGCGTGCCGGCCGGTCTGCAAGTCGCGGGCCGTCGGAGAGACGGCCGCCTCGTAGATCTGTCCGTATTGATTGAGGTCCTGGACGCCGCGCGACGCCTTCGCCCGGTCCGAGGCCCAGTACGTCCAGTAGCCCGCGGGCGTGAGAACGATGGCCACGGTCCGCCGCGGTCCGTCTCCATGGTAGCGGCCGTCCTGCGCCACGATCTGCAGGTCCCATAAGCTCGGCGGCGTCATGCCGAAAGCGGGAACGGCTCCCCGCGACGCTTCCTCGATCTGGCGCTGAAAATCGGCGGGCGACAGGCGCCGCCGGGCGACCGCGGCCGCGTCGTTGAACATGATCTCGTCGCCTTGATAGGCGGCGTCCGCGAAGACGCGGAGGCGGTTCAGAGGGTGCGTGTGGACGACCGCGAGCTCCGCCGCATCGGGGTCGGCCGATGCCTCGTCCACCTTCTCGGGCGCGACGTGCGCCTCGGCCTCTCCGCCCTCGGACAACAGCGTGACGCGGCAGGTACCGTCCCGCATCTCCTTCTGGATGAAGCCGACCTCGTTGCGCTCGACCGACGCGATCTTCGAATATTCGTCGGCGAGCGCCTCGACGCAAGGTACGGCGGGACCGAGGCGGCCTTTTTCCAGGATCCGCCGCATCACCGGGTGGTTCTCCGAGACCGCGGGCTCCGCCGCGCGCGCGAAAGACGCGGGCAGGATCGCGGCGAGCATCAGGGCGCGCATCCCGAAAGCATGCCAGCGCCCTCGAGGGAAGACCAGGGTCGGAGGGCCCAGCGCGGTGCTGGCCCTAACGGCGCACGGAGGGCTAATTGAGCGCCCGACGGAATTTTGATAGGATACGTTCCTAGACGTCCTTCCAACGCGCCCGTAGCTCAATGGATAGAGTACTAGCCTGCGAAGCTAGGTATATAGGTTCGATTCCTATCGGGCGCAAACCCTTTTTCTTGGACCGAAAGTAGCTCGAGTTATCGGCCCTCTTAGGGCAATTTGAAGGCCCTTTTGCGCCGTTTCGAGATGGCGGCAGGCGATTCGACGCTATTAGAACCCAATTCCCTCCAATATCGCGCCGATAGCCATGATGAGAAGTCCACCGGCCAGCCCGACCATAGTGCCTGGGGGAGTGTAGTTGACTCCCTCCGCCATCAAGCTTCGGAGCATGAACAAGCCCCCCGCAACCGCGCCGACTATGAATACAGCGTTGCCGAACCAGGGCCCGCCGGCGGTAGGCGGGATTTGGCTCGCGCTCGCAGCGAACGGCACCGCGACGAAGGTCGCCGCCGCGCTCACCCGACTACCCGAGCGGGAGAGAAAGGTGCGGAGGGCGCCGCCCGTCGGCGGGAAATCGACAGTCCCGGCCTGCGACCCGGCCCCGCGCGCTCTCTGATCCGTTCCATCCATCAGATGGGCGATGCTTCGATCGGCCTCCGCGCCCTTGCCGTTCGCCGCGGAGTCACGGATCGCGACGAGGTCCGGTTGTCCGTTGAGTTGCGTCGCCGCTTGCACGACCGCCAAGTTCACCGGCGCTGGCGATGCGCTCCGGAGCCCCGCCGCCGCGACGAGTTCGGTCCGTAGGTCGAGCGAAATTCCGACGGGTGCAGCCAACGATTGCGTCGGCGACAGTCCCAATCCTGAGCCCAAGGAGCCGAGACCAAGTTCGGGAGAAGCTAGGTTCAACGCGCCGCCGATCGTTCCTTGAGCGGACAACGCGCCAACGCCCAAAGTCACCGGCCTCACGTGAGCCTGCTGGGCGGCAAGGCTCGTAAACGAACCCACCGCCGTTACGGCAAAGACAGCGACTAGCAACTCTCTGAACATTCCCCCTCCATGCGTCGAGACCATTATACGCTTGGACCGCCGGAGAGGGTGATAGCCGAGAGGGCATCTGTCGCGCGGGAAATCGGCCCATCCCGCCCATGGACCAACGCTCTATGCTATTTTGGCCGAGATTTTTTCCGTCCCGACGCACCGTGAACCCGTGCGGCTTGTCGGGCGCAATCCTTCCTTCCGTCAGCGCTTGTGCGGGTTGATTTGGTGGCCCATCTTGTGTTCCTGATACTTCCGCTGGACGTCCTTACGTCTCGCCCTGGCGGCGTCGATCGCCTTCTTCAAGTCGTCCTTTTCCTTGCCGGGCTTGGCGGCGCCGAGCTTCGCCTCTTTCGCGGCGATGTCGCCGTCGAGAAATTTCTCGGCGGCGGATAGGACCTCGAGCAGCTCGGTCTCCTCGCCGATCGTCTTGCGGCACTCGGAGTCCTTCTCGCTGCGCAGGTCGTGCGTCTTCCTTTCGTCGTGCTTGCCGCCCGAGAAAAAATAGGAGTTGTACGCGCTCGTCGCACGCTGGCAGTCGCGCCGCTGGCGCTCCAGTTCCTTCGTCTGCTTCTTGACGGCGTCCGCGGCCTCGTCCCAGGACTTGAACGCATGGCTCCTCTTGGCGGGCTGGTGCGGCATCTTTTGTGCCGACGCCGAGTTCGGGGTCGACAGCGCGAGGCAGACCGACAGCAAGGTCTTGACGATCATTATTCCTCCCCTACCCTATCTTTAAGTCTAATGAGCCCGCTATCCGCTGTCAATGCGGCTTCGCTTCGGCCGATCGTTGCCTGGATCTGCCTCGCCGTATCCGTCTCGCTTCCCCTCCGCGCCGCCGAGCAAGATCCCGCCGACCGCGTCGCCGCGATCGTCGACCTGATCGGGCACAATAAGCCCGGGGACCCGCAGTCACTCAAGTCGAGAGGCCTTTCGGAGGAGGTCTTCGAGGTGAGCGAACGGGACCTCAACTTATATCTCAAGGGTCGCCTTCCCTCGAAAGTGAAGGAAATCCCGTGGGCGTGGGCGCGGCTCAAGCCCGGCAAGCTCGTCGAGACCGAGGTCGCAGTGAGGATACCGCTCGGCGAGATCGAGAAGCTCGCGGAAGGGCCTCGCGGGATCATCCAGCGCACGGTCGAATCGCTGATCAAGGTGGAGAACCGCCTCCGCGTCGAGGCGTTGTATACCTCGGCGAAAGGAAAGGGATTTCTCCAAGTGAAGCGGATCACCGTCAACGATGTCGAGATTCCGGACGCCTGGGTGCAGGAGCTACTCACTCTGGCCGGCGACTCCCTCCGGCCGAAGGCGGACCTGCACAGGCTCCACGACATGAACTACGGGCTCGAGAAAGTCGAGATCCTTCCGGGCTTCGTGCGCATCAAGCTGCGCGCGCTTTAGAAAAAGATCTGGGCGCGGATGTTCCCGCCGTCCCACAGATGGCGCGACGCGTCGTCCAAGTCGAACGAGCCCCGCAGCCCGATGCGGCCGTTGCCGGCGACGAGAAAATCGAATCCCACGTCCAGCTTCGCGTTGACCGGCGCCTCCATCGTCGCGAGCGACGGAGAATTCGGCAGATCGCGGCGCGTCTCGCCGGAGCCAAGGAAGAACCCGAGCTCCGATTCGACCCAAGGCGCCAGGCGCCGCAGCCAGCGCGCGTACGGCTCGGCCTCCCAGCGCTTGACCCGCCGGTCGCCCATGCCGCCCGCGACGTTCGTGCGCGAATCCCGCTCCCAGAAGCCGAGGCCGGCTTCGGTCCTGTCCCGCCTGCCGAGCGGGACGACGGCGGCCGCCTTCAGGTAGTGGACGGAGCGCCTGAAATCCAGCGAGGCGGCCGTCGGGTCGGGATCGAACGCCTTTCCTTCGCGCTTGTATTCGTGGCGATACAGAAGCTCCCATCCGAGCGAGCCCTCGCCCGCCGCGGGCGGGCGGCTCCAGCGCACGGTCGCCGTCGTGCGGCGATAGGCGTAGGCCAGGTTCTGCGCCGGGTCGACGCGCACGAGCGGAAGGTCCCACTCGATCGAGGCCCGCCACCGGTCCGGCCCCGCGACGATCTCGCCTCCGGCTTCGTAAGTGAGCGGCACGCGCGCGTAGCGCTGGCCCGAGCTTCCGCGGTGGTTGAAATTCCAGTCCACGTTGTCGCGCAGGGCGTAGACCATCAGCCCGGGCCTCGGGCGGTAGCGCAGGAGCAATCCGATGTCCGAGTCCTCCTTCGCCGGCGTCGGCTCGCCGAACAATCCGACGGAGGCGCCCTTCCAAGGCCCGGCCTCGAGGGCGATCCAATGATGGAAATCGTCGAGCTCCTTGTCGCCCTGCTGCCGCAGGTCGTAGCGGAACTCGAGCCAGGACGCGAGGCGCCGGCGCAGCGCGGCCTCCTGCTCCAGGAACAAGCTGCAGCAGTCGAGGCTCGCCCCGTTGCCGCGATACTTCGCCGAGGCGCTCGAGGCCTCCCATTCCCACGTCCAGTCCAGCGGGTAGGAGAAGCCGGCCAGGTCGAGCAGGTACTCCGAGTCGAGGAGCGGCTCGGGGTCGATCACGTCCATCTCGGCTTTGGTGAACACGGCGCCCGCGGGACATGCCGCCAATAGCGCCGCGAGCAGGATCAGCCGCCTCATCCCGCTACCTTATCAAATCGGCCGATCGATTGCCCTTCGGCGGCTCGAAATGTAGAATCATCGCATGATGAAATGGATCCTGATCGCGGGACTCGCCGCCGCACTGTGGTTCGTCTGGGGCCGGCAGAAGACGGAGCAGGCGCAGAAGACGGTGGAGACGGGGGCCGCTAAGATCGGCCAGACGCTGAGCAACGACGTCAAGCGCGCCGAGGCCGCGGCCGAGACGGCCAACAAGAAGATTCAAGAGACCGCCCAGAAGGTCAAGGAAGCCCTTCCGGACGAAGCGAAGTAGCGGCCGTCAGTCCGGCGGCTGCTGCTCGAGCGCGTCGCCGTCCATGAAGAAGAAGCGGAGAACGCCCTTCGTCGAAGGGTGAATCCACTTTCTCAGCAGCCGCTGCTGGCCCGCGCGCTCGATGGTGATGGAGGCGCCGCAGATCCAACCCTTCCCGCTCGGCTTGGCCCAGCACACGCGGCCGCGCCCGTCGACCCAGCCCTGCGAGGGGACGTAGAGCGCGAATCCGAACGTCGAGCCTTGTCGGAGCTGGAGGCGCGTTTCGAACGCGAGACCGCCGAGTGAGACGTCGCGCAACTGGGCGCCCTCTCCCTTTCCGGAACCCTTTTCGATCAGGATGAGGGGCGCGTCCTTGCGGATGCGGGGATGCCTTCGCCGGTTGTCCATGCGGGGACGGCCTCCGTCGGCCGAGACCTCACTTTAATATTTTTTGGCCCATCTGTCCCGGAGAGTAGTATAATCCGGCGATCGGACGGTATCTTCACCCCTGGCCCCTCGTGGCCATGCCGGAGGCATACATGTATAAAAGGACTAATTGGGTCGCTGCGTTCGCAATCATCGCGGCTCTGTCGGGCGTTTCACAGGCGCAGTCGTTCGAGTCGGCGGTCGAAAAGGTGTTCGCCAAGGACGGCTCTATCCGCGTCCAGACGTTGCTTCTCCAGAACAACATCCGTGAGCACTCTACGGAAATGCAGGCGGCGGAGCAGGAAGCCGAGCTGCTCGAGATCCGGGCGGGCCGGGGCGGCCGCATCGGCGGCGGCCATCGGCGCCCGGGCGGGCACCATCGCATTCCCGGCGGACGCCATCGGATTCCCGGCGGCCGGCACGGCAACTGGGGCCGCTGGAACCACGGCGGCTGGGGACACCACCACTCCCGCGGTCGCTGGGCCTGGGGCCCGCGCGGCTGGCGCTGGTGGGGCTGGGTCGCGTTCGCCGGCGTTGGCGGCTACGCGGCGTGCCACCAGTATTACCTGAACCTCCGCTCGCAGTGCTACTCTGCCTGCGACGCCGAGACGGCCGGCTGCAGCAGCGCCTGCGGCGGCAATCCGGAGTGCCAGGCCCAATGCAACGCGGAGAACGCGGGCTGCAACGCGAGCTGCGATTACGAGTACGCCAGGTTCCGCCGCTGCTAGCGGACGCCTAGGCTGAAAAAAAGCCGCCTGTCCCGGGCGACCGGGGCAGGCGGCTTCTCATTTCGGGTCTCATTGACAAGAAAGGATATTTCCGTTACGCTGGACGCGGCATGAACGCAACGCTGTCCTTGCTGCTCGCGGCGCTGGCGGCCCCCGCAGCCTTCGCCTTGGACGAGTCCGCGATGGCCTCGAACTTTTCGGGCACATTCGTGCGATCGGTCACCTCCAAGGAAAACCCGGCGTCCATGGACCTCTCGCGCGGCGGCATTTCCGTCCTGGGACGCAAGATGCGCTTCGAGCTCGACATCAACGGCCGGGAGCCGATATTCGCCGAGATCTACGACCTGAACAAGAAACAACGCCTCGAGGTCAATCTCATCGACCGGACGGTCGCCGAGAAGCCGATGTCCGGCCTCGATATCGTCGACGCCCTGCTCAACGCCGGCCTGCCCATGGGGAAGTTCACGCTGCAGAAGAGCGCGGACCGCGACGAGATGCCGTGCGGCCGCGACACCCATTACACCGTGACCCCCCAGCTCGACGACGCCGGTCAGAAGCAATGGACGGCGCTAAAGGCCTACATGTACATCTGCCTCTCGCAGAAAGGAATCCCCTCCATCGCGGGCGTGCGGACCATCGAGAGAGGCCAGCCCTGGAAGAATTTCATGACGCTTCAAAACGTCAAGGCCGGCAGGGCCGTCGAGGACGATTTCCGCGCTCCGAAGGGCTTCAAGATGGTGACCGACGCCGCGCCGCAGCAGAACGCCCCGAGCGTGAACCTCGGCGACGTCCCCCCAAGAAAGCCGAAGAAAAAGTAGCGCCCGCCCCTACGACTTGCGCAGGTCCACCACGCGGCGGATCTTTCCCGTGCGCGCGATCCGCGGGATGCCGCCGCGCGACAATACCTCGACGCGCGGCGCCGGAAGCCAGCCCCGCTTGACCGAATCCCGCAGCTCCGCGGAGCAGGCGAGCAAGCGCTCCGACAATCGCTCGACCAGCGTGCCGACGCTCTCCGCCGTCGCCGCCCCGTCGCGCTCGACGCGCACGGTCAGCCGGTCCGATCCCCGCGCGCGGTCGGCGACGGCCTGATAGAAGAGGCTGAGCCCGGCCGTGGACGACACCGCCCGACCGACGTCGCCGATGTCGAGGTGGGCGCCGCCGATGTTGAGCCGGTCGTCGCAGCGCCCGAGGAGCTCGAAGCGGCGCGACGGCATCCCGCACGAACACGGCCCGTGCGTCCACCGTCCGAGGTCGCCCGTCCGGTAGCGGACGACCGGCATCGCGCGACGGAGCAGGCTCGTGACCACGATCTCCCCGTCTCCGGCGCGCCCCTCGAGCGGGACGATCTCGACTTGCTGGAATCCCTCGGCCGCGTGATGCACCGAGCCCGGGCAATGGGCGCACTGGACGCCGATGAGGCCCGCGTCGACGCTCGCGTATCCGGCCGATCGGACGACGCGGGCGCCCAGTTTCCTTCTCCACTCCCGCTCCATCTCGGGCGAGACGTGCTCTCCGCCGTAAAAGATTTTCTCGACGCGCGGCCTGGTCCCGGGCGCGCGGCAAAGCTCGAGCAAGGTCGACGGCAGGCCGATAAGGACGTTCGCCCGGAATCGGCGGACCACGGCGAGCGCGGCCTCCGGCGTCTCCATGCCGCCGACCGGCAGGTGCGTGACGGACAGGTTCCGCAGCGCGCTCGTGACCGCCAAAAAAGAGGACCACAGCCCGCCGGCCATGAACAGGTTGGCGACGACGTCGCCCGCGGCGAGGCCCGAACGCGAGAGCCCCCACGCGAGCCAGCGGCAGGTCTCGTCGAACTCCTCCGCCGTGTAGAGGCAGTACTTCGGGTCTCCCGTCGAGCCGCCGGTCGCGAAAAAGACGCGGCTGCCCGACGCCGCCTCCGTCAGGAGCTCCATAGACGCCGGCGGGCTGAAGCGATGCAGGTCGGCCTTGGACACGAGTGGCCAGCGGCCTCCCCGCGCCTTCGCGGCACGGGACCGGTAGAACGAGGACTCCTCACGCGCCCGTTCGAGGAGACCGGGCAGCGCCTTGCCCGCGTTGGCCTGCGCCGCATCGCGCGGGCCGCTTACCCAGCGCACGAGTTCCGCGAGAGGATAGCGCCCGTCGTGGGGGTCCCCGGCGTCGCCCTCGAGCATGCGGCCCAGCTCGGGCACGCGCGCCGCGCCGGCCGCGCCGAGGGCCTCGGCGTAGCCCGGCGCTTCGGCCGGCGCGGCGAGCAGCCCGGCGGTCTGCAAGTACGGCGCCGCGGGCCGGATCGCCGCGAGAAGCTCCTTGGGACCGCGGTACGGGCAGACGGTGATGAAGCGGCCGAGAGGCGAGGGCCGAAGCTCCGTCTCGGCGCGCAGCGCGACGGTCCAGCCGGTCCCTTCCGGCGCCAGCAGCCTGCCGCGCGAGAGGAGTTCCGCCGAGAGAGCGCGATGACGGTGCTCCTGGATATCCGCGGCAGAGTCCTGCGAGCGCCGGCCCGGGGGAAGCGCCCGCGCCTCCGCCGCCAGGGCTCCGGCGAGCGCGGACGCAAATCGCGCGGCGTCTCCCTGCACGAAAAAGGTCTGCGGCGAAGCGCACGCGGACTGGTCCCACAGCGCGACGTCGCGCGCGGCGCGGCGCGCCGCTTCCTCGAGCCCGACGCGCGCGATCCCTTTCGCCGTGAGGAGGCCGAAGGAGAGCTTCGGCCCGAATTCGACGAGCTTGCAGCCGGCTCCGAGCCCCTCGCGGTAGGCGGCCACGGCCTCGGCGCCGCCCCAGACGACGATGCCCTCGAGCCGGCGCTTGAAGACGTCCTCGACCTCCTTTTCGGCGCGATCCCATGTCACGATCGAGAGGCTCGAGCACACCTCGCGCCGCGGGTCCGCCTCGAGCAGGCTCTCGGCGAAGAGGAGCGGGAAGCGCGGGTCGGCGGACGACATGCGCAGCAGCGTGACGTTGTTGGTGAGGAGGCTCATCACGACGGAATCGATGCAGCCGAGGAAGATGTTCCCCGCCGCCACGTGCAGCACCGCCCCGAGAGGAAAAGCCTTGACCGCGCGGCCGCTTTGGGCGTCGAGCGACCAGCCGTCCAGCGCGTCGGCGCGGCCGAGCTCGGCCTTGAGTCGGGCTTCCAAGGACGAGGCCTTGAGCAGCTCGGGCAGGATATCGAGCGTGCGCTCGACCATCGGGCGCGAGAAGCCCGAGACGCCCGGCATGATGCGCAGGGCTTGGCGGCGATACCGCGAGGACTTTCCGCGCCAGAGACTCCCCGTCTTGTCCAGCGCGCGGAGGACGCGGTAGGTCGGGCGCTCCAAGGCCGCCGGGCGCAGGGCCTGCGCCTCGCGGCAAAGCCGCTGCGCGAACGCCGCATCGAGCTTCGGCAGCGCGGCGAGGCGTCCCCACAGAAATCCCCGCTTCATCGCGCCGCCTTGAGGAGCTCCGCCGCCGTCACGGCGCAGCCCTTCGCGGGGCTCCGTCCGGCGCGGCCCAGGAGCTCGAGCGTCTCGCCCGCCGCGCCGCAGCGGCAATGGCGCCGCGTGAGTCCCCAGTCCGTCGTCAAGACCGAGAACGACGGGTAGCTCGTGAGATACGGCGTGACGAGCTGGAGAAGCCCCTTGCGCCCATACGCAAGCGCGCTCAGAGTCTCGGGATCGCGCACGAAGACGCGCGCGTACTCGGGCACGTGCATCCGGCCTAGGCGGCACTCGACGTACGGGATGCCGTGCTCGACGAGCCCGTAGAGGTCCCGCACGTTCTCGACCGGAAGGCCGAGCCACGCGGCCGCCTCCGCGCGGAAGCGCGCCTTCGGGATCTCAAGTCCCGCGTGCCCCTTCCAGCCGCCGCCCGTCATGACCCAGCTCCGCGCCCCGAGAGCGAGCGCCGGCCAGCCCCGCGCGCGCCAGCCCTCGAGCGTGAAGGCGACGTGGGCGGGAAAGCCGAGGACGCGCAGCGGCAGGCCCGTCGCGGCCATGCGGCGCAGGGCGGCGAGCGTCGCCTCGAGGTCGAAGCGGAACGCGCGCGCCGCCGCGTCCCAGGCGATCGCGTAATGCACCTCGGCGCGCGCGGTGAAGGAGCTGAGGAGCTCGTCCGTGAACGCGGTGCCGAGGTCCTTCGCCTTGCGCGGGTCGTAGGTCATGCAGAGGTAGTTGGCCGTCCGCGACTTGTCCACCATGCCGAGCGCGCCGTAGACGCTCTCCGCCGAGCGCTTCACGCGCTCGAGCGAGCCCTCGTCGAGCACGATGCGGCTGCGCTGTCCCGACGTGCCGCTCGAGGCGAGCGTCAGAGCGGCCCCGAAGGGCCTGGCCGGCGGAAACTCGAATTCCTTGAAGGCCGCGACGGAAAGGAACGGCACGAGCTCGACGTCCCGCTCGGTCCGAAGGCGGGACGGAGAGAACCCCTGGCGCGCGAAAAGCCGGGCGATCGCGGGAAAGCGCGACGCCTGCCGCCGGGCGCACTCACGAAGCGCGGGGACGAACAGGCCCGAGGGCCGTCTCGGGAACGCGGCGGAACGGAACAGACGGTCGATGGCCGTCATGGCGCGCTAAATCTTGCCTACGTACAGCTCGCGCCAGAGGCGGTAGTACTCCTTGAGATAGTCCTCGTAGCCCGGCTGGAGGGATACGCCCTTGAAGTCGAGGATCGCGAGGGAGCGGGACATGACGACGTAATCCCGGCCGCGCCCCGTCCGCGTGTCCCAGCGCATCGCGGGATAGTAGCCGGATGGGATGAACCGCGCGCTGAGCGCCTGCCGGATCCCCTCCGGATCGCGGGCGTCTGCGAGCAGCTCCAAGTAGCGCACACCCATGCCCTCGAGGCATGCGGCCGCGTGCTCGAGGAGTTGGCGCAGCTCCAAGGTCAGCGAGTACGCGCCCGTGAACACGCAATGGCCGTCCTTGGCCGAGCGGTAGAGATAGACTTCGGTGCGTCCGTCGGGACTGACGAGCAGCAGGTTCGGCTCGTGGAACGGGAAGAAATCGAGCGAGAGTTTTCCCGCCGCCTTCGTCTCCGCCCAGCGCCGCAGGATGAACTTGGACGCCTGCAGGACCTCGAAGGCGAGCGGCGTGCCGTCGACGCCGTCGAGTAGGAGCGGGAGGTCCGCGTACTCCGCCTCGTCGATGCCGGACTCGCGGCGGACGATCGAGAAGAAGGGCTTGAGCGAGAGCGGCAGGCAGGGAGTCCCCTCGCGGAACTGCATCACGCCCGGCGCGAAGCGTACCGCGAGCGTGTGCGTCTCGGACTTGTAGACCTTGTGGACGTTGGGGAACACGCCGAGCTTGAGGAACCCGGCCTTCTCGGCGAGACGCTGCGGGCCGAGACTCACCGTGCGCACCGTCGCATAGGTGGTGCGGGCGATCTGGTCCTTCCCGCTCAGGATCTCGAGGCCGGCCACCATGAGCTTTTCGGCCACGTCGCAGCGGCGGTAGTCCTCGGCCACGACCGCGCCGAACGCCTTGGCGAGACGCACCTGCCGGTCGACGTTGAAGAGCAGGCTGCCCACCACCTTGCCCTCGGCGCGCGCCAGAAGCCAGACGTAGCGGTCGCTCTCAATGGCCTGCTGGCACTCCTGCGGATTGTAGACGAGAGAAAAGGGGTAGCTTCCGCCGTAGACGAGATGGTAGAGCCAGCGGATGCCGAGGACGTCGTCAGGAACGGCGGGGCCGATCGTGATCGCCCGGCCGTCCGACAGACGGATATCCTCCGACGGAGGGCGCTCGGCGAGCTCCATGACGCCTCATTATAGCCAATTCTCCGTCGAGAAAGACGCGTTTCGCGGCGCGTCTCAGCACATGAAGCGGCCGAGCGGCAGCCCGCCCATCGATACGATCACCGGGATGTCCGCGAGACAGGAGACGACGATCCCCCGCACTCGCCAGCCGCGCGCGCCGCCGGAATGCCCCCACAGGAATCCGCTGGGGCCGGAGTCCCGGACCAGGAGCCCTTCGATGATCCCCCACTCCACCCAGCGCACCGGCACGTAGACCATGAGGTAGATCAAAGGCTCGCTCCTCACGATCTGGACGGCGACGAAGCTCGCCAAAAACCAGATCAGGACGCCGAAACCAAGACCCATCGAGAGGCGCAGCAGGCCGAGCCCAAGCGCCGCGCGCGCGCTCGGCGTCTCCTGCGGCCGAAGGGCTCTCAGTCCGACCCAGCACCAGCCGGAGTAGACGGCGAACTTCAAAGCCGCGTAGATCCACGTCATCGCTTGCCTCCGTTCAGCGCGCGAAGCACTTCCTCGTTGCTCGTCATCGGATAGCCGGACGCCGGCGCCGCCTCGGTGCGGGCGACGCAGCGCACGCCGAAGTCGCCCCCGGCGGGAGACGCGTTGCTGGAGGCCGACGTCGAGAAAAGCCCCATCGTCTCGAGCCGCATGTCCGGGACGAAGACCGTCGCGTACCAGCGCCGACGGCTCGCGAAGTCCTCGACGGCGGACAGCAGCCCAGCGTTCTTCGCCTTGAGGTACTCGGCCATCGACGGAAGCGCCCAAGTCCCCTCGGGCGCGGCCGCGGCGCACGCCGCTTTCGCCGTGCGCCAAGACGCCTCCGAGTAGTCCGGCAATACGGTCTCCAAGGGAGCGCCCCACACGAGTCCGGTAGACGAATCGAGCCATGCCGGGCGTCCGGCGACTTGTCCCGCCCGGACAGCGCCGCCGCCCGGTCCCGGCTCGAACGCGGCGGCAGTCTTGAATCGGTCGAGCATCGCGCTCCGGTACGCCTCCTTGGCGCGGCTTACTCTGATATCCTCCGCGATCCAACGATTACGGCGGAGGGCGGAAGCACCCTGCTCCTTGAGAACCGCGGCGAGAGGATTATCGGGCCAGGGGACGGACAAGGCGAGCGCGAATGCGCCGGAGATCAGCGCCGCGGCGTAGAGGCTGCGCCGGGCGTCAAAAACAAATGGATACAGGACGTAGAATGAAATGCCGAAGGCGGCCGTGACGAGAAGAGCGCCGAACAGCGCGACGGGCATCTGGCCATGATATCAAAGCCGAACACGCGCCGCGCCTAGTCGCCCTTCAACGCGGCGCGCAGCGAGGCGTCCTCGGCGACGAGGTCCTTCACGCCGACTCCGTAGCGGGCCCGGAAAAACGCGTCCACAAGCTGTTCTTCCTTTGCGCCGCTCAGGACGATGCGGGCATACTCGCGCCAAGTGAGGTTCGGGGACGCCGCCGCGTTGGCGAAGCGCTCGCGCAGGGACTTGCGCACCTCCTCGTCTCCGTATGTCAAGCGCAGCTCGACGGCCGGAGTCCGGAGGTTCGAGGCGAGGACGTCGCTCAAGGCCACGTAGTCCCACACGGACGGACGGTACAGCTTGCGGAAGAAGTTCACGACGATGTAAGGATCGGCGATCGCCCGCGCTTGGGCGTCGAGGCGATCAGGGTCCGAGGGCCACGACGCGGCAAGCACTCGCGGGAACACCGCCGCGTTGTCGTGCGTGTCCATGAAGGACCAGGCCGCGCCTTCGCGGAAGCTGACGATCCGGCGCACGCCGGCGTCCGACCCGCTCTCCGAGAGCAAGATGCCGACCGCCTTCACGTCGGCGTACGTCTCGTGATACGTGGAGTAACCGTTGACCTTGGGGCCGTCCCCGTCCGGGGTCCGGAAATACTCGAGGTGCACGAGGTCGGACGCGATCCGGTTGGCGCGGTCGCTCAGCGCCGGGAATGGCTTGAGGTCTTTGGGGTTCGCGTAGAGGTGGCAGTGAGCGAGCTCGTGGTACATCACGAAGCGGAAGAGGAACTCGTCCTCGAAGCCGTTCTTGCGCATCCCCTTCTCGTCGATGAATACGTCGCAGCGGTTCTTCGCGAAATCGTAGAGGACGTAGGCGGAAGCGTTCTCGTAGTCCGGGTTTTCGTTCATGTGGAAGGCGACGTCGGCGCGCAGGTGGCCGGCCTTGCGCAGACGCGCGTCGATCGCCTTCGCCCGCGCGAGGAAAGGATGCTCGACCGCGGCTCCGGAGACTCTGGGGACTTCCACGACGGCGGGACGGAGGAAGGTGCGGACATCGGTCGGCAAGGACGGAAGCCCGGCGCTCCAAGCGGAGGGCGCGGCGAAGACCAGCGAGACGAGCAGGGGAGTCCGGTTCATGCGGACAGCTTGGCCCGAAAGGCCTAGGCCCGCAAGGCACGAAGGGCCTACTCGTTGTTTAGGCGGAAAGTCAGGGGTTCTTGGATGGCCGCTGCAGCGCGACAGGTTCGACGGCGCGCACCTGCGCCGAAAGGGGCGCGGCGAGCGGGACAAGGGCCAGAGCGGCGGCGAGATTGCGCGCGATCATCCTATGAGATGATACCGCCGCCGCCGGACGAGTACCAGTGCCGCAGGGCTAGGTCGGAAGGAGTGCGATGGGCCTATCTGGGCGCGCCGCACTCGGCGCAGAATTTGGAGCCCCCGGCCAACGGCGCCTTGCACTTCGAGCAGGCCGAGGGATCGGCGACGGGCTTGCCGCATTCCGGGCAGAATTTGCCGCCGCTCAGCGCGGCTCGGCAGTGCGGGCAGGCGGCGGCAGACTGCTTCGAGACGTCCATGTCGCCGACCAGATCGGCGTCCTGCGCCTTTTTCTGCAGTTGCGAGGCGACGGCGGACTTGAGCGCGTCGGCCTGCGCCGCGGCCTTCTCCTCGGTCAGATCGGGCGCGCATTGCTTGCACATAGACGCCGGCTCGTTCCAACAGACTTCCGGGCAGATCCAGTGGCCGCAGCGGCGGCACTGGCGGAAACGGGGCTTGATCTCCTCGATGGCGCCGGCGAAGGCCGAGTCCCACGCCTTGCCTCGCATCGCATCCTTGAGGTGATCTCCCGCCCGCGCCGCCTGCCCGAACGCGCCGCCGAACATGTCGGCCGCGGCTCCCAAGAAGCTCGTCGCGATCCCCAGCTTGTTGGCGGCGTAGCTCGAGCGGAAGCCGTTGCCGCACTTATCGCAATGGAACTCAAACTGGTAGCCCTGGTTGTTGGAATGGTCCGTGTAATTTTTGGTGAACGCGATGGAGGACATAGCCCAAATATTATCCGAGTTCCCACGCCTTGTCCAGGGCGTCATTGACACGGGGACGGGAGCGGGCTACCCTGCACGGATGAGGCGTGTCGCCGCGGCGCTGCTCGCGGCTTTCCTTGCCCCAGCTCAAGCCCTCGCCGCCGACGTCGGCGTCGTCCTCCTGCACGGGAAGGAGGGAAGGCCGAATGGTTACACCAAGCCGGTCTCCCAAGGGCTCGAGGAAAAGGGCTACATGATCTCCACCCCCGAGATGCCTTGGTCCAAAGCGCGCATCTACGACGCGACGTTCGAGGAAGCCATGGTCGAGATCGACCAAGCGGTCGAGGGCTTGAGAAAGAAGGGCGCCAAGCGCGTGATCATCGCCGGCCACAGCATGGGCGCCGGGGCGGCCCTCGGCTACGCGGCCTCGCGCGCGGGCGTCGACGGGGTGATCGCCTTGGCGCCCGGACACCTGCCGGAGACATACGCCTTCACGAGCAGGCTCGGCCAGGACGTCGCGCGGGCGCGCTCGCTCGTGGCCGATGGGAATGGAAAGGCGAGGCGTTCTTTCAACGATCTGAACACGGGAAAGTCGATGTCCGTCACGACGACCGCCGAGATCTATCTCAGCTGGTTCGACCCCGAAGGCCGGGCCGTAATGCCGAAAGCCGCGGCCGCGTTCAAGGCGCCGACGCCGCTTCTCGTCATCGTGCCCGCCGGCGACAAGGTGGACGAGGACTACTTCTTCGTTAAGGCGCCGCCGCACCCGAAGAGCAAGTTCCAAAGGATCTCGACGAGCCACGTCTCGCTGCCCCGCGACGCGGTCAAGCCCGTCGCGGATTGGCTCGCGACGTTGGACGCGAAGTAGCCTACGGGTCTACGCAGGCGAACGCCTCGCGGAAGCGCTCATCGCCGAGGAGCGCCTTGGCCTCGGCCACGATGTGCGTCATCTTGAGATAGCCGTTGGCGCCCGAGTAGTACGCCTCGTTGGCGCCGACGCCCCCGCTCATCTCGCCGTCGACGACGAACACGGCGTAGATGCCGAGCGCGCGGCCTTCCCCGTCGAATATCCCTCCGCCGCTCATGCCGGTGTAGCCGTCACTCGTGACCCAGTGCATGCGGTCGCCGTAAAAGTCCGCCAAGATCCTGGCGATGCCGCCTTCGATCTTCGCCTTCGCGAGCCAGGCATTGCCGAAGAAGCCCCCGCGGCTTTTCGTGCCGCGCGTCACGTACTTCCGGCGCCCGTCGGAGGAATGGTGGTTGCGCTGGGCGGCGGCCGGGAACCCAATCCCCCAGATCGATTCCCCATCCTTGAGCTCGCCCGTACGGACGCAAACGGCCTCGGCGGAGGGACGGCTCACCTTGACCAGCGCCCAGTCGGACTGATTGGCCTTGCGCTCCTGAAATTCCCGGAACTGCGCGTCGGTGTAGGAGCCGAAGTTCCGCGCCCGGGTGATCGCGGCGCCGCTGCCGGTCGCGACGATCCGCGCGTTCACGGGCTCGGCCGATTCCGTGTTCAAGCGCAGGGACGCGTCCTCGCAGCGGAAGTCGTCCGGAATCTGCGACGCCGGGACGCGGTTCATGTAGAGGTGCCCGTCCGCCACCGCGCCGAACGCCTGCCCGTCCTTGCGGCAGTTCGTCACGCAGTGGAGCGCCGTGAGAAAGTAATTCCTCGAGACGTAAAAGCCGGTGCACGACGAGGGCCAGGTGAATCCGATGTTCCACGTCGCCTTCCACGGCTTCTGGAGCTTCGGGTGGCCGGCCTCCTCGAAGGAATAAAATCCCTCGCCGCTCTCGCGCGGCTGATTATGGGGCACAAACTCCCCAAGGAAAATGCGGCTCCTCGCGTTGGCCTGCTCGAGAGTAGGACCCGCCGACGCCGGAATCACCAATGTGGAAAGAAGAAATGCGGAAAGAGCGCCCATACGGACAGGATATGGCGCTAGTCCCTCCTAAAGAATGCGCCGGGAGACCTACCCGCGCCCCGGCAATCGGAACCGCCTAATGCGGGACTCCCTGCCTACATTCATGAACCGCGTCCGCGACGCCCTGGGCGGTCCAGTAGCGATCGATGACCGAGTCGATGCTGAGGACCGGCACGATCTCGACGAGGCAGGTCGCCGGGCTCAATTGAACGACGACGAAATGGTGTTCGCGTATTCCCGCCTGACGCTCCACCGCGTCGATGGGCAGGATGAAGGAGTAGGGGACCTTGGTCCCGCCCTTCGCCTCCGTCAGCCACTCGACGTGGATCATCTCGATCTTCGGACTGCCCAGCTCGATATCGAAGCCGGGGATGTGAAGGACGATCGTCGTCTCCTTGCCGTCCGGAGCGACGACCGTGACAGAGCGGTATCCCGACTCGCCCGAGAATTGGAGGGTGTAGCCTCCCGCCCCGGGGCAGTCCATCCGCGTGTCGGTGCCGTCCGGCTGTCGAGGGTGCTTGCACACCCGCTCGTCGATCGAAGTGAACTGGCTGCCCGCCCATTCCCGCGCCTGGAGCGGACACGCCGCCAACGCCAGGATGCCCCATGCCGCCCAATGGATTTTCATGTATTTCCTCTCGCGGACATAATACACGGGCGGAAAGGGCGCGGTAAGCATCCATCGGCCCCTGCGCGAGAGGGCACAAGGAGCCAGAAAGAGGATGGCGGGTTCGACGGCCTAACCGGGAAACGCGGTTTCCGGCTCAGCGTCCGGGGTTTCGGCCCCGCAGATCGAGGACCTTCGCGCGCTCGGCCTCGGGGAGCATCTCGTAGAGCTCTTCGAAGGCGGCGTTCGTCCAGCCGAAACCGATCTCGTTGGATTCGTAGCCGAAGCGGATACCGGCCGGGAGGTCCGACTTGCGGGTGACGACGTCATAGCGCGCCTTGATCGCGTGGTGCTCGACGAACTCGGCGAGGACCATCGACAGGAAATTGACCGAAATGCGGTCGGCGTCCTCGTTGAAGCCGTAGCGCCGAAGCCCCTCGATCGCGATCATCTGCATGGGCGCCCAGCCGAAAGGCGCGTCCCATTGCTGCCCCGAGGAGTTCGTGCTCGTCATGAGCCCCCCGCGCCGCTCGAACAGGCGGAGGTTCCCGCGCACCCGCTTCGCCTGCTTCGGCTCGGCGATCCCCGCCCAGAGCGGGTAGAAGGTCGTGACGAAGGGATAGCGCCGCGGCTTGCGCGTCTCGTGATTGAAGTCATAATACAGCCCGTCCTTGTCGTCCCACATGAACGCGTTGACGAAACTACGGCGCTTCTTGGCTCGCGCGGCCCAAACCGACGCCGCGGTCGGGTTTCCGAGGATCGTCTGGATCTCCTCCATCCCCGTTTCCGTCCGATAGAGGAGCGAGTTGAGGCACACCGGAGTCGTGTCGAGCACCTCCGCGTTGAACGGCCCAAATCGGTCGGAGGGGTTGAATCCCGACTCGCGCATCGATCGGTCGTTGCGGTAGAAGAGCGGGGTGAGGCGGCCCGAGTTCGCGTCGTAGAACTTGTTCGTCTGGAAGTCCGGGATCGTGTGCGTCTTCAAGTGTTCGGCCACGCGGTCGTAGTGCGTAAGACCCTTCGCGTCGCGCTCGCTCGAGACGACTTCCGGCGCCGGGCCATGCCCGGAGTCGAAATAGCGCGAGAGCCCGTCCTTCGTCACGTGGTCCCCGCGCGTCCAATAGAAATAGTACGTCTCCATCGCCGGCACCGCGTTCTTGAGCCACGCCTTGTCGCCGGTCTTCTTGTAGGTGAGCAGGACCATCTCCGTGAGGAACGGCGGCTGCGACCGCGTGAGGTAGTAGGTGCGGTTCGCGTTGAGCACCTTCCCGTAGTGAAGGACTTCATAAAGGAAGTTGTCGGTCATCCCCTTGGCCAAGGCAAGCTCCCCGTCGCGGAGAAGGCCGACCAGGATGAAGTAACTGTCCCAGCCATACATCTCGTTGAAGCGTCCGCCGGGGACGACGTACGGATTGGGCAGATACAGGAGGCCGGGCGCCGGGATGACGCCGCCCGCGGGGAGGGGTTTGAAGCGGATGCGCGTCAACTCCTCGGCCGGGACGGTCTGCTGAAGCCTCTTGGGCACCGTGAGGACGTCTTCCTCGGACGGGACGTAGACGACGGGCTTCTCGCTCTTCGCCAGGAACTTGGGATCGGCCGCGGCGCGCACCAAGGAGGCGGGCGAGCGCGTCAGCATGCTCCAGGCCTGGCGGATGTACGCGCGGATCTCGCTCAGCTGGGCGGACGTCGCGTAGGCGTTCGCCTCGACGGGGGTCGATGGAGGTTCGGCGCGGGAGAGCGACGCGGCGGCGCTCCACAGCGCGAGCACGAGCGCCGTCATTCCCCTCCGGTCCATGGGAGGCATATACCAGAAGAACCGTCCGGCGTCAAACCCCGGCCTCGACGGCTATGAAGCGGCCTTCGAAAAAAAAGGCAGGGCGTCGTCGCGCAGCGCCCACGCGGCCATCGACGCGGCGTGGTCGAGCTCTTCCAGGCTGGAGACGATGTAGTAACCGGGTTTGCTCGTCACGTTCACGAGGTTCGTCGAAGTCTGCGACTTGCCCGGGCGGTCCTTCTGCAGAAAAATATTCACGCTGACGCCCCCGTATTTGCTCCGGACGCAGGAAATCGCAATGACGTCCTTTCGTCCGCCCTTCGTCCGAGAGAGCCGCCCCGCGGCCGGGTCGGCCGAGAACCCGGCGTCCTTCAAGACGGGGGCCACCTTCTCCGCCAGATACCGCATGACGGTAGCCGGAGTCAGCTTCTTGGGATCCGACGACTTCTTGCGCCGAGGATAGGCGACCGTAATGACGCTCACGCCGGATCGCCTTTCGAGCTGCGACACGACCTCGCCCCAAGCGTATTTGTAGGGCGGCTTTCTACCCAGCTGCTTGGCCAGCCACCCGTCGTGCCACACCTTTCTCGCGTCTTCGTCGAAATTCAAGTCTGCCATGCAAAGCGTAAGCAAAACCTCACCGCTCGGCGGGAACATCGCGAGCACCGAGAGGTCCTTGCCGCCCGCCGCCACCTTTAGATAACCGGGCACTCGAGCTGGGCTGAGCGGAGGCAGCGCGGCCCACTGAGCCGGCGTCAGATCGGGCCCCAACTTGAATTCCCCCGCGCTCACCACACCGGTGTCCTTGTCGATGGCCAGTTCGTTCATGCGCCAATTCTAACTTTTCCGAGTCGAGCGCCCAAGCGGCCGTCCGAAGCCCCGGAAGATCCAACCTCTGGCGAACATCCGCTCGCCGTCTTCTTCGCGAGTCGCGTACCAGTCGTCGCGCGACGCTTCGATGACCCTGTACGTCCCCGACGTCTCGACGCTGCTGACGAGGGCGATGTGGGAGATCCATCCCGACCGGCTCCGGCTCATGAAAACCACGTCGCCCGGCTCCGGCGGTCCGTCTTCGTCGAGGCAGCCGTTGTGCTTGCAATAGGAATATAGATTCCGCGCTCTGCGATCGAAGTAGGGATCACCCGGGTTTCCGTCGCGCTTGCCGTAGTGACCGGGATGCGCTCGATAGTCCGCCTCCAGGAGCCTGCGGATCGATGCCCCCGCGTTTCTATAGGCGATCGTCGGGACGTCCATGCAGACGATGAAGCCCGCCCTTCCGCCGATGTTGTTGAGGTACCCCTGCAGAGGGTCATACCACACGCCGACCAGCTTCCGCGCCTCCGCCACGATCATTTTTCGGTCGACGTGCTTGTTCCAGGCGTCGGGTTCCTTGTTAGGACCACGGTAGATTCGATTTCGCCCGACGGTCGCGAGCGCAATCCCTAGAACGAGAACGATGGAAGCGACGATTGCAATCGCCGGAGCGACCGATTTCGACGATGATCGAGGCATGAGCCGCAGTTCCCTTTTCAACCATACGTTCGATCGGTTCGGTTTATTTCAACGGGCGCGCCGGCGTTCGACCCAAGGGCTGAAAAACGGTAATGCCTGCAGATCGAATCGGCTCGACGTGCAGGCATCTCGTAAAGTGGTGGGCCGTGACAGACAATCTTAGAAACTGGTTTTGAAGCAAAGGCTCAATAGAATCGCCTGGTTGCCCATTTTGAGGGGGAGTTCAGGACATTGCTCGAACCCTCCGGAGCTCTCGCTGATTTTTTAATGGAACTTTTTGGCGTCCCCAATCGTATACATAATGGAGGACGTTAACCCATGCAACCATCCCTTCCCGCGGAAACGCTTGAGCATCGAATCTATTTTATCCGCGGCCACAGGGTTATGCTTGATAGCCATCTGGCTGAACTCTATGGCGTTTCTACGGGCAACCTGAATAAGGCTATCACCAGAAATACCGATCGATTTCCCGACGACTTCATGTTCCAACTCAGCACGAAGGAGTCTCAAATCTTAAGATTCCAAATTGGAAGCTTAAGATGGGGCAAGCATTCGAAATATCTTCCCCGAGTTTTTACCGAGCAAGGCGTGGCGATGCTTTCCAGCGTCCTTCGCAGCAAACGCGCGGTTCACGTCAACATTGGAATCATGCGCGCCTTCGTGAAATTAAGGCGTCTGGTATCTTCCTATCCTGGTTTAGCGCGGCGATTGGACGAGCTGGAATCGAGATATGATGCGCAATTCAAGGAAGTCTTTGCGGCCATCCGAGGTTTGATGGCCTATCCAAAAGAACCCGGGCGGCGAATAGGATTCAAGCCGTAGCGGCTCAATCGGATGGTTAGGCGACGTCAAGCCTCTGCCGCTTACCGATGACTACCTCGGTGATTGCCGCCTTCAGAGATTCTAGCTCGGGATGGACCCAAATACCCTTGGCAACTAATCCGCCGCCCATTCCACCAGAAACAGTTTCACCTACGGCGCCGCGCTCAAAAGAGATCCGAGCGGAAGTGGGGTCATTCCAGCCATGCGCATCGATGTCGATGAGCAAAGCTTGTAACGCCGATCCGCTACAGTTAACGCAGCCCACTTGGGCGACAGCATATATCTGGCCGCCGCCATCTCCTTCAAAAACAACGATCCCATCTGGATGGGCCTTCGCTTGCTCAAGCGTTTCGACGGCCTCGTAGGGCTTTCCTCCGGCGTCAGACATTAGACGCCGCAAGCCGCTTTCGTGATCTGGCAGGTGGTCCGGCTTATCCATTTGTTCGCACGCAATTGCCTAAAGCGGTAATTAATTGACCTGCATATCACTCCCAGCACAGATTTATTGCTCATCGCTCGAACCGAATAAGCACAATGCCTGCAAATCGAAATTGATCGACTTGCAGGCATCCTAACAAATGGTGGGCAGTACAGGATTCGAACCTGTGACCCCTGTCGTGTGAGGACAGTGCTCTACCGCTGAGCTAACTGCCCGAAAGCGGCGACTAGATTATAGCAATTCGGGCGCTCACCGGTTCTTGCGCGCCGGTGACCGGCCGCGTATGCTTATACGGCAATGTCCCCCGTATTCCTCGCGGGCGCGCTGGCGGTCGCGGTGCTTCTCGTTTCGCCGGCGGCCGCCGCCGACGCTCGAAGCGCCGCCGAACGCATCGCGGAGGCTCCGCTGGGCCCCGGCAAGCCGTCGCTCACCCGCGCCGAGGCCGAAGAAGACGCGGAGTTGCTCGCGACCGCCATGGAACGGGCGTACGCCGGACGCTTCGCGGTATCGACGACCTCCTGGACGAACGCTCTGCGCCATGTGCGCGGGGTCCCCGCCATCGCCTCGGACGACCGCCTCGCCGCGAGGGACTTCTGCGCCGCGGTCGCCGAGGCATTCGCCGCCTTTCCGGACCGGCACCTGACCGTCACTCTCGACAACAAGGCTTGCCGGACGATCCCCTCGAGACCTCGCTCGCGCGTCGGCGTCAATCTCGCGCGCTCCGCGAGACGACGGTGGACCGTGGAACGGCGCAAGACGGGCGTGCGAACGTTCGGCATCATCGCGATCTCGTACTTTCCCAACTTCGCCGACCCTCGCTGGGACGGATTTGAACAGGCGGTCGAGACGCTGCTCGACGCCGACGCGCTGGTGCTCGATATGCGGGGCAACGGTGGCGGCGATCCGACTCGAGGCCTGTGGCTCGTCCGGCGGCTCTACGGCGGAGAGCCTCCCTCTCCGGTCGCGCGCGACTTGATGATCGAGTCTCCCGAAGCGCAGGCGATGGCGATCGTCAGCCTGCGCCGCCAGCTCGCGCGATCGGGGACGGGCGACGTCGAGACATTCGTCGAGCAGCGGCTGGCGGACGCGAAGAGACGCTTGGCCGCACAGCTCAAGAATCCGGAGACACGGACGCTCGAGCGGCGTCCCGAGCCCGGGGTTCCTTTTGATCCGAAGGCCGGATTCGCCCGGCCGGTGTCGGTCCTGATCGACTCGGGCTGCGCGTCCGCCTGCGAGGGCATGCTGACGGACCTCGAGGCGCATCCGTACGTCCGCACCGTCGGCGGCCGGACGGAGGGGTTGGTGCATACGCGCCGGGTCAGCGAATTCGTGCTGCCGAACAGCGGCATCGTCCTGAAGATGGCGACCGCTTACAGGGAATTCAAGGACGGACGGCACCTGGAGGGCGTCGGCATCGAGCCGCGCGTCCCGGTCGAAACCGGCAAGGACGCTCTCGACACCGCGTTGAGCGAGCCGCCGGCAGCCGCTCGTTGATTCCTTACCGAGGCGCCGCCGGGGTCAATCCAAGCGAGACCTCGATCGACCCGGAGACCGTCGACGGCGTTCGCCGCGCAAGGCGACGCAAGGAGCAGCCCCGCAACGGCGCTGCGGATGGCTCGAAAGAGGACCCTCATCGCCGAAGAGCATAGGATACGGTCTTTACTTTACTATTACAGGCCGTCCATGGAACGGAGGCGCGAGTCGGGATATCCTGACCGCATGAGGAACGCGTCCGCCGGAATCATTCTCGCGTCCGCACTCGCGCTGCTGGGCTGCCAGACGGTCCCCTACTCGCACCGTTCGCATCTCGTGCTCGTCCCGGCGGGCGAAGAAGCGGCGCTCGGGGAGAGCGAATACCGGAAGGCGCTGGGTGAGGCGAAGCTCTCGACCGACCAGGACGCCGTCGCCTTGGTCCGCCGCGTCGGCGAGCGGCTCGCGCGAGCGGCCGAGAAGCCGGACTTCAAGTGGGAGTTCAATCTGATCGACGACCCGAAGACCGTAAACGCGTGGTGCCTCCCGGGCGGCAAGGTCGCGGTCTACTCCGGCATCCTCCCGATCGCTAAGGACGAAGCCGGCCTCGCCGTCGTGATGGGGCATGAGATCGCGCACGCCTTGGCCCGCCACGGGTCCGAGCGCATGAGCCAGGGCCTCGTCGCCCAGCTCGGCGGCGTCGCTCTCGCCGCCGCCATGGCGAGCAAGCCCGAGGCGACGCAGCAGCTCGCGCAGCAGGCGTACGGTTTCGGCGCCACGGTCGGCGTGCTGCTTCCCTACAGCCGCACGCAGGAGAGCGAGGCGGATCACATCGGTCTCATCTTGATGGCCAAGGCCGGCTACGATCCGACGGCCGCCGTCGGTTTCTGGGAGCGGATGGCCTCGTCGTCCGGCGGGAAGGAAGACCCCCTGCAGCGCTACCTTGGCACTCACCCTACGCACTCGGACCGGATCGCGAAGATACGCGAAGAACTGCCGGAGGCGTTGGGGTACTATAAGCTGGCGAGTCACTGATTCCGCAGGAAAATCCTATAAAGTTCGCGGCGGCCCGCAGAATTGGAGTGGTCCCTTGGGCCCATTCGGCAGGTTCCCCTTGTGCCCTTGGGGGCAAGCGCGCGCGCGCATAATATATGGCAATGCCCCTTTTCGAAACGCGGGGCCGGACCTTGTTCGCTCTTATTGGGAGCGTCGCTTTCATTTTCTCAAGCCCCGCCGCGGCGATCGAGACCGGCTTCATGCGGCCGGCCGAGAGCACGCTCTACGTCCCTTCCATCGGCGGTGCGCCAGTCGAGGAATTGGTCCAGCATCGACCCCTCGCGCCCCAGAATATCATCGCCAAGCAGGAGATCGAGGCGGCCCAGAGATACCCGAAAGACAAGATGATCATGTCGATGGAGGAAAGCCGGCGCTGGAGCATCCTCGAAGACTGGCATGCGGACTTCGTCGTGGCTCCCGCGAGGAAGCCTTTCGGCAAGGTCGAGTTCATCGAGTACCGGAAGGCGAAGGGCCTGTCGCTGGATTTCGCGCGCTCCCAGGTCCGGAGCTACGACGCGCTCATCGTCAAGGCCTGCGCCGACGCGAGCAGGGACCCTTCGCTTCCGGACCTCGTCCGGAGCGTCATGTTCATGGAAAGCGCGCTCGCGGGGCCCGCGATGTCCTTTAGCGTCGACATCATCACGCGGGTCGGCGGCGATAGGATTCGCGCGTTCAGCTATCCGCCGATGCGAATCAAGGCGTACCACTGGGCGGCGCTGCTGCCCCCGGGCGCCGACTTCAACAATACCGAGCACAACGTCAAGGCCGGCGCCATCCTCCTCGCCCGCATCCTCGCGCGCTTGCGCGAGCCCTCAATCGCCGCCGCGGCCACCGTCTACTCCTACACCGGCGCGGAGTTCGTCAGCGAGTACGGCGGCGCGGTGGCGTATGTCCATCGGACGAAGCCCTGGACCAACGGCTTCGGCGAGCTCTACGGCTCGAACGAGCCCCCCGACTTCCCGCCGATCGGGATTCCCGCGCCCTGATCCGGCGTCTCGGCGCGCACGGTCGCCGCGCATGGACATTCCGTCGACGAATGTTCCATAATGGCCCTATGACCCCTTTACTGAAGCGCTCTTCCGCCTCGATCCTCGCCGCACTCGCCGTCGCCATCGTCGCCGGGACGGCCGGCGCGACCGCCTTCGGCGACTTCAAGAGCAACGTCAACCTCGGCAACTTGAAGCCATTCGCGCTCGACATCGGCGGCGTCCTGGGCGGCACGAACTTCCACTCCGGCCGCTCGCTCGGCATGCCGGGCTTCGACGTCGGCGTCGTCGGCACGATGCAGCTGCGTCCCGACCGCGACGACACGATCCTGCGCAACGCGGGCGTGCAGCGCTTCGGCATCCCGATGATCCAGGCGGAGATCGGCCTCCCGTTCAACTTCGACGTGATCGCGCACGGCATGTCGGCCCAAGGCGCGCGCGTCTTCGGCGGCGGCCTGCGTTACGGGATCCACAAGAGCGGCGTCCTCTCGGTCCTGCCCGACGTCGCGGTCTCCGTCTTCGGCGACAAGCTGAACCACGAGTTCTTCAACGCGACGCACTTCTCGGGCAACGTAGTCGCCTCGTTTCACCTCCCGATCGTGCATCCCTACGTGGGCTTCGGCTACGACGTGACGAAGGCCACGGTCGGCGCGGCCACCGCCGCCGGCGTCGTCGGCGGCTCCGCGACGGCGCGCGGGACGCGGCTCACGGCCGGCGTCGACGTCTCTCCCATCCCATTCCTCCACGCCTACGGCGCCTACAATCTGCTCCACGGCCTCCCCGGCATCGACCTCGGACTCGGCTTCCGGTTCTAAGTGCGGGGATCCGCGGCCCGACGATGAAGATATACACGAAAACGGGCGACAAGGGGGAAACGGGACTCTGGGGCGGCGAGCGCGTTTCCAAGACGCACCCGCGCGTACTCGCCTACGGCGACGTCGACGAAGCGAACAGCGCCGTGGGCGCCGCCATCGCCGCGCTCCCGGCCGGCAGGACCTTCGCCGCTTTCAAGACCTCGCTGAACCGCGTGCAGGAGGAACTCTTCGTGGTCGGCGCGCTCCTCGCGACGCCCGCCCATCGACTGGACAAGCTCGCCGCGCCCTTCGACAAGGGACTCGGCCCCGACGCCGCGGAGCGCCTCGAGCGCGAGATCGACGCGATGACGGCGGACCTGGAACCGTTGAAGCGCTTCATCCTTCCGGGCGGCTCGCAGGCGGGCTCGCTCCTCCACCTCGCGCGGACCGTCTGCCGGCGCGCGGAGCGCCAAGCGGTAGAACTTTCCTCCACCGATCCCGTCCCCGACGGGATTATCGTCTACCTTAACCGGCTGTCCGATTTCCTCTTCACCGCCGCGCGCTGGGTCAACCGGAAGGAAAAGCGCCCGGAGACCGAGTGGGTCGGCCTGGCCAAGAAGCGCTGATGCCCGAGACGGTCGTCGAAGTCCGCGAGCTGTCGCACCGTTATCCCGAGCGCACGAAGGACGCCGCGCCGCGGGCGGCGCTCGACGCCGTCTCCTTCGACGTGCGGCGCGGCGAGCTCTTCGGGCTCCTCGGCCCCAACGGCGGCGGCAAGACGACGCTGTGCCGCATCTTGACGACCACGCTCGGCGCCTCCGGCGGAACCGCCTCGATCCTCGGCCGCGACGTCGCGAAGAATCCCTCGGCCGCGCGCCGCGCCTTCGGCGTCGTCTTCCAGAGCCCGAGCTTGGACAAGCGCCTGAGCGTGCGGGAGAACCTGACGCATCAGGGCCACCTGTACGGATTGAGCGGCAGCACGCTCGCCAAGCGCATCGACGCCATGCTGGAGCGCGTCCGCCTTCGCGACCGCGCCGACGACCGCGTGGAGCACCTGTCGGGCGGGCTCAAGCGGCGCGCCGAGCTCGCGAAGGCGCTGCTCCACGAGCCCGAGCTCCTCATCCTGGACGAGCCCACGACCGGCGTCGATCCGGGCGCGCGCGTCGACATCTGGACGTACCTCAAGGAGCTCCGCGACAAGCAGAAACTCACGATGATCGTGACGACCCACTTGATGGAGGAAGCCGACCGCTGCGACCGTCTCGCGATCCTGAGCCGCGGCAAGCTCGTCGCGATCGGCTCTCCGGACGCGCTCAAGGGCGAGATCGGGGGCGACGTGATATGGGTCAAATGCAAGGACGCCGACCGCCTCGCGGCCCAAGTGCGCTCCAAGTTCGGCGTCTCGGCCGCGGCCGTCGACGGGGCCCTGCGCGTCGAGCGCCCGAACGGGCACGAGTTCGTCCCGGAACTGGTCGAGGCCTTCCCGGGCCAGGTCGAGTCGGTCACCCTGTCCAAGCCCACGCTCGAGGACGTCTTCATCCGCCGGACGAACCACCGCTTCTGGTCCGAGGACGCCCTTGAGGAGGCGCGCGCGTGAGCCGCTACCTCCTTTCCGTGGCGACGCTCTGGCACCGCGAGGTGAAGCGGTTCTACCGCGAGCGGGCCCGCGTGATCGGCGGCTTCGCGCCCCCGCTCGTATTCTGGTTCCTGATCGGCTCGGGGCTCGGAAACTCCTTCAGCGGCCCGGGGCTGCCGAGCGGGACGACGTACCTCCAGTACTTTTTCCCAGGGACGATCCTGCTCATCGTCCTTTTCACGGCCATCTTTTCCACGATCTCCGTGATCGAGGACCGGCACGAGGGCTTTCTGCAGGCAGTCCTCGCCGCGCCCGTCCCGCGCTCCTGCATCGTGCTGGGCAAAGTGCTCGGAAGCGCCACGATCTCCTGCAGCCAGGGGCTCGCGTTCCTGGCCCTGGCGCCGGCGGTCGGCCTGCCTGTGCGCGCGGAGCTCCTGCCGTTCGTCCTGGCGGAGCTCGTCCTCGTCGCGATCGGCTTGGCGGGGCTCGGCTTCTGCCTCGCCTGGACGCTCGATTCGACGCAGGGATTCCACGCGGTGATGAACCTCTTCCTCATCCCGATGTGGCTTCTGTCGGGGGCGCTGTTTCCCCCCGCCGGCGCGCCGCGGTGGCTGAGGCTCGTCATGGCCGGCAATCCGGTGACGTACGCGGTCGCGGCGCTTCAGCGCGGCCTGCTGCAAGGCGGAGGCGGCGACGGCCCGAGCGCGGCGACATGCCTCGCCGTGACGGGAGCGTTCGCGCTCGCCATGATCGCCGCGGCGTCCGCGGCGGTGGGCCGCTCGGCCAGGAGCTGACATGTCCATATTCCGCGAGCCGATCGATTGCCTCTACCGCTTCGAGACCTATCCCGCGCGGACCGAATCGTCCGGCCTGCGCACGATCGCCTACGCCGCGCTCCTCGCCGCCGTCGTCGCCGCCTGCTCGACCGTCGCCCTCTATCTCCAGATCGCGCCGACGATCCGCCAGGCGATCGACTGGGCCGGGCGCACCATCCCCGAAGTCTCGCTCGAGGACGGCGTCGCGACGACCGCCGCCGCGGAACCGCTCACGCTGACGCCGCCCTCGGACGTCGGCGGGGCGATCCGCATCGACACCGCGCGGACCGAGCCGCCGACGCACGCGGAGATGGCGAAAGAGGGCTGGGTCGTGTGCTTGACCAAGCACGCGGCCTACGTGAAAATGCACGAGCGGCTCGACGAGTACCGCTACTCCCACGTGCGCGGCAAGCACGTCGTGCGCCTCGACGCGAGCTTCTTCCGCTCGATCGGCAGGCTCGCCTCGTTCACGGTCTATCCGGGCTTCTTCCTTTTCACCTGCGTGATGTACACGCTCTGGGCGCTCGCCGCGGGCTTCCTGTACTCCGTGATCGGGATTGTGCTGAGCGCGGTCTCGGGCAAGGGGCTGTCCTACGAGGTGCTCTACAAGCTGGCGGTCTTCGCGCAGACGCCGGTCATGGTGCTCCAGGCGGTCCTGGCCTTCGCGCCGGTCTCGCTCGCCCCCGTGCGCGCCCTCGCGGTCGCGAGCCTGCTCGTCGGCGCCTACATCGGACTCGCCATCCGGCATTACCCGGACCCGGCCCAGCAGCCCGAGTCCGACTCCGACGACGATCAACCCTAGGGTTCGGGGTACGGAGTCCGGGGGATCGGAGTGCGGAACGCCCCTTCATACGGGGCCGCCCGGACTCCGATCGCCGATAATCTATTCTTGTACCAACAGGATTGGAATCCCGTCGCGGACGTCGTAAGAACGACCGCACGCGGAACAGCTGAGGCGGGAGGCGGGCTCATCGAAGGCGAGCGGCATCTTGCAGGCGGGGCAGGCGAGGATCTTGAGGAGCGCCGGGTCGAGCGGCCGGCTCATGCGACCATGAGGTCCGCGACGCGGAAGGTCGGGGACGCCATCCGAGTGAAGAAGGAAAGATCGTCGGCCACCCCATCGACGCGCTCGAGGATCTCGAGGACGTTTCCCGCGAGCATCGCGCCGCGCACCCCGTGCGTCAACTCCCCGTTCTCCACGGCGATTCCGGAAAGTCCCACCGAGAAGGCCCCCGAGACCGGGTCGGCCGTGTGCATGCCCATGACCTCGAGCACCAGGATCCCGTCCCGCGTGTCCTTGAGCAGCGCCTCGCGGGAGATCGTTCCCGGCTCCAGATAGAAGTTGGACGCGGACGGGGACGGCGTTCCTTTATAGGACGCCCTGCCCGCGGTCCCATTGGAGGCGCGGCCGTCCTTGCGGGCCGTGTAGGTGTCGTAGTAGAACTCCTTGAGAACGCCGGCCTCGATCATGCGCTTGCGCCGCGTCGGCACGCCCTCGTCGTCGAACGCCGCCGTCGCGATGCCGCGCTCGAGCCACGGGTCGTCGACCAAGGTGACCCGGGAGCTCGCCACCGCCGCCCCGAGCTTTCCCCTGAACAAGGACTTGCCCCGCTGCACCTGGTCCGCCGACAACGCGCCGGCGATGAGCTCGAGGAATTCCCCGGAGACCCAGGGATCGAAGAGCACCGCGCGCCGCGCCGTAGGCGGCTTCCGCGCGTCCAAGAGGGCGCCCGCGCGCCGCGCCGCGTCGCGCGCCGCCCTGTCGAAATCGACGTCGGAGTAGAAGCGGCCGACGGAGGAGCCTCCGCCCAACTGGACCTGCGAGCCTCGCTCCGCCACCGCGGCGAGCCCCGCGCTGCAGTGGCTGCCTCCCTCGATCGCCCGCACCCCGCGGGTGTTGACGATGGCGACTTCGCTCCGGCTCTCGCCGTAGCTGAGGCGCAGGACATGCTTAACGCGCTTGTCCTCGGCCAAGGCCGCGGCCTGCATGCCCTCCATCCGCGGCAGCTGCTCCTCGAGCGGACGGACGAACAAGGCCGGGTCGGACATCGACGGCGCCATCGCGGCGACGCGCTCGGCCGTGGACTCCCCGGACGGCAGCGCGCGGTGCTCGTCCGGCGGGATGAACGGGAGCTGGTCCAAGACCTGCCGGAACACGTGCTCGAGGCCCGCCGAGCCCAAGCCTGCGGAGAACGCGAAAGCCATGCGCCCCTCGCTCAAGACTCTCAGGCCGATCCCCTCGTCCTGCGATTCCTGGAGCGTGTCCATGCGACCGTCGCGCATCTCGACGCTCCGCTCCTCGCCGCGAGAGAGGAAGAGTTCGGCCTCGGCGCCCTTGGGCAGCCGCGCCTTGATCCAGCCCAGAGCTTTGTCCGCTGTCTCGAGGAGCGGCGCCGGCGCGGTCACGGCCGCACCGACGGGTTCGTCGCCGTGTACGTCATGTACAGGAACAGGAAGGAGAGAAGCAGGAAAAACATCCCCCACTTGCGCCGCTCGAGCGCTATGTGGGCGTCGTTCAAGAGATACTCCCGGATCAACGCGTTCATGCGCTCGATCAAATCGGGACGATAGAGGTATCCCAAACCCAGGAAGAAGAATGCAATCCCAACGGAGAACTTAAATAGCGGACTCATGCCGGATCGTCACCCGATGAATTATACTTGTTCATCGCGGCCTCCACGCCCTTGCTCGACGCAAGCTCGACGGCGGCCCTCGCGTCCTCGAGCACCTTGTCGATCGTCTTGCGCTCCTCTTTGCCGAACGCCTTGAGCACGATGTCCATCGCCTCGGCTCTGGTCCCCGCGGCGCGGATGCCGATGCGCAACCGGGGCACCTCCTGCGTGCCCAGCATCTCGAGGACCGACTCCATGCCCCGGTGGCCGCCGGAGGAGCCCTTCAAGCGGATGCGGAGCTTGCCGAGCGGCAGGTCGCTGTCGTCGTAGCAGACCAGGACGTCGGCCGGCGGAATCTTATAGAAGTGGGCGAAGCTCTGCACCATGCGGCCCGAGAGGTTCATAAAGGTCAGGGGCTTGACGAGATGGACGGCATCCGAAAAGGACGCCTTCGCATGCTCGCCAAGCCCCGGGACCTTCCAAGGCCTGTAGCCCTCGCCCGCCGCCAGTCCGTCCACCAGCATGAAGCCGACGTTGTGGCGCGTATCCGCGTACTTCGGGCCGGGATTGCCCAATCCAACGACCAGTTGGATCGGCAATGCAGTCTACTTGCCGGCCTCTTTCTTCTTGTCGCCGGCAGCCGCGGCGGGAGCGGCGGCCTTCTTGTCGCCGGCCTTCGCCTCGCCTTCCGCGCCTTCCTCGTCCTTCTTGCCCTTGGCGATGACCTCGGGCTCCGCCGCCGCGGCCGCGCCTTCGGCGCCTGCCGCGGGCGTCGCCGCTTCCTCGGCGGGGACGAAGACGCTCACGACGAGATGGTCCGCCGCGTCCAAGACCTCGATGCCTTCCGGCGTCTTGATGTCGCTGACCTTCAGGCTCTCGTTGACCTCGAGGCGGCTCACGTCGACGTCGATGCGCTGCGGGATCTCGGTCGGCAGACAGCGCACGCGGAACTCGCGGAGCACGTGCTCCAGGATGCCGCCGTGCAGCTTGACGCCGGGCGCCTCGCCGATGACGTGGAGCGGAACCTTGACCTCGATCTTCTCCTTCAGAGAGATCCGCTGGAAGTCCGCGTGGATCGGCTGGTTGCTGACCACGTGCCGCTGCAGTTCCTTCAGGATTACCGTGTCCTCGCCCTTGGGATGCTTCAAATGCAGGATGGCGTTGGCGCCCCCGGTCTTCGTCGCCGCGAGAAGCTCCTTCTCGTTGACGACGACGGAGACGGGCTCCTTTTTCCCGCCGTAGACGACCCCCGGGATCATCTTCGTGGCCCTGAGGCCCGAGAGCTCCTTCTTGTTGCTCTTGCCGTTCTCGCGCAGTTGCGCGTTCAGTTGAATCTCTTTCATGACTTACGTCCTCCGCTTGTCTTGGTTCCGAGTGCCGAGAAAAGACAAAACGCCGGAAGACGGCAAGCCTTGTCCGCCACGCCTCGAACCGCTGTTGGTTTCATTTCGCTTCATGGAAATTGTCTAGACGAAAAGCTCGCTGATGGACTCCCCGTGGTGGTTGCGCCGGATCGCCTCGCCGAGCAGTTTGGCGATCGACAAGATCTTGATCTTGGAGGAGCCCTCGGCGTGCACCGGGATCGAATCGGTGAGCACCATCTCGCTCAGGCTCGACTTCTCGACGAGGTCCACGGCCGCTCCCGAGAGCACCCCGTGCACGCACGCCGCGAAGACCTCGAGCGCGCCCTTCTTCTTGATCTCGTTGGCCACCTTCGTCAGCGTGCCGCCGGTGTCGATCATGTCGTCCAAGATGACGCAGTTCTTGCCCTCGACGTCGCCGATGACGTTGTAGATCGATGCTTCGTTCGGCCGCGGGCGGCGCTTGTCGATGATGACCAAGGTCGCGTCCAGCCGCTTGGCGAAGGCGCGCGCGCGTTCGACGCCGCCGACGTCGGGCGAGATGACGGCGAGGTTCTTCAGGTTCTTCCCGCGGATGTACTCCAGGAAGACGGGCGCCGCGTAGAGGTGGTCGAGCGGGATGTCGAAGAAACCCTGGATCTGCGCCGCGTGCAGATCGACCGTGATGACGCGATTGGCCCCCGCGCCCGTGATCAAGTTCGCGACCAGCTTCGACGTGATCGGCACGCGCGGCTCGACCTTGCGGTCCTGGCGGGCGTAGCCGTAGTACGGAATGACCGCCGTGATGCGTCCCGCGGAGGCGCGGCGCAGCGCGTCGGTCATGATCAGGAGCTCCATCAGATTCTCGTTCGCGGGCCGGCAAGTCGACTGGATGATGTAGCAGTCGCAGCCCCGCACGTTCTCCTGGATGTGCACGTTGATTTCGCCGTCGGCGAAGCGGCCGATCTGAGACCGCCCGACCGCGATGCCGATGTGCTTGGCGATGTTCTCGGCGAGGGGCCGATTCGAGTTGCCGCTGAAGAGACGGATCGAGCGGTACAGCTTCCCCGCGGACATCTCGAGCGACGCTGGATGCTCCGCCTTTGCCGCGTGCGCGACCACGGTCGCGGCGCCCCGCGCGGACGACGCCTTGCCCGACGCGTGCTTGGCCTGAGAAACGGATCTTGTCCCACTGGCGCTCATGAGAGTTCTCCTACGACTTGTTGACCTGCCTTGCCCGTGCGATCGCGAGGACGCCGTCGGGGACGTCCTCGGTGATCGTCGAGCCCGCTCCGATCTTCGCGCCCCGGCCGACGGTGACCGGCGCCACGAGATTCACGTTCGACCCGATGAAGGCCTTGGCCCGGATGACCGTCTTGTTCTTCGTCTCGCCGTTGAAGTTGCAGGTGATGGTCCCCGCGCCCACGTTGACGTCCTCGGCGATGTCGGTGTCTCCGATGTAGCTGAGGTGCGGCACCTTGGAGCCGAAGCCGATGCGCGAGGCCTTGATCTCGGTGAAGTTGCCGATCTTCGCCCGGGGCCCGACGACCGTGCCCGCGCGAAGGTTCGCGAAGGGGCCGACCGTCGACTTCTCGAGGATGCGCACGGCCACCGCCTGCGTGAAGCGCAGCTCGCAGTTGTTGCCGACCTGCGTGTCCTCGAGGTAGCTGTAGGGGCCGATCTTGCACTCGCGGCCGATCTTCGTCTTGCCCTTGAGCACCACGCCGGGCTGGATGATCGTGTCGCGCTCCACCTCGACGTCGGTGTCGACGTAGGTGTGGGACGGGTCCACGACCGTCACGCCCGACAGCATCAAGCGGTCCAGCGCGCGGCGGTTGAGGACCCGCTCGACCTGGGAGAGCTGGATGCGGCTGTTGACGCCGAGGACTTCCTCGGGCGTCGAGCTCATGAACGCGGTGACGCGGCCGCCCTTGGAACGGATGAGTTCGAGCGCGTGCGTGAGGTACTGCTCGCGCTTGGGGCCCGTCGGCTTGATCTCCTTCAAGGCGTCCATGAGCAGCTGCGTCTCGAAGCAGTAGGCGCCGGAGTTGACCTCGTTGATCGCCGCTTCCTTCGGCGACGCCTCGGACTCCTCGACGATCTTGACGACGTCCCCGAGCGGGCTGCGGATGATGCGCCCGTAGCCGCGCGGGTTGGCGAGCTTGGCGGTGAGCAGCGTGACTTGGCACTTCTGCTCGCGGTGGTAATTGACCAGCGCGTAGAGCGTCTCGTAGGTGAGGAGAGGCGTGTCGCCGCAGATGACGACGGCCGTCTGGAACTTCTTCAGGAACGGCACCGCCTCGAGCACCGCGCCGCCCGAGCCCGTGGGCGACTTCTGCCGGATGAACGTCAGCGGGCGGTTGAAGGCGTGGCTGCGCGCCGTGTCCTGCGTCTGCTTCTGGACGTCGTCGGCCTGATGGCCGACCACGATCCCGATGCCGCTCGGCTTGAGCGCGTTCGCCAGCCGCAGGATGTAATAGACGAGCGGCTTGCCGCCGGCCGGATGCAGCACCTTGGGGAGCGAGGATTCCATCCTCGTGCCCTCTCCGGCCGCCAAGACCAAGACGCAAAGTCCTTCCAGCTTTCCCGTTCCTTTCTTCGCCATGCGTTTCATCCCCGAATCGCGGTTTTCGTAGAGATCAAGCAAGTTCCCGGGCCTGGATTCGAACCAGGAAACCCAGCTCCAAAGGCTGGTGTGTTACCGTTACACCACCCGGGAGTATGCCCGGTGCAGTCATGCATCGTCGTCTCCGGCGCCCGCGGTACGCGCGTGCGCGCCGGGTTTCTTCGCTTCCGTCTCGTACGCCGCCAAAATCCTATCCTCGAGCATTTTCCGGTAATCCGCCGTGATCGGGTGCGCGATGTCCTTGTACGTCCCGTCCGCCAGCTTCCTCGACGGCATGCATAGGATGAGCCCCTTCGTCCCCTGTATGATCTTCATGTTCCGCACCACGAACACGTGGTCGAACGTGACGGTGACGAACGCCTTCAGCTTTTCCTCGTTCCGGAGATGGACCCTGATTTCGGATATTTCCACTAGAACCCCTGGCCAAAGCTGCTCTTCGAAAACAGGTTCCCGCCGCGAGCTACCCCATGCAGCACGTCAAAAAAACCTGCCACGGATAGTTCGAAAGCCGCGTCCTGACCCGCTCTCCTTCCTCGTGCGAACCGACGAACCCGAAGACGGAAGAGCCGGACCCCGACATCAACGTCCCACGGGCGCCCAGTTGGGTCAAGATGCGCTTTGCCTGCCCGACTTCCGGATGGGCCGGCAGAACCGCCTCTTCCAGACGATTGAAAAGCAGGCCGTCCCACTCCGAAATCGGCCTGCCGCCGCCTAGCTTTTTTGACAGTGTACTAAGTTGCGAAAGACGGGTCAATACGTCGGAGCGGGAGGGCCGGTTGAGGGCCTTATAAACGCCCGCGGTCGGGATGGCGGATCCTGGGTAGACCAGGATCATATACGGCGGCGCTTTGGCCACGGAAAGGCCCTTTAGGCGTTCCCCGATGCCCTGTCCGAGGCAGAACGGCTCGTCTTGGAGGAAGAACGGGACGTCCGCGCCCAGGGAGGCCGCGATCTTCTTCATCGAGGCCATCGCCTGCGCCTTCGTCTTCTTCGTCGCCCCGGGCCCGAACGCCCGGTGCATCCCGACGAGAGTCCCCGCCGCGTCCGAGGAGCCGCCGCCCAGGCCCGCCCCGACCGGGATCGATTTCTTGAGCAAGAGCCGCACGCCCGCCTTCACGTTGAACTCCTTGCGAAAGGCCGCCGCCGCCCGGAAGACGAGATTGTCCTCGCCCGCGGGGACGACGGCGCCGTTGCCCTGCTCGACCGTCAGCTGGATCGGCCCGGTCTCGAGCGATTCGACCTCGAGCGAGTCGAAGAGATTGATCTTGGCGAATATGGTCTGCAGCAGATGGTACCCGTCGCGGCGCTTGCCGGTCACCTCGAGGAAGAGGTTCACCTTCGCCGGGCACTGGATCTTAAGGATCATCGGCCGATGTCCTCGTCCCAGAGCTTCGGGTTCTTCGCGATGAAGTCGCGCATCATCGCCGCGCACTCGCCGTCGTCCAAATCCACGACCTCCACGCCGCGCTCGCGCATCCACGCCGCTTCTCCGGGGAACGTGCGCGACTCGCCCGCCACGACTTTCTTGATCCCGAACTGGACGACCGCCCCCGCGCACAGCGCGCAGGGCATGAGCGTCGAGTAGAGCGTGGTGCCGCGGTAGCTCCCGATGCGCCCCGTGCGGCGGAGGCAGTCGATCTCCGCGTGAGTGACCGGGTCGCCTTCCTGCACGCGCCGGTTGTGCCCGCCGCCCAAGACCTTGCCGTCTTTCACGAGCACCGAGCCGATCGGGATGCCGCCTTCGGCAAGTCCTCGCCGCGCCTCCGCGACCGCGGCGTCGAGGAACGGGTCGCGGGCCATCTCAGGGATGGCCGCCGGCGGGCGGCGCCGGGTAGCGTACGGTCGGCGACGACAGGCGCAGCGAGATCGAGAACCCCTTGCCCTCGATCTTCAAGAACCACGGCAGGTGCCGCCCGTGATCGGCGTGGTAGTCGTCGAGCGACAAGCGCAGGGCGAAAGCGCCCGTCGACTTCACGCCCTGCAGCCGCAGGTTCGCGTCGTCGACGAAGAGCTGCCGCGACGGCGCGGCGATCCAGCGCGTGCGCCAGCCCTTGTGATACGCCGCCGGGCGCTCGTCGAAGACGCGGCCAGAGAAGAAATCGCACAAGGACCGCATGCTCTCCAGAATCGCCTCGTGCACCGCGTCCGGATTCAAGCCCTCGAGCGGGAGCTTGTCCATGTAGAACGAGCCGTCGGGCGAGAGTTCGGCGCGGAAGATCGGCACGAACAGAGGGCCGAGCAGCTCGAGCTTGAGCCGGCCGGGGGCCACGTACGTGAGGAGGCCGTTGAAGGTGAACGTCCTGTCGGCGATCGTGCCGGTGATCTCGGCCACGGAGCCGACCCGCTCCGCGCCCCCGTGGAGCTTTTTGAACTGCTCGGAGAGGCGCGCGCCGAGCTCCTCGGCGGTCATGCGGGATTCGAGCTCGGCGACTTTCTTCTGGAGCCTCTCGATGGAGGGATCGTGGGACAGCGCGGTCCTCCACGTCGACCACGCCGTCAGCGCGTTTCCTTGGGCGTTCTGAGCGTCGCCGAAATGCTCGAGCACCGCGGGGTCCTCGGGCGAGTGCTTGAGGGCTTGGTCCAAGTGCTTCATCGCCTCCGGCACGTTGCCTTGCTTGAAGTACGACCATCCGAGGGAGTCGAGATAGGCGCCGTTCGCCGGATCGAGCTCGACCGCCTTGCGGATGTAGCCCTCGGCCTCCTGCAGCTTGAGGCCGCGGTCCGTCAGCGAGTAGCCGAGATAGTTGAGCGCCGAGGCGTCGTTGGGATGCTCCTTGAGGAGCAGCTTGAACTCCGCCTCCATCTCGTCGACGCGGTTCAAGCGCTCGAGGAGGGTCGCGAGCTGGAACCTGGGGTCCCGCGCCGTCGGCGTGCGCTTCAGGATCTCCTGCAGGAGGGCCACGCCGCGCTCCGACTGCTTCAAGTCGTCGTAGCCGAGCGCGAGGAAGTAGGCGATCTCGTTGTTCTCCGGCCACTTCGCGTGCGCCGTCTCGAGGACCGCGACGGCTTCCTTCAGCCGGCTCGCCTGGGTCAGGTAGTAACTCAGGCGCAGCGGCAGCTCCGACTCCTCGCTCAGCGCGGAGCTGTCCGCGAGGTAGCCGGCCGCGCGGCCGAAGTCGCTCCGCTGCTCGGCGAGGATGGCGAGCCAGAGGCACGCGCCGGGATTCTTCGGATTGATCGCCTTCGAGCGGGCGAAGTAGGTCTCGGCCGCGTCGAGCTCCTGCTTCAGGTAGTGGATCTCGCCGACATGGTTGAGGAGCGTGACGTTGTCCGGCTCGCGATCGAGCAGCGCCGCGTAGATGCCCAGGGCGGCGTCGGTGTCGTGCTTGACCTCGTAGAGGTGCGCCAGCGTGTAGCGGGCCTGGAGGAAATCCGGCTCGAGGCTCGAGGCCTGCTTGAGATGTCCGATCGCCTCCTCGGTCTTGCCGAGGCGCTCGTCGACCAAAGCGATCTGGAAGTGCGCCTCGGCGCCGCGCTCGGGATTGGCCGAGAGGTAGTCCTCGAAGTACTTCTTCGCTTTGTCGGGCGACTGCGCGTTGAGGAGGTTCCCCAAGGCGAACATCGCCTCGGAATACTTCGGGTCGATCTTGAGCGCCGCCTCGAAAGACTCCTGCGCCGACTTGAGGTCTCCGCGCGCCCAATGGATGTTGCCGAGGAGCAGGCGCACCTTCGGGTTCTTCGCGTCCAGTTGGGACAGGTGCTGGGCCATCTCCAGCGCCTGGCCGGACTGCCCGGTCTCGAGCGCCAGTTCGGCCGCCTGCTCGAGGATGTAGGTCGACTGCGGGTCGAGATTGGCCGCGGCGCCGTACTCCTTCAGCGCGCCGGCGTAGTCTCCCTGATGCTGCAGGAGCAGCGCGCGCAGGTAATGCATGTACGCCGCTTTCGTCGTGGCGTACGCCGTTTGGACGAGCAGCCCCGCCGAAAGGAAAGCGGCGGCGGCGAGGACTCTGCGGTTCATTGGACGGCCGGAGTCTGATCGAAGAAGCGGCGGGTCATAAGGAGGGCGTCCGAGCCGTCATTATAATATTTAGCCCTCCGACCGACAATCGCGTAGCCCCGGCGCCGGTACAGGCGCAGCGCCCGTTCGTTGGCCGCGCTCACCTCGAGCGTCATCATGGCGCAGCCGCGCTCCCGCGCGTGGGACTCCAGGTGCTCGAGGAGGCTCGCGCCGAATCCGCGGCCCGCGACGTCCGGACGGATCGCGAGGGTCGTGACCTGGGCCTCCGGCGGCAGCAGCCAGATCCCGCCGTAGCCCGACACGCCTCCGGCGTCCTCGCACACGCAGAAATAGGCGCGCTCCGACTTGATCTCCCGCATGAAGTTGTCGCGCGACCACTTCGGCGTCGTCGGCCAGGCCGCCTCGATGGCGAGCACCGCGTCCAAGTCGCTCTCGAGCGCCTTCCTAGCCCGCAGCGCGCTCATAGTACGCCGGCTTGAGATAAAGAGGAGAGAACTCGACCGCAGGCGCCCCGAGAGCGCTCTGAGCGGGGCCGATGAGATCGGCCGCGGTGAGCGGCGGCGTCCGCAGGAGATCGAAGGACGCGCGGGACGCGCCGAGAGCCTCACGCGCGTCCTTGGCGGCCGGACCGGCGAGGGCCATCGCATGGCCGCCCGCGAGGCGCTTGACCGCGATCGGCCAGTCGGCCGGAGCCAGCCACGCCGGCGCCTCGAGCGGCCGCGGGGGCTCCCCCGCCGCACCCAGCTCGAACGCCTGGAAGAACAGCTCCCCGCGCCGCGCCGGGAACACCGCGCCGAGGCGCCGGCCCGGCGCCAGCGTCTTGAGCTTCCGCGCCGCGCGATGCGCCTCCGCGTCGAACAAGGTGACGCCGACCGCCGGCCGCCCGAAGGACCGGGACAAGACGGAGACGAAGGTCATGCCGACGCGGATGCCCGTGAAGCTCCCGGGCCCGCGCGCCGCGGCGAAGGCCTCGACGTCCGCGAGCTTGCGGCGCGCGGCGGCGAGGACCTTTCGTACCTCGGGAAACAGCCGGTCGTCATGGTCCCCGTCCGCGACGGCGGCGCGCTTGAAGACGCGCTTGCCGTCGAAGAACGCGACGCTCATCTTGTCCGACGTGGTGTCGACCGCCAGGATGCGCACGCCCTGACTATACCCTAATCCGCCGGGCATTGCCATGAGCCGCATCAACTCATTTAAGATGTTACCGAACGAGCCTCGGTCGCCTCATTTAAAATGTTACCGAAATGGACGGTTTAAACCGTTTTTTCGGGAGCACTTAGATGAGTCCAGCCGCCAAACGAGAGTACATGAACTCAATAC
>JACQBA010000005.1 GCA_016194745.1 Elusimicrobiota bacterium
GAGATGGTGATGCCCGGCGACAACATCGACATGGAAGTCGAGCTGATCGCTCCGATCGCGATGGACCAGGGGCTTCGCTTCGCGGTTCGCGAAGGCGGCCACACGGTCGGCGCGGGCGTCGTCGCGGAAATCAAGGGTTAACATGGCAGAGACACCGACGGTCAACCCTCAGCAGCGCATCCGCATCCGGCTCCGGGCGTACGATCACCGGATCCTGGATCAGTCGGTCGGCAAGATCGTGGACACGGCGAAGGCTTCGGGCGCGGTTCTTGTCGGCCCCGTGCTTCTGCCGACGCACACGAGGAAGTACACGGTGCTCCGCTCGCCGCACGTCGACAAGAAGTCGCGCGAGCAGTTCGAGATGCGCATCCATAAGCGCTTGATCGAGCTCAAGAGCCCCACGTCGAAGACGGTGGACGAGCTCATGAAGCTCGACCTGCCGGCGGGCGTGGACGTGGAGATCAAGCTGTAATCGAGTAGCGAGGTCATCAGAGGATTTATGGCAGAAGAAACGAAGGAACCCCAGACTCAGGCGGCATCGGCGGCGCCCGAGGGCAAGAAGGCCCCCGCGACGTTCCGGTCGCTCTTGGGCGTCAAGCGCGGCATGACGCAGGTCTTCACGGACGACGGCAAGCTGCACGGCGTCACGGTCGTCGAGGCCGGGCCGTGCACGGTGCTCGCCGTCCGCACGCCGGAGCGCGACCGCTACAAGGCCGTCCAGCTCGCCTTCGGCTCGCGCCGAGAGAAGAACATGGGCAAGGCTCTCGTCGGCCAGTTCAAGAAGGCGGGGTTCCCCGCGGCGAAGCACGTCCGCGAGTTCCGCGTCGACGACGTCGCCGGCTTCGAGGTCGGCCAGATCGTCGACATGGACCGCTTCACGCCGATGGACTACGTCGATGTCCGGAGCCTGTCGAAGGGCCGAGGCTTCGCCGGCGTCATGAAGCGCCACAACTTCGCCGGTCTTCCCGGCTCCCACGGCGCCTCCGACAAGGAGCGCTCTCCGGGGTCGTTGACCTCGCGGCGCGCGCTCGGCCGGGTGCTTCCGGGCCAGCGGATGGCCGGGCACATGGGCCACGAGATGACCACCGTCCATAAGATCGAGGTCGTCAAGACGGACCCCGCGAATCATTTCCTGTTTCTAAAGGGCTCGGTGCCCGGACCCAGGGGGTCGCTCATCATGATCACCGAGACCGTCAAGAACCGCAAACGCCGCATCATCCGGAAGGTGTCCACGGTCCTCCGCGACAAGATGGGTAACATCATCCAGGCGAAGGGCGCGAAGGCGGCGGCGAAGGCCGCGGCGGCGAAGGCCCCGGAGAAGAAATAATGGAGCTCAAAGTTCAGAACATGAAGGGCGAGGAGGTCGGCAAGCTCAAGCTTCCGGCCGAGGTGTTCGAGGCGAAGCCCTTGAGGACCTTCCTCCACGAGGTCGTCACCGTCTTCCAGACGAACCAGCGAAGCTGGACGGCGCACACGAAGACGCGCTCCGAAGTCTCGGGCGGCGGCAAGAAGCCGTGGAAGCAGAAGCACACCGGCCGCGCCCGCGCGGGCTCCAACCGCTCGCCGCTGTGGCGCAAGGGCGGCATCACGTTCGGACCGCGCTACGTCGGCTCCCGCCGCATGGAGCAGCCGCGGCGGAAGTCGCGACTCGCGCTCGCGCAGGCCTTGAGCGCCCGCGCGTCCAGCGGCGACCTTCGCGTCGTGGACAAGCTCGCCTTGGACGGCGCCAAGACGAAGCAGGTGGCGGAGTTCCTCAAGGCGCTCGGCGCGGCCAAGACGTCCTTGGTCGTGATCGAGCAGTTCGACCAGAACCTCGCCCAGGCGAGCCGCAACGTGCAGGGCCTCAAGGTCATGCTCGCGTCGAACCTGAACGCTTACGAGGTGCTCGCGTGCGATAAGCTGATCGTCACGCAGGGCGCGCTCGAGAAGATCCGCTCGAGGTGGAACTAGCCATGACCGACTTCAATCCCTATCAGTACCTGCGGCGCCCGGTCATGACCGAGCGCAGCACGAATCTAAAGGAAGACAACAACCAGTACGTGTTCGAGGTCGTCCCGACCGCGACGAAGCCGGACATCCGGCGCGCGGTCGAGGAGATCTTTAAGGTGAAGGTCACGAGAGTGCGGACGATGAACGTGCGGGGCAAGACCCGCAGGTTCGGCAAGAGCGAGGGCAAGCGCCCGGACTGGAAAAAGGCGATCGTCACGCTCACGGAAGGACAGAAGATCAATCTGGTGGAGCAGGCCTAAAGAGGGACTATGCCAGTAAAGAGCTATAACCCATACACCCCGTCGCGGCGGCACATGACGTCGGCGGACTACTCGGAGCTTTCGAAGAAGGGCCCCGAGAAGAGCCTCACCGTCGGCCTGCGCAAGACCGGCGGCCGCAACAACACCGGCACCATCATGGTGCGGCACATCGGCGGCGGCCACAAGCGCGCCTACCGGCTGATCGACTTCAAGCGGGACAAGACGAACATCCCCGGCAAGATCATGTCGGTGGAGTACGACCCGAACCGCTCGGCCCGCATCTGCCTCGTGCAGTACGCGGACGGCGAGAAGCGCTACGTGCTGCACGCGGTCGGCGTCAAGATCGGCGACACCATCATGTCGGGGCCCGACGTCGAGATCAAGCCCGGCAACGCGCTGCCGCTCGCGAACGTCCCGGAAGGCTCCTTCGTGCACAACATCGAGCTCATCCAGGGACGCGGCGGCCAGATGGCTCGCTCGGCGGGCACCCAGTGCCAGCTCATGGCGAAGGACGGCCCGTACGCGACGCTCAAGCTTCCCTCGGGCGAGATCCGGCTCGTGTCGCGCGACTGCATGGCGACGCTCGGCCAGGTCTCCAACATCGAGCACGACACCATCAACTTCGGCAAGGCCGGCCGGACCCGCCATCGCGGCGAGCGTCCGACCGTCCGCGGCGGCGCCATGAACGCGGTGGACCACCCTCTGGGCGGCGGCCGCGGCAAGTCGAAGGGAAACAACCATCCCCGCTCTCCGTGGAACCAGCTCTCGAAGGGCTACAAGACTCGAAACAAGAAGAAGATCTGGGGCTGGATGATCGTACAGGACCGCCGCAAGGGCAAGGGCGCGTCGGCATAGAGGATATATGAGTCGATCAACAAAAAAGGGACCGTACGTAGATCAAAATCTCCTGGAGAAGGTGCAGAAGGCGAACCAGGCGGGCGAGAAGAAGACCATCAAGACGTGGGCCCGCTCCTGCACCATCACGCCGGAGTTCGTGGGCCATACGTTCGCGGTGCACAATGGGCGCAAGTTCCTGCCCATCTACATCTCGGAGCACATGGTCGGCCACAAGCTCGGCGAATTCGCCTTCTCGCGGTTCTTCCGCGGCCACGGCGAAGCGCACACGAAGGAAGCCACGGAGCTCACGTAACATGGAAGCCATCGCGCACGCTCGTTTCCAGCGTTTCGGCACCCGCAAGGTGGCCCAGGTCCTGGATCAGATCCGGGGCAAGTCCGTGTGGACCGCGTACCAGACCCTCCCGCAGGTCCCGCGGGCGGCCGCGGTGCTCGTCACCAAGACGCTCCGCTCGGCGACCGCGAACCTCGCGTCGCGCAGCGGCAAGCAGGTCGATCCGAAGACCGTCTACGTCAAGCAGGCGTGGGTCGGCCAAGGCCCGATGGGCCATATGAAGCGAGTCATGCCGGCGCCGCAGGGCCGTGCGATGACCTTCAAGCGCAAGGTGTGCCACCTGACGATGGTGGTCGCCACCCCGGAGTAAACCATGGGACAAAAAATCCACCCCAAATCGACGCGACTCGGCTACATCCAAGACTGGGAATCCCGCTGGCTTTCTCTGCGCGACATGCCCGCCTTGATCGGCGAGGACTTCAAGATCCGCAGCCTGGTCAAGGAGCGCTTCCGTCTGGCGGCCGTCAGCTGGGTCGGCATCGAGCGGACCGGGTCGTACCTGCGCGTGAACATCCACACCGCGCGCCCCGGCGTCGTGATCGGCAAGAAGGGCGCCGACATCGAATCCGTGCGCACGGCGATCGAGAAGATCACGGCAAGCAAGACCTTCATCAACGTCATCGAGATCAAGGAGCCCGAGCTCGACGCCCGGCTCGTCGCGGAGGCCATCGCGATGCAGCTCGAGAAGCGCGTGGCGCATCGCCGCGCGATCAAGCGGGCGATGGAGCGCACGATGCAGTCCGGCGCCCAGGGCATCAAGGTCATGGTCTCGGGCCGCCTCGGCGGAAACGAGATCGCGCGCCGCGAATGGATGCGCGAGGGCCGCGTGCCCCTGCACACCTTCAGCGCCGACATCGACTACGGCCTCATCGAGGCGCACACCGCCATGGGCCTCATCGGCGTCAAGGTTTGGATCTTCAGGAAGCAGCTGTTCGTGAAGAGCCCCAAGGAGCTCCTGCTGCAGGCCCGCAAGGCCGGCATCGAGCCCAAGCCGATCGCCGCCGCCGGCGAAGGAGCCGCGGTGGCGGTGATCGCCCCGCCGGCCGAGCCGAAGCGCGAGGAAAAGTCGCCCGCCGCGATGCCGGATCTGCCGGCGAGCGCGCTCGCCCAGCTCGAGGACGCGGGCGGAGAAGGGAACAAGGGATAATCGCATGTTGATGCCTAAGAGAGTCAAATACCGCAAGCCGCACAGCCACCCGAGGATCAAGGGCCTGGCCAAGCGCGGCACGACGATCGCCTTCGGCGAGTACGGCCTCAAGGCCCTCGAGCCGAAGTGGGTCACCGCCCGGCAGATCGAGGCGAGCCGCGTCGCGCTCAGCCGCTTCATCAAGAAGGGCGGCAAAGTCTGGGTCCGCATCTTCCCGGACAAGGCGATCACGAAGCACCCCGCCGAGACCCGCATGGGTAAGGGTAAGGGCGCTCCGGACCATTGGGCCGCCGTCATCAAGCCGGGCCGCGTGCTGTTCGAGCTCGAGGGCCTGGATCCGACGATGGCGAAGAAGGCGATGACGCTGGCGGCGCACAAGCTGCCGATCCGCACCCGGTTCATCATCCGGGACCACTGAGGTCAGACATGAAGAGACGAGAGATCAACGCGAAGAGGGACCAGTCGGTAGGCGAACTCAAGGCCGAGCTGAGGACCACCCGCGAGAAACAGTTTAAGCTCAAGTTCAAGCACGGGGTCACCCCGCTCGAGAACCCGACCGAGCTGCGCAGTCTCCGGCGGCACATCGCGCGCCTGGAGACTTGGATCCGGGAGAAGGCGACCCGGGGCCAAGCGTAGGCCAGGGATACAGAGGAACAGTTATGGCGACCGCTTCAAAGCCGCAGCAGGAAGAAGAGCAGAGGAACCGCAGGCGCACCATCGAGGGGATCGTCGTGTCCGACAAGGCCGACAAGACCCGCGTGGTGAACGTCGAGCGCCGCGTGCGGCATCCCTTCTACGAGAAGGTGATGACCCGGCACAGCAAGTTCTACGTCCACGACGAGGGCAACGAGTCCCACGCCGGCGACCTGGTCGAGATCATGAGCACCCGCCCGATGTCGAAGCTGAAGCGCTGGCGGCTCGTGCGCGTCATCCGCAAGCAGGGGAAGACGGCATGATCCAGCTCCGAACCATCCTCAACGTCGCCGACAACTCCGGCGCCCGCAAGCTCCAGTGCTTCAAGGTCCTGGGCGGCAGCACCCGGACCTACGCGTACCTGGGAGACATCGTCGTCTGCTCGGTCCGCGACGCCATCCCGACGGCCGCCATCAAGAAAGGCGACGTCGTGAAGGCCGTGATCGTCCGCGTCCGGCGCGAACATCGCCGGGCGGACGGCTCCTACGTCCGCTTCGACGACAACGCCGCGTGCGTCGTCGACGCCAACGGCGAGCCCCAGGGCACGCGCGTGTTCGGCCCCGTCGCGCGCGAGCTCCGCGACCGCAACTTCCTGAAGATCATCTCTCTCGCACCCGAGGTAGTCTGATATGTCGAAATTGGCCATCCATAAGAAAGACACGGTCGTCGTCCTGTCGGGACGCGACAAGGGCAAGCAGGGCGAGGTCCTCAAGGTCCACGCCGCGACGGAGAAGAGGCCGGCGACGGCGCTCGTCTCCAAGATCAACTTCGTGACGTCCCACAACAAGCCGACGCAGACCGACCCCGGCGGCATCCAGAAGAAGGAAGCGCCCTTGCCCCTTTCCAAGCTGATGCTGGTCTGTCCGAAGTGCAAGAAGGGGATCCGCCCTAAGTTCGATAGGCTGGGCTCCGGCGAGAAGACGCGGGTCTGCCGCAAGTGCAGCGAGGTCATCCTTTAATGAGCGAAAAAAACGGGAAGAACGACGACAATAAAGAGGCGCGCGCCAAGGAAGCTCGCGCCAAGGCGATGGCGGCCAAGGAAGCCGCCGCCGCCGCGGCCGCCGAGAAGGCGGCCGAGCGGGAGAAGGCTCCGGAGTCATCCGAGCCCGCGCCCCCGCCGCGCTTGAAAGCCTTCTACCGGGACCAGGTCGTCCCGGCGATGGTCGAGAGCATGGGGCTGAAGAATCCCTTCCAGGTCCCGCACATGGTCAAGATCGTGATCAACATCGGCGTCAACGAGGCGAAGGAGAACATCCAGGCCTTGGACATGGCGCGCGAGGAGCTCGCGCAGATCTCGGGGCAGCTCCCGCAGATCCGCCGCGCGAAGAAGTCGATCTCGAACTTCAAGCTGCGCGAGAACATGCCGATCGCCGTGCGCGTGACGCTCCGCGGCAACCGGATGTGGGAGTTCCTGGACCGCCTGGTCTCGACGGCGATCCCGCGCATCCGCGACTTCCGGGGCCTGGAGCCGAACGGCTTCGACGGCAACGGGAACTACAACTTGGGGCTCAAGGAACAGCACATCTTCCCCGAGATCAACGCGGAGAAGTCGCAGAAGCTCCGCGGCATGAACATCACCTTCGTCACCTCCGCCGTGCTGCTCGAGAAGGTCGAGGACAAGGACGCGGTCGGGCTCGAGTTGCTGACGCGCCTCGGCATGCCGTTCAAGAAGCGCGCGCCGAAGGGCGCCGCGAAGGAGACGGCGGCCGTCGCCGCATAGAGGGATATCATGGCAACCATCGCTTGGGTCGCAAAAATGAAGAAGCCGCAGAAGTTCGCGACGCGCTACCGGAACCGCTGCCAGATCTGCGGCCGGCCGCGCGCGTACTACCGCGACTTCGGACTTTGCCGCATCTGCCTGCGCAAGATGGCCCACCAGGGACAGATCCCGGGCCTGCGCAAGTCGTCTTGGTGAGGAAATCATGGATCCGATCGCAGACCTTCTGACGCGCATCCGCAACGCCAACCTGAAGCAGCACGACAGGGTGGACGTGCCGTTCTCGAAGCTTAAGATGGAAGTCGTCCGCGTCCTCAAGGACGAGGGCTTCATCGCCAACTTCAAGTCGCTCTACCATGAAAACCGCCGCGGCTCCATCCGGGTGTTCCTCAAGTACTCGCCGGAAAAGGAGCGCGTCATCCGAGGCTTGAAGAAGGTGTCGAAGCCCGGGCTGCGCGTATACCGCTCGTATAAGGACATTCCGCGCGTTCGCGAAGGGTTCGGCATCTCGATCCTTTCGACGCCGGCGGGTCTCCTGACGGACAAGCAGGCGAAGGAAAAGAAGGTGGGGGGCGAAGTCCTCTGCCAGGTGTGGTGACCCATGTCTAGAATCGGAAAGCAGCCGGTCGTCGTCCCGCAGGGCGTCCAAGTCCAGATCAACGGCAAGATCGTCACGGCCAAGGGACCGCAGGGCGAACTCAAGGAGACGCTGCCGGAGCCCGTCAGCGCGAAGCTCGAGAACGGAATCATCAAGCTCTCCGCGGACGTCTCGACCCCGCAGGTCCGCGCGGTGTACGGCACGAGCCGCGCGCGCGTGGCGAACCTCGTCAACGGCGTGGACAAGGGCTTCGCGAAGGTGCTCGACATCGTCGGCCTGGGATTTAAGGCCGCGCTCGCGGGCGACAAGCTCACGCTCAACATCGGAAAGTCGCACCCCGTCGAGTGGACGGCGCCGAAAGGCGTCAAGCTCGCGGTCGACCCGAAGACGAACCAGATCACCGTGACGGGCCCCTCCAAGGAGCTCGTCGGGCGCGCGGCCGCGGCCATCCGCGAGCTGCGTCCGCCGGAGCCGTACAAGGCCACCGGCATCCGCTATTTCGGCGAGCACATCCTGCGCAAGGCGGGCAAGACCGCGGCTGGAGCCGGGGCCGGAGCCGGCGGCGCGAAGAAATAGGTAAACCATGAAGAATAAGGCACAGCGCTTTGAATATCGGAAGGATCGGGTCCGCAACAAGATCCGCATCCTCGCCACCGGCCGCCCGCGCCTCAGCGTGCACCGGAGCCTCAAGTACCTCTACGCGCAGGTCGTCGACGACGCGCAGGGGAAGACTTTGGCGTACGCCTCCAGCTTGTCCAAGGAAGTGAAGGCGAAGACCAAGGGCGGCAAGAACCTCACCGCGGCGAAGGCCGTGGGCGAGCTGATCGCGCAGAAGGCGATCAAGGCCGGAGTCAAGCAGGTCGCGTTCGATCGAGGCGGCCTTATCTATCACGGCAGGGTCAAGGCCCTCGCCGATGCCGCCCGCGCCGCGGGCCTGGAGTTCTAATCATGCCTGATATCGAGACGCCCAGCACGCCTGCCGCCGAGCCGCAGCCTCAAGCGCAGCCTCAGCCCCAGCCCCAGCCTCAGCCGCAGCAACAGCAGCACCAGCAGTACGGCGGGCAGAGGGGACGCGGAGGCCCGGGCCGCGGACGCGAACGCCGGCAGTCCGAGGCGGAAGCCGCGGGGCTCAAGGAGACCGTCGTCGCGATCAACCGCGTGGCGAAGGTCGTGAAGGGCGGCAAACGCTTTTCGTTCAGCTCGCTGGTGATTCTCGGCGACGGCCAGGGCGGCGTCGGCTGCGGACTCGGCAAGGCGAAGGAAGTGCAGGCGGCGATTCAGAAGGCGTCGGCCCACGCGCGCAAGCACATGATGAAGTTCCCGCTCGTCGAAGGCACCATCCCTCACGAAGTGATGGGCCATTACGGCGCGGGCAAGGTGTGGATGAAGCCGGCGGGTCCCGGCACGGGCGTCATCGCGGGCGGCGGCGTGCGCGCGGTGCTCGAGGCGTCGGGCGTCAAGAACATCCTGACGAAGAGCCTCGGCAGCTCGAACTCCTTCAACATGGTGTACGCCACGCTGGACGCGCTCAAGCAGCTGCGCAGCCGCGAGCAGATCGCGAAGCTTCGAGGTAGATAAATGACGACGGCGACGAAGGAAAAGAAGACGGAAGCGACGGAACAATTCTCGATCCACACGCTCGTGCCCAAGCACGGCGCGCGCAAGGCGCGCAAGCGCCTCGGCACCGGCTCCGGCTCCGGCCACGGCCAGACGTCGACGCGCGGCCAGAAGGGCCAGCGCGGCCGCGCGGGCGACGGCAAGCAGACCGGTTTCGAAGGCGGCCAGACGCCGCTGTTCCGGCGCGTTCCCAAGCGCGGCTTCACCAACGGCCCCTTCCGCGTCCGCTACCAGGTCGTCGACCTGGCGGACTTGGCGCGCGTGTTCGGCAACGCGAAGGAAGTCGGCGTGGACGCGCTCAAGCTGCACCGCTTGGTGAAGGGATCCAAGCCGGTGAAGGTCCTGGGCGACGGGGAGCTCAAGCATCCTCTCAAGGTCCAGGCGCACGCGTTCTCCGAGAGCGCGAAGAAAAAGATCGAGAAGGCCGGCGGTACGGCGGAGGTCGTCGCGGCGCCCAAGTAAAGACTCCTACATGATCCAATCCATCGCGAACGTCTTCGAAGTCCCGGATCTGCGCAAGCGCGTCCTCTATACGTTGGGCGCGCTCGCCGTCTACCGGCTTGGAGCGGCGATCCCGATCCCCGGGATCAACTCGGAGGCGATCCGCGCGCTGTTCGCGGCGACGAGCGCCAATAATATCCTGGGCTTTCTCGACATGTTCTCGGGCGGAGCGCTCGGGCAGTTCTCGATCTTCTCGATGGGCGTCATGCCCTACATCAACGCGTCGATCATCGTGAGCCTTCTGCAGGGCGCGCACGTGATCCCGTACTTGGACCGGCTCGCCAAGGAAGGCGAGCTCGGCCGGCGCAAGCTCAACCAGCTCACGCGCTACTTGACCCTCTTTCTCGCGGCGTTCCAGGGCTTCGGCCTCACCATCGCGATCACCAAGATGCCTACGCCCGGCAACATCCCCGTGGTCGCGAACCCGACGTGGTTCTTCTACGTCGTCACCGTGCTCACGATGACGGCGGGCTGCGTCTTCGTCATGTGGCTCGGCGAGCAGATGACGGAGCAGGGCATCGGCAACGGCATCTCGCTCATCATCTTCACCGGCATCGTCGACCGCATCCCGGGCGCGGTGATGAAGCTCGCCCAGCTCGTGCAGGCGGATGAAGTCTCGATCATCAAGGCGCTGCTCCTCATCGGCATCATCCTCGCGATCACCGCGTTCGTGGTCGAGGTGGAGACGGCGCAGCGGAAGATCCCCATCCAATACGCGAAGAAGGTCGTCGGGCGCAAGATGTACGGGGGCGCGTCCAGCTTCCTCCCGCTCAAGGTGGACCAGTCGGGCGTCATCGCGGTCATTTTCGCAGCGAGCCTTCTCTCGGTCCCGATGTTCGTCGCCCAGTTCTCGAACTCCAGCATCGCGCAGGGGATCAACAACTTCCTCGGCCGGGGCAACTGGGTTTACGAGGCGCTCTACGGCGGGCTCATCATCTTCTTCTGCTACTTCTACAACTCGGTGAGCATCAATCCCCAGGACTTGGCGGAGAACCTCAAGAAGTCGGGCGGCTTCATCCCGGGGACTCGGCCCGGCGACCCGACGGCCAAGTACATCGAGTGGGTGCTCGACCGCATCACGCTCGGCGGAGCGCTCTTCGTGGCGGCCGTCTGCGTCCTGCCGGACTACCTCCGCTCGAGCTTCAATACCCCGTTCTACTTCGGCGGCACCGCGCTCCTCATCTGCGTGGGCGTCGCGCTCGACACCATGGGACAGCTCGAGTCGCACATGATCATGCGCAACTACGAGGGCTTCCTTAAGAAGGGCCGCATCCGCCAGCGGTGGTTCAACGTGGGGCAGCGCTAGATGCGGATCGTCCTGTTGGGCTGCCCGGGCGCCGGCAAGGGGACGCAGTCCAAGATCCTCGCCGAGCGCTACGGCCTCGAGCACGTCGCGACGGGCGACCTTTTCCGCGCCGAGATCGCGGCCAAGTCGCCGCTCGGCCTTAAGGTGGAGAATTATCTCAAGTCCGGCACGCTCGTCCCGGACGCGACGGTGGTCGATCTCGTCGCCTCCAAGCTCGACGGCTTGACCCGGGGCTTCCTCCTGGACGGATTTCCGAGGACGCTGGAGCAGGCGCAGTCCTTGGACAAGTACCTTTCGAAGAACAAGGCCGGCATCGACCTCGTCCTCTATCTCAACATGAATGAGAAAGAGGTCATGCGGCGCCTGACCAGCCGGCGCAGCTGCCCCAAGTGCGGCGAACTCTACAACGTGATCAGCAGGCCGCCGCAGGCCGAGGGCAAGTGCGACAAGTGCGGGGCGGACCTCGTCCAGCGCCCGGACGACAGCGAGACGACGGTGAAGAAGCGACTCATGGTCTACGACGACCTGACGCGGCCCCTCGTCGCCTACTACCGGTCCCAATCCGATTTCCACGAGGTCGACGGCGCGCAGCCGGTCGAGACGGTGACCGAGCAGCTGACCTCGATCGTCGACAGCAACCGCGGAGCGGCGAGGTAGAGATGCCCGTGACCACCGCCCAGGCCGTCGAGATCAAGAGCAAGGACGAGATCAAGATCATGCGCGAAGCCGGCGTGATCCTCGCGGCCGCGCTCGAGAAGGTCGCCGAGGCCGTGGCGCCCGGCGTGACCACGCTCGAGCTCGACAAGGTGGCCGAGTCCGAGATCCGAAAGCGCAAGGCGACGCCCGCCTTCCTCAACTACCGAGGATTTCCGGCGACGATCTGCATCTCGATCAACTCCGAGGTCGTGCACGGCATCCCCAAGAAGGACCGCAAGCTCGAGGCCGGCGACATCGTGAGCCTGGACCTCGGCTGCATCTGGAAGGGCTTCTACTCGGACTCCGCGGTCACCGTGCCGGTCGGCAAGGTGGCCAAGAGCGAGACCGATCTGATCGAGGCGACGCGCGTCTCTTTGGAGAAGGGCATCGAGCAGATGTGGCCGGGCAAGCGGCTCGGCGACATCGGCGCGGCGGTGCAGGGGCACGTCGAGCCCAAAGGATATTCCGTCGTGCGCTCCTTCGTGGGCCACGGCATCGGCCGGGCGCTGCACGAGGCGCCGGCCGTGGCGAACTACGGCAAGCCCGGAACGGGGCTTCGCATCGTCGAGGGCATGGTCCTCGCGGTCGAGCCCATGGTGAACAAGGGCGGGCCGGACGTGAAGATTCTCAGCGACGGTTGGACTGCGGTGACGACGGACGGGAGCCTGTCAGCGCACTTCGAGCATTCGATCGCGGTCACGGAGAACGGGCCGGTCGTGCTGACCTTGCCCGGATAGATTGAGAGGAGAATGAGCAACCAAGAGAAGATCGAGATCGAGGGCAGCATCATCGAAGCGCTGCCGAACGCCATGTTCCGCGTGAAGATTCCGGGTGATAAGATCGTCCTGGCGCACATCTCGGGCAAGATGAGGATGCACTACATCAAGATCCTGCCCGGCGACAAGGTGCGCCTCGAACTCTCGCCGTACGATCTCACGCGGGGACGAATCGTCTACAGGGAAAAATAAATGAAAGTCAGAGCGAGCGTGAAGCCGATTTGCCAGAAGTGCAGGATCATCAAGCGCCGAGGCGTCGTGCGGGTGCTGTGCAGCAACCCCCGCCATAAGCAGCGGCAAGGATAGCGAGGAGAGATTATGGCACGCGTAGCGGGCATCGACCTGCCGAAGAACAAGAGGATCGACATCGCGCTGACCTACCTGTACGGGGTAGGCCGGGCGCAGTCGCTCAAAATCCTGGAGAAGCTGAAGGGATCGATCGATCCCAAGGCCCGGGTCAAGGACCTGACCGAGAACCAAGTCGGTCTCATCAACAATCTACTGCAGAAGGAGTACAAGGTGGAGGGCGAACTGCGCCGCGAGGTGCAGCAGGCGATCCACCGCTACGTGGAGATCGGTTGCTGGCGCGGAGTGCGCCATCGCCGGAACCTCCCGGTCCGCGGACAGCGGACCCGCACGAACGCGCGCACGCGCCGCGGCCGCCGCAAGACCGTGGGCGCGGGCAAGGCCGCCGCGAAGCCGGCAGCCGCGCCGGCCAAGAAGTAGACTCAGGGAGATAAGTACATGGCAGACGAGAAACCGAAGGAAGCAGCCCCAGGCGCGCCGGCTCCGCAAGGAGCCCCGGCGGCGGCCGCTCGGCCGAAGAAGAACTATAAGTCAGTCTCCTTCGCCAAGGTGTTCATCCAATCTTCGTTCAACAACACGATCGTGTCGATCACGGACGAGCGGGGAGACGTGCTGACGTGGGCCTCCGCCGGCTCGGCGGGATTCAAGGGCACGAGGAAAGGGACTCCGTTCGCGGCGCAGATGACGTCGCAGAAGGCGGCGCGTCGCGCGTCGGAGTTGGGCGTCAAACAGGTCACGGTGTTCGTCAGCGGGCCCGGGCCGGGACGCGAGACGGCGATCCGCGCGCTTCAATCCGCGGGGCTCAATATCTTGAGCATCAAGGACGTGACGCCGCTGCCGCATAACGGCTGCCGGCGCCCGAAGCCGAGGAGAGTGTAAGATGGCGCGATATATCGGACCTGTCTGCAAGCTGTGCCGCCGGGAACAAACGAAGCTGTTCCTCAAGGGCGAGAAGTGCTTCACCAAGTGCATCCTCGACAAGCGTGCGACCATCCCCGGGATGGCGAAGCCGCAGCGCTCGAAGCCGTCGGAGTACATGATCCGGCTGCGCGAGAAGCAGAAGCTGCGCCGCATGGCCTCGATCACCGAGCGGCCGTTCGAGCGGCTCGTGACGCGCGCCTCTCAGTCGACGGGAAAGACCGGCGAGGAGCTGCTCAAGTTCCTCGAGTGCCGGCTCGACAACGTCGTCCGGCGGCTCGGCTTCGCGGTCTCGCTCAAGACGTCGCGCCAGCTCGTCCTGCACGGGCACGTCCGCGTCGACGGCAGAACGGTCAACATTCCGTCCTTCGAGGTGAAGCCCGGACAGGTCGTCCAGGTGAACCCGAAGATCAAGGACAACGTCGGGATCAAGCTCGGGTTGGACTACGCCGCGCGCAAGTCGACGCGGCCGGCCTTCCTCGAGTTCAACGAGGCGGAGTTCTCAGGCAAGCTTTCACGGCTGCCGACCCGGGAAGAGATGTCGTTCCCGGTCGCCGAGCACCTCATCGTCGAGTACTACTCGAAATAACGCCGGGTACCGCATAGGAGAAATAACGTGGCCTACTACAAGGAACTGATCCTGCCGCAGAAGCTGCACGTCGACGAGAAGACGCTGTCGGACGGCTACGCCAAGTTCGTGGCGGAACCGTACGAGCGCGGATACGGGCACACCGTGGGCAACTCGCTCCGGCGCGTGCTCCTCTCCAGCCTCGAGGGCGCCGCGGTCACCGCGGTCCGCATCGAGGGAGTGCGGCACGAGTACAGCACGATCGGCGGCGTCCGCGAGGACGTCATCAACATCCTGCTGAACCTGAAGAGGCTCCGCGTGAAGCTCTTCTCCAACGGCCCGGAGACGGTCTACCTGTCCGTCAAGAAGGAAGGGCCGGTCACGGCGAAGATGATCCAAGCCAACCCCTCGGTCGAGGTCGTCAATACGGACCTCGTCATCGCGAACCTCGAGGCGGGCGGCAAGCTCGACATGGAGATCGAGATCTCCAAGGGTCGCGGCTACATCTCGGCGGAGGACCTCCGTCAGCAGGCGAACTGGCCGGCCGGGTTCCTCCCGGTCGACGCGCTGTTCTCTCCCGTCGTGAAGGTGCACTACGACGTCGAGAACGCGCGCGTGGGCCAGATCACCGACTACGACCGCCTGATCCTCGAGATCTGGACGGACGGCTCGATCGGGCCGGCGGACGCGCTGATCAAGGCGTCGAAGCTGCTGCGCGAGTCGCTCAACATCTTCATCCCGGAGTCCGAGCAGGAAGCGGGCTCTCCGGCCGGCGCGGAGTACGCCGGCGAGGGCGGGGCCGACGGCGAGGGCCTCGTGGGCGGGGGCGGGGGCGGCGTGGCCGTCATGGACGCCAAGCTCCAGGAGATCCTCAATCAGCCCGTCGAGGAGATCGAGCTCTCGAGCCGCGCCTCCAACTGCCTCAAGGCCGCCCGGATCAAGACGATCCGCGAGCTGGTCACCAAGAAGCCCGAGGAACTGATGGCCGTGAAGAATTTCGGCAAGAAGTCCTTGGATGAGATCAAAGACCGCTTGAAGGACATGGGGCTGTCTTTGGGGATGCAATTCTAGACATACTTCCGTAACGAGTAATAGGGTAGAATATGATCAAGCATTTGGGCGGTAGGAAGCTGGGCGTGACCGGGTCTCACCGGAAGGCGCTCCTGCAAAACATGGCGACGAGTCTCTTCCTTCACGAGAAGGTCGTGACCACGATCGCCAAGGCGAAGGAGTTGAGGGGATTCGCCGAGAAGATCATCACCGAAGCGAAGCACGGCAAGCATCAGCAGGTTCGCCGGAGCATTCACAACAAGGTGGTCTTCAAGAAACTCTTCGAAGTGCTCGCGCCGCGATATCAAAATAGGCCGGGCGGCTACACGCAGGTGCTTCGCGTCGGAGTTCGCTCCGGAGACAACGCGGAGCAGGGCCTCATTCGCCTCGTTCAGTAATAAGCAGCCGTCGGTCGTCGTAGGATAGAGGACCACCGCAAAATCATGTTCGACTACCTGTTCAGTCTGTTCTCGAACGACATGGGCATCGACCTGGGTACCGCAAATACCCTGGTCTACGTCAAGAACCACGGAATCGTCCTCCGGGAACCCTCGGTCGTCGCCATCGACCGGGAGACCCGCCGCGTGCTCGCCATCGGCGCGGAGGCCAAGCGCATGCTCGGCCGCACGCCCGCCTCGATCATCGCGGTACGTCCCCTGCGCAACGGAGTCATCGCCGACTTCGAAGTCACGCAGGAGATGATCAAGTTCTTCATCCAGAAGGTGCACAACCGGCGCAGTTTGCTCCACCCGAGGATCGTCATCGGCATCCCCTCGGGTATCACGGAAGTCGAGCGGCGCGCGGTGCAGGAGTCGGCGGAGCAGGCGGGAGCGCGCGAGGTGTACCTGATCGAGGAGCCCATGGCGGCGGCGATCGGCGCGGACCTGCCGATCTCCGAGGCGCACGGGAACATGATCGTCGACATCGGCGGCGGCACCACCGAGGTCGCGGTCATCTCGCTCAAGGACATGGTGGTTTCGAAGTCCATCGACATCGCCGGCGATGAGATGGACGAAGCGATCATCCAGCATTTCCGTCGCAAGTACAATTTGTTGATCGGCGAGACGACCGCCGAGGACGTGAAGATTCAGATCGGGTCCGTCTTTCCCCTCAAAGAGGAGAAGACGATGGAAGTGAAAGGCCGGGATCAAGCCACCGGCCTTCCGAAGACGGTGCTGATCACGTCTGAAGAGGTGCGGCAGGCGCTCATGGAGCCCGTGCAGCTCATCCTCGACGTGATCAAGAATACGCTGGAGGAGACTCCGGCGGAATTGGCTGCGGATTTGGTGGATCGCGGAATGGTGCTGGCGGGAGGGGGATCCCTGCTTCGTGGGCTGCCGGATTTGATCCGGCAGGAAACGGAGCTACCCGTGCATCGTTCGGCCGATCCTTTGAGCTGCGTCGCGATGGGAACCGGGAAGTATCTCGAGGAGCTCGGCAAGGGCAGACAGAACCGCCCCGAGCTCTCCTATCGCCCTAACCGCTCGCGCTAGTCGCGGGCCGAACGCAGCCGTACCTCGAACCGAATCCAGCCTGAAAAGGCGACGTTGGGGGCGTCGTTATGCTCTCAAAAGCGGCGCGGAACGCCGCTCTGTTTATTGCTAAGATTTAAACGAATTACGTTTGTTTTTTATGCATAAAGCCGCAACCGAGCTCGCCGCATGAATCGCGACAAGCGCATCGCGAACGCGCTGCTCTTCACGTACGGGATTTTCTCGCTCCTCGTGCTGTGCATGCCGCTGAGCGTCCCCGTCTTGTCGATCAAAGCCTGTATTTCGTATTTGATCAATCCCGTCCCGTACTACGGTACCCGGGCGGTCGACCGCGTAACGGGGATGCCCGAGGCGGTGGCGCGCCTCATCTCGGCCGACGTCGAGAACATGAAGCTCCGCCACGAGCTCCAACGCGTTCCGCTTCTCGAGACCGAGCTCGAAAGCGTGAAGAAGGAGAACGACCGGCTGCGCTTGCAGATGGGTCTCAAGCCCGAGAAGACGCGCGTGCTGCGTTGGGCCAGGGTCGTCGAGCGCGACCCGCAGAACTGGTACCGCTATCTCGTCGTCGAGGCCGGCAAGGGGGAAGGCCTGGAGGTCAACGCTCCCGTCCTCGGCGCCTTGAACGGGCGCATCGGCGCGGTCGGGCGCGTGATCGAAGTCGGGCAGCTCACCTCCAAGGTCCTCCTCCTCGCCGACGAGACCTCCGCCCTCGCCTCCTATTTCCCGGCGAAGCAGTGGGAGGGGTTGATCGAAGGACAGGGCGGCTCGATGCTCCGTATGAACTACTTGCCGCCCGACGCCCAAGTCGCCATCGGCGACTCGGTGTACACGTCGCCGACCGGAGTCACGTTTCCGCCCGACCTTCTCGTCGGCCACGTGACGCGCGTCTTCAAGCCGGACCCCTTCCTGGCGTTCCAGGCGGTCGAGGTCAGCCCGTCGGTGCCGCCCGACACTCTCAAGGAAGTGCTGATCCTGCTGCCGCTCAAGTTCACGGAGGCGACCAAGTCATGAGGTACCTCCGCGGCGTCGGAGTGTTCGTGGGCGCGGTCCTCGTGCAATGGTGGTGGCCGTCGCGCCTTCCGATCTTCGGCTTCGCGCCGCAGGTGCTCCTCGTCATGACGATCGCCGCCGCCTCGACCGAGGTCCCGGCCTTCAGCCTCACCGTCGCCTTTCTTTGGGGCCTCGTCCTCGACACGATCGGCGTCCATCTCTTCGGCGGCAACGCGCTCGCGCTCACGGGGACGGCCTATCTCGTGTGGCTGGTCAAGCGCCAGGCCGACGTCTCGAACCCGCTCTCGCAGGCGGCGTTCACCGGCCTCATCTCCTTCGGCTACGCGCTGTTCTTGGCGGCGCTCGCCTTGGTCTTCAAAGGCGAGGCGTATTGGCCGGGCTGGGGCTCCTTCTTCGTGACCCCGGTCTTTAACGCGATCGCCGCGCCGATCGGCTTCGAGATGCTTCGCCGCTATATGAAGACGCCCGCGCACGAGGCGCGCTGATGGCCGCCCCGAGCCGCGACGCCCTCCAATCCCGGCTTTCGGTGCTGTCCGTCTTTTTCTACCTCGGCATCTGCGTTCTCGCCGCGCGCCTCCTGCAGGTGCAGGTCGTGAAAAACGTGTACTACTCCGCCGCGGCCGAGAGGAACCGCACCCAGCTCATCCGTCAGACCGCGCCGCGGGGGCGCATCTTCGACCGCAGCGGCGGCGAGATCGCGGCCAACCAGGCGGTGTTCTCGCTGATCTACCTCCCCAGCAAGGAGCGGGACTCGCAGAGCCTGCCCGCGGTCGCGCGCGACTTGGCGCCGTATCTCAAGGAGGACCCGGAGAAGCTGCTCGAGAACCTCTACAAGGCCGTGCGCGAGCAATCGGCGATCCGCCTCGCGGAAAAGCTCCCGTCGAAGGCGATGTTCAAGCTCTCCGAGCTCCGGACCATCTATCCGGGCGTGCTGCTCATCCGCGAGTCGCGGCGGAGCTACCCCAACGGGGCGTTCGCGGCGCACCTCATGGGCCACATGGGCAAGATGGACGAGGCGAGCTGGCGGCGCCTCAAGAACCAGGGCTACCGCGTCGACTCGTGGGTCGGGCGCGCGGGCATCGAGAAGATATTCGAACAGGACCTGCGCGGCCAGGACGGAGGCATGCGCATGGAGGTCGACGCGCGCGGCCGCCTGCGCCGGACGTTGGGCGACATCCCGCCCAAGCCCGGCTCCAACATCACCCTCACCATCGACAGCCGCCTCCAGAAAGTCGCGGAGGACGTGCTCCGCAAGTCCACGTCGAAGGCCGGTGCGATCGTCGCGCTGGACCCGAGGAACGGGGACGTCCTCGTACTCGCCTCGATCCCGGATTTCGACCCGAGCTGGTTCCTGCTCCCGGACGAAGAGGACGCGCCGATCAACCTGAAGAACATCCCGGCCTTCAACCTCGCCATCCAAGGGAGCTTCCCGCCGGGCTCGACGTTCAAGATCGTCTCCGGTGCCGCGATACTCAACGAGGGCAAGATCAGCCCCGAGGAGCGGACGTTTTGCCCCGGGTACTTCGAGCTGGGCAGCCGCGTCCAGCTGTGCTGGTACCACGCGGGGCACAAGTGGCAGAACTTCCTGCAGGCGGTGACGAACTCCTGCGACGTGTATTTTTACAAGATGGGGCTCAAGGCCGGCGGCGACCTGATCGAGCGCTATGAGAAGATGTTTCGCATCGGCCAGCCGACGCTCATCGGCCTGCCGGGAGAGTCGAAGGGCCACGCCTTCGGCCCGGGCACGCGGGCGGCGCAGAAGCGTTCTTGGTATGACGGCGACACGATCAACGTCAGCATCGGCCAGGGAGAGCTTTTGGTCACCCCGATCCAGATGGCGGTGCTCATGGGCGCCGTCGCCAACGGCGGGACGTTCTACCGCCCGCACTTCGTCCAGAAGATCCAATACGCCGACCGCCCGCCGTTCGAGCGGGTCCCCGAGGAGCTCGGTCGCGTGACGTTGAAGGACAGCACGTGGACGCTGCTGAAAAGCAGCCTCGAGGACGTCGTCCGGGTGGGGACCGGAGGCAAGGTCAACACGCCCGGGCTCGTCATCGGCGGCAAGACCGGCACCGCCCAGAACCCCGGAAAGGACCATGCGTGGTTCGTGGGGTACGCGGGCAAGCCGGGCGAGGCGCCCAGCTTGGCGCTCGCGGTCCTGGTCCAGTTCGGCGGCCACGGTTCCGACGCCGCGACGCCGGTCGCCCGCGATTTCATCCGCGCCGCCTTCGCGCCGCCGGTCGTCGAGACCGCCGTCCCGGCGGCTCCGGTCGCGGAACAGCAGCCGTTGCCCATGCGAGGTCCCGGCGCGGTGCCGGTGCTGATCCATTGAGCCCCATGAGATCCGAGATCCACAAGGGCCGCATCGACTGGGCGCTCGCCGGGGCGGTGCTCGGCCTCGTCACGATCGGCACCATCTCGATCCTCTCGGCCGCGAGCCCGCTGCCGAACGCCTCCTCCATCGTGCAGCGCCACGTCATGGCCCTGCTCGTCGGCGTCCTCGCGTTCTCCTTCGGCGCCGGCTTCAACTACCAGATCTTCCAGGACCAGTCGAAGACTCTCTACGCGCTCACGCTCGCGATGATGGTGGCGGTCCTGATCGTCGGCGTGAACATCCGCGGCCATAAGGCGTGGATCCGCCTGCCGTACTTTACGTTCCAGCCGTCCGAGCTCGCGCGCATCTGCACGGTGCTCGTCTTGGCCAACTATCTCGACCGCAACTCGACGCGGATCGAGTCGCCCAACGCGGTGCTCGGCGCTTTCGGGGTGATGCTTCCCGTCATCGCGCTGATCATCCTGGAGCCCGACTTTTCCTCGACGGCCGCGTTCTTTCCGGTCCTGATCGCCATGCTCTTTTGCGCCGGCGCGAGTCTCGCGCACCTCGCGATCGTGGTGGGCTTCGGCGGGACGGCGGCGGTGAGCCTGCTCCTATGGACGCTGCTCGCCGTGCGCCCGGGCTTGGCCGGCGGCTCGCGCATCCTCGGTTTCTTCTACGCGGTCTCGCGCTCGAGCATGAAGCTTGCCTTGATCGTCGCCGGGGTCTTCGTGCTGGCCTACCTGCTGTACCGGCTCTTCATCATGCTGCGGATGCAGATGCCGCTCGGCGTATTCATGGCCGGGGCGATCGTCGTCTCGGCGGGGTTCGTGTCGGCGTCGGCCGTCAACCGCCGCATCAAGGACTACCAGCGCAACCGCTTCCTCGCGTTCCTCGCGCCGGAGACGGACCCCCAGGAAGCGGCGTACAACGTGAACCAGGCGCTGGTGGCCATCGGCTCGGGCGGCGTCGTCGGGAAGGGGGTCTTCGCGGGGACGCAGTCGCGGCTCGGATTCTTGCCCGAGCGGCACACCGACTTCATCTATTCCGTTATCGGAGAGGAAATGGGGTTCGTCGGGACCGGGCTCGTGCTCGGGCTGTATCTGATCATGCTTTGGCGCATTTTCGCCGCGGGGCGCATCGCGAGGGACCGTTACGGCTACCTCGTCTGCGTCGGCATCGCGTCGACGTTCGGGTTCTACGCGTTCGTGAACATCGGGATGAACCTCGGGCTCGTGCCGGTCGCCGGCATCCCGCTGCCGTTGATCTCCTACGGGGGATCCAGTTTGGTCGTGAGTTTGTGGGCGTTGGGAGTGGTGTTGAACATCTATTCGAAGCGCTACGCGTTCTTTTGACGCGCGATTTGCGGAGGACACAATGACAGAGAATGAAGAGAAGGACCAGAAGGGGCAGGAGCCCGCGCCGCACCCGGCGGAGACCGGGGCCGAGCACGAGCCGCCCTCGGCGCTGCATCGGGACGCGCCGGAGGACCCCAACAAGAAGGACGAGGAAGAGCTGAGCGAATTCGACATGGCGCAGGCCATGGCGGAGTTGGACGCCAAGGAGCGTCCCCCGCAGCCGGGGCACGGGCAGCACCGACCGGCCGGAGGCCAAGGCCAGCACGCTCAGCCGGGACAACACGGACCGCGCCGGGGCGGCCAAGGGCAGCATCAGCGCGGCGGCGGCGGGCACGACCACGATCGCGGCGGGCATCGCGAGCATGAGCACGGGCGAGAGCACGGCCGGCAGCAGCAGCAGAAAGGCGGCCGGCGTCCGGTCAAGGTCGAGATCCTGGGCAACACCTCTTTCGAGGAAACGCGCATCGCGGTGGTCGAAGACGGCCGCCTCGTCGAGCTTCTCTGGGAGAGGCGGAACTCGCAGAGCATCGTCGGGAACATCTACAAGGGCGTCGTCGAGAACGTGCTGCCGGGCATCTCCTCCGCCTTCATCAACATCGGCTTCGAGAAGAACGCCTACCTGTACATCTCGGACGTCTTGGGCGACACGCGCGCGCCGATCGACCATACGTTGAAGAAGGGCCAGCACATCATGGTGCAGGTAGCGAAGGAAGCGATCGGGACGAAGGGCATGAAGGTGACGATGGACGTTTCCTTGCCCGGGCGCTACTTGGTGCTCACCCCGTTCCAAAAGGAGATCGGCATCTCCAAGCAGGTCATGGATTCGCAGGAGAGGAACCGCCTGTCCTCGATCGTCAACAAGCTCGCGGCCGAGCACCTGGGCGGGCGCGGGATCGTCGTGCGCACCGAGGCGGAGGGCGCCTCGGAGGCCGAGCTCGCGCGCGAGGTGAAGTACCTCCTGCGCACGTGGGAGGCCATCGAGCGCCGGCACGAGTCGACGCCGCCGCCGACCTTGCTTCACCGCGACCTGGACGTCACGATGCAGGTCGCGCGCGACATGCTGAGCAACGAGGCGTACGTCTACCTTCTCGACAATAAAGAGACGTTTCAGGAAGTGATGGAGTTCGTCAACAAGATCTCGCCCGAGCTCAAAGACAAGGTCCGGCACTACGACGGCAAGACGCCGATCTTCACCGCCTTCAACATCGAGTCGGAGATCGAGAAGCTCCGGCAGATCAAGGTCCCCCTGCCGAGCGGCGGCACCATCGTGGTGCAGGAGGCCGAATCCCTGTGCGCGATCGACGTCAACACGGGGCGCTTCACCGGTTCCAAGTCGCAGGAAGAGACCGTCACGATGACGAACATCGAGGCGGCCTACGAGATCGCGCATCAGCTGCGCCTGCGCAACATCGGCGGGATCATCGTCATCGACTTCATCGACATGAAAAAGGCCTCGAACCGCAACCGCGTCATGGAAGCCTTGGCCGACGCCGTTTCGCGCGACCGGGCGAAGATCCGCATCCTGCCCATCACGCGTCTGGGCCTCATCGAGATGACGCGCGAGCGCAAGCGCGAGTCGACGGTCAGCCTCATGACCGACGAGTGCCCCGAGTGCCGCGGCGCGGGCCGCGTGCTCTCGGCCGAGAGCCTGCGCATCCGCATCCAGCGCGAGATCTTCGAGCTCACGCAGGGGCGGCCCGGCGGGCAGATCCGCCTGCAGCTCCACCCGATCCTCGCCGACGCCTTCAAGGAGCGCCAGGCTCTCATTGAGAAGAACGTGCATCGGGGCATCAAGATCCAACCCGATCCCATGACGGACTGGGAAGACTACCGGATCATCCTGGAGTAGCGATTGGACGGCGGAACGGAAGGAACCGAGTGCATGGAAAGAACGGCTTGAACGGCGTGCGGAATCTTAGGCTGAACGGCCGAGGCCTTGTCATGAAGGCATTCCTCGCCGTTTCCTTCCGTTCCCTCTGTTCCCTCCGTTCTTTCGGTTCCGCCTTTATCGTGTCGATGCTGATCGCCTCCCCGGTCCTCTCCGCCGAAGTCCGCGTCATGGTCTCCGGAAAGTTCTTCGGCTCCATCGACGCGTACAAGGTGCTGGACCGCTACTACTTGAACGCCAAGGAGGCGGGCTCGATCTACGACGGGCGCGTCTATTGGTATCCCGTTACGGGGAAGATTCAGATGAGCGTCCGGGGAAAGCAGGCGCAGTTCCTCGTGAACTCGGACGAGGCCCATCTCGACGGCAAGTCCGTGAAGCTGCCGACGCAAGTCCTCGCCCGGGCCTCCAACGCGTTCATTCCGATCGAGTTCTTCATGTCCCCCGAGTTCTCCGAGCTCGTCGGGATGGACTCTCAGTTCAAGCCGGAGACCGGGATCTTGACCGTGGACCGCCGAACGACGGTCGGGCCGCTGCGCTGGTACTCCTATAAGGACTACACGCAAGTCGTCCTGGAGCTCGGCAAGCGGCTCGGCTGGTCGACGACGCGGCAAGGCCGCGGCGCGTTCTCGATCTCGGTGCCGATGGGCAAGATCGACTGGCCCGAGGACGTGACGGTGGGCGACGGGATGGTCGGCACGATGCGCCTGACGCAGGGGCCCCGCGCCGTGACGCTCTCGCTTCGATTGGCCGAGAGGGAGGCCAAGTACGATATCAAGGAGACGCAGGACCCGCGGCGCCTCGTCATCGACGTTTATACAAACGCGGCCGCGATGCGGGAGGCGAAAATGTCGTCCGCGCCTCCCGTCGCCGGGACCGGCTCGCCGAAGGGGAAGCCGTCGCCGGAGGACGTCCTCAAGGCTGCCGTACCCCAGGTCGGCCCGGGTCCGGCCGTCGCCCCGGAAGCGGCGACCGGAGCGCCCGCGCCGGCGTCTCCCAAGGCCGAGGGCCCGAGCGCGCCCGCCGGCGCGACCGGCAAGCCGGCTATCGCCACGCCGGCCGCCGCGCCGGCCCACGAGCCCGCGGCGCCCGTCATGAAGGCCGACCGGCGCATGCGCATCGTCGTCGACGCGGGACACGGAGGCAAGGACTCCGGCGCGACCGGCCGCCACCGGACGCGCGAGAAGGACATCAACCTGGCCGCGGCGCTCGAGCTCGCGGCGCTGCTCAAGCAGGAGAAGAATTTCGACGTCATGCTCGTGCGCGACCATGACGTGTTCGTGCCGCTCGACGAGCGGTCCGACAAGTCGAACCGGTTCAACGCGGACCTCTTCGTCTCGATCCACTGCAACGCCGCCTCGAGCAAAAAGGAGCACGGCTTCGAGATCTACTTCCTCTCCGAAAAGGCGTCGGACCCCGAGGCGGCGCGCGTGGCCGACGTCGAGAACTCCGTGCTGCGCTTGGAAGGCAAGTCCGAGGAGGACATGGACGCGGCGGGGCTCCTCCATATGCTGGCGAAGACCGAGTTCATGAACGACGCCTCGGAACTCGCGGGCTTGGTCACCAAAAACCTCGCCAAGCGCGTCGACCTGCACAACCGCGGCGTCAAGCAGGCCGCTTTCTACGTCCTGCGGGGCACCAACGCCCCGGCCATCCTCGTCGAGCTCGGCTTCGTGACGAACTCCAAGGACGAAGCGAAGCTCGAGTCGAAGCGCTTCCGCAAGAGGCTGATCGAGGGCATCTACTCCGGCGTCGTCGACTACGCGCACCGCCGCGGCTGGAGGACGGACCAGTGAGGAGCCGGCCCATCGGCGTGTTCGACTCGGGTCTGGGCGGACTCACCGTCTTCAAGGCGCTCGCCGCTCGGCTGCCGCACGAGAGCTTGATCTACTTCGGCGACACGGCGCACGTGCCATACGGATCCAAATCGAAAGAGGCGGTGACCGCGTTCTCGATTTCGATCGGACGCTTCCTCGAGAAGCAAGGCATCAAGGCGCTCGTCGTGGCCTGCAACACGGCGTCGGCCCTGGCTCTCAAGGATTTGAAGCGCGCCCTCCGCGTCCCCGTCCTCGGCGTGATCGAGCCGGGCGTGCGCGCCGTGGGTAGGGAGTACGACCGTTCCCACGGTGCCGGGCGAATATCGCCGCCCGGCGGGGCGCCCGTCAGAGCCCGTTCGGTCGGCGTCATCGCGACGGAGGCCACGATCGCGAGCGGCGCCTACCAGAGCGCGCTGCGGCTGCGGGACCCCCGGCTCCGGGTGGTCGGCGCGGCGTGCCCGCTCTTCGTCCCGCTCGTCGAGGAAGGCTGGTGGTCGCACCGCGTCACGCGCGAGGTGGCGGCCGAGTACGTGCGCCCGCTCAAGAAGGCGCGGATCGACACGCTGATCTTGGGCTGCACGCATTACCCGCTGCTCAAAGGCGTCCTGCGGTCCGTCGTGGGACGGAGCGTCCGGCTCATCGATTCCGCCGAGGAGACGGCCCGCGCGACGGAGAGGCTGCTCGTTTCGGAAAGCCTCGCCCGGACCACGGGGACCCCGAAGCACCGCTTCTTCGCCTCGGACGGCCCCGACCGGTTCCTCAGGCTCGCCCGGCGATTCCTGGGCGTCGGCGTCGATACGGTCGAGATCCGGAGGCTCGATTGAATTCACGGTTCCCGCTCCTCCTCCTCGTTTTCGCGGTCTGCTGCGGCTGCGCTCCTGCCTATTCGAACAAGGGCGAGAAGTTCGAGAACCTGACGATCAACCGCCTGCTCAACTGGCCCGCGGGCGCGGACTATATCGAGGGAGTGGGCGCCGGGCGTCCGGCGGACGGCGAGAAGGACGCGCAGAAGCGCCGCCTCACCGCGCGCAACCAAGCCATCCTCGCGGCCCAGCGGCAGCTCATCTCGCAGCTCGAGAAGATCGTGGCGCGCGACAAGATCAAGGATCTGCTGCGGCGCGCGGAAGTCGCGAAGATGGACTACGGCTACGACGACGCCTGCAGCGTGGCGCTGAGGATCCCGAAGGAAACGGTCGAAGGGAAGAGGCCGATCGAATGAGGCGGCTACTTCAGAAGCTCGCTGATGTTGTTGCGCAAGTCCGTGATATGCGCCGGCTTCGTCATGAAGCGGGTCTTCTTGTCGCTGATGATCTCGGACTGGATGTGCTCGGGCGAGGCGTCGCCGCTCATGAAGATGATCGGGGTCGTCTGCGTGGACTCGTTCCTGCGGAAGGACTCGTAGAGGTGCGCGCCGGTCGTCCCGGGCATGTGATAGTCGAGGATGATGAGGTCGGGCTTCACCTTGCGCGCGGTAGTGAGTCCCGCGGCCGGCTCGGGCGCCGACACGACGTCGTAGCCCGTCGTCTCCAGGGCCTTGGTCAAGATGTGCACCAAATCCGGGTCGTCGTCGACGATCAGGATCTTGGACTTCTTGGCCGCGAGGGGGTCCGCCATCGGCCCATTATAGCCTTCTCCGGCACTCCCGAGGAAGGGGCCCTTTATAGCGTCGGACGGGTCCTGCCGGGTGACGATGAACGGCGCCTCATAGCGTCGGACGGGTCCTGTCACGGTGGGGCCCATCGCGCTTCGGGCGCGCGCCGGACGTCGCCGTCGTCGCGTCCTCGCGCGATCCAACCCGCCGCGCCGCCCCTCCGACGCCTGGAGTCGGCGATTGGAGCCTGCCGATGAGTCAAGATTGGGGCCGGAGGATCGGTGATGCAAAGGCCATTATCGATAACGGTTTTACTCGAATCGGTCCTACGCTCAAAGCGGAAGACGAAGATGCCTGCAAGCTCGCTCGCTGTGCGGGACGACTTGTCCGCCTCGCGAACGCCGTGGCCCTGCTTTGCAAGAATGGGCACGCTTCCGATTGTCTTACGTTGGTGGAGGGCATGTCCTCGCTGGGATTACTAATGCGTGTAGGACTGCCCTCCGAGTATAAGACTCAACAGATTCACTATGCGGGCCTTAATCCGATCGGCTGGACGACGATGAAGAACCCGAATAATCCGGAATTGAAAGAGAGCATCAAGCGATCCGGACTAACGAGCGAAGAAATCGATTTTTTTGCATCGGCATTTACAACGGGTGCATCCAAGTGGAGCCTGGATTGCGGCGGATTGCCTTGGTCGCATGCAATTCCTCGCGAACCGGGTCTGCCTGTCAGTTCTGAGGAAGTGTTGAAGATTGCCGCACGTGCGATGAGCCAAGCCATCAGAGCATTGGATGTGCGTTGGCCGGGTAGCTTTTCTGGAGCGGAGGCCCTGTGGTCATGAGGGCGCCGTTGCGTCGGAGGGGTGGCGCGGATGGGTTGGATCGCGCGGGTGCGCCGCCAAGAAGACGTATCCGAGGCGAGCAGAGCGCGATGGGCCCCATCCGTGACAGGACCCGTCCGACGCTGTTAGGGGCCGTTTTGATCACGGTGGCTTCCGCCGGCCATGCTCTCGCCGCTAACTTTCCGGCGGAGGCGATGTCGGAGCTGCGGCGGGTGTGGGAGATCCGGCGGAGCCTCGAGCGGGTCGTGGCCTTCGCGGACGCGCAGCCGCAGTCGTTCGCCCGCGCCGACGTGACGCAGAATTGGCTGCTCGAGGACCGGCGCGTCGCGCGCACCACGTGGATCGCCGCGATGGACCACGTGCTCGCGCTCGAGGAGGAGGCCGCGCGCGCGGCGTCCGCCGCCAAGAACAAGACGATGAGCCCCGAGGAGAAGCACGCGAGATTCGCGGCGGGCGTCGCCGCGTGGGCCGGCAAGTACCGCTGGCTCGAGGCGTGGTCCAAGCGCTGCGACCGCGACCCGCGGCTCGTGCGGCTCATGGACGACCCGATCCCCGAGCTCGGCTTGGGCAAGGGCTCGTATGCGGCGCTCAAAACTCGCCTCGCCGCCCTCCGCAAGGAGACGGCCTTCGACTCCGTCGCCGCGCTCTACGGACCGTTCCAAGTGGGCGCCGAGACGGACCGCGCGCTCGGCCCCAAGGGCGCCGGCGCGGCGCGGGAGCTCGAGGACGAGCTGAGGCGCCTGGGATCGCGCAGCGGGCTGAAGACCCCTCCGTTGTTCAAGGACGACTGGTGGCGCGAGCGCCCCGAGCTCTTCGACGTGAAAGCCGCGCATGCGGCGGGCAAGGGGCGCGACATCGCGCGCGACACCGAGGGCGTCACGCCGCTGGGCGCGAGCGGACGCGGGTTCACTCTCTGCACCGGCCGCTTCGAGGAGCTCGAGGACGCCCTGCGGCCCGGCGACGTGATCCTCTCCCGCGTCGACCCGCTCTCCGGCGACGTCGGGCTCGGGGGGTGGTGGAACTCGGCCGCGGTGTACCTCGGGCCGCGGGAGGAGACGGCGTGCCGGCCCAAATTCCTCGCGTCATCGGACGACGGACTGCGGCTCCTCACGCTGCCCGAGCTGTCGGCGCGCGGGCCGCTCGCGGCGCTCCGCCCGCGCCTGAGCGACGAGGCCCGCGCGCAAGCCGCCCAGCGCGCGCAGCCCTTCTTCGGCCGCCCCTACGATTTCCATTTCGACCTGGAGTCCCCCGACGCGATGACGGGCATCGAGGTCGCCCGCCACGCCTACGGCGACCAGATCGCCTGGCCGACCGCCGAGTTCCTCGGCAGGAAGGCGCTCGCCGCCAACGCGGTCGCGGAGGCGTTCGACGCGGAGTTCGGCCGCTCGTCGGCGACGTTCGATCTGATTTGGTTCTTGGACAAGGACGCGAAGGCGTCCAGCCTCGAGGAGTTCCGCCGATCGTGGCGGCGACCGAAATGGTCGTCGTCGACGCCGGCGGACCTTCCGGGGCCCGGAGCATTAGGGAGGCGCGAATGAACGAGCAATATCGAGGCGGCGGCGGACAGGGCGGCGGAGGTGGCCAAGGCGGCGGGCACGGCGGCGGCGGGGGAGGAGGAGGAGGACATCACCATCGCCACGACCGCAATCGTCAGTGGCATAACCGCAACCGGAACCGCCACGGCGGCGGAGGCGGAGGACAAGGCGGGGGACAGCCTCAGGGCGGCGAGCGCCGCCGGACCGACGCGGAGAAGATCTTCCTCGAGAAGACCCCGCTCACGCCGAAGGAATGGATCCGCCTGGAGAAAGGCTCCTCCGAGGCCTCCATGCGCGCCGTCGACCTGCTCTGCCCCGTGGGCAAGGGGACGCGCGGCCTCATCGTCTCGCCGCCCAAGGCCGGCAAGACCACGATCCTCAAGCAGCTCTGCCAGGCGGTCGCCAAGGGCGAGCCCGAGATGAAGGTGTACTGCCTCCTCGTCGATGAGCGGCCCGAGGAAGTCACGGACTTCAAGCGCAGCGTGACGTGCGAGGTGTTCGCCTCGTCCTCGGACAAGGGACACGACGAGCACATCCGCTTGTCCGAGACCGTCTACCAGCGCGCCGTCGCGGACGCGGGCGCGGGCAAGGACGTCATGATCGTCGTCGACTCCCTCACGCGCTTAAGCCGCGTCCACAACACGGCCTCGCGCGGCGACCGGACGATGACCGGGGGCCTCGACTCCCGCGCTATGGAGATCCCGCGGCGCTTCTTCGGCGCGGCGCGCAAGCTCGAGGAGGGCGGGTCGCTCACCATCCTCGCGACGATCCTCGTCGACACGGGCTCCCGGATGGACGAGATCATCTTCCAGGAGTTCAAGGGCACGGGCAACATGGAGCTCGTGCTGTCTCGGCCGGCGGCCGAGATGCGGCTGTTCCCGGCCATCCACGTGAAGAACTCGGGCACTCGGCGCGAGGAGCTCCTCTTGCCGCCCGACATGCTCGAGAAGGTCTGGAAGCTGCGCCGCAACCTGGCGGGGCTCTCGGACAACGACGCCACGCGCTCGATCGTCGAACTCATCAAGAAGAACACCACCAACGAGCGGCTCCTGCAAGTCGTGGCGGGGAGCTGAGCGCGCCGGTGAACCTGCGGCTGCTCGCCGTCCTCTGGCTCCTCGCCTCGTCCGCGGCGTCCGCGGGCGAGACGAAGCCGATCGAGCCCAAGGCCGCCCCCGCGGCGGCCGACAAGCTCGCGGCGACGCTCGCCAAGACGAAGGATCCCTACGCGCGCCTATGGCTCGTCGACGCGCTGTATCAGCGCGTGGTCGACCACTCCGACTCGAAGGCGTACGCGTCGCTCGTCGCGGCGGCCGCCGACTCGAACGCGCAGGTCCGGCGGCGGGCGGTCGACGCGCTCAAGTCGTTCAAGCACCTGCCGAACGCCGAGATCGCCGGCACGTGGCTCGCGGCGGCGCAGGCCGAGGCGTCGCGCGCCGCCAAGGACGCGGTCCCCGACGTGCGCGCCGCGGGCGCCGAGCTCGAGTCCGCCGTCAAGGTGTGGAAGGAGCGCGCGGCCAAGGAAAAACCCGAGGCCTCGGCCGCGCCGCCCGTTCCCGGAGCCAGGGGCGAGCGCGAGACGCAGGCGGGCGGACAGCACCGCCTCGCCGGAATCCTCGTCTGGACGATCGCGTTCCAACTCCTCGGGTTCTTCTGGCAGAAGCTCGGGATCGCGCTCATCAAGAAGTCCGTCCGCGCCGCGCAGCCCGTCTTCGACGCCTGGGACTGGCTCATGGCGCATCCCAAGTACATGCTCTTCCCCTGCGCCTCGACGCTCGCGCTCGCGGGCGTGGTCGGGACGACGCTCGAGTACGCCCTCGTCTTGTCCGCCATGCCGTCGACCGAGCCGCGCGAGGCCGCGCTCGGGATGGCGATCCGGGCGTGCCTCCTCTACGTCCTCGCGGGCCTGTGCTGCTTCGTGCCCGCCGCGATGCTCGCCGCGAGCGCCGCGGAGGACCCGCGCGCCGAGCTCGGCATGACCACCTTGATCTGGCGGGGCGTCGTGCGCCTCCCCAGGTTCATCGTCCTGGGCATCGTCCTCCTCGCCTGCTGGCCGTTGGAGCTCCTGCGGCGGACGCTCCGGCTGGAGCGGCGCTCCTGGCTGTTCGAGGAGGGCGCGCCGTTCGCGGGGCTTTCCACGGCCGCGGTAGTCGGGCGAGAGAAGCTCGGCCTGCGCAAGGCGTTCCAGCGGGCGAAGACGATCTTCGCCGGGACGGCCGGAGCGCCGGAGAGCGCCCTCTTCGGGCGCCCGTTTTCGCAGCCCGAGCTCGTCACCGCGTTCTTGGCGACGCCGGCGCTGTTCGCGGCGTCGGTAGTGCCTTCGATGGCCCTCAAGTTCTCGCCCGCGCGTCTTTTCGGCTTTTGGTTCCTGTCGGACGGGATGTTCGCCATCGGATTCGGGCTGTGGGCCTCGACGCTCCTGTGCGCCTGCGTGCTGGCGATCCTGCTCAATCTCGGCGCCGTTCACGCCGCAAAAAGGACGACCTCATGAAATCGATCATCGGCAGCAAGGACGCGCCGGCCGCGATCGGACCCTACTCCCAGGCGGTCCGGGCCGGGGACTACCTGTACTGCTCGGGACAGATCGCGATCGATCCGCCGACGGGGGGATTTCGCGCGGGGAGCGTCGGCGAGCAGACGCGGCAGGCTCTGGAAAATCTCGGCGCCGTGCTGCGGGCCGCGGGAGCGTCCTACGGAGACGTCGTCAAGACGACCGTATTCCTCGTGGACCTGGCCAAGTTCGGCGAGATGAATGAAGCGTACGGTTCCGTCTTCAAGGAGAGCCCGCCCGCCCGCTCCACGGTGCAGGTGAGCGCCCTGCCGAAGGGCGCGGCGGTCGAGATCGAGGCGGTGGCCTACCTTGAGCGATAGGCGCTTTAACTCCGTGCTGAGCTGGGTGTTGACGCTCCCGCTCGCCGTCTTCGCGCTCCTAGCGGCGGACCTCCTCATCATGGCGCTCGAGGTGGCGTTCGAGGGCGACGTCCCCGGCGGCGCGCGCGTGTGGGCGGTGCCGCTCATGAGCGTGTGCGGAGGCTTCGCGGGCGTCTTCGTCGGAGCGAAGGTGGCGCCGGACCGCAAGCCGCGGGCCGCGCTCGCTCTGGCGGCGATCTATCTTCTCGCGCTCGGAGCCTCGTCGGTCGCCCGCGTCCTCAACGGCGTGAGCGTCTTGTGGGTCGCCCTCGTGCTCGTCGCGGGCGCGGTCGGGTCCGGTTCGGCCGCGTGGACGGCCAGGAATTGGGCGCCGGACGCCGACGAGTAGCGAAGGACGGGTCAAAAGTGATAAGCCATGGGATGTTCATCGCGGGCGCCTGCCTCGTCTTGTCCGCCTGCACCGGCGAGCTCGTCGAGACGCGGCGGCGCGTGAAGGGCCCCGTGTCCTCGGTCCCGTGGATCGACGCGGGCGGGGGGCATGCGCGCTACTCTCTGCGCGGCTACGGGTTCATGCGCAACGACCGGCGCGAGGACGTCCTGGGCAAGATCTCGGCGTACTGCGGCGGCGACGGGAAGTACAAGATCGTCGACGAGGTGGATCGGGAGGAGGCGGAGACGTCCTTCCGCTCCGAAGGCGTCGAGCGCGCCCTGGAAGAGGGCGGCACGCACTACAGAAAGGCGCGCTATCATCATCTATACTTTGAATGCGTACCATGAAACGTCTCCTCTCCCGCGAAGCGGGAGAAGGATAGGGTGAGGGCCATGAGACTCAAGCTGGAAAGAGATATCGTCTTCCTCGATTTCGAGGCCACCGGCACGGACACCACGCGCGACCGTATCGTCCAGATCGCGATGATCCGCCTGTCGCCGGACGGCACGCGGCGCACCTTCGACTCGCTCGTCGACCCCGACGTGTCGATCCCGGCCGAGGCGACCGCGATCCATCACATCACCCAGGACATGGTGAGGAGTTCGCCCAAGTTCAAGGACCTCGCGCTGAAGATCCTCGAGTTCATGCTGGACGCCGACGTGGGCGGCTTCGGCATCGCGCGCTACGACCTGCCGCTCATGGCGTGCGAGTTCAAGCGCGCGGGTCTCGCCTTCGACCTGGCGGGGCGCAAGGTGGTCGACGCGCTTCTTATCTTCCACCGCATGGAGCCGCGGACGCTCGGCGCGGCGATGCAGTTCTACTGCGGTCGTCCCATCGCCAACGCCCACGACGCCCGCGCCGACACGGAGGCGTCCCTGGACGTCTTCATCGCCCAGGTCGAGCGCTATCAGGGACAGGACGGCAAGCCGGCGCTGCCGGCCGAGCTCGCCGGGATCTCGGACTTCTGCACGCTCGTCGACCCCAAGCACGTCGACACGCGAGGCAAGTTCGTCTGGCGCCATGGGAGCGCCGCGTTCAATTTCGGGAAGTACCAGACCCGCGCGCTGGAAGAGGTCGTTAAACAGGACCGCCCCTACGTCCAGTGGCTCGCGGACGGGGGCGGCGCCGGGGAGGTCGCCGAGATCTGCGCTCGGGCGCTCCGAGGGGAGTTTCCAAAAAGGTCCGCATAGGGCCGGCAGTCCCAGCCGTTATGCGGAGAGCGTTATGATCCTAGGGTCAACCGTGGTTGACGGGCAGAAACACCGCGGGGGCGTTCTGCACACCGGAGTCCCGGACCAAATCGATGGGCGATTGAGCGCTGCGCGAGTTGATATCGTTCCACGGCACGAGGATATGGACCCGGGCTCCGACTCTCAGCGTCACAAGGTTCGTCATTTGGTTTACCACCTCTGCGATCAGTCTAGCGGCCGCGACGGTCTCGCCACAGTGCCTGAGGGCCCCGCCGCCGTTGAAAAAGGGCTTACGTCAAAATGGGCCCAAAGACCCATATGAGCGCCTCTCGGAGGGCCGTCGTTCTTCTCTCGGGCGGAATGGACTCCGCGACGTGCCTCTGGCGGGCCGTCGCCAACGGCCACGCGCCCGTGGCGCTGAGCGTCGACTACGGCCAGCGGCACGCGCGCGAGATCCGCTCCGCGCGCGATCTGGCCGCGGCCTGCGGGGCTCCGCTCCACGAGCTCTCGGTGCGTCTGCCGTGGCTTGCCGTATCCTCGCTCGTCGACTCGAGGAAGCGCCTGCCCGACGTCCCGCTCGCCAAGATCGGGCGCGGCGGCGTGCCGAGCACCTACGTCCCCGCGAGGAACACCGTGCTCTTGTCCTTGGCGGCGTCCTTGGCCGAGTCGGTCGGGGCGAAGCGGATATTCTTCGGCGCCAACGCGCTCGATTATTCCGGATACCCGGACTGCCGGCCCGCGTTCACGCGCGCCTTCGAGCGGGCGCTCGATCTGGGCACCCGAGAAGGGGGGATCAAGATCGAGGCGCCGCTCCTTAGGCTCGACAAGGCGCAGATCGTGCGTCTTGCCGTCCGGCTCGGCGTTCCGCTCTCCCTCACCTGGTCCTGCTATAAGGGCGGCGCGGTCCCCTGCGGCCGCTGCGACTCCTGCAAGCTGCGCGCGAAGGGCTTCGCGCAGGCGGGCGTCCCGGATCCCGCGCGATGAAAGCGCCGAAGGTCTCCGCGTCCGCGAAGACGGCGGGGCGCGACGGCGGAGCCGAGTTCTCCGACCCGGACAAGGCGCGCATCGTGGAGGTCTTCAACTCGCTGCAGGGCGAGGGCACCCGCCTGGGAGAGCGCCAGATCTTCGTGCGCTTCGGCGGCTGCAACCTCCACTGCGACTACTGCGACGAGCCGGACACGATCCCGATCCCCTCGGGCGAGGTCTGGCCGCGCGCGAAGCTAGAGCGCGAGATACTTCGATTGGCCGCGGAGAAGCGGCCGCGGTCGATCTCCTGGACCGGAGGCGAGCCGCTCCTGCACGCGACGTTCCTCGAGAAGAGCCTCGCGTGGGCGCGCGCGCAGGGATTCCAGAACTATCTCGAGACGAACGGGGTCCTGGCCGCCGCCTTGCCCGCGGTGGCGCCGCTCTGCGACGTGATCGCGATGGACCTGAAGCTCCCGTCCGCGACCGGCCGCGAGTTGTGGTCCGCTCACCACGCGTTCCTGAAGATCGCTCCCGACAAGACGTTCGTGAAAGTCGTGCTGACGCGGGATTCCAACGAGCGCGAATGGCGGCAGGCGATCCGCCTGCTGCAAGAGGCGGGCCCCCAGATCCCCTTGATCCTGCAGCCGGCGACCGCGGCGAAGGACAGCCGCGGGACAGGCAAGCTCATCGAGCCGATCGAACCGGAGCGCGCCGTGGCCTTTCTGCGTCAGGCGCGCGGCCTTCTCAAGGTCGTGCGGCTCGTCCCGCAGTGGCACCCCGTCTGGGCGCTGCCGTAGCGTCTAGTTCCGCGGAGCCAGCTGCTGCACCGTCGCCTTGAGTTCCGGGTCTGCGATCGCGTCGACGGCTTTTTCGGGCGCTTGGCTCAGGAAAGAGGCCTTGGCCGCCTGGCACTGGGGTACCGCCCACGCTTCCATCTGGTACGTGCTGTGGCGGTACATCGGCCATTCATATTTCTCGATGCGCGACCTCAGATCCTCGCGCGAGGCCGGAAAGAGGACGGAAAAGGCGGAGGCGGCTTCCAGGTCGCAGAGTATCCGCAAGTCGGCCTTACGGAGCGACGCCCGTCCCGACTCCGCGTTGAGGATGCCGACGCGCGCCAGTTGGCGGATCCGCCAGGCGGACTTGCCTTCGACCGCGCACATGACCAGCTCTCCCGCGGCTAGGGTCTTGGCGACGGTCTTGACGGCTTCCGGCGCGGCGTCCCAGCGCTCGACGAACATCGCCTCCGTTTGGTCCCGATAGGAGCAGATCGGCGTTCCGACCTTGATGAGCTCGTCTCTCTCCTCTTTGGTGATCTGCGCGCCCGCGGCCGCGGCCGACAGCGACAATACGACGGCTAGAATCCTGGATTTCATGTGAGCCTCCGTTCGTCGACAGTATGCCATCGCGGAGGACGAATCCGATGGGCCGATAGGCCTTTCCACGCGGTGTTTGTTGCGCCGATGCGGCGAGGCCCTTGGGTCCAGAAACGCCGTTTCACTCGGCGCCCGCCCCTTGACAGTCGATCGGGGGTCTGGTATAGTCATATTTGAACACGTTCAAAAATGGCTAAACGCGACGAGACGCGCCGAAAGCTCCTCGAGACCGCCCTCGACCTGTTCAAAGCGAAAGGCTTCGCCGAGACTACCATGCGGGAGATCGCGTCCAAATCCGACATGGCGCTCGGCGCGGCCTACTACCATTTCGAATCGAAGGACAGCATGGTCCAGGCGTGCTACGGCGAGTGGCAGGGGCTCATGGAGGCCGAGATTCCCGCCGTCCTTAAGGAAAAGACGTTCGAGGCGAGGTTGGTCGCGGCGATGCGCCGCAAGTTCGACCATCTCCGGCCGCACCGCCATCTTCTGTGGGTGATCTTCCGCACCGCCGCCGATCCGGCGTCCCCGCTCTCGCCGTTCGGCCGCGGCACCGCGGCGATCCGCGAGCGAAGCATCGGGGTCTTCCGCGCGATCGTGGAGGGCGAGTCCGGGGACCCGGCGCTGACGGCGCATCTGCCGCGACTTCTATGGCTCTACCACATGGGCCTGATCTTTTTCTGGATGCACGACGAGTCCAAGGGGCAGCGGAAGACGGACGCCCTGCTCGTCGCGAGCGCGCGCTTCATGGCGCTGGCGCTCAAGGTCCTTCGTCTTCCGTTCGCCGGAGCGCTGCGGCGGCAGGCGCTCCAGCTGCTGGAGTCGGCCGCCTAGGAGAATTCGACATGAGCGACGCGCCGCCGGAGAAAGAGACGTTCATAAAGGATGTCTGGCCTCTGCTGTTCAAGATCAGCATTGGACTAGCCGTCTTCGGAGCAGCGGCCTGGGGCGCGAAGGCCTGGTGGGGGGCATTGGCTCTGTTCGCGGGGCTCATAGGAATCTCCGTTCACTACACGCTGCGCGTGATGAACGACCCCGGTAAGCCCGTCGACGGCGAGGCGACCGTAGCCGAGAAGATGGCGAGCGCGGCGTTCTCCGTCCTGGCCACCGGCGCGATAGGGTCGCTTCTGTTCGTCCTGCTCGCTCTGGTCAATAAGAACTACGGTTTTGGTCTCTTCGTCCTCGCGCCGACGACGCTCGGCTTCTTCGCCGCCGCGTTCCACGGCTACAGGAAGCCGCGGACCCGCAAGCAGTGCGCGGCGGTGACGGGCTGGACGATGTTTTTCGCCTTCAGCCTGCTCATGGCCTTCGCGTGGGAAGGGCTGATCTGCATCCTGATGGCGTCTCCGATCATCCTCCTCCTCGGCCTGCTCGGCTCGGAGTTCGGCTTTCGCCTGCAGGCGGCTCGGCATGGCGCGAAGAACGGTGTCATGCTCACGGTGCTGCTGCTAAACCCCGCGTTCGCGGCGATCGAGTCGAGGGTCGCGCTGGTGCCGCCGGTCCAGTCCGTGCGCACGACGCTCGAGGTCGACGCGCCGCCCGAGACCGTATGGAAAGCGGTCGTCGGACGCCGGCGCTACCGGGGGCACAACCTGCTCTTTCGCGCGGGGGTCAACCATCCCGTGTCGAGCGAGCTCGTGCGCGTGGACGGCGCGTACTTCCTCAAGTGCCGCTCGGCCGAGGGGGAGTTCCTGGCCCCGGTCAGCGAGCTGACGCCCGCGCGGGAACTCGCGTTTCGGCTCGAGGAGACTCCGGCGCCGATGAAGGAGATGAACCTCCAGCACGTGGACGCGCCCCACCTGCACGGCTACTTCAACGTCGTCGAGGGCCGCTTCTCGCTCAAGCCCCTCCCGGGCGGGCGCACCGAGCTGTCGGGCTCGACGAAATACCAGTACGCGATCTGGCCCGTGTCCTACTGGCGCTTGTGGACGGACCGGATCCTCGATCGCATGCACCGCAACGTGCTGGAGCAGGTGAAAGAGACGGCGGAAATGGAGGCGAAGTCATGATCACCATCCGACGCCGCGGGTCCGACGTCTTCGAGCTGTTCGACCGGATGGCGCCTCACTACTGGTTGAGCGACGCGCTGAGCCTCGGGTTGGCGGGCCGGCTGCGCAGCCGCGCGGCGGCGGCGCTATCCCTCGACGGCGCGGGCGCCGTCTGCGATCTCATGACGGGCGGAGGCGAGGCCTGGGACGCGCTCGACGCGCGCTTGCCTCCCGGCGCGCGGATCGTCGCGGTGGACGCCTCGCGCGGGATGCTGATAAACGCGCGCCGGAGGATGTCCCGCCTGCCCGGTCGGTCCATCGCGCTTCTCGACCGCGACGCGCTGGAATGGGACGTCCCCGAAGGCGCTTTCGACGGAGTCCTGTGCTGCCTGGGCGCCAAGCTCGTCGACTCGGGGGATCAGGAGCGGCTCGCGCGGCAGGTCCTGCGGATGCTGAGGCCGGGCGGGAGTTTCTCCTTTGTCGAATTGACCATTCCCGGCGGCCGGTTCCTTCCGGGGATTTTCCGCGCGTTTCTTGGCCGCATCGTGCCGGCCGCGGCCCGCGTCCTGACGGGCGGCGAGCACGGGTTCGTCCGGCTGATCGGCTATGTCGACGCATTGCGGGGCGGCTTGTCCCCTTTGGCGAGCGCCTTCGAAGGGGCCGGCGCCGAAGTAAGGCTCGAGTCCCTGATGGGCGGCTGCGCGCAGATCCTGTCGGGGAAGGCGCCCTAGGCGAGTCTTTGGGGAGGGTCCCACCGCGCGGGGCCTAACGGCCCTGAGCGCGCCCGTCGGAGGACGCTACTCTCTGAGGGATGCGCGCCGAGCGCTTGCTGTGCGTTGTTTTCCTCGCTTCATTCGGGGCATCCGCCGCCGCGGAGGGAGTGCGCTTCAAAGCCCGCTATCGCGAGGCGGTCAACGCGTTCATGATCCTGGACTGCGTCTCGGAGTGGCGGCCCGAATTCTGCGGGGACAAGGGGGCGTACCGGCGCGACTGGGACCGGCGCGGCGCCGCGACCGAGGAAGACAAGGCGCTGTTCCAGCAGTACGGCGACGCGATGATCCGCCAGAGGTGGCACGGCGTCGCTCCGGACGACGAGCTGTTCGGGATGCCGTATCAAGGCGGTCCGGTCGAGGAGGCGTTCTACGACGCCGAGACGATCGAGGACGCTCTCGCCCGCGCCGCGCCGTCGTTGTCGACCGAGGACGCGGCGTTCTTCGCGCGGTTCTACGCTCACTTCAAGCCGAGGCTCGAGTCGTACCTGAAGGAAAACGCCCCGTTCGTCGGGGCCGCCGCCGCCATGGACGCGCGGCTCCGCAATCCGGAATACGGGCGATTCTTCGCGGAGGTCCAGAAGTTCTTCGGCGTCCAAATCGATCTCGACTACACCGCGCTCTACGTTTGGTGGCCGCCCATCGACTACGACCTCGCGTTCGCGGTGGGCGCGCGACTCATCCTGCAGAAGAACCCGGCGGACATCAGCGAAAGGAGCGACTCCATCGTATTCCATGAAGTGGTCCACACGATCACCGCGCGCCAAGACCCGCGGCGCAAGAAGCGTCTCGCCCGCGCCTTTCTGGATGGATTCCCGCCGGAGTGCAACATCGGGGCCGTCCCGCGCACGGTCTTGCTCGAGGAGCCGCTCGCGGTCACGATCGGACAGATGCTCTTTTGGAAGCGCTTCCACCCGGACCGCTTCGCGAGCGAGACCAACTGGTACAACGAGCCGTGGGTCAACCGCTTCTCGCCCGCGATGTTCCCGGTGATCGAGCGCGCCTTCGCGGAGGGACGAGTCCTCGACGAGGAGCTTCTTCGCGAGGCCGCGGCGCGCTGCGTCCTCGTCGGGCGCGCGGGCTAGCGGCGCGCCGGCTTGCGGCCGAGGCCGTATTCGACGGGCATCCCGGTGGACCGGTCGCCCACGGTGTTGACCGCCGACGACTTCGACGCCTCGACGGCGCCCATCTTGCTGGTTCCGGGGCTGAATCGCGGCGCGTCGAGTCCCAGGACGTCGTCCCGCAGCGCTTGCGTCTCGGCGGAAAGTTCGCGCGCCGCCTTTAAGGAGAACGGCGCGGGCGCGGGGAGCTTCGCCTCGAGCGCGCGCAGGCGGCGGCGACCCGGCACCAGCGCGCTTTTCGGGAGCTCCGCGATGGCCTTCGCGGCTTGGCGCACCCGGTCCAAGTCGTGGCACAGGAGGATCTGGTCCGTCCCGGCGCGCACCGCCCGCTGCACCGATTCCGCGAGCCCAACGTGCCGCGTCACGGCGCCCATGTCCAGGTCGTCGCTGATGATCCAACCCTTGAAGCCGATCTCCTCGCGCAGAAGCCGCGTGGTCGTCTCGGACAAGGAGGCCGGCAGGCCGGAATCGTCGAGCGCGGGATACAGCCCGTGGCCGGTCATCACGAAATCCAGATCCTTGAGGAGCTTTCGGTAGGGCAGCCAGTCCTTCTCGAGTTCGGCGCGGGCGGCCTTGATGACCGGCAGCTCCTGGTGCGGGTCCGCGCGGGCGCGGCTGTAGCCCGGAAAGTGCTTGCCGCACGCGAGCGGGCCCTCGCCGCGCATCGCCCGCGTGAAGGCGCCCGCGTTGCTCGCGACGTCCTCGGGCGTCTCGCCCCAGCAGCGGTTCTGCACGGAGTTGTCGGCGGCATGGTCGTAGGCCACGTCGAGCACGGGGCAAAGGTTCACATTGATGCCGAACAGGCGCAGGAGACGGCCGGTAAGCCGACCGTGCGTGCGCATGAGAGACGCGTCGCCGCGCTCCGCGAGCGCCCGCGCCGACGGCGGCTCGGCGCCTCCCGTCAAGCCGCGCAGCCGCGACACGCGGCCGCCTTCTTGGTCGATGCAGATGACCGGCTCGTGCTCGACCAAGCCGCGCAGCTCGTCGAGCAGCGCTCGAAGGAGCCCGGCGTCTCCCGGCTCCCCCTTCCTTCCTTGCGCGTCGGGGATCGGGGGCAGGCCGACGTTGCGCCCGAAGAGGATGAAGCCGCCCGGCTGCAAGTCGCGGATCGCCCGGCGCGTCTTGGCGTCGAGGCGTTCCGGCACGCCCATGACGAGGAATCGGCCGCCCGCGCTCAGGGACGTCATCGGGCCTCGGGCTTGAGGACGAAGACGAAAAGCCGGCACGGCTGGTTGGTCGCGTTGGCGCCTTCGCCCGCCGCGGGCCCCTCTCCCCAGTAGAGGTCGACGCGCGCGCCGCCCTTGATGGCGCCGCCCGTGTCGTGCGTGAAGACCACGCGCGCGAAGTCGTGTTGCCCGGGCGCGCGGGGATCGAGCGACAGCACCGCGGGCAATCCGAGCGGGATGGTCGCGCGGTCGACCGCGATCGAACGCCCTCCCGTGACGGCGAGGCCGATCGCCCCGGTCGGGGCGCCGGACGTCTTGGAGCCCGCGAACATGTAGCTCGGGTCCAAGTTGGCGATCTTCTGCTCGCGCTCGAGCGGCTGGGACTTCATGTAGCGGTAGAGCTCCGGCTGCTTCATGAGCGGGGCGATGCCGCAGGCGACGAGGGAGCGCGCGATGCTGCGCCAGCCGTGCCCGTTCGTTCCGGCCCAGCCGAGCAGGACGCGGCGTCCGCCGGGCAGGAGGCCCCAGCCGCTGCCTTCCAGATGCAGTTCGATCACCTCGGCGGGATGCTGGGTCCAATAGAGTTCGGAGCCCCTCGCGATGCGGCCCTCCGCTATCTCCCTTCGGCTCGAGTACGGCCGCCGGCTTCCCAGGTCGCTCGGCTTGCCGTGGATCGGGACGAGGCCGGGGCCGCCGCGCTCGAAAATCTCGAGATGCGGCGTATAGTAGCCGGTGGCCTTGCCGTGCTCCGTGCCGTCGCCGGGCATCGATTGGTAGACGCGAAATCGCGCTTCGATGCCTGCCTTGAGCGCGGCCGGATCCGGGTTGGAACGCACGAGTTCGATCAAGGCGTCGAGGCTGCGCGCCACGTGCTCCGCCGGATATGCGTCGCCGCCGATCGATACCGTGTCCGAGCGGCCGTTCCAGTAGGCGCGGGTGCGCGCCGCGGCCTCGAGGAGGGAGGCGGTCTCCAGGGAGTCCCTGAGATCGGGAAGGGCGCCGGGCTCGACGACGCGCCAGCCGGGCTTGGGCGGGGGCGGCTGCGTCGGGGAGGAGGTCGGAGGCGTCCGCGCGCGCTCCTCGTCGAGCGTCTTGAGGCAGGCGTCCAAGTCCTCGTTGCCGCGGGCCGCCGCCTCGATCGGCGCGGGGTCTCCTACCGCGGGAACGCGGTCGGGAGCGGCGACGCCGAGGATGACGAACAGGCCGAGCATCGCCTCATTCTACCAGAGCGAGAGGCGGATTGTTTTCAGCGCGCCGGAGGACCCGCGTCGCGCAGAAAGTGGGGCCCAAAGACCCGCTTGACAAATGGGCCGAAAGGGCCCTTGACACTACAAGGCGGTTTCTTTACTCTAACTACATGCTCCGCGGCCTCTCCGTCGAGAAATGGCCTATTTTTTTCTACATTCTTGCGTTGTCCGCGGCGGCCGTTTCGGACGTCTCGGCGAAATGCGACACGCCGCCTTGCCCGAGCCCGGCGACCTCCGGAACGGGGTCGAGGGCGACCGGAGGCACCGGTCCGACGCGTACCTCCAGCCCGAGCAACCCGCGAGATGCCGCTGTTCGGCCGACGTCTCCGTACGGCGAAAGAAACACCACCGGAAGGGTCAATCGATTTAACGCGGGTCTCGGAGGGCCGATGGTGTCGACGAGACCGGGCAGCGGGCTGAATCGGCTCACGCCGGCAGACAGGACGCGGCTCCATGCCGCATTGCTCGCGGCAGCCGGTCCCAAAGGCCCGGGCCGCGCGCTCATTGAAAGGGCGCTTCAGATTCGGGAGATGTACTCGGACCCTCGCGCCTTTTTCCGGGACCTTCCCAATCACTTCAACGGGGATCAGATGCGGGCCCTGCACGGCCTCTGGTACAGTCCCGGCGTCGAAAAGATAAAGCACGAGCTCGGCATCGGACGGGGCTTCGTGCCGGGCAACGCGACTCCAGGCATCAACGAACGCCCCCCGAACCATCGATACGGAGACCCGATCCGGGGGCCTGAAGTTCGGCAAATCGCTCAATCCTACAAGAATCACGGTCCCATCCAGGCCGACGCGGCGGCGCACGCGCTGCGCGAGGGGCGCGTTCGAGAGGCGTTCGATCAAAGCAACCGCGCCGTCACTCTGGGGGTGAATACCGCCTCGAATTTCGTCACCCGCGGCCTCGCCGCGGAGCGCCTGCGCGACCCGCAACTGGCGAACCAGGACGCCAAAAAGGCATTGGGCATCGAGCCGGCCAACCCGCAGGCGCAAGCCTTGTACCAGCTGACCAAGGGCCGCACGTCCGCGACAAGTCTGCTGGATGAGGGCAGGGCGGCGGAGCGCACGGCGAGCGTTGCGCCGGGACCCAAGGCCGGGCCGGACGGCATGAGGGCGCGTCCGCACATGCCCGACGACACCCCGCTGAACCGCGCGGCGGCCGCGCCAATCCCGGGCAACGTGCAGAACGCCGCGGCACTGACCAAGTCGGCCGGGACGTTCCTCGGCGTGGGGGACGCCTCCGGCGCCCGGCGCAACTTGGACAAGGCGATCTCCCAAGACTCGCGCAGCGTGGAAGCGTTGAACATGCGCGCGCGCTTGAACCTGAGCCAAGGCCGGCACATGGACGCCATCGCCGACGCGACGCAGGCGATCGGAGTCGACGCGCACAATCTTCAGGCGCTCAAGATCCGCGCGGCCGCGAACCTGAAGGCGCACGATCACGCCGGGGCGATCCGCGACGCGAGCGAGGCTCTCGCCATCGACTCCCGCGACGTCGAGGCGCTCAATACGCGCGCCTTGGCCTACAACGAGCTCAAGGACTACGAGCACGGCATGGACGACGCGCTGAGCGCGCTGCGCCTCGACGGCAAATCGGCCTACGGCTACTACAACCGGGCGTACGCGCAGGCGGGCCTCGGCAACCCGTCGGCCGCGCTGGAGTCGCTCAGGGCGGCGGCGGGGTTGAACGGGCTCTTCGGCGACGCGCTTCGGACCGCGCTGCAGCTGCCCAAGCTCGAGGACATGATCCATCTCTTCGGCGACGGAAAGCTCGACGAGGCGGCGCGCGCGGCGCTCCGTCAGAAGCGCGGCGAGCCGGGCGACAGCTTTCTCGCGCGTCTCGGGAGCCGGGGCCTGTTCGGGCTCGTCGGTACGAGTCTTCTCGGCGGCGGTCTGGTCGCCTTCGCGCTGCTGACGCTGTCGCAGCGGAAGCTGCCGCGGGTCGGGACTGCCGCGACGCCTCCGCCGTTCAAGCGGCAGAGGTCCGAGCAGGAGGCGCAGGACGCGGATCAATTTTGGCAGCGGTACACCGTCACGCGCGCCATGTCGGACGAGGGCGGCCTCGGCAGGCTGTTCGAGGCGTTGGACCGCCGGCTCGACCGGCGCGTCGCGATCAAGAAGATGGCGCCGGAGATCCGCCGCGACGCGGCGCAGCTCGAACGCTTCCTCGTCCATGCGCGCATGGCCGCGTCCCTGAGCCACCCGAACATCCTGGGCGTGTACTCCATCGAAGAGGCGGGGCAGGACGTGTACCTGATCTTCGAACACGTCGAGGGGCGGAGCCTCGAGGAGCGTCTCCTGCGCGGCGGGCCGATCGCGGTGCCCGAGGCGCTCGCGATTTTCAAGAACGTGGGCGTGGCGCTCAAGCACGCGCACGCCAAAGGCGTGATGCACCGCGACTTGAATCCGTCCAACATCATCCTCGCGGAGGACGGTTCGGCGAAGGTCAAGGATTTCGCCGTCGCTCGTGAGGCGAAGGACGCCTCCCGGCGGATCACGAACGCGTCCTTGAGCCGCAGCCGGGACCCGTACATGGCGCCCGAGCAGCGCCGCGGCGGCGATTGCCCGCAGTCCGATCTCTTCGCGCTGGGCGTTTGCCTGCATCGCGCGGTGACGGGGCGGCTTCCGTCGCCGGGCGTGGCCGCGTCGGCGCTCGTGCCGGGCATTCCGAAGAAATTCGACGCGCTCCTCTCGCGCCTCCTCGTCCTCGACCCGTCGAAGCGGATCGCGACGCCGGAGGAACTGCTGCGGGAGATCGAGGAAGTTCCCGCCAAGGCCTAGGCCCAAAGGCGCGCCCGTTCGGACCCGTCGGCCTCGTTTCTTCTGGACGCGCCCGCTCTATAATCTACGGGCATGCGGGCCCTGCTCCTATCCGTCGCTCTCGCCGTCCCCGCCCGTGCCCAGTTCGCCGTCGAGGCGCGGGCGCCCGCCGGGCACCGGACGGGAGGTCCCGCGGCCGTCGTCGCCGTCGGCGCGCTGGGACTCGCGCCGCTCTCGCTGGGACTCTCGCCCGTTTCCGGCGGGGGTCCGGGCGCGGTCTCGGACTCTCATTCGATCGCGGCGCCGAGCCTGTCCGCCGGCGCCGTCGGGCTCTCGTTGCCGCAGACGATCGGCGGCGGGCGCCTTTCGGTCCCGTCCGCCGTCCCGTCGGCCGCTCCGGCGCCGCGCGCCCTCGCGGCGCGCCGGGAGACGCTCCCGCCGCAGAACGACGTCCCGCCGCTCGGTCCTTCCTATCCCGTCGCGTTCGTCTCGGACGCCAAGACGCCGGGCGTTCCGAAGGACTCCCCGGTGGGTCTTCGCCCGCCGTCCCGTCTCCGCGAGGCGCTTTGGTTCTACCGAGGGTCGCTCGAGACCGCGATGTGGTACACGGGCCCTCGTCTGATCGAGCGCTGGAACGAGATCAACCGCATGGCGTGGGAGCAGTCGATCGAGAAAGACCAGAAACCGGCGGTCGAGCGCATGCGCTCCTTCTTCGTCGAACAGCGGCTCTTGGGGACCAGCGGCGCGTTCCAGCCCACCGGATTTCGGATCGCTCCGCCCGAGACGAGCCTTTCGGACGCGCGGCGCCTCTACGCCCGCTACTTCCCGCGCGACGAGACGGCCGATGCCGCCTTCTCCGGCTTCATCGAGCGTTTCGAGAAATACAAGGACATCTATCGACTCACGTACTTCCGCAAGACGATCATGTACATCCTCCGCGACGCGGCCGCGCGTCCCGCCGCCCGCCTCGCCGAGTTCTTCTCCGGGCTCTCGGCGGAGAAGGACGAGCGCGACCACGCGGAATTCCAGCGCGAGCGGCAGCGGGACGTCGTCGCCGCCTACGAGCGAGTCGTGCGCCAAGCGGTGCTCGATTTCAACCGGGAGCTTGCGCCCGGCAAGCGGGTCGTCGGCGTGGCGCTCTACGGGAGCTTCGCCCTCGGCTCCGCCGGGCCCGACAGCGACATGGACACGCAGGTCATCATTGAGAACAACGACAAGCGGACGAAGGACCGCTTCGCCTCGTTCTTGAAGGAGAGGTGGCACGAGGCGGGCGGGACGCATCCGATCTCGGTGTTCTCCTTCGCGGTGCCGCCCTCGCGCGGCATCCTCGAGCGCCTGAACGGCGAGCCCTACCGCATCGTGTCGCCCTACGAAGGGGTGGCGGGCGAGCTCGAGCGGCGCGCGGGCGTCTCGCCCCCGTCTCCGCGGCCGCGAGGCCCCGCGAGCGCGGCGTTCTCGTGGGCTTACGGCACGCTCATCTGGGGCATCACCTTTGGCTATGACGTCTATTGGCGCGCGATCGCGAAGATCGGCGGCGCCGCGGCCGGCGTCTCTCTGCTTTTCTTTTATTGAGAAGCCGGGCCCTCGGCCCCAGGCCCCGGCTATCCGCTCCGCGCGGTGAGCTTCGAGCGGCGTCCAGTTACTTGATACAATACGCCTATGGCCTCTTCCGCGCCCGCTTTCGAATATCAAGCGCCCTTTCCTCTGGGCGAGGATAAGACCCGGTATCGGCTCCTGTCCAAGGACCACGTCAGACTCGAGGCGATCGGCGGGCAGGACGTCCTCAAGGTCGATCCGGAGGCGCTGACTTTGCTCGCCAACGAGGCGATGCGCGACGTGTCCTTCCTGCTGCGCACGCGGCACCAAGAACAGGTCGCGGCGATCCTGAAGGACGCCGAGGCGTCGGACAACGACAAATTCGTCGCGCTCACCATGCTTGAGAACGCCTCGATCTCGGCGCGCTTCGAGCTCCCGCTGTGCCAGGACACCGGCACCGCGATCGTCATGGCGCACAAGGGCGAGCGGGTATGGACCGGGGCGAGCGACGCCGAACTCCTGTCCAAGGGGATCTGGAAGACGTACCTGGAGGAGAACCTCCGCTATTCCCAGACGGTGCCGCTGTCGATGTACGAGGAAAAGAACTCGGGAAACAACCTCCCGGCGCAGATCGACATCTACGCCGAGCCGGGGGACGAGTACCACTTCCTGTTCATCGCCAAGGGGGGTGGCTCCGCGAACAAAAGCTACCTGTTCCAAGAGACGAAAGCGCTGCTCAATCCGGCGAGCCTGAAGACGTTCCTCGTCGAAAAGATGAAGACGCTCGGCACCGCGGCGTGCCCGCCGTACCACCTCGTCTTCGTCATCGGCGGTACGTCCGCCGAGGCCTGCCTCAAGACGGTCAAGCTCGCCTCGACCGGGTATCTCGACGCCTTGCCGACGTCCGGCAACATGGGCGGCCGCGCGTTCCGCGACCCGCAGCTGGAGGCCGAGGTGCTGAAGGAGGCCTTCCACACCGGGATCGGCGCCCAGTTCGGGGGCAAGTACTTCGCGCACGACGTACGCATCGTGCGGCTGCCGCGTCACGGGGCCTCCTGCCCGGTCGGCATGGGTGTGTCGTGCTCGGCGGACCGCAACATCTTGGGGAAGATCGACCGCTCGGGCGTCTGGCTCGAGGAGATGGAGCGCGACCCGGGCCGCCTCATTCCGGCCGAGTACAAGACGAAGCAGAAGCGCGCCTCGATCCCGGTCGACTTGAATCGCCCGATCAAGGACATCCTGAAGCAGCTTTCCCAGTACAAAGTCGCCACTCCGCTCGCGCTGACGGGCCGTTTGATCGTCGCGCGCGACATCGCCCACGCCAAGCTCAAGGAGAGGCTGGACAAGGGAGAGGATCTCCCCAAGTACTTCAAGGACCATCCCGTCTACTACGCCGGGCCCGCCAAGACGCCGAAGGGGATGGCGTCGGGCTCTTTCGGCCCGACCACCGCGGGCAGGATGGACTCCTACGTCGACCTCTTCCAATCGAAGGGGGGCTCGATGATCATGATCGCCAAGGGCAATCGGTCCCCGCAGGTCTCCGAGGCGTGCAAGAAATGGGGCGGCTTCTATCTCGGCTCGATCGGCGGCCCCGCCGCGGTCCTCGCCAAGAACAACATCAAGAAGGTGGAGACGCTCGACTATCCCGAGCTCGGGATGGAAGCCGTTTTCGCGATCGACGTCGAGGATTTCCCGGCCTTCATCTTGATCGACGACAAGGGCAACGATTTCTTCCGGGCGCCCTAGCTATGCCGGGACGCAGCGGGCCTTGTCGCAGGGTCTGACAGCAGGGCGCGTGTAGTTCAAACCGAATCGCTTGAGCGCGCCGTGCTTCTCGATGGCGGCGGCGTCGCACTCCTTGGACAGCACGTTGAATTGGACGCCGAGGCCCGTTCGCTCAAGCCGGTCGGCGGTCTGGATCTGATGGATGCAGGACTGCAGCTCCCCGCGCATGCCGTGACGGAACAGCCACTGGTCGATGTTCCAGCGCCCGTCCCGACGCGTGGTCCAGCGCTCCGAAACCCAGTCGCTGAAGCCGATGTAGTCCGACGTATGGTCCTCGTCCTTCTCGCCGACGGTATGCTCTATCGCGCGGACCACGACCCCGTCGTGGCCGAAGTCGTCGCCGTGATTCAAGATCCTCTCCCCCAACTGCCTCCACTCCTCAGGGGGGATGATCAGCGCGGGTTCGACCTCCGCCGCCGCCGGCCCGGTCGCCGCGCGCCCAAGCGCGGCGCCGGACCCTATCAGCAGCATCACGGCGGTCAGGTGCGTCGAAAATCGGTTCATGCGTTTACTATAGCACCGGTTCGCTCGCGCCCCATGGAGCCAACGGGCATGCGGGCGGCGGAGTTCGGCCCAGGCCGGATTGGGTCCAAGGGCCGGAGGCTTTTGTTATCATTCGTCCCATGACCCTCGTCACGGCGGCGCTCGTAGGCCTCGCGCTCGCTCACGCGCGCGCCGCGCCGGCCGCGCCGGCGGAGTTGCGCAAGCGGCTCATCGAGGTGGTCGACGCGTTCTACGACCTCCGGTTCGACGCGGCCGCCGAGGGCGCGCGCGCGATCGAACGCGAATTCCCCGGCCATCCGGCCGGTCCCTTCTACGCGGCCATGGTGGACTATCAGCGCTTCCTCGTGGAGGCGCCGCCGTCGGCCCGGACGTACGCCGCTTTCGAGACCGGCCTCGAGCGGACGATCGACGCGTGCGCCGCCGCTCGGGCGACCGATCCCGTCTCCGCGGAACGCTACCTCGGCGCGGCGCACGGGTTCAAGGCGCGGGCGCTCGTCGCGCGGGGCAGTTACGTCTCCGCGGTCGGCCAAGCGCGCAAGGCGGTCGTGCATCTGAGGAGGACGCTCGCGTTGGATCCGGGCGACGACGACGCCCGATTCGGGCTGGGGATGTACGACTATTACATCGGACGCGCTCCCGCGGCCGCGCGTCCCCTCGCGTATCTGCTCGTCGGGACGATGGGCAACCGCGCGCGCGGACTCGAGCAGCTCCATCGCGCCGCCGAGGGCTCGGGCCCGGGGCGCATGGAAGCCCGGTCCGTCCTGTCCGCCGTCTACGCCTCCGACCACGAGCGGCAGTGGGCGAAGGCGTACGCGCTGCTCGAGGAGTTGATGGCCCGCTATCCCGGTAATCCGCTCTACCGCCTTCGCGCCGTCCACGCCGCGGAGCGGACCGGCGACTGGGAGCGCGGGCGGCGGCTCCTCTCTCAGGCCGGGTGGATCGACCGGCTCGATCCGCGCCTCCGGGATCAGGCGGCCGCGGAAGTCGGGCGGCGCCTCGCCGAAATCGACGCTCTCGCCTCGGGCGCGCTCAAGAAGCCGGGCGCGTTCCGCTGGCCTCTCGGGGACATCCCGGATTAGGCCCGGGCCGTAACATCCAGGGCATGGAAAAGCGGACGGATTTGGGGGTATAATTTCCCCATGACCAATATCCCGCTCCGCTTTTTCGCCGCGCTCGCCCTCGCCGCGGGGCTCGCCTCCGCGGCCTTCGCCGTCGACCCGACCCTCACGATCCGCGTCCAAGACGGCTCCGGCGCCGCGATGGCGTCCGGGCAAGCGGTCTGGGTCCTCGTCGAACGGCAGATCTTGAGCTTGGCGACCGACGCCTCCGGCTCTATCGCGGTGCCCGCCAAATACAAGGGAAAGAAGGCCGCCATCGGCTGCGGCCATGTCCGGAAGGGACCGCGGGTCACCAAGCCCCTCTCCGACGGCATGACGGTCAAGCTGGAGAAGTGCGTTACGGCGTCCCCCGCGAACTGATCCCGGTCCCGCTTTTCCGCGCGCACCCGCGAACGGGCCGAACCCGGCGGGGCCCATCCGGCGCGGGTCCTATGTGCCGCGCAATTTTGCATAATGGCGGGGATGATCCCCGTCTATCCCGCCCGCAGGTTCTTCGCCGTGCGGTCCGTCGGCGCCTGGGCCGTCTCGCCCGACGCGCGCGAGGCGTGCGTCGCGACGAACCCGACCGGCGTGCCGGAGCTGTGGCAGGTGCCGGTCGCGGGAGGCTGGCCGATCCAACGCACGTTCGACGGGCAAGTCATCGGCGAGGTGGACTACAGCCCGGACGGCAAGTGGATCGCGTTCCTGCAGGACGAGGGCGGGACCGAAGCCTATCAAGTGTGCCTCCTACCGCGCTCGGGCGCCGCGGAGAAGCGCGTGCTGACGACCCGCCGCGACCGGAGGCATCTCGGCCTCGCGTGGTCGCCCGACTCCAAGCGCCTCTACTACTGCTCGAATCGGAGCAATCCCGCGGCCTTCCGCCTCTACTGCTACGACGTCGCGAGCGGAGTCGAGACCGAGCTGAACGCGAACGAGCGTCCCGGTGACGCGTACGCGGTCCAAGCGACGAAAGACGGCGTCGTTTGGGTGCTCGGCGAGGCGAATCTCTCGCAGAGATTGCTCGTCCACGACTTCAAGACGGGCCGGGACCGCGATCTGACGCCCGGCGCGGAATGCACCGTGTTCTCCCCGTTCTGGGCCGAGCGGGAGCGCCGCATCTATTTCGTGACGAACCTCGGCTCGGACACGCATGGGATAGGGTTCGTCTCCGTCAAGGACGGCGCGTTTTCCTGGCGCAAGAAGCCCGGGCGCTACGAGATCCAAGGCATGGCCGTTCATCCCTCCGGCCGCGGCCTCGCGTGGGTTGAGAACCGGGACGGCAGCCTCGCCGCGTTCCTGGAGCGGGGAGGCAGGGCGCGGAGGCTCGCGCCGCCCAAATCCGGGACGCTCGGGCTGACCGCTGGACTCGCGTTCGTCGGCGGCGGACGCGCGCTCGGGCTCGTCCACTCGGAGCCCGCCGCGCCCCACGAGCTGTTCCTGCTCGACTTGAAGAAAGGCTCGTGGACGCAGCTCACGCGTTCGGCCGGCGCCGCGGTACCTCGGGAGCATCTCGTCGTGCCCAAGCTCGTGCGCTACAAATCCGACGACGGGCTCGAGATCACCGGATTCTTGTTCCTTCCCAAGCGGGGCGCCAAGCCCTTTCCTCTCGTCGTCTGGCCTCACGGCGGCCCCGAGCACCAGGAGACGGCCGAGTACCGCGCGCGCCATCAGTACTGGGCCAACCGCGGCTACGCCGTCTTCGCGCCGAATTTCCGCGGCTCGACCGGCCGCGGCCGCGCTTTTCAAAAGCGGATTTATAAGGATTGGGGCGGAGGGCATTACCGCGACGTGACCGCCGGCGTGCGACGGCTCATCGCGGACGGATGGGCCGATCCCGCGCGCGTCGCCCTTTACGGCGCGAGCTTCGGGGGCTATACTGCGCTTTGGGGCATCACCCAGGATCCGGACTTCTGGAAGGCAGCCGTGGCGGCCGTCGCCCCGTCCAACTTGAAGACCTTGATCGAGACGACTCACGCGGCCTGGAGAAAGAACGCGAGCGCGCTCATCGGCGACCCCGATACCGAGGCGCAGCTGCTGCGCGAGCGCTCTCCGGTGACGTTCGTGGACCGGGTCAAGACGCCGCTCATGATTTTCCAGGGGGCGAACGATCCCCGCGTGCCTCGGGCCGAGGCGGAGCAGTTTGTCGACGCCTGCCGCAAATCGGGCGTCGCGGTCGAGTACGTCTGCTTCGAGAACGAAGGCCACGGCTGGCGCACCCTCGAGCGCGTCTACGAGGAGATGGGGTTGGCCGAGGCGTTTCTCGCCAAGCACCTGAGCCCGTCGCGCGAGGCGGTGGCTTCGTGACGCCGTCCAAGGGCCCGAACAAGGGCACGATCATCGCCGTCGACGACGACAAGGTCATCTCCAATCTGATCACCAAGGTGCTGACCGACGAAGGCTACAACGTCTCGGTCGCGGATACGGCCTTCAAGGCGCGGGGCCTGCTCGAGAGGCTCACGCCGACGCTCGTCATCCTCGATCGCCGGCTGCCGGATGCCGACGGCCTCGAGCTTTGCCAGGAGATCCGAAAGAAGCCGCAGTTGGCCGGAGTGCCGGTGCTGTTCCTCACCGCCAAGGGCACGACGGCGGACAAAGTCGTCGGCTTGAAGATGGGCGGCGACGATTATCTGACCAAGCCGTTCAGTCCCGAGGAGCTCGTCGTCCGCATCGAGGTGCTTCTGCGCCGCGCGGGCCAGCTCGAGGAGACGACGGTGCTCGAGGCGGACGGGCTCAAGATCGACCTCACCGCGCGCAAGGTCTTCCTTATCAAGAAGGAGATCGCCCTCTCGCCCAAGGAGTTCGATCTCCTCGCGGTCCTTCTCTCGCGCAAGAACCGCGTGCTCACGCGCCAGTTCCTCCTGCAGCACGTCTGGGGCTACGGCGAGGACGTCGAGCTTTCGACGCGCGTCGTCGATGTGACGTTCAGCCATCTTCGCGAAAAGCTCGGACCGTGGGGCAAGCGCATCTCCGCGGTGCGCGGCTACGGGTACCGTCTGGATCTTCAGTGATCCATATCGCTTGGCGCTTCCGCCCGAAGATCGATAAGGCAGCCGAGTTCGAGAGCGCCTATTCCACGGGCGGCATCTGGAGCGAGTTGTTCAGCTTGAGCCCCGACTACCGCGAGACGCGCCTGCTCCGCCCCGCCGGGTCGGGCGACGCCTACCTCGTCATCGACATCTGGCAGAGCCTCGCCGCGTACATCCGTTTCAAAACGGAGTTCGCCAGGGAATACGAGCGCATCGACCGCGCCTGCGAGGACCTGACCGACGAGGAGACGATGGTCGGCGTTTTCGACGACAACGCCTAGCCTGCCTCCTGGGACTTTTGACCGTCCGCCGGTGGGCCAAACGGCTCAATTCATCGCGCCCGCAAGCATGATAACCTTGCGTTCATGCTACGATCCTTGGGAGTGCTCTCCATGACCATGCTCGCGTCGTCCGCCGTCGCCGCGCCGGACGCGGCCATCCTCCAGCGTCTGATGGGCAACTACGACCCGAAGATCGAAGTGGAGTCGGGCGAAACGGGCCGCAGCCTCGTCGGCTGCCCGTACACCGAACACGCGCTGAAGGGGAAGGATCCCGTGACGGGCTCCTCGCGGGAGGTGCGTCTGGCGGAATACGCCGTGAAGGCCGGAGACGAGGACCACGCCCGCGCGATCCTGATCATCCCTCCGACCGGCGGCGAGAACCTGATCGACCAAGGCTGGGCCAATTTCTTCTGCGCCCGCGGATTTCGCGCGGTGATCGTGCGGGACTGGGATCACCAGGATGAGGCCACGCTGGACCCAGCGATGCACGACACCGGCGCCGTCCGCGCGCTCGCCTCGGTCCGCCACGCGGTCGAGTTCCTCGAGTCCTCCGGCTCCAAGCGCATCGGCATCCTGGGCGCGAGCGTCGGCGCGATGACGTCCGGGCTCGCGATCGGACTCGAGCCCCGGATCAAAGCGGCGGCGCTCGTCGTCGGCGGCGTCGGGATGCATCAGATCATCGCCCGCTCGACCGAGGAGACGTTGACCCAATTGCGCCAGAAGAGGATGGAGGCCTACGGCTACGCGACGATCGGCGAGTACGAGAAGGCGCTCGCCGCCAAGATCCGCATCGATCCAGCCGATTTCGCCGGCCGCCCGGGCCGCGGCCCCGTCCTCGCCGTCGTCGCGACGGAGGACGAGACGGTTCCCACCGAGTTCCAAGACCGCCTCGTGGCGGCGTATCGCGCGGCGCCCGTCATCCGCCTGCAGGTGGACCACAGCACCGCGATCCGCCATGCGTATTGGTATCACGGCGACGCTTTCAAGGCGTTCTTCGAGAACGCCCTTTAAAGACGCGGGGGGAGCGTGCCGGGCGCGTTTACCCCGGATTGAGAGTCTTCCACGGCCTCTTGTCGGCGAATCGCGGTCAGCAACCGATTGAAGTTGTCGGGGACCGAAAGGTCCGAGATGCCGGTGGGGTTCACGGGTATCGTCGATGGAAACGCACCCGTTCTATTGACGCGATAGGTATCGATTCCGGTCTGGATCACGCGAGCGTTGCCTTCCGAGCTCAAGCGCGATCCTAGCGCATCCAGCGCCTTTTCGTTCCGCGAGATGGCCTCCAGGCTTCGGTAGAGTCGAGTATGGGCTCCCGTAGGATCCGCGCTGGCCACGGTGCTTGAGATGTCTCCAGGACCGCCCATCGGCAGTTCGCCGATCACTCGGCCGCTGCTCAACGACTTGACGATGAACTTTCCTTCCGGAGTCGCTTCGATGCCGAGGCCTCTGGCCTGAGCCAGCGTCGCGGCGACGGTGACGTCTCGTGTCCGCAGCACCTCGGGGCTGGCCCGTCTCGAGGCAAGAACATAGATGCCGATCATGCGGCTGGGAAACGTCTCTACTGTATGGCCGTCGTCGGCGCGCGCCGATGCGGACATGATGACTGCCAATGCGAATATGAGAGCGGCTCTCATTGGGTCCCCCTCTCCATCGCCCAAATCGAGGATATCTCATCGACCTAGCGATCGCCTTCGGGAAATCTATCGAAGAACTATCGAGCCGCCCCGGGGCGGGCGCGTAACATCCGGCGCGTTGACAGGGGGCGCTTTTCGCCCAATACTATGCCTAAGCGGAATATCCTGAAATATGCACGCATTTCTTGCGATGTTCCTCGCGTTGTCCGGTGTCTCGGTTCCTCAGGCGCAGGAATCGGACGAAGGGGCGCGCGTGGAGAAACTCATTCTCAACGGGGATGCGGCATTGCGGGTCCCGGCGGGCATCACGGGCCATCAACTCGGCTGGATCGAACTGTATGACTCGGCCGATGGGGGGCGCGAGCTATGGAAGAGCCCGGCGATGGAAGTGAGGATCGTCCGCGGAAAGGCGCGCTTCAAGGCGACGCACTCGCGTCTACTGTTTACGCCGGCGGCGACCAATAGGAGCACGGTGTACGTCCAGTTTCGAGTAGGCAAGATCCCGCTCATTCCGCGCTACATGGCTAATCCCGAGAAGGTGGCCTACGCGTGGGACAGCTTCCATCGTCCCTATTACGCGCTTCGTCTCGATCTCCAGCCCGTCCCTACGCAGGGCGACGCCGTCGGCTTCGCGGCAGCGTGGCAAAGCGAGTCGCCCGCCGTCGCCTCTACCGACGTGACGGCGCCGGTCCTGCGGGCCCAGGACATCGCGGGCGTACGAGCGAAGACGGCGGGAAAGGTGCCGACGCCCCCTAGACCGCCGAAGACGGATCCCGCCAAGCCGGCCCGCGTCGACCTCGCGAAGTTCCCGCCCGCGATCCTGCCGCCGCCCGCCTCGGCGCCCAACGCCAAGCCGTCCAAAAGCGTCAAGCGGGGCCTGGGACCGTCGCTCGAGGATTTCCGTCTCGCGAACAACCTCTATTTCGACGCCTTGCGCGCCTACCGCGAGGGCGCCTACAACTTGGCGCTCTATCTGCTCGAGAAGGCCGGCAGCTTGAATCCGGACAGCATGGACATCAAGGTGGCTCGCGAGCGTGTCCGGGGGGAAACCAAGGCGCTCGGCAAGCAGGAGGACGTCCCCTCGGCCGACGACATCTCGAGAGAGGCGATCCAGCGCGCGCACGATCTCTATTTCGAGGCGCTGCGCAATTACGCGAAGGGTCGGTTCAAGAACTCGCGGCGGATTCTCCTCGAGGCGCGCCAGCTCGACGAATACAACGCGGGAGTCAACAACGCCCTGGACCGCATCGACCACGAGATGTCCCTACTGCCCGATGTCCATTAGAAGCTACGTCTTCCTCATCCTTCTCGCGTTGATCGCGTGGCAGTTCCTGCTGTTCGGAGCGACGTTCTACTACGTCCAGTACGACACCGCGGTGGAGAACGTGAAGAAGTCGCAGGACGACACGCTCGAGAAGCTCGTGACGGTCTGCCGCGAGTCGGCGATGCGCACCTCGCCCTTCGCCGCCATCAATTACATGACCGCGCTCGCCAAGGACCCCGTGATCTCCTTCGCGCTCTGCTCGGACTTCAACGGCCGCATCCTGGCCCACACCGATACGGACCTGATCGGGGGCTACCTGCCGCGCGATTCGAAGGTGCTGCTGGCCCGCGCGCGGGGCTTCGACGTGCATCACGACGGCAAGCTCACGACCCTCGAAATCTTCTCTCCGGTCATGGTGCAGGCCCGTCGCGCCGGCGTCGTCTCGATCGGCTACGACGCGGTCGCGATGGAAGCGACGATCTCGCGCTCGCTCTGGAACGTGCTGGGCCGGCTTGGGCTGGTTTCGTGCGGGACCCTTTTCGTGGTGCTCCTCACCGCCGTGCCGGTGGCGCGGCGCCTCACCGGCCCGATCACCGAGCTGGCCAAAGGCGCCAAGGAGATCGCGGCGGGGCATCTCGAGTACAAGGTCCCGGTCGAGAGCGGGCGATCCGACGAATTAAGGATCCTGATCGAGGAGTTCAACAAGATGGCCGCGCGGCTCAAGGAGGTCGAGAAGCTCAAGGAACGCTTCCTCGCCAGCGTGACCCACGACCTGCGCGCGCCCTTGGTCGGCATTCAGGGGCATACCGAGCTCCTCATGAACCAGGACCTGAGCGAGGAGTCCGCCAAGCACGTCGAGACGATCTACTACAGCTCGCAGCTTCTCTCGCATTTTATCAGCGACATCTTGGACCTCTCGCGGCTCGAGGCCGGCGCCATGGAGCTCAAGCGCGTGAAGCTCAATCTCAAGGACGTCGTCTCCTCGTGCCTCGAGCTCATGGGGGCCAAGTCCGAGGAGTACAAGATCAAGCTCGACGCCGAGGTGCCCGAGAACCTGCCGCTCGTGTCGGCGGACCACAAGCTCGTTCACCGGGTCCTGAACAACCTCGTATCGAACGCGCTCAAGTTCACCCCCGAGGGCGGCCGCGTGGTCGTGCGCACGATCTGTCCGTTCGAGCATCCCGAGTTCGTGAGGATCGAGGTGGCCGATACCGGCCCCGGCATCCCGCAAGCCCAGCTCGAGTCCGTGTTCGAGAAGTTCTTCCAGGTGGAGGAGACCCGCGAGGCGGCCCGCAGCGAGGGGACGGGCCTCGGCCTCGCCATCGCCAAGGAGATCGTCGCCGCCCACGGCGGCCGCATCTGGGTCGAGAGCAAGCCCGGGGACGGCACCCGCTTCTTTTTCACCCTGCCGGTGGCATAGGAAAAATACAGGAGTTCCACCGAGCCTCGACGGCCGCCGGGGGCATGCTGATCGCATGAACCGGATCCTGCAGATAGCCGTCCGAGTGATGTCGTTCGGCGTGGGCGCGGATGGGTCGAGAGTCGCTCACTTGGAGCGGGACATCCAAAACGCCTTCGCGAATGTGCCCTATCCGGGCGACTCGAGCCTTTTCCCGCACCAGTGCGGCGAATGCGACCGCCTCCGGCAGGTGTATACGGGATCCCATTGGAGCGACCCGAAGATCGAGCGCTTGGGGGCCGATGTCGGGCCGCGGGAACTGATGGGCGACGACGGCTGGCGGTACTACTTCCCGGCGCTCCTCCTATTCTTGCTGCGCCACCCCGCGCGCGTCCGGGAATTAGGCCTCAAGGCGGACGATTTCGACCCCTGCCTGTTCACCACCGCGCAGCTCCGCGCGATCCGCGATACGCTGGAATACGTCGGCGAGAGATCGGACGCCTAGAGCTTCTTGCGGGGCGTCAGGCGCTTCCTCAGGGTCGGTTTGAGGGGCGAGCGGTCCGAGGAGAGCATCTCCTCGGCGCATACGGCTTCGCCCGTGGCGTCGAATCCGACCAGCACGTTCCGTTCCCGGCAATAGGCGCAGGCGTTCTCCGCCGGGTAATGACGCACGAGCTTCGGGGCGCCGTCGCCCAGGCAGCAGGCGAGGGTCGCGCCGGCCTCGAGCGGCGCGAGGGCTTCGGCGTCGCAGGCGCGGGCGCAGGCCGCGGCGTCTTGCGGGGCCTTCGGCATGCGCCATAGGACGGGCCGCCTGAACTTGGCGTCGACGAGAGCGCATGCGGGCCTGTCGGAGCTTCCCGCCGGAGCGCCCATCGTCTTGCAGAGGGCGGGTCGCGGAGGATCGGTCCTGAAGGGGCAGGCGGCGACTCGCGCTTCGGCGATCCGCGCGTCCGTGGTCGAGCCGGGTTCCCGGCGTCTCGTCGCCTCGTCTTGGCCGAGGCCGAAGAAGCGCGTTCCCGACTTGAGTGGAACGAGGCGGTAGTCCTCGTCCGCCGCCGGCTCTTCCGGGAGGTCCCGGAGAGTGAAAGCGCCCGGCCGAACGGGCATGTTGTCGAACGTGCCGCCGCACGAGTATAGGGCGTTCTGACGCATCCTCTCCACCTGGGCGAGGTTGCGCTTCATCTGAGGGTCGGTGGTCTGATGGACGTAGGTCGGGCTCGGCTTGAACGCCGCGATGTTCGAGAATTTCTGGAGCGCGTATAGGACCCCGGAGGCGGAGTCCTTTCTGCGGAACTCGAGCCAGAGCTGAGCGCGGACCTGGGGGCAGAGGTTCCTCGGCACGCGATAGACGCCGGTCAGGCAGCGCAGCTCCTCGTTGCCGACGTCCACGTCGAACCAACCCGAGTCCGATTCCCCGGGGAGCTTTTGCCCGTGACGCAGCGCGAGAGGCGCCGGGTTGGAAGGCCCCCGCGGACAAACGTAGTCTCGAAAGGACCTGAGCGACACGCGCATCTCGAACGCGTTGAACGGCAGCCGCCAGCCCGGCTTGCGCCAATGGGTGTGGTTGAGCAGCAGCTTGATCGGAACGAAGTAATCGCGGGAGGCGACGCTGCCCGTGAAGCCCCGGGCCTCGAACGTGAAGCCCTTGTCCTTCGCGGCCCGTTCCTGCTTGGGCAGCCAGTCCGATCCGTACATCCCTTCCTGCCAGACGGCGCCGAGCGAGAAGTTTTCGTTGAATGCCTTGGCCCCCTCGCCGCGGCTCTCGTAGTGCTCTTGGTACGCGCGCTCCGTATCCGCCGCGGCGGCGAGGCCGGCCCAAAGCGCCGCCGCGAGCAGGGGGAGGATCGCAAGCATGAGCCCTAGTGTGCGGCGAATTCCGTCCGTCCGCAATGGCCACTGGGCCTTTAAGCCTAGACAAGCCTGGGACGTTCGACCGATGTAGTTTTTCCCGGCGGGAGGCATCCTGAAAGCGCATGAACCGGGGGAACCGCTCGTATCTGGTCCTCGCGGCATCCATCGCGGCGAGCGCCGCCCCCTTGGGAGCCGTGACGAACAACGTCCGAATCGAGGGCGTCGGCTCGGCGACCGGATTCGTCCCGACGTCGGGCGTCAACGCCACCGTCCCCGCCGTTCCCAGGCCCGTCGAAGTCCCGAACGCGGACGCGCTCGAATCCTGTCGCGAGAAGCTCGACGCGCAGCTTCCGCCCCCCGGCCAGCCGGGCGCGAGCGGCGTTCCGACCGATCCTCCGCCCGCGGCGCGCTGGCAATCGGTCGACCACAAGAATCTGCCCGCCTTCGAGGACGGAGAGAGCAAAGAGTCGCTTCTTCAGGGCATTCGGACCACCAAGAAATTCTGGGAAAGCCGCGGCGACCAGACGATCGACATCAACGGACAGAAGATCACGGGCAAGGAGCTGGGCCAGGGCCTCGACACGATCGCCGGCTTGCTCTCCGCCTCCAAGACGCCGGCCGAGTTCCGCAAGGCGCTCGAGAGCCATTTCGACGTCGTGCAGGCGATGCCGAACAATCCCAAGCCGAATCCGGACGCCCGCCGGGGGTACGCGGACGACCAGGAAAAGACGACCGGCTATTTCTCGCCCAGCATGGAGATCAGCCGCGAGCGGACGCCGGATCATACCGTCCCGATCTACGACAAGCCGGCGGACCGGGCGGCCGGCACGCCGCACCGCACGCGCAAGGAGATCGCGGACGGAGCGTTGGAGGCCCCGGGGCCCAACGGACGCAAGAAGCAGGAGCCGATCTTCTGGACGAAGGACCCGATCGAACTCGAGTTCGCCAACGTGCAGGGTGGCTTCTGGGGGACCCTGCCGCAGGGCCAGACGTTCCCGAACGGGAGCAATAAGGTGCTTCTGTCGATCGCGGACACCAACGGCTACCGCTGGCGCAGCATCATCACGTCCTTAAAGAAGTGCTTCTGCCCGGAGGGGGTGGCGCACAAGGACTGTCGGGTGGCCGGCAACCCGCTCGCCAACGGCAAGGACCTCAAAGCGTTCGCGAGCCAGTACAAGACGGTCGAGGACCGGCAGAAGCTGGCGAATTTGGACCTGAGCTACGTCTTTTACAAGGTAGGCAACAGCGCGGCGGGGCCGACCGGGACGAAGAACATCCCGCTGACCCCCGGCCGCTCGATCGCCACCGACCCGCGGTACTTTCCGACCGGGGGCTACGGCCTCCTCGTGACCGATCCCGTCCGCGACGCCCGGGGGCGGGTCGTCATCAAGGGGTTTTCCCACATGGTGTTCGCCCACGACGTCGGCGGGGCGATCAAATACGGGGGCCGCGTCGACCGGTATTTCGGCCTCGGCGACGAGGCCTCGGCGTCGGCGGACATGATGAACGCCGCCGGCCGCCTGTACATGTTCCTGCCCAAACGGGCCTCGAACTGACGGCCGTCGCGAAACCGTCATCTCGTCGGCAAATTTCAGCATAGGCACCGGGACCTAGGACTTTCTGGGCCCTAAATCGGCCGATTTTGGGACCAAAGGTCTTATGTCGTCGTGAGTGGCCGGGGTTATACTCTGGATATGAACAAGCTACCCTCGTCGTTGAACCGGATTTTCGTCGTTTCCATGGCGCTGCTCGCGGCGTCCGTCTCCTTCGCGTTGGATACTCGGCCCATGGAGGAGCAGGTCTCCACTGTCGGGTCGGTCGCGGCGCGTCAGCGCTCGGCGCTGCTCGCGCCGACCAGCGAAGCGGCGGCGGATCGTTCCGCCGGGGACTTCGACCTCCGCAGCGTCGGCGTCGACAACGACCCGAGCGTCGTCCCGGTCAACCGGACCACGCCTCCGATCACGCAGACCCAGCGGGTCAGCCTGAACCGGCCCGACGTCGTCGCGAACAGCCAGCTTCCCCACCAGCCGTCCAGCGAGCCTAATCTCACCGGCAACACTCAGTCGGACGGCGAGACCGGCGGCATGAGCAAGTGGCTGTGGGCGGCGGGCGGCGCGGCCGTCGGCGGCTTGGCCGGCTATTTCGGCGTTCCGTGGCTGCTCGGGCTCATGGGCATCTGCCTCGGCCCTATCGGCGCCATCGTCGCGGGCGTCGCGGGCGCCGCGATCCTCGGCTTCGCCGCTTACAGCATGATGGGCTAGTCGCCCGACCGCTTACGCCGTACGAGGAAAGGCCGCCGGACTCCCCGGCGGCCTTTCCCGTTTGCCGCCTCCTGGCGCGGGCCATTCCCGCTATTGCACAATAGGGGCGTGCCGCGCGTTTCCGCTTCATCCCTTCGCCGATGGGTCGAGGAGCACCCCTGGGACGCCGCAGTCTACGGGACGCTCGCCGCGTACGCCGGCGTCGTCGCGGCCCGCACGGCGCGCCTTCCACTGTTCGAATGGGACGAGGCGCGCAACGTGATGCACGCCTACGAGATGATGGCGTCCGGCGATTGGATCGCCTCCACGTACGACGGGAGTCTCGACCTCCATTACCTCAAGCCGCCGCTTCTCAAATGGGCGCTGGCCCTTCTCTTCAAGCTGTACGGGTACTCCGAGCTTGCCGCGCGACTGCCGTCCGTCGTCTGCGGCACGGCGGCGGGCGGAGTCGTCTTCGCCTGCCTGAGGCGGGCCGGCGCGCGTCCCATGTTCGCGGCCGCCTGCGGGCTGGCTCTCGTGACGTCGACCGGGTTCTACGGCTTCCACGCCATGACGAGCGCCGACGTCGACGCGATGGTATGCTTCTTCGACGCGCTGTCGTTCGCGGCCCTGTGCGGCGTCCTGCTGGAGGACCGGCCGGCGCCGCCTTGGCTCCTGGGCGTCTCCGTGGGACTCGGCTTGCTGACGAAGTCGGTGGTCGGTCTTCTGCCCTTGGCGGCGGTGCCCTTCGCGCTCGTCGTCCGCAGGGACGCCAGGCGGGCGCGGCTGAGCGTCCTCGCGCAGGCTCTAGCCGTCGCGTCGTGCGTGGCGCTGCCGTGGCTCGCGGCCAGGGACCTCCTGTATCCGGATCACTTTCTGAAGCAGCTCGTCGGCTACGACGTGATCGAGCGAGCGACGGCGGCGCAGGACGCGCACGAGGCGGGTTTCTGGTTCTATCTGACGCGCGCCCGCATCGACCTCGGGCCGTGGTTCTACGCCGTGATCGGCGCGGCGATCCTCATCGGAGAGCGCGCGTTGCGCCGGTCGGACCACAGAGGGAGAGACTCTCGCCTGCTGGGCGTCGGGGTCTGCGCGCTGGGAGCGGCGGCGGTCTGCTTTCTCGCGTTTTCCTGCGCCCAGACGAAGATCCGCTGGTACATCCTGCCGGCCTATCCGCTCGCCTTCATCGCCGCGGGCGTCGGGCTCGAGCTCGCGGCGCGGCGCCTTCCCGCGCGGGCGGTCGGCGCCGCGGCCGCCACGCTCCTGGCATTCAACGTCTCGGGACTACTCAAGTACGAGAGCGGGCGCTGGTCCGGCGTGCCGCTCGTGGACTACGTGCTGTTTCCCAACCGGGAGCTTCTGCGCGGCAAGCCGCTGCTGCTGCAGGGGGAGATGAACCAGAACGCCTTCGTCACGGCTCGAGTCTACTCCGGCCTCAAGGCGGCCTCGTTCACGGGAGACGCGCCTTCGCTCGACGTCATGCTCGCGCGCAGGCCCGACGCGGAGTTCCTCGTGTCCTCGCAGGCCCACCGCTACGCGGGAGACCCGCGGCTCGCGCCCGTCGCCGGCATGAATTTCAAGGACGGGACGGCCGTCGGCCTTTTTCGGATCGTGCGCTAGAGAGGCGGCGCGCCGGGGCGCTTGAAGCGGCGGGCGAGCTCGTCGCGGTTGAGGAAGATCATGGCCGGACGGCCGTGGGGACAGCAGGTGCCGTCGCGGCAGGCCTTCAAGTCCTCGAGGAGGCGCAGGGCTTCCTTCGCACCCAAGGGATCGTGCGCCTTGACCGCGGCCTTGCAGGCGATCGTGGCGACCGCGTGGTGCTGCACGTCCTTGGCGGCGCCGCTTTCGGTCTCGACGCTCTCGAGAAGGCGCTCGACCATCTCCTTGAGGTCTCCCGCCTTCTTGAATATCGCCGGAGCGGCCGTCACGTGCAACGTCGTCTTGCCGAAGCCCTCGACGTCGAAGCCGATGCGCTTGAGCCGCTCGCGCCGCGAGAGGACGTGCTGGATGCGCGAGGCCGGGAGCTCGATGGGCAAAGGCAGCATCAGCGGCTGCGACTTGAGGGCGCCCGACTCTATCTCCTCGAGGAAGCGCTCGAATAGGATGCGCTCTTGGGCGGCGTGCTGGTCGACCACGAGAAGGCCGCCCGACGCGTCGAAGACCAGGTAGCTCCGCTCGATCTGCCCGAGGAACGTGAACGGCGGCGAGTACCACCGTTGGGACGGCGCCGCCGGGGCCGCCGCGTCCAGGCCGACCCACTTCTCGAATAGTTCCGCCGCATCGGCCGCGGGGTACGCGTTCGCGTCCGACGACGCAAGAGACGGCGCCGGGATCGGGCGGTCCGGCCCGGCGGAGGAGCCCGAGCCATAGCGCTCTCCTTCGGGCCGGAGCGGGGCGGAGAGCCGGAAACGATCCACCGTCGGGATGCCTTTTGCCTTCAGCAGCATCGAGGAGAACATCCCGGTCAGGGCCTCGAAGAGCATCCGCTCGCCGCGGAAGCGCACCTCGCGCTTGGCGGGATGCACGTTCACGTCGAACTGGTCCGGCGGCAGCTCGAGGAAGACGACGGCCACGGGGTGCCTGTCGCGGCTGCGGAACGGCTCGTAGGCGCGGTAGAGCGTCTGCTGGATCAGCCGGCTCGTCACCGGGCGGCGATTGATGAAGCAGAACTGCTGGGAGCGCGAGGCCGCGAGGTTGTCCGCCGGCGCGAGGAAGGCCCGCGTCGTGAGGCCGGAGCGGGTCTCCTCGGCGGCGAGAAGCCCGTCGCTCCAGTCGCCGCCCAGCACCTCGCAGACGCGGGACCGGTGGGCCTCGATGCCGTCCGCGCGGGGCGCGTCGAATCGAAGCGCGATCCTGCCCTCGGACTTGTAGATGAAGGTGACGGTCGGATTAGCGAGCGCCGCCTCCTCGACGACGTGCGCGAGATGCCCCTTCTCCGACGCGTCCGACTTCAGGAACTTGGCGCGCGCGGGAGTGTTGAAGAAGAGGTCGCGGACCTCGATCGTCGTGCCGGACACGGGAGGCGCCTCGTGAGACGCCTTGATTCTGCCTCCTTCCGCCCGCACCGAGTGGCCCTTCTTGGAGCCCTTTCGGCAACTCGACAAGGTGGTGCGGCTGACCGCCGCGATCGAGAACAGGGCCTCGCCCCGGAATCCGAACGTCGCCAGCCGCTCGAGGTCCTCGAGCGAGGCGATCTTGCTCGTCGTGTGCCGCTCGAACGCGAGCTCGCAGTCGGCGGCCGCGATGCCGGCGCCGTCGTCGCTCACCCGCAGGAGGCCCCGTCCCGCGCCCGTGGACTCGATGTGGATCTTGGCCGCGCCGGCGTCCAGGCTGTTCTCGAGAAGCTCCTTGAGCACCGACGCCGGCCGCTCGATGACTTCCCCGGCGGCGATGCGGGAAGCGACGTCGTCCGGCAGCCGCTTGATCGCGCTCACAGCTGCTTCTTCCATTGCGCGATCTTGTTCAGGGCTTGGAGAGGGGTCAGGTCCTCGGCGGAGAGGCGCTTGAGCTCGTCCAGCACGGGATGCACGTCGAAGAGGGGGAGCTCCGGCTCCGCGCCGGCGTGGCCGGCGCGCTTGGCGATCGTCTCCTGGCCCGAGCGCGAGTTGTTCTCGAGGCCCGAGAGGATCTCTCGGGCGCGGCGCAGGGCGGTCTCCGGCAGTCCGGCCAACTGGGCCACATGGATGCCGAAGGAACGATCCGCGGGCCCGTCCGCGATCTTGTGGAGGAACACGACCTCGGTCTTGCCCTCGGGCGTCGTCCATTCGCGCGCCTCGACGTTGGCGTTGCGCACGCCCTCGAGCAGGGAGGCGAGCTCCGTCAGCTCGAAGTAATGCGTGGCGAAAAGCGTCCTCGGCCCTCGCGGCGCCGGGGGGGTCTGGCGGTAGGCGGAGTGCAGATGCTCGAGCACCGCCCACGCGATCGAGATGCCGTCGAAGGTCGACGTGCCTCGTCCGACCTCGTCCAGGATGATGAGGCTGCGCGGACCCGCCGCTTGGAGGATGTGCGCGGTCTCGCGCATCTCGACCATGAAGGTCGACTCATTGCGCGACAGGGCGTCCTGGGACCCGATGCGCGTCAGCACCTTGTCGACGATGCCCACGACCGCGGACTTGGCGGGAACGAAGGAACCCATCTGCGCCATGATGGCGACGAGCGCGTTCTGTCGTAGGTAGGTCGATTTGCCGCCCATGTTCGGGCCCGTGAGGATCACGATCTGAGGATCGTTCCCGTTCAGCGAGATCGAGTTGGGGACGAAGGCTCCGGCAGGGATCGCCTGCTCGACGACCGGATGGCGGCCGTCCTCTATCGACAGCTCGAAGGACAAGTCGACCTTGGGCTTGACGTAGTCGTTTTGACGGGCGACCTCGGCCAAGGAGGCCAGCACGTCGAGCTCGGCGAGGATGCCGGAGAGGCGCAGGAGCTGCGGGTGCGCTTTGAGCGTCTCGGCTCGCAGGCTCTCGAAGAGATCGGCCTCGAGTCGGAGGATCTTATCTTCCGCGCCCAGGATCTTCGCCTCGAGCTCCTTGAGCTCCGGGGTGATGTAGCGCTCGGCGTGAGTCAGCGTCTGCTTTCGCGAGTAGCGCGCCGGGACCTTGGCCTGGTGCGTCTTCGTCACCTCGATGAAGTAGCCGAACACCGAATTGAAGCCGGTCTTGAGGGAGGGGATGCCGGTGGCCTGCCGCTCGCGCGCTTCCATCTCGGCGAGGAAGGTCTTCGAGTCGGACTTGATCGACCGAAGCTCATCGAGCCGGGGGTCGGCGCCGGTGCGGAACACGCCGCCGTCGGAGAGCCGCATCGGGGGGCGGTCCGCCAGGGATTTCTCCAGCGCGGCGCGGCACGTTTCGATCGGGCCGGAAACGTCCTCGAGGGCCGGTCCGTAGGTGGCGAGGCCTTGCCACGGCTGGTCCGCGAGCCAGCTGCGCACGGAGGCGAGCTGCAGCAGCGAGTCCCGCAGCGCGGCCAGGTCGCGCGGCGTCGCCGAGCGGGTCGCCAGGCGCGACGTCACGCGTTCGATGTCGGCGATCTCGCCCAGGATCTGCGCGAGGGTCCAGCGGGAGTCGTCGCGGTCGAGGAGCTCCTCGACGCAATTGAGGCGGCGCTCGATCTCGGAGACGTCGGTCAGCGGGTGGAGGATCCAGTTCTTGAGCTTTCGGCTGCCCATGGGCGTGCGGCACTTGTCGAGGACGCCCCAGAGGGAATGCCGTTTGTCGCCGAAGGCCGAGCTCGCGAGTTCCAGCGTCCGAATCGCGGTCTCGTCGAGGTGCAGGGCGGTCTGGGTCTCCTTGTAGGCCGGAGTCAGGACGTCGGACATGTGCGATCGGGTGTCCGCGACGTAGGCGCGGGCCTTGAGCGCGGCCTTGGCGGCGAGCTGGCGGTTGCGCCAGGGGACGTTCTGGAACGTCTCGGCCCAGGGGCCGCGCGCGGCGGACTGCGGCAGCTTGTCGTGGTAGGTGACGGAGGCGCGCGCGCCGAGGACCGACGCGAGGCCGATCGCGTCGGCGGATTCCCGGGCGATCAACACCTCGGCCGGATCGAGCCTGGCGACGAGAGACAGGAGCTGGCGGTAGCCGGTGTCGTTGAGTGCCTGGGTCGCCCAGAATTCCCCGGTCGACACCTCGACGCAGGCGAGGCCCCAGCCGACCGTGTCGACCTCGAGGGCGAGGAGGTAATTGGTCGACGTCGCATCCAGGAGCTCGTCCTCGACGACCGTGCCGGGCGTGACGAGACGGACCACTTGGCGCGCCACCAGGCCTTTCGCCTTCGACGGATCCTCCATCTGCTCGGCCACCGCGACCTTGTGGCCGGCCTTGAGGAGCTTCGCGATGTAGTTGTACGAGGAGTGGTGCGGGACGCCGCACATGGCGAGCCCTTGGCGCGCGGTCAGCACGAGGCCGAGGACGGGAGCGGCCGCTTTCGCGTCCTCGCCGAACATCTCGTAGAAATCCCCGAGCCGGAAGAACAAGATCGCATACGGATGCGAGGCCTTGAGGGCCTGATACTGCCGCATCAGCGGGGTGTCCGGCATGGACTCGGCGGCGGGCATGGAACGGCGTATTTTACCTCTTTCCGCCGACGAGCGGCAATCGACGGAAGGGCCGGGCGGAGGGGGCAAGATGGCGCCGCCGAGCCGGGTCCAAGGACCCACGGAGATGGACGGCGGCGCCGCTATAATCCGGTGCGTGATCCTGCTCCCCCTCGCCGCCGCCGCCGCATTGGCCTGGACGCCGCTTTCGGCAGAAGTCTCGCCTGTCAATTTCTTCGAGAACTCGACGCGGAGGGACCCGACGTTCGAGGAGTCGCGCCCGCTCGTCGAGGTCTTCGCGAATCTGATGTCATGCGCCGGGTTCCTCGTAGAGAACGCGAAGGGGGAGCCAGTCATCGCGACCGCGCGTCACTGCGCGGCGTACCGGTTCGAGGACGCATGCCGTCGGGGTCTCGTGTCGGTGCGTCTGGAGACCGGCGGGGCGCGGGGCGTCTGCCGGCGCGTGGTCGTCGAGGGGACGTCGGACGACATGGTCGTGTTCCTGGCGGAGTTCCCGTCGACTCTGTCGCGGCCTCGGGAGATAGCGCTGCGGGACGCGGCGTTCCTTCGCCTCGCAGAGTCGCCGCCGCCCTCCGGCGCCCGCCTCCAAGTCCTGGGCTACCCCGACGACCCCGAGCGCGCGCGCCGCGCCACGGTATCGGAGAACTGCTGGGTGAACGACGGGCCTTCCGCCTCGACGCTCCTCACCGACGACGAGCGGGCATCGCTGGCGGCGTTCTTCGAGCGCGCGGCCGAACGCTTCCGGGCCCGCGGCTTCGACTTGGAGGAGTTCCTGCGCCGCTTCGAGGAGGTCAACCGCACCTCCGAGGTCCTGGCCTCCAACTGTTCGATCTACGCGGGCAACAGCGGCGGCCCGATCCTGATCCCGGGCCGCCGCGCTGCCTACGGCATGACGGGCTCGAGCGTCCCCGAAGTGACGCGGCCGTTCCCGTCCACCGCCTCGAACACGTTCTACTCGATGTCCGGTTTCGTGCGGCGCCATCGCGCCGAGCTCGAGCGCGCGGGCGTCGCGATCGGCGACTAGCCTAGCGCCGGGACGACTCGACGTACTTCTTGAGGCCCTGCCCGAAGAGCTGCTTCCAACCCTCGGAGACGTGCGCGCCGGTCTCGTCGCCCATGCGGCCCATCAACGAGTCCTGCACGCGCAGGATCGTGCCTTTGCCCTTCTCCTCGAGGCTGAGCTTGAGGAGCCCGGTCGCGGGACCGAGGTCGCCGCAGACGCCGGGGAACATGTGCCCGACCATGTAGAGCTCGTTCGGCGCGTGGATGCCGGTGATCGTGAACCAAATGAGGCCTTGCCCATCGCCCCAGTCCTCATAGGCCTTTCCGCCGAGCTTCGTCTCGATGACGAAGTTCTTGGTCTTGTCGCCGCCGACGAGGAAATCCCGGAGCCACCACTTGCCGCTCTCCTCCACCAGCGCCTTCCAGACCCGCTTCTTGTCCGCGGCGATCTCGATCGCGAGCTCCACCCGCACCGCCCCCGTCTCTTCCAACGACTTCGTTGCCGTAGGCATGTTCGCCCTCCCGTTTAGTCTCTCGCGGGGCCCGAGGCCCCGCCGCCCTTCTTAGATTCGTCCGCCTCGAGCGCGTACTTCAGGCGCGCAAGTCCCTGCGCCCAATGGGTGCTGTACTGGCTCATCCACCGGTCGTGGATCATCTGGATGGGCACGGCGTTGATGAACAGCCGCCGCTCCCGACCCTCCTTCTTGGAGATCACGAGGCCCGCGCTCTCAAGGATCCTCAAGTGCTTCATCACCCCGATGCGGCTCATCTTGAAGTGTCCGCAGACGCCGTTGACGTTGCAGCCCGGCGCCGCCTTGATGGCGTCGAGCATGCGCCGTCGGCTCTTGTCCGCCATCGCCTTGAAGACCCGGTCCATGGATATATGTAACCATATGGTTACATAAAGAGTCAAGAGGAATCTTGAATGCGTCCGCCGAGCCGCTACTCTCCGAGGATCTTGATGATGACGCGCTTCTTGCGCTTGCCGTCGAACTCGGCGTAGAAGACCTGCTCCCACGGGCCGAGGTCGAGGGCGCCTTTGGTGATCGGGAGGATCGTCTGGTGGTGCATCACGGTGCGCTTCAAATGCGCGTCTCCGTTGTCCTCGCCGGTCCGATGGTGGCGGTAATCCGCGACGGGAGCGAGTTTCTCGAGCCACTCCATCACGTCTTCCTTGAGGCCCGGCTCCTCGTCGTTGACCCAGATCGCGGACGTGATGTGCATCGCGCTGACGAGGCAGAGTCCCTCGCGCACCCCGCTTTTTCCGACGACCGCGCCGATCTCCTCGGTGATGTTGACGAGGCCGCGCCGCGTCGGCGTGTTGAACCAGAGGTATTCGGTGAACGACTTCACGTTACGCCGCGACGGGGGCGGAGGCCGCGCTGCGGGGCATGACCTTGAGCATCTGCTTGGCGACGGCCGGCACGAAGGACGGGCGCTCCAACCGCTCGTCGTAGGGGGCGAGGCGCCGCTCGTTCTCGGACATGCAGATCTCGACGAATCGGCGCAGCGAGAACTCGCCGAAGGAGGAGTGGGCGTTCATCGTGAAATTGTCCTGTCCGACGGGGCTTTCCCCGGCGCCTTGGAGCTGGAGCGCGGTACGGACGCGGCTCGCCGCCTGGAGGTACACCGCGAGCGCGCGGCGGAACACGTAGGTCGGCCGCCGCGCGAAGGGGAGCTGGGCCTGGTTGTAGGCGACCCAATTCACGTGGAAGATGATGTGGCGCCCTTCCTCCTGCATGATCGGGTCGAAAAGAGTGACGAGGCCGGGCGTGAAGAATCCGGAATCCCGGGCGAGGGCGAAGAGCCCGAAGGCGAAGAACGAGTCGAAGCACTCGCCGTAGCCTACGCGCATGAAAGTCCAATTGGGGTCGGCGGGAGGCGTCAGGTTCGGCGGCGTCTTCGCGTCGAGGCCGTAGCGCTTCACCATGATGCGCAGCATCTCGGCGTGGCGCGCCTCTTCGTAGCCTTGAAGGGAGATCGCCTCGCTGAGCAGCGGGTCCTTTTCGGCCTTGCCGAGCTCGAGCACCTTCATCGCGGTCTCGGCTTCGGTCTTAACGGCCTCGTCCCAGATCGGCAGCATCTGGAGGCGCTTCATGCAGGCCTCGTCCAGATCGGGCCAGGGGAGATCCTTCGGCTCGAAAGGCGTGTGCGTGTCGATGAAGAAGCGGCAAAGAAGTTCTTTGTGCTCCGGGGAGCCTATAAAGGGAGTGGACATGGGGCGGTTCGATCGCGATCCTACGACGAGCATTATCCCTTTTTCCGTCGGAGGGGTCAAGATTGACCGGGATCAAGCGGCGGCGTTGACTCCGGACCTTTGAGGTAGGCTCCGGCGCTCGCTATCATGTCCGTCCATTCTGAGGAGTGACGCAGAAGAAGACGGTTGGAGGATTCACATGAAGAACTTGCTGTCGTTGTCGTGCCTGCTGGTCCTGGGCGGCTCCGCGTACGCGGCCGCGCCCTTGTCCTTGGAAGTCTCGCAGACCCCCGCGTTCGGCGCCGCGAAGGCCGGAGCCGCCCGCATCGCCGAGCGGACAGTGGCGTCCTGCAGCCGCATCCCGCGCATTCCCGATCTGGGGAAGAGCGTCGCCATCCGCCACGAGGGCGGCCACATGGTCGCCGTCGTCTCCACGACCTTCTTCGGACCCGGCCGCAACCGTCCCGCGCGCCACGAGCGGTTCGTCGTCGAGGGCGCCATCGCCATCACGACGCTCCGCGCGTTCGTCGACGTCGCGACGAAGGGCCGGCGGTTCAGCCTCACGTTCCAGGCCCTCACCCCGGACCACCAGGGCACCCTGAAGTTCGTGAACCACCAGGGACAGCACGAGACGTGGAAGGTGGCCTGCCGCTAGTCTAGCCGAGCCGTCCCGCCGCAACCCGGAGCCCCCGAAAGGGGGCTCCTTCGTTCTACCCGAAAACTACACGATCCGGACAGGACTCCGGTTCGGGATTCCGCCACAGTGATCGCATGCGGAGACTCCTCGCGGCGATGCTGGTCCTGATGCTGGCGTGCCTCCCGGCTCGGGCGGAGACGAGAGCGCCGGAGGAGACCGAGAATCAGAAAGTCGAAACGAAGACGCCCAAGACGAATGAGGCTCCGTTCCGTTTCGATCCCAAGAACGCCGCGCATGCGGAGCTTCGCGCGGCGATCGAGCGTCTCGGCCCCAAGGGCGCGTACGCGCTCACCGAGCATGGTATTTCGAAAGACGACAGAGAGCTGACCGACTCCGAAGTCGAGGCGGGGCCTCGCGCCGAATACAGGCAGGCGCTCGCTCACGGCAGGCCGCTCGGCGGCCCCGCGCCGGAGAGAATCGAGGCCGGCCGCCGGCTGAAATTCGGCCTCATGCCCTGGCCTTCCGTGGGAACCCTGGGCGGAGGCACGGCGCCGCCCGTCCGCTTCGGGACTCATCAGGACGCGCCCCGGCGGGAGTTGGCCGCGTCGGAGGCGGTTGAGACGAAGCCGGCGCGCAAGGAAGTCCCGATCCCGAGTTTCGTGGAGGCGCTTCGGGAGGTCAACGATATCCTGGACAGGCATCCCGGGGCGAGGCGCCGAGCCGACCGGACGGTCGACATCGCGGCGTTCGCCGCGAGCGCCTACGGCTTGGGAGCGGCGGTCGCGGCGATGACGAGCGCGCTGTTGTCCCGCGCGACGGTCGATCGGGCGGCCCTGCAGTTCGCGGTCGGTCTCCAGAGCAAGAAGGACTCCCCGCTCGCGGCGGCCGGCGTGATCGCCGGGCGGGCGTGGAACAAGCTGGCGCCGACCGTTACCGGAGGCTTCAATCTCTGGACGGGCCGAACTTTCGCGGGCGCGTGCGGCGGAGGGAAGTGCGCCGAGTCGCACGTGTTTGACGCATTGAAGATCGGCTCCGATAAGATCACCAGGTTCCTTGGACCCTACGCGCATCGCGTCCTGAGCGGCGTTCGGTTCACGCCGGCCGCGCGGCCCAGGACGGGGGAGGAGAAGGCGATCTGTCCGAACTGCGAGAGGATGTTCGGGCGGGGGGCGTTCGCCTCGCCGCGGACGAGGTTCGAGTCCGACGGCTTTCGCTAGCTCCGTCGGCTAGTGGTACCGGTTGAGGAAGCGCAGGTTCGCCGCGATGAGGGCTTCGATGCGAGGCAGCATGAAGGGCGTGAAGGTGTCGCTCGGATCGGTCGGGATGCGGACGACGGCGCAGTATTCCGCCACATTGGAGCGGACGCGGCGCAGGACGTAGGCGCGGCGGCGGGCGGTCCGCGGCTTGCGCTCCATGATCGTCGAAAGGCGGTCCAAGTCCAACCGCTTGAAAAGCTCGCCGACCAGCCTTTCCCACGTCTTGCTCCTCTGGCTCGCGGGCTTGCTCTCCTCCTGGAACACGTGCGCGGGCGCCGCCTTCAACAGCACCTCGCCGACGCGCTCGGCTTGGTCCTTGCGGAATGCCGTCGGTTCGAGGTGCATCGCGAGGTCCACGAAATCGAGGCGCGAGAGGAGCTGTTCGAACGCGGTCTTATACTCCGCGCAGCGCTCGGCCGTGAGTCCGGTCTGCTCGATCTCGGCAAGGAGCTTCTCGCCGGTGTTGCGCAGGAGGTCCGTCTTCAGCGCGACGATCGCCTCCTCGGTCTCCTCGAGCTTGCGGCGCATGTAGCCCCAAGGATCGCTCTCATAGTTCAGGACGGCGCCCTGGAACTGGCAGAACTCCCGAAGCCGGGCGAGGATGACGAGTTGGTGCCGGGGGTCGAGCATCGGCGCGCGGAGTTACCTCAACGACCCGCCGTCGGCGGCACGGGGGTGCCGAGCGGCCAGTCCGTGTCGCCGACGCGCTTCAAATTCATCTCGAAGAATTGGACCGTCTTTCCTTGGACGACCCGCTCGCCGATCTCGCGCCAGCGTCCATCCTTCACGGTCGCGGTGTAGCGTAGGACGGCCTCGCCGGCCGGGATCTCCCAGACATAGCCGTCGCTCGTAGGTTTGAAATCGAAGGTCCCGGCGTAGCCCTGCGCGTAGGACCGGAACTCGTATTTGTCCGCGCGCTCGTCCCAGGAGATCACGCCGAAGGCATTGAACGCGGTGGAGCCGTCCTCCTTGTAGCCGCGGCCTTCGACCACGACGACGTCGCCGCCGAGAAGCGGCCCCATCCGCTCGGTCTGCCACACCGTGTACGGTTTCCCGTCTCGTTCCACGCCCTTGGCTTCGCCGGCCCACACGCCCCGCATGAAGCCGAGCTTCGACATCGCCGCGGCGCGCCGCGGGGAGGTTCCGGCGCGGGCGAGCCCGGCGGCCAGCAGAAGTAGGGAGGCGAGAATCAGTCTGGGCATCGAAGTCTCCTGTGTCATTGCTCGGGGAACAGCTCGATCTTCCAATCGCACGACCTCTGTGGAGGCCCATTGTAGCCGATCTCCGCCTCGCCGATAAAGGTGAAGCCCAGCTTGCGGCAGATGGCGTTGGACGGGCCGTTGGAGGCTGCGGGAAATGCATGGACGACTCGCCAGCGCTTTTGTTCTCGGGCGCGCTCGAGGATCAGCCGGCCCGCTTCGGTCGCGTAGCCGCGGCCGTGAAAGGCCGGCAGCAGCATCCAGCCCATCTCGCTGATCTTCTCTCCACGCCATTCGCTCTCCCAGATGCCGATTGTGCCGACCGCGCCGGTCGTCGGCGCCGGGTGGATGGCGAAGTTCCAGATCGAGCCCTCTTGCGTGCACCGAAGCCGGCGGGCGTGGGCGTTCTCGATCTTGTCCGGGGGCGTCGGGCCGCCCAGGTGCTTCATCACTTCCGGGTCCGACTCCATCGCGCGAGCAAGCCAGGCGTCCGCGTCGGAATAATCCCTAAGCTCCATGCGAGGGCGCTTCGTGGGCGACGTCGCCCGCGACGACCGTCGCCCGGACGGAGCGGTCGTCGCCGAGCATCATCAGCAGAAAGAGTCGGTCTTCCAACGTGCGCGCCGTCCGCGCTCGATAGCGCAGGAGCGGCGTCGATTTCCAGTCCAGAGCGATGAAGTCGGCGTCCCGGCCCGGGAGAAAGCTGCCGATCGAGCCGTCGAGGTCCAGCGCTTCCGCTCCGCCGAGCGTGGCGAGGTAGAAGGCGACCAGCGGCGGCAGCGCTCGGCCGCGGAGCTGGGAGACCTTGTAGGCCTCGTCCAGATTCCGAAGGAGCGAAAGGCTCGTGCCGGCGCCGATATCCGTACCGATGCCGACGCGGGCGCCGTGGCGCGCCGAAAGCTCGAGATCGAAGAGACCGCTGCCCAGGAAGAGGTTCGAGCTGGGGCAGAACGCCGCGGAGGACCCCGATGCGCCGAGCCGCCCCCATTCGGACGCGCTGAGCTGGACGCAATGCGCGAATACGGCCTTCCTCCGGGCGAAGCCGTAGCTCTCGTAGACGCCGAAGTAGTCGCGTCCGGGAAACAGCGCGCGCACCCATTCCACCTCGCGGACGTTCTCGGACAAATGCGTATGAAGATAGGCGTCCGGGGCTTCCTCGAGCAGGCGTTGGGCGACCTTGAGCTGGCAGTCCGAGGAGGTCGGCGCGAAGCGCGGCGTCACGGCGTACGATAGGCGGCCCTTGCCGTGCCAGCGGCGCATCAGCGCCTGCGAGTCCCGATACGCCGAGCGCGCCGTGTCGAGAAGCGCCTTGGGAGCGTTGCGGTCCATCAGCACCTTGCCGCAGACGAGCCGCATGCGCCGGCGATGCGCCGCGGCGAACAGAGCGTCGGCGGAATGCGGGTGCGAGGTCGCGAAGACGAGGGCGGTCGTCGTGCCGTTGCGCAGAAGTTCGTCGAGAAAAAAAGCCGAGGCCTTTCTCGCGTGGGCCTCGTCCGAGAAGCGCGCCTCGGCCGGGTAGGCGTGCCGCGTGAGCCAGTCGAGGAGCTGCTCGCCGTAGGAGGCGATCATGTCGATCTGCGGGAAGTGGACGTGGCAGTCGACGAAGCCGGGGATCAGGAGCGCGTCGCCGAAACGGCGCACGGGCACGGACTTCGACAGCCCGCGCGTCAGCGTCTTCGCCGGACCGGCCGCCAGGATCTTGCCGTCCTCGACGAGAAGAAGGCCGTCCGGCACGTGCTCGAAGGCGGGGCCGGCTCCGGGTTTTCGGGGATCTCGGAGGAAATGCAGCAGCTCTCCGCGGTAGGCGCGACGCATAGGCGCTACGATATCAAACTTCGGCGGATTCGACGCATAGGTCTTTAGGCCTAGTCGCGCATAGGTCCTTTGCCTCTATGTGCAATTGTTGAGGACTTGTATTATGCCCAGCCTTGCGTAACAGAGCCAAGTTCATCTTGGTCTGGTTTCTCTCCGCCGGAAGCACCCTAGCCCACTCCCAGACCCGCGACGACGCGTTTTCATTTTCCCGAAACCGACGTCCGTTGCCGTTTGCCGGCAGCGTGGCCGACGGCGGCGGCGGCGCGATCTCGGTTGCTCGTCTGAACCAAGTGTTCGATGCCGCGCGATCCTCGCCGCGCGTCGAGTTCACGATCGGGCCGGAGCCGGAGCTCCTGCCGCGCTTGGTGGGACCGCGCCGGCAGCCCGGGCTCGTCGTCCCGGTGCCGGAGGAGCCGCCGCGGGCGTACCAGCGGACGTTCCGCGCGTTGTCCCAGCGTCGGGACCGCACCGACCGTTACGATCCGCTCATCCTGAAGTACTCGAGGACGCACGAACTCGATCCGCGCTTGGTCAAATCGATCGTGGCCGCGGAATCGGAATTCAACCCGGAGGCCGTTTCCCCGAAGCACGCGCACGGGCTCATGCAGGTGCTGGTCCGCACCGCGGAGGGCATGGGCGTGCGCGGCGAGGCGCTGCACGATCCGGAGCAGAACATCGTGGCCGGCACCGCGTACCTGGAGACGCTGTTCCGCTCCGCGTGGCGTACGTTCAAGCTCGGGGAGCTTCCGTATTCCGACGCTCCCATGTGGGTGATGCAGAGGATCATCGCGGCGTATCACGCGGGACCGCGGGCCATCTTCGGCCGCCGGGGCTGGTTCCGCCAGACGCGCCATTACGTGCGGCGCGTCCTCTTGTTCTATCGCTCGACGATCACCGACGTGAATCGCCGCCCGGCGGAGCCCCGTCCCGCGCAGTCCTCGGCCGGCTTCTTCTTCTAGGACGCGACCGCGGCCGCAGGCGCGCCGCGCTTCGCCCGGCGGAACGCGTACGCCGCGCCTCCGAGCGCGAACAGGATCGCCGTGTAGAGGACGGCGCTGAAGCGCGTGCCTTCGCCGTATACCTCGGCGCGCGGCCATCCGACGTTGAACACCATGAATACGGACCACGCGAGAGCCAAGGCGTTGACCGGGAGCCCGAAACGCCCGAGAGAGAACGCGCGGCGCCCCTCCGCGAGTTCGTCTCCGCCGGGCCAGCCTTTGAGCCGCATGAACAGCAAAGAGGCGACGACGAGGAGATAGGCGATGTTCGCCCAAAGGATCGCCACGGCCGTGACGAGCTCGACGATCTTGGGAAAGCCCACGTTGATGAGGAGGATGCACACCCCGCCCGCGCCGGCGAAGAGGGCGGGGATGACGGGCACATGGGACGTCTCCGAGACTCGCGCGAACGTCCTGCTGAAGGGCAGGACGCCGTCGCGCGCCATCGCGAAGATGAGGCGGATGGCGCCCGTGTGCACGGTGAGGGCGCAGACGAAAATGGCGAAGACGACGTCGCACAGAAGGATTCGGCCGACGCGCGGGCCGAGCGCGTCCTTGACGATCAGCGCAAGTCCGCCGTCCGGAGACGACAGCTCGGGGGCGTTGAGGGCCTTCGCCGCGAGGATGGACGTGAGGAGCAGCAGGAGCCCCGCGACCGCCGCGGCGCTCAGCGCCTGCAGGATGGCGCGCGGCGCCTTGCGGCGGGGGTCGCGCGTCTCCTCGGCGAGCGAGCCGGCCGTGTCGTAGCCGTACATCACGTACGAAGGCGTCAGCGCGGCGGCCAATAGGAACGCACCGAGGTAGCCGAACCCCGTCCCTTTTCCCTGCGTGTCGAGCAATGCCGCCGCGGGCGAACGCTTGGCCGCCGCTAGGAGCGCGACCAAGATCCCGACGCCGACCAGTTCCGAAAACACGCCGGCGTTGTTGATCGCGGAGAGGAGCCGCACGCCGACCGAGTTGATCCCGGTGCTGATCACGAGCAGCCCGCAGCCCAAGATGACGCCGTTGAGCGCGCGCCGGCCCGGATCGTCCGCCGGACCGACGAGCTGGAATCCGTCCCAGATCTGCGGCAGCGAGTTCTGCATCGCGAGAGCGACGGCGGCCAAAGTCACGACGAGGCAGGCGAGATAGGTCCAGCCCGTCATCCATCCCACGAACGGACCGCCCACGTACTTGGACCACTGGTAGACTCCGCCGGAGAGCGGGTAATGGGCCGCCAGTTCGGCGAAGCAGAGCGCGATCATCAGATGGCCCAGGAACACCATCGGCCAAGACCAGACGAACGCCGGCCCCCCCGCGCCGTAGCCGAGGTAGAACATCTGAAAAACGCCGGTCAGGATGGAGATATAGGAAAAGCCGGCGGCGAAAGAGGAGAAGCTCCCGAGGCTGCGATCGAGCTCCTGTTTGTAGCCGAAGGACGCCAGGTCGCGGCTTTCGTCGTTTCGAATCTCCATACGGCGATTATACATATGCGCCGCGAACCGCGCTTAAAGGTCCTCTTGCCCGACGCTCGATCGAAAAGCTACCGTTAGCGGCATGACGTCGCGCTACGACTTCATCATCGTCGGCGGCGGTTCCGCCGGCTGCGTGCTCGCCAACCGGCTGAGCGCCGACCCGGGCGTCAACGTCCTCGTCCTCGAAGCGGGGCGTCCCGATTATCTCTGGGACGTCTTCATCCATATGCCGTCGGCGTTGTCTTTTCCGATCGGCAACCCGCGCTACGATTGGCAGTACCGGTCCGAGCCCGAGCCGCACATGAACGGCCGGCGCATCTATCACGCGCGCGGAAAGGTGCTCGGCGGGTCGAGCAGCATCAACGGGATGATCTTCCAGCGCGGCAACCCTCTCGACTTCGAGCGTTGGGCGAGGGACCCCGGCATGGAGTCGTGGAGCTATGCGCACTGCTTGCCGTACTTCAAGCGCATGGAGACCTGCCTCTCGGGAGCCGACGAATACCGCGGCGGAGACGGTCCGCTTCATCTCGAGCGCGGGCCGGCGTCGAGTCCGCTGTTCAAGGCGTTTTTCGAGGCGGTCGCGCAGGCCGGCTATCCGATCACCAAGGACGTCAACGGTTTTCAGCAGGAGGGCTTCGCCGCGTTCGACCGCAACATCCGCCGCGGGCGGCGTCTCAGCGCGGCGCGCGCGTACCTGCATCCCGTCGCTCATCGGCCCAATCTCGAGGTGGTCTGCCGCGCCACGGCGACGCACATCGCATTCGAGGGCAAGCGGGCCGTTGCGGTGGATTATGAGGTGGGTCGTTCCAAGAAGCGCGCGGAAGGCCGGGAGATCATCCTCTGCGGCGGCAGCATCAACTCGCCGCAGCTCCTGCAGCTCTCGGGCGTGGGCCGAGCCGCTGAGTTGAGGGCGGCCGGCGTCATCCCGGTCCACGAGCTGCCGGCGGTCGGGGAGAACCTGGAGGATCACCTCGAGGTCTACATTCAATACGCGTGCACCAAGCCTGTGTCGATGATACCGTCGCTGAGCAAGTGGCGGTGGCCGTGGATCGGGCTTCAGTGGATGATCGGGCGGACCGGGCCTGGAGCGACGAATCATTTCGAGGCGGGCGGGTTCATCCGCTCCAACGAGGACGTCGAATACCCGAACGTGATGTTCCATTTCCTGCCGCTGGCGATCCGCTATGACGGGACGTCGCCGACGCGCGGGCACGGCTATCAGGTGCACGTCGGACCGATGTACTCGAACTCCCGGGGCACCGTGAAGATCAGGTCCAAGGATCCCCTTGAAAAGCCGGCGCTCCGGTTCAACTATCTCTCGACTCCCGAGGATCGGCGCGAATGGGTGGAGGCGATTCGGGCGGCGCGCAGGATCCTGAGCCGGGCCGCGTTCGCGGAGTACGACGGCGGCGAGATATCGCCGGGGCCGAAGGTCTCGAGCGACCAGGACATCCTCGACTGGGTCGCGCGCGACGCGGAGACGGCGCTGCATCCGAGCTGCACGTGCCGCATGGGGACGGACGACGCGTCCGTGATCGACCCCAAGACGATGCGCGTGCACGGGCTCGAGGGCCTGCGCGTCGTCGACGCGTCCGCGATGCGCCACGTGACGAACGGGAACATCTACGCGCCCGTCATGATGATCGGCGAAAAGGCTTCGGACCTGATCTTAGGAAACACGCCGCTGAAGCCGGAGAACGTCCCGTTCTATCGGCACTCTCGCGAAAAAGTCGCTTAGCGGGTCGGAGCCTGCGCCGGCTGGGGCTTGTATTCCGTCACCCACACGTCTTTGCTTTCGGCGAGGTTGACCGGCCGGAACCCCTCTTTATCCTGGTTCTCGCTCAGGTCGGCGAGCCCCGAAAGGGACGGCAGCAGCACGAGCTTGGTCTTCGCGGCCGCCTCGGGCGCGGGCTCGGGGCGGACGATCTCGCGCGGCAAAGGGCACGGGCGCCGTTGGACGGGCGCGGCTTGCGCGCGCGTCGCGTCCGCGCGCGCGCCGCGGATGACGAGGTTCACGCGCGACGGATACGACGGCTCGCCGATGCGCTGGAGCTCCGGCGCCGCCGGCCGCGCGGACGCGCGCCGCTCCCGCTCGGGCCAGCGGATCGTCTCCTGAGTCCGGCGCGGCTGGGAAAGGGAGCTCCACCACTTCGAGATCTCGTCGAGACCCGAGCGGACCGCAGCGTCGTAATCGAGCGCCGCCGCGTCGAAGGCCGCAAGCGCCGCGGAGCGCAGCGCCGAGAAATCCGAACTCACTTGCTCGAGGCCGCGGGAGAGCGTCTCGCTCGCCGTGGGCCCGGCCGAGGGCGTCTCGACGGGCCGCGCCGCTTCCTCCGCCGCGCCGCGGCGCCAGGTCTGCGCGCGCGGCGCGAGCAGGCTGCCGCGCAAAGCGACGACGCCGGCGCGCGACCCGCTTGCGGCCGCGGGCAACGGCACGGCCTGGATGTCGTGTACTAATAGGAGGAGCGCCGTCGCGGCGCCGAGGATCTTCTGTGTCTTCACGCCTCTCAAGGATGCCGGAGAGGGGAAACGAACCGGCTACAGGATTGTAAAAGTTCGGTAAACGCGCGGCCCTAGCGCGTCCGGGGGCGGACTTGATCGGCCGGCACGCCGTTGCCGACTTCCGGGACGCCGGGCGTCTCGATGGTGTTGGTTACGGTGTCTTCCGGCAGGCGGCCTGTCCCCTGGTCCTGCGCCGCCGCGCGGATGTTGCCGGGTCCGCCGCCGCCGATCACCGGGGCGCCGCCGGTCGAACCCGTGCGCGTATCGTTCATGTTCCGGATGTTCTGCGCCTCGGCGGGGCCTTGCCGGCGCTCATCGGATGCCGTCGTCGGGTAATGCGGCGCCGGGCTTTCGGAGCGCCGAGTCAGCGCGCTCGAGGAATGGTTGTTCGTCTGGGTCGCCGTCGCGCGGCGAGCCGACTCGCGCGGCGGGAAGAGAGGGCGGGACGTCTGGTATCCTCTGGAAGGCGCCGCCGACAAGCGCAGACCGGAGACGCCGGCTGCGGCCATCGCGACCGCCGCGCCGAACAGAAACGACCTGCCGTGAAAGGAGGTGGGAAGAGCGGCTCGGACCCAAGATGCCGGAGATGCCATCGTGCCTCTTGTTACCGTACTGTAGCCCCCAAGCGGCCGGAAATCAAGTACAAGATTGTTACAAGGAGGGCGGATATATTATGCTGAAAATATAAGTACTTATTACGGCAGGCGAGGGCGTTTTTATCGCCCCTTACCTGTTCGAAGCGATGCCCTTCAATCGGTTGTACCCATTGAGCGCCGCGACCCGGTAGGCTTCGGCCATCGTCGGATAGTTGAACGTGGTGTTGATGAAGTACATGAGCGAGTTCGCCTCGCCCTTTTGAGACATGATGGCCTGGCCGATGTGGATGATCTCGGAGGCCTGCGAGCCGAAGCAGTGCACGCCCAGGATCTCGAGCGTCTCGCGGTGGAAGAGGATCTTGAGCATCCCCACCGGCTTGCCGAGGATCTGCGCGCGCGCGAGGCTCCGGAACAGCGCGTGACCCACGTCGTACGGGACGGACTTCTGGGTGAGCTCCTTCTCCGAATAGCCGATCGAGCTGATCTCGGGCGTCGTGTAGATGCCCGTCGGGATGTGGCGCACGAGCCGGTACTCGCAGACGCCTTCGATCAAGTGCGTCGCGGCGAAGCGGCCTTGGTCGTAGGCGGCGCTCGCGAGAGAGGGAAATCCCACGACGTCGCCGACCGCGTAGATGGTCGGTACGCTCGACTGATAGTTCTCGTTGACGACGATGAAGCCGCGCTTGTCCAGTTTCACCCCGGCTTTCTCGAGGCCCATATCCGCGGTGTTGCCGGTGCGGCCGTTCGCCCAGAAGAGGTAATCGGTCTGGAGCTGCTTGCCGGATTTGAGGTGCAAGATGACGCCGTCGTCGCGCGTCTCGACCTTGGAGTATTCCTCGTTGTGCCGGATGAGCACTCCCTGGTCGCGCAGGTGGTAGCTCAGGGCGTCGATGATCTCGTCGTCGAGGAACGCGAGGAGTTTCTCGCGCGTGTTGACAAGATTGACCTTGACGTCGAGATTGCGGAAGATCGAGGCGTACTCGCAGCCGACGACGCCGGCCCCGTAGATCGTCATCGAGCTGGGCGTCGACGTGAGCTGCAGGACCTTGTCGGAATCGAGGACGCGCGGGTGGGCGAAGTCCACGTCCGGCGGCCGATACGGGCGCGATCCCACCGCCAGGATCACCGCCTTCGTCCTGATCGCGGCCTTGACCCCGCGCGCATCGGTGACCTGGACCAGGTCGGGCGCCGATAGGGAGGCGGCGCCGTCGACGAGCTCCACTCCGTTCCTCTCGTAGAACGCGCGGCGGATGTTGACCTGCTGGTCGATGACCCGTTCCGCGGTCTTGAGGAGCTGCGAGAAGTCGAAGTTGATGTGGGCGGCGGATTTGCGGAAGAGGGGATGCGTCTTGAACTCGCCGAGCTGCACGATCGATTGGCGCAGCGCCTTGCTCGGTATCGTGCTCCAGTGCGTGCACCCGCCGCCCACCTCGCGAAACCGCTCGATGACAACGACGGCCTTGCCCGCCTTGGCGGCCTTCATCGCCGCGCCCTCGCCGCCCGGGCCCGTGCCGATGACGACGACGTCGCACGTCCGCTCGTCCATTCGAGTGATTATAGTAAACGCGGAAACGGAAGGACACGGAGCCCGCCGGAGCCCATCGGAGGAGGCGACCCGGGGCGCTTTCCGCCGCGGGCCAGGAGGTGCAGCCGTCTGCCGCCGTCCGGTCGCGCGCGATGGACACGCCGACCCGAGCGTTGCGTTTTTTTTCTTCACGCTGTATAGTCTATTGGCTATGCCTCCTCCCCCTCGCGACTGGGTGCTGACGGGACGGCGCGTCGCGCTCCCGCAGGGCGTGCGCCCCGCCGCGGTGATCGTTCGGGGCGAGGCCGTCTCCGCGGTGGTCGAGCCCTCCGCGATTCCGGCGGGCCTGCCGTGCGTCGACGCAGGCGACGACGTCGTCCTGCCCGGCCTGGTCGACACGCACGCGCACATTAACGAGCCGGGCCGCGCCGATTGGGAGGGATTTCTTTGCGCCACGCAGGCCGCCGCCGCCGGGGGCATCACGGCGGTCGTCGACATGCCGCTCAACTGCATCCCGCCCACCACGACGCTCGAGGCGTTGGACGCCAAGCGGCTGCAGGCCGCGGGCAATTGCGCGGTCGACGTCGGATTCTGGGGCGGCGTCGTGCCCGGCAACGCGGCGCAGCTCGCGCCGATGGCCGCGGCCGGCGCGATGGGGTTCAAGGCCTTCCTCATCGATTCGGGCGTGCCGGAATTCCCCATGGTCCGCGAGCCCGACCTGCGCGCGGCGATGAAGACGCTCGCCAAGCTGGGCCGCCCTCTCTTGGCGCACGCGGAGCTCTGCGACCACCCGGCGATGAGCCGGCCGTCGAGGCACTACTCCGATTATCTCGCCTCGCGCCCGCCGGAATGGGAGACTCTCGCGATCCGGCTGCTCCTGCGGCTCAGCGACGAGACGGGGTGTCACGTGCACATCGTCCACCTTTCGGCCGCCGAGGCCCTTACCGACATCTCCTTCGCCAAGCGCACCGGGCTGCCGATCTCCGCGGAGACATGCCCGCATTACCTCGCGCTCGAGGCGGAATTCGTCGAGGACGGCGAGACGCAGTTCAAGTGCGCTCCGCCCATCCGCAAGCACGAGAACCGGGAGAAGCTTTGGCGCGGTCTGCGCGAGAACGTCATCGACTTCATCGTCTCGGATCACAGTCCGTGTCCGGCGGAGATGAAGCGCCTGGACATCGGGGATTTCTCGAAAGCGTGGGGCGGGATCTCCTCGATCCAATTCAGCCTGCCGGTCGTATGGACGGAACTTTACGGCCGCGGGCTGGGCTTCGAGCACCTCGCCCGCTGGATGTCCGAGAGGCCGGCGGCGTTCGCCGGAATCTCGAGCAAGGGCGCGATCGCCCCGGGGAAGGACGCGGATTTCGTGATCTTCGACCCGGACGAGGAGTTCGAGGCGACGGCCGACAGCGTGCTGCACCGCCACAAGGTCTCGCCGTACGTCGGCGCGATCATGCGCGGGCGCGTTCGCTCCACGTTTCTGCGGGGGACGAAGATCTACGAGGACGGCGCCTTCGTCACCAAGCCTCAGGGGAAGCTCCTCGCGGCGCCGGCGCCGAGTCTGCCGCATCCCGTATGACCCTCATGGAAGAGCCGAAGGCCGCCGCCGGCTACGTCCCCGAGTTTTGCAAGCTCGCGGATCTCGCCGCGGAGCGCGTCGGCGGCAAGGCGTTGTATGCCAACGACGAGTTCTTTGCGCCGAAGGAGAACCTCCTCAAGCCGGGCCGCGGGATTTTCATCCCGGAGAAGTTCACGAGCCGCGGAAAGTGGATGGACGGCTGGGAGTCCAGGCGCCGTCGCGCGCCGGGCCACGATTGGTGCGTGATCCGCCTCGGCATGCCGGGCGTGATCCGCGGCTTGGACGTCGACACGAACCACTTTTTGGGGAATTTCCCGGAGCGCTGCTCTCTCGAGGCATGCGCGGTTTCCAAGGAGCCGAAGGTTTCTCACTGGAAGCTCGAGTCCACGGCCTGGCGCGAGCTTCTGCCCGAGTCCGGGCTCAAGGGCGGCTCGCGGAACTTCTTCACGATCCACGACGCGAGCCGGTGGACGCACGTGCGCTTCCATATCTATCCCGACGGCGGCGTCGCGCGCCTGCGCGTCCACGGCGAGGTGAGGCCGGACTGGGACGCGCTTCGCAAGCGCGGCAAGCCCGTCGATCTCGCCGCCATCGAAAACGGCGGACTCGTCGAGGCGTGCAACGACATGTTCTTCGGGCCGAAGGACAATCTCATCATGCCGGGCCGCGCGCTCAACATGGGCGACGGCTGGGAGACGCGGCGCAAGCGCGTCCCCGGGCACGACTGGATCATGGTCCAGTTCGGGACGCCCGGCCGCGTCGCGCGCGTCGAGGTGGACACGAGCCATTTCAAAGGCAACTTCCCGGATCGCTGTTCGATCGACGCGTTCCCGGCGGAGGGGGGCGAGGCCCTGGAGATACTGCCGCAGACGAAGCTGCGGGCCCATTTCCGCCATCTCTTCGCGAAGGAGATCTTGCACAAGGAGCGCGCATTCGCCAGGCTCCGGCTCAACATCTATCCGGACGGCGGCGTCGCCCGTCTGAGGGTATGGGGGACCCCGCTCGCATGGACCTAGCGGAGCTCAACGCCTTGCCCGCCAAGCGCGCGAAAGAGGAATTCGCGAAGTGCTGCGGCGCGTCCTGTTGGGTCGAGCGCATGTGCGGCGGCAGGCCTTATGCCGACAAGAACGATCTGCTCTCGTCCGCGAGCCTGCATTGGAAGGGGCTCGGGCGCGAGGACTGGATTGAGGCGTTCTCCCATCACGCCCGCATAGGCGACCGCGAGATCCTGCGCGCCAAATCCAAGACGAAATCGTGGGAGCAAGGAGAGCAGAGCGGCGTCAAAGCCGCGCCGGAATCGGTCTTGGACGAGCTTGTCGACGCCAATCGGAAGTATGAAAAGCGCTTCGGATTCATCTTCCTCGTGTGCGCCACCGGCAAGACCGCGGCCGAGATGCTCGGGTTCCTCAAACAGCGCATGAAGAACGAGGCGGACGTCGAACTGCGCATCGCGGCGGGAGAGCAAGAGAAGATCCTGCTCCTTCGCTTGGAGAAGCTATTGAAGCCATGAGCGCCATCACCACGCATGTGCTGGACGTGAGCCGCGGCAAGCCGGCCGCCGGCGTCCCAATCGTCCTGGAGAGGCTCGCCGGAAAGGAGTCCTGGAAGGAACTAGGGAAGGGAACGACCGATGCGGACGGACGGTTGAAGACTCTGTCGCCCTCGGGCGCGGCGGCGGAGCCCGGCGTCTATCGGCTGACCTTCGACACGGCCGCCTATTTTCAGCAGTCGAAGTCGGAGACCTTCTATCCTTCGGTGAGCGTCGTTTTCGAGATCAAGCGCTCGGGCGAGCACTACCACGTGCCGCTGCTCTTGAGCCCCTTCGGCTACTCGACGTATCGCGGAAGCTGAATCGCTCAGCGCGTGATAGGCGCGAACAGCGTGGAGCCGCCGATCCTCTCGCTGATATCGGCGACTTGGATCCGCTGCGCTCCGTTGGGCTCGCGGATGGAAAGGTGGCAGCCCGGCGCCTGACCCCTGCAGCGGCAGGCGATGTCCGGCGACGCGGGGTCCATGCAGGCGTTCGCGGCGACGTGGACGCTATCCAATGCGGGAGCGTTGGAGAGAATGGGGCAGCTTACCTTTCCGCTCGCAATGCACTGAGCTTCCCGGTCGACGGAGGCGGTCTGGACTCGGCCCGCGGCGGCCGCCGTCTGCGTTCGCCGGATGCAGTCCGCTTTCCTCTCGGGCGGCTCGTACTTGCAGATGCCGTCATTGAGGGCGAATTGCGTTCGCGGTACGCCGGGGATTTCGACCTTCTCGGCGTCGACCTTCTCCTCGGCCGTGACGATCGGGGCGGTGATGGGCGCGATGGGCCCGGGCAGGTCTACTTTCTCATCGGGTTTAGCCCAAGCCGAGGCCGACACGGCGGCCGACAGAACGGCGATGGCGAAGAGATTCCGGTTCATATGGAATGATACCCCCATGGGCGCGTCTACGACGAGGATAGACGCGCCCGCCGTCGTGAGCCTGAGCAGATCAGGCCAGACCGAGATAGGTCAAAAGGCCTAGGTTCTGAATAGGTGCGTCAGCGCGGCAGCAGTCCAGCCAGGTTGGCGCAGGCGCGGGAGAGCTTGTCGATCTCCGCGCGCGTGACCTCTCCTACGTCGAAGAGGCCGCGGGCGTACTTCAGAAGACCGTCGCAGTCCAGCTTGCGGGAGGCCATCTCGCGGGCGACCGCGGCGGCCTCGATCTCCAGCGCGCGGCCTTGAGCGGTCTCTTGGAGCACCTTGAGGCGCCGGACGGCAAGATTGCGGACGAGCTCCTCGAATGCGTCGAAATCCCGGATGTCCTTGCAGAGGCGGAACTCGAGGTAGCTCTTCTGCGCGAGGAACGTCGCGTAGGAAGAAGCGTCGCGCGCCTTCTGGCGTTCGAAAGAGCTCTTGGCCTCGGTGACCTGGGCCTCGTCGCAGAGCCCAGCGTGCGCGGCGGCGGCTCCGAACACGAGTCCGGCGGCGACGAAAAGCGGCGTGATTCGATTCATGATCTGCTCCTACCCGGCGTCGGGTACGATCATGATATTCCGCAAGGAGCCCGTCCGTAAGAGACCTAAGGAGGAGACGGCGTCCAGGGCGCCTGCTCCAGAAGCGCGGTGAACGAGACGTCCGAGGAACGGGCAACGGCGTTTCACAGCGCCGGGCCCGGTGGATGAACGGCACCGGGACTTGTTAAGATGGCGTCCATGAGGACGTCCTTGGGGCCCGCCGCGGTCGGGGCCGTGCGTACGTCGGTGAAGACCGCCAATGCGAAGGCCGCCCTGGATTTTCCGGGCGATCCGACCGGAAGGCAGCCGGTGCACGTGGTGTACGGCGGGGCCCAAATATTCGCCGCGGACACGGTCCGAAAGCTCGGAGACCTCGCGCTGAAGTCCCTGCGGGAAAACGCACCCGACGCCGTCACGTTCGCCGAGGCCCTCGGGTTCGGCGGAGACGAGGCCTTCGCGCGGCGGGTCTACGAGCGCGTCGTCGCCAAGCTCGAGCGCGAGGCCGTCGAGGACTACCGCATCGATTTCGAGGACGGCTTCGGCGTGCGCCCGGACGCGGAGGAGGACCGTTACGCCGAGTCGACCGCCCGCGAGACCGCCAAGGCGATGGCCTCCGGCGGACTTCCGGCGTTCTTCGGCATCCGCATCAAGCCGTTCTCCGAAGAGCTCTTCGCGAGAAGCGCGCGGACGCTCGATCTCTTCGTGTCCACCCTGGCCGCCGAGACCCGCGGGAAGCTGCCGGCGAACTTCACCGTCACGCAGCCGAAACTCACCAGCCCGGCCCAAGTCGCCGCGCTGGCGAAGCTGTTGGATGGGATCGAGGCGAAATCCCGCCTGCGCCGCGGGACGGTGACGATCGAGCTCATGGTGGAGACGCCGCAGTCCGTCATCGCGGAGGACGGCACTTTCGCGCTGCCCCGGCTCGTCGCGGCCGCCAAGGGTCGCTGCGTCGCCGCGCATTTCGGCACGTACGACTATACCGCGTCGATGAACGTGACCGCCGCGCATCAGCACATGCTGCATCCCTCCTGCGATTTCGCCAAGCACGCGATGCAGGTGTCGATGGCGGGCCGCGGCATCATGCTGTCGGACGGCGCTACGAACGTGATGCCCGTCGGTCCTCATCGCGGAAGGCCCGAGGAGCTCACGGACGCGCAGCGCGCCGAGAACCGGGCGGTCGTGCATCGGGCGTGGAAGCTCGCCTACGACGCGACGCGCCACTCGCTGATCCAAGGGTTCTATCAGGGCTGGGACCTGCATCCGGCCCAGCTGCCCGTGCGCTACGCGGCGGCCTACGCGTTCTTCTTGGAAGGCTTGGCGCCCGCCTCGGCCCGGCTCAAGGCGTTCATGGACAAGGCCGCGCAGGCGACCTTGCTTGGCGACGTGTTCGACGACGCCGCGACCGGACAAGGGCTGCTCAATTTCTTCCTCCGCGGCGTGAGCTGCGGCGCGATCACCGAGGCGGAGACCGCGGCGACGGGGCTCACGCAGGACGAGGTCCGCGGCCGGTCGTTCGTGAAGATCCTCGCGGCGAGGAAGAACGCGACGTGACGCCCGCGGTCGGCACGAACGTCCTTCGCAAGGAAGGCCCGGAAAAACTGACGGGCCGCGCGCTGTACATCGACGACCACAAGCTGCCGGGCTGCCTTTTCGGCGCGACGCTGCGCACGACGATCCCGTACGGCAGGCTCAAGCGCCTCGTCTTCGATCCGGCCTTCCCATGGAAGGAATGCGTCGTCGTCACCGCCAAGGACATCCCCGGCAAGAACGAGGTGGCGCTTATCGAGCACGACCAGCCCATCCTGGTCGACGAGATCGTCCGGCATCCGATGGAGCCGATCGCGCTCGTCGCGCACAAGAGCCGGGCGAGGGCGTACGAAGCGCTCAAGCATATCCAAGCCGAGTACGAGCCGCTCGATCCGGTCCTGACGATGGAGGACTCCCTCGCCGTAAAGCAGGCGATCTTTCCTCCGTCCAACGTGTTCAAGGACATCCTCATCCAGAAGGGCGACCTCGAGAGCGGCTTCACGCAGGCGGAGGTCGTCGTCGAAGGCGAGTACCGGGTGCCGTGGCAGGAGCAGGCCTACATCGAGAACAACGGGATGGCGGCGTGGGTCGACAAGGACGGCACGATCGTCGTGCTCGGCTCGATGCAGTGCCCGTACTACGTCCACAAGTCCCTCGCGTACGCCTTCGGCAAGCCCGCGGAGAAGGTCCGCGTCATCCAAGCGACGACGGGCGGCGGCTTCGGCGGCAAGGAGGACTACCCCTCCATCCTCGCGGCGCACGCGGCGCTGCTCGCCATCAAGGCCAAGAAGCCCGTCAAGATCATCTATGACCGGCCGGAGGACATGGCCGCGACGACGAAGCGCCATCCGGCGTGGATTAAGCACCGCACCGGCGTCACCCGCCACGGCAAGCTTGTCGTGCAGGACGTGGAGGTCGTTATGGACGGCGGGGCGTACATGACGCTGTCGCCCGTCGTCCTCTCCCGCGGGGCGATCCACGCGGCGGGGCCGTACGAATGCCCGAACGTCCGCATCCGCGCGCGCGCCGTCGCGACGAACACGCCGCCGAACGGCGCCTTCCGAGGCTTCGGCGCCCCGCAGACCCTTTACGCGGCTGAGCTGCACATGGCCAAGATCGCGCATACCCTCGGCGTCGACCCGCTGACCCTCCGGCGCATCAACGTGCTGAAGCTGGGCTCCTCGACGGCGACGAGCCAAGTGCTGCGCGAGAGCGTCGGGGCCGAGGACGTCCTCGAGCGCTGCGTCGTGAAGAGCGGCTACGTGAAGCGCCGCATCGAGTGCGCCCAGCACAACCGCGATCCCAAGTCCCCGGCGTGGAAGGGCGTCGGGCTCTCCTTGATCTATCACGGCAGCGGCTTCACCGGCGCGGGCGAGGTGATGCTCGCGAGCCAGGCCGGCGTGGCCTTGGACAAGGACGGGCGCATCCGCGTCCTCGCCGCCTCGACCGAGATCGGACAGGGGACGATCACGATGTTCGCTCAGATCGCGGCCGACGCGCTCGGGCTTCCCGTCGGCTGGGTCGATGTCGAGACTCCCGACACGAGCAAGGTGCCCAACAGTGGGCCGACGGTCGCCAGCCGCACGTGCATGATCGTCGGCGAGCTGGTGCGGCGCGCCTGCCTGGACCTTAAGAACGACCTCGCGACCGTCGTGAAGGGCGGCGTGCCGCGCAGCGAGAAGGAACTCCGGCGGGCCGCCTCGGCCGTGTGCGGGAAGGCCCCGTCCAAGGAATACATCGCCTCCTACGAGAAGCCGCGCGAGATCGTCTGGGACGACAAGGCCTACCGCGGGGACGCCTACGGCGCGTTCGGCTACGCGGCCATCGTGGTCGAGGTGGAGGTCGACAAGGCCACTTACGAGATCAAAGTCGACAAGGTGACGTCGGTCTTCGAGATCGGCAAGGCGGTGCACCCGCTCCTGGCGGAGGGGCAGATCATCGGAGGGCTCGCCCAGGGCCTCGGGTACTCGCTCATGGAGGACCCGGTCTACAGGAACGGAGTCATGGTCAACGCGCAGCTGACGAACTACATCCTGCCGACCTCGCTCGATACGCCGCCGATGGACATCGAGATCCTGGAGAAGCCGTACTCGCACGGGCCCTTCGGCGCGAAAGGCCTCGGCGAGCTGCCGATGGACGTGCCCGGCCCCGCGGTCGCGGCGGCGGTGTTCCACGCGACGGGCCGTTGGATCCCGGAGCTGCCGATCCTTCCCGAGAAAATTCTCAAGGCCTTCTCCCATGATCAAGCTAAAGGTTAACGGCCGGACGCGAACGTTCAAGGGCGCCCCGTTCACGCGCCTCATCGACGTGCTGCGGGAGGAGCTCGGCCTTACGGGCACCAAGGAAGGCTGCGGCGAGGGGGAATGCGGCGCCTGCACGGTGCTAGTGGACGGCGCGGCGGTCTGCTCCTGCCTCATCCCGGTCTGCCAGGCCGACGGGGCCAGCGTCGAGACCGTCGAGTCCCTCGGCACGCCGGAAAAGCTGGGGGCGCTCCAAGAGGGCTTTCTAAAGGAAGGAGGCGCGCAGTGCGGCATCTGCACGCCCGGCATGCTGATGTCGGCGACGGGCTGGCTCCGGCGGGGCGGCGGCGCCGACGCGGCGTCGCTGCGCTGCGCCATCGCGGGCAACCTCTGTCGCTGCACTGGATACCAGCACATCATCGATTCCGTCGTCAGCTCGGTGAAAGGGAGGAAGCGTGCGCGGCGATAGCGCGTCGATGAAGGTGCTGCGCCCCGCGACGGCCGACGAGGCCGTGAGGATGTACGCGCGCGCTCCCAAGGCGCTGCCCGTGGCCGGGGGCACCGACGTCATGGTGCTGTGGAACGCGGGCCTTCTCAACGGGCGGGTCGTGCTGGACCTGTGGGGCGTGGAGGAGTGGCGGAAGATCCGCGTGCGAAAGGACGGGATCCTCATCGGCGCGCTCGCGACCCACGCCCGGCTCCGCGAGCATCCCGCGATCCGCGAGAAGTTCCCGCTCTTATCCGAGGCGTGCGCCACGGTCGGCGCCGAGCAGATCCAGAATCGAGGCACGATCGGGGGCAACGTCGCCAACGCGTCTCCCGCAGGCGATACGTTTCCGGCGCTGGCCGTGTACGAGGCGGTCGTCCACGTCGCGTCCGCGAAAGGCCGGCGGACGCTGCCGCTCTCTCAGGTCTTCGCGGGGGTCAAGAAAACGGCCCTCGCCCCGGGCGAGCTCATCGAGGCGATCTTCCTGCCCATGTTGCCGCGCAGGCCGGATCGCCGCGTATTCCGCAAGGTCGGCCAGAGGGCCGCTCAGACGATCTCCAAGACCGTGGGCGCCGCGGTCCTCTTCCTCAATAAGGACGGTACGGTCGAGGAGCTCCGCGTCGCGTTCGGGAGCGTCGCGCCGACCGTCCGGCGCCTGCGCGCCGCCGAGGATGCGCTCAAGGGGCGGCTGCTCACGGCGGCGTCGGCCGAGGAGGCGTGCGGCTTGATCGAGCGGGACATCTCGCCGATCGACGATATGCGCTCCACGCGCGAGTACCGTCTTCGCGTCACCCGCAACATCCTCCGCGCCTTCCTCTGGTCCTAGTGTAGTGTCTCACTATTCCCTTGACATTTGGCCGTGCGATTTTGGGCTCCGGCTAGGCGCGAGGAGCGCGCATACTGAACGTATGCAAGCGACGAGCAACGACGCCGGAGCCCAAAAGCGCACGGCCACGCAATTAGGGATAAGCGTGGTCGTAGCAGCGATTTTCCTTGATAGCGAGGCGAGCCGCCCTTGCCCGCATGCTGCGTTGCTCGGAGCTCAGATACGTTCAGTATCTTCGCTCCTCGCGCCTTGCCTGCGGTCAAGGGCGGCTCGCCAAATGCCAAGAGAATAGTGAGACACTACACTAGCGGGCCAGGATGCGACGGAAAAGGGCTTGCAGGAACGCCGTGTCCTTTCGCCGCAGCGCCCAATGCCGGAACATCTCCCGCAGCATCCGCGCCTTGGACGCCTCGGGCGTCGCGCGCATGTAGTCGAGACGGTCCATCGCCGAGAGCGCTTTGCGCATCAGGTCCTCGAGCTGCTCGGGGGCCGGCGGAGCGTCCTTGGGCTCTCGGCGCGCGGGGACCCGCGCGGACGAGCGCGCGAGCTCGTAGGCGATGACGGCCGCCGCGTGGCCGAGATTCATCGACGGCGTCTCGGGGCGCGTCGGTATCGTCACGACCGCGTGCGCGGCTTCCATATCCGCGTTGGAAAGCCCGGTCTTCTCCGGCCCCAGGACGACGGCCGTGGTCCCGCCGTCGCTCCGTTCCTCGATATAGGGTCGTAATGCCGGGAGCGCGATGACGGGCCGGTCGGGTCTGCGCCGCCCGTCCGCCGCGGCGAGGATCAGGGTGCAGCCGCGCAGGGCCTCCGTCATCGTTTGTGCCTTCGCGCGGCGCAAGAGATCCTCCGCGCCGACGGCGGAGACGGCTTCGCTCCAGACGGGGGGATGCGGATCGACGAGCCGAAGATCGCTGAAGCCGAAGTTGGCCATGGCACGGGCCACGGCCCCGATGTTGTTGGGATTTCGCGGGCGGACGAGAATGAACCGGAGGGCGAAAGCGCGGGACGTCACGCGCTCGATTGTAGCAGTTGGGGCGGCGCGCTAGTCCAAGTGCGGCAGCATGGCCTCGGGGACCTTGAGCAGATGATAGGCCGCGAAGGCGATGAGCGCGATCCCGACGATGAAGAACCCCACGACGAACGAATCGCGCATTCCCATGTCGACGTATTCCGTCTGGAAGGACGAGAGGTTGGCGACGACGACGTTCATGGTACCCCCATGCGATGATGTCTTCTCGAAAGCATAGCGCGACGGTGTTTCCCATTTGTGTCGACGAGGAATCCGCCGCGCGGGGGCTACTTGCGGTTGAGGTACTTCTCGAGCTCGTCGACGCTCATCTCGGTCGCGGGCTTGACCGACGGCTTGCGCGCTTCGGGCTCGGCGGGCTTAGGAGGGATCGGAGACGGCTCGTTCGCCTTTGGGCGGGACGGTTCGGAACGGGAAATCCCGGGCAAGGGCGGCGCGGGCTTGGGCGCGGCGGGGCGCTCCTCCATTTTTGGCGCCGGCGTCCGCGCCGGCTCGTTGGAAACCGCGGCGACCGGCTCCGGCGCGGGGGTCTCGTCGGCGGGAGCCGGAGCGGCAGGCGGGGGGGATTTGGGCTTTTTCGGACGAGAGGCGCGCTTCGGCGGCACGTCCATCGGGGGGACGGCGTCCTGGGGCGCGTCCGGTCCTCCGGCCATATCCGCCTCGGCGCCGGGGTTGGCGGCCTCCACCGTCTTTGCGTCGAGATCGACGACGAATAGATGGGACTCGGTCGACGGGACGACGCCGGCGTCGTCGCCGCTCCCCGAAAAGGCCTCTTTCAATCGGGACGTCAGGGTATCGGTGACGCGAGCCTCTACTTGGAATCGGGTGCCGTCGACGGGATTGGCGGACCATGCGACTTGGTAGGTCGCGTCAAGACCGCGCCACTGCTCCTGGATCTTCGGGCGCGCCTGCCGCGCGATCTCCTCGGGCGTCGCGCCGGTGGCAGCGGCCTGGTCGCGGCAGAATTGCCAGGCGATGCGGTAGGGCGCGGCGCGGAACACTTCGCCTACGGTCCGCAGGGGCCGCCAGCGTTTCTGGCTCGTCTCTCCGATGTTGTAGAGGTTGGTCGGCGCCTTGCGGCGCGCGCCCGGCGGCAGCGGGTACCCTTTCACCAGATCGATCGCCTTGCGAAGCGGCAGCCCAGCGTCGGGCAGCTTCGCCGGGACGGCCGGCGCTTTCGCCGCGGGTTCGCGCGCGACGGCGGCCGGCGCCGCGGCGTTCGAGCGGCTCTTGGGCCAAAAACGCATCGCCGCGGCCGCCGCGGTCACCAGCGCCGCCGAGCCGGCCAGATACGCGAGCGTCCTTCGGCTGGGCAGCCACGACTTGGGCGAGGACGCCGCGGGTTTGGGCGGTTTCGGAAAGTCGAAATCGATCGCGCGAGGCTCCGGGGCGGCGCCGGGCGGGGCCTTGAACCCATCGGGCTTCGGGAAATCGAAATCGATCGATCGCGGCTTCTCCGCGGGGGCGCCGGGCGGGGGCTTGAAGCCGTCCGGTTTCGGAAAGTCGAAGTCGATGGAGCGGGGCTCCGGGGCGGCGCCGGGCGGCGGCTTGAAGCCCGCGGGTTTCGGGAAATCGAAATCGATGGAGCGCGGAGGCTTGGCAGGCTCAGGCGCCGGAGCATCGGGGAGGAGGACGGATTTGAGCTCCGCGATCTCCGCGACCGGCTTCCAGGCCCCGGCGTCCTGCGCGCCGACCGGGCATACGAGAGTCGCCGGGGAAAGTCCGGAAACCCGCTTCATGGCCGCCGCGTCGAAAGGTCCCTTGGCCGAGCGGTCCGGCTCCAGGATCCAGAAGCGCGCGGGAAGCGAACGCAGAAGCGACCCCATCTCCGGGCGATCCTTGGCCCTCGACCAGTCGTTGCCGCCCGCGGCCCCGTCGGGGCAAACGAGCGTCTCCGGGCCGAAGCGCCCGTCCGAGCGCAGCTCGTCCTCAGTGTACGGTCCGACGGCGTCGTTGCCGTGGTATATCCAGTAGCGCATCGTTCAAGTTCAACGAAACGGCGGTCTTGCCACGATCACGCGCCCTCCGCCCAACAGCACGAAGGCCGCGGCCGCCAGGAGTCCGAGCCCCGCCAGCATCAGGGGGATCCCGATCGCCGCTCCGACGATGGTGAGCGTGAACACTACGCCCACCGCGAGGAGCGAGAGCCCGATCGCGCCGAGCGCGACGGCCAGTCCCGCCCGCACGAGAAGCGACTTCCAGCGCGGGACGGGCTTGGGCGCGCCGACGATCTCGGCGTCGACTACTTCGGCGTCGATCGTCTCGCGCCGCTCAGGCTCGTGTCCGGGCTCGATCGGCGGCGTCACCATTATTAAGGACCAATGATTCCTTTTTATTACGCGGAAGGGACTTGATGCGGGCTTCCCGGACCAGGGCCTGCGAGCGCGTAAGGCCCGTTTCGGAATACAGGAGCAGCACCGGCCGGCGAGAGCGCGTATACGCGGCTCCCTTTCCGGCGTTGTGCCGTTCGATCCGGTCGGCGACGTCCTTGGCGATCCCGGTATAAAGGCTCCCGTCCCCGCATCGGACCACGTAGACCGACCAGTCGAGCGGCATGCCGGGGGCCTCGGCCATCCCCTTGAGCATGCGGAGGTATTTCTTCTCCATGACTCAGGGGTGCAGGAGGTCCGCCACGAAGATGTGATCGTTGACGACCAGGTTCATGGAGGTCCGCGTCGCCTCGCCGACGACCTCGGTCTTCTCCTCGAGCCGGCCGAACCACTCGGCGAAGGCGCCGTCCGGAAAGCAGAGCGTCTCGAGCCGTTCCTGGTTGAGCTCCTCGGCCTCCACTTTGAAGCGGCGGGCCTGCGCGGGATTCTCCTTGATGACGACCAGATGGGCGTAGGGAAAGCGCTTGAGCACCTTGTCCAGCTTGTTGAGCGACGTCGTGCCCACTTCGATCCACAGGTTCACGGTGCCGGAATCGTCGGTGGACATGAGGTCGGGCCGGAATTCCTGGCCGAGGAGCGCCGGATGCTTGGCGCTCGCGTCGACGACGAGTTCGGCGTCCCAAAACATGACGTACGCGGCGAGCTTGAGCGCGAGGTGCTCGGTCTTCTCGTTGTCGCCGGGAACCAGGATGAGCTTGCGCGAGTCCCCGTTGACGTGCAGATCGGCGCGGATCTTCATTATCCGGGAGGATTCTACCGCATTCGGAGCCGCCCCATATGCGCTTCTCCGCAGACGTCTCCGCGTACGGGAGAGGTAGGGGGACGGGCGTGATATTGGTACAATCCACTCATTCGGAGGATCACCCCATGATCAGAATTCAGATTTCGGCGGCGCTTCTGGCGTTCGCCGTTCTTCCCGCCGGCGCGGCGCTGCCCGCCTCCCTGGGCGAAGCCTTGGTGCCGGAGATCGGCGGTCTGAGGCAGGTCCATCAATCGCACTCAGGCTCCACCCTCACGGGCCTCTTGCTCGTGGACGGGCATGTCGGCGGCACGGTGGCGCCGGGCCGGCCGTCGGACTGGACGTTCACGTTCGCGGACTCAAGGACGGGCCGCGCCGTCACGGACTTCGAACCGGAGCACGAGAAGTACCTTCACCTCGTGGTCGTGAGCGATGACCTGCGGACATTCGCGCACGTGCATCCGGCATACGACCGGAAGACGGGACGATTCACGGTGCGCGTCAATCAAGCGACCGCGGACCCGGACAACCAAGACCTCGCGCGCGCCGTGCCGAAGCCCGGCCGGTACTTCTTGTTCGCCGAGCTCAAGCCCCGCGGGCAGTCCGTGCAGAGGGTTCTGCTGACCGCGGCGGCGCTCGGCCAGCCGGACCGCGTCGCGACGTTGCCCGACCGCCGGGACGCTACCGGCAAGATCGTGAAGTACTTCACGCAGACCGGAGAGCCCGGGGCCGCCGGCGACGCCTACCGCGTGTCCTACGCGGTCGACAAGGAGTCGATGCCGGGCATGGTCCACTTGACCTTCCGCATCGAGGCCGCGATGCGCCACGGCGATCACGCGATGTACCATGAGGTGACCGACCTCGTGCCTTGGCTCGGCATGATGGGGCACGCGATCGTGCTGGGCCGAACGGGCGATCGGATCGAGGAGAAGATCTTCCTTCACCTGCACGCCGGCCATCACGACCACCCGCACGACGATCACGGGCACGGCGGCCACGGGCATCCTCCGCACGGATCGGCGGGCCCCGACGTCGCGTTCATGCTGATGGGCGACGACATCCCGGCGAGCGGCGTCTACAAGATCTGGGCGCAGGTCAAGCGCGGCGGCCGCGTTCTCACGTTCCCGTTCGTCTTCGAGTTCGCCCGCTGACGATGGAGACGCGCGCCGGCTTGCTGCTGCTGCGGATCGGACTGGGGCTCTATCTGCTGTTGTGGAGTCTGAGCCACCTGGCGCATCCGGACGCGACGCAGGGGCTCTTGGAGCGGGCCGCGCACGTTCACGCCTCGCCCGCGGCGGCGTACGCGATCGGCGTCGCGCTCGTGGCGCTCAGCCTCGCGTTCCTCGCGGGCGTGTGGAAGCTCGGGACATACTCCGCGGCCGCGGTCGTCCAGGGCGCGGCGAGCCTCTCGGCGTTCCGCGGGCTTCTCCATCCCTTCGATAAGCCGCCGCAGGCGTTCGCGGCGATCCCGTTGCTCGCGGCGTTCGTCGCGCTGCTCCTGCTGCGCGATAAGGATTCGCTGGGGACGCTCTAGCTATTTCGAAGTGGCGATGTAGACGCCGTCCCAATCCTTGGGCGGCGGATGCGCCTCGAAGTACTCGATGCGCTCCTCGAGGATCTTGTAATACTTCTTGATGGCGGCGAACTGGTCGTGCTCGGGACCGGGGCGCTCGAGGATCTCTCGACACGTCGCGATCCAGGCGCGCGCGTCGTTCCATTTCTGGGAGCGGTAGTCCTTGAGCGCGTCGGCGTGGGCCGCGGCCAGTTCCTTGAACGCGGGCTTGGCCGCGAGGTCCGGCTCCCCGACCAACGTGAAGATCTGCACGGGCTTGGTCTTGCCCTTGACCTGCAGCAGGTCCAGCTCGAGCGCCGCGAATTCCGGCGCGAGGTCCCGCGTGTGCTCCCCGATGACGATGCGCACGCCGTAGGCTTTCGACTGGCCTTCGAGCCGGGACGCCAAGTTCACGTCGTCCCCCAGCACCGAGTAGTTGAAGCGCATGTCGGATCCGAGATTGCCGACGCAGCAGGGACCCGAGTTCAAGCCGATCCCGATGTCGAGGGGCGCCACCTTGCGTCCCGCCTTGACGTCCTCCTTCTCGAAGGACGGCCGGATCTCCTCCAGGCGCTTCGACATGGCGAGCGCGGAGCGGCAGGCGTTTTGGGCGTGCTGCTGGTCGTCGAGCGGAGCGTTCCAGAACGCCATGATGCAGTCTCCGATGTACTTGTCGATCGTGCCGCGGCGCTCCATGATGACTTGCGTGAGCGGCGTCAGGATGCCGTTGATGCGGGTGGTCAGGCCCTGAGAGTCGAACTGCTCGGACATCGTCGTGAACCCGCGGATGTCGCTGAAGAGGATGGTCATCGTCCGCGTGACTCCGCCGAGCTGCAGCTTTTCCGGGTCCTTCGCCAATTCCTCGACCATGCTGGGGTTCAAGTAGACGCTGAAGGCGCCGCGGATCTGCTTTTTCTCCGCCTCGGTGCTGAGGTATCCGATCAGAGTCGAGGAGAGGTAGACGCCGAGCAATCCGATCGACGGAAAGAACGGGTCGAACAGGATGTGCGTGTTGGTGAACTGGTGCCACGAGTACCACCAGGCTCCGCCTATCGCCCCGACGCCGAAGGCGGCGCTCCAGAAGGCGCCCATCCATGGGAGAAGGATCAGCAGCGCCAGCCCGCCGCCGACCATATACAGGAGCTCGGCGCCGTGCGTCCAGTCCTCGCGCCTAAGAAAGTTCTGAAGGACGATCTGCTCGGCGACCTGGGCGTGGACCGATACGCCGGCCGCCGCGGCGTTCAAGGGGGTCGAGCGGAGGTCCTTGAGGCCCGCGGCGCTGGTCCCGAAGAAGACGATGGTGCCGTCGAGGAGCTTCCGGTCGAAGTTCTTCTCATAGATCTTCCACACGGGGATGACTCGCTTGTAATCATCCTCGGGCCGCGTATAGTAGATCCAGATCTTTCCCCGCTGATCCGTAGGGATCATGAAGTTCCCGATGCCGACCTTTTCGATGCCGGTATTCTGCCCGAAGGTCTTGACGCCGCTTCCGGTGGAGGTCTTGATCTTGAAGGCGGTAGTCCCCGTGCCGACGCGGATCGCTTCCGCCGCCAGCGACGGCACGGTCCTGCCCTTGATCGTGTAGAACAGCGGGACGCGGCGTATGATGCTGTCGAGCTCGGGAACGAAGCTGACCGTCCCGAGGCCGGCCGCGGCTTTCTCGAACTCCGGTCTGTTGAGGACGGCTCCTTTCCAAGAGTGGAGCCAGCGCAGAAGGTCCGCCGGATCTCCGGAGATGCCGTACTGAGCCTTCTGCGTGGGAATCTCTCCGTTGTCCTCGGGGATCAGCACGAAACCGCCGACGACGTTGCCCGCTTGCTTCACCGCGTCGGCGAAGATACGGTCGTGGTCCGGCAGGCTCTTCGCTCGTACCAGAAGCGCTTGGGTCTCGGCCGTCTTCGGCCACAGCGGGAGGATATTCGCCGGCGAGGTGCGGTCGGGCTCGGGGAAGACCGCGTCGAAGGCGACCGCAGCCGCCCCGAACTTCTTGAGTCGAGCGACGAGGTCGGCGAGCTGGGTCCGCGGCCACGGCCATTGGCCGAGTCTCTTCAGCGATTCATCGTCGAGATCGAGAACCCGGATGCCGGCGTCCTCGTACGGCCGAGGCCGATTGCGCTCGAACTGGTCGAACGTCATGAAGGTCATCTGATCGAGGATCGGATGTTTCGCGATCTTGAGGAAGATGAGCGAGATGAGTATCCCGAGGGGAGCGGCGAAGCGGAGGACGGTAAAAAGGAAATGCCGGCGCCGGAGGAACTCGGAGGCCAGCGCTTGGCTGACGGTCCGCTTGGCCACCGCCTACTCCAAATCCCGCATGACCTTCGCGGCGACCCAGCCGAAAAGCACGAGCGCGCCCAGGATCTGCCACGGATACTGCGAGCCGTACGTCGCCGTGGGAAAGTGGTTGCTGATCATGAGGAAGATGACCGGCATCGACATGAAGGTGTTGTGCCGCGAGCAGCGCTTGCCCCGCGCGCCGAGCGCGTAGTCGGGCTCGCGGCCCGCCTTTCGCGCCTCGATCATCTTGCGCTGGCCCGGCAGGATCGTCATCCAGACATTGGCGACCATCGTCGTCCCCATCATCGCGCCGATGTGGAGGTACGCGGCCCGCGCGCTCATCACGGCCAGGAGGAGCTTGGCCGTGCCGACGATGAAGCCGAAGGAGACCGCCGCGCCGACCGCCTCGTTCCTGCCGAGCGGCGAGCGCCAGATCGCGGTGTAGGCGGCGAACCCCGCGATCAGCGTCCCGACGCCGTACGCGATCGACAGGCCGAGGCTCGTCGTCGAGTCGGTGTCGACCATGAGTCCGCCCGTGTAGTAGACGATGACGAGGAGGAGCACGCCGCTGATCCAGGTCAGCATCGACTCCCATTTGAACCACAGGAGGTCGTCCGGGATCGGCTTGGGCACCTTTTGCGCCTCGATTTTGTAGAAGCCTCCGCCGTGCACCATCCACACGAGCCCGCTCGTCTCCGCGGACTCGCCGGCGACCGCGCCGGTCATGTGCCGGTCGAGCCGGTTGAAAAAATAGGTGCCTCCGATCCAGCTGATGCCCGCGACGATATGGAACCACCGGACGAACAGGTTCAGCCACTCGCTCAAGTCGAAGTTCATGATCGGGTGATTGTATCCCCGTGACGATCGTTTGTCCAGCCTGCGGCCGCGGTATTGAGGACGGCCTTTTCTTCCTTCGATTCCCGGGATGGACCGGTGGCGATGACTCGGAGTCCAGGGTGCAGTATTCCTTGGGAGCGTCCGCCGCGTCGACGTCCGAAAGGACATGTCCGGCTGGTCGGATGTGGAGTTCTCGGTGGAGTCGTCGTGGAAGTCGTTCACCGGACGCCAGGCCGTCGTTCTGGCGGCCCTAAATGAAGAGAGGCGCCCGGGGGCGCCCCTCTGTCTTGCGAAGGAACGGATCGCGTCAGGCCGCGGTCGAGAAATACTCCTTAGACTTGATCGGATCGGCCTTCATCGTCTTCTTTCCTTCCGTCCAGTTCGCCGGGCAGACTTCCCCGGTCTTCTCGATGTGCTGGAAGGCCTTCACGATGCGCAGGATCTCGTCGACGTTGCGGCCAACGCCGAGGTCGTGCACGACCGAGTAGACCACCTTGCCCTTCGGATTGATCAGGAAGAGGCCGCGCAGCGCCACGCCGCCCTCGGTGAGGATGCCGTAGTCGGTCGCGATCTTCTTCGAGATGTCCGCGAGGAGCGGGTAGTTGATGTCGCCGAGGCCGCCTTCCTTGCGCGGCGTGTTGATCCACGCGAGGTGCGTGAACTGGCTGTCGATCGAGCAGCCGAGGACCTCGGTCTGAACGCCCTGGAAGTCCTTGATGCGATCGCTGAACGCCGTGATCTCGGTCGGGCAGACAAACGTGAAGTCGAGCGGGTAGAAGAAGAGCACGAGCCACTTGCCCTCGTAGTCCTTCAGCTTGATCTCTTTGAAGAGCTTGCCGGACACCGCCATCGTCTTGAAATCCGGGGCCGGTTGCTGAACCAATGTTGCCATGAATAGCCTCCTATTCGCTTCTGAATTCGGCAGTTATTATAACAAAATGGGAAAGCCGCTTCTCGACGGGGACTGGTTTGACAAATTAGCCGCCATTGTGCCATGATTCTGCGATTCAAAAACAACGCGTTTTTCGGCGTCCAAGGAGCGCACCAATGACCAGGATCATACAAGCGGCTCGGCTTGCCATTTGCGCGGCCTTCGCTCTCGCCGTCGTATCGGGGCGGGCTCACGCCCAGGCGACGCAGCAGGCGGAGGAACAGAGCGTTCAAAAGGCGCAGGAACAACGCCGCGAGACGGGGGCGCAGAAGCAGGCCCGCCAGGCCGAGAGCCAGGCGCGGCTGAAGAGCGCGGCGGAGGGGGAAGACGTCACCTACGACCAGATCTTGGCCGATCCCGACAACATCGACCTCAATTTCAAATGGGCGCGCCAGCAGGTGCGCGACGGCGAGATCAAGGGCGCCTCGTCTACCTTGGAGCGCATCCTTCTCATCAAGCCCAGCTTGGCGCGCGCGCGGTTGCTCTACGCGGTAGTCCTTTACCGCTTGGACAACCTGGACGAGGCGAGCCGGCAGCTAGATACGCTTGAGTCCGTGGCGATCGCCGACGAAATCCGCAAGGAAGCGAAGCAATACCGGACGCTCATCGCCGGGCGCAAGCGCTCGACTCACGTCAACGCCCTGTTGGGATTCGGCTGGGGCTACGACACGAACCGCAACGCCGCTCCCTCCACGGGAAAGGCGCTGTTCGCGGGATCCCCGATCCAGCTGACGGCGAACTCTCTGCGCCGCGACGACACGAGCATCACCTTGCTCGGCAGCCTCGGCCTCACGCACGATCTGGGGACCCAGGCGGGGCATTCTCTCTTCGGCAATTTCACCTATTATCAAGGCGAACAGACGCTGATGAAGACGCTCAACATCAAGGCCTACTCGTTCCGCGCCGGCGGCGTGATCAAGCACTGGTACGCCAACCTCACGCCGACGCTGATCTTCGACCACGTCCAGCTCGCGCAGACGACGTTCCTGCGCACCCGCGGCGGCGAGCTTCGCGCCGACCACAAGCTGTCCCGCCGGTCGGACGTGTACGTTCAGGCGGGCTACCAGTATCAGCAATACAGCCGCACCGCGCTTGTTCCGACGGCGGAGGAACGCAACGGCAACCAATGGGATTTCGGCGCCGGCTACGGGTACTGGCTGACGCCGAACCAGCGGCTCGTGCCGTCGTACAACTACCAGATCAAGAACGCGGTCCGTCTCTACAACGCCTACACGCGCAATGCGCTGGGTCTGGAGCACACGTGGCTGCTGGGAAAGGGAACCTTCCTTCTTTCGAGCGTTACCGCGAACTTCGACCGGTACGTCAAGGAGGATGCCATCCTCGCGCCGTGGGACCGTCAGGACGACACCTACCGCCTGCGCGCCACGTACGGCGCGCCGCTGTCGCTCGTGTGGAAGCCGCTCAAGGATTTTCTGGGCACCTTGACGTACGAGTACTACCATGCGCTGTCGAACCTTCCAAATTACAGCTACGACAATACGAAGATCATGGGGATGCTGACGTATTCTTGGGGGTACTAACAACATGAACCGAATCGCGATCCTCATGCGGGTGCTCATCGCTGCGCTGCTGCTGCTGCCGCAGTCGATCACCGCTGCCGGGTTCAAGGGCGCGGGTGCCGGAGAGAAGAAGGAGACGTCCCGGATCGGCGCCGCGGGAGGCGTGCAGGGCAAGGTGCTGCAGACCGCCGATATGCGCAAGATCGTCGGCAAGGACGTCTTGAGCGGCGCCGAGATGTGGCTTTACGACAAGATCCAGACCAACGCGAACAGTCGCCTTCAGATCCTGCTCAAGGACCAGACGGTGTTCACGCTCGGTCCGAGCGCGGAGATGACTCTCGATGAGTTCGTCTATGATCCGAAGACGAACTCCGGCGCCGTCCATGCGGAGATCACCAAGGGCGCCTTCCGCTTCGTGACCGGAAAGATCGCCGGCGAGGACCCGGCGAACATGAGCATCAAGGTCCCGTCGGGAACGATCGGCATCCGCGGCACGGTGGGCGTGGGCAAGGTCGAGGGCAAGAAGACCACGATGACGGTAGGCGGGCCCGGCGAGAAGACGAACACCACCGAGCGGATCGGCGGCATCACCTTGACCAACGAGTTCGGCTCGCAGACGCTCACGCGCCCCGGCTTCTTCTCCGAGATGGAAGAAGGCAAGGCGCCGACGCCCCCCAAGCTCATGCCGCCGTCCTTGGCGAACGAGCTATACGACCCGTTGACGTCCAAGCCGGGGCAGAAGTCCAAGGACGGGGGCGGCGATGGCGCAACGACGCCGCCGTCCGGCGGCGGTACTTCCGGCAACACGGCGTCGAACTCGGCCGCCGAGGGACAGAACGCGGGCGAGAATTCCGGCAACAACACGGCCGGCGGTTTGGCCAACGCGGGCGACGAGAAGGACGCGGCCGATCTGAGCGCCGAGATGGGACGCACGACGACCGAGGCGCAGCAGACGCAGGCCAACCACGGCGTCGGCGACGGCATCGCCCAGTGGGACATCATCTTGGCCAACGTGCCGTCGGGTCAAGGCTACTACTTCAGCGGCGACGCCGGGGGAGTCTCCTGCACCGGCTGCTTCAGCACGCCGCAGGCCGCCCTGCAGCTGCAGATCGACTTCGGCGCGCGGACGGTGGGCGGCACGGGCATCCTCAATCCGACGAGCGGCTCGAACCAGTCGTTCATCCACCTGCACAACGTCACGTCGTCCGCGGATACGGTGCAGCAGAGCATCAACTCCATCTCGTTCGCCTCGCTGAGCGGGGCCGCGACGTTGGTGCTGAAAAACTCTCCGACGGCGTCCAACGACATGCAGCTGGGTTCGTTGACGGGCGGCTACACGGGAGCGGGCTTCAACGGGACCACGATCACGCTCTACAACAGCGACGGCATCGCGGCGAACTCCGCGAAGACGAACCTTACGTATACCGCGACGAACACCGCCACCGTCACCGCGACGGCGTCCGGCACGTTCGACTCGCCCCTGTATAAGTAGTCGTCATTTGGACATCGCCCGCCGGACGGCGGCGAGGTTGACCCGGGCCTCGGCGAGGCCCGGGTCCTTCGTTAGGGCCGTCGCATAGCGAGCGGCCGCGTCGGCGAATCGTCCGCGCCGCGCGAGGACGTTTCCGAGGTTGACGTGCGCGCGCGCCAGGGACGGGTCGAGGCGCAGGCTCTCGCGGTAGTGGCGCTCGGCGTCGTCGAGGCGGCCCTGGGCGAGAAGCAGGTTCCCCCAGTCGTAGTGCGTCTCCGCGCGGGAATCGCCGCAATACAGCGCGAGGCGGTATTGTTCCGCGGCCTCGGCGAGGCGGCCCGCCGCGGCGAGGGAGAGGCCGCGGTTGGTCTTGGCCCGGCCGAGCGAGGGGTCCGCGGCGGCGGCGGCGGCGAACTCGGCGTCGGCGGTCGCGGCGTCGCCGGTCCGCAGCAGAGCTTGGGCGAGATCCGTCCGCCAGCCTGCTTCTCCGGGGTTTAAGGTGAGCGCGGTCCGCAGGTGGCCGATGCCCCGCTCGAGCTCGGCGCGGCTCGCGTCGCCCGCGAGCGTGGAGCCGAGGTGGGCGTGAAGCTCGGGCAGGCCTTCGAGCTCGAGCCCCCGGCGCCACGCGCGCACCGCCTCCGCGCGTCGGCCCGCGCGCATGAGGGTGACGCCGTAGTTGTCCCAGGCCACCGCGACGCGAGGGTGCGCCTCGACCGTCCGGCGGAGCTCCTCGAGTCCGTCCTCCAGGCGTCCCGTTCGCGCGAGCGACACCCCTTTGTTGCTCCGCGCGAATCCGCTCGGATCGCGGCCCGCCGCGGCCGTCCACAAGGACAGCGTGTCCCGCCAGACGGCGCACTGCGCGCGCGCGGCGACGACGAGAGCCAGTATCCACGCGCCCGCGAGGGCGCGCGCGGCCGGTCCGCGCGCGAAAGCCGCGCCGAAGAGGAGGGCGATCGCGAGGGACGGGAAATAGCTGTAGCGGTCCGCCGCCCGGATCGGCGTGCCGTAGGCGATGAGGCCGGAGACGGGCACGAGAAGCGCGAGGTACGCCGCGGCGACGGCGGCCGCCCACGGCCGGCGGCGGGCCTCGCGGACGAGCAGGATCGCGCCGGCCGCCGCCGCGAGAAATCCGGCCGTCTTCCACGTGAACCGGGCGAACCACGCGGGGATGGCGTAGAACGGGGAGAGAGAAGCGGGCGCGAGCGTCTTCCAGGGGTAGAAGAAAACGCTGTAGAGCACGTGGTTGAGCCGCGCGACGGCGCTCGGCGAGGGGATTGTCTGCGCCGCCGCGCGCAGCTCCGCCGTCGCGAGGGCGTGGAAGAAGACCAGAAGCGCCAAGGCCGCGTACGGCGCGAGCGACAGCAGCCGCGCGCGCTCCTCTCGGCCGAGCCAGCGTCTCGGCTCGAGGCTCAGGCGCCGCAGCGGGTACACCTCAAGGACGAGGAGCGCGCCGGGAAAGCTGATCCCGGTCACCTTTGACAGCAGGCTCAGGCCGTAGCACGCGACGGACGCGGCTTCCCATGCCCGCGGACGGTCCGCGCCGACGGCGCGCAGGCGGGCCCAGAGGGACGCGAGCAGGAAAAAGCCCGAGAGCGTGTCCTTGCGTTCCGTGGCCCACGCGACGGACTCGACGCGCAGCGGGTGCACGGCCCAAAAGAGAGCCGCGAGCGCCGCGCCCCAATCCGCGCGCTCATCGGCCAGCCCCGCGCGCGAGAGAAGGCGCCGGCCGGCCGCGAAGAGGAGCAGCGCCGAGGCGGCGTGCAGGCAGAGATCGGCGAGGTGGTAGCCGCTCGGCTCGACGCCGCCCGCGGCGTGACTCAGCGCGAGCGAGAGCCAAGTCAGCGGATGCCAGTTGCCCGAGAATTCCTCGGAGAGCATCCAGCGGAGGTTCTCGAGGGTGAGTCCGCGCAGATGCTTGTTCTCCACGATGTGGCTGACGTCGTCCCAGTCGACGAAGCCGTTTCCGAGGGCCGGCGCGAACGCGGCGCAGACCGCGGCGACGATGAGCGCCGGAAACAGCCACCGCTCGGCGCCGCGGCTAGCCGGCGGCATGGAGGGCGGCCGCGCGAGCGCCGCGCTTGCGCAGCACCGCCCACTGGGCGATGCCGGCGACGCGGCGGTAGCGCTCGGGTTCGAAAAGGGGCACGCGGCGGACGTCGACGAGATGGTCGTGCGGGCTCGTCCTCTGTTGCGAGAGTCCCAGACGCTCCAGGCGTTCGCACAGCCAGTCCCATTCGGGGACGGGAGTCGTCACGAACACGCGCCCCTCCGGGGCGAGCAGTTCCTCGAACGTCCGCCAACAGTCGATGTGCTCGACGACTTCGAAGGCGATGATCGCATCGAAGCCGCCGGGCGCGAGGCCGAGAGAGCGCCACTCGCGCACGTCGCCGACGACGTCGGCGGGAGCCAGGAGGTCTATCGTCGTCACGTGCGAGTATCCGCGGCCGCGCAACCGCGCCGCCATCCAGCCGTCGCCGCTCCCCACCTCCAGAATCCGGCTCGCTGGGTCCAGGTCGGCCAGGAGGCAGCGGGCCTTAAGGCGGCGAGCCGCCTCGCTGAGAAGCGCGGTCACGTCGCCACCGCGATCGGCGCGAGCCGGCCCCCGTGGCCGCTCTCGTGGTACTGCGCGTCCGAGTTGACGCCCCACGGGTCGAACAGTTGGCGATCGGCGAGGATGTTCGCCGCCGCGAACATCGCGGTCACCATGGAGTGGTCTTGGTTGTTGTAGCGGTGCATCCCGTTGCGCCCGACGAGGTGCAGATGGGTGAAGTTCTCGTCGAGCGCGCTGCGGATCGCAGCGAGGGAGGTCTGGTAGTCCAGCGAGTAGACCGGATACGCTCGAGGCTGCCGGACGACGCAGCCGTCCGCCGCGGAGACGTCCTTGCCGAAGATCGCCTTGAACTCGCGTCGCGCCAAGTCGAGGGCATCCGCGTCGCTCATCCGCCAGAGCTCGTCCGTCGCCGAGCAGAAGTACTCGAGCCCGTAGCACGTCGCCTCGGGACCGGGAGCCATGTCCGGCGACCAGGACCGGTAATTCTGGACGCGGCCGGCCTTCACGCCGGGCTCGTGGACGTAGATCCACTGGTCGTCGAACAGCGCCGGGCCGGGCACGACGAGGGCCGCCGCGAAGAAATTGCGGTACTCGAGGCGATCTGCCGCCGCGGCGGCCGCCGGCGGCATCGCGGGCGAGGCGTGACGGACGAGGTCCTTGAGCGCGAGAGAGGAAACAAGATGACGGCCTCGCGCGTGGCGGATCGCACCGCCGCCGTCGCGGTACTCGACGAGCCAACGCGGGGCCTGTTTCGAATACTCGAAGCGCGTCGCGCGGCAGCCCATGCGGATGCTGCCGCCGCCCGCCACGATGCGGCGCGCGCATTCTTCCCACAGCATCCCCGGTCCCCGACGGGGGTACTTGAAGGAGCGCAGGAGCGTCGTGATGGGCGACGCCGGGCCGAGCGACGGCAGCAGCGCGTGGGCCACGGCCTTGCCGAGGGAGAAGGTCTTGATCCTCTGCGCGGCCCAATCCGCGGAGATGCTGCGGCAATCCATGCCCCAGACCTTTTCGGTGTACGTCTTGAAGAATATCCTGTAGAGCCGCTCGCCGAACTGGTTGACCACCCAATCCTCGAACGTCGCGGGCGCGGCTCGCGGGAACGCCCGAGCTTTCAGGTAGGAAGCGAGGCAGCGCGCGATCTCGCGGGCGCCGAGCTTGCGCAGCGCTTCGCCGGGCTTTAGCGGGTAGGAGTAGTACTGCCCTCCGTAGTAGATTCGGGAAAGCCGATCCCGTTCGATGAACCCGTCGGGGAGAAGCTCGTCCCACAGCCGGTTTACCTCGACGGATTTCGAGAAGAACCGGTGGCCCCCGACGTCGATCCTGTATCCTTTATAGGAGACGGTCCTGGAGATCCCGCCGACGTACGTCGGATCGCTCTCGAGGATGAGAACGGTCCGCCCGGCTTTTTGAAGCAGGTAGCCCGCGGTAAGACCGGCGGGTCCTGCGCCGACGATGACGGCGTCGACGGCGTCCGGAGAGACCGAAGTCGGCGGCATGTTCGAGTGGGAGGCTCTTGAGGCGCGGAACGTCGCGGGCGAGCCTCAGTTTACAACATTGGAAGGCGTGACTGAAATGCGGCTTGCGAGCGTCTTTTCGACGACGTATACTGCATCGCGGACGGAGACACCAGCGATCATTCTCGAACCGGTCAAGGAATAAACGATGAACAGGATATTTGGAGCGATGCTCGCCGTCGTCGTATCGATCGAGCCCGCGGCCGCCGCGACGCGGTTCGGCGGGCCGTCCAAAGGCGCGCAGGGCGACACCAAGAAGATCGGCGTCGCGGGCGGAGTCCAGGGCAAAGTGCTTCAGCAGGCGGACTCCACGTTCGATAACGGCACGAAGGAGCGCAAGATCGTCGGGAAAAACGTCGCGAGCGGCAACGAGATGTGGCTCTACGACGACATCACGACGGATGCCAACAGCCGCCTCCAAGTCCTTCTCCAGGATCAGACCGTGTTCACTTTGGGTCCCAACGGCAAGATGAAGCTCGACGAGTTCGTCTACGATCCGAAGACCAACTCCGGCAAGGTCCATGCCGAGATCTCGAAAGGCGTCTTCCGGTTCGTGACGGGGAAGGTCGCGGGAGAGGACCCGGCCAACATGTCGATCAAGCTTCCGGTCGGGACCATCGGCATTCGCGGCACGATCGGCTTCGGTGACGTTCAGGGGGACAAGACCGTGGTCGGCTTGGGCGGTCCGGGAGCCTCCAACAACGCGGGCGAGCGTCCCGGCGGCATCGAGGTGACGAACGAGCAGGGCTCGGTCACGATCACTCGCCCCGGCTGGGGAACGAGCGTCGAGTCCGGCAAGGCTCCGACGCCCCCGTTTCCACTGCCTCTTAACATGCTGCAGCAGATATTTACGCAGCTCAATTCCGCGCCTCCGCCGCAGCCGGCGGGCGGTTCCCAGCAGGGAAGCAGCCAGGGGCAGAGCCCGGGCGGACAGAGCGGCGGAAACTCGGGCGGGAGTCAAACGACTTCCAACTCGGGCGGCGGCACCCAGTCCGCCACCGAGTCCTCCGGACAATCGACGGCCAGCGGCATCGACACGTCGGAGGTCGCGGCCTACGCCGGCACGACGTCGGGCTCCAACGATACGAACACGACGCACGCGGCTCAGGACATTTCGACGAGCCAAAACGTGAATACGGATATCACGACGTGGGAGCAAATGGCCTCCGTCGCCGGCTTCAACGGACAAGGCTACTACTCGGGGTCGAGCGATTTCACGCGGACGCTCTGCGCCAGCGGACCCTGCAATACGACGGATACCTCCGCGTTCAGCTTCAACATGACGGTCAACTTCGGCGCGAGGACGCTCAACGGCAACTCCAGCGTCTTTACCGGCGACAGCTCCCTGCAGGACTCGGCCAGCTTCAATCAGAGCTTCGGGGCTACGGGAAGCGCGGTCATCTCGGCGACGGGTAACCAGGGGGTGGACTACAAGTTCACCTTCCTCAACGAGGGAGGCCCGGCGAACAAGGTCAAAGGCGAGGCGGCGGTCGCCAACGGAACCGACACGGGCAAGAGTCTTCCCGCGATCGCCGTGATCCAGGACCCCAACAACAACTTCTAGGCGCTCCGGCCGCTAGCGAAGCAGGTAGTCGCCCGGCTTCTTAAGGAAAAGCTCCGCGTCCTCGACGCCCCAGTCGAATCCCTGCCGGCACTCGTGGTTCCTGAACCCGAGCACGCTTAAGGACAGGTGCCGCGGCGGATTGAACTCGAAGAAACGCAGGCCCAGTTCCGGGTTGGTGTGCGCGATGGCTTCCATGGAATTGCTCACCTGAGCGCGCAGCAGCTGATGGATGACGATGTGGATCATGCCGGGGATGCCGGCGTGTTTGCCCTCGTGCCGCGTGGGGCCGGCGACGCCCAGAAAGAGGAAGTCGCGCGCGCCGCGGTCTATCATCGGCCGCAGCGACGCGAAGGAAATGACGTGGCCGTCGAACAGGATCTTGCGGCGGCTCCCGTTCGTCGCGGGCACCTCGACCGGCGCCATGACGAAGGGGATGGCGATCGAGCCCATGATGTGGTCCAGGAGAGGCGAATCCCACGGCCCGCCGGGCTCGGGCGAGTAGGTGGCCTGGCACAATCCGTCGTTGAGGATGTCGACCGAAACCGCGTAGAACCAGCATTTGCGCTCCTGCCTCGCCTTCTCCTCGTTCACGAACCTCTCCAGGAAGGCGCGCAAGGCCTCCTGGCTGAAGATCCGCGGCGGATAGAGGCGCGGGGAGAGCTTGAGGAAGCGGTCCCGGGCGATGTCGCGCCAGAGCGACTTCAGCGTCTCGAGCTCGTTTTGGAAATAGGCGAAGCCGTTGAGGCAGCCGGCGCTCGTGCCGAGGACGGAATGGAACTTCAGCCCGTGCGCGAGCCGGTACAACGCTCCGCCCTGCCAGCTCCCATAGGCGCCGCCGCCCGAGAGAATGACGGCGATCGGCCGGCTTCCGACCGGCGCTTCGGCGAGGCTAGGCGCCGGCATTCCAATTCTCGAGGATGCAGGCGAACGGGACCTCGACCGCGTCGACGCGGCGGGTCCGGAGCCAAGCGTCGAGGCGGTCGACGGCCGGGTCCATCTCGGCGAGAGCCTTGCCCGCGGCCGGCGACAGGAGGACGGGATGGCCGCGTCGTCCGTCCTTGACCGGCACGATCGCGTCGCACGCCGACGCCTCCGCTTGCGGTATTCTCGCGGCGAGAGCGGAGAAGAGCCGCGGCTCCCATACGGGCATATCGACGTGATACAGGAAGAACCAGGAGGTCATCGGCCGCGTCTTGAGGAGCGCGACGATCGATGCCATGGGCGGCTTGTCCGGGTCCACCGCCACCCAGTGCGCGTCCGGGCGCAGCGCGCGGCAGCGCTCCACCCAATCGCTCTGGATCGACACGGCGACGGCGCCGGAGGCGACCTGGCTCCCGAGAAAATCGAGCTGCGACTGAAGGAGGGGCTTTCCGTCCCGCAGCTGCCACGCCTTCGGGCCTCCGGCGCGCTGTCCGCGTCCCGCGGCCAACAGGCACGCCTGCGCGGCGATCACGGCGCGACCGGCTTGCGCCGCTCGGCGGCGCCGACGGATCTCTGGAGGCCCCACGTCTGCAGGACCTCCGCCGCGATCGAAACGCCGATGACCTTGGGATTCTTGCTCGAAAGAGGGATGCCGACCGGGCAGCGGACCTTTTCCTCCCAAAGCGTCTCGACCGTCTCCGCGTCCTTGGACGAGAGGCCGTTCAGCAGGCGCGCCTTGAACACTTCGGCCTTGTGCTCCGAGCCGATGAGCCCGAGGAAGCCGACGGGCTGGCGGAGGAAGAACTCGACGAGCAGCAGATCAAGATCGTGGCTGTGCGTGAAGATGCACGCGGCGTCGTCCTCCGACCACGCGCGGGAGCGGCAATACTCGAGGGGCTCCGCGCGGACCGCGCGCGCTTCGGGCGGAAGGCCTTCCTTCGCGATCCATTCTGGACGCGCGTCGATGATCGACAGGCGAAGAGGAGTGCCGGCGAGCACGTGTGCGGTCGCGCGGCCGACGTGTCCCGCGCCGAAGAGATGGATCGCCTTGCGGCGCGGGGCGGGCTCGAAGAAGACCTGCGCGCGCCCGCCGCAGCACTGGCCTAGCTCCTTGCAGAGTACGTACTCCCGAAGGTGCGCCGTCTGGGGCGCATCCAGCAGCTCGCGCGCGTGATTGAGGACCTCGAGCTCGAATCGGCCGCCGCCGAGCGTGCCGTAGAATCCGCCGGGCGTCACCCACATCTTGGCGCCGGTCTCCTGCGGACAGCTGCCCGTCACCTTCACGATGGTGCAGAGGACCGCGGGACGCGGCAGGTCGGGGGCGAGTTCGTCGAAGGAGCCTAACGCCTTCATCACCGCATTATAACACGCCTGCCTCGCCCCGCGTCTTGACAGCCCGTGGCCCAAAGTTATTCCTTGAGGTATCCCCATGCTCCGGAGGCGTTCCATGCCGATCCTGACCCTGCTGCTCACGCTCGCGTTCATCCCCGCGTTCGCCGCGGAGGAGGATCCCTATCTGTGGCTCGAAGAGGTCGAATCTCCGAAGGCCATGGAATGGGTGAAGGCGCGCAACGAGACGTCGCTCGGCGCCCTGACGGGCGACAAGCGCTACGCGGGGATCGAGGCCGACGTGCGGCGCATCCTCACCGCGAAGGACCGATTGCCGATGCCGGGCCTGCGCAACGGCTGGGTCTACAATTTCTGGCAGGACGCCGATCATGTGCGCGGGCTTTGGCGCAGGACGAGGCCCGACGAATACGCCAAACCCGAGCCGAAATGGGAGATCCTGCTCGACGTCGACAAGCTCAACGCCGTCGAAAAGCAGGACTGGGTCTGGCACGGTTCCCAGTGCCTCCCGCCCGCGTACACCGACTGCCTGATCAAGCTCTCGCACGGCGGCAAGGACGCCCAGATCGTGCGCGAGTTCGACGTGGAGCGCGGGACATGGATCGCCGGCGGCTTCGAGCTGCCGGAGGCCAAGTGCGACGTCGCGTGGATGGATCGCGACCGGATCTTCGTAGGCACCGACTTCGGGCCCGGCTCGCTCACCAAATCCGGCTATCCGCGCCTCACGAAGCTCTGGACGCGCGGCCAGCCCCTTTCCTCGGCCAAGACCGTGATCGAAGGGCAGGTCGAGGACGTGTCCGTCTCCGCCTACAGCACGCTCAGGCCCGAGGGCAGCGTCTTGATCGCGCAGCGGCAGCTCACGTTCTTCACCTCGAAGCTCTCGGTGCTCGAGAACGATCTTTCGCTGACGCCGCTCGCCTTTCCTGAGGACGCCAATTTCTACGGCGTGTACAAGGGCGACGCCCTCGCCGTCCTGCGATCGGCATGGAATACGGGCAAGCGGACGCTTCCGGCGGGAGCGCTCGTGGCTCTGCCGCTCGGCAGTCGCTGGTCGCCGAACCCGCAGGGCGCGGCCGAGCTGATCTACGCGCCGGACGCCCGCTCCTCCGTCAACGGCGCGGCGACCACCGCGAACCACCTCTACGTCAGCACCCTCCAGAACGTGCAGGGGAAGGTCTTCGAGGCGTCGAAGGCCGGGGGCGCGTGGAGGCTCGTACCCGTCGCTCTCCCGGGTCTCGGAAGCGCGTCGATCCAGACGTCGGACGACTACATGGACATGCTCTATCTGTCCTACGAGAGCTTCCTCGTCCCCGCCACCGTCTTCCGCCACGAAAGCGGCGGAACGCCGGCGCCCGTGCGCCGCATGCCCGCGCGTTTCGACGCGAAAGGGCTCGTCGCCAAGCAGTACGAGGCGGTGAGCAAGGACGGGACCAAGGTCCCCTATTTCGTCGTGCATCGCGAGGGGATCAAGCTCGACGGCTCCCACCCGACGCTCCTTTACGGCTACGGCGGCTTCGAGATCTCGATGGACCCGTTCTATCTCAACGACTATGGGAAGGTCTGGCTCGAGGCGGGCGGCGTGTACGCGATCGCCAATATCCGCGGCGGCGGGGAATTCGGGCCGAAATGGCACGAGGCGGCGCTCAAGGAGAACCGCCAACGCGCCTACGACGACTTCATCGGCGTCGCGGAGGATTTGATCAAGCGCAAGGTCTCCTCGCCGCGGCGGCTCGGCATCATGGGCGGGAGCAACGGCGGTCTCTTGGTCGGCGCGACGTTCGTGCAGCGCCCCGAGCTGTTCCGCGGCGTGGTCTGCCAGGTCCCGCTCCTCGACATGCTGCGCTACACGAAGATCGCGGCCGGCCCGAGCTGGGTGGCGGAGTACGGTGACCCCGCGGACCCCAAGATGGCGGAGAGCATCCGAAAGTACTCTCCGTACCAGAACGTAAAGAAAGGGACCGCGTATCCGGAGATATTCCTGCTCACGTCGACCAAGGACGACCGCGTAGGGCCCGTGCACGCGCGCAAGATGGCGGCGCGCCTCGAGGAGCTCGGGCACAAGACCTGGTATTGGGAGAACATCGAGGGCGGACACGGCGCCGCCGCCGACCTCGAGGAGCGGGTCAAGATGCACTCGCTCGAGTTCACGTACCTCTTCCAGCGGCTGGTCGACTGAGGCGATGCGGATCTGGCAGATCGTCGTCCTGGCGGTGATCCAGGGGCTCGCGGAGCTCCTGCCCGTCTCCAGCTCGGCGCACGTCATCGTGGTCGAGAAGTTCATGGGGCTCGACCCATCGTCGCCGGCCATGGTGTTCCTCCTCGTGATGCTGCACACGGGGACGACGGCGGCGGTCGTCGTCTATTTCCTGCCGCGGTGGCGCGCGCGGTTCACCGGGGATCGCGGCGCGGCGCGCTCCCTGCTCCTCTCGCTCTCGGCCGCGACCGCGGCGACGGGCGTGGTCGGATTCCCGCTCAAGCACGTGATCGAGAAGCGGCTCTTGGCCGGCGGAGAGATCGAGTCATTGTTCGCGAGCCTGCCGCTCATCGGCACGGCTCTCGGCGCGGCGGGCGTCCTCATCCTGGCGGCGGACTTCCTCGGCCGGCCGGCGGACGGCGGCGACGAGGTCTCACTTCCGTCGGCGCTCTGGATAGGCGCGGTGCAGGGCCTGTGCCTTCCGTTCCGCGGATTCTCCCGGTCCGGGGCGACGATCTCGACGGCCCTCCTGCGCGGCGTGTCCAAGGCCCTCTCGGAGGACTTCAGCTTCGCGCTCTCGGTGATCCTGACGCCGCCCTTGATCGCGCGCTCGGGTCTCAAGCTCGTCAAGGCGTCCGCGACGATCGGCCCCGAGCTCTTCGTCCCCGGCCTTCTCGGGATGGTCTTCGCCTTCTTCGCGGGCCTTCTCGCCCTGCGCTGGCTGTCGAGCTGGCTCGAGAACGGGCGCTGGCGCTATTTCGGCTACTACTGCCTCGCGGCCGCCGCGGCCGTCCACGTCCTCGCGCGCGTTGGCCGCTAGCGCCCGCCAGGCGCTTGCGGATTTCACACGGACGGCGCATACTAAGGAAGCCATGCGCTGGAGAGGGGTCCTGCTCTGCCTGTTGGCCGCCGCGCCAGGACCGGTCCGGGGGGAAGACCCTCCCGAGGACCGCATCCCGGAACACGTCTCCCGATTGCGGAGCGGGACCTGGAACGAGCGCATGCACGCCGTCTACGCCCTGGGCGACATCGGGGCCCCCGCCGTCCCGGCGCTGCGTCTCGCGGCCGAGGACATCGACTGGCAGATCCGCCTCACGGCCGTCCACTGGCTCGGGCGCAACGGCCCGGCCGCGATCCCCGCGCTCGCGGGGGTCCTCATGGACGAGCCCTGCCGCCTCGTTCGGGTGACGGCGGTCCACTGGCTGGGCGCCATCGGCGGTCCCGCCGCCTGGGTGCTGGAGGAGGGCTCCAAGGACGAGAGCGGCATGGTGCGGATCTACGGCCGATACTGGCTGAGGAGATATCGCAGGGAGGCGGAGCATACGGCCGTCCAAGAGATGCCCGAGCTCGTTCGCGCCGCCCGTGAGGACCTCCTTCAGTGCGTGTCGTCCAACGCGCCGGGCCTGCTGCATGGCTACAAGGTCGAGACGCTCGACGAGATGGCCGGGGAGCCGGACGCCTATGCGGCGGCGATGACCGCGTCGGCCGGCGAGATGCCGCCCGAGAAGAATTTCGTCTCCGACCAGGTCGTCGGCATGATCAAGGAGTTCGCCGTGACCATGGAAGCGCGGCAGAAGGCGCTCGACCGCCTCGCGCCCGATTACCTCGCGCCCGCGCCGCGGGAGCACTCGATGGAGCCCGACCGCATCGTCGGAAAGGACTGGGCGCCGTCCACGCTGCCCAAGGCGACGCTCGCCTATCTGAAGCGTTCGGAGGGCGAGCCGCCGAAGGCCAAGACGCTTCCCGCCAAAGAAGGGCCTCTCCTCGCGATGGCCCCGCGGCCCTCGGGCGCGCAAGCGTTTCCCGGGGCCGCCGCGATCCCGCGTCCCGCGCACGTCCCGCCGAACTTCGAAGCCCCCGCGCGCGCCGGCGCCGCGTCGCCTGTTCTCTCGCGGCCGCCCGCGCCTTCGGGCGAGGCGCTGCCGGAGGCGTCGCCGGGGCCGAGCCGAGGGGCGCCCGAGCCTCAGCCCGAGCGCGCGCCGTCTCTTCCGCTCCGCCCCGAGCCGACTCTCGAGCTTGCGGGATCGATCGACGGTCCGCAGCGAATCCTGGCGCCTACGGAGCTCAAGATCTCGCGCTCTCCGCCGCCTTCGCCGCCGCCGGAAGCCCCGAAGGAAAACGCGCCGAGGCCGGAGCCGACCGCGGCGGTGGCGCCCCGGATCGAGGGAGAAAAAGAAACGCTCGTCCCGCGCGCGCCGCTTCCGGCGCGCCCGGCTTCGGAGCAGGCCGGCCCGGAGACGGCGCGGGCGCCGCGGGCGTACGACGAGCCGCTCTTGATCGCCAGAGCTCCGACCGGAGACAGGGGAGCCTTGGCCGCCGTCGCCCCGCCGACGCGCGCGGGTCCGTCGCCGGCGCCTCCCCCGGAGACGGCGCCCGTGCCGCGTAAGGACCCGGCTCCCGCTCTCGAGGCCCGCGCGGATACCGGAGAGAGGACGGTCCTCGCCGCGGCCCCTCCGATCCCCAAGCCTTCCAGCGCTATCGCTCCCGCCGAGCTGAGGCTGGAGAAAGGCGGAAAGACGAAGATCATCTACGAGGCGCTCGTGGATCTCATCGCCGCGCTCGACTCGCCCGACGCCAAGCAGCGCGCGCTCGCGACCTACGAACTCGGAGCGATGGGGCGCAAGGCGGAGCCCGCGCTGCAGGGCCTCGTCAAGCTGCTGCGCAAGGACAAGGATCGCAAGGTGCGCGCCGGCGCCGCGCTCGCGCTGGGAAACATCGGCGTGAACCGGACCGAAGTGGTGGACGCGCTGGCCCGCGCCCTGGACGACCGCGACGCCGACGTCGAGTACAGCGCGGCGGAGGCCTTGGGCCGCATCCGGTCGCAGGACGCGCGGTCCGTCTTCCAAAAGCACGAGAGGCAGTCGGCCGACCGCCTGCTGACCCGCTAGAGTCCTACCGGTGCTGAAGGGCGAGCAGCGCGATCGAGACCGCGGCGAGGCCGTACATCATCGGCGGCACTTCCCGGCGCCGGCCGGCGAGGAGATAGAGCGCGGCGTGCGAGATGAATCCCCACAGGATGCCCTGCGTGATGGAGAACGTGAGCGGTATGAGGACGACCGTTAAGAAGGCCGGCACCGCGTCCTCCAAGTTCGCGGTCGGCAGGCGCGGCACGCTTCGGAACATGAAGGCGCCGACCAGCACGAGGACGGGCGCCGTCGCGTAGGCGGGCACGGCGCCGGCGAGAGGCGCTAGAAACAGGCACGGCAGGAAGCAGAAGGCCGCGACGACCGCGGTCATCCCCGTGCGGCCGCCCATCTCGATCCCGGCCGAACTCTCGATGTAGGCCGTTCCTGCGGAAGAGCCGAAAAGGCCGGCGCCCAAGGTCGCGAAGGCGTCGACGATCAAGCCCTCGCGCAGGCGGCGGGGATTGCCATCCTTGTCGAGAAGACCGGCCGCTTCGGACACGCCGATGAACGTCGAGATCGAGTCGAAGAGGTCGGTGAAGAACAGCGCTAGGATGGTCGGCAACAGCGCCGGCGCCAGCGCGGCCATCGGGTCGAGCCGCAGCAGCACGCTCGAGAAATCGGGCCGGCTGAACCAGCGGTCCGGCGCCTTGACGAGGCCGAACGCCCAGCCGCACGCGGTCGCGGCGAGGATGCCCGCGAGGAACGCGAAGGGGCTCTTGCGGTGGAGGAGCCAGAGCGTCACCGCGAATCCGAGGAGGAAGAGCCCTGCCTCGGGGCCCAGCCGCCCGAGCTTCACCAGAGTCACCGGGTCTCCCGTGACGATGCCGGCGTTCTTGAGGCCGATGAAGGTCAAGAACAAGCCGATGCCTACGGCCGCGGCGGAGCGCAGATGCGCGGGGATCGCGCGCGCGATCGATTCCCGCAGCGGCGTCACGGAGACGAGGACGAAAACGACGCCCGACCAAAAGACCATGCCGAGCGCGGTCTGCCACGGCACGCCCCCGCCGAGGATGATCGAGAACGTGAAGAAGGCATTGATTCCCATGCCGGGCGCGACCGCGAAGGGCAGGTCCGCGTAGACGCCCATGAGCAAGGTCATCAGGAAGCACACGAGCACCGTCGCCGTCAGCGCGCCGCTGAAGGGGATGCCCGTGCCGGGCGTCGACAAGATGGCGGGGTTCACGACCACGATGTACGCCATCGTGAAGAACGTGGTGATTCCGGCGAGCGTCTCGATGCGCCAGTCGGACGACAGCGGCCCCGTCTTGCCCATGAGCGCGCATTATGCAAAACGCGTCCCCGGCGCGTCGAGAGCGCATTGCCCGAAGGTCCCGAAACAGTGGGGGGACTTAGGGCCTACGCGGATGTGGGTCCATCGGCACTTGGCTGATAGGTCCTTTTGGACCAACCTCGGAACGGGCGACGTTACAACAGGGGAGGATGCATGAGAACGAGCATCGCAGTGCTGCTGGCGGTATGGCTGATCCCGGGACCCGCATATTCACAGGCGTGGGAAGCCGGCATCAACCAGGCTATCCTTAATTTTCGCAACGACCGCTCCAACTTCCTCAGGTCTCACGTCATTCGGGCGCACCACGACAACCCGGCGATCCATGCCGAGGACGACGCCGTCGCGCACTTGGTAGAGGTCTCTCTGCCGGGCGTCGTGATGCTGGCGGTGCAGGCCAAGCCCCAGCCGCAGGCCCCGGCGCAGCCCGGGCAGGCGCCGAAGCCGGACGACGGCAAGCCGCGCTTCTCGGTCGGATCGGGCTTCATCGTCGCGTTGGACCAGGGCAAGCCTCTCATCGTGACCAACGCGCACGTCGTCAAGGACGCGGGGGCGGGCGGCACGGCGATCCTGCAGTTCGACGGCGGAGTCCGAAGCACGGGCGTCGTCCTCGACTACAACATCAGCTATGATCTCGCGCTCGTGCGCTCCAACACGGAATGCCCGAGCTGCGCGGTGCTCAAGTTCGGCCTCGCGAAAGCGAAGCAGAACGGTCAGGACATCGATGTGCCGAACGTTAAGGTCGGGCATCGCGTCATCGCGATCGGCGCGCCCTTCGGCCTGCCGCAGACCGTCACGCGCGGCATCGTCAGCGCGCTCAAGCGCAACCCCGGGCAAGGCTTGGTCGACGACTTCATTCAGACCGACGCCTCCATCAACCACGGCAATTCCGGCGGCCCCCTCTTCAACATGCGGGGCGAGGTGGTGGGCGTCAACAGCATGATCTTCAGCCCCACGGGCGGCTCGGTGGGAATCGGCTTCGCCATCCCGATCACGCAGGTACAGAAGATGATCGACCGCTGGCGCGCGACGGGCGTGGTCAGCTCTTCTCGCATCGGGGCCGAGGTGCAGGCCGGCCGCGGCGGCCTAGAGGTCGGCGACATCACGAAGGACTCCCCGGCGGAGAAGGCGGGCCTGCGCAAGGGCGACGTGATCGTGAAGATCAACGGGCAATCCGTTCCGACGACCCCGTATCTGTTCACGAAGACGATCGCCGATATGGTCCCGAACACCAAGGTCGAGCTTCGGATTCGGCGCGCCTTGGGCGAAGTCACGATCACCGTAGTGCTGGAAGCCGTGCGCTAGCGGCCTCCCACGCTCCCGCCACCCCCGGGAGCGCGATTGGAATACACAGGGCCCGGCGTGAGCCGGGCCCTGTCTGTGTACGCGTTTGAGAAGGCAGGTCCAAGGTCCCAGGCGGACCCGGTATCGAGCGACCCCATTTTTTGGGCCGTAAGCCTCTGGAGCCTTGCCGTGCCAAGGCGTATTCTCTCCCTTAAGAAGGGTGAATGTGGATGCGCGGGGAGCAACTACCATGAAGAGAGTGATCGGCGGACTGCTTGCGGCGCTGCTGGTGCCGAATTTTGGTTCCGCTGCGACGTTCGAGGCCGTGGCCGGGAGCGCCTTCGCCGAGTTCCGGCAGATGCAGCGTCCCCTCGTCCACAGGATCTCGGCGGGCCAAGACGATATCATCCAGCGGCTCAATCGGGCCAAAGCCGAGGCGATCGCCTTCGCCGATCCCGGCGTCGTCCGCATCGAGGTCCCCGTGCTCCGGAGGCCGGAAGGCTCTGGGAGCCCCGCCCAGCAGCGTCAGCAGCAGCTCAATCAGTTCATGGAGTACTTGATGGGCAAGTTCGGGGAAGAGTATCTGAAGAACAACCCCGGGCGGCAGCTTCCTAATTTCAGTCCGGATTCCGGCCAGCCGCGCGGCATGGGGCGGAGCACCGGCTCGGGCGTCATCATCGGCAGAGAAGCGGACGGCTCGTTGCTGATCGCCACGAACGCGCACGTCGTCGAGCTCAACGAGGTGGGCGGCGAGGTCGAGATCACGACGTTCGATATGGAGTCGAGATCCGGCAAGATCCTGGGCTACAACAAGTCGGTGGACTTGGCCTTGGTCAAGATGAACGAGCCTTGCACCGGCTGCCGCGTGCTGGAGCTGGCCGACGCATCGGAAGACCTGCAGGTGGGCTATCTGGTCTTCGCGATGGGCGCGCCCTTCGGTTTCGCAAAAACGACGACCTCCGGCATGATCAGCATGCTCAAGCGTACTTCCATCCCCGGAGGTCCGCCCGCGGTCCAGAACTACATCCAGACCGACGCGCCGATCAACCGCGGCAACTCGGGGGGGCCTCTCATCAACGCGGCCACGCGCAAGGTCGTCGGCATCAACACGGCGATCTTCAGCCCGAGCGGCGGCAGCGTGGGCATCGCCTTCACCGTGCCGTCGGCGCACGTGACGGAGCTCGTCGAGCGCTACCGCACGCGGGGCGTGATCTCCGCTTCCCGCCTCGGCGCGGAGATCGGGTTCAATCCGGTCCGCCGCGAGATCGTCCTGGGGAGGATCCTGCCGGAAAGCGCGGCCAAGGACGCGCAGCTCCTGCCGGGCGACGTCGTGCTGAAGGTCATCGTCGGCGGCAATACGCTCGGCAACTTCGCCTCCGTCCAGGATTTCACGAAGATGATCGCGGACATGACGCCGAACGAGCAGATCACGTTTCGAATCCGCCGCGGCAACCAGATCAGGGACGTCGCGGTCACTCTTAAAGAATTCAAATAAGCCGTCGAAGTTCTATAATCGTCCCCATGCGGCCACGCGCCGGATGGGGACGATTATTTTTCGCGCTCGCGCTGTCGGCCGCGGGCGGGCGGGCGGCCGCCGCCGCGGAGCCGCCTACGCCCCTGGAAGTCTGGGAGAAGCTCCCGGCTCCGGACGATTCGGTTCTACGTCGTCTCACGGCGGACTTGCCGGGCCTGGACGCGAGCCGGGTCCGCGAGCTCACGTTCGAGGCCGCGGCGTCGACGGTCGAGCGGGCGTTGGTCTCGAGCTTCACGGTCATCGATTTCTTCACCCACGAGACGTTCCGCGGCAAGGAGGTCTTCTACCTGTCGTCCGCCACGCTCGCCCAGATCGACGCGCGCTACGTGTTTCCGGCGGCCACTCTTTTGTCGGGCACGACGAAGAGCGGGCACCCGTTTCGCATGGAAGCCCTGCTGATGGGCAACGGGCGCGTCGACGTATTCTATCCTGAGGACAAGCTCACGTTCGTCAACCCGTATCTCTTGAACCAGGTGTTCACCGTCAAGCGCCACGTCGCGCACGTGATCCTCGGCCCGGGCGACGTCTCGGTCGAGGGCGCGTCCGCCCACGCGTCGATCTTTCGTCCGCAGCTAGAGCGCATCACCAAAACCTCGCCGGAGGAGCTCCGCGTGGTGACGAGCCTGGCCACCCGCGTGCGCCGGGCGCGCCGCATCGAGAGGCGCTGATGGCCGAGGGGGAAGACGGGATCGGACTCGGGCGCGTCCTCCAGGCCGTCGTCATCGGCGTCGTGATCTTCGGCTGCCTCCACTTCACCGCGTGCGAGTCGATCTACATCGCGTCCGCCTCGATGGCGCCGACGCTCAAGGTAGGGCTCAGCGCCTTTCTCGACAAGGTGACGCTGCGCTTCCGCGACCCCGCTCGCGGCGACATCATCTGCCTCGTCGCGCCTTCGGGCGAGCATGAAGAGGTGGTCAAGCGCGTCATCGCGATCGGCGGCGACACGATCGAGCTGCGGGCGAAAACGGTCGTCTTGAACGGCAAGGAGATCGCCGAGCCCTACGTCCGCCACACGCGGGAGAAGGAGACTCTGACGGGCGACAACCTCGCGCAGATGACCGTCCCGCCGGGACACGTCTTCGTCCTGGGGGACAACCGCGACGAATCGAACGACTCGAGCATGTGGAAGGACAAGTCCGGCCAACCGGATCCCTTTGTGCCGTTGTCCAAAGTGAAAGGCATCGTCCGCGGATTCTATTGAGGTTTACGGAACTTTTACGCGTCCGTATTCCGCCCGTTACCCTCCTCCGGCATGCTGGGAGCATGAGGCTCCCTCTCGACGCGGCCGCGCTGCCCGCCGTACTGGCCTGCGCGCTCGCGGGCGCCGCGGCGGCGCAGGGCATGCCGGTCGACATTCCCTTGCGCGAGATCGGTACGACCGGCTGGCGCATCGCGTCGCATCCGCCGGGATTTTTGAAGGAGGGCGGCCGGAAGATGAACCTCACGTTCTGGGACCGCGACGGGATCGAGGACGTCCAGCTCGGCGGGCGCCTGCTTCGCGTCGACTACAAGGAGCGCATCTCGGTCGATGTCGAGACGTTTAAGGACATCGGTTTCTTCCTCGATCTCAAGAACGAGGGCTGCGCCGCGGCGGGCGAGCCGAAGAGCAAGCTGATGGAATATTCGGAGGGCAGGCACTACGGTCGCCCGACCTACTCCTGGGCCTGCGTCGATGCCTCGAAGCCGCACGAGGTCCGCTATACCGCCTACTATCAATTGGTCATCCGGACCGATCTCGAGACCAAGGCGTTCACCACAATCGTCGTCGTTTACCGCGTGAAGCTGCACGGGATGTTCGACCCCGCCGCGCTGCCGCTCAACGACGCGACGATGCCCGGCCTCGCCGCCTATCGAGCATTCAAGACCTCTCTTTCCCCCAGATTCTAGGCGGGCGCGCGGCCGCTGTTCGGTCCCGTCGACGAATTGATACAATACCGGTCTGTTCGTTCCGGGCGGAAGGCATGGTCCGGCACTTTGGGGTTAACCTATGAATATCGGCGTTCCGAAGGAGATCAAGAACCGAGAGCACCGCGTCGGCCTCGTTCCGGGCGGCGCGCGAGCGCTCGTCAAGGACGGGCATGCCGTGTTCGTCGAGAAAGGCGCCGGCCTCGGCTCCGGCATCACGGACGAGGAATACAAGTCCGCCGGGGCGACGATCGTCGCGAGCAAGAAGAAGCTCTTCGACGACTCCGAGATGATCATCAAGGTCAAGGAGCCCCTGCCGGAGGAGTACGATTTCTTCCACGACGACCAGATCCTCTATACCTACCTTCACCTGGCGGCCGCCCCAAAGCTCGTGACGGCGCTTAAGAAGAAGAAGGTGAAGGCCGTGGCCTACGAGACGATCCAGCTCCCGGACGGGAGCCTCCCGCTCCTGACGCCGATGAGCGAGGTCGCCGGCAAGATGTCGGTGCAGATCGGCGCGCACTTCCTCATCAAGCACGAAGGCGGGCGCGGCGTGCTCTTGGGCGGCGTCCCGGGAGTGCAGCGCGGCTACGTCACGATCATCGGCGGCGGCGTCGTCGGCATCAACGCGGCGAAGATCGCGGTCGGCATGGGAGCGCGGGTGAACATCCTCGACGTCTCGGCCTCGCGTCTGGCGTACCTCGACGACGTGTTCGGCAACTCGGTCACGACGCTCATGAGCCACGAGGAGAACATCGGCAACGCGGTCGCCAAGTCGGACCTCCTGATCGGCGCGGTCCTCATCCCGGGAGCCAAGGCCCCGAGCCTCGTCACCGAAGAGATGGTCAAGAAGATGCGGCCCGGCTCGGTCATCGTGGACGTCGCGGTCGACCAGGGCGGCTGCATCGAAACGACCGAGGTGACGTCGCACGATAAGCCGGTCATCGTCAAGCACGGCGTCCTCCATTACGCGGTGCCGAACATCCCGGGCTCGGTGTCGAACACCTCGACCTACGCGCTCACGAACGTGACGCTCAAGTACGCCAAGGCCATCGCGAAGCTCGGCCTCGAGGCCGCGGCCCGCAAGGATCCCGCCCTCCATAAGGGCGTCAACGTCTACGGCGGCAACATCACGCATCCCGCGGTCGCGGAAGCGGTCGACGAGAAGGCGGTCAGAATCCCCGAGCTCGCCGGCGTCTAGCCGGTGCCGGGCCTCATCCTCGAAGGCGTCACAGGGTCGGGCAAGACCGAGGTCTTAAGGCGCGTCTTGGCGGACTCGCGCGTGCCGGCGCTCCTGAAGGAAGGCCGCGTCTTCGGCGAGGACGAGACCTTCGGGGAGTCTCTGTCCGAACTGCGGGACCCGAACCTCAACGACGTGCAGCGCTGCGCCCGCCTGCGGCGAGTCATGCAGATCCTGGCCTCCGAAAGCATGAAGCGCGGCGACCGGTTCGGCTTCCTGCTCGAGCGGTTCCATCCAAGCTATTACGCCGTGATGCCGACGTGGAAGCTCTATGCCAACATCGACGACGCCTTGGCGCGCCTGGGATGCCGGCTGGTCCTGCTCAGTTATCCCGCGGAACTGGCGGAGGAGCGAGCATTGGCACCCAGGCCGGGTGACGCGGAGGACCGGGCCGCAGGGCTCGCCGCGCATTTCGGCTCGCGGTCCGGCGCGGTGCACGCCGTCCAGGAGTCCCAGCGCGCGCGCCTGGAAATGATGGCCCGATCTCGCCTTCCGTACACCATCATCGACACGGCCGGGAAGGACTGGGACGCCTATTCCCGGACGGCGGTCGACTTCTGGGCGTCCGACCCGTCCGGATGATTCGCTGCGGCGTGCCGGATGAGAGCGTCAGGGCTGAGGTCGGCGAGCAGTTGAAACGGTTTCGCGGACAAGCCGCGCGCTAGCGCGCCCGCCGGACCCCTGTTATACTCAGCGGAATGGGTGCTGAGAACGGGGTCCGCGCGGCCGCCGACGGGTTGGACCGCCTGCGCGGCAATATCGAGTCGGTCGTCCGCGGCCAATCGACGGCAGTGCGCTACCTGCTCGCGGCGCTCGCGAGCGGCGGGCACGTCCTGCTCGAGGACTATCCGGGCACCGGCAAGACGACGTTGGCCAAGGCGCTCGCCCGCTCCCTCGGAGCGCGGTTCTCCCGCGTCCAATTCACTCCGGACCTCTTGCCCTCCGATATCCTGGGCGTCCAGATCTTCGACCAAAAGACCGGCGAGTTCCGCTTCCACGAGGGACCCGTCTTCACGGACGTTCTGCTCGCCGACGAGATCAATCGCGCTTCGCCCAGGACGCAGTCGGCGCTGCTCGAGGCGATGGGGGAGCGTCAGGTGAGCATGGACGGGCGCTGCTTCGCGCTGGGGGAGATATTCTTCGTGATCGCGACGCAGAACCCGATCGAGTTCCAGGGCACCTATCCCCTGCCCGAGGCGCAGATGGACCGCTTCGCGATGCAGTTCAAGCCCGGCTACGTGCCGCCCGAAGTGGAGGTCCAGGTCTTGAGCGACCAGGAGCGCCGCCACCCGCTCGACGACTTGAGGCCGTGCCTGAGCCGCGAGGACTTGCTCGCGCTGCGCCGGAAGGTCGCCGAGGTCCGCATCGCGGAGGAGGTCAAGCGCTACATCGTCGACCTCGTCGCCGCGACGCGCAAGGCGTCCGGGGTCGCGATGGGGGCGAGCCCGCGCGCGTCGTTGTCGCTCATGCGCGCGGCGCAGGCCGTCGCCCTCATGGACGGGGACGGTTTCGTCTCGCCCAAGCACGTCCAGGAGCTCGCCGTCCCGGTCATCGCGCACCGACTCGCGCTCGATCCGCAAGCGCGGTTCTCGGGCGCGACCGCGGCGTCCGTGGTCGAGGAGCTTCTCCGCAAACTCCCCGTCCCGGCCTGATGCGGCGCCTGCAGTACCTCGCGCTGTGGGTGCACTCCGCCTTGCGGCGCCGTTTCGTGCGCCGGCTCACGCCTGCCGGCTGGCTCGCGCTGATCGGCCTCGTCGTCTCCGCCGCGCTCGGCATGGACACCCACGCGACGACCGCCTATCGCGCGTTCACGCTGCTCGCCGCGCTGCTGGTCCTCGCGTGGATCCCCGCCTGGTTCATGACCTTGCGCATCGCCGCCCGCCGGCGCTTGCCGCGCTACGGCACGGCCGGGTTGCCGGTGGCCTATACGGTCGCCGTGCGCAATCTCTCCTCCGCGCCGCTGCGGGGCTTGTCCGTGCTCGACGAGACGGGCGATCCAAGGCCTTCCTGGCGGGCGTTCGCCGCCGCCGCGTCGGCGGGAGGGCCGCTCTACCGTTTGTTCGGCAACGGCGCATGGAAACGGCTGGTCGAGCGGGGGCGCGCGGCGCTCTCGCAGGAGACGGAGGTGCCGGAGCTCTCTCCCGGAGGCGAGGCGGAAGTCCGCTGCGAGCTCACGCCGCTCCGCCGCGGGAGGCTCGAGCTGTCGTCGCTCTCGGGATTCCGCAGCGAGCCCCTCGGGCTCGCGCGCTCGATCGGCACGCTCGCGGCCGCCGACGCGATGCTGATCCTCCCGAAGCGCTACCCGATCCCCCGCCTCGACCTGCCCGGCGGCCGGCGCATGCATCCGGGCGGGCTCGCGCTGTCGGCTCCCGTCGGCGAGTCCCAGGAGTTCCTCTCGCTGCGCGAGTACCGTCCCGGCGACCCGCTCCGCCGCGTCCATTGGCGCAGCCTGCCCAAGACGGGCAAGCTCATCGTCAAGGAGTTCCAGGAGGAGCGCTTCACGCGCCACGCGCTGATCCTCGACGCCTGCGCGCCGGAAGGGGAGGTCTTCGAGGAGGCCGTGTCGGCGGCCGCGTCCTTGGCGTTTTGCGCGCGCACTCAGGACTCGCTGCTCGACCTTTTGTTCGTCGGCGAGCGGGCGTACTGCTTCACCTCGGGCCGCGGCCAGGGGACGACCGAGCGCCTGCTCGAGGTCCTGGCCGGCGTGGCGCCGAGCGCGCGCCCGTTCTCGGACCTGCGGGCGGCGGTGATGCCGAAGGCGCGGCTCTTGAGCGGCGCGATCGTCCTCCTGCAGGCGTGGGACGAGGAGCGGCGCGCGTTCCTGCGCGAGCTGCGGGGCCTCGGCGTGCCGGTCGTCGCGGGTCTCGTGCGCACGGGGGGACCGCCGCCGTCGCCCGACCCGGCGCGCGAGGCCACGAGGACGCTCGAGGTCGGCCGGATGCAGGAAGCGCTCGCCGCGTTCGTCGGCGGAGGCGCCGCATGAAGGCGCCGCCGGGGCTGCTCGCCGCGGCGCTCCTATTTTGGGGCTGGCAGACGGGGCAGACGGCGCTCGCGCTCGCGATGGCGGCTCTCGTCGAGAGCCATCGTTTCGCGCGCGGGCGCTGGGACCTCGCGCGCGACGACTTCAGCCGCGTCTCGGACTTCTGCACGTTCTTCTTCCTAGTCCTCGTCGCGATCTTCGCGCTTCGCGAAACGTCGACCGCGATCCTGGGGATCGTGCGCTGGCTGCCGCTCAACTATCTCCCGATCCTCGCGGCGCAGGCGTACAGCGCTCAGGCGGGCGTGGACCGAGAAGTGTTCTTCCTCGTCGTGCTGAGGCGCTCGGGCGCCGCCCGCGAGGGGGAGCCGCGGCGGCTCATCGATTTGTCGTATCCCTATGCCGCGCTCTGCGTCCTGGCGGCGGCGGCGTCCAATCAGCGCGGCCCCGGCTACTACGCGGGCGCCTGCCTGATCGCGGGAGGGGCGCTGTGGTCCGTCCGTCCGCGCGCCTGGTCCGCCTGGGCGTGGGTCCCCGCCTTCGCGGCCGCGGCGTGCTTGGGCGGCGCGGGCCACGTCGCACTATACGGTCTTCAACTCGAGCTCGAGCGCAATCTCCCGGATTGGGTGACGAACGGCCTGTCCGGCGGCGGAGACGCGCTGCGCGGCCGCACCTCGCTCGGACACGTCGGCCGGCTCAAGTTTTCGGGCGCCGTCCTCATGCGGGTCAAGCTCTTGGATGCCGGGATGCCGCCGCCGTATCTCTACGGAGGCGTGTACAACCTCTACAACGCGAAGCAGTGGTTCGGAAGAAGCACCGCCTTCACGGAGATTCCGTACGACGGCGGCCTCTGGCGTCTCGGCGGGGGGGCCGCAGCTGCGAGACGGCTGAGCGCGGTGACGTGGCCGCGGGAGGGGAAGGCCCTCCTCGCCTTGCCCGCCGGGACCTCGGCGATCCGCCTCAACGCGGAGTCGCTCCAGCGCAGCCGCTACGGGTCGGTGCGCGGCCGCGGCCTCGAGTCGCCGGCGATGCTGGAGTCGACGTACGACGGGCGGACGCCGCCGGGCGCCGCGCCCGAGCCCGCCGACGTGGAACTGCCGCGCCATTTGGCGGACCTCTTGCGCGCGGAGTCGGGCCGCCTCGGGCTCGCCGGCCTCGCGCCGAGCAAGGCGATGGAGCGCCTGGAGTCCTACTTCGGAGGATTTCGGTACACGCTGAACCGTTCCGGAGCCGAGCCGGCCGAGCCCATCTCGGATTTCCTGCTGCGCGCGCGCGCCGGGCACTGCGAGTATTTCGCGACGTCCGCGGCGCTGCTGCTGCGCGCGGCGGGTATCCCGGCCCGCTACGCGACGGGCTTCATCGTCCGGGACTATTCCTCATGGGAAGGCGCCTACCTCGTGCGAAGCCGGCACGCGCACGCGTGGACCTTGGCATGGGACGGCGGCGCGTGGCGGGTCCTCGACGCGACTCCGGCCGCCTGGCTCGAATCGGAGGAGGAGCGCCCGTCGTGGTGGGAGCCGCTGATGGACAAGCTCTCCTACGCGCGCTTGGCCGCCCTGCGCTGGCGCTCCGAAGGGGGCGGCTCGGGGGTGGGGAAGGCGTTCGCGTGGCTCCTCTTGCCCGCGGGACTCTATCTCCTGAAGCGCTTGTCCGGCCGTCGGCGGCGCGACGCCGCGGCGCTTGCGTCGTCGCCGGCGGCGGAAGTCCCGAAGCTGGGGACCGACAGCGAGCTTTACGAAGTCCTCGAGGCCCTCGAGCGGGGGGGATGGGGCCGCCGGGAATGGGAGCCGCTGTCGGTCTGGCTTAAGCGGCTCGAAGACTCCGCCGAGCGGCGCTTCCCGTTGGAGGGGCTTCGCGAGGCCGTCGCACTGCACGAGCGCTACCGGTACGACCCGAACGGGCTGACGCCGAAGGAGCGGGCGAAGCTCTGCGCCGCGTCGCGGCAAGCGGCGCTCGACGCGGCGGGCAAGGCGTAGACGCGCGCCCGCCGCGCCGAACCTGCGCGGCGATCGGCCTTTTGCTACCATCCGGTCTGCGATGGCGAAGAAGCATAAGCCCAAGGAACAGCCGTCCGTCCAAGCACCGTCGTCGGCGAAGATCTTTTGGCTGCCGACGTTCGTGCTCGCGGCGATCCCGGCGTACGTGATCGTGGAGTCGATGCAGGCCCACGACTTCGCGCATCGCGCCTACTTCGTCCAAAACGATCTGCTGAACTCATTGTCGTGGATGTGCTTCGCCCTGGCGGTCCTGCTGGCGGTGTTCCCTCCGCTGCGTCGGCTCGCGCACGAGCATCTGGATTCCCTTGGGCAAGCGACGCTCTCGGCCCGGCTCTCGTGGCTCGGCGCGGGATTCCTCGGCGTGTTCGTCTGGTTCAATTTCATCCGCTATTGCCAGTACCGCGCGTTCCTCCTGCCTCAGGACACGACGTGCAACGTGAATACCGCCTACACGTTCCTGCACCACGGAGTGCTCGAATGGCCGATCTGGGGCATGAAGGTGTTCTCGCTTCACTTCATCTATCAGTGGGCCGTGTTCTCTCCCTTTCTGCTTATCAAGAACAGCCCCGTCACCTTGCTCTTCGTGCAGAACTTCTTCATCTGCTCGGCGCCGTTCGCGGCCTATGCCCTCGCGGTCCGATTGACCCGGTCTCCCGCGGCGGGCTTCGTCGGCATGATCCTGACGCTCTCGACGCCGTATCTGTACGAGCTACTGACGTCGAACCTTCATAACGCGGCGCTCTGCGCGTTCCTGCCGTGGATGATGTACTTCCTATATCAAGGCCGATGGGCGTTGGTCGGGTTCCTCGTCTTTCTCATGATCGGCAGCGTCGAGCAGGTGCCGTTCATCTTCGCCGGGCTCGGGCTCTACGCGATCTACGCGCTGCGCGAGCGCGTCCCTCGGAACTGGGTGATCGGACTGTCCGTCACCGCGGCGGCGGGCGCCTTGTTCGTGTTCGAGCAGGCGGTCAAGAAGCACTACGCGAGCCTCGAGGGGATCTCCCATTTCATGGGCGCGGGGCAGTGGGAACTGCTGCGCGCGATGGTGCCGGCCGGGACGCCGGAGGCGGAGATCCCGAAGCAGATGCTGAGCCATCCCTTCCGGACGATGGGGATGATGCTGTCCCTCTATAAGTACTTTCCCGTACTACGCGTACTGTTCTCCATGGGACTCTTCCCGCTGCTGGCGCCTTTCGAGCTGATCCCGTTTCTAACGACCGTCTTGCCGCAGGTCCTCGCGGCGCCGCCCGCGAAGGCGCCGTTCTTCAACTACCATCCGATCACCTACCACGATTTCGGCCTGCACCACGGGGCCTACATCTTCGGCCCGCTCGTGTTCGCGACGGCGCACGGCATCATGAAAGCGCGCGAGCGCCTGGCCGCGCGCGGCTGGCAGAGCTGGCTGCTCGTCTGGGCGTTCGCGGTGTCGGGCGTCGGCTTCAAGTACGCACATCGCACCCTCAATCCGAACTGGCGCGAGCCGTGGTTCGACGCGATGCCGGCCTTGATCGAGCGCATCCCGCCCCAGGCGCGCGTCTGGGTCGATGAGTACGCCTCGGCGCATCTTTCCGCGCGCCGTTGGATCAAGGTCATCCAGTGGGGCCCGGACGAGCCCTACGGCTACCACAAGCTCTTCAAGCCGGACTACGTTCTTTTCAGCAAGGCGTTCGCGGCGTACGCGAAGCCGCCGTTCCGCGACAAGATGCTCCAGTTCTTCGCCGACAACGGCTATGTCAAGGATGCCGAGCGCGCCGACGCGGTGCTCCTCAAGGCGCCGCAGCTATCCTTGGACCCGGAATCGGTCCCCGCGTGGGTCCCGCTGCCGGATAAGATCGATCCGAAGAAAGTCGAGGCGTTCGCGCAGTATCTGCTGGCGCCAGCGCCGTAATTCCCCGCGGTAGGTCCTTGAGCTCCGCGGGCGCAGGCCCAAAGCCTCCTCGGCGATTTCCCCTTCGTCTCGCGTTGACTCGCCGGCGGAGTTCCTAGAATGACGACGTCGTGGCGCCCTCTAGGAGGGGCGAAGCCGCATCGCGAGGAGCGTATCATGAACCTATCTTTGTTCAAGCGTGCGGGCCTGCTGGCCCTCATGCAAGCCCAACTCTGTTCCGCCGCAATCAACCCCCTGCAGCCGCTCGGCCAGGCGAACGAGCCCGCCGAGACGCGCGTGAGCGCGCGCGAGCTTCTGGACGCCGCGGCGACGTTGAAACGCCAGGGCCTCTCCAGGCCCGAGATCCTCGAGCGACTCTACCCGCAGGCCAAGGCGAGCCGCCTCTCCGCCCGCGACCTGCGCGCGGAGATCACCCGTCGCTTCGGCGTCGAAGGCGAGCGCCTCGAGGCGATGTCGGAGCAGGCCGCGTCGGAGATGGTCGCCCTCAATGTCGACCCGGCGAAATACGGCGCCGAGTCGTATCAGCAGGCGCACCCGATGATCATCCCGGTCTTCTGCGTGTTCCATCCGGTCGGCTGGGCGGTTTGCCTGGGCGGAGTCGTCGTCCTGATCTGGGGCGCGATCGCGCTGCTGTAGCGCACGCCCGGTCATTGCCGACTCCCGTCGGGAATTGATACAATGCTGCTTCAGTATCGGGCCACCAACGGCGCGTTCGTCTAGCGGCCCAGGACGCTGCCCTCTCAAGGCAGAGATCACGGGTTCGAATCCCGTACGCGCCACCACTTTGCAAGAAACCCTCCACATGGAGGGTTTTCTGCTTCTCCGACCCAGCGGCTTTACAGGACGTTTACCCGACCTCAATCGGGTTTTCACGGGGTTCTGGCACCCATAAGGTGAGGAAGCCATGGGTGGAAATCGAGGGCTTGGCTGGTGGATTCTCTTAGGAGCGACACTTCTTTTCCTCGGAGTCACACAGGCACGCGGCGCCCAATTGCCGGCGCCCCCCAGGGCCGAGGAGTTGCCGGCCAGGATGTCCTGCAATCAGATCTCCCGGCGCATGAACCGGGACTATGCCCTCATCCGGAAGTGGACGCCCAAGCTGCGGCAGCTCAAGCAGAACGCGGCTCTGCTCGAGGCGCAGGCCCAACGGGAAGAGGATCAGACCCGGCGGCGGGCGATTGCCAAGTACGCGGAGGATCTGAAGGCGCATGCGTGGAAGATCGAGGCGCAGCTCGAGCAGGTCCAGCGCAACATCACGGCGCTGATCGAGCGCTTTCCGTCCCAATGCGAGGCGGCGGATTCGGGACGCAGGGAGCGGGCGGTCCGCGCCGAGTCCCAGCCGCGGGCGTCGCTGCGGCCCATGCAGCCGATGCGGCGGGTCCAATTTAGAAAGGTCGGGCGGGACCGCTAGGCTTTTTGCTAATTTGTACCCGCATGCCCGTCCTATCGCTCGGCGTCCTAGACACCTCCATCCTCGTGGCCTACGTCGTCGTCCTGGCCTCGATCGGCTGGTGGGCGGCGCACCGGACCTCCAAGACGACGGAAGACTACTTCCTCGCCAACCGCTCTATCCCGTGGGTGATCACGGCGCTGAGCTTCTTCGCGACCTCGATCAGCGCGCTGACCTTCGTCGGGACTCCCGGCGAGGGCTATTCCTCGGACTACCGCTACTTGCTGAGCAACCCCGGCGACATCCTCGCCACGATCTTCATCGCGAACTACTTCCTGCCGCATTTCCAGAAGCTGCGCGTCACCTCGATTTACGAGGCGATGGCGCTGCGCTTCGGCTCCGCGGCCCGGACGACGTGCGCGGGTTACTTTCTCCTCACGCGCACTCTCGCCGCGACGGTCCGCATCGTCGCCATCGCGAAGGTGCTCCAAGTCGTCTCGGGCGGCGCGTTTTCTTACAACTGGTGCGTGATCGTCGTGATCGCGGGCATCCTCGGCTACACGACGATGGGGGGCGGCCGCGCGATCGCCTGGACGGACAGCCTTCAATTCACGCTGCTCATGACGGGCGCCTTGGCCGGCCTGGGCTACATCGTGACCCACGTACCGGGCGGGGTCTCCGCGATCATCGAGGCCGGGCGCCACGCGGTCAAACCGGACGGGACCGTCTACAATAAGTTCAATTTCCTGGAAATGTTCAAGTGGGAGAACGTCGGACTCTTGGCGCTCATGACGACGTGGGCGTTTTTCAACTCCTCCGCGGCCTACGGCACCGACCAGGACATGGTCCAACGCCTGCTCGCCTGCAAAGACAACAAGAAGGCGCAGTGGAGCCTCATGATGTGGGGGTTCCTCAGCATCCCGATCACCTTCCTTTTCCTGACGATCGGCGCGTCGCTCTACGCCTATGCGCAGGTTCACCCTCAGTTCGTGCAGGGGATGACGGACAACGACCACGTGTTTCCGCGGTTCATCTTGACCGCTATGCCCCCAGGGCTGCGCGGCCTACTGCTCGCGGCTGTCGCCTCGGCGGCGATGGGTAGCGCCGACTCGGCGCTCGCGTCTCTGTCGACCGCGTTCGTCATCGACTTCTACAAGCCGTTCTGGGGGAAGGGGGCGAGCGAGGCGCAGTGCGTGAAAGTCTCGAAGATCTCCTTCGTCGGCTTCGGACTCCTCTTCATGTTCTTCGGGCTCGTCATGCAGAATCTGGACAACCTGCTCTGGTTGGCTTTCCGCGCGATCTCCTTCACGTACGGGCCGCTCCTTGGCATCTTCGGCGTGGCGCTGCTGACGGATTGGAAGGTCCCGGCGCGCAAGCTCTTGCCCATCATGTTCGCGTGGACGATATGCTCCTTCCTGTTCGCGATGATCGCCTGGCATGCGACGGCCGGCGGCCCCTCCGCGTTCGGCAGCTTGGCGTCGACCCACCCCGGGCTGAGCCACTTCCTGATCCGGATGCACAAGGATTTCTGGCGCTTCTACATCATCCTCGGCGCGTTGGTGATGCCCGCGGCCGCGTTCTTGATGCGGGAGCCCTCCGAGTCCCGCCCCGCGGCCGCGTAGGCGCGCCGTCCTCCCGCCGCCTTTGCTAGAATAGCCCGTCGAGCCTAAGGCCCGGTCGTCCATGACCCGCACCCGCCCCGCCGCTTTGGTCCTTTCCGCCGTCTTCATCGCTTTCTGCGCATGGACGGTCAAGGCCGACGACGACGTCATGCTGCAGGGCTTCTACTGGGACGCGCCGCAGGGCTGGTACAAGACGCTCGCGGGCGAAGCGCCGCGGCTCGGCAAGGCGGGATTCACCTCGATTTGGCTGCCGCCTCCCTCCAAGGGCGCTTCGGGCGCGGTCTCCAACGGCTACGATCCCTACGACCACTACGATCTCGGCGAGTTCGATCAGAAGGGTTCCGTCGCGACGCGCTGGGGGACGCGGCAGGACCTCGCCAACCTGATCGCGGCGCTCAAATCGGCGAGAATCGTCCCGCTCGCAGACGTCGTTTTCAACCACATGATGGGGGCCGACGCGCAGGAGACGAGCCCGGTGAACGGCGCGACGGGCTGGACGCGCTTCGACTACGCGCATCGCGCGCCGGCGGGAGCGCCGACGTGGAGGCAGGTCGAGTCGCGGCTCGGCCGGGCCATCCCGCACGCGGCGTCGGAGCCGTACCTCTTCAGGAAAACCTGGCAGGACTTCCATCCGAGCCGCGAGCATCCCGACACGCAGCCTCCCTACCACGACGCGGCGTTCGGTACCGATCTTTGCCAGCAGCACGATTGGGTCTCGGTCGGCCTCAAGCTGTGGGGCGACTGGCTCGTCGATTCGGTGGGCTACGGCGGCTTCCGAATCGACTACGCGAAGGGCCTCGATCCGGGATTCCTGCGCGAGTGGGTGCGAGACGGCTCAAAGGCCGGAAAGCTGACGGTGCTCGAAGTGTGGGACAGCGTGGAGGCGATCCAGGGCTACGCGCGGGAGACGGGCGCTCACGCCTTCGACTTCCCTCTGTTCTTCAAGCTGCGCGACATGGCGAACGACCTCGGAGGCTCCTTCGACATGAAGTCTCTGGACGGCTACGGCTTCGCGGCGCGCGATCCGATGCACGCGGTCACCTTCACCGCCAACCACGACACCGCGCGCGACTATCCGGTGACGGGCTCGAAGATGATGGCCTACGCGTACATCCTTGCTCTCGAGGGCTATCCGAGCGTCTTCTACCAAGACTACGAGGCGCTGCGCACTGAGATCGACGCCCTGATCTCGGTCCGAAAGCGTCTCGCGGGCGGGCCGACCGCGACGCTGCACACGGACGCTCATCTTTTCATCGCTCAGCGCGGGGGGCTGGGTCGGCTTCCCGGGCTCGTCCTTGTGTTGAACAACGATCCCTCCGAGCCGCGCGGCGCGTGGGTCACGGTCAAGAAGGACTGGGCCGGCAAGGTCTTGAAGGATTATTCCGGCCGCTCTCCGAGCCTGCGCGTCGAGCAGGACGCGCGCGTGCGGCTGTCCGCTCCGGCGCGCGGGTACTCGGTCTACGGCCCCGAAGGCTTCTAGTCCGCCTTGCGGCTTGTCGCTCGGCGGAAGGAAAGGCCTGCGCAGGAACGTCCAAGAGGCCATGTCGGCGCCGCGCCAATAGCCGGACTGGTTCGTCGAAAAGAGGTAAAAGTCGCCGTCGAAGAGCGCGACGACCGGGTCGGCGGTGGCGCGATGGCGTCCCGCTTCGGAGTATTCGGGATACGGAGTGAAGCCGTAGTCGAGGTTGATCGGGTTGCAGTAGGTCTTCGGTTTCGCCCGAGCGGCATCCGGCGGCGACGCGAGCAGGAGCGCGGCCAGCATGAGCTTCATGCGGGGCAGAGGATACCAATTCCGCGCCTAGCGGAGCTCGAGATTGAAGCAGATGCGCGTGCCGCCGATCGTCGTGATCGGGACGCGGCCCATGAACATTCCGGCGAGTCGGGTCATGCGGCCGAGCTTCATCGGGTCCTCGGGCGGGGCCTCCTGGAACAGCGACAGCGCGATTCGGAGGATGTCGTCCTTGCGGCGGCCCAGGCTCGAAGGATAGCCGGAGTCGATATCCGCTGAATAGGCGGCGAAGAGGTCGGCCGGATGCGCCTGCCTGACGAGCGCGTCCAGCGGGAGCGCGGTCTCGGTGGCCCGCTGAGCACGCGCCGGGCACGCCAACAGGGCGATAAAAAGACCCGCCGCCGCCGCGGCGAGGGCCGCGGAAGGCGCGAGTCGATATGCGTCGAATCGATCGAGCTCAAGTTCCATCGTTGTCTTCGGCAGCCAGGCGACCCCAGCGTCGGGGCCCTACGCTTTGCGCCCCCGCCTCTCGACGGGTTTGCTATTGTCGGCGATCCCATGCGGCACGTCGGGATTCTCACCCATAGCATAGGGCCGCCGCCCGTCGAAAATCAAGGCGACTTTGGTCACATGAGACATCCTGGAGCGATAGGCCTACGGGATGTTGGGGCTTTTGCCTGGTGATCCACGGTCTTGCCGAATCATGCGGACCCTCGGCGCTTGGAGTATCCTGGGGCCGAAGGCATGTCGGAGGGGAGACAGGAGGGGACATGCGTCCCGCATCAATCGCCGCGCTCGCGGCCGTCGTTATTTCCTCGTATTCCGGTTCGGCGTCGGCTCTGGGCTCGACGGCGTATACTGAGGCCGATCGCGGCCGAGTGATCAACGCCGTCGCGGGCCCGGGGACCGAGACGCCCGACGCTGCAACTCCCATCGCGCAGGTCACGGTGCCCGTAATCGCGCACACCGAAGGGGAGATCCCTCTCTGCACTGGCGTGCTCATCGCCGAGGACCTCGTCCTCACCGCCGCGCACTGCGTGCCCGATCCGGCCACCAAAGACAAGGTCGAGATCCTCTATGACCTCGACCCGAAGCGGACCACGCCGGACTTGTACAAGGACGCGGGCACGAGCCGGATCTTCTCGACCCAGTACGTCCGCCACGAGACCTACCGAAGGAGCACGGGCATCTTCGACATCCCTTACGGGATCGACCTGGCCTTGGTGAGGCTCACGCCTTCGCTCACGGGCCGCGCGGTCGCGTCGCTCCCGAGCGCCGGTCTCGAGCTGTCCGACGACGGCGTCGACGTGACCGTCGCGGGCTGGGGTTCCCGGGGGCCGGACGCGGGCTACGGCTTGCGCAGCGGTACCGTCCGTATGCGCCCGAGCTTCTCGCTCCTCTCGCAGGAGGAGGGCAAGGCGGAGTACGAGCCCGGCGCCGTGACGATCTGCCCCGGCGACAGCGGCGGCCCCGCGTTCTCGCTGCAGTCCGGCGGGCCGCCGGTCGTCGTGGCGGTCCATTCGTACCGCATCGGGTATTGCCCCAACGCGAGGGGAAAGGCGACATACGTGCCCTCGTGGATCGGCTGGATCGAGGCCAAGTCCGCGGAGCTGCGCGGCCGCAAGGATTAGAACTTCGTCACGTAGATCGGCGAGAGCCCGCCTTGGAGCTCGGCGCCGCCCTGCCAGCCGACGAAGATCAGCTTTTGGCGCAGGCCTTCCTGGAAATGGGAGCAGAGCATGCCTCTGAGCCCGAGCCAGCCGAAGGCGCCGCTCGCGGTGCCGCAGTTGTAGGTGCCCTCGAGGCTCTTCTCTCGCTCGTGAGAGACGACCGCGAGGCCCACGCCCGCAGACCAGCCGCCGCCCGCGTTGAGCTTGAGGATGTTCACGTTGCCGGCGCCGATGAGGTAGATCTTCGACGCGCGCCAATCGTAGCAGGCGAGCCCGCCCGCGCCGACGCGCGCGGCGCCGACCGCGCTCACGCCGAGGCTGCCGTGTCCGCACGCCATGAACGTGTACGCGTCCTCCGACGCGGCGTCGCGGAACTTCGGTTCGGACAGGGCGTCTTCGGCATCGCGGATGCGGTTCTCCAGTTCCCGCGCGGCGTCGGCGGGGAGAGGCGCTCCGATGGCGCGCTCGATGGCGCCGCGCGCGTCGATGGCGTAGGCGCCGACCGGTCGTTGCGGGTACGGTCCTCCGGCGGGGACGCCTGAGGCGGAGGCGGCATGGGGCGCGGCGAGCAGCAGCGCGGCGATGAGGGGTTTCATTCGACGGACCTCGCGTATTGAGGGGTTTCGCATAGGCGCGAATGCGTCTCGGCGCGACCACTATACGGGCGCGCGCCGAGCCGCGCAGGGGCCCGGAGACCTCCCGCGCGGCTAGAGCGGACGACCCAGGATCTATGCGCGGCTCAGTCGAATCGCCGGGGCTCGAAGGAGTCGAATGAGCGCGCGATCATCGGCGGGATTGAGGAGCGCCCTCGGAGAGAGGGAACGAGTTCGAACTGCTCCAAAACGACCGCTGGCAGCCATCGGCTCCGACCTCGCAGGCGACCCAGTTGCGCACGCTGCGAACCTTGTTCGCGAAGCACTGGCTGAGCACCTTCTTTTGATCGGCCAAAGGGAGCTTTCCGTAGACGTCGCGCTTTCCGAGGTCCCGCTCTTCCGAGACGCAATCTTTCGCCATGGTCCGCTCGTACTCCCCTTTGTCGAGCTTTTCCAGGACGGTGGCGACGTCGCGGCGTCTCTGCTCGAGCGCTTGCTCTCGACTCTGCGCCTGCTGTTGTTGTTTCTGCTGAGCGGCGACGACGGCGCGCGCCCCCGCAAATTCGCTCTCCAGAGTCGCTTGGCCGCCTTGTCCGGCCGCCAGGCCGTCCGTCGTCAAGAGCGCCGACGCCGATGCGGCGCAGAGCCCTAATGCGATGAGTCTCGTGTGCATGAATGCCTCCTTCCTGCGCATAGCATGGAGGAATGCGCTCCGCGGAGCTTGCGGGATTTATCCGGGGATCATCCGGAGCGATAGACCGGAGAAATTCCGCACGCGCAGCGCCGCGTGGCGGAACTCGTCGGCGCGATGGGAGGTGGTGATCGCCACGACCTTCATGCCGGCGCGGCGGGCTGCCTCCTCGCCGAGCAGCGAGTCCTCGAAGACGACGCAGCGGCGGGGCGGCGTCCTGAGGCGGTCGGCGAGCTTGAGGAACGTCTCCGGGTCCGGCTTGCCCCGCTTCACGTCCCCGGCGTCGACGATGGCGTCGAAGCTCGAGCGCAAGTCGAGGCCATCGATGATGAAATCGACGTTGTCTTTGCGGGAGCCGGTGCCGAGGCCGATCGGATGTTCCGCGGCGCGGGCGGCCTTGAGGAACGCGCGCAGCCCGGCGAGCGCCCGGCGGCGCGGAGCGTAGAGGCGGCGATAGAGGGCTTCCTTCGTATCCGTGAGGCGGTCCGCCTCCGAGGCCGAGACCTTCCGCTTGAAATAGTAAGCGAGCACTTCGCGCGTCGGCATGCCCATCGTCTCGCGGAAGAACTCGGGAAGCTTGAGCTCGATGCCGCGGCGCCGGAAAAAGACGATCCAGGCCCGCGCGTGGTCGGGCATGTTGTGGCAGACGACGCCGTCCATGTCGAAGAGAAGCGCGATGCGCGAGGCCATTGCTCGGATTATAACACGGGGAAATGTTAAAATGGGTCATGGCCGCGCCCGTCACGCGAAATCTCACCATCCTCCTCACCGACATCAAGGGCTTCACCGACAAGACTTCCCAGAAGAGCCGCACGCAGATACAGGAGATGCTCGAGAGCCACAAGGCAATCGTGCTCCCGATCCTCGAGTCGAGAGGCGGCAAGCTCGTCAAGACGATCGGCGACGCCTTCTTGATGGTCTTTGAAAGCCCGACCGACGCGGTGCTGGCCGGCGTCGCGGTCCAGGACGCGCTCGACAAGCACAACGAGGGGAAGGCCCACGAGGACCGCATCGAGGTCCGGATCGCGATCAACGCGGGCGAGGTGAACCTCGCGGACAACGACATCTTCGGCGAGCCCGTCAACATCACGGCGCGCATCGAGGGCGTCGCGGAAGCGGGCGAGGTGTTCTTCACTGAGGCCGTCTATCTCGCCATGAACAAGACCGAGGTGCCTTCCAGCACGGTCGGGCAGCTCCAGCTCAAAGGCATCCCGGAGAAGGTCCGCGTTTATAAGGTAAAGCGGGAACGGCCGATCGGCGACACGGTCGACGGCGGCGGGGCCGCATCCGTCGCCGGGGCCCGTACGATCTGGGACCGTCTCAAGACCGCCTCCCCCGCCGCCTCCCCCGCCGGCTCCTCCGAGGGGCTTCCCGATCTTCCGTCCGAGCGCGCCCCGAAGGCGGTGATGGCGCCGACGACCCAGACCCGCGGCGTTCCGCCCAAGCTGTCTCGCCGCGCCGTCGCCCTCGCGATCGACGGGGCGCTGGTCGCCATGCTCGTCGGAATACTTTCCCCGGGCGAGAAGTCCGACTTCCGCGTGAAAGTCGGGGGCGACAAGAAAGCGATCTCGTCCATGAGGAAGGCGCTCAAGCAGGGCATCAAGGACGGGACGATCAAGATGGACGAGACCGGCATCCACGGCACGGTCGGCGACAAGAAGGTCTCCATCAACAACGACGGCATCGCGATCGGACCGGGCGGCGCGCCTTCGGTCGAGACGTCCGAGGAGCCGGCGGATACCCTTCTCAGGCGCAAGGTCACGGTGAACGCGAAGGAGCAGAGGCTTTCCAAGCTCGCGCGCGAGATGTCGGAGCAGACCAAGGTGAACTTCGTGCTCGACGAGGGCGTGGAGGACGTCGAAGTCACCATGTTCCTCCAGTCCGCGACGCTCCAGGAGGCGCTGGACGTTCTTCGCGACACGAAGCATCTCTCCTACCGCAAGATCGGCGACTCGACCTACAAGATCGACTATTCGGGAAGCGCCGCCGACGAGGTCATCCTCGACAAGGACGGCGTGCGGGTGACGCGGCGTCACGCGAAGCGAAACTTGTGGTTCCCTCTCTTCTGGATCGTCTACAACACCTTGTTCATCACCGTGTTCGCCTCCACGCCCGGAAAGAAGGCGATGAAGCTGCGCGTCGTCTCCGACGCGGCGATGGACTCCAAGCGCTCCTTCGCGCGCGCCCTGTCCTCGCTTCTCTCCGGCTACATCCTTTTCCTCGGCTACCTGTGGGCGATCTGGGACAAAGAGCGCCGGACCTGGCACGATCATATCGTGGGCACCCGGGTCGAATCCTGCGAATAATCCGGACAACGGCCGGAGTTCCTGCTCGGTCATCGACGGCCGCCGTCCCATAAAATCGCTCCGCCCCATCCCTCGAGGAGATGGGGCGGAGGTGCGTCTAGGCTGAGTCGAAGGCGCCGATTAGCGCAGCATTCCTCCGAGCCCCTCCGCGGTGAATCCGTCGAGCTGCAGGTGCGTCTGCTGCAGCTGCGGTGCGATCGTCTTCATGTCTGCGGGCGTGGCCGAGTCCGGACCTATCGGGTTTCCGTCCGGGTCGAACCATGACGATTCGTCGTCGTAGCGCCGGAGCTCGATGTCGAGCAGCTGGCCGGTATTCTCGTCCATCCAGAATCCGACGTCCCGCACGTTCCACTCCAGCCACTTCGCCGGGAAGGCGGGCGGCTCGGTGAGATCGTAGAGGTACGCGTCGTAATCCCAACCGCGGACCCAGACCGCTCGAGTCCCGTCGGGGCTGGTGAACACCCGGCTGGGCGCTTCTTCCGGACCGGGAACCGGGATAGGCTCTCGGGGGAACGGAATCGGCACGGGCACGGGGAACCGCCGGGGATGCGGATGCGGCCTCGGTCTCGGATGCGGCCGGGGGTGCGGACGAGGATGAGGCGTGGGCCGAGGGTGCGGCGTAGGCGTCGGCCGGGGGTGAGGCGTCGGCGTGGGCGTCGGCCGAGGGTGCGGCGTGGGCGTCGGCCGAGGGTGCGGCGTGGGCGTCGGCCGAGGGTGCGGCGTGGGCGTCGGCCGAGGAGTCGGCGTTGGCGTGGGCCGCGGTGTCGGCGTAGGCGTCGGCCGAGGATGAGGCGTCGGTGTGGGCCGGGGATGAGGCGTCGGCGTGGGCCGAGGAGTCGGCGTAGGCGTCGGCCGAGGAGTCGGCGTAGGCGTCGGCCGGGGAGTCGGCGTGGGCGTCGGTCGCGGTGACGGCGTCGGATGTGGGATCGGCGACGGCCGCGGAGTCGGATGCGGGATCGGCGTCGGGTGCGGGATCGGCGACGGCCGCGGGCTGGGCATCGGATGCGGAATAGGCGACGGGTGAGGAATAGGCGACGGATGCGGAATCGGCGACGGATGCGGAATGGGCGACGGATGCGGAACCGGAGACGGGTGAGGAGCGCCTCCGCCGGGTCCCCGCTTATCGTTTACTTGGATCAATCCTTCTTCCGCGCCTTGGAGGATCTGGAGGCTCTCGGGGGAGCGTACAGGGCCTAGCGCGCCTTGTGCGAACGCCCCGGCCGGCATCAGCGGGACGAAGGCGCTGATAGTGGCCGCGAATAGGCGCCGCACGAGCTGCTCGATCGTGCTGCTGCGTTTCATTAGCTGTTCTCCTGGCGAACGCCGCGTCGGTGCGCGTCGTCGCCGTGCTGCACGCTAATAAGACGCCGCGGGCGCCGGGAAGGATACGGACCAAAGGACCTATTTTATAATAGGTCTTTAGGCCTAGATTGTGGAATACGTGTCGACGAGGGCTACTTTCCGTTCGCGCGAGGGGTCGGGCGGACGGGAGGAGGCTCGGCCTTCTTGCGCTTGACGTCCCAGCGCGAAGCCAGCTCGTCGAACCTCTTCTGCTGGTCGGTGCTGAGGGTCTTGCGGATCCGGGAGCGCATGTCGAGGCGGATCGACTCAAAGCGGTCGTAGACTTCGGCCTGCAGCGCGAGCACGTCGGCCTTGGACTTCTCGGAGATGTCCTTGATCTCGCCGGCCTGCTTGGCGTCGATGCCGAGTTCCTCGGTCAAGCGCGTGATGACGCGGTTGGTGTTGGGACCCTGTTCCTTGAACGTGTCGATCTTGCGGGTGCGGTATTCATGCAGCTTCACGCCCGCGACCAGGCCGGCGAGCACGCCGATGAGGAGCGCGGCGACGACTTGCTTGCGCTGGGAGGTCATCAGTTCTCCGGAGTCTGCGCGAACAAGCTGTCGACGTTGGCGCGGCCCGGAGGGACGCACCACTTGGCCAAGCTCCGGCACTGGGAAAGGAGAAGGACTTCGTCCCACGCCGGGCCGTCGGCGCCGCCGCCCGGATAAAAGGCGATCGCCAGCGCGGCCGCCACGACGCCGGCGCTGAGGGCGGGGACCAGCCAACGGTCCAAGGCCCAGACGCGCCACCATGCCGGCGCCTCGTCCGCTTCCTGGCGGATGCGGGCCATCACCACCCGGGCGAAGCGGCTGGATTGATCCTTGGTGATCTTCGACGCGGGTCGGAACAGGGCGCCGGAAATCTTGCTCCAGCGATCCAGAGTCTCGCGGCATTCGCCGCAGGCATCCAAATGCGCGGCCAAATCCCGGCGCTCGGTTTCCTTCAATTCTCCGTCCCGCAGCGCCGAGAGGGCGTCGCGGTAATGTTCGTGGTTCATGGACGAATCTCCCATAGTATTAGACGTTTCCAGGCTCGAAAAAGTGTCGCGTCGCGGCGTCCAGGCTCGACCGCGCCCGCCGCAGACGCGCTTTGACGGCGTCCAAAGAACAGCCCATCGTTTCCGCCAATTCCTCGTAGCTCAGTCCTTGTACTTCCCGCAGGATCAACGTGACCCGGTAGTCTTCCGGGAGACGGCTGAGAAGCCTCTGCGCCAGGTCCGCGTTCTCTTGAGCCGCCTCGTCGCGCCTCCCTCCGCAGAAAAGCGAGGCGAGCTCGGCGCTGTCCCCCTCGACGAGCGCCTCGAGCGACTCCGTCTTGCGCCGTGAGCGGCTGCGGACGGTGTCCAGGCAATGATTGGACGCGATGCGGTAGATCCAAGTACCGAAGGAAGAATCTCCCTGGAAATTCCCGAGAGACTTGTAGGCCTTGAGGAACACCTCCTGGGCGGCGTCCTCCGCGGACGTCGGGTCGCCCAGGATCGAGCCGCATAAGCCTTGCACGTTCGCGTGGTGGCGCTCGATGAGAGCCGCGTACGCGTCTTGCTCGCCCGCGCTCACGCGCCGTACTAGGTCCGCGTCGGTCGTCGTCTGGGTCACGAGGGGGGTTTGGGGGCCGGCTTATTCTCTCACACATTATTATACCCCACCAGGGCTCCCGTGGAGCATCGACTTCCGTCTGGGTCTGTCGGGGTACTTTGGCGTAGTCCATATGCTCCGACCCATTTGGGCGTTGGCTCTAGGATGACTTCGCCGTCGAAAAGTTAGGATGACGGCAGAGGGGGACGCATGAAGCGCCGCAGGCTCTTGCTGTCGTTGCTCGTCGCCGCGCTCGTTTCGGCGCCGCCGGTCCACGCCGCGTCCGTGGACTCCCGCTACGTTTCCGCCCACGCCCGGCCGCTCGATTGGGCGCGGCTGCTCGCCGGGCCCGAGCGCGTGATCTACATCGGCGAGTCCCACAGCGACCGGCGGGTCAAAGACGAACTCCGCCTTCACATGGACGAGATCCGCGCCGCCGGGTTCACGCATTTCGGTATCGAGACGGGCGACGATCGCCAGCCCCTCCTGGACGCCTACTCGGACGGGACGATTTCCGCCGACGAGTTTGCGGAGATCCTGGAGCGCACGTGGTCGTATCCGTTCAGGCCCTTCCGGCCGATGTGGGAGGCCGCGCGAGCTAAGGGACTGAGGCTCGTCGCGCTCGATATCCCCGACAAGGATGTGGAGGCGATGGACAGGCTTTGCGTCGTGCACACCCCGCCGCCGATCTGCGCGGGCGACGACAACCTGCACATGCGCGCGCGGGACGATCGCATGGCGTCGAACATCAGCCGCGTACTGTCGGAAAACTCCGGCGCGCGGGTCCTCGCGCTCGTCGGCATATCGCACGCGGGGCATTCGATGCAGCCCGCGGCGCTGCTCCGGCTCGGATGGCCGTCGCGCAGCTACATGTTCGGCTACGGCTGGGACGCGTGCTCCAAGGCCGCGCGCGAGCTCGGCATCGACTCGGGGCGGCTGTACGTCGATACGCCGGCCGAGTCCGCTCCCGAGATCCAGGTTGGACTCGGCGGCGGCACCCTGCGTTTCCACGGCTGCATCGTCGTCCCGCCCGAGCCGCGCCTTTAAACCGGCGCCGCGCCCGCACCGTGAACGCATTTGTGCTATCATTGAGCACAGCCGAGAAATGGAGATCGGGATCGTCGGGCTTCCCAACGTAGGAAAATCTACGCTCTTTAATGCGCTGACCTCCGGTCACGCCGCGAGCTCCAACTATCCCTTCACGACGATCGAGCCGAACGTCGGCGTCGTCCTCGTTCCCGACTCCCGCCTCGCCCGCCTGACGTCCTTGTTCCACCCGAAGAAGACGACACCCGCGGCGGTGCGTTTCGTCGACATCGCGGGCTTGGTCAAGGGAGCCTCCCAGGGCGAAGGCCTCGGCAATAAGTTCCTCGCGCACATCCGCGAGGTCGACGCGATCATCCATCTCGTCCGGCTTTTCAAGGATCCGGACGTCGTCCATACCCTCGGAGGCGTCGACGCGAACCGAGACTTGGAAGTGATCGAGACGGAGCTCGTCCTTGCCGACCTCGCCTCGGTCGAAAAGCAGTTCGAGAAGGTTTCCGGCAAGGCGCGCACGGGCGACAAGTCGGCGACGGCCGCGCTCGCTCTGCTCGCCAAGATCAAGGCGGGGCTTGAGGCGGGCAAGACGGTGCGCAGCCTCGGACTTCCCGAGAAAGACATCAAGGAATTCTTCTTCCTCACGGCCAAGCCCGCGCTCTACGTGGGCAACACCGATGAGAGCCCGGATCCAGCTGCGATCAGGGGCCTGGAGGACGCGGCCAAGGCGCGCAACTCCGACTGCCTCACCTTGTGCGGCAAGCTCGAGGCGGAGATCGTCCAGCTGCCGGAGGAGGATCGCGCGCCGTTCCTCGCGGACCTGGGACTCACGCAGACCGGCTTGGAAAGAGTCATCGTCGCGGCCTACAAGCTTCTGCGCCAGCAAAGCTACTTCACCGCGGGCGAGGACGAGGTCCGTGCGTGGACGATCACGCAGGGCATGAAGGCTCCGCAGGCGGCGGGCGTCATCCACACCGATTTCGAGAAAGGGTTTATCAAGGCGGACGTCTACAACTTCACCGACATCGACAAGTTCGAGGCGGAGTCGGCGCTGCGTGAAAAGGGGCTCATCCGATCGGAGGGCAAGGAGTACGTCGTAAAAGATGGCGACGTCTGTTTCTTCAAGTTCAGCTCCTGAGGGTCCCAAGGGCGAGGCGCCGATCGACCGGGGCGCCGCGCGTTGCGTCCATTTCGGGGAATGCGGCGGCTGCCAGATCCAGAATCTCGAGTATAAGGACCAGCTCACCAAGAAGGGCGAGATCCTGACGGCGCTCATCCAGCCGCTCGGCTGGGCCGAGCCGATCACGGTGCGCCCGTCTCCCGAGCCGTGGTACTACCGCAATAAGATGGAGTTCTCGTTCCAGGACATCTATCCTGCGCCGCCGCTCGGGCAGGACCATCTCCTGCTCGGCCTCAAGCGCAAGAAGCGTTGGGACAAGGTGATGAACCTGACGGAATGCTTCTTGATGTCGCCAGAGGCGCCGAAGCTGCTCGCCTCCGTGCACGCGTGGGGGTTCAAGGAGAACCTGGAGCCCTACAATCTCCACAAGCAGGTCGGATTCCTGCGGCACCTCGTGGTGCGCGAGGGGAAGGGGACCGGCGACCGGATGGTGCTCCTCGTGACGGGGCCGGGCAAGCTGCCGAAGGAGTCCTTCTTGAAGGCGGTCCTCGATTCCTACCCGGCGACGACGGTATTGTGGGGCGTGACCGACAAGAAGTCGGATGTCGCGCGCACGGACAAGACGACGCCGCTGCACGGCCCAGGCTTCATCACGGAGAAGGTGCTCGGCCGCAGCCTGCGCATCTCGCCGTACACGTTCTTCCAGACGAACACCAACGGGGCTTCGGAGCTCTACTCGATGGTGCGCGAGTGGCTCAAGGAGCTCAAGCCGAAGAACATCCTCGATCTGTACTGCGGGTCGGGCGGCATCACCTTGTGCGTCGCCGATCTCGCGGAGCGCGTCATGGGCGTCGAGGTCATCGCCTCGGCGGTCGAGGACGCCCGGTTCAACGCGGGGCAGAACAAGATCAAGAACGCCGAGTTCATGGAGTCGAAGGTCGAGGATCTCCTTCCCATGCTCGCCGCGCAGAACCTGGACGTGGACACCGTGATCCTGGACCCGCCTAGGAGCGGCCTCCACCCGGCGGCCGTCGAGGCTCTAAAGAAGCTCGGCGCCGCGTCGATCATCTACGTGTCCTGCAACCCGAAATCCATGGCGGAGGACGTGCGGCGGCTCGCCGGCTTCTACGAGCTCGAACGCGCCCAGGCGATCGACCTGTTCCCGCATACCGACCACGTCGAAGCCCTCGTGCGCCTCAAGTCCATCTACTAGACCCGTCGAATTCCCTTCACCCAAGATTCACGTCTCATCCATTGGCCTTTCCGGCCGATTCTGTTTCACTGAATGTATGGCGGAGGTCCCTATGCACGAGCGCATCAATTCATTCGGCCCGATCATCCAGTCCCAGTTCCGCGTCGACACGCTTCCGTTCGATGACAAGGGGAAACTGCTCATCGTCGACGACGAACCCGACCTGCTCGAGGCGCTGGCCGAGCACTTCGCGGGGCTCGGCTACGCCGTCGCGACGGCGCCGAATGGAGACCAAGCTCTGAAGATCTTCCGCAAGGACCGGCCGGACGCGGTCCTGCTCGACCTGCACATGCCGGACTTGGACGGCGTCTCGGTCCTGCGCGAGATGCGCGACGTCGACGCGAGCGTCCGCATCATCATCATGACCGCGGACCTCCTGGAAACCCGCTCCAAGCTCGCCATGGAGGAGGGCGCCTGCGACTTCGTCCCGAAGCCGCTCGATTTCGAGTACCTGGACGACGCCGTCATGGCGAACATCGCGGTCCACCGGGGGTAGCGGCTACTTCAACGTCACGACCGAGAGCTCGTCCACCGGCTCGAGGCCGATCGTGAACGGGAGGAACCCGAACACGCTCGAGTAGAAGCCGGCCTGGCGGTCGCCGTAGGCGGTCAGGCGAAGAGGCACGGGATGGCCGACGGAATAGGTATCGACGTCGGCGAGAAGACGGCGGCCCGGAGGGACCACGTTCGTGTTCACCATGGGCACGACCACGACGTCGCCGGGCTTCACGCGATCCCACCCTCCCTCCGACACGTCGATCGCCCGGCCCCCGGCCTGTTCCATGTAGTACTGCAGGCTCCAATGCCCCGTGAACCAGAGCGTCCTTCCTGGCTTCGCTGCCGACCGTACGACGCGGAGGGCGACGTCCCGCTCCGCGGCGGCATGCTTCGCGTCGACGAGCCCGAGCAGGAGGGTCAGCCCGACCGTCGCGGCTAGGATCGGCCTGAGGATCGCGCCGCCGCCCCGGCGGCTCTCCAGGAATTCCGCGGACAGGAAGACGATCGGCGGGGCCATGAACAGAGTGAAGCGGGTGACGGCCGACCAATACAAGGTCAATTGCACCGCGATGACGCAGGCGAGCCAGGCCAGCCAGAAGTTCCCCAGGCTCGAGCATCGATACGGCTCCGAGGAAAGGCGAAGCCAGGTCCAGACGGCGCTGAGGGCGCACACGATGCCGAAAGCGCGGTCGAGCGCGATCACCCGGCTTGTGTCGAAGGCCGGCAGGAAAAGCGCCGCGACGGCGGCGAGACCGGCGGCCTGGGCGATCCCGCGGCCGCGGACGCTCTCCCGCAGCGCGGGAAGCAGCGGCAGGCAGACGCAGCCCCCGCAGAATGCGGCCGTCGCCCGGAGCCGGTCGATCGTCCCGAGCCAGGAGTACGCGCCGGCGCCCAGCATTCCCTCCTTGAGCGATCTGGCGTGCATCAAGGTCCCGGCGTGTCCGACGACGAACATGACGCCGAGGGGCGCGAGCGCGAGGGCCGCGTAGGACGCGACACGGCGGAGCGGGACCCTTCTCTGGATCAACAGGACCAGCGCGGGCGCGAGGAGGAAGATCGCGGTGAACTTCGACATGAGCGCCAAGGCCAGGAGCGCCGCCGAACCCCAGAGCCAGGCCGCGCGATCGTCCTCGATCGCGCTCAGGAGCGCGGCCATCGACGCGAAGCCGAAGGCGCCGATCCACTTCTCGCCCATCAGATGATGCATGTTGAGCGCGTACGCCGGTCCCGCGAGCACGAGGAGCGTCGGGATCAGGGGCTTGGCGAGAGTGCGCGCCGCGAGGAGGTACAGGCTCAGCGCGGCCATGAGGTCGAAGGGCAGGCAGAAGAGCCGCATCAGCCACTCGCGCCCGCCGGAGAGATGGAGGAACGGGGCCAGAACGTACGGCAGCACCATGGGATGGACGTTGATGTCGCTCGCGGGAACGGCCTTCCCGAACCAATTGAACCGGAAATCGAGCGGATGCCAGGGGTCCGCCAGGATGTGCCGCGCGACCGCGAGAAAATACGGCTCGTCGATGTCGAAGGCGCTGCCGAGGAACGGCAGCGCCAGGAGGAGCGTGAACGCCGCGACGACGGCGAGATCGAAGCGGACGGAGTCCGCGCGCGCGTCTCTCGGGATCACCGCGCCATCTTATCATTCGCGCGCTCCATTTTCCGCACGCGCCGGTTATCTGCTACTGTAGCGACGTGACCGCGGCCGGCGCCGTGTTTTGGGCTCTCGCGCTCTTCGCCCTGACGCCCTGGGCGTCGCCGCCGCTCGCGCTCGCGCTCGGCATCGCCTTCGGGCTCCTCGCCGCGCATCCCTATCCCGCGCAGGTGAAGAAGGCGACCAAGCTCCTGCTTCAGACGAGCGTGGTCGGGCTCGGCTTCGGGATGAATCTCCATCAGGTGCTCAAGGCCGGCGCGAACGGGTTCCTTTATACGGCCGGCGGCATCGCCATCGCGCTCGCGGCGGGGACCTTGATCGGCAGGGCGCTCGGCGTGGGATCGACGATCTCGCGCCTGATTTCGACCGGGACGGCGATCTGCGGCGGCAGCGCCATCGCGGCGCTCGGCCCCGTGCTCGGCGCGGACGCGGAGGAGATGTCGGTGTCGCTCGCGACGGTGTTCCTGCTCAATTCGATCGCCCTCCTCACGTTCCCGCAGATCGGCGCGGCGCTCGGACTGTCGCAGGAGCAGTTCGGGCTCTGGGCGGCGCTCGCCATCCACGACACGAGCTCGGTCGTCGGCGCATGCGTGAAGTACGGCCCCGCGGCCCTGGCGGTCGGCGCCACCGTCAAGCTCGCGCGCGCCTTGTGGATCATCCCGCTTACGCTCGGCGCGGCCGCGATCCGCAAGTCGGACGCGGAGATGCAGTGGCCCTGGTTCATCCTGTTCTTCGTCCTGGCGGCGGCGGCGAGGTCGCTCGCGCCGGGCGGCGAGAACGCGTTCCTGGCCCTGACGCGCGCGGCCAAGGCCGGGCTGAGCGCGACGTTGTTCCTCATCGGCACGGGCATCTCGCTTTCCGCGCTGCGCAAGATCGGCGCCCGCCCTCTCGTCCAAGGCGCCGCGCTGTGGCTTCTCGTCGGCGCGGCGTCGCTCGCCTTGATCCGCGCCGGCGTCGTACGCTAGCGGGGAGAGAGCTTCGCGGCGTAGCCGCCCGCCCGGGCGAGCGGGATCAGCAGGACGTCCGCGGACATCACGAGCGTCTCATGCTGATAGCTCTCCGGGTGCTCTCCGGCGTCCGCGCCGTCGACGAACAGTTCCGCCTGGAAAGAGCCGGGGCCGAGCAGGCGAAGCGGGATCTCCAGGGCGCGCGGCGTCCGGTCGGTGACCGCTCCCACGTACCAATCCTTCCCTTTCCGCCGGGCGATCACGAGGTAATGAGGAACTTCCGCCGCGAGGACCTTGGTCTCGTCCCAGGCGACGGGGACGTCGCGGATGAACGCGAGGAGGTCCGGATAGCGCTCGTAGGCCGACGCCGAATCGGCGACGAGCGGGTGGGGATTCTCGTAGACGACGTATGCCGCGAGCTGCCGCACGAGCGTGCCCATCGTCACGGGCCGGTTGTCCGGCGCGTACTTCTCCGGGACGACCGGACGGACCGAGCCTTGATGGACGTCGAGCGGGCCGGCCGGCATGCGCGCGAACAACGCGAGGAGCTCGTGCTCCGGCGTGCTGCCGACGGCGTCCCATTTGTTGTACTCGGTCCCGAGCACGCCCTCGTAGCTGATCACGTTGGGCCAGGTCCGCTCGCGGCCGGTGGGCTTGTACATGCCGTGGAAATTGATCGTGAGGCGGTGCCGCGCGGCCGCCTCGGTGGCCTCGTCCACGAACGCGACGCGCTCCTGCGAGTCGCCGTTGATGAAGTCGACCATGACGCCGGAGACGCCCCAGCGCGCGTAGGTCCGGAACACGTCCTCGAGCCGGTTCTCGAGGCCTTTCCAGTGCGTCCAGAGGCGGATCGCCACGCCCTTCGTTTTCGCGTACGCCAGCACCTCCGGCAGGTCGAGCTTCGGGTTCGCCCGCGTGACGTCCTGGCCCGCGTATTCGCCGACCGGGCCGCCGTACCACGCCTCGTCGTTGGTGCCGTCGATCGTGGCGTACGCGATGCCGCTCGCCGCGGCGAAATCGATGAAGCGCTTGATCGTCGGCGTGTTGACCCCGGCCACGAAGGGCGGCGAGTCGGGCATGTAGTAGCCGTTCCACCACCCGAACACCGATTTCCCGGGTTTGATCCACGAGGCGTCGCCGATCCTGGAGGGGGGATTTAGCGCGCGGACGACGTTGGACTCCAAGATCGCCGCGGCACTGCCGATTAAGAGTACGCGCCAGGGCGTTTCGAACGGCGCGGCGGCCCGGACCTTGGCGTCCCCGCCGGCGAGCGATGGGGCGAGGCGGCTTTCGAACGGGCCGTTCGGCCATCGGGACGGTACGAGATAGAGGCCGGCGTAATTCGTGAGGTTCGCCTCGGTCAGGAGGCCATAGATCCCCTTTGGGAACTCGAGCAGAAGCGGAAGCCCGATCTGGACGTCCCGGGCGAGGCGCACGTCCCGGCTCGAGGCGCTCGCGTAGAACGTCTCATAGGATGAGCCGAACTCGAGAGGCAGGTAATACGCGGTGGGATTTCCCGCGAAATCGAACTGCGTGAGCTCCTCCCGCAAGTCGACGATGTCGAGCGGGGGCTGGCGCGGGATCATGTATCGGAAGGCGACGCCGTCGTCGAAAGCGCGCAGTACGACCGTGAAGCGGCGCTGCGGCGGCGCGGTCTCCTCGAGCGTGACCGCCGCTTCGGAGTATCGCACGCGCGCGGACGACGTCTTGCCGAAGCCGAACGCGCCGGTCTCCTCCGCCGTCCGCCGCGCCACGTCGGCGATCACGAGACGCGAGTCGAGCGGCACGTCCTTCTTGAAATAGAGGCCGAGCCCGGAATCGTGGATCAGCGGCGCCCCGTCGCGGGAGACGCGGTAGACCGCGGTGGCCTTGCGGCCCTCGTACTCCTTGAGCTCGAGCGTGATCGCGACGCGGCCGCCGGGAGAGAGGACCTCGACGACGGTCGGCGGCGTGCGCGCCGCGTCCGCGCCCGTCGACAGCAACGCCGCGGCCGCGAGCGACAGGGGCCACGTTCGCGCGGACATGTCCGCCATCATATTACAAATGCCGCCCGGATGGCCGTTTGCTAGAATCGGGCGCATGAGGGGGATGGTCTTGGCGCTGGCTCTCGCGGCGCCGGCGCCGGCGTCGGCCGAGCTGCGTCCAGGGATGTCGTGGTATTGGCAGCTCTCCGGCGAGCTCAAGGCGCCCGCCTATGCCGAAGTCATCGACGTCGACCTCTTCAACACCGACCGCGGCACGATCGACCGGCTGAAAAGGTCCGGCAAGACCGTGATCTGCTATTTCAGCGCGGGCACGATCGAGACGGAGGGAAGCAAGAGCTGGCGCCGGGGGACAGCGGGCGTCCAAGCGGTCTCGCGGGAGCGCTGTCTCGAGGAGCTGTCCTTGCCGGAGTCGCGGCTCGGGCGGCCGGACAACCGCCGGTTCCCGCACGAGGCGGTCGGAAACCCGATGCGCGAGTGGCCGAAGGAATGCTGGCTCGACCTGCGTCATCCCGGGGTCCTCGCCGTGATGAAGGGACGGCTCGCCCTGGCGCGCGAAAAAGGCTGCGACGGCGTGGAGCCGGACAACGTCGACGGCTACGACAACGAGGAGGGAGCGGGGACGCGATTCCGTCTGACGCGCGCGGACGCGGTCCGGTTCCTCAAGGCGCTGAGCCGAGACGCCCGCGCCGAAGGCCGGCTCGTCGGCCTCAAGAACGCCGCGGCGGTCGTCCCCGATCTGTTCGGCGACTTCGACTTCGCCGTCGTCGAGGAATGCGGTGAGCAGGGGAACTGCGCGGCGTATCGGGCGTTCCCGGATTCGGGAAAGCCGATGTTCCAGGCGGAGTACGCCCGCTTCACTCCTGCCTGGTGCGCCGAAGCGCGGCGGCTCCAGTCGTCGCTGACCTTCTTCAAGCGGGCGCTCGACGGCACGCCCGTCGACGGGGATCGCCCCTACCGTCTCTGCCCCTGACACCAAGTCGTCAAGTTTTGTAAAATAGGCGTCGAACGCGCGCGAACGTATATATGACGGCGGTCTCCTCCGAAAAGCTCAACGGACCCCAGCTCGAAGCGGTCGTCTACCGCGGCGGGCCGCTGCTCGTCGTGTCGGGCGCCGGGACCGGCAAGACGCGCGTGATCACCCATCGCATCGCGCGGCTGATCAACGAGGGCGTCCCGCCGAGCCGCATCCTCGCCGTCACGTTCACGAACAAGGCCGCCGGGGAGATGCGCAAGCGCATCGAGGAACTCGCGCCGGGCCAAGGCTCCTACGTGTGGATGCACACCTTCCACGCGTTCTGCGCCAAACTGTTGCGCACGCACGCGGCCGAGGCGGAGCTCCCGCGCCACTTCACGATCTACGACTCCGACGACCAGAAGAAGCTCGTCGCCGAGGCCATGAAGGAGCTCGGCCTCGAGGAGCAGAAGAACAAGGCCGGGATGTACGTGAGCGTCATCTCGCGGGCGAAGGACGACCTGCTCGACGCGAAGTCCTACTCGATCCACGCCTCGACCTCGATCGACGCCTACCGCCAGACCGCGGCGCGCATCTACGAGGTCTACCAGGCGAAGCTCGACCAGGCGGGATGCCTCGACTTCGGCGATCTCCTGCTCAAGGCCGTCGAGCTCTTGCGCGACAACGAGCGCGTGCGCGAGTATTACCAGGAGCTTTTCCTCCATCTGCTCGTCGACGAGTACCAGGACACCAACCGCGCCCAATATATCCTGACGAAGACCTTGGCGGCGAAGCACCGCAACGTCTGCTGCGTCGGCGACGAGGATCAAGCGGTCTACTCTTGGCGCGGCGCGGACGTCCGCAACATCCTCGAGTTCGAGCACGATTTCAAGGACGCGAAGGTGGTGCGTCTCGAGCAGAACTACCGCTCGACGCCGAACATCCTGAACGCGGCGAGCCTCGTCATCGCCAACAACCGCCAGAGAAAGCCCAAGACCCTCTGGACCGAACGCCCGAGCGGAGAGCCGGTGCGCGTCTGGGAGTCGGTCAACGAGACCGAAGAAGCGCGCTGGGTCGTCAAGACGATCCTCCAGCTCGTCGACCGCGGCGCGAGCCTGAGCGAGATCGCCGTTTTCTACCGCACCAACGCGCAGAGCCGGCAGTTCGAGGAAGCGCTCCGGCTGTCCCGTCTCCCCTACCGCGTGGTCGGCGCCATGCGCTTCTACGAGCGCAAGGAGGTCAAGGACGTCCTCGCCTACGCGCGCGTGGCGCTCAACCCGGGCGACTCGGTGAGCTTGAACCGCATCATCAACACGCCGACGCGCGGCATCGGCAAGACGAGCCAAGACCACATCGAACGCTTCGCTTCGGTGAAGGGCGTGACGATGCTCGAGGCCATCGGGATGTTCGCGCAGATCCCCGACCTGACGTCGGCGTGTCGCCGCGGCTGCCTCGAGCTGACCGAGCTGTTCCGCACGTTGCGGGTCGATTTGGACACGACGGCGCCGGGCGAGGCGATGGCGCGGATACTCAAGCGGACCGGCTACTGGGCCGCGCTCGAGGAGGAGACGGAGTCAGATCCCGAGGCGCTCGCGCGGCTCAACAACCTCCAGGAACTCTTGAACGCCGTGAAGGACTTCGAGGAGCTCAAGGCCGAGCAGACGCCGAAGCTCGGCGATTTCCTCGAGACCGTCGCGCTCCAGTCCGACCTCGACGCGCTCGACGCCGGCGCCTCGGCCGTCACGCTCATGACCGTGCACTTGGCGAAGGGCCTCGAATTTCCCGCGGTGTTCTTGACGGGCTTGGAGGAAGGCCTCTTCCCGATCGGGGCGAACAACTCCTCGCCCGACGAGCTGGAGGAGGAACGCCGCCTCGCCTACGTCGGCATGACCCGGGCGCGCGAGTATCTTTTTCTGACCTACGCCGCGACGCGCCGGCTGTTCGGGCAGACCTATCAGAACCTGCCGTCGCGCTTCGTGCTCGAGGCGCGGCTCCTCGGCCCGGGCGAGCAGGACCGCCGCCGCGTCCCCGAGCCTCAAGCCGAGCCGCCGGCCAATCGCCCCTCGGTGGGCGGCGTGCGGGTCGGCATGCGGGTGCGCCATGCCGAGTTCGGGATCGGCACGATCGTCGAGAAGTCCGGGCAGGGCGAGGCGCTCAAGGTCGCGGTCGCGTTCCAGAGCGGCAAGACGCGCAAGTTCCTGGTGCGATACGCCCCGCTGGAGCCGCTCTGAGGCCCCCATGGGAATCAGCGAACAAGACGTAAAAAAGATCGCGCGATTGGCGCGGCTGAGCGTCACTGCCGAAGAGACGAAGCGCTACCAAGAGCAGCTCGGCAAGATCCTGGAATCGATGGCGGAGCTCAAGGCGGTCGACACCTCGACGGTGCCGCCGACCTCGAGCGTCCTCGGCGTCACGAACGTGATGCGCGACGACAAGGCCGAGCCCTTCGCCGCCGCGGAGAAGCTCCTTGAGCTCTCGCCCGAGCGGGAAGGCCCTTACTTCAAGGTCCGGAAGGTCATCGAGTGACCGCCGCCCGGCTCCTCGCGCCCGTCCTGCTCGCCGCGGTTCCGGCCGCGGCGGGCGAGCCGAGCCCCGAGGCCGTGCGGGCGTACCAGAAGAGCCTCGTCGCCTACGAGTCGGCCCAGTTCGACGCGGCCGTGAGCGAGATGCGCAAGGCCATCGCGCTCAATCCCGGCTGGAGGACGGCCACCGCCTACTTGTCGATGTTCGAGTGGACCAAAGGAGACCGCGAGGGCGCCGATCGCGACGCGAAGGTCGGGCTCAAGCTCCAGCCAAACTCCGCCGAATCGCACGTCGCCCGCGGCTTCGCGCGCTACGTCGCCAAGGACCTCGCCGGCGCCGAGAAGGACTTCGAGGAGGCGCAGGGGATGGACCCCAAGCACGCCCTGGCCTTGTTCGGCCAAGGGTCCGCGATGAGCTCGCAGGGGCGCTCCGACGAGGCGATCCAGGCGCTCAGCGCGGCGATCAAGCTGCGGCAGCGGGCGCTCTTTTTCATCGTCCGCGGCACGGTCTACGACAAGCTCCGGCGCTTCGCCAACGCGGCGGAGGACTACGACCGGGCCCTCGAGCTCAATCCCGACTTCCAATGGGGCTACTGGTATCGCGGCAAGGACTACCGCGAGATCGGAGAGCGAGGCAAGGCGCTCTCGGACTTCACCAAGTTCCTGACCTACAACCCGGACAACACGGAGGCGCTCTACCTGCGCAGCAACGTCTATTTCTCCCTGGGCAACTATGACGAGGCGATCCACGATCTGGACAAGGTCCTCGCCATCGATCCGCGCAACGGCCTCGCGCTGTCGAACCGGGGGCTCGCCAAATCGCAGGTCGGAGACCGCGAGGGCGCCTTGGCGGACCTGCGCCTCGCGCTCAAGATCTCGCCGAACCGTCAGGCGAAGATCCAGGCGGCCATCGACATGGTCGAGGGCAAGGCCTCCGGCCAGGACGAGCCCAAGGGCTTCGAGGCCGAGCCGAAGCGGCGCCGGGCCACCGACGACGTCGCGCCGCCCAAGACCGAGATGGGCACCGAGACGCCGGCGGGCCGCAAGCGACGGCAGGCCGCCGAGGAAGCCGAGCAGACGCGCGGAGACGACACCCCTTTCATCCAATGACCGACATCACGCGCCGGACCGCCGTCGAGATCGCGGAGCAGGTGGGCTCGGGCAAGATCAAAGCGGTCGAGGTCGCCCAGGCGTTTCTCGCCCGCATCAAGGTGCTCGACCCGAAGCTGAAGGCGTTCGTGACGATCCTGGAGGAGCAGGCGCTGGAGGCCGCGCGCGCGGTGGATGCGCGTCCGGCCGGCAGGAAGGGGCGTCTCGCGGGAGTGCCGGTCGCGATCAAGGACAATCTGATGATCTCGGGCGCGCCGACCACGTGCTCGTCGAAGATACTGGAAGGCTACGTCGCGCCCTACGACGCCACGGTGATCGAGAAGTTGCGGGCGGAGGGCGCGGTCTTCGTGGGCAAGACCAACCTGGACGAGTTCGCGATGGGTTCCTCGACGGAGAACTCCGCGTTCTTCAAGACGAAGAACCCGTGGAACCTCGACTGCGTTCCGGGCGGATCCAGCGGCGGTTCCGCGGCCGCCGTGGCCGCGCGCATGGCCCCCTTGGCCCTCGGCTCGGATACGGGCGGCTCTATCCGCCAGCCCGCTGCGCTGTGCGGCATCGTCGGCATGAAGCCGACCTACGGCCTCGTCTCGCGCTACGGCGTCGTGGCTTTCGCCTCGTCTCTCGACCAGATCGGGCCGTTCGCCGGCAACGTCTCGGACGCCGCGCTTTGTCTCTCCGTCATCTCGGGCCACGACCCGAAGGACTCGACGTCCGCCGGCGCCGCCGCGAAGGACTACCTCGCGGAGATGAAGGGCCGGAACGTGAAGGGTCTGCGCGTCGGCGTGCCGAAGGAGTATTTCGTCAAGGGCATGGACCCCGAGGTCGAGGCGTCCGTGCGCGACGCGGTCGCGACGCTGCGCGGGCTCGGCGCCGAGATCCGCGAGGTGTCCCTGCCGAACTCGCGCTTCGCCGTCAGCGTGTACTATCTCGTCGCCCCCGCCGAGGCGAGCGCGAACCTCGCGCGATTCGACGGCATCCGCTTCGGCCGCTCCGCCGCGAGGACCGACAAGGACGCGAGCCTCCTCGAGGTGTACGAGAGGACGCGCGGCGAAGGCTTCGGCCCGGAGGTCAAGCGCCGCATCATGCTCGGGACCTACGCGCTCAGCTCCGGCTACTACGACGCCTACTACGGCAAGGCGCAGCGCGTGCGCACCCTCATGCAGCGGGATTTCAACGAGGCGTTCAACCAGGTGGACATCCTGGCGACGCCGACATCGCCGACGCCGGCGTTCCGCTTCGGCGAGAAGTCGGATGATCCGCTTCAGATGTACCTTTCCGACGTCTTCACGATCCCCTGCAACCTCGCGGGCATCGCGGGCGTCTCGATCCCGTGCGGGCTGAGTTCGAAGGGCCTGCCGATCGGACTGCAGCTCCTGGGCAAACCCTTCGAGGAGACCGCTCTCTTCGCCGCCGCCCGGGCGTTCGAGGCCGCCAAGCCGTTCCCTGAGCTCAAGGAGGACGCATAGCCCGCCCGGAGAAGGACTTCGAGTATTCCGCCGGCGGCGTCGTCCAGCGCGACGGGAAGTTCCTGCTCGTCCAGGTGGAGAACCTCAGGGGCGAGGTGGTGTGGACGTTCCCGAAGGGGCATCTGGAGAAGGGCGAGACGCCCCGCCAGGCGGCGCTCCGCGAAGTCGAGGAGGAGACGGGCTGGCGCTGCCGCATCAAGGCCCCGCTCACCTTGGTCCGATATCATTTCACGCGCAAGAAGCGGCTCGTCTCCAAGCGGGTCCGCTGGTATACGATGGAGGCCGAGGTGAAGCGCGGCGAACCGGACGCGGACGAGGTCTTGGCTTGCCGCTGGACGTCGCCTGCGGAGGCCCGCCGCAAGCTTCGCTATCCGGGCGATCAGCGGCTCGTCGACCTCGTCTCCAAGGGATAGGCACATGACCGCCAACGAAATGGAGCTCGTCATCGGACTCGAGGTGCACTGCCAGCTCAATACCGCGTCGAAGCTGTTCTGCTCGTGCCCGTCCGGGTCTTTCGGCGCGCGGGCCAACCTCAACGTCTGCCCGGTATGCACGGGGCAACCGGGCACGCTGCCCGTTCTCAATCGGCAGGCCGTCGAGCTCTCCTTCTCCGCGGCCCTCGCCCTGGGCTGCAAGCTCCGCGACGTCTCGATCTTCGCGCGCAAGAACTACTTCTATCCCGATCTGCCGAAGGGCTATCAAATATCCCAGTACGAGGAGCCCTTCTCGACCGCGGGCGCGCTCGAGATCGCCGGACCTCCCGCCAAGCGCATCGGCATCCACCGCATCCACATGGAGGAGGACGCCGGCAAGCTCGTCCACGATATCGGCGCCGAGGAGCTCGACTACTCGCTCGCCGACTACAACCGCGCCGGCACTCCGCTCATCGAAATCGTCTCGGAGCCTGAGATGCGCAGCTCCGAAGAGGCGTTCCAATATCTGACCGTCCTCAAGGAGATCCTCCAATACGTCGGCGTTTCTCATTGCGACATGGAGAAGGGCGAGATGCGCTGCGACGCGAATGTCTCGGTGCGGCCGCGCGGACAACAGGAGTTCGGGACCAGGGCGGAGATCAAGAACCTGAACTCGTTCCGCAACGTCAAGGACGCCATCGATTATGAGTTTCGGCGGCATTGCGAGCTAATAAAGGAAGGCGGAAAGGTCGTCCAGGAGACGCGCTTGTGGGACGCCAATCGCGGCGTCACGGAACCCATGCGTTCCAAGGAAGAGGCCCACGACTACCGCTATTTCCCGGAGCCGGACTTGGTCCCGCTCGAGGCGGAGCCGGCCATGGTCAGTCGCCTCAAGTCCGCTCTGCCCGAGCTTCCGGCGGCCATGCGGGCGAGGCTCGTATCCAGCTACAAGATCTCCGAATACGACGCGGGCGTCATGACCGGCAGCCGCGCGCTGGCGCGCTACTACGAGGACTGCCTCAAGGACTCCGGCGACGGCGCCGAGGCGGCGAAGCTCGCGGCGAACCTCATCTCCAACGAGCTCTTGGCCAAGCTTCACGCCGAGGGCGTCGGCATCGAGAAATCGCCCGTGTCTCCCGCGCACATCGCCTCGCTCGTCGCCCTGTCTAAGAATGGAGTTCTGACCTCCAAAGGGATCAAGGAAGTGTTCGCGAAGGTGTGGGAGACGCGCGAAGACCCCGCGGGCCTCGTCGAGAAACTCGGCCTCGCCAAGGTCTCGGACGAGGGCGAGCTGACGAAGTGGGTGGAGGAGGCCCTGTCCGAGAACCCCAAGGCTGTGACTGATTTGCGGGCTGGCAAAGAACGCGCTATTGGGGCTATAGTAGGTACCGTGATGAAGAAGTCCCGCGGCAAGGCCGATCCTGCCGTCGTGAACCGCTTGATCCTGGAGAAACTGAAATGAGTCCGAGCCGCCTCTCTATTTTATCGCTCATCTTGTCCCTCGGAGCCGTGCCTGCCCGCTCCTTCGACGACATCAAGTTCCTCCCCTCGATCACGCTGGAGGACGTCGCGAGACCTGGCGCCGTCGCGGCGTCGCTCTCGAGAGTCTATCTGATCGACGAGAAGAAGGACGCCCTCCTCATCTACAACGACGAAGGAAAGCTCATCAAGTCGGTCGGGCGCTCCGGCTCCGACAAGACGGGGTTCTCCGGCGCCAAAGGGCTCGCCGTCGCCTCGGACGGGAGGGTCTACGTCGCCGATACGGACAACTCGCGCGTGCAGATGCTGACTGCGGACGGGGAGTTCCTTGGCTCCTTCGGCGGCAAGGGCTCGGCGATGGGGCAGATGAAGTACCCGCAGTCCGTCGCCGTCGGCACCGACGGCCGCGTCTACGTCGCGGACTCGGGCAACGGGCGCATCAACGTCTACACGGACGAGGGCGTCTTCCTTTACGCGATCGGCAAGAAAGGCAAGATGGACGGGGAGATCGACTATCCGGCCCGCGTGATGGTCGATCCGGGCGACAATGTCTTCGTCCTGGATTCAGGCAACACGCGCATCGCGCGCTACAACGCGCGCGCGCGCTTCGAGAGCCAGATGAACCTCATGGGCACCGATTTCGTCGTCGACGCCTTCGGCTTCTTCTACGTCCTCGATCCGAGGGCCTACAAGGTCCGCGAGCAGGACCCGGCCGGGACCATGCAGGGCGTTTTCGGCTCGAAGGGCAACGCGCTGGGCCAGTTCAAGAACGCCCGGAGCATCGGGATCAGCCCGGACGGCACGATCTGCGTGGTGGACCAGGAGCTCAAGCGCGTCCTCCGGGTGCAGCTGACCAGCAAGCTCAAGACCGCGACGGTCCCTCCCGACCCGGCGCCAAGGCTGTCGGTCGCCGGCCCGACGATGGCGTGGAAGGGCGCCGCGACGGCGCTGGCCGCGCGCGAGGACATGGTCTTCGCGTACATGTCCAAGGAGGGCAATTTCGTCGGCCTCGACAAGGCCGGCAAGATCGGCCTCGTCTTCGGCAAGGCCGGCAAGGACGAGCAGTCGACGCGCGGGTCCCGCGGGTTCGCGGCGAGCGAGAAGCACGGCTTCTTCGTGTCCGACACCGACGGCGACAAGCTCCAGCGCTTCGATTCCAAGGGCAATTTCCTCATGTCTTTCGCCGCCTCGTCGGGCTTCTTCGACTCCAAGAAAAAGGAAGGCCGCGTGAAGGCTCCGCAGGGCGCGGCGGTCAACGAGAAAGGGATGCTCTACGTCGCCAACGTCAAGAACAAGCGCGTCGAGGTGTTCAGCAAGGAGGGCGCGTACCTGTTCTCCATCGGCCCCAACGTCGGCCCGCTCGAGCTGCAGGAGCCCGTGGGCGTCGCCTGGGACAAGGCGGGCTTCGTCTACATCCTCGACAAATCCTTGAAGAAGATCTTGAAGTGCGAGCCGTCGGGCGGCTTCGTGCTCGCCTGGGGCGAGCCGGGCGATGGGCCGACGCAGCTCCAGGAGCCGGTCGCGCTCGCCTTCGACGGACAGAGCTACGTGTTCGTCCTGGACCGCGGCGCGGGACGCGTCTCGGTGTTCGGTCAGGACGGGACCTGGGTCACGAACTTCTTCGCGCAGGGCAGGGACGACCGCGGCCTCGAGGATCCAGCGGCCATCGCGGTGCTGGGCTCGGAGCTCTTCATCGCCGATCCGGACAAGAGCCGCGTCGCTTCGTTCGCGCTCCACCCCCGGCTCGCGCCGCCCGTGGCGCTCTCCTCGACCGTCGTCGAGGGCATCGTCACGCTGAAGTGGAAGCCGTCGACCAACGCCTGGGCGGACGGCTACCGGATCCTGCGCTCGACCTCCTTGGCGGGGCACTTCGACGCCATCGCGACGACCGTCAAGCCGGAGTATCAGGACACCGCCGTCGTCCCGTACCAGGGCTACTTCTACCGCGTCGCCACCCTCGCGAAGACGATGGACGTGGGGGTCCCGACCGCGCCCCTCGAGGTCTTCGTGCCCGGCCAGTTCAACCGCGCTCCGGTCGAGATCACTTCCGTCGAGATCGGCAACATCTTCTCTGCGTCCTACAAATACTACGAGAAGAACCCGGTCGGCACGCTCACCTTGATCAACAACGTGAACGTTCCGTTCCAAAACGTCAAGGTGACCTTCCGCCTGAAGGACTTCATGGACTTCGGCACGGACACCGTGATCGCCCAGCTGGGTCCCCAGGAGAAGAAGGAGATCCCGCTCATGGCGGTGCTCAACAACCGGATCCTCGACGTGACCGAGCATACGCCGATCCAGGCGGAGTTCGCCCTCACGTATTACGAGAACGGGAAATTGCAGACGGTCTCCCTCGCCAAGCCGCTCCGCGTGTTCTCGCGAAACGCGATCACGTGGGACAAGCCCGAGCGTCTCGCGGCGTTCGTCACGGTCAACGATACGCCGGTCAAGGATTTCGAGCGCAAGGTCGCCAACGAGCCGGTCGCCTCCGCGGCGAAGGCGGACGCGCTGCCCGAGAACGTCGTCACCGCGATCAAGCTGTGGGAGGCCCTCGGGGCGGCGGGGATCAAGTTCCAGCAGGCGCCGAACAACCCGTTCGAGGAGATCTCGAAGAACCCTACCTTTCCGGTCGACATCACGCAGTTCCCGCGCGAGACGTTGAAGCGCAAGAGCGGTCAGTGCGACGATCTGGCGAGTCTGTTCGTCGCGTTGTTCGAGGCGGCCGGCGTGAAGGCGGCTTTCCTTAACTACCCCGGCCATATCGCGGTCATGTTCGACACCGGGTCCAGCGACCCGCTCCTGGCGGGCGTCCCGGAGTCTCAGCTCATCTTGTACAACAATAGCTACTGGATGCCGATCGAGGCGACCTTGGTCGGCTCGTCCTTCGCCGACGCGCATCACCACGCGGTGAACGGCTATCGCGAGATGGAGAAGAAAGGAAAGGCTTCGATCATCGACCCCCGGCAGGCGTGGGCGTCATTCGAGCCCGTGACGATGCAGGCGACCGATTGGACCCCGGAGACCCCGGCGACGGCGGAACTCGCCAAGCGAGTCGATGCCTCCATCGCCGCGTATTCAAAGGAGCGCTACGAGCACCTGGCCAAGCACTGGTCGGAGCTCGCGGCTAAGGCCGGGAAGGACCCGGAACCCGCGCTGCAGCTCGGCATCCTGGATATCGAGACGGGCAAGCGGGACAAGGCGGCCGAGCAGTTCCAGAAAGTGCTCGCTCTCGACCCCGCCAACGCTTCGGCCATGAACAATCTAGGCAGCATCGCCTTCTTGGACGGGGACTTCGCGAAGGCCTCCAGCTGGTTCGACAAGGCGGCGAAGGAGGACCCGACCGATCCCGGCATCTGGGTCAATCTGGCGAAGACGGCCGCGAAGACCAAGAGCAAGGACAAGGTGAAGGAGTACGGCGCGAAAGCGGCCGCCCTGGAGCCGAGCATGCAGCTGATCGTCGACGCGTTGCTGCGTTGAGGGAGCCATGGACATGAGGAAACTATTGCTGGCGGCGGTGATCGGACTGGGCGCGTCGGGCGCGCGGGCGGCGGACGCCGTCAAGCCCGCGCCGGACGCGAAGAAGGCCGCGAACTGGGAGTCGCTCAAGTCCTGGTTCGTGCACTTTAAGCAGGGGCTCGAGAGCACCGGCGCGGAGCGCGCCTACCAGCGCAAGAACGTCAGCATCACGGCGGTCGCGGCGGTCCGCGGCGGCGGCCAGAAGCTGGACGACCCCAATAAGCCCTACATCCGGGGCAAGCTCGATTCCAAGCAGGACGCCGCGCAGAAGAAGGAGCGCGCGGAGCTCGACGCGGCCATCGGCTTGGTGCTGGCCGGCAAGCCCGACGACGGGCTGTCGAAGCTCGACGAGTTCATCGCGGCCCACCCGAAAAGCGTCTACGCGGACGACGCGAAAACCGCGGTGGAGAAAGTCAAGCAGCTCAAGGCCGAGCAGCCGCCGGCGTCCGCGTCCGCGGCGACGCCGAGCAGCGAGACGAAGCAGTAGTCTTTCGTCCGGATCAGCGTCCCGGCCGCCCTTGGGGGCGGCCGGCCGCTTTTCCGGCGGCCCATACGGTCAAGGACGCGGCGAGTCCCGGATAGAACGGCGTCTCGGAGCCGAGGGCCCACGCGGCCGCCGATGCGGTCACTCCCGCCAGGGAAGAGAGGAAGGCCGCTCGCGGACTCACGTGGAGTGTTTCGAAGTAGGAGGAAATCAGGACGACCAGCAGGCCGGGGATCACGACGCTTCCCACCAGATACCAGAGTTTGACGACCGAAGGGAGCGCCAGCGCGAGGGCGACCGCCAAGACGCACGTCGCGCCCAGGGCGATGCGCACCCAGCTTTCGCGATCCTCCTCAGAGGCGTCGAGCAGCCGCCCGATGCCGTCCTTGCCGAGGCTGACCGCCGACAGGAAGCTCGTCGAGCCCAAAGCGGCGATCGTGGAGGAGGCTACGCCGGCCAGGAACAGGCCGCGCAGCGCCGGCGGCAGGAGGCGTTCCGCCAGGGACGGGAAGGCCGCCAGAGGCTCCTGAAGGTCCGGCAGAAGAGAGCGCGCGCAGAGTCCCGCGGTGGTCGTCATGCAATCGAAAACGAACCAGAAGCAGACGCTCACCGCGATGCCGATGCGGGCGGTCCGCGCGTCCTTGGCCGCGCAGACGCGCTGGTGGAAGGTCGGATCGACGAAGGTCCACAGCGCGATGAAGAACCAGGCGAGGACGCGGCTCGGGGGCGCGCCGCCGGTCCAGTCGAGATGGGCCGCGGGCAGGGAGGCCGCGAGGCCCGAAGCGCCCTTCACGGCGATCCACGCGAAGGGTACGATGAGCGCGAAGCCGCCGAACATGAACAGCAGCTCCAGGCGTCCCGTCGAGACTTCGGCCCGCAGGCCGCCCCGGAAGAGGAAACAGACCGAGACCGCCATCACGCCGACGACGGAGAGCGCCAGGGGCCAGCCGAGCGTCCAATGGGCTAGCAGCCCCAGCATCAAGACCTCGTCGGCCGGCGAGGCGAGCACGAAGACGAGGACGGCCGCGAGGACCGCGACGCGCCGGCCGTAGACTGAGTCAAGATGGTCGGGGATGGTAAGCCCGGGGCGCGCGCGGATCCGTCCCGCGAGGAAGACGGCGTAGAGCAACGCGAAGACGTAGTAGGGCAGCGCCTGAGTGATCCAGTTCGAGATCCCGTAGCGGTAGGTGAACTCGCCGATGCCCAGGACGCCGCCGTAGAAGCCGGTGACGAGGGACGCGACGAAGGTCGGTGCGGTCAGGGCGCGGCCGGCTAGGATGTAGTCCTCGCCGCCGGGCCGCCTCGCTTTCGCGGCACGCAGGCCGATGAACGCGATGGCGGCCGCATAGGCCGCGAGGAACGCGGCGTCGACCGGGTGGGCCGTCCCGCTCAACGGAAGGCCCAGACGCGCCCGGCGTGGACCTCGAGCCGGACGGTCCGGGAGAGAGCCTCGTTGCTCAAGCCGAGGCTCGTGCGGGCCAGAACGCGCTCGGCAAGCGGAAAGCGCACGCCGGACAGCGACACCTTGGCCTGCGGCGTCGCCGGCAGGATCGTGAGCCGGGCGCCGCGACGGCAGTCCAGCCGGTGGACGCCGGGGCCGAGGATGGAGGCGCCCGCGTCCGCGAGCGCGAGCGGCAGAATCTCGGAATAGGTTTCGATGAGCGCGAGATTGACCAAAGTGTGGTCGAGCCGGGCGCCGAGCGCGCCGGCGATCCAGACTTGGCGCAGGCCGCGGCTCGCGGCGAAGCGCAGCGCCTTCTCGAAGTCGGACCGGTCGAGGTCGAAATCGCACAGGAACGTCGTGCTTTTCCAGCGCGGCAGGCGAGAGGGGAGCGAATCCATGTCGCCGATCACCAGGCGCGGTTCGAGTCCCAGCGCGGCGGCGTGCTTGGCGCCTCCGTCGGCGCAGATGAGCGCCGCGCCGCCTCGCACGAGGCGCGCGACGTCCTTCGGCTCGCGCAGCGCACCGTTGAGCAACAGGACCGCGGTGTCCCAGCGCATGCGCCTCAGGCTATGGGAGCTCTTCTTCTTGGGCGCCACGATCTACCTTCGGGAGAGGGCGGCGGCGATGCGGCCCGCCAGGCGCGTCGTCGAGTAACCCGCATTGAGGCGGATGAGGACCACCTTGCCGGCGTGGCGGCGCCCCGCGACCTGGTCCGGCCGATAATCGGCTCCTTTCACGAGCACGTCGGGCTTGAGCGTTGAGAGGAGCCGCTCCGGAGTATCCTCCGAGAACGGGACGACCGCGTCGACCGAGGCGAGAGCCGCCAGTACCCGCATGCGATCGCGGAGCGGATTGAAGGGACGGCCGGGTCCCTTCTCGAGCCGCCTGGCCGAGGAGTCCGAGTTCACGCCGACGATGAGCGCGTCGCCGAGCGCGCGCGCCCTTTCCAGCAGATCGACGTGTCCCGCGTGCAGCAGGTCGAAGACGCCGTTGGTGAAGACGACGCGGCGGCCCGAACGCCGCCAGGCTTGCAGGCGGCGTCTCGTCGCGGCGGGTGTCATGACCTTGCGCGCGTCGCTCATGGCCGGAAATCCCAATGTACCAAATTTCCGCGCGGCGGATTCCGCCGGATCAATTCGGGGGCGGTGGTCGCCGCTCGTCGCGGGACAGCGAGTTCTCGTACCGCGAGGCTCCGAGGAGGCTCTGGGACCGGAGCTGATACGCCGCGTTCGCGAGCAGGTGGCCTTTGCAGGCGTGAAGAATCGCCGGCCAGCGTCCGGGAGAGCGCAGGAGCGCGATCGATCCCACGATCCCGAGCGCCGCCGCGCCGAACACGGCGTGCCAGGCGGGCGGCGGGGAGGGCCTCGACGCGGGAGTTCGGCGAGGGAGGAGCTTCCACGCGGCGGCGGCCGCGACCGCGGCGAACGCGATCAGCGAGAGCGGCTCGCCGAGGCCCAGCCACGTCCCGATATTCTTGGACCAATAGCCGTAGCGGGCGAGGGGAAGAAGCACCTCGACGACGTGGTTCCAGGACACCTCGGGCGTGTGCGGCATCACGGCCTGCGCGAGGGCGACCTGCGCCGCCGACAAGGCGAAAAGGAGGGGGAACCACCACGTGCGCGCGTTGAAGGCCACCGGGAGCGCCAAGAACGGCAGCATCGGGACGAGGTACCGCGGGCCGAACGTCCAGCCGCCGTGCCAGCCGAAGTAGGACGCGTTGAGGATGAAGTACCCGGCGACGAGCCCGCGGATCCAGACGGCCTCGGCGCGCGGAAGCCGGCGCCCGATCAGGGCGGGGAGGCCGAGGAGGAGGACGGGCATGAGAAAGAACACGCCGCGCCACGGCGAGACGAGCAGGGCCAGGAGCGCTTTCGGGTCCGGTGCGTTCACGCCGAAGAGACCTGCGTTGGCGCGCGCGCCGAAGGCTCCGGGCGCCAGATGGCCGTAAGAGAACGCCCATGGCGCGCCGAAGCAGCGCGCGTTATAGACGGCCAGCGCGGCCGCGGGGACGCAAAGGCCGGCTGCGAACGCGGCGCGCGCGCGTCCCCGCCCCGCATCATTCCGAATCTTCCAAAACCCGTAACCCGCCAGCGCCGCCGACAGCGCGACGGAGGCCGAGTCGCACAGGGCCGGCAGCGCGGCGAGGGCTCCGGCGGCCGCCCAGCGCCGGACGGAGCGGCCCTTGGACTCCGCCGTGCTCCACGACAGGTAGAACGACGCCAGGCCCGCGGCCGCGGCCGTCTCGTGACCGCTGAAGAGCGTTCCGTGGATCCAGGCGATCGTGCCGAAGCCGTAGGCGAGCGACGCGAGGCAAGCGTCCCTGGGCGAGGCGCCAAGGCGGATCATCAAGCGCAGGAGCAGCGCGCCCGCCAGCGCAAACGGCAGCGTCACCGCCGCGAGGCGCGTCAGGTAGCGCGACCGCGGAGACAGGGGCGCGTCCCTGGAGATCGGGGGGAGGCGGCGAGCGACCCAATACGCCGGAGCCGCGAGAAGAGGAAGTCCGATGGACTTGTTGGAATACGTCTTTCCGTCATGCACCGACACGTCGATCGTCTCGGTCTTGTAGGGCTCGATGTCGAGCCTGCCGTAGTCCACCCACGCGCTGAGCATGAAGTAACGGCTGTTGGTGTTGTCGTACTCCACCGGATGATGGAAGTACGCTCCGGCGAAGAAGAGGAGACAAAACAGGCCGAGTTCCAGCGGGGAAATTGCGTCTGCCGTGCCGCCCCCCTCCGTTTCCCTTTGTTTCCCTCTGTTTCCTTCCGTTTCCATCCCTGTGGTCCGTTCGGTGATTATGGCATAATCGCCTGAAATGCGCCCCATCGGCGATTCGAGCTTCCTGCTCCGCCGGTTGCTCCTCGCCCTCGGCTCCTTGGTCCTGTTGTGGCCGGGGGACGTCCCTTGGGTCAACGACGAGCCCATCCTTCTGTCCTTTGCGCTCGAGTGCAAGCGCGCCGGGGTCGTCGCGGCGCATGGATTGACCGGGAGCCGCGGGGTCACGTACGGACCCGCGCCCGTATGGTTCTACACCGCGCTCCTCTGGCTGACCCAGGATTTGACGACCCTGGTCTTGATCCGCGCGGTCCTCGCCGCGCTCGCGCTCGGCGCGGGCCTCGTCCTTCTCGCCAATGCGTGCGGGCGCTTGCGCCCTACGCTCGGCGCTTTGGCCTTCCTTTCGCCGTATTTATGGCTGTACAACCGGATGCTGTGGGACAACATCACTCCCTATCTCTCGATCCTCGTCTTGGCCGCCTACGCCTCGTTCTGCGCGGATAAGAAGGCGTGGAAGGCCTGGGTCGTTTCAATGGGGCTCGTCCTAATGCTGCTGTCCCACGTCAAGACCGCGGCATTCGCCGCGCCGATCGCCTTGATAGCGGTGGTGTTCCATAGGCAATGGCTCGCGTCGCACTGGCGGACGTGCGCGGCCCAAGCGGCCGTCGCCGCCGCGCTGGCGGCGCCGTACGCGCGATACCTCGCGACGCATCCCGCGCACGCGCCGTCCGCGGGGACGGGCGGCTCGGCGTGGGCGGGGGCGCTGTTCCCGCTGCTCGGGGCGCAGTGGTTCTCGTCCCAGGGGCTGGAGTATTTTCTCGGCCCGGATTGGCCCGGCGGCTTCGGCGCGGCGGTGAGACTCGCGGCGGCGGCCACCGGGCTGGCGTTCCCTCTTTTCTGGCTCGGCATCGTCCTAGCCGCCCGGTCGACGCTCGAGGGATTGCGCGACGCCGGGACCCGGGACGCGGACTTCCACGTCGGCGCCGCGTGCCTCGCCGTGCTCGCGGGCCAATGCGCGCTGCACGCCTACGCCCGTGCGTACGGCCAGCCCCACTATTTCGACGCGGTGTGGGCCTGCGCGTTCTACCTGTTGTGGCGCGCCTGCAGCTGGCTTTGGACGAACCACGCCCGTTTCGGGATCGCCCTGACCTCGGTCTACGGCGCGGCGCTGGCTTGCGTCTTGGGGACGGTCGCCGTCGGCCTTCACCGCTCGGCGGGGAACCGCGAGCTGCATTACGGGCCGGCGCTGAGCCAGCAGATCGCCGTCGCGCGCGCCGTCGCGGCGCACCATCCGGAGAGTCCCGTCTACTTGAAAGTGCGGTCGATGCAGCTGTTCCCGAACGCCCTATCGGCGATCATGGACCTGCACGGGCTCAAGCGCGCCGCGTCCGCGCCGCGCAGAGTCGTCACGGTGCGCTACGCGCACCCCGAAGGCGCAGACGGGCATCTGGCCGTCGACGCGGCCCCCGTCGACGAGGCCGGCCGCTGAGGCCTAGTGCGCTTTCGGCGCGTCCGGGAACATCGCTTCCTCAACGAGATCGCAGAGGATCTGAATGACCGTGATGTGCGCCTCTTGGATGCGCGCGACGGTCGCCGTCGGCACGCAGAGGCATTGGTCGACCAGCGGCTTTAGCTTGCCGCCGGTCTCTCCGGTGAGGCCGATCGTGGCGAGCCCCAATTTTTTGGCCGACTCGACCGCCGTGAGGACGTTGGGCGAGTTGCCGCTCGTCGAGATTCCCACGGCCACGTCGCCCTTCTTGGCGTGCGCTTCGAGTTGGCGCGCGAACACCATTTCGTAGCCGTAATCGTTGCCGATCGACGTCAGGTCCGCTTGGCTTGCCGTGAGGCAGACCGCGGGCAGCGGCGGCCGGTTGCGGCGCAGGCGGCCCACCAGCTCGTCCGCGAAGTTCTGCGCGTCGCAGGAGGAGCCTCCGTTGCCGAAGGTGAGGATCTTGCCGCCGGCGCGATAGGTCGCGATGAGCGTCTTGGCCATCGCCTCGATGAGCGGGGCCTGGGCTTCGACGGCGGCGATCACGCGCGCGCTGTCCTTGAGCTGGGAGCGGATGTTGTCCTGCAGGGAGAGGGTCTGTGTCATGCGGTCACGTCCTCCTTTTGAGCGCGCTCGGCGGCCATCATCTCGTCGGTGAAGCCGGTGTCGATGTCGCCGGACCGAAATCGCGGGTGGGCGAGCACTTTCAAATGGAACGGGATCGTCGTCGAGGGTCCCTCGATCGAGAACTCGCGCAGCGCCTGGATGGAACGGGCGATGGCGGCGGGCCGGTCGGTGCCGGAGACGATCAGCTTGGCGAGCAGGCTGTCGTAGTAGCTCGGCACGGTGTAGCCGGCGTACAAATGCGTATCGATGCGCACGCCGGGGCCTCCGGGCAGCCGCAGGCCGTCGACCCGGCCCGGGCAGGGCGCGAATCCGCGGGCGGGGTCCTCCGCGTTGACGCGGAACTCGATGCAGGCGTTCATCGGTTCCGCGGCTCGCGCCTGATCGAAGCTCAGCCGCTCTCCCATCGCGACGCGCAGCTGCTCCGCGCACAGGTCGAGCCCCGTGACGGTCTCGGTCACGGGATGCTCCACCTGCAGGCGCGTGTTGACCTCGATGAAGTAGAAGTTGCCCTTCTTGTCGAGAAGGAACTCGACCGTCCCGGCGTTCACGTAGCGCGCGGCCTTGGCGAGTCGGACCGCCGCCTCCTGCATGCGGGAGCGGATCTGGGGCGTCACCGCGGGCGAGGGGGACTCCTCGATGAGCTTCTGATGGCGACGCTGGGTGCTGCAGTCGCGCTCCGGGAACGCGACGACCGTTCCGTGTGAGTCGGCCATGATCTGGATCTCGACGTGGCGAGGCTTCTCGATGAATTTCTCGATGTAGACCGAGCCGTCGCCGAAGGCCGCCTTCGCCTCGCTCTGCGCCATCTCGAGCTCGCGCTTCAAATCCTCGCGACTGCGGACGAAACGCAGGCCCTTGCCTCCGCCGCCCGAGGCGGCCTTGACCATCACCGGAAATCCGATCTCGTCGGCTACCTTGAGGAAATCGCCGTCGACCAGCCCCTTGGTCCCCGGCACGACCGGCACCGACGTCTCGATCGCCAGCGCCTTCGCGGTGGACTTGTAGCCGAGCTTCCGGATCGATTCCGCGGCGGGGCCGATGAAGGTGAACCCGCGCTCTGCGCACGCCGCCGCGAAATCGGAGTTTTCGGAAAGGAACCCATAGCCCGGATGGATCGCCTCGGCGCCCGTGATCTTCGCCGCGGCCAGAACCGCGTCGAACTTGAGATAGCTGTCGCGCGCCGGTCCGGGCCCGATGCAGACGGCTTCGTCGGCCAGCGAAACGTGCATCGCCTCGCGGTCGGCTTCCGAATAGACGGCGACCGTCTTGAGGCCGAGATGGCGGCAGGCGCGGATGACGCGCACCGCGATCTCGCTGCGGTTGGCGATGAGCACTTTGGTGAAGGAGGGCATGGGATTATTGGGTTTCGGTTTTGACGTTCTGGACCAGGTTCGACCATAGGTCGACCTCGGCCGTCATGACGATGACGCCTCCGGACTCGATTTTCACTTTGTACTTGCTGCCGCCGATGAACTCGGCGGACCAATTCTCGGCTCCGGCGGAGGCGGGGGCTTTGCCGTCCTTCTTGCGCGCCCGCGCTTGCCGCCGCGCCTCGAGCAGAGTAGGGCCGCCTTCCAGCTGCCGGTGCGCCTGGGCCAGAGACACCGCGTCCTTCGTCGCCGTGCCGTCGAGGACTTCCGTCGAGCGCTTCCCGTGGGCCACGGCGTCCGTCTCGGTGCAGTACTGGCTCGACGACCGGTAGTCCCGAAGCGCCGCGGTGAAGTCCGCGGCGGCCACGCGCGTATCGCCCCGGGCCAGAAGCGCCTCGCATTGCTCCGGAGGCTGGATGCGCGGGAAGGCGAGTATCGCTCCGTACTCCTCGATGGCTTCCGGGTAGCGCCTCAAGGCGTTCTTGAAGGCGTCCGCAAGGATGGTATGGAGATGGAAGATGCTCTGGGACGTGATCGGCGAGGGGTATTTCCGCGTCAGCGCGATCGCCATGTTGCATTCCTTCACCGCTTCTTCGGCCGAGTCCTTGGCGTGGTACGCTTCGCACAAGTAGCCGTGCGCCAGGGCGTCCCGCGGCTGGACCTCGACCGCGGCCTGCGAGTAGCGCAGCGCCGTCGTGGTGTCGTTGCGGTCGAACGCCTCCTCGATCTTGTTGTAGAGGTTCCACGTATACGGGCGCACCCACCGGCCGTTTTCCTTCACGAACGCCAGAAAGTCCTGCTCCGGCTGGGCGCCCTGCGCCAGGTAGCTGTAGCTGACATAGGCTGCGTCGTCCTCGGCTTGGGTCAGCTTCAGATCTGAGAACTGCCATGCGGCTGTGTTGGTGATGAGCTTGAATTCGTCCGGCGGGCACGTCGCCCGTGCGGCGGCCGAGAGCATGTCGTAGGCCGCATCGATGTCGCCGGACTGGACGGCCTCGAGATAGCGCGCCGCGATACGAAGCAGGACCTGCTCGGGCCGATTCCTCTTGTACCAGCGAAAAACGAGCAGGCTGGCGCCGAGAGCGAGGAGCGCCAGCGCGATATAGACCGAGGCCATCGAGGATCTCCGCTGCCGCCACAGCGTCGTCGGGCCCGATGGTTCCGGCGTCTTCGCGGGAGGCTGCGCGACCGGAGGCTTCCTGTCCGTTTGATTGCGGAAGCGCATCGAATGCGCGCTGTGCTTGCGCGGCTCCTCGTGAGCGGACGGCTGCTCCGGGGCGGGCTTTTGCGGAGCCGGCGGCTGCAGGCGAGGCTCGCTGGGAGGCTTCTGCGCGGGCCTCGGCGGCTGTTGTGCCGGCGAGGAAGGCGAAGAAGACGCGGGCGGCGAGGACGGCGGCTGCTTGGCGGGCGGGGAGGCGCCTCCGGGCGCGGGCTTCTCCGTGTCGATGCGGATGATGGTGGTGTGGGGCATCGGCGCCGGAGGCGTCGCCTCCGATGACCGAGGCTCGTCTACGGGTTTCCGGGCGGGCGCGTCGAGGGAGGGCATCGGCCTGAGGGACGGCTCATCCGAGGGCTTCTTCGCCTCCTCGGATGCGCCGCCGACCTGCGGCGTGGGCGGCAGATCGATCTTGAGGGGCGGACCGCCTCCGCCGGAGGGTTTCAGATCGATCTTGATCTCCGCCATCCTCGCGGGCTCGGGCTTCGGCGGCTCGGATGGCGCCGTCCCGCTCGACTTCGCGTGGATCGGATCCGGCGCGGGAGGCACGGCCTTCGGCGGCGCCTTGAAGAAAGAACTGCCCTCGGGCTCGGGACCCTTGGCGGGCGCCTCCTTGGGGGCCGACTGTCCCTTTTCCGGCGGCGGCTTCGGCGACGCGTCCACCTTGAGCTTGAGCGGCAGACCGCATTGATCGCAGAAATTCTTCGCGAGGGAGTTTTGACCTTGGCATTCCGGGCATACCTTGACTAATCGGCCGCCGCACTTGCCGCACGCGGCTCCGGACGTCGCCGGCGTCGCGCACTTGGCGCAGAGGACGACGGCGGGCTTCTCGCTCAAGGGGAGATCAGGAACAGAGGCTGGCCGAATTCGACCGCCTTTCCGTCCTCGATGAGGACCTTCGCCACGCGGCCCGCGCCCGCGGTCGTGACGTTGACAGGCGAGCCGCCGGTCTCGATGACGCCGAGCACGTCGCCCGCGGCCACGCTTGCGCCTTCGTCCGCGCGTCGCGCCTTTCCCGGCGCTCCCCAGCGGAAAACGCCGACGCCCGGGGACGCTACCGGCATGAAGCTCGACGTCGGGAAGGGCGTCTCGGGCACCGTATTGGCCCCTTCGAGCCGGAGCTCGAGGCGGAGCTCGCCGCGACGGTAGCTGACTTCGACGAGGTCGGTGCCGCGCATCCAAGAGAGGAGCTTCGTGAGCGTTTCATTTTTCATGATGTCGTCCTTAGCGTTTTCGCCTCGACGTCTTCGCCCGCCGCGTCCGCTGCAGGCGCACGAGATTTTGGGGATTCAGAGCCAAGAGCCCGGCCCCCAGGGGATCGAAGGCGCCGGGGAGCAGGGAGTAGACGCGGGTCGGCGTCACTTTCTCTCGCCGGGATCCCGCCTCGATATCGACGATGTAGAGGTCCGTGTCCTTGGAGGAGAACTCGAGCAGCACCTGCCGGCAGGCGCCGCAGGGGCGCGCCTTGCGTCCGACCACGCAGGCCGCGCGGATGTCCTTCTGTCCGTGCGTCACGGCGGTGCTGACCGCAACGCGCTCGGCGCACATGCTCAGGCCGTAGCTCGCGTTCTCCACGTTCGCGCCCGCGAAGATCCGGCCCGAGCCCGTCAGCACCGCGGCGCCGACGGGGTAGCGCGAATAGGGGCAGTACGCGAGCTTCTGGGCGCGCTTGGCGGCCTCGATCAGCGTGCGGATCCGGCGGGGATGGAGCTTCATGCGTTGGCCTTGCCGAACAGGGCGCGGCTCTCCGCCTCGAAGCGCCGACGCAGGCGCTCGCGGTCCGCGGCCGGCAGGAACAGGTGGTCGACCGAGTCGAGCGCGATGCCGGCCAGGTCCGCGAGGGAGAATCCCAAGTGCATCGCCGTCTCGAACTCGTGGGTCAAGTCGATCCCGATGATCCCGCGATAGTCCGTGTTGAGCGTGACCTTCACGCCGGAGCGGTAGAACGACGTCACGGGATGCGACGCTAAATCGGGCACCGACTTGGTGCGGACGTTCGAGGTGATGCCGATCTCGAGCGGGACGCCGAGCCGCACGACCTCCTGCTGGAGCGCGGGGTCTTCCATGAGGTGTGTGCCGTGGCCGATGCGCCGGACTTCGAGCGAGAGAGCGGCGCGCAGGTTGGCGGTGCCGACGGTTTCTCCCGCGTGGCAGGTCGCGGGAATGCCGAACTTGCGCGCCTCCTCGAAGAAATCGGCGTACTCCATCGTGGGGTAGCGGGCCTCGTCTCCGGCCAGGTCCATGCCGACCACGCCGGGTTCGGCGAGGCCGTTCGACTCCCGATAGGCTTTCTTCATGGCGTCGAAGGCGCGCCGGTTGTCCTTGGGGCTGTGCGAGCGCATGAGGCAGACGATGACGCCGCTCGTCACCCCGTGGTCCTTGAGTCCGCGCTCGAGCCCTTTGAGCACGGCCTCGAGCGCCGCCTCGACGGTGAACTTGGCTGTCGCGTTGAGGACGGGGGCGAAGCGCGCCTCGACGTGGCGGATATTCTCCGCGGCGCAGTCCTCGCAGAGCTCGTACGCCGCCCGCTCCAGCGCCCGCGCGTCGCGCAGGAGGGGGAGGATGATCGGGAATACGTCGAGAAACTCCTTGAGCGACTGGCACGACTGGGAGACTTGAATGAGCGGGATCAGGTCCTTGAGAGTGGCCGCGGGGAGCTTGACCTTGCGCTCCTTGGCCAACTCGAGGACGGTCGCCGGCCGGAGCGAGCCGTCCAGGTGGCAGTGGATGTCCACCTTCGGCATCTCGCGCAGCAGCCGTCGCATCTCCGCGGTCGTGCGGGGCGATGCCTCGTCGCGCTTGGCGGCCGCCGGCTTATGCGGGGACATATTTCCCGATCAAGAGCTCGAGCTTCTTGTACGTCGCCTTGTTCATGGCCTCGGGGCGAGTGAAGACCGCCGTCGCCATCGCGCTCGCGCACTGGCAGGAGCGCGACAAGCCGGCGAGCTTCGGCAGCGCCTCTTCGATGACGCGCTGGGCGTTCGCCACATTGGCGGAGAGGTTTGCGACGACCTGCTCGATCGAGACCTCCTCGCCTTCCTTCCAGCAGTCGTAGTCGGTGACGAGGGCCATGGGCGCGTAGCAGATCTCCGCCTCCCGCGCGAGCTTGGCCTCGGGGATCGCGGTCATGCCGATGATCGAGTAACCGAGTTGCCGGTGCATCAGGGACTCCGCTCGCGAGGAGAACGCCGGGCCTTCCATGCAAATGTAGGTGCCGCCTTCGTGGGCGGTGACGCCTTGCCCGCGCGCCGTCTCGAAGAGGGAGCGGCTCATCGCGCCGCAGAACGGGTGGGCGAACGCGACGTGCCCGACGATCCCCTCGCCGAAGAACGTCGAACGCCGGCCCTTGGTCTCGTCGGCCAATTGGTCGGGGAACACGAAATGCCGCGGCGCGAGCTCCTCGCGCAGCGAGCCGACCGCTCCCACCGAGATGATGCGCTCGACGCCCAGGGATTTGAGCGCCCAGATGTTCGCGCGCCCGTTGATCTCGCCCGGGAGGATCTTGTGGCCGCGTCCGTGGCGAGGCAGGAACGCGCAGCGCACGCCCCGGATCGTCCCGAGGATGATCGCGTCGGAGGGGTCGCCGAACGGCGTCTTGACGCGGACCTCGGAGACGTCGGTGATCGACTTCATCTCGTACAGTCCGCTGCCGCCGATGACGGCGAAGCGGACGGGCTGCCGGCCGTTGGCGCGGGTCGGGGCGGCGGAGGATTTCCTGCGGAGAGTCGCGGTCTTGGTCATGGGTCTCCTGGCTACGCCGCGGCCTTTTCCTTCTCTTCCGCGTAGAGGGGGAACTTCGCGCAGAGTCGGCGCACCTTGTCGTGGACCGCCTTGAGATACGTTTCGTCGCCTTTGTTCTTCAGCGCGTCGTCGATGAGTTCGGCGACTTCGTCCATTTCCTTTTCCCGCATGCCGCGGGAGGTGAGCGCGGGCGTCCCGATGCGCACGCCGCTCGTGACGAAGGGCTTCTGCGGATCGTACGGGATCGCGTTCTTGTTCACCGTGATCCCGGCCTTGTCCAGCGCCTCCTCGGCTTCTTTTCCGGTGAGGTTTTTCGGCCGCAGGTCGACGGAGAAAAGATGGCAGTCCGTGCCGCCCGACACGATGCGGTATCCCCGATCCTGCATGCCCAGGGCGAGCCGCCGGGCGTTGGCGAGCACCTGCTCCTGGTATCGCTTGAACTCGGGCTTGAGTGCTTCGCCGAAGCACACGGCCTTCGCCGCGATGACGTGCATGAGAGGACCGCCCTGGGTTCCGGGGAAGAGCACCTTGTCCAAGGCTTGCGCATGCGTCGCCTTGGAGAGGACCATCCCGCCGCGCGGGCCGCGGAGGGTCTTGTGCGTCGTCATCGTCGTGAAGTCGGTGTGCGGGACGGACGACGGGTAGACGCCGGCGGCGATGAGCCCCGCGTAGTGAGCCACGTCAGCCGCGAAGAACGCGCCGACAGAGTCCGCCATCTTGCGGAACCGCGCCCAGTCGAAGACGCGGGAGTAGTTGGAGGCTCCGGCGAAGATCATCTTCGGCTTGTGCTCCTGCACGAGCTTTTCCGCCTCCTCGTAGTCGAGCATCTCGGTGTCGCGCCGCACGCTCATCGGGACGATCTTGAAGAAGCGGCCCGAGAAGTTCAGCGGGTGGCCGTGGGTGAGGTGCCCGCCGTGCGCGAGGGACAGGGCCATCACGGTGTCGCCGGGCTGGAGCACGGACAGGTACATCGTGATGTTCGCCTGGGTTCCCGAATGCGGCTGGACGTTGGCGTGCTCGGCGCCGAAAAGCTTCTTGGCGCGGGCGATGGCCAGGTTCTCCGCGACGTCCACGAACTGGCAGCCGCCGTAGTAGCGCTTGCCCGGGTAGCCCTCGGCATATTTGTTCGTCATGATGGAGCCCTGCGCCTCGAGGACGGCGGAGGAGACGTAGTTCTCCGAGGCGATCAACTCGAGGCCCTCCGCTTGGCGGCGAGACTCGTCCTGGATGGCTTGGTACACTTCGGGATCTTGGCGGCTGAGAGTGGTCATGGGATAGGGTGGATCGATCCGGGTGCGGCGGCCGTCCGCCCGGGTTGACAGGCCCGCGCGAACGCCGTCGTCTCAGAACTTTATCAAAATGGTTGGGGGTTGGAAAGGCGGGCGCGGCCGGCTCTATTAGGTAGGGGAGGACTGGGAATCGCCCAGCAGATCGCCCTTGACGCCGTGTCCGGTGGAGGGCTTGAAGGTGGGGACGAGGTCCAAGAGCCGGTGCAGGGCCGCCTTGGGGTCCTGGCTTCGCATCGACAGTTCCAACTCCAGCATCCGGGCGGGCAATTCGGTGATGCCGCCCCCGTTCTCGGCCCGCAAGCGCATGATTTCGGGATGTTCCGAGGGTTCCGCGCCGGCCGGGTCCTCGACCAGCTCCTCATGGGATTTCTCACCCTGCTTGAGGCCGGTGACCGAAATCTCTATGTCGATCCCCGGCTCCAGGCCCGAGAGGAGGATCAGGTTCTTGGCCATGTCCATGATGCGGACGGGGTCTCCCATTTTGAGGACGAAGATGTCGCCCCCGTGCGCCATAGACGCGGCCTGGAGAATCAAGCCGACCGATTCCTCGACCGTCATGAAGTACCGCGTGGCGTCGGCGTCCGTGACGGTGACGGGGCCGCCGGCCGCGATCTGCTCCTGGAAGATCCTGAGCACCGAGCCCGAGCTGCCCAGCACGTTGCCGAATCGGACGGCGACGAAGCGGGTCTTGCTCGACTGCGCCATGGAGCGCACGACGATCTCGGCGGCGCGCTTGGTGGCTCCCATGACGCTGGAGGGACGCACGGCTTTGTCGGTGGAGACTAGTAGGAAAACCTCCGCCCCATAGCGGTCGGCCGCCGCCGCGAGCCGGTAGGTCCCGAGCGTGTTGTTGCTCACGCCCTCCTGGACGTTGAATTCCAGCTGGTGCACGTGCTTGTGGGCCGCGGCGTGAAGGACGACTTGCGGGGAATACTCCTTGAAGACCCGGTCGAGCAGGCCGACGTCCCGGACGTCTCCGAGGATCGGGATGATCTCCACGCTGGACTTGGCCGCTTTGAGCTCCGCGTCGCGGTAGAACAGGGCGGTGGCATGGTTCTCCAACAGGACGATGCGCGTAGGCTTGTAGGTCAGCGCCTGGCGGCACAGCTCGCTGCCGATCGTTCCGCCGGCGCCGCTGACGAGGACGATCTTGCCCTGGATGGTGCGCGAGATTTTTTCGGTGTCGAGACGGACGACGGGCCGATTTAGGAGGTCCGCGGGACGGACCTTCCGGATTTTCAATCCGTCGGAGCGGGAGCGCAGCATCTCGTCGAGGCTCGGCGCGATCTTGATTTCGGGGCGCCTTGCGGCGTGCCGCGTCGCCTCGACCACGGAGCGGACGATCTCGCCGCGCTTGGAAGCGATGGCGATCACGATCTCGTCGATGTGTTGGGTCTTGAGCAGCGACGGCAGGAGCCCGCGGTCGCCGAGTACCGGGACGCCGTGAACGCGGATGCCCCACTTCGCGGGATCGTCGTCGATGAGGCCGACGATCTCCTGGTGGCGATGCAGGAGCTGGACGAGCAGCATCTCGCCGATGCTTCCCGCGCCGATGACGAGGACCCTCGCCTCGGGCGGCCTGGCCGTCCATCGAGACTGCAGCCAGTGCATGATCCGCCGCGCGGACGCCCTCATGGCGAAGAGGGCGGAAAAGGCGATCAGCGGCTGCATCAGGAGGACCGAGCGCGGATAGCGTCCTTGCTCGAGGAACGTGACGCAGGCCGCGTTCAGCACGGCGGCCAGGCAGATCGCCTTGGCGAGCTCCCAAGCCTCGCTCATGCTGAGGACGAAGTACGCGCCGCGGTTCAAGCCGCAGGCGTACGCCGCGAAGAAGTACGAGAACAGCGCGTACGGCAGGGTGCGGAGGAACAGCAGCTGGTAGAACGGCGTAGGCTCGAAATCGAACCGCAGCAGGAACGAGGCGTAGGATGCGAACGTGATGAGGAGGAGATCGGCCGAGAGAAGAAGGAGCCGTCGATGCGAGAACTGTAGTTGTACCTTAAGCATAATGCGCGCCCTAAGACGCCATACAGTATAAGGTGGCGATGAGATGGAACAGGGGCCGTAGGGCCTGCTTAGTATTGGGCCTAAAGGCCTATTTTGCAATAGTTTTTCGAGGAAAGGGGGTGGATTGCGAAATCCAGAAAAGCATGTTAAAACTGCTATGATCGGCGCTCCGAACATGGCCAAATTCAACGCCTCCATCCTGTTCCTGGGAAAAGAGGACGACGCGCACGTCGCCAAGGCTCTCGAGCACTGCCGCCGGAATTTCTCGGAGGTCACGGGCTACCTGGGCGTCTGGGGCCAGCCGCTCTCGGAGGAGGTTCTGGCGTGGGAGGGCGACTACATCATCAGCTACCTCTCCCGGTGGGTCGTCCCGGAGCGCCTGCTCAAGAGCGCGAGGAAAGCCGCCATCAACTTCCATCCCGCATCGCCGGATTACCCAGGGATCGGCTGCAACAACTTCGCGCTGTACGAGGACGCAAAGGAGTACGGCGTCACCTGCCACCATATGGCCGCCCGGGTCGATACCGGCAGCATCGTCGCGGTCGAGCGATTCCCGGTCGCGCCCGAAGACACGGTCGCCTCGATCCTGGCGCGGACCTACGACGTCCAGCTTTCTCTTTTTCTCAAGATCATGGATGCTCTGCGCGAGACGGGAGAGCTTCCCGCGTCGTCGGAGAAGTGGACGAGGCGCCCGTTCACGAGGCAGGAGTTCAACGAGTTGCGCAAGATCAGGCCGGACATGAGCCGCGAGGAGATCGTCAAGCGCATCCGGGCGACCAACTTCGGCGCGTGGAAGCCGTACATCGAGCTTCAGGGCTTCGTCTTCGAGCTGAAGACGGGGAAGGAATGACGGGCCCGCTGGTCAGCGTGATCGTGCCGACGCGGGACCGCGCGCCCGTTCTCAAGCGCACCATCGACAGCGTCCTCGCGCAGACTTATCCTCGGCTGGAGCTCCTCGTCGTGGACGACGGCTCCAAGGACGATACGGAGCGCGTCGCCGCCGCGGCCGGCGATCCGCGGGTCCGCTACCTGCGCAATCCAGGGGCTCACGGCGCGTCGGCGGCGCGAAACGTCGGGATCGCCCAGGCGCGCGGCGAGCTCATCGCGTTCAACGACGCGGGCGACGAGTGGATCCGGGAGAAGCTGGCGCTGCAGCTCGAGGCGTTCGAGAAGCATCCGCGCGCGGGGCTCGTCTACAGCTCGATGATCCGCGTCCGACTCGACGGGCGCCGGTCGCCGCACCCGGCGTCGGTGATCCGCGCCGGCGACGCCGATGCCTACCGCAGGGCGCTCGCCCTCGACCTTCGGGTTGGAACCCCGACCGCGCTCGTGCGCGCGAGCGTGCTCAAGGACGTCGGCGGCTTCGACGAGCGCTTGCGGGGACAGGAGGACCTGGAACTGTTCATGCGCGTGGCCTCCCGGGCTCCCGTCCATCATCTGGAGACTCCATTGGCGCTGTTCTACGACGACTCGCGGTCCGTGTCGCGCGCTTACGGGGACCTTCTCAACGCTCACCGCCGCATCCTTCTCAAGCACCGCGTCGCGGTAGGGCGCGACGGCGGGATCCTGGCGGCGCATTTCCGGGCGATCGGAAAGCTGCTGCTCATCGTCGGCCGCTCGCGAGACGGCCGGAGGATGCTTTGCCGCGCGGCCGCGCTGAGCCGGGCCAGGCCTTCCGACGCCGGTTGGTGGGCGGCGTCATTTCTCGGCGCCGCGGCGATCGGGGCGATGCGGGGCGCCAAGGACCGCCTTGGCGGAGCGACCGGATGACGCAGGCGCGGCGCCGCGTGCTCCTTCTGACCCGCTATTCTCCCATGGGCGCGAGCAGCCGCGTGCGCTCCTATCAATACGTGGAGCATCTCCGCCGGTACGGCTTCGACGTGGAGGCGCACGCGCTGCTGGGGGACGCCTATCTCTCGAACTTCTACGCCGGCCGGCGGCTTCGATTTATCGGCGCGGCGAGGGCGTACGGCTCGCGTCTGGCGGCGCTCCTGCGCGCGCGGCGCTTCGATCTGGTGTGGGTCGAGAAGGAGATTCTGCCCTGGCTCCCCGGCTGCGCGGAGCGCGCCCTGCGCTTCGCCGGGATCCCCTACGTCGCGGACTACGACGACGCTGTGTTTCACTACTACGACCTTCACCGCAACCCGTTGGTCCGAGCGCTCTTGGGCCGCAAGATCGACGGCGTCATGCGGGGCGCGGCCGTGGTCGTAGCGGGGAACGATTACCTCGCGGAGCGGGCGGAGAAGGCCGGCGCCAAGCGCATCGAGATATTGCCGTCGGTCGTCGATCTGGACCGCTACCCGCCCGATCCTCCGCGCCGCGCCGGGCCGCTGACCGTCGGCTGGATCGGCTCTCCGACGACGGCGCGCTACCTCGCTCCGTTCAAGGACTGCCTCGGGGAGTTCTGCCGGCGCTCCGGCGCCCGCGTCGTCCTGGTCGGCGCCCCCGCGTTCCGCTTGGACGGCGTCCCCGGGGAGTCCCGGGCCTGGGACGAGGCGCGGGAGGTCGCGGACCTCCAATCGTTCGACATCGGCATCATGCCTCTGGCGGGCGACCCCTGGGATCTCGGAAAGTGCGGGTACAAGCTGATCCAATACATGGCGGCGCGGCGTCCCGTCGTGGCGTCGCCGGTCGGCGCCAACCGGCGGATCGTCGACTCGACTTGCGGGCATCTCGCGAAGTCTCCCGAGGAGTGGCTCGCGGCGCTGCTCGCCGTGTCGGGCGACGCGGACGCGCGGCGCCGCATGGGCGAGGCCGGCCGCCGCAAAGTGGAGGCGTCCTATTGCCTCGCCGTCACCGCGCCGAAGCTGGCGCGGATACTCGAGACGGCCGCGGACGCCTCATGAGCGGCATCCGGGAGCGCACCTCCTCCGGCCTTGCGTGGAGCGCCGCCAACCAGGTCGCGTGCCAGGCGGCGATCCTGTTCGGCAATGTCGTCCTCTCCCGGCTGCTGACGCCCCAGGATTTCGGGCTCGTGGCGACGACCCTGATCTTCATCAACTTCGCCGTGATCCTCGCGCAGAGCTTCGGCTCGGTCGTCATCCAGAAGCCGAGCCTCTCCGAGACGCACATGTCCTCAATCTTCTGGCTGAACGTCGCCATGGGCGTCCTGTTGACGCTCGCATTGGCGCTCGGAGCGCCGTACGTCGCCAAGGCGTACCACGAGCCGCGCCTGACCATGCTCGTGCGGATCGTATCGGTCCAGTTTATCATCAGCGCCTTCAGCGCTCTGCATTTCAATCTTCTGGCGCGCCGTCTCGAGTTTCGCCGGCTCGCCATCATCGACGTCTCGGAGGCATGGGTCGGCGTGGGCACCGCGATCCTGCTCGCGTGGATGCACTGGGGGGCCACCAGCATCGCGGCGCAGTCGATCACCATCGCGATCACGGGCGTGGCGACGAGCTGGCTCATGTGCGAGTGGAGGCCCAAGGCCAAGTTCGCATGGAGCGCGATCGAGGAGGTCGCGGACTTCAGCTCGAAGAACTTGATCTCGAAGGCGGCTGATTACTGGGTCCGCAACGTGGACAACATCCTCATCGGCCTGATCTTGGGGCAGGGGCCGCTCGGGATTTACACCCGGGCCTACGCGGTCATGCTATTTCCGTTGTCCAGGATCACGCGGGTGGTCTCGCGCGTCATGTTCCCGTCGTTCTCGCTGATCCAGGCGGAACCCGAGCGGGTGAAGGAACTGTTCCTGAGGATGGACAACGCGATCGCGCTGATCACGTTTCCGATGATGCTCGGCGTGCTGGCGACGGCGAGCGATTTCACCGCCTGCGTGTTCGGGCCTCAGTGGTCCGAGGTCGTGCCGATTCTGCGGGTGCTCACGGTGGTCGGAATGGTCGACTCGGTGACGTCCCTGTTCGCCGAGGTGTTCCTGTCCCGCAACGCGATGGGGCTGAGCCTCCGCATCTCGCTGCCGAGCCAGGCGCTGCAGATCCTCGGCATCGTCGTGGGGCTTCGGTGGGGAATCCTCGGGGTGGGGGTGGGGTATGCGTCGATGGTGCTTGCGACGGCCCCCTTCCGGTGCTACTTCGGCGGCGCGCTGATCGGGCTCGGCTTGAAGGAGTTTTGCGCCAATCTTTCGGGGGTGCTTCTTTCGGCCGTGACGATGGCGGCGGCCGTGGCGTGGCTTGGGACGGCGCTTCCCAGCGAGTCTCCCGCGATCGTGCGCTTGTCCGTCGAGGTAGCCGCGGGTGCGGCGATCTACGCGGCGCTGTTGAGCGCGTTTTCCGTCCGCGGCTACCGGGAGTTCCTGACGGCGGTGCGAGGACGCCTTCGCCTCTCATGAAAGTTCGGGTGATCGAGGCGCGGGACCTTCCGCCGGAGCATCGCGCGCGATGGTCCGAGATTCAGGCCGCGCAGCCCGCTTTTCGGAGCCCATACTTCTCGCCGGAGTTCACGGCCCTCGTCGCGTCCGTCCGCGACGACGTGCGCGTCGCCGTCCTGGAGGAAGACGGTGCCCCGGTAGGGTATTTTCCGTACCAACTCGGCCCAGGCGGCATCGGGTCGCCGGTCGGCGGGGGGATGTCGGACTATCAAGGCGTCATCGCACCGTCGGGGTTCGCCTGGACGGCGGAGGACCTCGTCCGGCAATGCGGCATGGTCGCCTGGGATTTCCATCATCTGCTCGCGTCTCAGGCGGCCTTCGTTCCATACCACCGGAAGGTGTCGCCCTCGCCCTTCATGGACCTGTCGGCAGGGTTCGAGGCGTATGCCGCCGCGAGGCGGACCGCCGGCTCGGACATGATCCCGGACCTGCGACGGAAGGCGCGCAAGCTTGAGCGGGAAGTCGGACCCCTACGCTTCGAGGCGGACATGCGGGACGGGACCGTGCTGTCGACCCTGCTGCGGTGGAAATCCGAGCAGTATGCCCGAACGCGGAGGAACGACGCGTTCAGGCACCGATGGGCCCGCGAGATCGTCGAGAGGGCTCATGGGACGCGCACGCCGCGCTTCGCCGGAGTCTTGTCCGCGCTGTACGCCGGAGACACGCTGGTCGCGGCCCATTTCGGCATGCGCTCGGCCGAGGTGTGGCATTATTGGTTTCCGGCATACGATGCGAACTTCGGCAAGTACTCGCCGGGACTGATCCTCCTCTTGAGGATGGCGGAGTCCGCCGCGGGGCTCGGCCTGCGCTACGTGGATCTAGGCAAGGGGGACGACGCGTACAAAGAGATCATGGCCTCGGGCGTCGTCGACGTCGCAACCGGGAGCGTCCAAGGTCCCGTCCGAGCGTTCTTCCGGTTCTTCCCTCGCGTCGTTTCGGGGGGCTGGTACCGCCTCAGGCGTCTCGTCTAGCGGCCTTCGACGCCGCGTAGTAGTACCATTGGATGGCGATCCGGGGCACCCATTCCGGATCGCGACTGGTAAGACGCTCCCGCGGCACGAAGCCCGCCCTTTGTAGCTCCGCCTCGACGATCTCGGGGGTCGCGTGCCAGGTGAGGATGCCGCCGTGGATCGGATCGACGATGTAGCCGTGCCCTTCTCGGTACGCGCGGCTCGGCAGCATGCGGACTAGCCGCCGTGCGCTTAGGTATCCGGACAGCAGGATTCGCCACGCCTTCTTCACAAGAGGCGCTCCCGAGAGCTTGGGCCACTCGAGCAGGGCGCCCGAGTTGTGCACGGAGAAGATGAACGTCCCGTCCGGGGCGAGGACGCGCGCGCATTCCCGCAGGAAGCTCTCGCGTTTTTCATCGGGATGCAAGTAGTCGATGCCGTTGAAGGAGAACACGCAGACGTCGAAGGAAGCGTCTTCGAAGGCGGCAAGGGAGGAGGCGTCCATCGTCAGAAAGGAAAGCCCGGGGAACCGGCGGGCGCACTCGCGGACCATGCCTTCGGAGTGGTCGATGCCGACGTAGCGCTTGGCGTTCGAGCTCAGGGCCGGGGTCGTGCGGCCGGCGCCGACGCCGACGTCCAGGACGCGAAGTCCGGGACGGACATATTTGCCGAACAGCGCGCGCTCGCACGGCTCCAGCGTCGTGTAGCCGCCGTAATAGGCCACGACCTCCGGATCGGAATATGTCTCGAGCGCGGACTTCTTCATGTCCATTGGCGCCTAGTATAGTGCAACGCCCCGCGAATTGACAGGGCATTCCATTCCCGGAGCAAATATGCGACAGTCGCTGGCGATGGACGCTCGACCTCTCCTCGGCGCCGCGGGCGCCTTCGCCGCCGCCCTCGCGAGCCTTCGCTGGAACTGGTGGCGTCCGGTGCGGCGCGGCATCCCCGTCTTGATGTATCACAAGACCGGGGATTATCCGGCCGGCACCGTCGAGAAGAACCTGTGGACCACGGGGGACCAGTTCCGGCGGCAGCTGGGCTACCTCAAGCGCCGCGGATACGAGTCGCTCACCTTGTCGGAGCTTCGGGACGCGGATACGGGCAAGCGGCGGATGCCCGAGCGCCCGGTCCTCATCACCTTCGACGACGGGTTCTCCAACAACTTCGAGATCGCCTATCCCGCGCTCAAGGAATTCGGGATGAAGGCGGTGATGTTCCTCGCCTGCGAGCGGCTTGGGGGCGACAGCGCGTGGGACGCGGCGGGGGGTCCCGCCATCCCGATGCTGACGTGGCCGCGGGCGCTTGAGATGCAGGCCTCCGGCGTATTCGAGTTCGGCTCTCACACGCTCAGCCATCCGAAGCTGCCCGATCTCCCGCTCGATGCCGCGCGCCGCGAGATCGCGCAAAGCCGGAAGTATCTCGAGGACAAGCTCGGCCGCGAGGTGCTCGGGTTCGCGTATCCTCATGGCGCGGGCGCTGGCCGTCCCGAGATCCGCGCGCTCGTGCGGGAAGCGGGCTACCTGTATGATTTCGCGGTCAGGGCCGGCGTGCGGCCTTTCCGGTGGAGGCCTGAGGACGGCGCCATCGCGCGCATCAATATGCGCGGCGACGACACGATGCTCGATCTCTACCTGAAGCTCACGAGGGGCGAGTCGCGCGTCAAGAAGCGCTTCTGGCGGGCCCCGGAGAACTACTGACGCTCAGCCGCGTCGAGCGGCGAGCACCTCGGCGGAAACCCTCCGCACGAGCGGGCGTGAGAGCGCCGAGCCGCTGGGAAGGCACAGGCCGCGGCGGAAGATGTCCTCGGAGACCCTGCCGCCCACGACCGTCGCGCCGCGGAAGACGGGCTGGAGGTGCATCGGCTTCCAGATCGGCCGCGCCTCGATGTCCTTGGACTCGAGGCGCAGCCGCACGCGTTCGCGGTCCGCGCCGAAGCGGCTTGGATCGAGGAGGACGCACGTCAGCCAGCGCGTGGAGGTCCCGTCCGAGGACTCCGGCATGAACTGGAGCCCGTCGGCGCGCCCGAGTTCCGCGCGGTACCATTCGAAGTTGCGGCGTCGCGCGGCCACGCGGTCGTCGAGCTTGGCCAGCTGCGCGAGGCCCAAGGCGGCGAGGATGTTGCTCAGCCGATAATTGAAGCCGATCTTCGTGTGCTCGTAGTGGGGCGCCGTGTCGCGCGCCTGGGTCGAGAGGTGGCGCGCGATCTGCGCGAGCTTCCCGTCGTCGGTCGCGAGCATGCCGCCGCCGGAAGTGGTGATGATCTTGTTGCCGTTGAAGGAGAAGATGTTCGCCCAGCCGAAGCTTCCGGCGGGGCGCCCGCGGTGCGTGGCGCCCAGGGCTTCGGCCGCGTCCTCGATGAGCGGCACGCCGGCCTTCCGGCAGAGCGCGCGGATGTCGGTCAAGGCCGCGCATTGCCCGTAGAGATCGACCACGATGACGGCGCGGGGCCGCTTGCCCCGCTTGGCCGCGCGGCGCAGGGCGTCCTCGAGCAGGTTCGGATCCATGTTCCACGTCGCGTAGTCGCTGTCGATGAATACCGGGCGCGCGCCCTGGTAGACGATGGGGTTGGCGCTCGCCGCGAACGTGAGGGTCGAGCAGATCACGTCGTCGCCGGGCCCGACGCCGAGCGCGAGAAGCGAGAGGTGAAGCGCCGCCGTCCCGCTCGACACCCCGACGGCGTGCTTGACGCCCGCGCGCGCGGCAAGCCGGCGCTCGAACTCGTCGAGCTGGGGGCCCACCGAGGTGATCCAGCCCGAGTCGAGGGCCTGGACGATCAAGGCCTTCTCCCGGCCGGTGAGATGAGGCGGCGACAGGTACAGCCTCTTGCGCTTCATGACCTCTTCTCCTCGTTGCCCATGAAATACGGCATCGTCGCGTGCCCCTTGGCCGTCGTCCCCTTGCCGCTGAAAACGATCGCGACCGTGTCGACGATGATCCCAATGTCGAGCCAGAAGCCGACGTGCTCGACGTACCAGACGTCCAGCTCGAAGCGCTCCGGCCAAGACACGGCGTTTCGGCCGTTCACCTGCGCCCACCCCGTGATCCCCGGCAGCGCCTCGTGCCGGCGCGCCTGCCGCTGATTATATCGCGGTATGTACTCCATGAGAAGCGGCCTGGGCCCCACGACGCTCATCTCGCCGCGGAGTACGTTGACGAACTCCGGCAGCTCGTCGAGGCTTGCGCGGCGAAGCCACCGGCCGAAGGTGGTAAGCCGCTCGGCGTCCGGCAGCGAGTTGCCGTGCGCGTCGCGGGCGTCGGTCATGGTCCGGAACTTCCAGATCCGGAAAGGCTTCCCGTTGAAGCCGGGCCGCTCTTGGGTGAAGAGAATGGGCGAGCCGAGCTTGAGGCGGATCAGCGCGGCGACGACGATCAGGATCGGGCTGAGGAGCGCCAAGGCCGCCGCCGAGAACGCGACGTCGAACAGGCGCTTGCCGAAGCTCCGGTACAGCGTCACAGGCCTGCCTCCGGCAGCAGCTCGCGGTAGACGGCGAGGTGAGCCTCGATGATCTTCCCGCTCGAGAAGCGTTCCTCGACCCGCCGCCGCGCGCCGTCGCCGAGGCGCGCGCGCAACGCGGCGTCCCCGATGAGGCGCTCGAGCGCCGCGGTCAGCGCCGCCGCGTCGCGGGGCGGCACGCGCAGCCCGCTCTCGCCGTCGACGATCGTCTCCCGGCAGCCGGGCGAATCGGTCGTGACCACGGCGAGCCCGCAGCTCATTGCCTCGAGCACCGCCATCGGAATGCCTTCCCGGTAGTAGGAGGGGAACGCGAAGACGTCGGTGCCGGCCATAAGCGCCGGGACGTCGTCGACGAAGCCCAGTCGGCGGACCGCTCCTTTGGAGACCGCCGTCTCGATGCGCCGAGCGTCCGCCTGCCACGGGTTTCCGGGGTCCTCCTCTCCGCCGAGTTGGAAGACGACGCGGTCCATCCATCGCTCCTTGAGGATCCTCGCGGCATCGAGGAACTCGTGGATGCCCTTGTCGATGATGAGGCGGGCCATCATCGAGACGACGACGGGTCCCTCGCCGGTCCGACGCGGGGCGGGACGGTAGCGGTCGACGTCGACGCCGGAGCCGTGGATGATCACGGCCTTGCGGGGCGGGCACACGCCGAGCCGGATGAGCTCCGCCTTGTCGTCCTCGTTGTAGAAGATCACCCGGTCGGCCTTGGTGAGCGCCCCGCGGTAGAGGACGTCGAGCATGCGGCGGAAAACCCCGACGCGCGCGTCGGCGCTGCGGTCGTAAAAGGAGCCGAGTCCGGTGACCGATGCGACCACCCTGGGCACGCCCGCCCAGCGCGCCGCGAGCGCGCCGTAGATGTTGGGCTTCATCGTGAAGGTGTGCAGGAGGTGCGGGCGGAGCGTCGTCATCACCGTCGCGAGGCGGGAGACGACCGCGGCTTCCTTGAGCGGGTTCATGCTGCCGCGCTCGATCGCGTAAGGCACGTGGCGCACGCCTTCCTTTTCGAAGAGGGGGGAGAATCGGCCCGGCGGGCACACGGCGGCCACGAGCCAGCCGCGCTCGACGAGCGCCTTCATCACGGGAAGCCGAAGCCTGTAGAGGTTGAAATCGAGGTGGGACAGGAAGACGATGCGGGGCGTCACGGCTTGCGACCTCCCGCCGCCAGCAGCGCGTCGAGTTCCTCGCGCGTGAAGGGCCTCTCGTCCTTGAGCCGATTTTTTGGCGCCGGGACGTCCCATTGGTCGTCGGGCCCGAGACGGATCTTGCGGTCGTTCCACGGGACGACCGTGAAGAGCGGACGCACGTGCACCATCACCGACTCGCGCATGCGCCATGCGTGCCGCACGACCGCCTCGAATCGCGTCTGGCGGTCCGCCGTAGCGTTCTCGTACGCGGCGTAGAGCTCGGCGTAGCGGGCGTACAGGAGCAGGTCGTCGAGCCTGGCGCGAAGGCCTTCGGGGCCGCCGTTCGAAAGGGCGTAGGCGTCCCGCAGCGCGCCGTACATGACCTTGACGCGCTTGTCGGTCTGCGCCGGCCCGGGCTCGAGCGCGCGATAGTACGCCCGCATGGGTTCCCGCGCGGGCCCGAAGGCGCGCTGGAAAAATTCCTCCCGAATCGCGCCGACGCGGGCGGCGTCGCGCACGTCCCACAGAAGCCGCATGGCGACATAGTAAGGGAGCCCCGCCGCGCCCCAATTGTCGCTGGCTTCCGCCGAAAGGAGCCGGATCCCTCGGCGACGGAACGCCGGGATCGTCGACCGCAGGTAGTCGAGGGTCGCGCGCGGCTGGCCGGGCAGATCGTGATCCCACTGGAACACCGCGTAGTATTCCCGGATGCCGAGCTCTCCCGCGCCCGCCCGCTTCCAGCCGTCGAGGACCTCCTCGACCGTGGCTCCGTTCTGAAGGAACTGAGTCGCGACCGTAACGAGGATCCCGGGGCCGACCGGGCCTTTCGGAGGCGGGGAGTGGGTATAGTAGGCGTAGAAGGCCGCGAGCGGAGCGGGGGTGAGCGATCTGAGCGCGGCGGCGGCCTCTTGGGCCAAGAGGAGCGTGCGCTCGGTCGGTCCGCCGATCTTGTCGCACTTCGCGCATTCGCACCAACCCGCCTCGTCGCTGGGCTCTACGGAGACCGAGTCCTGGCCGGGGTGAGCGGCGGCCCAGCGGCGCGCGTCCTCCGCGACGAGGCGGCGGAGGCCGGGATTGGAGACGCAGAATTTCGACGAGCGCCTTTTGCCCTTGAGCAAGCCTAAGTATTCGGGATGAGCCTGGAATTCCTGCTTGTTCCGTTCGATGATGGTCTCGTAAGCGTGCCCCGTGTTGAGGGAGAACGAACCCGGCCCGCGGTTCTTCCGGATCCAGTCGTCGTAGGCGGCGGTTCTGGGGGAAAGCGTACCCAGGCCGTACCACACGTCGCGAGTCAGGAAAGACGGGACATCCTTGGCGTCCACGTCGATGCGGATCGAAGGAGATCTCGGGACGAACTCCCAACGCGGCCCGGGGAAGTACTGGCGGTATCCGAGCCGCTGCAGCAGGCCCCAGACAGCGTCCTCGGCGCCCGCGTCTTCGGCGCCCAGGAGCGCGACGCCCCCGGCGTGCGAGCGCAGCAGATGCTGCTCCCGCCGCTCGAGTCCTTCGGCGTCCAGGACGCGCGCGAGGTCCAACGCGGGAAAGTCGTCCGCGCGTCCGACCGCGATGCCGCGCGCGCCGTCCCCGCGCTCGAGGCCGAAGCGCGCGCCGGAGATCCTTCCCAGGAGCGCGACCAGATCAGAGGCGGCCTTCTCGACGCGCGGAGACGCTTTGGCGGAGATGACGACCGGCATCAGCGCCCGACCGTTCTCCGCGACGAGCGCGGGCGCCGGAGCGACGGGCGAAGCGCCTGCTCGTGCCGAGGCCAGGACGAGCAGCGCCGGGATCAGGAATTCCACGCGGATCGCGCTTCGGGGATCGTCGCTGCCTGAAGGCCGTCGGGATACCGGGTAGCCTTGCGTCGACGAACCGAGGTGAGGAGGTCGAGCAGATACGGCAATCCGAGGACGATCGGAATCCACAGCCCGATGACGTGGTGGCGAATCGCCGTGCCGTAATTGATTGTCCCCATCGCCCACAGCAGGGAAAGCGCAAGGTATAGAGTGATGAGGTAGCCGTATACTCTGGAGTCATGCGCCTTCATCCTACGCCACGCCAATACGGAACAGAGGATAAGTACGGCCCGTACGATCGCGTCGACGCAGGCGAACGCGTCGAAGGCATTGTGCACCTGCCACGGAAAGGGCGCCATCATGTAGTAGACGAAAACGGTTGCGCCGGTAATCGCCAAGGAGACGGGGGAGCTTCGATCGAGCGATACTCCATATTCGGCGCGCGCGCCCTTGAGGCTGCGCTCGCGGTACGTCGCCGCCGACTCCATCGCGTCGCCGCTCGCCATGGAGGCGAAGGTCGGAGCCCCGGGTATGAGTTCGGTCGACATGACCGTGATGATCGAACCGAGAATGAGGACCGAAAGGGCGATGCCGATCACGCGCGAGGAGGCGGCGCGTGATTGGCGCCCGATGCGCACGACCACCGCGTAGTTGACGAAGAACGGCACGAACACCATCATCGCTTTGTGCAATATCGCGAGGAGGAGGGCGGAGGCGAGCCCGCCGAGCAGCGCGATGGGATCGGTGGTCGTTCGAAACAAGAGAAATCCGTACGTCGCCGTCAGGAAGAACAGCGTCTCCCACGCCTCCCGCATCGTGAACGAGCCGAACAGGGCGAGGGCGGGCGCCAAGCCGTACGCGAGGACGCAGGCCGCGCGGTGGCGCGTCACTCCGAGAAGGTCCATCATCTTGACCAGGACGATGCACGACAGCGCGAACGCGAATACCGAGGTCTCCTCGCCCATGAAGTGCGAGGGTCCGAGCGCCCGGTACAGGAGTCCGAGCGCGTTGGAGTAGAACTCGGAGCCGACAGCGAAGCGGAGGCTGCCTTCCGTCGCGAGCAGCACGCCGGTCTCGTGGAACACGGAGGCGTCCTCGGCCGCGCCGGGAAGAAGGGAGAAGTACGAGTTCATGGCCGCGACCGTATGATGCAGGAACAGGGAGATGAAGATGGCGCTGATGATCCGCAGGCCCGGCTTGGAGCCGAGGAAGATCGGGATGATGGTGAAGCTGAGGAACGCGAGGACCCAGCCCGCCCAGTCGAGCGGGAACACGCTGATGGCGGCCGCGATGAAGACGATCGGAAAGAGGATATAGAGCATCATGGCCTAGATTTCCGGCGGCTTCGGCTTGAGCGACCGTAGCGTGCGCGCGCGCTGGATGAGCTCCGTCGCGTCGGCTTTGCGTTCCAAGCGCCACAGGAGGGCGCCGGTCATGAACAGATAGTCGGGATTGAGCGGCTCCTCTCGGGTCGCGAGCGTCGCGTACTGCAGTCCTCTCCGCCAGGACGCAGCCCCCTGCTTCGGAGCGGCGTCGCCCGCCTGCAGGTAATGGTAGGCGAGGCGGTTGAGCCGGCTGGGCCGACGGTCCCACAGCCACGCGCGCGTGAGACGCTCCGCGCGGCGATCCTGCTGTCGCGGGAGCGTCGAAGCGGAGAACCATCCGGCGGCGGCCGGCTTGGCCGCCAGCAAGGTCAAGACGCACAACACTCCGGCCGCGGACCCGCGCAGCGTGTCCCATTGGACGTCCACATGCTCCTGCGGCCGTTGCTTGTGCGCCCAGGCCGGAGCCGCGGCGAGCCAGCCGAGCAAAAGGAGGAACACGGCCGCGTTGGCCGGGATCTGCGCGGGAAAATCGACAACGCAATGCGCGCTGAAGAAGAGGGACGCGGCCAGCACGCCCCCCAGCAGCGAACGCATCTCCGAGGAGCGCGCGTCGCGCCATGTCCGCGCCCCGGCGAAGATCGTCGCCAGAATCAGCCAAGCCCAGCCGAGCAGCGCGGGCAGCCCGCCTTGGACCGTCCATTCCAGCCAATCGTTGTGGGCGTGCTCGGCGAGCCCGTAGATGGAACTCTCCTCATAGGCGGAGAAAGTCGACGGAAACGTGCCGAGGCCCCAGCCGAGGTACGGCGCGTCCGCCAACATGCGCATGCCGCTTCGGAAGAAGGAGATGCGGTTCGCCGCGGAGGCGTCGATTTTAGCCCCCGGACGGCGGTTTTCCACCAAGTTGCGCCGGATCGTGAGGGCGCCGAGCCCGACGACGACGGCGACCGCGAGGTAGAGCATCCAGCGGTGGAGGCGGTCCGGCAGCCCCGTGGCGGTCAGGGCGACGAGAGCGCAACCCGCGGCGGCGAGGGCGACGAACGCGCCTCGCGACGCGCAGACCCACAGACCCGCCGCGCAGACCCAGAGCAGGAGGAAGATGCCCGCCTGCTGCGCTATCTGGGCCAGCGGCAGGGTCTGGAAGGCGTCGATCTTGATCAGCCGCATCCGGGAGCGGAAGATGGCCGCTCCCACGCACAGCCCCATGCCGATGATCGACGCGGCATGGTCGCGGTTGTAGTATGGGCCGAAGGGACTCGCCGCCGACGGGATCGGGCGCACGCCGTAGAGCGCCCGCGCTCCGACGGCCTTGTGGGCCAACCCGACGATCGCGACCGCGCTTGCGGCGAGGAAGAACGCCCACGCCATCCGGCGCGCGGCCGCCGCGTCGCGAAGCGCGCGCGTCGCGCACCAGGCGAGGCAGCCGAGACTCGACCACAGGAGCAGCGCTTCTTGCGTCGCCTGGGCGTCGGCCGTGAAAATCTCCGTGAATCGCGGCGCGTCCGGCAGGACGGGCGAGCACAACTGCGCCAGGCCGATCGCGATCATGATCCCTAGACCGATCATCAGATGCACGGGCGCCGGCGCGGCTTGCCTTCGAAAGAGCGCGATCAGGCAGAGCCCGAAGCCGGTCGCCTCGAGGAGGGACACGGCCAGCCGGTCGACGCAGCCGAACGCCAGAGGGGCCGCGACGATCGTCGATAAGATGACCGTCTCGATGACCGAGGAAGAGACCCGCAGGCGCCGGATCGTCTCGCGACCGGGGTCCCGTTCAGGCTCCTCCGGGTCCGGGTCGCGCATCAGGAAGCTCTTTTAAACAGCCCCTCTCGCTCCGTGTATTGAGCGTAGTAGTACTGGTCGTAATGATAGCCGCCGGCGTAGCTGAGTCCGCCTAGCTCGCTCACGTTCACGATGACGCCGAGGACGTTTATTCCGCCCGTGTCCAGGCGGGAGCACGCGGCGCGGATGATGGGAGCGAGCGTCCGTCCCGAGCGCACGACGTAGACCGCCGCGTGGATGTATCGACCCCAGAGGAGCGTGTCGCTGATGGGGAAAACCGGCGTGCAGTCCACGAATACGCGGTCGTAATGCTCCTTCGCCCACGAGACGAGGGCGGGGAGCCGCGGCGTGTTGAGGAGCTCCGACGGGTTCGGCGGCCGGGTGCCGCAGGGCAGGACGCTCAAGTTGTGCACGTCCGTCTTGTGCACGTGCTCGGCCATCTTCTCGACTGGCCAAGTCCCGGCGAGATAGTCGGAAAGACCGTGATCGCTGGGGAGGCCGAAGGTCTTGTGCAGCTTGGGCCGGCGCAGGTCCCCGTCGATGAGCAGCACCCGCTCTCCGAGCTGTGCGTACGCCACCGAGAGGTTCGAGGAGACGAAGCTCTTGCCTTCCTCCTGGACGGTGCTCGTGATGATGAGCGCCTTCGAGCGCTCGTTGACGCTCGCCAGGTCCGTCATCGTCCGGAGGTTGCGGAACGCCTCGCTGGTGAGCGAGGGCTCCTTGAGGGTCAGGGCCTCGTAGACTTTGTTCTTGCTCTTCACGCGGGTGCGCGGGACGATCCCCAGGAAGGGCCGGCGCAGCCGCTGCTGTACCTCTTCCTCCGTGCGCACCGACTGGTCGAGGAGGTCCACGAACAGCGCCGCGAAGATGCCGAAGACGAGGCCTCCCAGAATGCCGAGGAGAAGCGTGATGGGTTTGTTGGGCTTGACCGGCTTTTCCGGCGAGGTCGTCGCGCCGATCACGCGGACGTTGTTGCCGAGCAGCTCTCCCGAGAGCTCCGTCTTCACGCTCGACATGACGTTCTGCACCTCTTGATCGAGCATCTTCTGGAGAGACGAGAGGCGCGAGCGGGCCGCGATGATCTGCGGGTGGTGCGGCGTATAGTGCATCGTCATGTCCGCGATCTGGCCCTCGAGCGTGATCTTCTGCTCCTTGAGGGTCTGGATGAGCTTGTTGTCGACCACGGACGGGAGGGCGTCGAAGGCGCGCTTGGGATCGCCGTTTCGGTTTTTGTTCTGCAGGGCCTGGAGCACCTGACGTGACATGAAGAGCGAGCTCGAGAGGTTTTGGTCGACGTAATAGCGCGCGAGCGTGCCGGAGACCTTGATCGCCAGGTCGGGGTCGTGGCTGCGGACCTGCACGTAGATGAGGCGAGTCTTCGGCACGGGGACGATCGCGACCGCCTCGGAGAGCTTGCGCAGCCCCTGCGGCGGCTCGAAGTCCTCCGTCTTCACGAGCCTCAGGTCGTCGTAGACCTTCTGCAGCAGCGTCGTGTTCTTCAGGAGGTGGATCTGCGTGCGGAAATACTCCTCGTCCCAATTGTCCACGATCCCGCCCTGCGTGCCGCCGATCGCGGTGGCGCCCGGCTTCTCGATGTCGACGAGCGTATCGCCTTGAAACACGGGCCGCGTCACGTCGATGTAGAGGACGGAGCTCGCGGCGCAGATGAACCAAACCGAGGCGAAAATCCAGCGGCGTCGCGACAGCGCTTGGAGATACTCGGACAAATTGAGTTCGACGTCGGCTGCGTCCATGGTAGTCTCCTAGAAGAGGCTCTGCGGTACGAAGACGACGTCGTTCGGCTGCAGCTGGAGATCCTTCTCCTTCTCGCCACGCTTGGTGATGGCGCTTACGTCGATCATGAGAATCTGGTTGCGGCCGTTGACGTTCCGCAGGACGCGGGTGCGGTCCACGCCGGCGACGGCGGTGAACCCCCCGGCCGTGCTGATGGCCTCGAGGGCGGTCAATCCGGCCTCGCGCGGGATCGGGTAGGCGCCGGGCTTGGTCACCTCGCCGAGCACGTAGATCTGTTTGCTGCCGTACTCCTCGATGAAGAGGGTGATCTGGGGGTCGACGAGGAAGCGGCGGAGCTTGTCCGAGATGAGGCTCTCCGCCTCGAGGATCGTCAGGCCGCCGATCTTGAGCGCCCCGATGAGCGGCATGGACACGGTCCCGTTCTGGCTGACGCGGACCTTTCGCGTGAGGTCGGGCTCGTGGTAGACGGTGATTTGGATAAGATCGGTCGGGCTGATGTGGTAGTCCGTCTTTTCCTTGGAGACCCGGGTAAGGGCCTCTGCGATCGCGTCCGATTCGGCTTTCTCCGCGGCCGCCTTCTTTTCCGCCGCGGCTTTCTGGGCGGCGGCGGCGGCCGCGGGATCCGAAGGCGCCGGGACGGCGGACGCTTGCTCGGCGGCTGGAGCCGTCGCGGGCGCAGACGGGGGCGCGGATGCGACGGGTTGGCCCGCGCATCCGACGAACACCAAGAGCAGCGACAGCAGAGGTCCTCGCATAAGCGATAGAGCGACAGAAGGCGGGAGTTCCGCCTTCGGGGCGTGAGCTAGGGCTCGGTAGGTCAGTACTTCAGCGCGAGCGAGACGGTCGTCCTGTGATCGTCGTAATTGAACTGGCCGGTGAAGATGGAGTTTCGCTCGCGATGCTGATATTCGAGGCCGGTGGTGATCCATTCCTTGATGTCGTAGCTGAGCGTCGCGCCCTCTTGGTAAATATCATCCCTTCTCACGGCTGTCAAGCCCCCCGTGTTCTGCGCCTCGGAGTACTTGTTGACCGAGACCCCGGCGAACACGCCGGCGGTGAGCTTCCAGGGCAGCTTGTGCTTGGCCCGGATGAAGGCATCGTTGAAGATGTAGAAGCGGTCGATCGCGTCGCTGGACTCCTGGAGGCCGCGTCGCAGGTCGAGCTCGACGGTGGAGTGAATGGTCGGGACCCACGTGACCGCCGTGCCGACGGTCCAGTTGCGGGTGATGCGGCTCGTCGTCGGGACCGCGTCCTGGTTGTAGCGGCGATAGACGAAGCCGGTCTGCACCTGGCCGAACACTTTCTGGAGGAGCTGTCCCTCGATCCCCGCGTCGAACTGCTCGGAGCGGTTGTTCTTGTCGAGCGCCGCCGGGATCGGGTAGTGGATGATCTCGTGGTGGTAGGCGCCGTAGACGTTCGTTTTGGGCTGGACCTTGTATCCCAACTTGCCGCCGAACCGGTTCGTATTGTGGTTCAAGGCCTGGGCGAACGCCGGGTTGAGGTACTTGTCTACTTGGTTCGTGTAGTCGATGCCCGCGATGAGGCGGCCATGCTCTGGTCCGTAGGTGGCCGCCGCGTTGAAGCGGTTGCGCCACCGGCGCTGACGCTGGACCAATTCCGAGAATGCCGGGTCGGTCGTGTTCTGGTAGTAGTCGTCGAACGAGAGGCCGATGCCGTGGGCGCCCTTGTAGTTGTAGCCGAGGGCCGCGTCCTGGCTCGTGTTGTTGTTGACGCTCGACTGCTGGCTGTAGAGGTCCGAGTTGAACTCGTAGCCGGCCGCGAGCGTCTGCAGCTTGCCGATCGGCTGCTTGACGGCAAGGCCGAGCGTGTTGCGGGTGATCCAAGAGCCCAGCACGCCGCCGCCGACTCTGGCGCCGTTCGCCTGGTCTCGGGGGACGAGGTAGATGTTGGAATCGTAGGTTTCCGCCAACTTGTAGTAAGGGTGGAATTCAGTCCGTCCGGCACGGAAGCCAGGCGTCTTGATGGTATCAAGGTCCTGGAGCGACAGCGCGTTCGCGGCGCTCTGGAGGACCAGCAGGGCTGCGATCGTGCCAGCGAGGGCGCGATGGATTTTCATTATGTAATATCTCCTTAACTCGACGATTTTATTAAATTAAAGGGACCCAGCGCAAATGCGCTGGGTCCCTCCTGGTTGAAACTTAGCGGATTAGTGGCTGTCCGGGAAGAACGTCTGCGGCGGTCCGGACTGCGATACGGTCGACCCGCCCTCGTCGCCCGGGTTCGGAAGGTCCTGGCCGGGGTTCGGGGTATCGCCGCCGCCGCCCTGATGGCCGGGGTCGTCGATGCCGGGGTTGGACGCGATGGTCTGTCCCGGGGGGCTGGAAGGCGCGTCTTTGAGGTCGGAGACGGCGTCCTTGATATCCTGTCCGGGCGGATTCACGCCGGATGCCGCTACCCGAGTGTTGGCCTCAGGACTTCCACCTACTGAAGGAAGGCCGGAGTTTCCGAGCTCGGAGGTGACCACCGAGGCTGGGGTCGCCGGGCTCGGAGCCGGAAGGTCCTTCCCCATTCTGCCGAAGAAGAAGGCACCGATCCCCAGCAACATGAGAGCCGCGAGAATCGCTTTTCGCTTGTCCTTCTTGTCTTCGGTATTAGCTGCGCCGGGGTTCGCCATTAATTTCCTCCTCTACCAATCCACGCATTATAGAAAGAATTGCGTACCATGAACAAGGGACTTAAGACCTATTGACAGAATGGGTCTAAAGGCCCTTGCGGAGACATCGGATTATGTCTTCACTTGGGTGCCTTCGACGATCGCCCGGATGCCCGCGGCGATGAGGTCGCAGCACTCCTTGTATCGCTGGTCGGACTTGCCGATGGGGTCTTCCACGTCCCGCTTTCCCATGCCGGCGCCCTCTAGGAAGAGGGACATCTTCGCCTGATGCTCCGGGTAGAGCTCCTCGAGCACCTCCAGGTGGTTTTCGGCCATCGCGAAGACGTGTGTGGCCCATGCCATGTTCGGGCGCCCGACGAGTTTCGCCGTGTGGTTCACGTCCTGGATGCCGTACGCCGCCAGGGACTTCCGCACGCCCGAAGGCGTCTCGAAGAAATGCTGGGCGGCGATGCCGCACGAGCGCGCCTCCCAATCCTTTCCGGCCGCCGCGGCGTAATGGCGAAACAAGTATTCCGCCATCACGCTCCGGCAGCTGTTTCCGGTGCAGATGAAGAGGGCTTTCATGCGGCCGAGGCGGCTCCCAGCACCGCGTCCCTCGCGATCGCGCCCTCACGCAGCACGCGCGGGGCCGCCGTCGCGTCCACCACGGTCGACTCTCGACCGGCGCTCGGTCCCGCGTCGATGATGTAGTCGATCTTGGCGCCCAGGACCCGCTCGATGTCGGCCGCGGTCGTCAGGGTCGGTTCGCCCGCCAGGTTCGCGCTGGTCGAGGCGAACGGGACGTCCGCGGCGGCGAGGAGAGCCTGGATCGAGGGATGCGCGGGCACCCGGATGCCGAGGGTCGGGAACTCCTGAAACGTCAGGAGCCGGCCTTCCTTCGTGGGCTTGAGGACGAGCGTCAGGGCGCCGGGCCAATATTTCGCGGCCAGCGCCTCGGCCGCCGGCGTCCATTCCACCCAGCGTTTGGCCTCGTCCTTGGACTTGACCAGGATGGGAAGCGGCTTCATCGCGTCGCGCGCCTTGATCTGGTAGATGCGGCGCAGCGCCGCTTTGACGAGGCCGGTGCTGCCGATCCCGTAGACCGTGTCGGTCGGAAAGGCGATGATCTTGCACGCCTTCGCCGCCGCAGCGAGCTCCTGCAGCGCTTCCGGAGGCAACGTCCCGTCGGGCGCGGTCTTAATCGTCTTGGTCATGTTTCGTGTCCTTTCCCGGATGAAATACCAGCACGTACTCGCCGCGCGGCTCTTTCGAGGCGAGGTCCGCGCGCACCGCGTCGATCGTCCCGAGGCGCCATTCCTCGTGCATCTTGGTCAGCTCGCGCGCCGCGGCGACGCGCGCGTTCGGGCCGAAGGCCGCGCTCGCGGCGTCCAGCAGGCTCAGCACGCGCGGCGGCGCCTCGTAGATCACCACGGTCTTTCCCACCGCCGCCGCGGCCTCGAGGGCTTTGCGACGCTTGCCCTCCGATCGGGGGAGGAATCCCAAGAAGAGGAAGGAATCTCCCGGAAGGCCGGACGCCGCGACCGCGGTCGGCGCGGCGCAGGCGCCGGGAAGGGCGTACACGACGATGCCCTCCTCGCGCGCGCGGGAGACGAGGCGCAACCCGGGATCCGAGATCACCGGCGTCCCGCTGTCGGAGACCAAGGCGAGGTCCTCGCCCGCCTTCAGCCGATCCACGATCCGCTCGACTTCCCGGAGGTTGTGGTCGTCGTAGCGCAGGCAGGGCGCGCGAAGCTCGTAGTGCGTCATGAGGATCCGGGTGCGCCGCGTGTCCTCGCAGTATACGGCGCGGGCGTTCTTGAGCGCCTTGAGCGCCCTCAGCGTGATGTCCTCGAGGTTGCCGATGGGCGTCGGGACGACGTAGAGGGTCACGAGACCGGGTCCTGGTCCTGCAACTTGGCGAAGGCTTCGACCACCGCCGGGTCGAATTGCGTCCCGGCGGCGCGCCGGAGCTCGACGATCGCCTCTGCCGAGGTGAGCGCCTTGCGGTAGGGCCGGTGGCTCGTCATGGCCTCCCAGGCGCTGATGACGGCGATGATGCGCGCGCCAAGCGGAATCATCTCGCCCTTGAGTCCCTCCGGATAGCCGCGCCCGTCCCACCATTCCTGGTGATACAGGACCATCTTGGCCGCGGGCGCCAAGTGCTTCACCTGGGCGAGGAGCTGGTGGCCGATCGTCGTATACCGCTTGATCTTCTCGTACTCTTCCGCCGTGAGCTTGCCCGGCTTGTTCAAGATGGCTTGGTCGATGCCGATCTTGCCGACGCCGCGCAGGAGCGCCGCGTACTCCACGTGGCGCGCCATCGTCTCCGGCAATCCCATGGCCACGGCCGCTCGGTGCGCCCGCCGGCGAGTCTGGGCGGCGTGCTGGCTGGCGTTGGGGTCGAGGGCGTTGACGGTCTTGTACAGCGTCTCCACCATCTCAATGTGGAACATCTGGAGGTTCTCGAATTTCTGGAACTGCCCGAGCACCGAGGCCGCCTCGCCGGCCAAGAGTTCCGCCGCTTTCTGCAGCGGCATGTCCGGCTCGGCGTCAAGCTCGAGCTGGACCACTCCGAAGGGCTTGGACTTGGCCATGACAGGCAGCGCGAAGAGGACTTTGTCGTCGCGATGCGAGCGCGTTGAGGGATGCTTGCTCGCGAACGCCTGCTCCGCCGGACCGCCGCGCTCGGGGGCCTGGGTCTGCGACGGTTCGGTGGAGGCCGCCAGGCGCATCTCGCCGCGGTCCTCCTCCCACGTCCAGAACCAGCCCTGCGACGCCTTCGACATCCGCCGCAAGTCCTCCAGGAAGCCGCCGCAGAAATCGGTGCGGTTGCCGTCGTCGACTTGGGCGATGGCGTATTCCTGCAGATCCGAGGCGATTTGGAACGTCTCCTCCGCGACGCGGCCGCGAGGGTCGCCGTCGCGCCGTGCCGAGCCGCCGACGCGCTGCAGTTCGTAGAGGCGGCGGACGGCCAGGGCCAACGCGGCCAAAAGCGCCGCGCAGACCGCCGCCAGCATCCAGAACGCCGTCATCGCGGTATTGTATCAAAACCCTACTGCGGGGTCTTGGTTCGCGGGGTCGCGTCCGCCGCGCGCGGCCGATCCAGCGCGTTGGACAGCTCGCGCGTGGCGCCGCCGACGCGGCCGACGGCCGAGAGCGCTCCGCGGGCCCTGGCGACCGTGCCGCGCGCGTCGTCCTCCCGCCCGAGCGCCGATTCGACGTCGGCCCGCAGCAGCAGGGCGCGCAGCCAGCCGTCGCCGTAGGAGGCGTCCTCCGCCTTCTTGACCCAGTCGTAGGCCTTGGCGTCGTCCTTGCGCGCGTGGAGGTCTTGGGCGAAGGCGAGGAGAGCGCTCGCGCTGCCCGAGGAAGAGGCGACGGCCGCCTCGCGGAGCGCGTCGGCCTCCGCATCGAGTCCGGCCTTCCGTAGGAGCGCGGCGCGGCGAGCCGTGGCGCCGGGAGCGCCCGCGATGGACGCCTCTTTGACTTCCACCTCGAAGAACGCGGCGGCCTGCTGGTAGACGCGTCTCGCTTCCTCGGGCCTATCCGCGCGCTCGAGCAGGACGGCCTCGAGCTCGTAGAGGTCGCCCGGCTCCCACGGCGTGAACTCGAGAGCGCCCGAATTGCGCCATGCCGCGAGCATGCGGCGGGCTTGGTCCAGGTGCTTGAGCGCATAGTCCCGGTCGATCGGGAACATATCCCCGAGCCAGACCCCGTAATCGGGGTCGTCCGTGAACTCCTCGAGCAAGAGGCGTAGCGCGAGCTCGGCGGACTTCTCGTCTTTGTCGTCCTGCGAGAGCCGCCGGCGCGCGAGAAGCTCGTGCTTTCGAGCCGCCTTCTCTCCCAAGCCGTCGAGCAGGCGGATCGACTGGACCCACTCGCGGCGCTGGAAGTGCCAAAGGCCGAGGCGCAGGCGCCGTTGGCGCATCTGCTGCGGCGTGCCGCGCTCCGAGTTCTTGAGGGCCGATGCGATCGGCTCGTCCATCAATGCCTGCTGGTCGCCCGCCCAGCGCAGGAGGCCGGCGAGCGAGCTGTACCCGCTCAGGCGGCCGATCTCCTGGAGCTTGGCGTCGGCGACCAGGAGGACGGGGTACTCCGGGATGTTGAAGCGCTCGCGCCACTCCCACGACGCCTTCGCGTCCGCGTCGACGGCGACCTTCGTCATGCCTCGCGTCGCCTCGAGGAACTGCTTGCGCCCGATCACGCCCTCGTGGAGCCGCAGGCATTTCGCGCAGGACGGCGAGTAGAAGTCGATGAGGAGCAGCTGGTTGGAGGTCCGCGCGAGGCTCAGCGCCATGAACGGATCGTTCTGGATGAATCCCGGCGCCTCCCGCGCGCGCTGCGGGGGATTGCGGAGAAGGGGCGGCGGCGCGTCGGCTCCGGACAGCGCGGAGGCGGCGAGCAGCGCGCAGGCGGCCGCGGCGGCGCGTCTCACGCGTGGGGGGCGCCCGCCGGATACAGGGCGTCGAGAAGGGAGGCGATCGTGCAGTCGCGGTAGCCGAAGCCGTCGAGAGCGGTGACCTCGCGCTTGAGAAGCGAGCGGTCCCACGGGTTGCGGATCAGGCACACCGCGGTCTTCCTCGCGGCGGCGGCTTGGACCTTGAGCAGCGTCTCCTTCTGCCCCGCGAAGCGCATGGCCTCGAAGCAGAAGAGGACCGCGAGGTCGGCCCGCTTGGCGCGCGCTGCGGCTGCGGCCGCCTTGGCGGGGCTCGACTGGATGGGCGTCAAGACGACGTCGGCGCGCGCGGGCCAGCGCGCGAGGTTCCGGCGCAGCCGATCGAGCGGGCCCCCGACCCCGCCTTCCTGAGTGAAGCGGTCCTTGACCTCCGCGAAATCGGGGAAGAGTACCGCGACGCGCGGACGTCCGTTCCCGTTTCCGATCGGCAGCGGCAGGCCGACGGCTCCGGGCTGGATGAGCTCGACGGAGCGCCGCGCGATGTGCCGGGCGAGTTCGGCCCCGTTGCCGGGACCCTCGGGGGAATCCGAGCGGCGATGGAGCGCCATGAGCGCGCGGATGCGGCGCGCCGACTCGTCGATGCGCGCCCGGGGGACGAGCCCGTCCGCGACGGCGCTCTCGAGTAGTTCCCACGCCTCGCGCTGTGTCTGCTCCTCGTGCGCGATGAGGAGAATGTCGTGGCCGGATTCGAGCGTTTGGATCGCGGCTTGTTGGATCGGCATCTCTTCCGTGACCGCGCCCATGCACAGGTCGTCGCTGATGAGGACGCCGCGGAACTTCATGTCCCGCCGCAGAAGCCCGCCCGTGATCTTCGAGGAGAACGTGGCGGTGGCGCCCGATGGATCGAGCGCGGGAAAGCGCACGTGCGACGTCATGACGCAGTGGACGCCCGCCTTGACCGCGGCGCGGAAGGGAGCCAAGTCCCGCTTCTTGAACGCGGCCGCGGGCGTGCGGATCGTCGGGAGCGTCACGTGCGCGTCCTGCGTCGCGGCGCCTTTGCCGGGGAAATGCTTAGCGCAAGCGCTCGTCCCGTGGTCCTGCATGCCTCGGATCATGGCGGCGCCGAGGGTAGAGACGAGCGCGGGATCCTTGCCGAAGGAACGGATGCCGATCCCGGGATTGTACGTGTCGGCCAGCACGTCGAGCACGGGCGCGAGGTTGATCTGGATGCCGAGGTCTTTGAGCTCGAAGCCCATCTGCCGCCCCACGGCGTAGGCGTAGTTCGGGTCGGCCACGCGCCCGAGGCAGGCGTTGCCCGGGAACGCCGTGACGCCGCGCTCGAAGCGGAGCACCCAGCCGCCCTCGTGATCGATCGAGAAAAGGAGCGGGCGACCGACCTTGTCCTGCAGATCGCCGACGAGCCGCCGCAGCTGCTTGGGCGACTCGATGTTGCGGCCCAGGAGGAGCACGCCGCATGCGCCCGTCTCCTTGAGCAGCGCGACGCTCTCGCGCGTGGCGCGCGTTCCGTAGACGCCGAACATGAACAGAAATCCGGGTTTCTCGTGCTTGCTCATGATGTCTCCTTGATCTTCGCCACCCAGACGCCCTCCCCGCTCGTGTACAGGCGCTCTAGGCACGTGCGCAGCATGCGCCGCGACCTGGCGGTCTCCTCCGCGCTCCACGGGTCGGGGCGCGCGGCGAGCGGGGCGTTGCGGATGTAGTTGTCGTTGACGACCACGTAGCCGACGCCCATGCCGCGCAAGTGCCGCTCCGCCTCGCCGCAGTCCCGGCTGACCCGCACGGTCTCGTGCCAGTAGTCGTGGTCCCACGGCGTGCTCGCCAAGAACGCGCGGTCGAGGTAGAACGTCCGGAACTCGTCAACGACGAGGATCTTGGCCGCGGGGGGCGCGTTCGTGTTGACGTAGTCGTAGGCGTCGTAAGGCGAATCGACGAGGGCGCTGTTGACGTAGTCTCGCAGCGAGCAGCGCCCCGTGAGGTAGCCCCACGGCTGTTTGTACACGTTCTGGATGTACGCCATGCGTCCCGCCTGCTGCGTCCACGCAACCAGCACGGGCAAGGCGAGCGCCCAGGCCCGCGCCCGGGGCTCGAACGCCGGCTCGAGCACCCAGCCGGCGAGCAGGCTCGTGAGCCCGATGCCGGCGACGAAGTAGCGCGACATGCGGATGCTCGAGCCGAGCCAGAAGGCCCAATAGAGGAAGCAGAGCGCCGCGACGCAGGCGAGCGCGCGCGGCATGCGGCGGCCCCGGGAGAGGGCCGCGAGGGGGAGGCACAATAGAAAAATCGCCCCGAGGTCGTGGTTGAAGTCGTTGTGCGTCGAGAAGAGCCGCCACGGAAGCGCCAGCGCGTCGTTGAGGCCGGAGAGGGGAAAATAGTTCGCGATGCCCAGCCCGCGCGTATAGTCGACGAGCGGCTTGTACTCGCCGGCGAAGAGAAAGTTCCGGCTGCGGATGACGGTGCTGAGGATCGGGTTGACGGGGTTGCCCGTATCCCACCAGTTCTTGACGAGCCACGGCATCCAGAGCAGCGCGGCCGGAACCGCGATGGCGGCCGCGTTCCGGAGATTCAGACTCTCCCGGCGACGCAAGGCCGTCCACGCGAACACGGCGCCGCAAGCGACGAATCCGGGCAGGGCGCTGTACTTGCAGCCGAGGGCGAGCCCCCAGAAGGTCGAGCTCAGGGCGAGGGCCTTCGCGTCGCCTTCCTCGCGCCAGCGGAGGAACAAGAAGACGGCGGTCAGCTCGTAGAACGCCATGCCGAGATCGACGACGGCGAGCCGGAACTGGTTGCCCACGACCGGCGTCAGGAAGAACGCGGCGGCGGCCAGCAATGCCGCGCGCCTGCCCAGAAAGTCCCGGCCGAACGCGTACAAGGCGCCGCACGCGAGTGCCCCGCAGGTCAGCGAGAAGAGCTTCGCCGTGACGGGACCGCCGGTCAGCAGGCCGATCGCGAAGAGCATGTTCATGTTCCGCGGAAGGAACGAGAGATGGTTGAACGGGAGATAGACGAAGCCCCCGCTGAGCGTATAGAGCTTGGGCACGGAGAGCTGGTACGTCATCTCGTCGAAGGCGACGGGCGGCAGGAACGCGCCCGCCAGATGGAACGCGAGCGCCGCGGCGCAGACGGCCGCGACCGCGAGGAATTCCGCGTTCGGCCGTTCCGAGGCGGGGGGCCAGGACGGAAAGCGCAGGCTTGCGGAGGACCCGGACCTGCGCTCGTCCCACAAGCACGCGGAGAAGATGACCGCGCAGGCGGCAAGGAGTCCTCCCCTCGTCAGCGTCCCGGTGGCCGCGAGCGCGAATCCGATGAGCGAGAAAGAGCCGAGCCCGAGGCCGAGCGCGAGCAGGAGACGTCGGTCCGCGGCTTCCTCGCGCCAGCGGATCGCGCGCAGGATCCCCATGCCGAGCGCCCACGCGAGCATGAGACACGCGGCGAACACCAAGGCGGCGGCGGCGTTCATGAGCCAAAGGCCGACGAACGGCCCCCACGCGAAGTCTCCGCTGACGGGGATCCAATAGAACGACGCGAGCCACCGTCCGGGGCTGACCCAGACGCCTTGCGCGAACTTGTAATAGAGGAGAAGGAGTAGGAGCTCCGACGCTCCGACGAGAGCCGGAACTCGAGACGACCGCATGACTCAATTGTGGACGTTTTCCCGCGGCCTAGTCAAACTCGCGCCGACAAGAGTGTGGGGCCAAAGACTCGGGCTGGCGGCACCCGGAGGCCCAGGTTGGAGGAACGTGGGTGTCGTACAATCAAGGTATGAAACGGAGGGCGTTTCTGGCGGCCGCGATCGCAGTCGCGTGCTGCGGACTCTTGAGCGCGGAGGACCTGGCGGTCTTGCGCTTCGAGCCCGCCTGCATCTTCTCCGCCGTTGCCAAGCATCACAGGGTCGACCGGCGGCCCGAGATCCCGGAGCCGAGGCTTCTCCTATCTAGCCGTACGACGATCCAAGAGTACCATCGCCTTCTGGGCGATGCCCCCTTCAAGCCGCCCGTTGTTCAAAACACGTTCCTTCCGAAGCATAACATCATCCTCCTCAACGACGCGGCATCCCTGTACGGCAAATTCGGCCGCACGCTCGATGACGTGGCGGCGCACGAGTACGTGCACTATCTTCAGGTCTTCTACACCTACTCGCGCGAGTACACCATGGGTCTGATCACCGGCGGCGAGGACTTTCTGGAAGACGAGGCGGTGCGGACTCAGTTTTGGTTCCGCGACCAAGTCGCCGCGGGTGCCGACGTCTGCGCGGGGCGCTAGATCTCTTCGATGATTGACGGCTCTACCATCTGTGGAAAACGAAGAACCCGGCGCACACGATAAAGGAGAATCCGACTAGATGGTTCCACCGCAGCTGCTCCTTCAAATAGACGACCGAAAACCCCGCGAAGACGAGAAGCGTGATGATCTCCTGGATCGTCTTCAGCTGCGCGGCGGAGAACTGGGAATAGCCGATGCGATTTGCCGGTACTTGGAAGCAGTACTCGACGAAGGCGATCAGCCAGCTTATCAGTATCACGCGCCACAGCGGCGCGTCGGTGAACTTGAGATGGCCGTACCACGCGGCCGTCATGAAGACGTTCGAGATCGTTAGCAGCAGCACGGTCGCCATCTAGGCATTCCTCCTCCCGCGCGACGGCGCGAGGCGCGCATTGTAACACAGAACGCGCACAGAATGTCCCCAGGCGCCTCACAGGCCGATGTTCCATGCTGTGAGGGACGCAGAGGAGGAGCCATGGATAGAAAAACCCGAGTGCTGGTGGTCGACGACTCCGCGGAGTTCCTTCGGCTGGTGGCGGCGTTCTTGGGCGGCGACTACGAAGTCGAGGTGGCCGAGACCGCCGAAGACGCCTTCGCGCTGATCCGCCTGCGCAAGCCCGATGTTCTCCTCTTGGATCTAATGATGCCGGGGATCTCGGGCTTCGATATCCTGCGGCTGCTCAAGTCCGGCCAGGCCCTGTCCGGCGTGACCGTCATGATCGTCTCGGCCTGCACGCTGGACGCATCCGCGCGCAGCCAATTGATCCGGTCCATGGGCGTCCACGATATTCTGGCCAAGCCGTTCGCGGGGAGCGAGCTGGCGGGCCGCGTCGCGGCATTGTCGGCCGGGCGGGACGGCGCGCTGAAAAGTCCGGGCGCCTATTTGGACCGCACGTACAACTCGTAGGCCGCGTTGTACACTTCGAACAGAGAGTCCTGCACGGAGAGCGACGCTTTCACCAGATGCTCCGCGTTGTACTGGAGCGTCTTGTCCTTGAGCCACGTCTGCTCGTTGACCTGTCCCTTCACCGCGACGGCGCTCGCGTAGAGGGCGTTCAGCTGGAGCTGGGAGGCCTGGATCTGCTGGATGAGCGCCGCGGCCGTGGCCATGAGGTCCGGGTCCGGGAGCGCCTGCGTTGACGCCATGCGGCAGCGGGCGGTCAGAAAGAATAGGTTGTTGCTGATCTGCTGGGAGCCCTTGGAGAGAGTGTCCAGGTTGTTCTTGATGGTCGCGAGGCTGGCGGTCGGGTCCTTCTGAGCGAAGGCGAATCGCAGGTTGTCCTGCTGCGCCTTCGCGTAGTTGTTGATCTGCATGAGATTGGCGGCCTGCTGCGCCGTCTGCTGGGCGATTACGCGAAGGACCGGAAGCAGGTTCGGATCGGCCTGAGAGCGCGCGGCCCGGCTGCGGGAGTTGATCAAGGCGTCCCAATAGTAGTGCTCCTGCCATAACAGATTCTGCATCCAGGAGACGACGCCCGCCGCGTGGACGCAGGGCGTCCAACCGACCAGCGCTAGGGCCAGGAGACTCGCACGCATGGACCTCATCTTGTTGAGTATGCGAATGAGGAGGCTGCCGCGGCCAGTGCCATTCGGGTACCTTAAGAGAGGGCCGTTCGTCCGCACGCACTGCGGCGGGGTGACGGGCGGCGGAGAAAAACGAAAAACGTTTATTTTATATGACTAATCCTTTGCCCCGGCATGTCCTTCTTGATTTAGCCGCTGTATTAAGTTACGCTACTGCGATCATGCGCACCGAAGAGGGCGGCGCCGCCCTGCATCCGGACGTCGAACGCGTCCTCTTGTCCGAGGCCGACATCCATGCCCGGGTGGCGGAGATGGGCCGGCAGATCACTCGCGATTATGCCGGAAAGAAGCTGCTCGTGGTCGGCATCCTCAAGGGCAGCGTCATCTTTCTGTCGGACCTGATGCGCAAGATCGACCTGCCCTGCGAGATCGATTTCATATGCCTCAAGTCGTATTCGGGGCAGTCCTCGACGGGCGTCGTGCAGCTCCTCTTGGACCTGCGCGAGAGCGCTGAAGGCCGCGACCTGCTCCTCGTCGAGGATATCGTGGACACCGGGCTCACGCTGAACTACCTGAATCAGAACCTCATGACGCGCAAGCCGAAGTCGCTCGAGATTTGCTCCCTTTTGGACAAGCCGGACTGCCGCAAGGTCCGTGTGAACGCGAAGTACGTCGGCTTCAAGATCCCCAACGAATTCGTCGTCGGCTACGGCCTAGATTACAACGAGAAATACCGAAACCTTCCCTACATCGGAGTGCTGAAGACGCCCGCGCGCGGTTAAGGCCCACAACTTATGAATCCAGTCGGCAAGAATATCAAGCAGCTCGTTCTTTGGGTGCTGGCCTTTTTCCTGCTCCTCGCCCTGTTCCAGAGCCTCAAGGACATGAACACCGAGGAGGAGATTCCCTACTCGTCGTTCAAGGCGAAGCTCCACGAGGGCCAGATCCTGGACTTCACGTGGGGCAACAGCGTGCTCCGCGGCCAGTACAAGGACGAAAAGGGCGTCCTGCGCCACTACAAGGTCATCCCGCTGCCCGATCCCGACTTGGTCAAGGAACTCGATACGTACAAGGTGAAGACCTATCAAGGCGAGGCCGACCGCACGTGGATGACGGCGGTCCTCGTCAACATCGGCTGGGTCGTCCTCTTCATCGCGCTATGGTACTTCGTCGTCATCCGGCAGGTTCAGATCGGCGGCAAGCAGGCGCTCTCCTTCGGGCGCTCGCGCGCGAAGCTGCAGAACGCGAAGTCCAAGAAGTATACGTTCTCCGACGTCGCCGGATGCGACGAGCCCAAGGAAGAACTCCAGGAGATCGTCGAGTTCTTGAAGGATCCCGCCAAGTTCCAGAAGCTGGGTGGCAAGATCCCGAAGGGCGTCCTGCTCTACGGCCTTCCGGGCACCGGCAAGACGCTGCTCGCCCGGGCGGTCGCCGGGGAGGCCGGCGTGCCGTTCTTCTCATCCTCGGGCTCCGAGTTCGTCGAGATGTTCGTCGGCGTGGGCGCCGCGCGCGTGCGCGACCTTTTCGAGCAGGCCAAGAAAAGCGCCCCCGCGGTCATCTTCGTCGACGAGCTCGACGCCGTCGGCCGGCACCGCTTCGCGGGCATCGGCGGCGGCCACGACGAGCGCGAGCAGACCCTGAACCAGCTCCTCGTCGAACTCGACGGCTTCGAGTCCAAGGAAGGCGTGATCTTGATCGGCGCGACGAACCGTCCGGACGTGCTGGACCCGGCGCTCTTGCGCCCCGGCCGTTTCGACCGGCATATCAACGTGCCCAGCCCCGATCTCAAGGGACGCGAGGCCATCCTCAAGGTACACTCCAAGGGCGTCAAGCTCGCGCCCGAGGTGGAGTTGAGCGTCATCTCGCGCCGCACGCCCGGCTTCGTCGGCGCGGACCTCGCGAACCTCGTCAACGAGGCGGCTCTTCTCGCGGCCCGGCGCAACAAGACGTCCGTCGAGATGACGGAGATGGAGGAGGCGATCGATCGCGTCATCGCCGGCCCGCAGCGCAAGAGCCGGATGATCCAGGACAAGGAGAAGCGCGTCATCGCCTACCACGAGTCGGGCCACACGCTCGTGGCGAAGATGCTGCCGAATACCGACCCGGTGCACAAGGTCACGATCATCCCCCGCGGACCCGCGCTCGGATTCACGATGCAGCTGCCGACCGAGGACCGCTACCTCACGTCGCGCACCGAGATCTTGAACCGCTTGTGCGTCCTGCTCGGAGGCCGTTGCGCCGAGGAGCTCATCTTCGACGAGATCACGACCGGCGCGGCCGACGACCTGTCCAAGGCGACGGCTTTTGCCCAGCGCATGGTGACCGAATTCGGCATGTCCGAGAAGCTCGGTCCCATTGCGTACAAGAAACCGGACGAGGAGATCTTCCTCGGCCGCGACATCGCGCGCGGCCAGGGCTACTCGGACAACACCGCCCAGCTCATCGACAACGAGGTCAAACGGATCATCCAGGAGTGCCAGGATAAGGCGCGCGAGCTCCTGAAGAAGAACAAGGCGGTGCTCGACGTCCTCGCCCAGAGGCTGATCGAGAAAGAGATCATCGAGGCCGAGGAGATCGACGCGATCTTCGCGGCCGGCGGCGCCGCGGCATAGCGGCGGTGCCGACGATGGGCGACCCGGCATGAGTCCCACTCCCAGGCGTCATAAGCGCTCTCCGGCCAAGGACGCGGTCCGCGGCTCCGAGACGACGCTCGATCCGCGGCGCGCCTCGCTCACGGTTCCCTGGATCATGGGCGTGATCAACGTCACGCCCGATTCTTTCTACGCGGCCAGCCGCTCGCGGCCCGAGTCGGCCGTCGACCGCGCGTTGCGTCTGGTGGAGGAGGGCGCGGACATCCTCGACATCGGCGGGGAGTCAACCCGGCCCGGCGCGGAGTCGGTGACGGCCGACGAGGAGTCCAGACGGGTCGTCCCGGTCATCGCGGAGCTGGCGGCGCGCGTGCGCGTCCCCCTGTCGGTCGACACTTCGAAGGCGGCCGTCGCGCGGCGGGCGTTCGAGGCCGGGGCCACGATCCTCAACGACGTGTCCGCCTTGCGCGGCGACGAGGAGATGCCGGCGGCGGCGCTCGAGTTCTCCACCGTCGTGCTGATGCACATGCTGGGGATTCCCAAGACGATGCAGGAATCGCCGCGCTACGACGACATCGTCGCCGATATCATCCGTTTTTTCGAAGACCGCATCGAGGCGTTCGAGCGCGTGGGCGGCGACGCGGGGCGGGTCTGGCTCGATCCCGGCATCGGCTTCGGCAAGACGCTGGAGCACAATCTCGAGATTTTCCGGCGCATGGAGTCTTTCAAGGCCCTGGGCCGCCCCTTGCTGATCGGCGCGTCGCGCAAGTCGTTCATCGGCCGCATCCTCGGTTCGGAAGAGTCGCCCGTACCGCCCGAGGAAAGGCTCGAGGGCTCCATCGCGGCGGCGTGCCGCGCGGCTGCCGCCGGCGCGAACGTCGTGCGCGTGCACGATGTCCTGGCCACGAGGCGCGCGCTGGCCGTCTTCGCCGCATCGACGCCGGCCCCGGAGCCGGGGCGGTCGATGACGGTCAAGGACGCCTCCGGGCGCGGGACGACGAGGCGATGAGCCAGCTGTTCGGCACCGACGGCGTGCGGGGCATCCCCGGCCATTATCCGCTCACGCCCGATCTGGTCCGCCGCCTGGCCGCGGTCGCCGCCTACGTGCTGCGCAAGCAGGGCGCCGGCCGGCCGGGCAGGAACGGCAAGGCTCCGATCGTGCTGATGGGCAGGGACTCCCGGAGCTCGGGCGCCGCGCTCGAGCGGCTGATCTCGCAGGGCCTCGCGTCCGCCGGCTGCGCGGCCGTCGACGCCGGCATGATCCCGACTCCCGCGCTGTCGCACCTCGTCCCGCGGCGGGGCGCTTTGTGCGGCGTCGTCGTCTCCGCGAGCCACAACCCGGCGGAGTTCAACGGCATCAAGTTCATCGATTCCCAGGGGTTCAAGATGAGCCCCGAGCTGGAGGCGGAGATCGAGGAGCGCCTGCGCTCCTTCCCCGACCCCGGGCCCCGCGTCACGCGGCCCTCCGTCGACGACCGCGCGGCGGAGGACTATGTCGACTACCTCCGCAGCACGTTCCCCGCGAGCCTGGATTTGTCCGGCATGCGGATCGTGGTGGACTGCGCCCACGGCGCGGCGTCGAAGCTCGCGCCCAAGCTGTTCGCGCAGCTAGGGGCGGATGTGATCGCGATCGGCTGCGCGCCGAACGGCCGGAACATCAACCACGGTTTCGGGGCGCTCGAGACGCAGGCCATGCAGCGGGAGGTCGTTCGGCGCAAGGCGCATTGCGGGTTCTCGCTCGACGGCGACGCGGACCGCGCGATCTTCGCCGACGAAAAGGGCGTGCTGTGCGACGGCGACATGCTGATCTCCTTGTCGGCGACGGACATGCAGTCCCGCGGGCTCCTGTCGGGCGGCGGCGTGGTCCTGACCGTGATGTCGAACTACGGCTTGGTCGAGTTCCTCCGCTCGCGCGGCATCGGCATCGTCCAAGTCCCGGTCGGCGACCGCAACGTCACCGAGGCGATCGAGAAGGACGGTCTGAGCTTGGGCGGCGAGAACTCGGGCCATATCGTCTTCCGCCGCTTCAGCCCGACGGGCGACGGGATGCTGACGGCGCTGCAGACCCTCGCGGTCCTCGCGCGCACCGGCAGCAGCCTCAGCCGCTTCCGCCGGCAGTACCGGGTCTTCCCGCAGCTGCTGCGCAACGTCCGCGTCGACGCGCGCGTGCCGCTCGAGGAACTGCCGCGATTCAACCGCTGCCTCAAGGAGTGCGAGCGCCGGCTGAAGGGAAAGGGCCGAGTGCTGGTGCGCTACTCCGGCACCGAGCCCCTGCTGCGCATCCTCGTCGAGGGCCCCGAGAAGCCCGTGATCAAGAAACTTTGCGACGAACTGACGTCCGCTTTCAAGAAGGAGATCGCCGTGGTGCAGCCGGACTAGACCGTGACAACTTAGGGAGAACCGCACATGTCCATCAAACTCGGAGTCAACATCGATCACGTCGCGACGCTGCGCCAGGCGCGCAAGGAGGTCGACCCGGATCCGTTGGCCGCTGCCCGCGTGTGCAAGACGTCGGGCGCCGACCTCATCGTGATGCACATCCGGCAGGATCGCCGGCACATCCAAGACGAGGATTTGTTCAAGCTGCGCAAGGCGGGCATCCACATGCACCTCGAGATGTCGACCGCCTCGGACATCGTCGCATTGGCGACGAAGGTGAAGCCCGACAGCGTGTGCTTCGTCCCGGAGCGCTCCGGCGAGATCACCACGGAAGGGGGGCTCGATCTCAAGGCCGGCGGCAAGCTCATCGAAAAGGCGATCGCCAAGCTCAAGGGCGAGGGCATCGAGGTCGGGCTGTTCGTCGACCCGGAGGCCGCGAGCGTGCGCATGGCGAAGGCCATCGGCGCCGACACGGTGGAGCTCTCGACCGCCAAGTACGCCAAGACGCTGGGCAAGCACAAGCAGGAGTTCGAGCTGGAAAGGCTCGAGCTGGCGGGCTACCTCGCGCACGAACTCAAGCTCGGCCTGCACGCGGGTCACGGCCTCGACTACCACAACGTGGTTCCGGTCGCACAGATCCCGCACATGGCCTGCCTCAACATCGGCTTCTCCATCATCGCGCGCTCGGTCTTCACCGGTCTCAAGACGGCGGTCACCGAGATGAAGAAGCTGATCAACTCGCGCTGAAATACGGACGCCTTGGCGCCAGTAAGAAGCAGGAGCGGGGGCCATTGCGCTTCGGCCGATTACTCGCTACGCTTCAATCGTCAGTGACCTGATATGTGCGGAATCATCGGCTATATCGGCTCCAAAGACGCGACGCCTCTCCTGATGGAGGGGCTGCGCCGGCTCGAGTACCGCGGCTACGACTCCGCGGGCTTGGCGCTCCTGAACGGGGGCGGCATCGAGCTGCGGCGCTGCGTGGGAAAGCTCGCCAACTTGGACGCCCTTCTGGGCAAGCAGCCGCTCAAGGGCTCGGTCGGCCTGGGCCATACGCGCTGGGCGACGCACGGGCGCCCCTCCGAGGAGAACGCGCACCCGCACACCGATTGCCGCGGCAAGCTCGTCGTCATCCATAACGGCATCATCGAGAACTACCTCGAGCTCCAGGGCGCGCTCGCGGGGAAAGGGCACAAGTTCCAGTCCGAGACGGACACGGAAGTCATCGCGCACCTGATCGAGGAGCGCTTGAAGCAGCTCGGCGCGGACCGCGCCGGCGCGATGCCGAACCTGCGCGAGCCGATGCTGTTCGAGGCGGTGCGCGGCGCCTTGTCCGAGATGCGCGGCGCGTACGCGCTCGCGGTGCTGTGGTCGGAGGCGCCCGGCTGCCTCGTGGCGGCCAAGACCGCGTCGCCCCTCGTGGTCGGGATCGGCGACGGGGAGGCCTTCCTCGCCTCGGACGTCCCGGCGTTTCTCGAGCACACGCGCAAGGCCGTGTTCCTCGACGACGGCGAGATGGCGGTGCTGACCGCCAAGGGCTGCTCCTTCTTCCGCGTCGACGGCAAACGGATCGAGAAGACGCCGACGAACATCCAATGGGACCGGACGATGGCGGAGAAGGGCGGCTACCGCCATTTCATGCTCAAGGAGATCTACGATCAGCCGCAAGCCGTGGAGGACACGATCCGCGGGCGGCTTTTCCCGCTCAAGGACGGCGTCCTGGAGCGCGAAGCCGGGCTGAGCGCGGACGTGCTCAAGGGGATCACGAACGTGAAGCTCCTCGCCTGCGGCACCGCGCATCATGCGGGGCTCGTCGGAAAGTACTTGCTCGAGCGTTTCGCCAAGCTTCCGGCCGTGGCCGAGCCCGCGTCCGAGTTTCGCTACCGCGAGCCGGTCGTGTCTCCGGGTACGCTCGTCGTCGCGATCAGTCAATCCGGCGAGACCGCGGACACGCTCGCCGCGGTCAAGCTCGCCAAGCAGTCCGGCGCCAAGGTGCTTTCGGTCTGCAACGTCCTCGGCTCCGCGCTGACCCGCACGAGCGACTACAATTTCTATATCCACTGCGGCCCGGAGATGGGCGTCGCCTCGACGAAAGCCTTCGTCGGCCAACTCACGGCGCTGTCCTTGCTCACGCTGCACCTGTCGACGGCCCTCGGGCGCCTCTCTGACGATGATTCGCGCAAGTGGGTGGACGAGATTCTCCGGCTGCCGGGGCTCATCCGCTCGGCGCTCAAGCTCGACGCGAAGGTGCTCGAGCTCTCGAGGAAATTCTACAAGAAGGAGCACTTCCTCTATATAGGGCGCGACCTGAACTATCCGATCGCGCTCGAGGGGGCGCTCAAGCTCAAGGAGATCTCCTATATCCATGCCGAGGGCTATGCCGCCGGCGAGATGAAGCACGGGCCGATCGCCTTGATCGATCCGGACATGCCCGTGGTCGCCATCGCGACCGACTCGCGCGTCACGGAGAAAGTCCTCTCCAACATGGAAGAGGCGAAGGCACGGGGGGCCATCTTGGTCGCGGTGCACACGGAGGGGGACAAGCGCTTCGAACGGCTCGCGGACGTCTCGTTGCCGGTGCCCAAGGTGCAGGAGCATCTCGCGCCGATCTTGAGCGTCATCCCGCTCCAGCTCCTCGCCTATCACATCGCGGACCTGCGCGGCTGCGACGTCGACCAGCCGCGGAACCTCGCCAAGAGCGTCACCGTCGAATGAGCCTGAAGGGGCTTCCTCTCGGGATCGGACTGGATATCGTCGAGATCGACCGGGTCGCCAAGCTCGCCAAGCGCAATCCGCGATTCTTGACGCGCGTCTTCTCGACGCAAGAGATCGCCTACTGCAGGACGAAGAAAAAGCTCTGGCAGCATTTCGCCGCCCGCTTCGCCGCGAAGGAAGCGGTGTGGAAGGCGCTCGGGAGCGAGGGCGTGGCGCTCAAGGACATCTCGGTGAGCCGGGGGCGGGACGGACGGCCCGGCGTGCTGCTGCGCGGCAAGCCGGCGCGCGACATCCACCTGTCCTTGTCGCATAGCGAAAAATACGCGCTCGCGGTCGCGCTCCGCCTGCCGGGAGGGCGCGCGTGACGCGCGTCACCACGGCGCAGGCGAGGAAGTGGCTGCCCGGGCGGGGGCGGGACGCGCACAAGGGGTCCTTCGGCCACGTGCTCGTCGTCGCGGGATCGAAGGGGATGACGGGCGCGGCCGTCCTCGCCGCGCGCGCGGCGCTGCGCGCGGGCGCGGGGCTCGCGACCGTCGCCGTGCCCGCCAGCCAGCAACCGATCGTCGCGGCGCAGCTCCCGGAGGCGCTGACCTTGCCTCTTCCGGAGACGGCCGCGGGGTCTCTCTCGGCCGAAGCGGCGGGACGCATCCAGCTCGCCCATCGCGACCGCGGCTACTCGGTCGCGGTCGTCGGTCCGGGACTCTCCACGCACCCGGACACGGCGCGCGCGGTGATCGGCCTTCTCGGCAGCTTGGACGTCCCGCTCGTGGTCGACGCCGACGCCCTCAACATCCTCGCCCGCAACTCGCGCGACTCGGTGCGGCGGCTCATCGCGCGGCGCAAGGCCCCCTGCGTCTTGACCCCGCATCCCGGCGAGGCGGCTCGCCTCGCATGGCTCAAAGGGGAGGACATCCAGAGGGACCGTGAGGCGTCTGCGGCGCGCCTCGCCAACGAGTTCGGCGCGACGGTCGTCCTCAAGGGGCGCGCCACCGTGACGACCGACGGCGAGCGCGTGTACCTAAATTCGACCGGGAACTCCGGTCTCGCCAAGGGCGGGACCGGCGACGCGCTGTCGGGCATGATCGCGGCCCTGTGGTCCCAGCGGCTCGCAGCGGCGTCCCGGAACGCGAGCGGCGACCGCGGCCTCGAGGCGGCGGCGCTCGCCGTCTTCCTGCACGGACTTTCCGCCGACATCGCGGTCCAACGAACGACCGAGTATTGTCTCCTCGCCTCGGATGTCATCGAGACGCTGCCGCTCGCGTTTTCTCGCCTGACGTGACTCCCAAGGCCGCCCGTCCCGCGCCGCAGGCGCCGGGCCCTATCGAGCTCGTCGCGCGCGGCGAGGAGGAGACGCGTCGGATTGCCGCCCTCGTCGGCGCGCGCTCGCGCGGCGGAGACATCGTCTGCCTGGAGGGGCCGCTCGGCAGCGGAAAGACCACGTTCGCCCAGGGCTTCGCGCGCGGGGCCGGCTTCAAGGGGCAAGTGGCCAGCCCTACCTTCGCGATCGCGCGGCGTTACAAGCTGAGGCGCGCGACGCTCCATCACTTGGACCTGTTCCGGCTCGAGACGAAGGATCTGCCGAACGTGGCGCTCGAGGAGACGTTCGACGACGCCAAGGCGATCTGTCTCGTGGAATGGCCGGAAGTGGCGCGGCGGATCATGCCGGAAGATCGGCTCGAAGTGCGGCTCTCCCACGAGGCGGGCGCACGCCGACTCTTCTTCGCGGCGTCGGGTCCCCGGTCCGGGCGGCTGCTCGCCGCCTTGGGAGACGGACCCCTCTAGCGCACTCAGGGCATCCGAGACAAAATCAGCGTCGCGCGGCGCTGTTCATCTTAATCAAGTCCGCGCGGACCTCCGCCGTCTGCCGGAATGCCGAGACGATGCCGTCGAATGGGCGCTTCAACTCGACGCGGAACTCGTCTTCGGTGATTGCCTGCGCGTTCGCCGCGAGAAGCAGCGCCGACGCCGCGCCCGCCGGCCCGACGGCGCCGGGCGACGGCCCCTCCGCCGGGTGGGCCGGTCGCGGCTCACGTGTCAACTCACCGTAAAATGTTACCGAACGAGGTCGTTCGTCGTTAGCCGTTGTCTTCCTCCTTTTCGTCGTTAGGGCTTTGTGCCGTTGCCCTTGCGGTCATCTTGATCTATCTGTCGTGGCCGTGACGGTCGAGC
>JACQBA010000006.1 GCA_016194745.1 Elusimicrobiota bacterium
ACAAAGCACCGACAGGCGATATCTTCCGGCGCCCTCTGAGGTTCCGGGTTTCGCCGAGCTTTTCCTATTTCGATTCGACAAACCAGGGACGTACAAGGTCCGTGCGAAGTACCTCCATGGAGAATACGTTAGAACCTTGCCAGAACAAATCAAATTCACGAAGGAAGCGACGGTCAAGAAGTATCTTGAGAGCCGAATGAAGGACCCGCCGAAGGAGCATGTTGACTTTGAGTCACCAACGATCGAAATCACTGTCGCAAGATGAAGGCCTTCCTGCTCTGCTGTTTTATTTCAGCGTCGCCTGCGAGAGCCCTTCGAAGCGCATCCCCAAGTGACTATGCTGCCATCTCTGCACAAATTGCAGAGGGATTGCGCCTGGATCGCATTCTTCGATCTTACGAAGCAAACAAGTTAACGTTCCAAGAAGCAAATCCCTGGCTCCGAGAAAATTCATCCGAACTTGCCGCGTTCGATAGCGACATCAGAGAAGCTGAACTATCAAGAAACGTTGCGCTGACTCGAGCCGTACAAATGACGATGGACGCATTCGAGTTGCATCCCGTTCGCGACAACGGACTGGGAGTAATGGATGGCTTCCGCAGGCACATCAAATGGACGGTGTCTGTCAGAGACCGTACTCCCGCAGACGGCGATTTAAGGAATGAAATGGCGGCAGCATCGTCGTATGATGGGCAAACGGCGATCATTCCGGATTCCTTTGTCGAGAGTGGCGATCGCGGCAGCACTCTCCCAATTTCCCCTGCTCGCCTAGCGTCCCGAATCATCCATGAACGCCGGCATTTCGAGCACTATATCACCAATGGGAACACGTTGAGCTATCACGAACGCGAACGACAAGCCCTTAAGACCGAGAGAGAGAACCTACGCATTTTGGGACTAGACAAGTATCAGGCGTTCCTCAATAATCTGGAAATAAAGGAGAAGATAAACAGAGACGAACTCTTTAGAGAGGATTTCAAGCTGAAGGTGTTCGGAACGCCAAAGAACATCAATGGCCCTGGGCATGACCTCTTAGACCCCAATAGATTGGAGGTACTCAGACGCCGCGCCGCGGAGATTAAAGCCAGAATCCAGCGCGAGGACGAGGACCGGCGCGAGGCCGCAATCCGGGAGCGCGCGGCCGCCGTACAGAGAGACCGCGACGAGAACGACGCCTGCCGCCTGCTCGAGTCCTTCGCCATTTCCGCCTGCGCCGGAAACGCGACGGACCTCGACGCCGCGCGCCTCTCACAGTTCGCCGCCTCCGTGGGTTTCAGGAGTTGCGGCCTATTGGCCGGGAGTCCTGGAGATTGCCGCTTGAGACTTTACGAGGAATTGCGTCCGCGAAGAAGCTCGATCGGCGCTGCCTGGGCCAATGATCGGGGACGCGCTCTTCGCGCCGCGGAATCCTCCTATCGTTTAGACTCAAGGCCAACCATCGCCTCCGGGCCCAGTCTTTGCTTCGCCTGTTCGCTCGAACTTCGGTCGATCGCGGAGCGGGCGTGCCGAGGAGAACGGATCATGCAGAGTGAACTCGACGCTCTCTCTTGGTATCCGACGCGTCACATCCTGCCCGGCGTTTCGAGAGGAGATACCTGCGTAGACCGTCTGCACGCGGCGCTTGCCGACGCCAACGCGGGATCGTCCCCGGGACAAAAGCCGAGCGTGGAGTGGCTCAATTCCCTCGCGCCGCAGCCTCAGCCGCCACCTCGGCCTGAGCCGCCCCGCTACGACGCTTGGCCGGAAGAGGAGAGGCCTCGCCGCTGGAACGACGACGGTCCGCGCTGCGAACCCGGAAGATACGGGATCACCGGCTGCCGGCAGTAGAACGGACTACTTGCCTTTCGGCTTCGGCGTCGTGCCTTTCGGCTTGGGCGGGGACTTCGTGCCGAGGACTTCGTGGATGCGGTTGGCGAGTTCCACGTAGCCGAAGGGCTTCTTGAAGAAATCCTTCACGTTAGGCTCGGCGCGCATGCCGTCGACCAACTTGTCGTCGCCGTAGCGGCCGGAGATGATGATCAGCGGCACCTTGGCGAGCTCCGGGCTTTGGAAATGGCGGACCATCTCCTGCGGCGCGGCGCCCGGGATCATGAGGTCGAGGACGACCAAGTCCGGGCGGCGCGCGGCCACGCGGGCGAGGACTTCGGGCCAGTTCTTGGCGGCCTCCACCTTGAAGCCGTGCACCTGCATCACCTGGGCCAGAACTTCGGAGATGGCCGACTCGTCGTCGACGATCAGGATCCGCTTCTGGGCGGCTTTCGTCATGGGCGGCGATTATACCTCATTTGCCCGAACGCCCCTATGACCGCGGTCACCCGGAGGAATTTGTATAGTCCCGGCGTGGACAACGTCACGCACACGCTGGCCGGCGCGGCCTTGGGGAACGCGTTCTTCCGCGAGCGGATCGGCCCGGCCGCGGCGCCTATCCTCGCGATCGCCTCGAATCTGCCGGACATCGACGCGGCGGTGATGCTCCTGCCCGATCCCTACGTCATCACGTGGCGCCGAACGTTTGGACATTCATTGTTCCTGCTGCCGATCTGGATCCTCGGAGCGTCGTATCTCCTGCGCCGGCGCTACCCGGACGTCTCGCGCCCGGCGATGATCGGGCTCGTCGCGCTCGGAGCGGCGGGGCATCTTCTCTTCGACCTCGTCAATTCCTTCGGCGTCGTCTGCCTGTGGCCGCTCAGCGACTGGAGGCCCGAGTTCGCGATCGTGTTCATCATCGATCTCGTCTTGGCCGGGATCCTGGCGGCGCCGCTGCTCGCGTCGATCCCCGCCGCCCGGCGGGACAAGCTCGCGGCGCGCTCGAGGCTGGCGGTCGCGGCGTGCGCGCTCTATCTTCTCCTCTGCGCGTGGAGCCGCTGGGCGGGAGGCAGGCTCCTCGCCCGCTCCGGCATGGACCAGGGCGCCTCATGGTCGTATCTCTTCCCGGAACCCTTCGGGCCTCACCGCTGGCGCGCCGTCGTGCGCGACCCGACCCGCTACCGGCTCTACCTGATCGACGCGGCGAGGGGCACGCTCGAGCCGCGCGGCGAAATCGCGACGGACGACGCGGACCCGCGCGCACAGCACGCCGCGATGACGCCGCAGGGACGCCGCTTGAGCGCCTTCTTCAAGGCGCCGGTCTGGGTCGTCGAGCCGGGCGAAGGCGCGGATACCGTGGTCCGGACCTACGACCTGCGGTTCACCTCGCTCGTCCTGCAGCGCGCGCCGGGCGCGAGCTTCGGATTTCGCTTCGTCGTGCGCCCGGACGGCGACGTCGTCGTCCGGTAACTAGCCGATCCTCACGCGGCCGAACAGCATGAAGGACCAGGGATCCGTCGACCCGTAGAAGTCGCGCAGCGGACGCGGGATAAAAGCCACGCTGCCGACGCCTCCCAAGCCGAAACGAAGGCTCTTGGCGATGGGGAACTCGTAGACGTAGCCCGCGCTCAGCTTGTTCACCGTCTCGCGCTCGCCCTCGCGCGGATCGCCCTCCGGATAGAGCTCGTCCTTCGCCGCCCGCTCCGCGCGGGCGAACAGCGTGTGGGTGTCGTTGAGAGTGAGCGCGGACTCGAGAAGGTAGGCGTCGAGGACCAGCCCCGGACTGTTCCGGTCGCGGCCCCAGGCGAACGTCGTCTGCACGTTGTGCGGCCCCAAACGCCGATTGTGGATGACGCTCGCCGTCGTCCGGTCCTGATTGACGCCGGGGGAAAGCGCCTCGGGGCTCTTGATGCGTCCCCAGCTCGCCTGCAGGGACCAATCGCGCGTCGGATTGAACGTAAGGCGCGCCGAACGCGAGTCGAACTTCGGCGACTCGATGTTCCAACGCCGGTGGTCGGGCTCGCGTCCCGTGAAGGCGGAGCCCTCCAGCTTCCATTTGTCCCACACGACGCCGGCCGTCGCGACGCCGAAGGCGATGTGCGTCGAGTCGAGGTAGTGGTGCGTGATGGGCGCCTCCGGGTTCGGGATGCCCGAGGCGCGGTGCATGAACACGGGCGGCCCGAGGGCCGGCTCGCCCGGGAGCCCGAAGTAGCCGAACACCGAGCCGCTCTCTCCGAAGGGGACGCCGTAGCTCGTCGAGAGTTCCATGAAGAGGTCGTGCGGGTGCTGCCGGTCCACGAGATGATCGGTGCCGCCGCCGCTCTCGCCGGTCTGCAGCAGGAGCGGGTAGCCGTAGGAACCCATCGCCGGGTCGAGCGTGAGCATCCCGCGCAGGCCGAGCGTGCCGGGCCCGAGCGGGCGCTGGCCCATGAGCATCAGCATGCTCGCGCTGTAGGCCTTGCTCCCGCCGCGCGAACTGCCCTGCTCGTCATAGATCCCGTCCGCCTGGCCGTGCGCCATGAGCATCCACTCGCCGGCCATGACATGGACGCCGTGCATCGGCGACGACTCGGGCACCCAGCTCGTGCCGGACGCCTCCCGGCTCATCGAATAGCCGCCTAGCGCTCCGGTCATCCCATGACCGTGGTGCGGCATGGGCATATCCTGGGCGCCGAGGCGCGAGGCCAATGTTAGTACGGACAGGGCTGCGGCGAGTACGTGTGTTGCGTGCATGAGGGTCTCCTGGAGAGCGAAGTTGACGGCCGTGGTGCGGCGGGAGGGCCTAGGAGAAGGGCGGAGCCCGCGGAGAGAAAATTCGAGACGGCCCGCGCGCCCGCCGCGGCGAAGGGGCGCGCGGAACAAGGCGCTCGACCGAGACGAGCGTCGGTGTACCGGACACCGCCGGGACCGCGGCGGCCGCGGAATCGACGCGGGAGCTTGTCGCGGAAACGGACGCGTTGAAGAGATGCGCGTGGGCCTGCAGGGACGCGGGCCGGCAAGGCGTCTCGCGCTCGCCCGCGGGGGCCTCCTCGCGATGGCAATGGCTCGCCGCCGGCGCGGCGGACGGGCGGAATTGGGAGGCGGAGCAGATCGCGGGGCACTGCGCGAGCCAGGGATAGGCGAAGGCGGCCGCGAGCCTAGAGAGGCGAGTCATCGGAGGGATTCTACCATTTTGCCAAATGTGGCATAATGCGGCGCATGAGCCATCTTGGAATCCGCGAGATCCTGGCGGCGGGCGGTGTCGTCCTGCTGCTCTTGATCTGCCTGTCGGTCTACTCGCTCGCCCTCATCTGGGAACGCTGGCGCTTCTTCAAGCGCACGACGAAGGGGACCGACGGCTTCCTCGAGAAGCTCCGCGTCTATCTGGCCAAGGGGGACATGCCGGAAGCGATGGCGCTGTGCAAGCAAAGCCACAATCCCGCAGCCGAGGTGCTGATGGCCTCGTTCGTCGGCCCGACGAACAAGGACGAACGCATGCGTTCGGCGGAGCGCGCCCTCCAGCGCCACTCCGCGCGCCTGCAGCGGGGCCTGGGGACGCTCGGCACCATCGGCAGCACCGCGCCCTTCATCGGCCTCTTCGGCACCGTCATGGGCGTCATGCGCGCCTTCCGCGATCTGGCGGGCGGCGCGGGCGCGGGGCCGGGCGTCGTCGCCAACGGTATTGCCGAGGCGCTCATCACGACCGCCGCGGGGCTCTTCGTCGCCATCCCGGCCATCATCGGCTACAACTACTTCACCGCGCGGGCCGCGCAGTTTTCGGACGAGGTGCACTGGCTGATCGAAGAGGTCCTCGAGCGCCTCACCGAGCGCGCGCTTCGCTGACATGAGAGTCCAAGAGCGACGGCGCCCGATCGTCGAGATGAACCTCATCCCGCTCATCGACATCTCGCTGATCCTGGTCATCATCTTCATGGTGCTTACTCCGGCCTTGATCCAGTCGCAGATCTCGGTCAAGCTGCCCAAATCGAGCCAAGGCGTGCCGGCCGAGACCGAGGCCACGATCCAGATCCAGATCAGCCGCGACGGCGTGATCTTGATCGACGGCGACCCGGTCAAGGGCGGCCGCTTGGAGAAGGAACTGGCCGGCAAGCTCGGCTCCGCGTCGAAGAAAAGCGTCCTCATCCAGGCGGACCGCACCGTCCCCATCGAGAAGGTCGTGGCGATCCTCGACATCGCCAAGAAGCTCGGCGTCGGCAAGCTGGGCATCGGAGTCACGCCGAACGGATAGCCCGGCTCCGGTGTCTAAAGGCATATGATCTCGGCCTATCTAGACGAGGAGCTCAAGCCCTACCTGAAGTACTCGGCGGGCCTCCACGTCGCCATCGCGGTCGCGGGCCTGCTGCTGATGAACGGCCACCGCTCCTCCACGAACGAGACCTACCGCATTGATTTCATCGGGCCCACCGCCGGCATCTCGAACCGCGAGGTGCTCGAGGCGAAGAGCGGCGGCCGCGCCGCCAAGGCGGAGGCCGCCGCCGACAAGCCCTCCCCGATGCGCGATCCGGACGCCATCGTCCACAAGAAGAAGGGCGTGCTGCCCCGCCCGAGCGTGCTGTCGACTCCCGGCAAGCCGCTCAAGCTCGACGCGCCGGAGGAATCCTCTCCGGCGGAGAAGGAGTCCGCCAAGCCCGGCGCCGAGAAGGGCGAGGGCGCCGCGGCCAACGCGGACGTCGCGGCCGACATGCCGAACTTCCCGTACCCCTGGTACATCTCGCAGGTGCGCAAAAGCCTGTGGGAGAGGTGGTCGAGAGTGATGCCCGAGGGCCGGGCCGAGGCCATGATCGAGTTCTCCATCCTGCGCAACGGCGGCCTGACCGACCTGCGGGTCGAGTCGAGCTCGGGGGAAAAGTCCTTCGACACGATCGCCCTCGGCGCGGTACAGGCGGCCGCTCCCTTTCCGCCGCTCCCGGGCGCCTTTCACGACAACTTCCTGCACGTGCACGTGCGCTTCACGTCGAAGTAAGCCTGGGTCCTGACAGCGCCCGGCCAATCAGTTAGAATGGAGGCGTCCGCCCGCGGCGCCATGTCCGAGACCCCGTTCCATCCCGTCGTCGACGCCTGGTTCAAGGAGCGCTTCGGCGCGCCGACCGAGCCGCAGCGCCTCGGCTGGCCCGAGATCGCGAGCGGCCGGCACACGCTGATCGCGGCCCCCACGGGCTCGGGCAAGACGCTCGCCGCCTTCCTCGTCTGCATCGATCGGCTCCTCCGCCAAGGCTTGGACGGCTCGCTCCCCGAGTTCACGCAAGTCGTCTACGTCTCGCCGCTCAAGGCGCTGAGCAACGACGTGCGGCGCAATCTCGAGGTCCCGCTGGCCGAGATCCACGCCGCAGCCACAAAGGCCGGGCTGTGGCTGCCGCCGCTGCGCGCGAGCGTGCGCACGGGCGACACCCCCGCGGCCGAGCGCGCCAAGATGCTCAAGAAGCCGCCGCACATCCTCGTGACGACGCCGGAGTCTTTGTTCCTCCTCCTCACCGCCGCCAAAAGCCGGGAGCTGTTGGGCGGGGTCACGACCGTCATCGTCGACGAGATCCACGCGCTCGCGCGCGACAAGCGGGGCTCGCACCTCGCCCTTACCTTGGAGCGCCTGGAAGCCGTCTGCCGCAACAAGCCGGTGCGGATCGGCCTCTCGGCCACGCAAAAGCCCATCGACGAGATCGGACGCTTCCTCGTCGGCGCGGGCCGCGGCGAGTGCCGCATCGTCGACACGGGGTTCTCGCGCGAGCTCGACCTCGACGTCGAGACGCCCGCCTCCGCGCTCTCGGCGGTCTGCTCCAACGAGCAGTGGGACGAGGTATACGAGCGCCTGGTCGCGCTCATCTCCGCCCACCGCAGCACGCTCGTCTTCGTCAACACGCGGCGCATGGCCGAGCGCGTGAGCCACCGGCTGCGCGAGCGCCTGGGCGAGGACGCCGTCGCAAGCCACCACGGCAGCTTGTCGCGGGAGATCCGCCTTGCCGCCGAGGAGAAGCTCAAGCGGGGCGAACTCAAGGCGATCGTCGCGACGGCCTCGCTCGAGCTCGGCATCGACGTCGGCTTCATCGATCTCGTCTGCCAGGTCGGCTCGCCGCGCGCGATCGCGACCTTCCTGCAGCGCGTCGGCCGCTCGGGCCACCGCCTGGGCGTCGTCCCCCGAGGGCGGCTGTTCGCGCTCACCCGCGACGAGCTTCTCGAGTCCCTCGCCCTCCTGCGCGCGGTACGGGCGGGGCGCCTCGACGCCGTCGAACTGCCCGAGGCGCCGATCGACATCCTCATCCAGCAGATCGTGGCCGAGGTCGCTTGCCAGGATTGGGACGAGGACGCGCTCTACGAGCGCTTCACGGCCGCATGGCCGTACCGGAGGCTCGAGCGCGCCGCCTTCGACCGCGCCGTCGCGCTGGCGAGCGAAGGGATCGCCAAGGGCCGCAAGGAGGGCGCCTACCTCCATCGCGACCAGCTCCACAAGAAGCTGCGCGCGCGGCGCGCGGCGCGCCTGACCGCGCTCACCTCCGGGGGCGCCATCCCGGAGAACGCCGACTACCGCGTCGTCACCCAGGAGGAAGGGACCTTCATCGGGACGGTGAACGAGGACTTCGCCATCGAGAGCATGGCGGGCGACGTCTTCCTGCTCGGCAACACGTCCTGGCGCGTGCGCGGCATCCGGGGAGGCCAGGTCCTGGTCAGCGACGCGCAGGGCGCCCCGGCGACGATCCCATTCTGGCTCGGCGAAGCGCCCGGGCGCACGATCGAGCTCTCGGCCGAGGTCTCCGCGCTCCGCGCCGACATCGCCGCGCGCCCCGAGCCCGAGTCGGCCGCGTGGCTCAAGGCCGAGTGCCGCGTCGGCGACGGGCCGGCCATGGAGGCCGCCACCTACGTCCACGCCCAGAAGGCCGCGGTCGGGTTCGTCCCGACTCAGGAGAAGATCCTCTTCGAGCGGTTCTTCGACGAATCGGGCGGCATGCAGCTCGTCATCCACTCGCCCTACGGCAGCCGGATCAACCGCGCGTGGGGGCTCGCGCTGCGCAAACGCTTCTGCCGCTCCTTCGATTTCGAGCTCCAGGCGAGCGCCGACGACAACGGGATCGTCCTGTCGCTCGGCCTCCAACACAGCTTTCCCGTCGATCAGATGTTCAAGATGCTCAATTCGGCGCAGGCGAAGGACGTCCTGATCCAAGCGCTCCTGGCCGCCCCCATGTTCCAGGTCCGCTGGCGCTGGAACGTGTCGCGCGCGCTGGCGGTGCTGCGCACGCGCGGGGGGAAGAAGGTCCCGCCGCCGCTGCAGCGCTTCAAGTCCGACGACATGCTCACCGCGGTGTTCCCGGCCCAGACCGCCTGTCTCGAAAACCGGCCCGAGAACATCGAGGTTCCGGACCACCCGCTCGTCCAGCAGACCGTGCACGACTGCCTCCACGAGGCGATGGACGTCGCGCGCTGGGAGGCCCTTCTCAAGGAGATCGAGGCGGGCCGCGTCGAGCTGGTCGGTCAAGACACGCGCGAGCCCTCGCCTTTCAGCCATTCGATCCTGAACGCCAATCCCTACGCCTTCCTCGACGACGCCCCGCTCGAGGAGCGGCGCGCTCGCGCCGTCGCCACCCGGCGCACCGTCTCGGCCGACGACATGCGCGAGCTCGCGCGCCTCGACCCGGACGCGATCGCCCGCGTCCGCTCGGAAGCTTGGCCCGTGGTGCGCGACGCCGAGGAGCTCCACGACGCGCTCCTCTCGCTCCATGTCCTGCGCGAGAGCGAGGGCGCGGACTGGCGGCATTGGTTCGACGCCCTGGTCGCCGAGGGCCGCGCGGCGCGCGTGCGCCCGGCGTCCGGCGGGACCCTCTGGATCGCCGCGGAGCGCTGGCCTCTCGCGCGCGCCGCCTACCCGGGCGCCGCGGCGGAGCCCGCGCTCCGGCTGCCGCCCGAGCTCGAGGCCTCGCCCGAGCCGCTCGAGGCCGCGACCGCGATCGCGCGCGGGCGCCTCGACGTCTCCGGCCCGATCACTGCGCCGGCGCTCGCGGAGGCGCTCGGACTTGAGCTCAGTCGCGCGGAGGGGGCACTCGCCACGCTCGAGGCGGGAGGCTCCGTGCTGCAAGGGCGATTTACGCCTGAGAGCTCGGCCAAAGGCGCTCCGGTCGAGTGGTGCGAGCGCCGGCTCCTCGCGCGCATCCACCGCTTGACGCTCGAGGGCGCGCGCCGCCGCGTGCAGGCGGTCCCGCCCGAGGTCTTCTGGCGCTTCCTCTGCGACTACCATCACCTCTCGCCCGCCGCGCGGCGTGAGGGGCGCCTCGGTCTCTACGAAGCCGTCGGCCAGCTCCAGGGTTTCGATCTCGCGGCCGCGGCGTGGGACGCGGAGGTGCTGCCGGGCCGCGTGCAGAAGTACCAGCCGGAATGGCTCGATACCCTGTCCTTCTCGGGCGAGCTCCTCTGGAGCCGCCTGCGCCCGCCGAAGAGGGCGGAGGAGCTCGAGCCCTCGCCCTCCGGGATGACGCGGGTCGCCCCGATCTCGCTGGCGTTCCGCTCCGATCTGCCGTGGCTCCTGCCGGCCGACGCCGCGTCGCGCGCGGCCGGGGCTCCGCGCGCGCGCGCGGAGGCGCAGTCGGTTCACGCCGCGTTATCCAAGCACGGCGCCCTCTTCTTCGACGATCTGGTCGAGCTGACCAAGCTGCCGCCCACCTCCGTCGAGGACGCCTTGAGCGAGCTCGCGGCCTTGGGCGCGGTCACCTCCGACGGGTTCTCGGCCCTGCGCAGCCTCGTCATGCCGGCGCGACCGCCGCACGGGCGCGCGCGTTCGCGCTGGAGCCGGCCGCGCCGAACCGCCGGGCCCGGGGGCCGCTGGACCTTGTTCCCGGGCCGCGTCGCCCCCGTCGAGGAAGCCGAGCGCTTGTCGCATTGGGCGTGGCAGCTCCTGCGGCGCTACGGCATCGTCTTCCGGGACCTCCTCACGCGCGAGGCCGCGGCGCCGTCGTGGTGGCAACTCGTCGCGGTCCTGCGGCGCCTCGAGGCCCGGGGGGAAGTCCTCGGCGGACGCTACGTCTCCGGCGTCGCGGGCGAGCAGTACGCCCTCGCCGAGGCCGTGGAGACCCTGCGCGGCCTAGGTCCCGCCGACAACAAATGGCTCGTCATCTCCGCCGCCGACCCGCTGAACCTGGCGGGCATCCTCACGCCGGGCGCCCGCATCCCCGCGACTCGCGGCAATCGCCTCCTCCTGCGCGGCGGGCGGCTCATCGCGTACCACCAGGGAGGCGAGACGCAGATCGTGGGTCCGGTCGACGACGCGATGCGCGAAAGGATTCTGCGCGTCCTCCGACTCCAAGTGCTGCCGCCGCGCGACGGGCTCCTCAAGGAGCTCTCCGAGGCGCCGGCCGCGTCCGAATCGGAATGAAGCCGTGGCGACTGGTGCCCCTCCTCCTGATCGGCGCCTGCAAATCCGCTCCCATGCCTGAGCGCGCCTGCCGGGCCGTCATCGGCGAGACGACGCTTCGCTGCGCCGTCGGACGCTCGGGCGTGCGCGCGGACAAGCGCGAGGGGGACGGCGCCACGCCGGCGGGAGAGTTCTCGCTGCGCAAGGTGTACTACCGGCCCGACCGCGTGGCGCGCGAAGACCTAGCGACCGCGCTTCCCGTCGAGGCCATCATGCCCGACGACGGCTGGTGCGACGACCCCGCGGCGCCCGAGTACAACCGGCCCGTCAAGCTCCCGTTCAAGCCGAGCCACGAAGACCTGTGGCTGAAAAGCGCCGTCTACGACATCGTCGTCGTCATCGGCTACAACGACGAGCCGCCGATCCCCGGGAAAGGCAGCGCCATCTTCCTCCACGTCGCCCATGACGATTATCGCCCGACGGCCGGCTGCGTCGCTCTCTCGAGGCGGGATCTTCTCCAGGTGCTCGGCCGCCTGCGGCCGGGCGCGAAGGTCCGCATCGAGACCGACGGCACGGTGCGGTTTCTCTAGCGCGGCGAGCCGCCGCCGGGCAGTCGCGAGCCTAGAAGTTCCTCGTCTGAGAGGCGCCGAACTTTGGTAAAATCGGCGCATGATCAAGTCTCTCACCGTCTTCCTCGGACTTCTCGCCGTCGCCCCCGCCGCCTTCGCCTGCGACCGGGCCCGGACGGACGAGGTGATCTCCCAAGTCGTCCGCGTCGAGAACGAGGGGAGCGTGGTCGAGGAGACGGACGCCTCCGGGCGCGCCTCGAAGCTGGTGTTCCATTCCGCCGCGGGCGAGCTGGACGAGAACGGCCAGCCGAAGTCTCGCCGCGCCTGCTACGCGGCCGCCTCCCGCCGCTTGATGAGCGGCCAAGACGACCAAAGCACGCACGTCGCCTGCGTTAGCCGGCCGGGTCCCCAGGGCGGCGTTGCGACCGCGCTCACATCGATCCAGCACGAACGCGTCCAGGACGCCTGCAACGCCATGAACGTCTGCCTGTTCGAGCTCACCGGCCGCGAGACGGCCGAGCCGCACCGCACTCTCTACAACCGTCTCGGCAAGGCGTGGGACGACCTCGGCTGCCACGGGCACTAAACCGTCCCCGGCTGTTACGGCGATAAGTCGCCCGTCTTGATTTTTTCCCGAAATCCATTATCCTTTCCGCATGACGGAGCAACCCGCGCCGGGACCGGCGCCTCAGGCCAACGGAAGCGGCGGCAATCTTCAGACGCGCTTCGCGTCCCTCTTGAACAAGTCGAAGGAGGGTCAGAAGGGCGGCTTCTTCAGCGGGACGAAGAAGGGCGAGAATGACGACGTCGTCATCAGCGTCGTCACGCTCATCCTCGATGAGGCCGTGCGCGGCCGCGCCTCGGACGTGCACATCGAGCCGCTGGAGGAAGTCCTCAAGATCCGCTTCCGCATCGACGGCTTCCTGAGCGAGGCGCTGCAGATCCCGCGCGCCCTGGACCTTCGCGTCGTCTCGCGGGTCCGCGTCATGGCGGGACTCGACCCCGAGCAGACGTCCGGCCTCGGCAAGCCCCAAGACGGGCGCATGATGGTCATGATCGGCCAGCAGCCCGTCGACATCCGCCTCTCCACGTTCCCGACGTCCTACGGGGACAAGGCCGTGATGCGGCTCAACCCCCGGCGCGGCAAGGTCCCGGAGCTCGGGGAACTCGGGCTCAAGCTGCGCGACTCGGAGGCGCTCAAGCAGCTCGCCGCTCGCCCCCAAGGGATGATCGTGATCACCGGGCCGACCGGAAGCGGCAAGTCGACGACGCTCTACACCATCTTGAACCTTCTCAACGATCCCTCGCGCAACATCGTGACGCTCGAGGACCCGATCGAGATGCCCATCCCCGGCATCACGCAGGGCTCGGTTCAGACCAAGTCGGGATTCACCTACGCGGAAGGCCTGCGCTCGATCCTCCGTCAGGACCCGAACGTCATCATGGTGGGCGAGATCCGGGACCGCGAGTCCGCCGAGATCGCGCTGACGGCGTCGCTCACCGGCCACCTGCTCCTGACGACGCTGCATACCAACAGCGCCCTCGAGGCCGTGGCGCGCCTCTACGACATGAAGCTCGAGCCGTTTCTCATCTCGGCCGCCCTGACCACCGTCTGCGCGCAGCGCCTCGCGCGGCGCATCTGCTCCGACTGCCGCCAGCCCTACGAGCCGGATGCCGAGACCAAAAAGCGCATGGAGGCCATCGCACGCCGCTCCGGCTTCTCCCTGCCGCCCGAATCGATCACCCAGGTCTTCCGCGGCGCCGGCTGCGCCGCCTGCGAGGGCCGCGGCTACCAGGGACGCATCCTTCTCTTCGAACTCGTCAAGATCACGCCGGCGCTCCGGCAGCTCATCGTGCGCAACGCGTCCGTCGACGAGCTGCGCGCGGCCGCCACGCGCGAAGGGCTGGAGAGCCTCGCCTTGGACGGCGTTCAGAAAGTCCTCGCGGGAGCGACGACCTTGGACGAGGTCATCCGCGTCGCCGGCTCCGGCGACTAGCCGCTTACTTCTCGGACGACATGTAGGACGCCGCGACCATCCATTCCTCGAACGACTTCGAGCGTCCCAGGTCCACGGTGAAGCGGTGGAGGGGGACTCCGGCCGTGCGGAAGCCAGCGGCGATGGCCGGAAAGTCCTTTCGTTGGGCGAGCGCGCGGAAGAGCCGCTCAAACGCGGGGTTATTGAGGTGGCCCTCTCCGGTACCGATCGACGCGAACGACGAGCAGCGCTTGCACTTCTCGCCGACCACCATCGCCGCCGGCGCCGCGCCTCCGCACGCCCCGTCCACGTAAAGCTTGTCGTGCGTCTCGATCCCCGCCAGCGTACGCGCGTCGATCTCGCCGGCGTGCGCCCGGGAACCAACCACGTGGAGCTTCGAGTCCTGCCACTGGGCTACGATCAGATCGTTGAGCAGCTTCTTGTTCAGGACCCAGCCGCCGTTATTGGACGGCAGGACGTTGAGTTGGAGCTCGATCGGCTGCTCGCCTGCGGCTTTAAAGGACAGCTTGTACGCTTCGTATCGATCCGCCGGCACCGCCGGATTCATGTCGACTTTGGGCTGCTGCTTGAACCCGCGCGCCGCCAGGAAATCGAGAAACATCTTGGCATGCCCAGGCTGAGTCATGTTGATGGCGATCCTGAGCGGCTCTTTCGGGTCCCAGACGTGCTTGTCGTCCTTGGTCCGGGCGATCGGCTTCGCCCAGCCGTTATAGAACGGGACCTCGCGGCGCTCTTCGATGTGCGCCCGGAGCTCCGGCGTGAAGCGCATCGTCATCATAGCCTCCACCTCGGCTTTCTGCTTGTCTCCGAGCTCGCGGACGTTCATGCCCAGGTACAGCAGCGCAATCCCCGGGTCGAATCCTCCCGTCAGATCCTTCGCGTTGATCCGCGCCAGGAGCGCGTCGTCGTACGCCTTTCCGCCCGCCTGGCGCAGCTGCTCCGCGAAGGCGAACGCCTGCTGCACCGGGATCAATCGGTCCTGGGAGAATGCGGCGTTGGTGATCATCTTCACGAGCGCGGGATCCTTGGCGAAATCCGGCTTAAGGAGGGCGTAGCGCTGGAGGCGCGAGAGGATTCTCGCGGTCCGGCTGCGGTCTTCGGGCGAATCCTGCTTGAGCAGGCTCGACAGGTTGTTGCCGGCCAACTGCATGGCCTTATTGTAGAGCTCGCGGGCGACATTGCCGTGCAAACCGCTCGTTTCGTTCACCTCGTCGGACGCGGAGCTGGCGCCGATGAACTCGAGGAGCGTCGTCTCGTCGCCCTTCTCCGAGAAGCGCTGGGCGAAGGCCCGGACTTGCGCGTCGTCGAACTTGTTCAAGTGCCCTAAAGCGCTGACGACCGCCCAATTGAGTTCGGACCTCCTGGGGATGCCGGTTTCTTTTACCAGCCGCCGAAGAATGGCGGGCACTTTCTCGATGAACACGCCGGATCCCTGCTCCGCGTACGTCCGCACCATCCGTAGGATCGGGTCGACCCCCTGGCCTTCGTCATTGAGCTTCTTGAAGAAAAAGTCCAACAACGAATCGTCATTGAGGTCCGATAAGGCGCGCTGAGCGATGCTCCTAAGCTCCATGTCGTGCGTTTCGGCCATAGGCATGAACTTTTCGAGGACCAGCGCCTTCATCGGCACGCTCAGCGGCACGCTGCCCGACATCAGGTCTTGCAGTCCGCTTGCGGCGGAGCCGCGAGTCTCCGGATCGTCGATCAGACGGAGGAACTCCGGCAGCAGAGTCGGGTCCTTAAGCTGGGCCAGGATGTCTACCGCGGTTCGCCGGATGTCGCGGGCGAAGTCCGGCTCCGTGAGCGGCAGCACCGCCCCGCGAATCTCCGCTCGAAGGGCGGGATCGGGCACCATGTTGCGCATCGTCCCTTGAATGGCGTACGCGGCGGCCATCGCCAGATCGTCGTTCTTGAGGTGTTTGATGAAGGTGCGGATCAACGACTGGTCTCGAAGCTTCCCAAGGAGCGAAATGGCGTTTTCGGCGACGCTGGGATCGGAGTGACCGGCCAACAGGAGCGCCTTTTCCTTGATCTTCGCCTTGAGCTCGGCGAAGAACGGCGCGGTTTTATCGGGATGCTCCAATAGGTCCCCGACCAGCCGCCCCGCCTCATCGGACAACGCCGGATCCTTCATCAGCTCCAGAATGGCTTGAACGGGCACGTCTTCCTTGAACGCGAATATAGTCCGCATCGCCATCACCCGAGTTTTTGCGTCCTCGGACTTGAACAAGGCCGTCAGGTGTTCCTTGATCTTGGCAAGCTTGCCCGCGGCCTCCGGGCTCGACCGATCGTTCTTCTCTTGCCGGAGCGCGTAGATGGTCGAGGCTAGAGCGCCCGCGGCGGTGGGCTCCGGGAAGTGCTTCAGGAACGTGTCGACGAGTCGCGTGTCGCGAAGACGACCGAGCATCTGCAGCGCTTCGCTGCGCACGCCGCGATCATCGGACGCGAGCAGGTCGAGGAGACCCTTCCGGATAGGCTCCAACTTGGCCATGGACGCTGCGTCTTTGCGGAGGCCCTTATCGTCCACGAACTGGTCGATCAGCATATACAGACCCTTCTGACCTGAATCGGATTTGATGTTCTGAAGGAACAGCGGCGCCAGGGACAGGTCCTTGTAGTTCGCGAGCATGCTCAGCACCGAGCTAAGGCGCTGACCCTGCGCCTCGCTCGCCTCCTGGACGAGCTTGGCCTTGATCTTCGCGAGGGATTCGGTGTCCGCGGGTCCAAGGTCCGGCTGATTGAGCTTATCGAGAATCCCGTGTATCGTGTCCGACACGACCGCGTGCATCGACACGTCCTCGAGCAGTCCGAGGAACAGGTCGACGTGTTCATGGCGATCGATCTGTCCCAGGAACCGAAGGGCGTTCTTTCGGATCTCGGTGTCGCGGAATTCGGTCATCGCCAGGACCTGCTCCTTCAGGCGCGCGAACTCGAGCGGCGAATCCCGCTTGAGCTGGTCCGCCCAGCCCTTCGATCCATACACGTTGGCGCCGCGGAGCACCCCATCGAGCGCTTCGTACACGGAGGGGGAAGGAGGCACGCGGAATTGGACGCCTCCCTCACGATGCGCGTTCCGGATCATCTCCCCTCTATCGAACGGCTCACGGGCCCGCGCCCAATAGGAGAATAGGACATGATCCTTCGGCAGCGACCGCGCCAGCGCCGTCGCGGCGAGCCCCGGCCGGTCCCCCGTGTCCTCAAAGAACTTATTGAGCGGCCCGACCGGATTTCTTTCGTCCTGGCCGACGGCCTTCAGGTGGGCGACCAGCTGCTTGAGCTCCTCGAGGTCCCGGAAGTGCAGCTTGGTCACCGCGTTGGCGCCGACCACGGACGTGAGCAGCCGCAGCTGCCGCAGCTCCAGGCCCTCGACGTGCTTCTCCGCTCCGGCGATGCCCAGGCCTTTGAAGCGCTCCATCTCCTGCCTGCGGACGTTATCGAGCACCTCAGCCTTCATGGCGCCCTCGACCGCGTCGCGCAGCTTTTCGGTGTCCGGACAGGGATTGTCCTTGCCCTCGGAGTCCCGTTCCACGTACTTGCCGTCCTTCTTGTCGAGGCCCGGCAGCGCGGCGTCCTCTTTAACCCGATACTTGCCCAGCACCTCCGACTGCTTGGCGCAGGCGTCTTTCTCGGGCGCTCCCTCCTTACGGTCCTTTTCCTTCTGGGCGATCGCCGGGAGAGCGGCGAGCCCCGCCACTAGCGCCGCCCGCGCTAGGACCGTACTCCCGGGGAACCTCTCCAAATTCCGCATGACCCTGTGTGGCGACAGGGATAGGATGCCCGAGCCGGTTAAGGATTGCCTTGCGGATATCTATCGCATTTCTAAGGCCTATTGATTGAGGAAGGAGAAGTACGAGGCCTCGGTCGCCACCCGTCTGAACGTATCGGAACGGCCCAGGTCCACGGTGAACCGGTGGGTCGGGACCCCCGCCGCGCGGAACCCGGAGACGATGTCGGGGAAATTCTTTCGCTGGGAGAGCATGCGGAAGAGCCTCTCGAACGCGGGGTTGTTCAGATGCCCCTCGCCGGTACCGATGGATGCGAAAGACGTGCAGTGCTTGCAGTTCGGGCCGACAGCCATCGCCGCGGCCGACGCGCCGCCGCACGCGCCGTCGACGTAGAGCTTGTTCTGGGTCTCGATCTCCGAGATCAAGCGCGGCCGGATCTCGCCGGAGTGCGCCCTGGAGCCGACCACGTGGAAGTCCGGGTTCTTCCACTGGGAAGTGACCAGTTCGTTCAGGAGGTCCTTGTTGTTCACCCAACCGCCCTTGTTGGAGGGAAGGACGTTGATGTGCAGCTCGATCGGCTGGCCTCCGGTGGCCCGGTTGATCAGCTTGTAGGCGTCGTAGCGCTTCGCCGGTTCGGCTGCGTTCATCGGCGTCTTGCTCTGCTGCGCGAATCCCCTCGTCCTTAGATGGGTCATGAAGAGAAGCGCGTGGTCTTCCTGCGTCATGTTGATCGCGATGCGCAGAGGCTTCTCGCGGTCCCAGACGCCCTGGCCGTCCTTGCCGCGCGCGATCGGCTTGTCCCAGCCCGCGTAGAAGGGCACCTCGCGGCGATCGGCGATGAGGGTCCTCAGCTCTTCCGAGAAGCGCTCTTTCATCATGGCTTCGACGGCGCCCTGCTGCTTCTCCGGAAACTCGCCGAGGTTCATGCCCATGTACAGAAGAGCGATCCCGGGGTCGAAGCCACCGGTGCGGTCCCGCGCGGCGGCCCGGGCGATGAGGCCTTCGACGAATGACGCCCCGCCCGCCTGCCGGAGCTGCTCGCCGAAGGCGAACGTCTGCTGCACCGCGATCGAAGGATGGCCGGAGAACGCGACGTTTGCGATCAGCTTCGCGAGAGCGGGGTCCTTGGCGAAGTCCGGCTGCAGCAAGGCGTAGCGCTGCAGGCGCGAGAGAATCCTCGCGGTGCGGTTGCGGTCCTCGGCCGTCTCATCCTTCATGTAGGACGAAAGGGGGTTCTTACCGGCGAGCTCCAGCGCTCTCTTGTATAACTCGCGGGCCACGTTGCCGTGCAGTCCGCTCCGCTCGTTCACCTCGTCGTTCGGGGAACTGGCGCCGATGATCTCAAGGAGGACCTTCACATCGTTCTTAGGGTCGTCGAAGCGTTTGGCGAACTCGGCGACCTGCGCGTCGTTGAAGGAGTTCAGATGGCCCAGGGAGTTGATGACCGCCCAATTGGCGTCATTGCGGGACAGCCCTCGTGTCGCCTGCACGAGGCGGCGCACGAACTCGGGCATCTTGCCCATGTATTCCGTCGGGCCGGCGCTTGAGAAGGCTCTGGCCAACTTGAGGAGCGGTTCGGCGGACTGCTCCTTTCCTTCCTCGAGCCTCTTGAAAAAGAAGTCCTGCATCGACTGGTCGCCTAGGTCCGAGAGAACGCGGCGCGCGAGCGGACCGAGGTCCCTGTCCGTCGAATCGGCCAACGGGAGCATCGTCTCAAGCAGCAGCGCCTTCATCTCCGGGGGGATATTGGCGGGCTTGGACGTCAGAGCGGCGAGCGCGCTCTCCACGTGGCCGGCGAGCTCGCGCTGGCCAAGCAGACTCAACAAATGGGGGATGACCGTCGGATCATTGAGCTGCCTCAGCATGGACATGCCCCTGCGCCTCGTCTCTCGGTCGTTCGCCGGCGCCGTGAACTCGAGCGCGAGCTTGCGAACCTCGGCGCGCACGACAGGATCGAGCGGTAATCTGCGGTACAGCACCTCCGAAAGCGCATCCAATGCGGTCGCCCCCTTCGTCTCGTGCTTCACGTACTTGAGAAGGATTCCGGCGACCGAAGGGTCCTCCAACTTGCCCAGCAGCTCCAATGCGTTGACGGAGACTTGGATGCTGGGATGGTCGACCAACGGAATTGCCTTAGCCTTGATCATCTCCTTCAAGGCTGCGGTAGCATTGGGATCGTTGCGATCCTGCCGCCGGTAAAGGTGATCGAGCACGAGGTTTCTCGCGTCGTTGACGAGCTCCGGCTCCTTGGTGAGGTCCATGAACATGCTCGCGAGCGAATCCTCGCCGAAGGCATGGAGCGTCTTCATTGCGTTGACGCGCATCGGTCCGGTCTCCGTCTTCAGCATCGTCATTAGGGTTTCCCTGATCTTGCCGAGCTTGCCGGCGGCGTCGGGAGACCCGTGCGTCTGTTCGTAGCGCAAGGTGTGGATCACGGACGAGAGACCGCTCGCGGCCGTAGGGTTCTTGAAATGCAGCAGGAAGGTCTCGGTGAGCCGTGCGTCGCGCATGTGCGCGAGCATCGCCAGCGCTTCCCGACTCGTCTCCGGGTCCTCGGAGGAGACCCGCTCGAGCAGACCTTTGCGCAGAACGTCCGCCTGCGCGACGCTTTCGGCGTCCTTGCGAAGGTAGCCTTTCTCGTCCTGCACCTTGGACAGAAGACGGTACAGGCCGTTGCGGCCCCTCTCTGAACGGAGGTTCTTCAGGAACGTCGGCGCGAGAGCCGGGTCGCCGTACGTCGCGAGCACGCCGAGAAGGCTTTCGAGGCGTTCGCCTTTCGCCTCGGCCGTCTCCTGCACCAGTCGAGTCTTGATCTTCTCGAGCGTCTGGGCGTCCTTCGAGGCGCCGGCGCCGGTTTCTTTCATCGCCGTGACGATGAAGCCGTGGATGGCGGAGAGGACCGTCCGATGGACCGACAAGTCGCCGAGCAGGTCGATGAACATGTCCGTATGCGCGCGTCCATCGATCTGACCCAGGAGCGTGAGACCGTTGGTCCTCACCTCCGAGCTGCGAAAGCCCGTCATGGCGAGGAGCCCGGACTTGAGGCGCTCGTACTCCGCGGGCGAAGTCTTCTTGAGATCGGAGACCCACTTTGGAGAGACCCTTCCTTCGTACTTGCCCGCATAGGCTTTGACGAGGAGTTCGTCCACGGTGGGTACAGGAGGCGGCTGGAATTGGATGCCTCCTGCGGCCTGGAGGCGATGGGAGTCGCTCCGATCGAACGGGTCTCGAGTACGGTCCCAGTAGGCGAACAGGGCGTTGTCCCGCGGCAGGGCGTTGGCCACCACCTGGCCGCGATCGCCCAGCCGCACCTTCGTATTGTCGAAGAACCTGTGCAGTTCGCTGAGAGGGTTGGGGCCCGACACTCGCTTCATCTCCGCGCTGAGGAGCTTGAGCTCGTCTAGGTTCTTGAAATGGTGCTTGGTGACCGCATTCGCGCCGACGATGGAGTTGAGCAGCCGCAGCTGCTCGGTCTTGAGACTCTTTACGTGGTCCTCGCCGCCCGCGATGCCCAAAGCGCGGAACCGCTGCATCTCCTGTGCCTGATCGCGCTCCGTCGCCTCCTGCTCCAACGTCGTCTCGACCGCCCCACGGAGCGCGTCCGAGTTCGGACAGGCCGTCTCCTCCCCGCCCTTCTCTACGTATTTGCCGTCCTTGTTTTCGAGTCCGCGGATGTCGGCGCCCTCTTTGACGCCGTACTTGCCGAGGACCTCCGCCTGCTTCCCGCAGGCGTCCTTCTCCGGTGTCGCGGGATTCCTGACTGCAGAGCGTCCGGTGGGCTGGGCGGATGCGCGGGTCGCTGCGAGCGCGAGCGCTAGCGCCGCGAGCGCGACGACGGAACGGCAAAGGAGCGTCTCTCGCTTCCGCATATCCTAAACGGAGGATGACGGAGCGGGCTATACTTTGCCTTTCGAATTACTATTGGGTTTCTATCTTCGAAGAATGAACCCGACGGTCACTGCCTTGAGGCGTCCAGGCGGACCTTGCCGAAGCGGACCCTCTGGGGATGCTTGCCGACGGGGATGCTCGCGATCTCCCGCTCCTCGGCGAAGGAGATGACCGCGACGCGGTTCTCGCCGCTGACCGACACGTAGCAGTGCCTGCCGTCGGCGCTCGCGGCGGCCCAATAAGGCTTCTCGCCGACCGGGATGAGCTTATACCCGAAGCTCGCGCGGTCCACGATCGCCGCATAGTTCGAGATGGTGCCCGCGACGCAAAGCTTCGTGCCCTCTGGGTTGATCGCGATCCCGTGATGGGCCGAGTTGATCTGATATTCGGCATGGGAGAGCCGCTGCGCCGCTTCGCTCACGGGAAGGCGGGCGACGCGGGTGATCTTCTCTTCCTGCAGATCGTATTCGAAAAATCCGTGAAAGAACGAAATCTGCAGATAGATGAAGCGCTCGTCGGGCGCGACCGCCATCGGCCGCACCGCCGAGTCGATCCAGGGTAGGCCGGCCTCCGCGAGCTTCTTGCCCATGTCGACGCGCTTGAGGACCTTCATCGTCTTGGCGTCGACCACCTGGAAGAAGCGGTCGCCCTTGAACCGGTCGAGCTCCTGGGAGGTCGTCGGGATGAAGACGCGCCCGATGCTCGCGTGATAGATGCGGGAGCCGTCCGCGGAGTAGTTGCTCTCGTGCGGCTGGTCGCCGGACTCGAACTCGCCCACGATGCGGCCGGTCTCAGTGTCGATGGCATGCACCTTGCGCGCCGTCGAAGCGGAGACCAGGAGCGTCCTACCGTCCGGCGACAGGGCGGCGTGATCCGCACGGTATCCCTCGATCTTCGTGCGCCAGGCGATCCGCCCGGTCGCCGCTTCGATCGCGACCACGTCCGCAAGGCTGGGGCGGGAGACATAAAGGAAGCGGCCGTCGTTGGAGGGGAACATGTCGTCGACGAGCTGGTCGTGCCCCTCGCCGACGACCTCGCGGATCATGTGGAAGTATGCCCAGCGTACGGGGTCGGAGAGGGGATCGATCTCGGCAAGTCGCTCCTTCAAGTCCGGCACCACGTTGATGCGGGCGAGCCGCTGGAAAGTGTCCACGTCCACGACGTCCGCGGTCCCGTCCCAATTGTTCCCGATGACCACGACGTCGCGCAGCGGGGGAACGCTCGCGGGCGCCGCGCCTGGAAGAGCGTCGGCGAAGGCCGAGCCGGCGCGACCTGCGTCGCCGCTCGCGCCGGCGTTCGTCCAGAATCGGTCGAGCGCGGCCATTTGAGTCGACAGCGAGTCGCCGGAAAGGGAGGGGCCCAGCCTCTCGAGCCGCCGGGCGCCTTCGCCCGAGTCGGCGCGCTCCGCCGCGGCCGCGCGCGTCGGCCAGATCGCGACCTGAAGCGCCAATAGGACCGGCGCGGACCGGCGGAAGAAGGCGATCATACCGCCTACAGTTATACCGCAGACGTCCGTCGCCTCTATGGGCCCTGTGGGCCCGAGGGACGCGCCAATGAGCCCGCGCTATAGCGGGTCTCTAGGCGGCTCTTGAATACCCTCGCGTCCTTCCTCCGCGTCGCCTGGACGATCGATATGCCTAGTCGGTGATCTCGGGCTCGTCGAGCACGCAGGAATAGGCGTGGCCGCCGGGCACTGCGGTTTCAAAACAGCTGAGGCCGGAGACCTTCTTGACCTTGACCGGCTTGCCGTTGATCACGTCCAAGCGCGGTTGGACGGAGTCGAGCCGCGCCCAGATGACGCGCCCGTCGTGGACTTCCGTCAGAGAGCAGAGGTAATCCCGCTCGGCGTACCGGGGAGCGTGGTTCGTCTCGGAGCAGCTCAACCCTCCGATCGCCTTCTCCATCACCCGAGCGGTGACGATCGTGGAGCGGTGGCGCGGTTCCACGTTGAGCTTCTCATAGATCGGCCGGTAGTACTCGCTGAGGGGGTCCCGCTCCGCGGCGCCCGCCGGGGCGGCCATGGACAGTATCGCCGCGATGCAGGCCGCGGCAAGCCGGGCGACGTGGTGAGGGCCGAAACTCGTTCTCATTTGTATTCTCCTCCGCTCGAGCATCCCCTCCGAGCTCGACGCGTACGGAGATCGTACACCGATTCGGAACCGACGATATGCGACGAATGGGGCCTTTGGGCGACGATATTCGGGCAATGCGCGACGGCCCTTGCGACTCCGGGTCCTTTGGCTCCCTGATCGCCCTCCCGACCGTCCTTGGTCCCTAGGCACTACGGGGCGTACTCCCGATTCGGCACCTGCGCGTCGAGCGCTTCGGGGCTACCGTGAATGCATGAGCCTTTGCAGAAATCCAAGGAGGAATGCGATGAAAGCGATGATGATAGCCGTTGTCCTTTGCTGCATTTGGACGGCCCACTCGAGGGCCGCGGAACCTCAGGTCGATTACGGCGACCCCGGAGTGATCGTCCCGATTCCGATCGGAGAGCTCTGGCGCGACGCCTCGAGGTCCTTCGTGGGCCGCCAGGAAGACGGCAAGCTCGTGTTCACCTATGCCTTCCGAGACGAGCCCGGAGACCCGGCGGCGCGTCCCTATTCGCGCTGCCCCGCGCAGAACTACGCCGACGCCTCGCGCGCGATCAGCTGCGAGGCCGCGGCGGACGCGATCGTCCAGGCGCTCCGGGATTGGGCGCACGCTTCCGGACGCCTCGAGTTCCGCCGAAGCGCCCCCGGCAGCGCGCCCAACATCTGGATCGCCTTCGCCTCGCCGGACGTGTGGCGGCGGATCCAACCGTTCCGGGAAGGGGAAGCGGCCATCGCCTCGGCGAGCCTCAACATCGACCACCGGATCAACGAGACGTTCGTCTACTTCAACCGGGACTTCTGCTGGCACCTCGGAGACGAAAGCGTCTGCCCGCAGCGGCGCGCGCCTTACCGGGACAGCGACCGACTCATGGTAGGGCATCTGCCGGGCGTCGCGCGCCATGAGATCGGGCATGTGCTGGGCTTCGACCACCCGGAGCGGCCGACGCATTCCATCATGTATAAGGGCGACGTGCGGGAAATCTCTCTGACCGACGTCGATCGGCGCGCGGTTCGAATCCTCTACGACCACGTGGCGGCTTCGCTCGGCGCTTCGAGATAACGGAGACGCTAGGGATCCACATTGGAGAAGTTCCCTCTGAGTAGAACATCGTGCGCCCGCGCCAGATCAGGAACGAAAAAGCGCTGGGACGGATGGGCGCCGTCGATCTCGGACGCCGGGATCCTGATGGCGGTCATGTACAGAGCCTGCCGCACCGCTCTCGCCCGCATTACCGGATCCCGCCAGCCCGCGCGCTCGGCCGCGTCAAGAAGCAGGGCGATCTGGCCCGTCAATCGCGGGGCCGCGTTGGAGGACGCGCCCAACGGCCGACTCGGCCGAGTCACCTGGTCGAAATTCGGGTTGCCGTAGGTTCTGTCGTCCACCGGCACCTCCTCTCCCGACACGAGCCAAACGTCGCGCAGACCGTCGCCGCCGAGAGAGACAGTCTGGTACGCGTTGCCGGGCTCGCGTCCGTAGCGGCCGCCCGCGATGACGACCGAGGAATGGGACGCGGGGGAGTCGAGGGTCGCGCGGTGCTCATAATGTCCGGACCCGACCACGATGACGCCGGCGATCTCGGCCCTCTCCAAAGCGTGGACGATCGCCGGATCGACAGGGCCCGGCCGGCCGAAGCTCATATTGATGATTCGAACGCCCGCCGCGACCGCTCGGTCGATGGTCCCCGCGATGTCGGCGGGCGTGCCCTGGCTCCAAGGATGAAGGTGGATCTCCGCATGGGGGGCGTTCGCCCTGATGATCGCAGCCACCTGGAGATCGTGCATCCGTCCGGAGGGCGCGTGCTCGGGAGGAACCTGCACGCCTAATCCGTCGAGCCCCAGGACGGGACTGATATTTCCGATGAGGCCGATTCGCACGCGCCCCGACGCGTGTGGCCACAGTCCCGCGACGTCTCCGGAAAGCCAGCCGAGCGGGAACGGACGCAGGAGCGTCTCGATCTGATCCGACGAGAGCGGCCGGCCGAGGACCCGCTCCATGAGCCCGATCACGGCCGGGAGATCGCGAAACTCCGGCTCGCGCCCGATCCCCGGCGGAGGGTCTCCTCGGCCCCCGTTTCGCAGCCACTCGGTGAGGAGCAGCACTCGATTGGCGAGGCCCGCGGTCTCAAGAATCTCCTGCGGCGCGCCGTCGCCGAGCCACTGCGCGAGCCGCGTGCGCAGATCCGCGGCCGCCTGCGGATCGGGCGGAAGAGGAGGCACCTCCGCGCGAGGAGGATGGGGAGGGTGCGTCGTCGAATCGGGCTTGGGCTCGGAATGCGTCTGCACGGGGCGAAAGTCCACCGGAACGACTCCGGGCGCGACGCGCCCCTCGTAGAGTTGGTTGAGCTGAGTCGGCGTCGAGAGAGGGGGAAGCTGCGGAGGGGACGGGAGCCTCAACGGAGGGCGAGGCTGGACAAGCGCCGTGGGCTCCGCCGGGGCGTCCCGGCACTCGGGACGCTCGCCCTCGCCGCACGCATCCTCGTCTTCCATCCTCTCCTGGACGCGTCGATTCTGGTCGCCGACCTCGACGCGCTCTGCGGATGCGTCGATCTTCGGGACGCTAAGAAGCACTGCCCACAATAATAGGGACATGGCTCGCTCGACCCTTCCAGTATTGAGCCGGGACGCCGGAGCAGTTCCGGGCGACTTCCGTACCAATTCCGCAGGTCTTAGGGCGTCGCGAGCTTCGGTCCCGCGAAGTACGCTTCCCAAAACTTCTTGATCGGCGCGGGCAATTTGACGAGCGCTAAAGAGTCCTTCACTTCCTTGCGCGCGGCGGCGTCGACGCCGGCGAAGATCTGGTCCCCGATCTCCTGGACGTCGGCGGGGCCGGCGCGGCCCAGCGCGTCGGCCACCGCGAGCGCCGACCTCTCGCCGCCTTCTTCGATATTCAGAGTGGTTTTCACCAGCGAGGCGACGCCCTCGGTCTTCTTGTAGTCGGCGTAGGCGCCGAAGAGCGCGTGCTTGTCGAGCTTCCATGCCTCCTTCACTTCGCCGTCGGTCAGGTCGGGACGCGCGCCGGTGAGCGTCAGGGCGGCGCGCTTGATCTCCGGCTCGATCACGTGCTTCTTGAGCGCGCTCCACGCCGCCGCCGTTCCGCCGTTTTGCAGCATCTCCCAGATGTCGCCGCGCAGCACGTCCTTCGCGAACTTGAGATCGATGCGGGCCATCGGGATTGCGCGCTGCCGGAGTATGCGGGTCTCATCGATTGCGCGGAGGTTGTCGGCTACGGTAGAGTCCCACGTCGTCTTGTCCTTCGCCGTGTACCAGTTGTGCACCTCGTCGCGGTAGTGCTTCCCGGCGGCAGCCGAGCGTTTCGACGCGGCCCCCCTGTCCTCGGCAAGCGTCTCGACCTGCCGCAGGCGGGTCTCCAGGTCGGCCGGAGGGGCCGCGGGGCGATGCCCCTTGGCGTTCGCCACGGCCTCGTCCGCGCGGGTCACCGCGAGCTTCAAATCGAGGTTCCCGGTCGCCCCCTGCAGCCAATAGAGATCGGTAGCCTCTTTGTGCACGTCGCAGCAAGGCTCTCGCGAGAGCGCCGAGCTTGACGCTTCGGCGTACCTTTCCACGTCCTTGCGCGAGATCCCTCCGAAGTACACGTAGACGCGCTGCTTGGCGTCCAGCGCCCATTCGCGGTGCAGACGCGAGGCGGTCGACGGACCCTTCTGCTTGAACACGAAGTCCTCGCGAAACGCCTTGAGGCGGTTCGCCTCGGCGGTGATCGTCCGCTCCTCCGAGCGGGCCGCGTCGCGCGCGTCCCGGACGTTCGGGGCGAGGCTGGTGGCGACGTCGATATTGGCGAACCTCGGAACGTAGAACGTTTCATGGATATCCATCTCGTAGGCCGCCTGCGCGTCGTAGTGGACGGCCTGCGCGTTGAGCACCGCGATGTCGCGCGACAGGTGGGTATACGCGTGGCCCAGCGTTTCGCTGAATTCGGCGTCGGTGGCTACGGGCTGCTTGGCGAAATAGCTCTGGACCAGCCCCCGCTCGATGAGGCTGTTCCAACGGCGGCGCTGCAGGACTCCCGGAGACGCGGGCGCCGGAGCGCCGCCTCCTCCTCCCCCGCCGATGCATCGCGGCGGGTTCGGTACCGCGGTGCCTCCTTGGCAGGCGCAGGCGGCCTGAAATTGCGACCAGTTGGAACAGCAGTTGTCCCAACAGCCGGCCGCGGCGATCCCGGCGACGGCGGCCGTCAGGAAGGCTGCCGCATGGAGCGAGCGTACGCGAAACATGCATGTCGTTTTAGCAAATCGAGCGACCCATGGCCCGGGTCCCAATGACCTATTTGAGAATGCCCGGAAGCCCCAACCGCGGCGATCCGGATCCCGGCATTCTTGGAGCGGAGGGAGAGAGGTATCGCAATGAAGCAGTTCTTCCTCGCCTTGGCGCTGCCGCTGTCCTGCCCGAGCGCCTTCGCCGCCGTCTGCCAGCAGCATGCCGAAGGAAGTCAGGCCTACCGGGACTGTCTGACAGCCGAAGTGGACCGGGTCTTGGGACGCACCGATCAGGCCGCGAGCCAGCCCCTCACCACGGAACGCCGGATGGTCGGGCGCGTCAGGATCGACGCCGGTTTCACGGTGAACGACGCCGAACAGATCGCCGAGGGGCTCAAGTCCACCGGCGGAGACAGGTTCGACAACCAGCGCTTCCTGATCATCGTGGCTCCCGCGGTCCACCCAGAAATCTACAACCCGCCGGTAGTCCAACTCTTCAGTCGCGACGCACTCGACCAGCCGTTCAGACCCGTCAGCATTGCGTTCGACATCAACAATCTCGCGGACGTGATCAAGACCGTCGCCTGGAACCAGGAATGGCGCTGGGTGATCACCTGGGCAAGAAAATGGAAAGCCGGCGCCGACAACGCGCGCGCGTTCAAGGAGGCCGGACAGCTGCTGTCCCAATATCAGGCGATCGCGGACCGCGCTTTGCCCAAGATCACCCCGCCCTGACGCGGGGAGGCCGATTGACGAAAAATTGAGTGGCTGCACGCGCCGGCCTTCATTAGAATTCCTGCATGGTCTCAAACTCTAATGGAGGATTTATGCTCGGGGTATTGGTCGGCAGCTCGGCTCTCATAGGCTTGTTGATGATTCAGGCGCAAGCGGTCGATCATTCCGCCGACCGCATGGAGAGCAGCTCTTCCGTATCGGACTTGGTCTTGGCCGCGCAAGCTCTCCCGAGCGGCCGGTCTCCTCAGAATGCCGACGAGACCGCCATCCGCGGGATCATCGCGGCATGGTACCAGGGGTGGGAGAGAAACCGGACTCAGCGCGGCCGAGAGCCGGAGAACGCCGCGGCGATCGCGCAGGACTACGCCGTCGACGCGGATCGGATCAACGCGTTCGGCGCTCGCCTGAAGGGACGGGAAGCGATCGAGGACTTCCTGACCCGGCTGTTTCAAGAGCCCGGCACCCAGTCGATGGAGCGAACGCCGATGCGGCTCGAGATACGCTTCGTCCGACCGGACGCGGCGGTCGTGCTGACCTACGACGAGTCGACGGGCCAACGAAGGCAGGACGATACCGATCTAGGCCCGCGTAAGACGCATTGCCTGCGCGTGCTCTCCAGAGCTTCCGGCCGATGGGAGATCGTCACCCACATGACCATGGACGAAAAGGAGTGGTAGGGTCCTTAGGACGTAAAGCAATTGCTTTGCTTCTTGAACTCGACCGATCCCATCAGCTCGACGACCTTCCGGGATGACCTCTGTGCGATGCGTGTCCTTTCCTCGCGAGGAAGCCCCGCGAACTCGGCCGACCCCGGAGAAATGCCGCCGTCAAACAGCGATTCGTCTTGGGACGCGGTGAGCTGCCCGTAGCGCTTGGCAGCCGCCTCCACCCTGTCTATCTGTTCGGCCTGCAGGAATAGCGCGGAATCCGCAATCCTCTTCCCATCGTTCGGCGACCACACCACCGCTGAGTCGTTGAAGCGCAAGAACCGGTAGCCTCCGCAGGAGTCGTTCTTCATTCTCTGAATGAATCCGTCCGCCAGCATGCGCTCCGCGATAGGCCCGTCCTTGATGCCGGGGTCTTGAGCGGACCCGAATACGACGCAGGCGAAAGATGCGACGAGGGGCAGGAGGATCGATCCAGGCTTCATTACGTCTATTGTACTCCTCCGGCGTGGTAAAGTTCCCCAGGAAATGTGTACTTTTATCCTACGCGTCGCCGCGTTCGAAATCGAGTGAGCGGCTCGACAAGCCACCGAACAGGAAACATGTTTTCACGATCGAAAGCACCGGTCCTTTCCTGTCTAAAAGCCTCTTACAACACGCTGAGAAGAACGCTAGAATTGGATTGATGACAAGCTTGAGCGCCGGCGGGCGATTCCTCGTGATGGGAGTGCCGGAGACCTTGGATTCGGCGGCCCGCAGGGCGATTCGCGAGATGCAGCCCGGCGGCTTCATCCTCTTCGGCCGCAATATCGGCTTGCCGCCCATTCCCGACGCGGAAGGACGTACGGGCGAGCCCGGCAAGGCGCGCGACCTCCGCGCTCTCCTAGACGAGCTGCGCACGCTGGTCGAGCACGAGCCGGTCGTATGCATCGACCAGGAGGGGGGACGCGTCTCCCGCCTGCGCGGGCTCGCGGGCGGCGCCGAGCCGCCGACGGCGCGCTCGCTCGCCGAGACGGGCGACGCCGCGGCGATCCGCCGTCACGGCCGCCTCACCGGACGTCTCTTGCGGCTGTTCGGCATCAACCTCGATCTCTGCCCCGTGCTAGACGTGGCCTACGACCACTCGGCCGACAACTCGGTGCAGAACCGTTGCTGGGGCGAGACGCCGGAGGAAGTCGCGCGGAATGCGGCCTCGTTCAATCGGGCTCTGCGGGCGGAGGGCGTGCTGTCGTGCGGCAAGCACTTCCCGGGATATAGCCGCGCGTCGGTCGACCCGCACATCGAGCTGCCGGTCATCCGGGAGCCGCGGGCCGTCTTCGAGAAAGATTGGCTTCCCTACCGGCGCCTGATTAAGGACGTGGACTTCATCATGACCGCGATCGGGCTCTATCCTACGCTCGACTCCTCGGGGCTACCCGGGACGGTCTCCGAACGGATCCTGTCCATCCTCCGAGAGGAACTCGGTTTCGCCGGGTGGGTCATCACCGACGACCTCGACATGGGCGCGCTGACGCGGCACGTCGGGCTCGAGGAAGCGGTACAGCGCGCGGTGAGCGCCGGGACGGACCACGTGCTGATCTGCCACGACCTCGCGCGGATGACGCTGGCTGCGGAGGCGATCGCCCGGCTGCCCGTCTCCGTGCTGAAGGCCGGCCGGCGGCGGCTCGAGAAGCTCGAGCGGCGCCTGCCGAAGACCGGCCGCTTCTCCATGAAGGCCTTCGACGAGATCAACGATGCGATCCGGAAGTTGCGCGAGGAGGTCCTCGGCCCCGGCGCCCCGGCCTTCACCCCCGGGAGGAGCAAGATCAGTCCCGTCGAGGCCGCCCTGCTTTCGCCCGTCAATACCGTCGGCGACCGGACCTCCGGAGCCCCCGCCGAGTACCGCTTGCCTGCGCGTACTTCCGCGACGCCCAAAGGGCCGACCCCGTGTTGAGCCTTAAGTCATAGAATCCGGGTTCCGTGCGGCCCTGCAGCCGCGACCTCAGGCGGTGCATAACGGCCGCATATGACTATCGCATCGATGCTGATCGCCGGTGGAAAGCCGCGGCAGCTGAATTATTCGAAGAGCAGGCCGGCAAGCGGCCCGCTGTATCGCCTGAATTGCGACCTTACCGGTTTGCCGTACGTCCAGTGGACGCGGACCGTATCCGTCGCCGTAGGCGCGGCGCCGGTCCCTTCCTTGATCGGGACGAAGACGAGCCCGGAATCGGGCTTCTTCGCTCCTGTCGAGAAGTCGCGCGGGCTCCATTTCCGGGCCGGCACCATGGCAGATTAGTATAATGCGCACGGATGAAGGCACAGACCAGCTTCGAGATGGACGGGCCCGCGTCGGCGGACGACGGGATATTCGGGCTGCCAGGCTCGGAAAGAGCCGCTCGACTCGTCTACCTCCCGGTACCATGGGAGGTCACGACCTCCTACGGCGGAGGCACCTCGAACGGGCCGTCCGCGATCCGAGAGGCCAGCCCGCAGCTCGACCTCTACGACGAGGAGGTGGAGCGCCCCTACGCTGCGGGCCTCTACATGCGCCGCGAGTCGGCGCGGGTGCGCCGGTGGAACTTTGAAGCGAAAATGGCGGCCCAATCCGTGATCGCTTCCCTGACCGCCGGCAAGAAGGCCTCTCCCAAGGCGCTCTCGACCGTCAATGCCTTCGGAGACAAGCTCAACGCCTGGGTGTACGAGGAGACGCGCGGCATCATCGCGGCAGGCAAGGTCCCCGCGCTGATCGGCGGCGACCACTCGACGCCTTACGGCGCGATCCGTGCCGCAGTCGAGAAGTGGCCCGGGCTCGGCCTGCTCCATTTCGACGCCCACCACGATACGCGCGAGGCTTACGAGGGATTCACCTGGTCGCACGCGTCGATCTTCTTCAACGTGATGCGGCGCCTGCCCGTGAGGAAGATCGTGCAGGTCGGCATCCGCGACTATTCGGCGGCCGAGCGCGCGTTCTGCCGGAACCTCAAGGACCGCTGCGCCGTCTTCTACGATGAGGATTTGAAGCGCCGCCGCTTTTCGGGCGAACCCTTCCACACCACGGCGCGCGAGATCGTGTCGGAGCTGCCGTCGGACGTCTGGGTCACCTTCGACATCGACGGGCTCGACCCGAGGTACTGTCCCGGAACGGGGACGCCGGTGCCCGGCGGCCTCGAGTTCTCCGAGGCGAACCACATCCTGCGCACGCTCGTGGCCTCCAAGCGCCGCATCGTCGGCTTCGATTTGAACGAAGTCGCGCCTCTCAAGGGCAGCGAGTGGGACGCCAACGTGGGCGCGCGGCTCCTATATAAAATGACCGCGTGGACGCTCGCCTCCCAGGGGCTCGCAAAGTCTTCCCTTCGCTAGTTTTCGACGCGCAAGTCACTATGGTCGAACAGACAGTAGGCGAGCGCCGGCACAGAACTCGCACAGAATCCGCTCAGGCACATCACAACTGGGTCCGGCACCCTTTAGAGTATGAACGCGATTTCCCACGCAATCGCCTGGACGGCCCTGGTGCTGCTCGCGGCAGGAGCCTCGCCCGCCCGCGCTAACGGCGAGTGGGAGGTACCGCCTCCGGTCGGCCAGGGGCAAGAGGTGCCCCCGACTCCGCCCGCCTGCACCCCCACCGGACAAAGGCCATCGTGCACGAATGGAGGTTGGGCGTATTGGGATGAATCGTCCTGCAAATATGTGTGCCCCGCCGGCACCGCGCAAAATCCGCCACCCCCTCCGCCCCCGCCCCCGCCTCTACCACCTCCGCCGCCGCCCCCTCCGGCCTCCTACGAAACGTGCGCCATGGAAGACATGCAGTTGTATTGCACGACGCACCGGTGCGGCACCATCGATGTCATCCCAGACTCTCGATGCTTCGGAGGGTTCCGGTACAAGACCACCGGAACGCAGCCGCTGTAGCGTCGCCTGCGCGTCCTCCCAATCTACGACGCTGCGGAATCTCCTACGAGATCCGGAACGGGCAGGACTGCTTCTTCACGGAGGGCAGCGAGTGGGGCGTGTGCTATTTCAGAAGCCAGCGCTGCCGCATCGTTCAGAGCCCTGCCGCCTGCTCGATCGTCTGTAATGACTAGATTTTCCCAATTGCACGGCACCCCGGGCCAAAAAAGCTACCATCTCTACTCGTAGCCTCCCTAGATGCCTCGCCGATCCCGCAAGAGATGATCCTCCTCCTTTCGATATTGCTTCGCTTGGTGCCTTGCGGATACGCGTCGGCCCACGAACCCGCCTCCGCTCATGCCGCATCGCCTAAAGCCGCGGCGGCTCCTTGCGAGCTCCGGAATCTCGACGCGGCCGAGCGGGACCTCACGCTGAAGGACACGGCCTTTCCCGAAAGCGGGACGCCATCCCGCGAACAGGCGATCGCGTTCGTGAATTCGTACTTTGCCGCGTGGAACGAGGCGGCTGAGAGGTCCCGGTCGATCCGGCCCTCCCCGTTGACGGCGGCCGACACGGATCCGGTGACGGCGTTTCACAAGGAGAACGCCGAAACTTCCTTGGACGACCTCGCGGGCCGCGCTCCGCCGCACGGTCCATGGTCCCATGGTCCGCATCGGACGAGCTTCGTGAAGGACTCCCTGACGACGCTCCGCGGGAGCGTCAATAAGGCGGTATCGCTCTGCGTCCACGGCAACAAGATTCGGACGGCGTTCCGATACTACGTGCCGTTCATCGGCTTGTCCTATCCGCTGAACCGGGACAATCCCGATCCTGACGATGTCGCCGTCGACTCGCGAATGCTGGGGGAATACACCGTGGAGAGCCGAAAGATCGCCTCGGCGAAATTGACGTGCGACTTCCACCGCTTCGGCGCGGGTGCCGCCCGGATCGACAACAGCGCTCTCGTCTACGCCTATGTCCAAGCATGGAACGCCCGCTCCGTCGACGCGGTGGTCGCGACTATGAAGGACGACGCCGTCTATGAAGATCCGTTCAGCGGTCCCGTGCGCGGCAAGCAGGCGATTAGGACCTACTTCAGCGGGCTCCTAAAGGAGTTTCCGAGCCTGAAGATGAGCATTCAGAAATACGTTCCGAAGGCCTCCCAGTGCCTTTCGGGCGAAGACAAGCCGGGAGTCTTGGGGATGCAGTACAGATCCGAGATCACCGACAGCACCGGGCGGAATCTCAATAACGAAGGGCTCGATTGCTTCACGTTCTCGGACGGCAAGATCCAGTCCATAAGAGCGTATTAGAATGGGACTGCGTCCTATCGTGGCGCGCATTTGATAAAATCTCTCCAAGATTTCGCTATTCGCTGAGCCGCAAATTGGAGAGGTGGGTGAGCGGCTGAAACCGACGGTTTTCTAAAACACGATTCCCCATCGGAATTCAATTCTATCCGCGCAAATAGGTGAATGGAAGCGCACAGAAGTGTAGATTCGTTAGGATTCCGTTCGGCAAAACAAGCCATGGTTTTCTCGTTGCAAAGCACGCATCAAAGCGACTACGGGTGCAAGCCATGAACACGCCAGAAAAAGAACCCCAGGGATCGAAAGACACGTATATTCGTCTGGAGATTGGGCGCGACCAGCTTAAAATCGCCCTGGTCCTATTGCTCTTGGGAACGGGCCTGAAGGTGGCCTCCGAGACGATGACGATGACCACCTACTATCCTTCGCCCGCCGGGATATATAAAAGGCTGACTAGCACATGGGACACCACTCTGGGAAGAGACGGCGGCAAGGTAACCATCGGGAGTGTGCCCAAACCCGGCACGTTGT
>JACQBA010000007.1 GCA_016194745.1 Elusimicrobiota bacterium
ACGCCTTTGACGAAGTCCTCGGCGTCCTTGTGCGGCTTTTCTTTCTCGTTCATAAGCCTCCATTTTACCGGCTTACGAACGCCTGTTCTCGTCTATTATTCAAACGGCTGAAAATTCCACTAGGCGCTGAAACTCAACAGTTGACCGATTCATGGAAGCTGCCGCGGCTAAGTGGAAAAGCGTTCACGATCTATTGCGGTATGCTACAGCTGCCCGCACCGGTCGTGTAAATTGAACAAGAAACAGGCGGCGGCCAGCTTCATCAACGTTGATTTGGAAATCCGCTCGCGGTTCGACCTGAAACCGCTGAGTGACGCGCTGACGAAATCCTATGTCCTAAATCCAACGTCCTCTTGGCGAGAGGGAAGAGCATATTGCGCTTCGTTCTCACCGTTAGTGATCGATGGTCAACCAAGGCAAGATCCAAACACCTTGATCTTGAAGATGGCCCGCGCCATCTTGCGACTTCCCCGTTCGACGCGTCGTCACCTTAACCAGGCGCAGGACCGCGTTTTCGATCTCGGCTTCGAGGAGACGAAAGGGGGCGGGACACTCTTCCAGGATATCTTGCTTCCCGAGACAGCTCGCCTCGTCTCTGATCTGCGGGCGAGAATTGCAGTCACCATCTATCCAAGAATCCGCAGGCCCGGACATTGATGTTACCTATAGAGCACGCTTCGAGAGGCCCCTGGCACGACTCCCATTCGGTCGATTGGAGAAAAGCGCCGGTGTTGCAGGGCGACGTCCCGATTCGCCAAGTCAACATAAACTCGGACCATATCTAGAGAGCTGTGACCAAGTATTTTCTGAAGGCTAAAGGCATCGCCGCCGTTTAGGATGTATTGGGTTGCGAAGGTGTGCCGGAGGGTGTGGGGGGAGACTCGCACTCCCTGGATTCCTGCTTTCTTTCCGTAGACCCGCATCTGCTCCTGAAACCAGCGGCGGTGGAGCTTGCGCCCGAACTGGTTCACGAAGAAGAGCTGCTGGCCTTCGAGGGAGCCGATGCGGGCTGCGTACTGCCATAGCGCCTGCTTTGTAGCGGTGCCGAACGGGACCTCCCGTTCCTTGTTGCCCTTGCCGATGATCCGGAGAACGTTCCTTTGGAAATCCACGTTGTCCTTCAACAGGCCGAGCACCTCGGCGAGGCGAAGTCCAGTGTCTAGGACTAGTACCATCATGGTCCAGGCACGGACGCCGCGATAGGTGTCGTTTCTGGGTTGCGCGAGAAGAAGGCGGGCCTGTTCTAGGGTCAGTGCTGGAATGAGCTTGTGTTCCTTCCGAGGCTTCTCGATCAGTTGCATGGGGTTAGCAGGGATCATCCGCTCGCGCGAGAGAAAGCCAAAGAAGCAGCGAATGCCCCCATATGTACGGAAGATCGTGCCCGAGCAACTGCCGTTGGTTCGAAGCGTGTCCAGATGGGCGCGAAGCAGGTGCGGCGTGGCGTCCTTGGGACTGCTGATGCCTTGGCCCGCGAGGAAACGGCTCAAAGGCGTCAGGATGCCTTTGTACCAGCCCTCAGTAAGCGGGGACAGGCCTTTGGCCTTACAGCGCAGGAAGAAGGCTTCTTGGGCATGCTCGAATGAAATGGAACGGTCGGCCAGCCGGTGATTGCGCAGGGTCATGGGGACTCCTTTTCGGCGTCGAGCCTTGCGCAGTTGTCCTGGGGATAAACCCCAGTCTGGCCTACCGTACTATGCTAGTTTCTCGTCGAGAAAGTGTGGACGGGGCGGGAATCGAACCCGCACGCCCTTGCGGGCACAAGGTCCTAAGCCTTGCGCGTCTGCCGTTTCGCCACCCGTCCGTAAATCTCGCTGCGTGCTATGAAGAAGGTTTTCCGTCTTTCTTCGGCTCGTCCTTGGGCGGCGTCACGGCCGCCGGGGCCGGCTCGGGCTCCTTGTCGGCTCCGGGCGCCGGCTTGAGGTCCGCCGGCTTCGACGGGCCGCCGGGAGGCGGCTCGGGGAGCAAGACCGGCTCGGAGAGCTCGAACATGAGCTTGGCGCCCTGCTTGAACTCGATGTCGTTCTTCCCGCCCAGAGCCGCGGCACCCGCCCCCGCGGCCGCGCCGGCTCCCGCGCCGATCACCGCGCCTTCCTTGCCGCCGAAAAGGACTCCGTAGAGCGCCCCCTGCAGCGCGCCGCCGATCCACGAGCCGACCTGCTGCCCGGCGTGACCCTCGCCCGTGTACGAGAGCGTATCGGTCTTGACCGAGTACGACGACCCGTTCACCTCGAACGTCGCGACCGCGAGTTGGAGCTTTGCCCGGCCCTTGATGCGCCCGGACGGCACGGCCTCGACGACGACCCCGCGCACGGTCGAGCCGGGGGGCAGCGCGAGGCGGTTCTTCACCCAAATGCCGTCGTCGATGCGGCCACGGAAGGTCTCGCCCGTCTTGTTTCGGGCGGAGCTGACCGGGTCGACGACTTCGACCGCGAGGAGGGTCCCTTTCGGGATCTCGATCATCGCGGGCGCGGGCGGCGGCGCCGGCGACTCGGTCTTGGCGGACGCAGCCGCCTTCTTCTTGGAGGCTTTTGGCTTGGGCTCCGGCTTGGCCGCCGCGTTGCCCGCGGGCTTGGGTTCGGGCTTGTCGTCCGCCGCGGCCGCGGGGAGAGCCAACGATAATATTAGGAGGAAAGAGATGGGCCATACAGGACTCGAACCTGTAACCTTGCGCTTAAGAGGCGCCTGCTCTACCATTGAGCTAATGGCCCCGGTGTTTCCTGGCGAGGCACGGGGCTTCGCGTGGGGAGACGACATCATACCAAATTGTACTCAAATCGGAAAACCCGGGGTTCGATTTCATTCGTCATCGGTTCATTATTTTTTAGCAACCGCGTAACAATCTGGACATTGCGGAGCGGGGGGAGGGGGGCTATACTTTTCCAAGCCGGCCCAAAGCAGGTTGGACGGAGAACCTATGAAGTATTGGCTTTTCCAACAAAACCAGGTACTTGGACCCTACGACGGCGAGGAGATCTCGCAAGTCAAAGGATTTTCCGCGGAGTCGCTCGTATGCCCCGAAGGCCGCAAGGGCACCGAGATGGGCGACTGGCAGCGTGCCGGGATCGTCAGCGAACTGGCCGAGTGCCTGCTTAGGTCCGCCGGCCGCGTCGCGACCGCGACCCGTCCCACCGAGTCGCTGCTGCCTCCGGAGCCGACCCTCCGCGATCTCGCGGTGCTCGGCAGCCTCCAGGAAAAGACGACCCAGCTCGAAAACACCCTCAACCAGCTTCAGGAGGATATCCACACACGCGACACCGAGCTCTCGAGGCTCAAGGTGGAGCTTGCGACCAAGGAGCGCTCGCTCCATGAACTGCAGACGAAGCTCGCGGAAGTCGAGGGAAAGGTCATCACGCTCTCGGGTCTCAAGGACGACCTCGGTCGCGACGAGAAGCAGATCCAGGAGCTAAGCCAAAGCCTCTCGGACGCCAAGCAGGAACTTCGCCGCGATATCGCGAAGGCGGAGGCGGCCTCGGCCAGGTCCGGCGAGGACGAGAAGAGGATCTCGGATCTCGCCGAGAAGCTCTCCGCGCGCGATCGCCAGCTCGAGGATCTGGTCGCCAAGCTCTCGGACCAGGAAAAGCGCCTCGACGATCTCCATCTCAAGGTCGAGCGCGGCGGGGGAACGGGACTTTCCTCCATGTCCTCCCAGTCTCCGACGCCGGCGTCTTTCGATACGCAGGCACCGGCGCCCTTCGAGAAGCCGATGCCGGTCGACAGCGGGCCGTCGTCGGCGTCGCTGACGCCGATGAGCCTGCCGAACGCGCTCGGCGCAGCGCCCGCCTTTTCGCCCGCGCCGGCCCCGATGTCCGCGCCGACTCCGGCGCCCGAGCCGATGGCGTCCCCGGCTTTCGTGCCGTTCGAGCCCATACAGGAAGCCCCGCCTCCCGGCCCCTCCTTTACGCCGTCGTTCGAGCCGTCCTCCCCGAGCCCGATGCCGATGACCCCGCTGCAGCCGATGGGTGCTCCTCCATCCGCCGCGGAGCAGGCGCCGCAGCTTCCGGCGCTCGAGCCGCTCAACAATCTGTCGCTCACGCCCCTGACGCCTCTGGGCACGCCGATCCAATCCGGCATGGGCGCTCCGACGCCCGAGCCGGCGGCGTTCGCGCCGACGCCGTTTCCGAGCCAAAGCCCGTCGCCGACGGACTCGGTCGATTCCCCGCCGCTCGCCTTCGTCCCTCTGAGCGAGCCGATCATGGAGTCGAAACCCGCATCCAGCGTGCCGATTCCCGGCTCCGCTCTCGGCCCAAGCGGTCCCTTGTCCAAGGACGAACCGCCGAAGATGGGCAAGCTCGGCGCCAAGACGGTGGCTGTCGAAGAGCCGGAGGAGATGGTCGCCGGCAAATCGCTCAAGAAGAAGGGCTCTAAGGGAGGCAAGTTTTTGTTCGGCGCCATCGCCGTCGCGCTCATCGCCGTCGGCGCGGGGATGATGTACATGCGGACGCAGCAAAAGCCCAAGAAGACGCCCTTCGCGCCTTCTCCCGAGCTCACGCCCAATGCCGAGACCGCGGCGAAGCCTCCCGTGGACCCCAAGGGAGAGTTGCCTCCGGCCCCGTCGGCGAACGAACTGGGCGATCCGCTCTCGGCGGCGGTGACGCTCGCCAAAAGCTACGTGCTCCCGGGTCCGGGCAATGTGACGCTCCAGCAGCGTCTCGAGATGATCTATCCTCCGCAGGGCGGCCTGTCGCCGTGGATGGTCGAGAAGCGGGAGGGAGCGGACAAATATCAGGTGAACTATTACACGAACCAGAACCTCGTCTACGAGTTCCTGGTCCGTCCCCAGGCGAAGATCCTGCAGGGCATCAACCCGCCCGCCGTCGCGGTGCTAAACGGGGAGGAGCCGGGCGCGAAAAAGAAAGGTAAGTCCGCCAGGACGAAGCGGGGTGGCGACGAGACGGCTGCGGGGAAGCCCGCCAAGGCCAAGAAGCCCGCTCCCGCCAAGCAGAGACCTCCGATCGGCGAGCTCCCGAAGGGCGAGGACGCGCCCAATCCCGCCGCTGACGAAGCCAATATCGACGAGCTGCTGCTGCCCGGCATGAGCCAGCCCGTGGCGCCAAAGGGCGGAAAGAAAGGGGCGAAGGCGAAAAAAGGCTCTGACGAGGAAGGAATCCCAAGCGCCGAGGAGCTCACCACCCCGGCGGACGGCGAAGCCGGTCAGTAGCCGCAGGCCGCTTCGACGTCGTCGATCTCTTTTGGAACGCTCGTCAGGTTCAGCGGCGGCCCCGAGGGGCGCACCACAATATCGTCCTCGATCCGCACCCCGCCGAAATCGTAGAACGATTCCGCCTTCTTGAAGTCGATTTGCCCGCGGTACTTCTTGCGCAGCGCCGAGTCGTTGAACAGCGCCGGATTGAAATATACGCCGGGCTCCATCGTGATGGCGAACCCCGCCTCGAGGCGCGCGTTGAATCGCACCCGGATGTGCGGCGGGCAGGGCACCTGCCTCTTCCTGCCGCCCAAGGAGTCGTGCACGTCGAGCCCCAGCATGTGCGTGAGCCCGTGCGGATAGAACAGCCGAACGGCGCCGCCGTAGACCAAATCGTCCGTCGGCCCTTTCAGGAAGCCGAGGTCCTTCAAGCCGTCGGCCAGCACGCGCATCGAGTGGTAGTGCAGGTCGCCCGAAAGGACGCCCGGCCGGGCCCGGTCGATGCACTGCTTCTGCGCCTCGAGCACGACGGCGTAGATATCCCGCTGCCGGCGCGAGAATCGGCCGCCGACCGGGAACGTGCGCGTGATGTCGGCGGAATAGCCTCCGCATTCGCCGCCTGCGTCGATGAGGAGAAGATCGCCCTTCTTGATCACCTGGTTGTTGTGGTGGTAATGGAGGACGGCCCCGTTCTTGCCCGCGGCGACGATGGGTGGGTAACCCTGGTGCCGCAGGCCGAGGCGCGTGCACGTCCTCTCGAACTCCGCCTGGAGCTCGTATTCGCGCATGCCGGGACGAGCCGTCTTCATCACGGCCACGTGCCCCTCGCGGCTGATGTCGTTGGCGCGCCGCATCAGCTCGATCTCGCCCTGCGTCTTCACCGCGCGCAGGACCTGCAGCGCGTCGTCGAGAAGGCCGGGGCGGGGCTTGAGCCCCTTCAGATGAGGACGCAGTCGCCTGAGCGCGCCGCCGTCCGCATAGACCGCGCGGTAGCGGGAGCGCGCCTTCTTCAGGACGGCCGGCAGCTCATCCGTGTAGCGGACGTCGCCGATGCCGTAGGTCCGCCGCGTCTCCGTCACGTCGGGGACGTGGCCCAGCCAGACGCGATGGTGCGCGTCGACCCGGGGGATGAACAGCGTGTCGCGGCCGCCCTTCGGGTCCAGCATCAGGAAGTAGTTCGGCTCGGGCACGCCGGCGAGATATAGGAAATCGGAGGTCTGACGGAACACGTAGTTGACGTCGTTGTTGCGCGCCACCTCGACGCCGCCCGAGACAAGCGTGAGCCCGTCGGGGAGGATCTTGCGGAGCGCCTTGCGGTGCGCGGCGCAGTCCTTGTTGATCTTGGGATCGAAGACGAACATGCCCCGATTTTAGCACATTGCCGATTTGATATAGTGGCGCCATGCCCATCAACCCGAAGGACGAGAAGGATCCCGTCAAGAAGATGGTCTATCTGGTGGAGCACGACCTGCGCGGGCCTCTCGCGGTGATGAAGAACTCGGTCTTCATCGTGAATGCCAAGCTGGACGCCCTGGGGGTCAAGGACGAGAAAGTCCTCAAGTACATGAAGGCCATGGACGAGGAGATCACGCGCATGAACCAGATGATCATGGACATCGCGAGCTTCGGCCGCGGAGCCGCGCGCCAGGCGTGAGGCCCGAGCGGTTCCGCTGCGGCGTCTACGGCATCCTCGTGCGCGGCGGCAAGGTGCTGATGACCCGCAGCATCTTCCTCGCGCGGCACTTCGTCAATTTCCCGGGCGGCGGCGTCGAGCTCGGCGAGTCGCCCATGGAGGCGCTGCACCGCGAATTCAGGGAGGAGACGGGTCTCGCGGTAAAGCCTCTGCGCATCCTGCACGCGAGTGAAGGGCTCCATCTATCCACCCAGGCGCCGCTCCAGATCGTCAGCGCCTATTGGCTCGTGGAAGAGGCCGGCGGGACGCTGCGCCGGGGCGGCAATGGAGACGACGTCGTCGACCTTTTCTGGACGGACGTCCGAAATATACCGCCCGCCGAGATGTTCCCTTCTGATCTCGAGATGGCGCGCAAGCTCCCGGCGCTGCTCGCCTGACACGTGGTTGCAACGCCGATCAGGGCGTGAGTCCCGGAACAGCACGGGGCGAAAGACGCATGTTTTCCGGGGTTTCCAGGGGTACGCTTAGGGCGCAGGTGGAGGGAGGAGGTCAGCGCATGCCCGTTCATTACGCGTCCGTCGTATTCGCCGCTCGGTCCACAGGCTCCGTTCGAGCGCGCACCGCGTGCACCGCCGCGGCGCTCGCGATCTTGGCGGCCCTCCTCCAGCCCGGCCGCGCCGGTGCGGCGTGCAGCCGAACCGAAAGAGAGTGCTTGAAGCAAGTCGTCGCGGAGACGCTGGCGCCCATCTTGAAGGAGAAAGGAGCGACCCCCTGCGAGAAAGGCCTCGGCGTCGACATCACGCTTGTCACCCACGCGGCGGTCGTCTGCTCGGGCGACGATGGCCGCGAGCTGTGGCGGCTCGACGCCTCGGACATCCCGGCGAACGCGCCGGTGCTCATGTACCGGGCGTGCACGGGGTCGGCCAACCGATGCGATCCGCGCATGTTCTTCAAAGTGAAGGGCGTCACCGGGTTCGAGAACCGCTCGACCACGGAGATCCTTTTCGACCGCGGTCCGAGCGACTCGCTGAACGGCCAAGAGGCCCGAGAGGCGATGGCGGCCGCGTTCGGACGATTCTTGCCGGCGCCGTGAGTGCGTCGTCGTCTTGACCCTTCGCGGCGAGACTTGCTACTGTACCTCCGTCGGCGCGGCACCAAACATCCCAACGCGGTTTCAGGAGGCTACGTGGCGAAGCAAGACATCGGCTGGTGGCGTGACGTCGAGGCGATCATCGAGGAGAACTCGCTCCTCAAGCACCCCTTTTACCAGGCCTGGCAGAAGGGCATGCTCTCGATCGAGGACCTTCGCTACTACGCGCGGCAATATTACCCGCACGTCGCGCACTTCCCGCGCTACGTGAGCGCGACCCACTCCAACACCGCCGACGCCGACGTGCGCCGGATGCTCCTCGAGAACCTGATCGAGGAGGAGCGCGGCGAAGCGAACCACCCGGAGCTCTGGCTGCGCTTCGCCGAGGGCCTCGGCGAGGACCGCAAGGCCGTGCTCGCGGCCGACGTCCAGCCCGAGACCGCGCGTTGCGTGGACACCTTCATGTCGTTGTCCAAAGACGCAGACGCCCTGAAGGGCCTGTCCGCCCTTTACGCCTACGAATCGCAGATCCCCGCCGTCAGCCGGACGAAGATGCAGGGCTTGGGCGAGTTTTACGGCATTAAGGACGACCGGACCCAGTCATTCTTTAAAGTGCACGAAGCGGCCGACGTCTGGCATTCGCAGACCGAGCGCGAGGCCATCGAGCGGCTCGCCGACACGCCGGAGAAGCGCGAGACGGTGAAGCGCTCCGTGGAAGCGTCGTGCAAGGCCGTCTGGGAGCTTCTGGACGGCGTCGTCGAGGCGCGCAAGATCGCCTGCCCCGTCTGACGTGAGCGCGGCCGGGCGCGCGCCGAAGCTACTGGCGACCGTCGCCCAGATTCGCGACGAGACTCCCTCCGTCAAGGCTTTTCGCCTGAGCCTTCCGGAGGGAGTCCCATTTCCGTTCACCCCCGGCCAGTTCGTGATGGTGAACTTCCCATCGGAGCCCGAGAATACCCGCGCCTACTCGCTCGCCTCGAGCCCGCTCGAGGCGGGCTTCGTAGAGATCGCCTTCGCCAAGGCCGGAGCTTTCACCGCCCGCATGTTCGACCTCAAGGTGGGCGATACGCTCGGTGTCGAGGGGCCCTACGGTAAGTGGATATACAAGGAGGACCCGCACGCGGTCCTCATTTCTGGCGGCACGGGGATCACGCCGTTTCGAAGCATCATCCGGTATGCGGCCGACAAGAGGCTTCCTAGAAAGATCACCTTGATTTACTCCGCGCGCTCTGCGGCCGAGATCATCTTCGCCAAGGATCTCGAGGCCTGGGCATCGTTGCCGAACGTGAACACGGTCGTGACGGTGACGCGCCCTCAGGAGCCCTCTTCCTCCGGCTGGAAGGGACGTACGGGCCGCATCGGAATCGATCTCATCCGCGAATCCGTGCCCGATTCGAATTCCGCGACCTTTTACCTCTGCGGCCCGAATGCGCTGGTCAGCGAGCTTTCGGGAGTCTTAGGGACCGCCGGCGTCCCGCGCGAGCGCATCCGCTACGAGAAGTGGGGGGAGTTCTAGCCCTTACGGAGCGGCGGTATTCAAAGCCGCCGCGGTCTCATCGTGTTCCTGCTTGGTCGCCGCGTCGAATGCGGTCTCGCCGGTCTCGTCCTTGAGGGAAGAGTCGGCGCCGTGCTTTAAAAGGATTCGGACGGACTCCGTTCGTCCCGCTGCCGCAGCCGCGATCAGCGCGGTCCTGCCGTTTTCGCCTCGAGCGTTCACCTTGGCCCCGCGGTCCAGAGCGGCGGCGATCGCCTCGGGGTGACCCGCGGCGGCGGCCAGGATGAGGCCGGAGTTCCCGCTCTTGTCGCGAGCGTTGAGGTCGGCGCCCGCGTCGGCGAGCCATTCCGCGGCGGCGCTGTCGCCGCGGGACATCGATAGAATGAATGCCGTCGCGCCGGTTTCGTCGGACGCGTTGACGTCGGCGCCTTTCGCGATCAGGTACTGCACGACGAACTCCTTCTTCATAGCGACGGCCGTCATCAGCGCGGTCCGGCCGCTCTTGTCGCGCGCGTTGACGTCGGAGCCGCCCGCGAGCATGCGTTCGATATCGGAGGTCTTTCCGCGGCGGGCCGCGAGGATGATCTCGGGAACGCCGGACTCATCGGACTCCGCCGGCTTGGCCGGAGCCTGCGCGGCAGACGGAGCCGGCTTGGGGGCCGTCTTGTCAGCTTTCTTCACGGCGGCGGCCTTGGGCTCGAGGACCGTCGGGCGAGGCAGGGGCGCTTTCACGATCGGAGCGGGCTCGGCCCGCTTGGGCGGCTCCGGGAGCTTCGCGGGTTCGGGCGCCGGAACGGCGGCGACGGCATCGCGGAGCTTCTCGCCCGCCTCGACGGGAGACGCCGGAGAGGCTTGGGGCGCGGCGGCGGGCTCGGAAATACCGTTGGCGCTGGAATAGCTCAATCGCTGGGCGGCGGCCGCCTTGGGATCGCCGCGGCGCAAGATCACCTTGACGAAATCATGGCGGTGCAGGAATAGGATCATGCCTGCCTGAATGGCGGCGATGGAAACGAGCGACGCGCTGGCGATCCTGCTGAAGTTCATCTATGCCTCCGGTGATGCATTGTAGCGCGAGGAAGCTCCCTCAACCTGGGCCCTTTGGTCCAAGGGTATTAGGCCGCCTTTCGAAAGGCGTCGGGCGGGCCTTTCCAATCGCCCCAGGCGTCGGGGTGGAGAATGTGCGCCAGAAGCTCGGCTCCATCGACGACGCGCGGGCCAGGGCGACTGAAATAGGCGTTGGCGTCGGTCGCCCACACTTTGCTCTCCCGCACGGCGCGCAGCGACGTCCACTCGGGCCGGTCGGCGATTTCGCTTAGCGCGGAGAGCGTCCTCTCTACGTCGTAGCCGCAGGCGGCGATGACGATCGCGTCCGGATCGGCGCGCGCGACCTCGCTCCACGTGATCCTGCGGGACGGCTTGCCCCGTTGCCCCAGGACTTCCGTCGCGCGCGCGGCGAGGGCCTGTTCCGGGACCCAGTGACCGGCGGCGTAGGGCGGGTCGAGCCATTCCATGCAGTAGACTCTCGGGATATCGCGCCTGCTCGTCTTGGCCGATCCGAGCTTCATGAAGCGCTCCCGCAAGGAGGCCGCGAGAGTCTCCGCTCTCGGACGGACCCCGAGCAGTTCGCCCAGTCTCACGATGTCCTTAAAGATGCCATCGACATCCTTCGGGGTTTGCTCGTGGAGGATCGGCGATAGGCCGAGCGTCTTGAGCGCCTTCTGCAGGTCTGTGCCGGTGACCGCGCAAACGTCGCAGAGCTGCTGGGTCAAGACGACGTCGGGCTTGGCGGCGGCGAGCTTGTCCAAGTCCAGCTCGTAGATGCTCTCGCCGCGGCGCATCGCCTCGCTCACCGCGCGGTCGATCTCGGCGCCGGTCATCCGCTCCGTCGGGAAGCGGTTCTTGACGAGTTGGGGCTTCGCCTTGGCGGCGACGGGATAGTCGCACTCGTGGCTCACGCCGACGAGCATCTCCTCGCAGCCGAGCGCGTAGACCATCTCCGTCGCGCTCGGGAGGAGGGAGGCGACGCGGGTCACGGCGTGCGTTCCCGGCTCAAGACCCGCTGCGCGTGCCGCCCGATGTAGCCGAAGCCGATGAAGGCCAGGACGACGGTCGTGATCGCGAACGCCCAGCCGAGCGGACTCTTGGTCTGCCTGCCGGAGAAGGCCTCGGTCACGTCTCCCGCGAGGCTGCCGAAGTAGACGTGGAAGAGCACTCCCGGGATCATGAACACGAAGGACGAGAGGAAGTAAGCACGGAAGGAGACCTGAGAAAGCCCGAAGGAGTAGTTGATCAGATTGAAGGGCAGGAGCGGGCAAAGCCGCGTCAGCGCCACGATCTTCCAGCCCTCCACGCCGACGGCCCGGTCGATCAAAGCGAGCTTCGGATGGGTCGCCAGTTTCTGTTGGACCCAGCCCCGCAGGAAGTGGCGCCCCAGGAGAAAGGAGGCCGTCGCTCCCAGCATCGCGCCGCCGAGGACCGCGAAGAAGCCGCGCCAGAGTCCGAAGATGAAGCCGGCGCCCCAGGACAAGAAGGAGGCGGGCAGAAGCAGGACGCAGCAGGTGCCGTAGAAGAGCGCGAATACGGTCGGCCCGAGCCCGCCCAGGCGGACGGCCCACTCCGCGATGAAGTGCTTCAACGGACTAGGCCCTGGCCGCGGAGAGGCGCTTGGACAGAGGCTTGGCGAGCGCCCGCAGCGCCTTGCCGGGTTCGCCCGTGAACGTCACGAGCGCCGCGCGCCGGCCGGCCGCGTCGAGCGCTTGGAAATCTCCGACCGCCTGGGCCGCGACGAGATGGGAGAAGCCGTAGCCCGCTCCCGGGATCGGCCTCGACTTGCCGCTTTCCTGCAGCAATACGAGGAAGATGCCCGAGTTCGCGCCGCCCTTGTGAAGCTGTCCGGTCGAGTGAAGGTAGCGGGGGCCGTAGCCGAACTGGACGGGGAGCTTGGCCGCCTTGGCGAGCGCGGACTTGAGCTCGTGGAGCTCGTCGAGGCGCTCGAAGGAGGACACGTAGGCGAGGAGCCCGATATAATCGCCGGCCTTGGCGTCGCGCAGGAGGCCGCGCACCGCGTCCTCGGGCGTGGCGCCCTTGCCGGCGGCACGGGCGGCCCAAGAGAGAGACACGCGCAGACCGTTCGCCTCGGCGGCCGCTTCGGGAAGGGGTAACTTGCCGCTCTTGGCGAGGGCGTCCAAGACTTCCTTCGTCCGAGTCTTCGCGGACTGGACGTCGGGCTGATCGAAGGGATCGATCGCGAGGCACCAGCCGAGCACCGCGGTCACGAGCTCCCAGCGTAGGAACTCCGCGCCCAGGTCGATGCGGCTCGTCGCGCTCACGCGGAACACGGGATGCCCAGCTTTTTCGAGCTTGGCGGCCGCCGCGTCGTGCGAGTCGTCGACGCCGACCTTGATGTGGACGAACACGCGGTCGTCTCCGTAGTCGGAAGGCGAGAGCGCGTCCTCGTCGACGACCGGGACGACGCCCTTCGCCTCCTTGCCGGTGCTCTCCGCGATGAGCTGCTCGAGCCACAGCCCCAGGGACGCGAACTGAGGAGAGATGAGGAACGTCACCTTGTCGCGCCCTTCCTTGGCGTGCGCGCCTAGGGCGCAGCCGAGGGTGAGAGCGGGGTTCGTCTCCGCCGGCGCCTGCGGGGAGCAGGACTTTTTCATCGCCATCGCACGCTCGACGAGAGGTGCGAGCTCTATCCCGGCCAAAGCGGCCGGGACGAGGCCGAAGTAGGAGAGAGCCGAAAAGCGACCTCCGATGTCGGCGGGGTTGGTGAAGATGCGTCGGAACTTCCGTTCTTTGGCGGTGGCTTCAAGAAAGGAGGCGGGATCGGTGATCGCGACGAAGTGCCGCCCGGCGTCGGCCTTCAGGGCCGCCGACGCGAGCGACCAATAGTGGTCAAAGAAGCGCAGAGGCTCGGTGGTCGTACCGGACTTGCTCGCGACGACGTAGAGCGTTTTGGCGGGAGGGCAGAGACGGTCCATCTCGGCAACCGCTCCCGGATGCGTGCTGTCCAGGACGTGGAGCTCGGGCCAGCCCTTGCGAGTTCCGAAGGTGCGGCGGAACACCTCGGGGGCCAGGCTCGAGCCTCCCATGCCAAGCAGGAGGATCTTCTCGATGCCCGATTCGTGGACCTCCCGGGCGAACGTCTCGATTTCGACGGTCTTCTTGGCCGCCCACTCGGGCATATGCAGCCAGCCCAGGGACTGGAGGATGATTTTGCGGTGGGCCTCGTCGGTTTTCCAGAGGGTCGAGTCGTGCTCCCAGAGGCGTTGGACGATTCTTTCCTGCTTGGCGCGCTCGATCAGCGGCTGCGCCTTCTCCCAGACGGATCCTTGTGCCGCGCGGCTCACCGCCGCGCCGCCTCGGGCGTCCGCTCCTGGAGCGACTGGGCCTTGGCCGCGATGTGCGTGAGCAAGGTCTCGTAGGACTTCATGAACGCGGCGACGCCGTCGGCCTCTAGCTTGTCGGTGACGGCCGTCAGGTCGACGCCGGCCTTGGCCAGCAGCTCCATCGTGCGCTTCGCCTCGGGGATGTTCTCCTCGATCGAGTTGCGGAGCTTGCCGTGGTCCCGGAACGCGAGCCAGGTGGCGTCGGGCATCGTGTTGACGGTATCGGGCCCGATGAGCTCCTCGACGTAGAGCACGTCTCGGTAGGCGGGGTTCTTAGTGCCGGTGCTCGCCCACAGCGGTCGCTGCACGCGCGCGCCCTTCCTCCGGAGCGTCTCGAAGCGGGGGGAGGTGAAGACCTTCTTGTACGCTTCGTACGCGAGCTTCGCGTTGGCGACGGCGGCCTTGCCCGCGAGGGAGGCGTCCTTGAGCATCGGGTCGATCGCCGTGTCGATGCGGCTGACGAAGAAGCTCGCGACGGAGCGGATCTCGGAGAGCGGGCGGCCGGTCTTCTCGAAGCGCTCGAGGCCCTCGAGATAGGCATTCATGACGTCCTGGTAGCGGGCGATGGAGAAGATGAGCGTGACGTTGACCGGAATGCCCTCGCCGAGGAGTCTGGCGACCGCGGGCACGCCCTGGGGCGTCGCCGGGACCTTGATGAAGACGTTCGGCCGATTGAGCATCGCGTACAGCCGCCGCGCCTCATGGATCGTGCCCTCAGTGTCGAAGGCGAGGTCTGGAGCGACCTCGAGGCTCACGGAGCCGTCCAGGCCTCCGGTCGCGTTGTAGACTTCCCGCAGGATGTCGGCCGCCCGGCGGACGTCGTCGACGGCCAGGGACTCGAAGATGCGCTTGGGGTCGGTCTGGCCCTTCGAGACGAGAGCGCTCATCTCGGCGTCGTAATCGGCGCTGCCGTCGATCGCCTTCTGGAAGATGGTGGGGTTGGAGGTGATGCCCTTGAGACCGTCCTCGCGGGTCATCCGCTCGAGCTCGCCGGAGGCCACGAGCTTGCGGCTCAGGTTGTCGAACCAAGGGCTCACGCCGAAGCGCGCAAGGTCCTGCAGCGGATTAGACATGTCGAATCCTCCGGTCTCCACGAGGGTCTCGGAACCCCTGGGTACGGACTATTTTACCAAATCGGAGCCGTGGGAAGGGCGCAGAGTTGGCGTCAGTTGGGAGTGACGTTGCCTTCTTTGTCGATCCTGAAGGAGATATTCGAGTTGCGGCGCCGGGCGATGACGTTGAAGTTCGTCTCCGTCGCGTTCACGTCGAAGGTGAAGTGCTTGTTGGTAGTGCTCGGATCGGCGATCCCGAGCGCCTTCCAGTCGTCGGTAAACGTCGCCTTGTAGGCGTAGAAGCGCCGCTGCGCCTCCCAGATGCCGATGAGGGCGAGCTGGGCGTTGTGGTCTTGTTCCTTCTCCACGCGAATGTTCGCGACGCGGGAAACGGTCACCACCAGGATGGCGATGATCAGTACGGTCACGCACATCTCCACCAGCGTGAAGCCGGCGGAGAGCCTGCGGTGAAAGAGTCGCGTCACATGTGCGAGGCGAACCGCGTGTAGACTGTGTAGCGGAACTCGACCGGAACCGGCGAGCCGGAGACGATGTACGGGCTCTTCGCCGTGCCGTCCATCGGCGCGAAATGGCTGAACCCCGTGGTCGGGTCCGTCGTGTACCGGTAGCAGTAGGACCAGTGCTTGTCCGAGCCGCTCGTGTCCGAGTCGCATTGCTGCAGCATGTAGAAGCCCACGGCCGTCCGGCTCGCGTTCGTCCACGCGCCGATGTTGGCGGCCGTCTGCTGGCTGTACGGCAGAGACCCGAAGAGGCGCGTCGTGACGAGGGTCGTCGCGAACGCAGCGATGGCGGCCGAGCTTAGGAGGACTTTCAGTTTGGCGATCATGTTTTTTTCCTCTCGTTTTACGCTCGTCACATGAAGTGCAGATGGCCGGGCGCTCCGCAGGTCACGCCTACGAACGACGGCGTCGGCGATCCCAGTAAGTCCCAGTTGGAGCCGGTCCGGTTGATCCGGGCGACGATCGGCGACGAGCCGTGGGCCGACGGATCGAAGTGGACGTAGCCCGAGGGCGTGCTGATGAGCGCGTCCGATACGTGGCAGTCCTCGTCGAACGCCACGCTCGGGAACTGTTCTGCCGTGGCCGACTGCGCCACATCAGGCGCGGTCGCCATGGCGCCTCGCAGGCCCAGCGTCAGCGCGACGCCGAGCAGCGAGCCTATCGCGGCCGATATCACGAAGTGTCTGTCGTTCATAGTCCTCCTGTAATCGTGGTCGATCCCAGGCCTAGAATCTGGATCGGGTACGCCCTGCTGCCCCCGACCCGCAGCGAGTACCTAAGCCCTTGCCCCGTCGGCGAATCGACCGAGGCGACGATGTCCCAGTTGCCTTGGTCCTTGGTCACGACGTACTGAATCTCGTAGGAGCGAGCCCCCACGGGAAAGGTGAAGATGCGCGCCATCCATTGCCCCGCGTCGACGCCCACCCGGCCGTTCTTGATGTCGAGCAGGGCCGCGCTGATCCCGGCCTCGCAAAGATACTGGGCGATGATCCGGTCCGAGATGGCGGCCAGGTCGTCGGTCCTCGTCTTGAGCATTGAATACAGCCCGACGAGGACCGACGACGCCACGATGATGACGCCGAACACGAGAACGAGCGATTGGCCTCGGGCCCACCCAGCCTTTCTCTTCATTAGTTGATCGTGGATTGAGGCGTATCCTGATTGCGGGGGAACACCGACGAGCTCAGGGCGCTGCCGTCCGTGAGCTGAAGGTTGATCCGCAGCCGGTTGAAGTGCACCACGTCGAACTTGATCGACGACACGCCGTGCATCAGCGTCTGCGGCTCTCCGCCGTAGGGGCGATAGACGACTTTGTCGCCTTCCAGGTTCACGAGGTCGTTGCCGTTGACCGTCGCGCTGTGGAACGTGAGCGAGTCTCCGCTCCCGCCGATCACGTAGGACACGTATTGCGTCCCGACCTGCATCTTGGGCGCGCGCAGCATGCGCTGCACGATCGTCTCGATGGTCAGGTTGGCTTGCATCATGGGCAGCATCTCTTTCTGCAGGTGCGAGCTCGTGTTGTAGACCGCCGCCGTGATCACGTGAGCGGACATCATGATGGCACCCAGAAGCCCGATGGAAATGACGAGCTCGATCAGGGTCATACCGCTGTTCTTCCGATTCCTTTTCATTTTCATTTTTGCCTCCAGGTGAACTCCGACAGTTCCAAGTGCAATTGATCGTTGACTTGAGACATGCTGATGGTGCTGAGATCCCGGCTGTGCCGCGTCCCGTCCTCCTCCCAAGAGATGTTCACATGGTGGCGGTACGCGTTGTAGAAATTCGGGTCCTGCATGGTCTCGTACAGGATGACGACGCTGTAGGGGCTCTGCTTGGGGACCAGGTTGCGTTCCTTGATGTCCCCGAGGTCGCGGAACGGGTGAGGGTTGCCGATGCCGAAGCAAGACCACTCCTTCACTTGGTAGCCCGTCGCTCCGCTCGCTCCCTCCGCCCCGCAGCCGCTGCCGTCGTTGCAGATCAGACAGTTGGTGGCCGGGGGGTAGTAATAGCGGAACTTGAAGCGATGGCCGAAATTGGCCGAAGCGCCGAATTCGATGATGTCGCGCGCCAGGTTGAGCGCGACATACTGGTAATGGCTGACCTTGAACATTCGCTTGGTGTTCATCAGCCCCGACGCTATGTATCCCGCTGCCATGGCTAGAAGTATGCTCGCGACCAGCACTTCGACGAGCACCTGCCCTCCGTTTTCACGGCATCCACCACCTCTCGTAGGATGGGCATGTTCGGTAACAGGTCGGCAACTAATTGGAAGCATTAGGCATCTAATGGCTGGTGCGATCTTCGAAAGTATGTGGTCTTACCTACCAAAAGTCAAGACTGCGGCAGCCGTCTGCGCGGCCGCGATTTGGTAACATAAACGCATGAGGCTGCAGGAAAAAGGCCGCGAAATTCAGCTCAAAAAGCCCCGCGTGGCGGTGGTCGAGGACGACGCCGGCATCCGGGAGACCCTGCAGACGCTGCTGAAAGGCGATTACGAGCTTCTGATGGTGTCCCGTGGAGACGTGGCCGAAGCCGCCATTCGTGGCTTCGATCCGGCGGCGGTAATTTTGGACATTCATCTGCCGGGAATGAACGGCTTCGAGGTTTGCGAAAGGATCCGGGCCATCTCCAGTCTTAGGGGTTTGCCGATCATCTTCCTGACAAGCAAGCAGGACGCGTGGACGAAGATGACGACCAAGGACGTCGGCGGGGACTATTACCTGCCCAAGCCGTTCGCCAAGGACGAGCTGCTAAAGACGATTCGAGAGGCCGTCTCGGGCGGCTAGGCTCTAGGCCGATTCCACCGGGCCGCCCGCCTCGACCCAGCCCCGGAAGCCGCCGTCCATGGACCAAACGTTGGTGTAGCCCATCTTTTGGAGGTTGTCGGCCGACAGCGCCGATCGAAAGCCGCCGCCGCAGTACAGCACGATCTCCGCGCCTTTGTCCGGGACGGCGGTCTCCACGTCGCGCTCAAGGATGCCTCGGCCGAGATGCGTCGAGCCTTTGCAGCGGCCCTTCGTCCATTCGTGATCCTCGCGGACATCGATGAAATGGAAGCGCTCGCCGGCGTCGAGCTTCGTGCGCACCTGCGCGATGGAAAGCTCCTTGACCCGCGTCTTGGCGTCTTCGACGATTTTGAGGAAGGCGGGGGAGTGCTTCATTTAGGGTCTCCTTGCGTGAGCCGGCTCCAGATCTCGGGCAGCTTGTCTTTGGACAGTCCGGACAGCCAGGCGCCGTCGGGATACACGAAGATGTTCGGTCCTTTTTCGCAGAGGTCCAGGCAGCCTGAGCGGGCGACGCGCATGCGGCCCTTGAGCCCCGCGCGTTTGACCTCGTTCTTAAGCCACTCGCAGATCTCCTCTCCGCCGCGCGGCCCGCAGGCGGGGCGGCCGTCGGCGCGCTTGTTGGTGCAGACGAACGCCGTGCGGACGAAGGGCACCTTCTCTTCCTTCATAAGACTATCTTATCAATTCCTAGGGCTCGGCGAAGCCGGTGGCCGTGGTCGCCTGCTCACGGCTGGACTTGAGGACGAGCGTCGAGAGCCAGTACGCGCCGGCAAGCGTGAGGGCGAGGCCTCCGGCTTGAGCGGCGCGCATCGTCTCGAGCCCGAGAAGCCAGGAGAAGCCCACCGTGAAGGCCGGATACGAAAGAATGATCGCGGTCGCCTTCGCGAGGTCCATGCGCCGGATCGCGACGTACCAGAGAAAGTGGTTGAGGGAATACATGCCGATGCCCTGTGCGACCAGCCAGCACGCGGCCGCCGGCGTCCACGACGCCCGCGCGGAGCCCGACGCAAGCGTCCATGCCGTGAAGGGCAGCAGGCTCAGCATGCCGTAGAACAAGCGGGCGCCCGTGATGGTCGCCTCGTCGAGGTCCTTCGGGAGGCGTTTGGCGAAGATGTGGGACACCTGGAACATCCAGGGCGTCGCGAGGATGATGGCGTCTCCTTTCCAGCGGGGCGAGGAGAGGTCGTGGGCCAGGATGACCGCGGTGCCGGCCAGAACGAGCGCGCTGGCGGCGGCCTGGGCGGCGCCGATGCGCTCCTTTAGCACGAGGGCGCATAGGGCCGCCGAGTAGAGGACCTCGACTTGAGCGACGATAGCGGCGTTGGAGGGGGTCGTAAAGGAAAGCCCGAGGATGAGCGACAGCGACGGAAGCCCTGAGCCGAAGATGCCGACCATCGCGAGCGCCCGCCGGTTCTCCGCCGCGATGACGCGCCGCCAGCGGCCCTCCCGCAGGAGCCACGGCAGGACGGACAACAGTCCGATCGCGATGCCGAATTGCGAGAAGAGCACCGGATGGAACAGCCGCGTGCCGGCTTGGCCGACGATGGGCCAAAGCGCGCTCAAGACGACGTCGGTGAGCAGGGCCGCGAGAGGATTCACGACGACATTATCCCTGGCCGGGACGCGGCGAGTCAACCGTTAGGCGCCCGGCGCGCGGGCCGCCCGGAGCCATTCGCGCAGTCGGCCGGGCTTGGCGGGAGGCGGGGAAAGCGGAAACGCCCTGGGCCGCGGCAGCCCGCGGTCGACGAAGCGCCGTAGGGCCGAATCGGCGACGGCATACGCCCAATCCACGATGATCGCCTGCAGGCGGGGATCGAAGCGATTGAGCCGGGTGCGGGCGTTCGCCGCCTCGAGAGAGGCTTCGATGGGGAAGTCGAGAGGATCTTCGAGGCGAGTGCCGGCGAGCTGGGTGCCGATGCCCCAATAGGCGCCGCCGCGGGATCTCTTCATGAATTCGCCGACCATCTGCCGCTTGCGCAATGAGTTCACTTGGCTGTTGTCGATGCTGAGGACGCGCCGCAGTTCCTTGAGCTTGAGCCAGCTGCGTCCCGGCCTGTCCTTGATGGACGCGCCGGCGTCGCTGATGAGAAGAGTCGAGTACTCCCGGACCGCCTCGACGCCCAGGTTTTCGTAGACGCCGCCGTCTAGGAGCGTGACCTTTCGCGTCAGCGCCGGGGTGAGCGAGCGCAAGCCGCTGCCGGGCACGAAGTCTCCGTCCTTGAAGGAGAATATCGCGGGGGAGAGAAACGGCGGGAACGCGGAGGAGGCGGCGACGGCCTCGGCGATGCCGATCTTGGGCCTCACGATCTTGCCGACCTTGTAGTCCCCCGCGTAGTCCCGCGTGAAGCGCCACAGAACGCCGGTGTTCCAGTTCGCGGCGTTGAAAATGAAGCGCGGTCCGTCCGAGGGAAGGTCTTGCAGCGTCTGCTTTCCGAAGAGATGCTTGCGGTAGCTCCGGACGATCCAGGCGTTGGCCGACAGCGCCGGAGAGACGATCCCGAGATAGTTGAAGCCGGATAGGGCGATGGCGGGCACGTCGATCGTCTTCGCGGTGAAGTCCAAGAGGGGGCGAACGACCTTGTCCTGGAAGTTGATCGCCACGCCCCGATCGTCGAAGATCAAGTCCTTCCATGCGAGGGCCAATACGCCCATCGTGATCGCGCCGCCCGAGACCGCCGAAACGGCGGAGAGCTTCGGCAAGAGTCCTGCCTCGTTGAGGCGGACCAGCGAGCCGACATGGAACAGCGTCGCGCGATAGCCGCCGCCGGACAGAGCGAGCGCGATCCCGTCCTTGGTCTCCGGCGTGAAGAGGATGCCCGACGCCGACTCCTCCGCGGCCGCCGGTGCCGGGACGGTCGTTCGCGCGTACTCCGCCGCGAAACCGTCGCGCGAGGCGGGGGAAAGGGCCCGCGGAGCGCCGCTGCCGCGCGCCCATGGCGTCGGCGCGGCCGCCGCCTCGAGAGACTCGGCGACGAAGCCGCTCGCGCGCGATCCGGTGAACAGGGTCCACGCGTCCTGAGCCCCGCTGAGCTCCGCGGAGAAGCGCTCCCGGCGATCTTCGGCGATCCGCGCGTACTCCTCAAGCACCTCCGCTTGCCGGTCCTGCTCGAGAAGGGGAAGGAGCGACGGGTGGTTCAGCGCCGCGAGCTTCGTCGCCGTCGCCGCGGACGGGGCGCCGATCTCGCGCTTGCGCGCCTCTAGGACGTCCGCCGCCGCGTTGCGCAGCTCGGTGTGTAGCGTCACGCTGATGCGGCCGCCTTCGGCCTCCAGGCGAGCCGGGTTCGCATAGGCGAGGAGTGGTCCCAGGGTCGTGATGTTGGGGCTGGGCGCGGCAAAGAAATCGGAGAGGGAGTCGAGAGCGGCGAAATAGGGAGCCGGGAGTCCCTGAGCCGGAGTCGGCGCGCCCGTGCGGCCGAGGATCCGATTCGCGGACGCGGGTACGGGCGAAACGGCGATGAGTGCGGCAAGTACGGCGGCGGCGGCCGCCCGTGCGAGATTCATGTCCCCTCTTGCGTGCTGCTGAGATCCTACCAGAATCCGGAATGAACCGATGAGAGGCTTTTGGGGAAAAACCGGAAGTCTTTAGGGCCTAGGCGCGAGGGGGCAGCTCAGCCCGTCGCATCCTTGATGGCCTTGCGGAGGGACGCCGCGAAGGCTTCGACCGCCTGCGGCAGCGGGCGAGAGCGGCGCTTGAAAAGATAGACCTCGCGGCTGATGCGGGGTCCTTCCTCGAGGCGGGTGACTAGACCGCGCTTCCACTCCTCCTCGATGACGAGGTCCGGAAGCACGGCGACCGCGAGGCCGTCGAGGACGAAGCGGCGGTGCGTCTCGAGGAACTCGCCTTCGTACTGGACGTTTCGCGCGTAGCGGTGGTCCGGAAAACCGTCGGGACTCGGCGTCGAGGGGTCCGAATGGAAATAGCGCGGGGCGATGAACGGCAGCGAGAGAATCTGTTCGAGGGACTTCGGCGCTTTGCCATTCGGAAGGAGCTTTTTCGAGGCGTAGATATGGGACCGCATGGAGCCCAGGTGCTTCGCCTCGAGCGCGGGATCGGGGATCTCGCAATAGTAGAGGCCGAAGTCGATCTGGTCCTTCTTGAGGGCGTCGGCCAAGGCGCGCGGGTCGAGTTCGTAGAGCCCGAAGCGGACGCTCGGCCACTTGTTCTTGAATTCAAGGAGCGGGCGCGGCAAGAGGTAATGCGTGATCATTTCGCGCGTGCCGATGCGGAGCATGGATGGGCCCGTGACGCGCTGCCCTGAGAGCTCGAGCCTCGCCCGCTCGACCTCGTCGAACACCCGTTCGGCGCGCGCCTTGAGGAACTCGCCGTCGGAGGTCAAGGCGACCCGGCGCTTGGTGCGCGCGAAGAGCTTCTTGCCGATGGAGCGCTCGAGCAGCTGCACGCTGCGGCTGACGGCCGGCGGCGAGATGTGGAGGTTCTCGGCGGCGCGGGTGAAGTTCAATTCTCGCGCGACTTCGAGGAAGTACCGCAGTTGGTAAAGATCCATTGGGGAGCAAGACTGATTAAAGGATAATAGCAATACTGTAGTCAAAACAATTCAGTTCCGTTCAACGCGGGCGGTTCGACGCTCTTATGCTAGAATAGCGCCGCTTCGCCGATATTCCGATCAAGGAGATTCTCGACATGAAACGAACCGTTCTCTTCCTGCTCGCCCTCGTCGTCCTGGCGCCGTCCTCGCGTGCAGCCACCTACGCGATCGACAAAGGACACAGCACCGTCGCCTTCAAGATCCGACACCTGACCAGCAAGGTCCAGGGCTGGTTCAAGGACTTCGAGGGGACCATCGACTTCGATCCCGCCGCGCCGGAGAAAGCCACTGTCGTCGCCACGATCAAGGCGGACTCCATCGACACCCGCATCGAGGCCCGCGACAAGCACTTGAAGGGCGAGGACTTTTTCGACGTCGCGAAATATCCCGAAATCAAATTCGTGAGTTCCAAGGTCACGAAGGCCGGGGCGAATAAGTTCAAGGTAGACGGAACGCTCGAGATGCACGGCGCCAAGAAGCCGGCCACCCTCGAGGTCGAGTATTCCGGCGAGGAGAAGATGGGCGATACCGTGAAGGCGGGGTTCGCCGCGTCGACGACCGTCAAACGCACCGACTTCGACATCGTCTGGAACAAGACGCTCGACAGCGGCAAGCTCATCCTCGGCGACGAGGTGACGATCAGCATCGACGTGGAAGCCGCCAAGGGCGCCGCCAAGAAGGACGAGCCTAAGAAAGAGGCGCCGAAGAAGGGCGGGAAATAGCCGCCTCGATCGACGCCACGCTCAGCGCGGAAAATCCTCGGATGACGGCGTCCGCGCGGGTCAGGTCCTGGCCCTCGTTGGAGCCGTTGCGCAGGCCGATGCAGCTCATGCCCGCGCGCTTGGCCGCGAGCACGCCGTAGCGGGAATCCTCGATCGCGACGCAGTTCGCCGCGGGCACGGCGACGAGCCCGGCCGCCCGCAGATAGATCGCGGGAGACGGTTTGCCCTCGCCGCCCACGTCGTCGATGCTCACGGTCGCGTGGAACTGCGGCTGGAGGCGGAAGCGGTCGAGTACCATTCTTACCCAGACTCTGGGCGACGCCGAGGCGAGGCCGACCGCGATGCCCTCGGCGCGAAGGCGGCCGATCAGATCGAGAGCTCCATCGGCCAGGCGCACGCGCCTCAAGTAGACCTCCTCCGCCGCGCTGTGGCTGAGAGCGAAGAAGCGCTCTCGCGTGGCGGCGAGTTTGTACTCGCGCGACAGGAGATCATAGAGGTCCGCCACGCCCAGTCCGACCATGCGCTCCGCGTCGACCCGGGAGGCGTCGAACCCGAGCTCGCGGAAGAACAGGTCCTCCGCGTGGCGCCATTGCGCTTCGCTGTCGACGAGGACGCCGTCCATGTCGAAGAGGACGGCCCGCAGCCGCTTCACGCTACTTGCGGACGAGGCGCCCGTAGTGCTCCGGCCGGCGGTGTCCGATGCGGTCGAGCTCGTAGCGGCCGGGCTCGATGATCACCCGGTTGGCGTCGGCCGCGGCGAGGTCGACCTCCGTCGTGATCCGCGACTCGCCGCGTCCCGCCTGCGCGAGCACCCGCCCGTCGCAGTCGCAGACGCTCGACTCGCCGCGGAACTCGAATCCGGCCTCCTCGCCCGCGCGGTTACAGGCCGCGACGAAGACGTGGTTCTCCTGGGCTCGCACCCGCGGCGCGTGGAGGCAGGAGACCTCCGCCGCCATCGGCCAGTTTGTCGGCAGGCAGAGGAGCTGGGCGCCCGAGAGCTTCAGCGCCCGGCAGGCTTCCGGGAAGCTCCCGTCGTAGCAGATCAGGATGCCGAGCTTTCCAAGTGGCGTGTCGAAGACCGGAAATCCGAGGTCTCCCGGGTCGGCGAAGCGGTCTACGCCCAGGAAGGGGAGGTGCATCTTTCGGTAGACGCCCGCGACGCCGTCGGGGCCGATGAGGGCGGCGGAGTTGAAGAGCTTGGAACCGTCCTTCTCAAGCAGTCCGACGATCGCCCACGCCCCGGACTCGCGGCAGGCGTGCGCGATGCGGTCGGTCGACGGGCCCGGCACCGACTCGGCGAAGCGCATCGCTTCGTCCTTCGAATCGAAGCCGTAGCCCGCCAGCGCGCATTCGGGGAAGATCACGAGTCCGGGCTTGGAGCCTCGCACGCCGAGCACGATGCGCTCGAGATTCCATTCGACGTGGCCCAGGCGAGGGGCCGTCTGCACGAGACTCAGCTTAAGCATGGCCATGCGGAAATTGTAGCGAATTGCGTTCGCTACCGGGTGCCGAAGAAATGCTGGCTGATCGGCACTCGATAGGGCGCTGCGTGTCCGACGATGTCCCAGCGCGCGGCGTTCGGATAGTCCCTGCGCGCCATCGTGAGGAAGTTGTCGGACTCCGCCGTTCCGTGGCCTACCGGTCCTATGGTGAATCTCCCGCCGGGATCGACGATGAGGGACTCCGTCACCCTTCTGCCGATCGTCCTCGCCCACAAGCCTTCAGTCGGAGAGACGATGAAGTACTTCCGTTCAGGATGGCGCTCGACCGCCTGCCACCGTTCTATCGTCTCCCGGACATCGGCCATGGAGCCCATGTTCGCGACGGAGATGGGATTGGCGCCGTCGCCGGCCACGGGTGCCACCGCCGGGATCCCCGTAAGCCGCACGGATAGAGCTTGCAGCCCTTCGAAGGCCCGGTTCGGTGGGCCGGGAAACAGCGTCGTCGCGAGACTGCGCGCGTTGTAGAATGCCTCCCGCTGGCGCGGGTTCGAGAAGCCCCCGGGCTCGGGTCTGCGCTCGAGATCGGATGCCAGAGTGAGCAATCGCTGGAGGTTCTCGGGAGACAGTTGAGTTTCGATGGCAGGCTGGTTGGAAGGGGGCGTCCATCTCAGTATTCCGGTCGCGGCGTTGAAGCGCAGTTCGGGATTGATCTGCGAGAGCGCCAGATTCACGCGCTGGGAAACGGGGTCGGTGGCGGTCAGGCCTCCCGGCGGCTCCGGTGTCTCGTGGAGCGTATTGCGGACTTCGCACGCGGCTCGCGGAAGGGGACCGAGAAGAGCGGCTAGGAGCAGCAGGCGGCCGACGTCGCGTAGCGGGACCATCGCAATCTAACGATAGCAGGATTGCGTCGAATTTCAAGGGTCTTGCCGGCTGTTGACCGTGTGAAGCCGGCGATATATAGTGCAGGCATGGAAGAACAACGGACGTCCCGCCCCTTGCCCGCGGAATACCGGCACGACATCGCGCTCGGCATCATCCTCTGTCTGGTCACCTGCGGCCTCTATAATCTCTATTGGAACTACCGTCAGTTCCAAGCGATGAACCACCTGCTCGAGCGAGAGGAGTTTGTGTTTTGGAAGTGGCTCGTGCTCTCGATCATCACCTGCGGCATCTACCATATCTACTACGAATACAAGATGGGCGCCGAGCTACTGCCCATCCTGCGCAACCACGGAATCGAAGTCTCCCCGAACCTGGCGACGATCGGGCTCGCGTTGTCCATCTTCGGATTGACCATCGTCGCGGACGCGGTCTATCAGCATGAGTTCAACAAGCTCTGCTAGACGAACCCCGTTGGGCTTGTTCGAGACCCTCGCCTTGTGCGCGTGGGCCGCGGTCGCCGCGTGCGCTGCGGGTACCGGCCTCGGACTTTGGTCGCTCGAGACGCAGGGCCGCATTCCGCTCTGCCTGTTCAAGGCGGCGACGGGCATCCCGTGTCCCGGCTGCGGGATGGGGCACGCGCTGATCCTGGCGTTCCGGGGGCAGTTCGAGGCTTCCGTTCACGCCCACGCCCTCGGGATCCCCGTGCTGCTCCTGTGGACGGTCTGGCTCGCGAACGGCCTGCGCAACGCGCGGCGGGGGAAGGAGTTCTCCGCGGGACTTCCTTTTCGTCTCGAGGGAGCGCCCGGAGCGGTCGCCGCCCTCGTCGTGATCCTCGCGTACGCCCTCAGGGGCTGACTACCTCTTCCAGGCGAGCAGCACGCCGTCGCGCACCGTGAGGAGCGCCGTTTCGACGCGCCGGTCCGAGGCCGCGCGCCGGTTGAGCGCCGCGATCGTACGGGCGCTGGGCTCCTTCGGCGCGAGCACGGAGCCGCTCCACAGCACGTTGTCTACCGCGATGAGGCCGCCTCGGCGCATCCGCGGGACGACCGCTTCCCAATAGCGGAGATAGTTCGTCTTTTCGGCGTCGATGAACGCGAGGTCGAAAGGGCCGGGCAGGCGCTTGAGAGTATCCAACGCGGGCCCGAGACGCAGTTCGATCTTGCGTCCGTGCGCGCTCTTGGACCAGTACTTTCGAGCGAGCGCGGTCGCGACGGGGTCGACGTCGCAGGTGACGAGCCGCCCGCCCGATGGCAGGCCTTCCGCCATCGCCAGAGCGCTGTAGCCGGTGAAGGTGCCGATCTCGAGCACGCGCCGCGCGCGCGTCATGCGCACGAGCAGGCGCAGGAAGGCGCCCTCCAAGCGGCCGACCTGCATCTGGGGCGCGGCCGTCGTGAGACGCGTCTGCCGCACGAGGGCCTTGAGCAGCGGAGACTCCTTGGCGCAATGCGCTGCCGCGTACGCGTCGACGGCTGGATCGATGAAGGTCTTCATGTCAGAATCGAAGCAGCCAGACGCCGAAGACGATCGATGCCGCGCCTAGGAATTTTTGGAGCGTCATCGGCTCGCGCAGGACCAGGCATCCGAAGACGACGGCGAAGAGAGGCCACGCCCCCATGATCGGCGCCACCTGCGAGACGTCCGCCTTGCTGAGGGCGTTGTAGGCGAAGATCTGTCCGAGCACGCTCGCCAGCGCTCCCGCGACCGCGAAGGAGCCGAGGGAGACCGCGCTCATCTCGCTCCACCGGACCGGCCCGGGCATCGCCGCGAATAGGGCGCACGCACCGGCCGCGACGCCGGCGCTGCGAAGCACGACTCCCAAGTGGGGCGGAACGCTCCGAATCCCGTACTTCTCCAACAGCGGCGAGATGCCCCAGACGAGCGCGGCAAGCAAGGAATAGCCGAAGGGCGACATGCCTTCATTCAAGCCATTTCCCGTTCGGAGGGTCAAGCGGTCCGGCCCGGCGCGGCGGCCGCGCGGCGAAGCTCCCCGACCAGCCGGGCCAGGGCCGCCGGCTGGTAGTGCGCGTTGAGCCCGCTCGGGTTGGGGAGCAGCCAGAGGATCGAGCCCGCGATCCTCTCGGGCTGCCGGCCCATCGGCGGGCGAGGCCGGGAGAACGCCGCGCGATAAGCCTCGACGCCGAAGACGGCGACGATGCGCGGCCCGTAGCGGCGGACTTTCCGCTCGAGGGTCTCCGCGCCGCGGCGGAGCTCCGCTTCCGACAGCTCCGCCGAGCCCGCCGTCGCGCGCCGGACCAAGTTGGTGATGCCGATGCCGAGGTGCAGGAGTTCCGGCTCGTCGAAGGGGGAAAACAGGCGTGGCGTGAGCCCCCCGGCGTACAGCGCGGGCCAGAAGCGGTTGCCGGGCCGCGCGAAATGATGCTTCACCGCGCCGGAATAGAGGCCGGGATTGATGCCGACGAGAAGGATTCGAAGTCCCGGGCCGATGACGTCGGGCACGGACGCGCCGTAGGCGGCTAGGACTTGGGCTTTGGTGGGCTTCCACGACGCCTCTGCCACGGCGCGGCTGCTAGCGGCCTTTGAAGGCGGGCTTGCGCTTCTCGACGAAGGCGCGCATGCCTTCCTTCTGGTCCTCGGTGTCGAAGAGGGAATAGAAGAGGCGGCGCTCGTGGGCGAGCCCGGAGGCGATATCCTCGTCGAGCGCGAAATGAACGGCCTGCTTGGCCAGCCGCGCGGCCGCGGGCGCGTTCGCCGCGACCTCCTCGGCTAGTCGCAGGGCCTCCTCGAAGACCAAGGCGCGCGGCGCGAGCCGGTTGACGAGGCCCCAGGCATGCGCCTGCCGGGCAGTGAAGCGCTTGCCTGTCAGGATGTACTCCATAGCGCGGTACTTGCCCAGGGCCCGCGTCAGGCGCTGGGTGCCGCCGGCGCCGGGCATTACGCCGATGCGGATCTCCGGCTGCCCGAATTCCGCGTCGTCCGCCGCGACGAGCATGTCGCAGTTCATGGCGAGCTCGAGCCCGCCGCCCAAAGCCAAGCCTGAGACCGCGCCGACGATCGGCTTTTGGACGCGGTGGAAGCGGTCCCATTGAGCCAGGGGGTCGGTCGCCGACAACGAGGCGCCGGTCTCCGTCGCCAGTTCCTTGATGTCGGCGCCGGCCGCGAACACCTTGTCGCTTCCGGTGAGCAGGTGGACACGGACCGAGTCGTCCTTGTCGCCGCGCTCCAAGGCGGAGAGGACCTTCGCAATAAGATCATTGGTGAGCGCGTTGAGCGCGTCGGGGCGGTTGAGCCGGAGGACGAGGACCGCTCCGCGCGGTTCGACGATCAGCGTCTGGGCAGCCTGCGCGGCATCGGTGGATTTCATGCGTTCCCGTCGAGAGGCACCATGCTATTGAATAACGGCGGAGCCTGTCAACGGCCGCCGGCCGCGCGGAGCAGCAGCGCGTCCAGCTGGGAGAACCAAAGGGCGTCGAGCGACTCGAGCTTGGCGCGGTTCTCGGGTGAGAAATACGCGGCGAAGCTCTCCGCCCGGAACTCCTGCTCGCTGTGCGAGGCGTAGGGCGTGACGGCTTCCTGCGTCTCCTCGGCGCGGGCGTAGGCGGCGCGGCTGTCGCGCAGCAGCGTCTCGTGCAGCGCCGGCATGCGAAGGCGAAGAGCCTCCTCGAAGGCGTGTCCCGCCTCGTGGACGGCCATCTTGTTTCCCTTCATCTCCGCTCCGGCCTGGCTCTCCTTCAAGAACACCGCGCGCAGGCTTCGCGAGAAAAGCCCCTCGCCTCGGAATCGGCTGCGCTGCGTCTCGTCCCAGCCGCGCACGTCGTAATAGTCCGTGGAGAGCAGCCTGATTCGACCGCCCCGGGGATCGGGATAATGGTGGTAGTCCGGGTAGATCACGACCGCGCCGCCGAGCGCCGCGAGGGAGGCCTCCGGACCCGCGGCCCCGGCCGAGAAGTGCTGGGGATTGAGGTGCAAGGTCGCGGCGCAGAATGTCGAGATCTCCCCGGGCGTGCGCGCGCCGCGCAGCGCGGCGACGTCTCCGAGCGTCTTGGGTCCCGCGGTCAGCGCGAGGATACGGGCGTCCACGTCGCTGCCGGGACGGTCGCCGTAGTCGTAGCTAGGGGCGTCGGCGCGCGCGGCGAAGAGGCGCTCCCGGGCGATCCGTTCGGCGAGTGCGTCGAGCTTTCCGTACTTTTGGTCCCGGAGTTCGGCGAGCTCGGCGAGGGCGCGCAGAGCGTAGTCCATCATCGTGATGGCGCCGGGCCCGTTCGCCATGCGGACCGCCTCGTCCCAGGCGAGGAGGCGCTTGCGCTTGTCCTCCAAGCGCGCCGCGTATTCGTCCTCGATGACGGCCGACGCCGCCGCGAGACGCCGCGCGGTCTCAAGAGCCGCGGGACCGGTGAACTCCGTCGCGTCGAGGTCCTTGTATTCATTCGAATGGAGGAGGCCCTCGCCGTCCTTGAGCAGGATGAACCGGATTCCCGCGTCTTTGAGCAAGGCGAGAAGGGAGTCGGGCAGGACCGAGAGGTCGTCGACCACCTTCGCCGCGGCTTCGGGCGCCGCCGAGGCGGACACCATCGACGCGGCCGGACGAGGCGCCGGCTCGCTCGCGGACCACGCGGCGCCGGCGAGGAGCAGGAAAGCGGCAAGGGAGCGCGTCATCTACGGCTCCGCGATGAAGAGCACCGCGTCGTAGTTGTCGAGGAGGACGCGCAGCTCCCAGAGATAATTGTAGCTCGCCGGGTCGATCCTCGAGGTGTCCGCGATCGCCCAGCTCTCGCCGTCGAGCTCGAGTTCCTTCATGTAGAGCGAGAACAGGTTCTTGAAGTCCCCGGCGAAGACGACGGCCGCGCTGCGCGCTCGGGCGCCGCGCTCCGAGCCGAGCAGATGCCGAAAGAAAGGCCTTTCGAAGCCGATGCTCTGCGAGTTCTTGGAGCAGTGGAGAGCCCCGTAGAGCGCCGCGCGGCGAAGTCCCGGCCGCCCTTGGACGATGTTCGAGGCGATGAGCGCTTCGCGTTCGGCTCGGCCCGCCGGATTGGAGGCGTGCGACTGCGCACGGGTCGGCTCGACGCCCCGGATCGCGAGGCCCGGATTTCGCGCCCGCGCCGCCCTGAGCGCTTCCGCGATGTCCGCGCTCAAATGCTCGACCCGGGCCTCGCCGGCGTCGACCCGGCGGACCAGCGCCCGCGCTTCCTCCGGCTCGGCCTCGAGGAGGAGCTCGTCCATCGCGAGCCTCGTGAACACCCGACGGGCGTACGCGGAGCGGAACCGATCGTCGTGCCGCTCGCCCAGGCACCAGAAGTCGGTGCCGGAGCTCCAGGCCGAGGCGGCCCAATCCTCCAGGGGAATCTTATTGGCGGCGATGGCGCGGCGGAACTCTTCCTTGGTCGCGCTCCGGAAGCTCGGTGCGGGCCGCTCCGGGCCGACGGCGGGCGGGGTCAACTCGCGCGCGGCCTCCAGGACGGTGACGGGGTAGGCGCGCGCCGGCAGCGCGGCCAAGAAGGAGAGGAGCACGGCGGCGGTCATCGATTCGCTTCGAGGTCCGGATTGCGCTTGATGACGATGCGGTAGACCGTCTTGTCGCGCGAATGCAGCAGCATGTTCATCGCCGGAAAGCGGAGAACGACGGTCGCCCGGTCGGGCGTGCGGCGCGCCCCGCAGGAGCCGGCGGCGACGCAGTCGGCGGCGGGAGCGTTCTCCAGGACGCGATAGAGAAGCCTCGCGACGCCGGCCCCCTCGAGGTCGTCCTCGGCGAAGTGCGTGCCCAGGGAGGAACCGATCCCGACGCGGCCGAAGGGTGCTGGAAGCGACAGCGCTCCGCGGTATCCCCGCTCGGCGAAGATCGCCTCCGGAATATTCGGATCACCTTCGCTCCAGGCGACGATCAGGCCGGGAGAATAGACCCGCACGCCCGGGGCCGGCGACTGCGGGAGCGGCTCCGGAAGGATTTTCGACGCGTCCTCGAACGCGGTCTGGAGAGTGATGCCTCCGGCGCCTCGGCCGTAAACGATCGGCTCGTCCGCGAAGCGCGCCGGCGAGGGCTCCGCGGCGAACGCGACCGCCGCAACCAGGAGGGCAGGCAGAACCATCTCGGATAGGATGAAGCCCCGCGGGAGCGGCCGCCAGGGCCGAGGGGGGAAGGTCCGCTTCGGGTCCTACGGACTACGGGAGGCGATCGTACGCCGAGAGGGTGAGGAACGAGGGTATCGTATCGGCGGCGATCATCTCGTCGAAGAGCTCGGAGGCGACGGCGTAGTTTCCGGAGCCGAAGGCGTCGTCGCCGATGGAAGCGCGGATATTGGAAAGCTCTTCCTTTAGTATCTGCCGCACCAGCGCCATAGTGACCTTGCGTCCGTCCGAAAGCGCGGACTGGTGCCGGACCCACTGCCAGACCTGCGCGCGGGAGATCTCCGCCGTCGCGGCGTCCTCCATGAGGTTGTAGAGCGGGACGCAGCCGGAGCCGGAGAGCCAAGCGGCGAGGTACTGCACGCCTACGTTCAAGTTCGTCCGCAGCCCGCCTTCGGTGATCTCGCCGCGCGGCACCTCCAGGAGGTCCTTGGCGGCGATGTCCATCGGATCCAGGGCGCGCTCGATCTGGTTCGCGCCCGGCATGCCGCGGTCGAAAATCTCGCGGGCTGTCGCCACCAGACCCGGATGCGCCACCCAAGTGCCGTCGTGCCCGTCGCCGACCTCACGCTCCTTGTCGGCGCGGACCTTGGCCATCGCGGCGTCGTTGGCGGCCGGGTCGTTCTTGATCGGGATCTGGGCGGCCATCCCGCCCATCCCGTGCGCACCTCGGCGGTGGCAGGTGCGGATGAGGAGCCGCGAATAGGAGCGAAGGAAATGGGAGGTCATCCCGACTTGAGCGCGGTCGGGCAGGACGAACTCTGGGCGCTTGCTGAACTTCTTGATGAAGCTGAAGATGTAGTCCCAGCGTCCGCAGTTGAGCCCGGCGGAGTGATCGCGGAGCTCGTAGAGAATCTCGTCCATCTCGAACGCCGCGAGAATGGTCTCGATGAGGAAGGTCGCCTTGACGGTCCCGTTCGGGATGCCCAACTCCTTCTGCGACGCCGCGAAGACGTCGTTCCACAGGCGTGCCTCGAGGCGCGATTCGATCTTCGGCAGATAGAAGTAGGGGCCCGTGCCTCGAGAGAGAAGCTCCTTGGCGTTGTGGAAGAAGAACAGTCCGAAGTCGAAGAGCGAGCCCGAGACCGGCTTGCCGTCGACGAGCATGTGCTTCTCGAGGAGATGCCAGCCGCGCGGCCGGACCATGAGGGTCGCGGTCTGCGGATTCAATGTGTAGCGCTTGCCCTTGGGGCTCGCGAACTGGATCGTGCGGCGCACGGCGTCGTAGAGGTTCGCCTGGCCCTGGACCGTCGCGCTCCATACGGGAGAGTGGGAGTCCTCGAAGTCGGCCATGTACACTTTCGCTCCCGAATTGAGCGCGTTGATGACCATCTTCCGGTCGACCGGGCCGGTGATCTCGACGCGGCGGTCCAACAGATCCTTCGGGATGGGCGCGACTTTCCACGCGGAGGCGCGGAGCTCCTGCGTGTCGCGCGGGAACTCCGGAAGTTCGCCCGCGTCGAGCCTGGCTTGGCGCTCGTCGCGCGCGGAGAGAAGGGACTGACGAGCGGCGCCGAAGCGCTTCTGCAGGCCCGCGACGAAGCGCAGGGCTTCCGGAGTGAGGATGCGGGCGTGATCGGCGGAGGCTTCCGTCGAGGCGAGGCGGATGCCGTCGCGCTCTAAATCCGAAAACGACGGGCTCAACGTGGCCATGACGTCCTCCAGGGGCGGCGTTACTGAGGAAGGACCGTTTCGGGGAGCGGCTTTCGACCCGAGAAGCCGTCCTCGATCCCGTGGTAGTGCTCGATCTTCTTTTCGCCGAGCATCCAGCAAAGGTAGACTTCCTTGCCGTTGAGGCGGTGGGGGAAATCGATGAGCACGGGATCGAGTCCCTTCACGACGGCGCCGAAGCCTTGGATCCGCTCGAGGAGCGACTGGATGTTTTGCGCAAGGAACTCCACCTGGGCCCGCTCTAGCGCGATCTTGTCCGCGGGCGTGTTCGGCGTCCTCTCGAGAACGGTCAGCGCGCCCATCCGGCTCTCGGTCTTTTCCTTGAGCTCGAGCGCCGTCCCGAGGATCTTCTCGATCTCGGGGAGCGCTTGCTCGGCTTCTTCTCGCGAAAAGTACTTCACGGGTATCCTTTCATGATTATCATATCAAAATTCCTTCTTCATCTTGTGGGTCGCGTCGTGCAGCGTCGACTTGACCGTCCCTTCGCTGACATGCAGCGCCGCCGCGATGTCGTGCATCGTGTAGCCCTCTAGCCGCAGGACCGCCATCTCGCGCTCGCGGGCGCTCAAGCTTTCCATGGCGCGCTCGAGCTCGAGGTGCCTCTCCAGCGCGTCGACTTCGGAGGGGCCGCGCGCCGCCGCGCGAAGGCTCTCCGTCCAGACGCGCTCCTCGCCGGGCTCGCCGGTGGCCATGGGCGCCCAGCGGCCGAGACGTCCCCGCCGGCGGCTTTCCCGGGCGGCATTGAGGGCGATCGAGCAGACCCACGTGCGGAAGCTCGAGCGGCCCTCGAAGGTGCGAAGCGAGTGGAACGCCTTCACGAACGCGATTTGCGTCGCCTCTTCGGCCGAGTCCCAATCGCGGAGGAGGCGCAGCGCCAGGCCGAAGACGGCCTGCCGATGCCGCAGGACGAGTTCTCCGAACGCGTTGCGGTCGCCGGCGCGGGCCCGTCCGAGGAGGGCATCCTCCTCGTCGGAAACTCTGATGAGGACCTTCGGACGGTGCCTCATATCGATAGAATAGCCCCGTAGGGAGGGGTCTTCAAGCGCAAGGCTGTCAGCGGCTGACAGAGACTAAACCATGTCCTTCAGCCTATTTTCGGCCGGGACTTACGCCCGCCTCTAAGCGCCCCGTATGGCACTCAATGGAATCTGAAAGAAACGCTACGTTGAAACGGGACCGCACGGGAGGTGCCGTGGAACAACGTACGTTCAAGATCGTGATGTCGGAGCGCTGCTTTCGGTTTAAGCCCGACGCGCTGCCCTCGCACGCGCCGCGTCAGCCGGGAGTCTACGAGTTCGTGATGTTCGACGCGAACGTGCAGCCGATCGTGCTTTTCGTCGGCCTGGCGCTTCCGGGAACGGTCTACGACGCCTTGGCCGCGCACATGATGGGGAACATCCGGCCGAGCGCCGACGACTTGTTCCGTATCAGCAAGGACATCTACTTCGACTACGTCGCTTCCGCGGACGTCTCCTCGCCGGAGGACCTCAAGGACATCGCGGGGGCTCTCGTCGCCAAGCACAAGCCGCGGCTGAATCCCGCCGAGCCCAAGTTCTCCTCGGGACAATATGCCGGCGTCCAACTTCAGGAGGTCGAATGAGACGCCTTATTGCGGCCGCGCTCGCCTGCCTCGCCGCGGGGACGGCCGCCGCCGCGGAGATCCGTCTCAAGCAAGGCGGCTGGATATACACGTCCGACCGGGGCCAGTTCCGGACCTTCAACCTGGCGATCGGCGACACGACCGAAGCGGACCGGCAATCCGCGGCCGCGATGATGGGGCGAGCCAGCTACGCGGCGATGAACGGGACGATCTACATCAACAAAGACGACACCAAGCTCCCGGTGCAGGACGGTACGTGGATCGTCGAGAATCACGGACGGCCTCCGGATCGGCGTCTGGATGATCCCCGGGGGAACGTCGAGCGCGAGGCGTATATCCGCTACCTGCAGCGGCCGGACGTGGGCCAGTTCCTGGAGAACCCGTTCTCGTATCAGAATTTCGGCGAGCCGGGGGATCCGTACTACAAGCGCTTCTCGATCCCTCAGTCCGAGATCCCGGAGCCGTTTCGCCGCCTCTCGCGCGAGACGCTGCGGCAGGTGGAGTCCGTCCTCCAGTACAACCTCGACGGCACGATCAAGGCGTACCTGAAGGGCGATCGACGGTTGGACGGGGAGGCGCAGCGCGTGCTGGAGAGCATCAGCGCCGACCTGCTCAGGCAGGCGAGCGGCTCCTCGGCGCAACGGCGTCCCGGCACGTACGAAGCGTGCGCCCTCGGTAAGGTGGACATGGTGGAGTTCACCTGCACGTATCGGTGCGCCCCGAGCGGGGCCAGTCACGTCACCGAGCTTGAGACGCCGGACGAGCGGGAGTCCGATCCGCTCCTGTGCTCTCCGATCGTCGTGCCCCTCTAGGGCGCAGAGCGCGATAGGACCCGTTCGCGGAGAAATCGGAGCATCGAGTCCGAGAGCTTCTCGGGAGAGTCCAGAGGCACATGGTGGAGCGCCTCGGGAATCAAGAGCGTCGTGACGTCCTTTAGCTGCGAGGCGATGCGTTCGGTGTCGTGTTCGAGCATGACGATGCTCTTGCCGCCGCGAACGATCAAGACGGGCATGCTGAGCTTCGGCAGGAACGGCCAGACGGCGCCGTACCCGCTCTGGATCGCCCGCCAGTCGAACTTCCACGTGTAGCCGCCGTTGAAGGGCTTCACGCTGGCTTCGGCGAGGCGGCGCATCTCCTTGTCGCCCAGGATCGTGCCCCGCGGCTCCAACCGAAAGCGCGCGACGGCGCTTTCCTTGTCCCGGTAGAAAGGCCGCGGAAGCCGCTTGGCGCGCTCGAACTTGGACATCGTCTCGCTGCGGAATTCGGGCAGGAAATCCACCAGAGCCAAGCCCAGCAAACGCTCGGGGTGCGCGGCGGCCCATTCGACCGCGAGACGAGCGCCAAGGGAATGCCCTGCGAGGACGAAGCGCTTGGCGCCGATCTCGTCCGCCGCCAGGCCGATGTCCTCGAGCCAGCTCTCCAGGCTGTAGGGCTTGTCCTCGACCCAGGCGCTCTCGCCGTGCGCGCGGAAATCAAGAGCCATGGGTCGATAGGACGGTCGCAGCCGGGGGGAGACGAGATCCCACCAGTGTCCGTTGCCGCCCATGCCGTGGAGCATGAGAACCGGGACGCCCTCGCCTCCCCAATCGAACAGCCTGAGTCTCGGCGAGGTCCGGGTGAATCGGCTGACGGGAGGGGGTACCGGGGGGATGGAGGCGATGGACCCGTCGTGCGGCTCGGTCATATTTCTCTAACAAATGGATTTTATCATTTAGGACGGGACTTTCTTGACCCTATTATAGGAAAGTAGTAGATACCGACCATGCTTCAGAAGCTCGTCATCGTCGGAGGCGCGCTCGTGACGGCGGCATTCGCCGTCTCGATGGGCATTACGTATCAAGACGAGCTCCGAGAACGATGGCGTTTCTATCAGCACGGACCGGAGGTTCCGCCCAAGCCGACGTCGATGGGTCAGGAGATTCTCCAAAAACTCGACGCGGACCGGAAGAAGGAACTCGCCAAGGAGTACGGTCGGATCCAGGTCTCGCTCAATCAAGCGCGCGCCCGCGGCGCGAACGTGGACAAGCTTCAGAGAACGATGGACCTCGCGATGCAGCTCGGCCAGCAGGGCAAGTATACGAACGCTCAGCAGATGCTCAACGCGGTGGAGATGCAGATTCCGAAGAAAGCCGAAACTTTCCGGGCGGCCGGGGACGAGGAGGGTTTTGTCTCGACGCATAAGGCCGTCGAGGGAGCGCCCGTGGGAGTCCAGAAGAAGGCGCCGGCAAAGAAAAAGCGCAAGGCGCTGCGGAGGGGGTCGCCGTGAGAACGCCGGCCCTGCTGATCCTGTGCGCCGCGGCGGCGTATTCCGCGCCCGCGCGCGCGGCCGAGACGGCCGAGTCCTATCGCTCCGCCTACTCGTCTTTTCTGGGCGGCAAACTCGCCGACGCCGCGAGCGCCTATCGCTACGTGGAGACGCTCGGGCTCGACGGGGCCGTGCCCACCGTGAATCTCGCCCTCGTCGCGCGGGACGCGGGCCGGCCGGAGGAAGCCCTCGCCTTGTGGACGAAGGCGTCCTTGCTCCTTCCGAAGGACGCGTTCGTCTGGAATCAGCGCGGCTGGTGCTATCTCTCCATGGGGAGGGTCAAAGACGCGCGCGAGAGCTTCAAGAAGGCGGCGGAAGTGTCGACCCTTTCGGCGTGGACGTCGGAGGCGAGCTTCGGGCGGGGGATGACGGAAATGGCGGACTCGAGCTACCGCGCGGCCGTCGAGGCCTTCACGTCGGCGCTCCTGCCGAGCCCGTACCTAATCGCGGCGACGTCGGCGAGGCTGGGCGAGGTCGCGATTCGGCTCAAGAAATGGAACGAGGCGGAGGTCTATTTCAAGCAATCGCTGGGCAGCGACTCCGTCCAGCCGGACGCGCTCCAGAGGCTCGCGTGGCTCTTCGAGAAAACGGACGACCCCCGCGAGACCTGGATCGCGTACAAGGGGGTGCTGGACCTCCTGCCCGAGGAGCCCGGCGCCTTGAAGAGCCTCGAGCGCGCCGCGCGCTACATTCCGGAAAAGCCCGAGCGTTTGTTGTCCGTGCGACGGATCGCCCGCCCTCTCATTCAGCGGCCGCATGATCTGCCGCTCGACCGGCGCCAGACGATCCGCGTGGGGCTCTATTCAAACGCCGCAGGAGAGCCCGGCACCACGCGCCGGTTCTACTTCGTCTCCGGATCCGACTTCAAGATACTGCATCCCGAGCTTGGCGAGGTCAACCGCGGCCCCGCCAACGAGCAGTGGGAGGTGGCGGCGAGCAAGGAAACGGGCGTCATCGAGCTTCGCGACGTCCACGGGCGGCTGCAGTACGCGACCAAGCAGGCGTTCCGAATCCAACCGACGGCCGAAGGCGCTTCCGTGCTGATCAAGAGCCCCGAGATCGTCGACATCCGCGGCGTCGACGTCGGCGATCGCGAGCTCCGCGGGGCGGTGGACGCGGTCCCGAACGTCTACGGTCTCCAGCTCGTCAACGAGGTGCCGGTCGAGCATTACCTCCTCAGCCGCGTGGCGCAAGTGATGCCCGCCGGCGCGCCGCTGGAGTCCCTCAAGGCGGCGGCGGTGATCTACCGGACGCAGCTGGAGTGGATGCGGGCCAACACCCGCCCGCCGCCTCCGCTCAAGACGCACTCCTGCGACTCCCGGCGCTGCGGCCTCTATGCGGGCGTCGCCGAGGAGCGCGACGACGCGACCCGCGCGGTGATCGAAACGGGGGGAGCCAAGCTTTATCGCGGCGAGGAACTCCACGTCACGGGCGACCATCCTTACTGCGCCGGCCAGACGGAGGACGGAGTGAGCGATCAGCCGGGCGGCAATCCGGCGGCCTCCGTTTACGAGCTGGAGCTTCGGGCGCATTCTTTCCCCGAGCGCGAGTCTTACGACGAACTGACGCCCCACGCCAAGCCGAGCCTCGCGCGCTGGACGCGGGTCATTGAGGCGGACGCCTTGCGGCGCCGCGTCCCCGGAAAGGACATCGGCCGCATCCGCCAGTTGACCGTCGCCCGACGCTCGAAGACGGGACGTGTGGAGGCTCTCGAGGCCATCGGTGTCCAGGGCACCGTGACGATCGACGGCTTCTCCGCGCTCGAGGCTTTCTTGTCGCCCGGCGGACTTCGCTCGAGCCTATTCACGATTCAGCCGATCTACGATGGGCGCGCGCTCGGGCAGGTGGTCCTTTGGGGCTCGGGCACGGGCAGCGGGCGAGGGTTGTGCGTTTCGGGCGCGCTCGGCCTGGGCGCCGCGGGACGGCCGTTCACGGCGATCCTCGCTCATTACGCTCCGGGCGCGCGGGTCGCCGGATGGACGCCTGCGGCTCAGCGAGCGGCGGCGAACGCCAAGCCGCAAAAGGCAGGGACGCCTTCCGGCTCCTCCGACAAGGTTGAGTCCGCCGTCCCGGCCGCGGAAGCGGGCGGCGCCGTCTCCGCCTCCGAATCGGCCCGGCGCCCGCAGCGCAACATGCAGGCCGTTCGCGAGATCCGACGCAAGATGAGGACCCGCGCCAAGTCGCCCGCCGCGCCTTCGACCTCCCCGGCGAATGCCCCGTAAGACGAAGGTCGCCCACCTCATCACGCGGCTCGATTTCGGAGGCGCGCAGCAGAACACTCTTCATACCGTCAGCCACCTCGATCCGGACCGCTACGAGGTCCTCCTCATCGCGGGCGAGGGCGGCCTTCTCGACGATGAAGCGCGCCAGCTGTCGTCGGCGCGCGCCCGTCCGTTCGCGTTGCGCTTCGTGCCGAGCCTGGTGCGGGAAGTCGATCCGCTGAGGGACGCGGCGGCCCTTCTTCAGCTTCGGCAGATTCTTGCCGACACGAGGCCGGACGTCGTCCATACCCATTCCTCCAAGGCCGGGATCCTCGGGCGGCTCGCCGCGCGGCTTGCGGGCCATCCGGCGCTCCTCCATACGTACCACGGCTTCGGCTTCCACCCGCTGCAGGCCCCCGCGGTCCGCGCGGCCTACGTCGCGCTGGAGCGCCTGTGCGCGGGCCTGAGCGACTGCAGCGTGTTCGTGTCGGAGGCCAATCGCGAGGAGGCCGCGCGCCTCGGCATCGTCTCGCCGAGGACCGAGCTCATCCGCAGCGGGGTGCGTCTCGCGGACTATCCGGCGCTGCTCGCGGACAAGGGGGCGAAGAAGGCCTCGCTTGGCTGCCGCATGCACAAGCCCCTCGTCGTCAGCGTCGGGAATTTGAAACCGCAAAAGAACCCCGAGGCGTTCGTCGGAGTCGTGGAGCGCTGCGCCAAGGAAGTGCCCGAGGCGAACTGGCTGTTCGTCGGGGACGGCCCGCTGCGCGGGCGCATCGAAGGGCGCCTCGTCGCCCGCGGGCTCTCGAGCAAGGTATTCTTTCCGGGCTGGCGCAAGGATACGGCGGAGATCCTCGCTGCGGCGGACGTGTTCGTCTTGACGTCTCTCTGGGAGGGCCTGCCGCGAGCCCTCGTCGAGGCGATGAAGAGCGGACTGCCCAGCGTGTGTTTCGCGACGGACGGCGTGCGCGACCTCGTGCGCGACGGGGAGAATGGTTTTCTCGTATCCGCGGGGGACGAGGCGGCCATGGCGGCCAAGGTCGTGCGCCTCCTCAAGGACGCGGCGCTGGCCAAGGCGATCGGCGCCGAGGCCTCCAAATCCGTCGGACGCGAATTCGACATCGACGAGATGGTACGTCGACAGGAAAAGCTGTATAATACCCTCGTCGATGCCCGCCGAAGCCTCCCCCGTCGCATTTAATCGCCCCGCCGGATTGGCGCTTGCCGGCGGCGGAGCCTTGGGCGCTTGGCAAGGCGGCGTCGTGGCCCGCCTGGCGGAAGCGGGTCATTCATTCCAGAAGGTCGTCGGATTCAGCGCCGGTTCCCTGACCGGCGCCGCGTACTTCTTGAACCGCGCGCACGAACTCCGCGAGTATTGGGGCCGCATCGACGATATCAACGTCCTTCGCTTCGCTCCTCGCCTAAAACCCCTCAGCCTATTTAGCGACGCGCCGATCTGGGAAGTGATGTCCCACGCGCTCGACGACGACGAGGCGCGCCGTGCGGCGATCTGCGAGTTCATCGTCATGAGTCTGCGCGCCCGGGACTGCACCACCGCCTACGGCCGCTTCACTCCGGTAGGGGGCGACGCGTGGGATGGGCCGTTCATCCCGCGGATCACGGCGAGCTGCGCGATCCCCTGGATCTTTCCGCCGACCGTGATCGAGGACGAAGCGGGCAAAGGCTATCACCTGGACGGAGGCGTCCCCGGCAAGGAGTGGATGAGGCTCGACCATCTTGCCGACTGCAAGGAAGTGCTGTGCGTAGAAATGGTCCGGCCCGAGGAAGTCGGCGCGCGTCGTTGGCACCCGATGGGCTACTGGGATCAGGGCGCTCGCGAAGTCTGCAAAGAGCACATCAATCGGGCGATCGACTCGCTGCGGCCGCTCAAGTCGCCGCCCCGCGTCTTCCGGCTCTACCCGTCTAGACGCCTGGACTTCACCATGCTCGATTTCAAGGCGAAATACTGCGTGCCCGCGTTCGACCAGGGCGTCCAGGATGCGAACGCCTTCCTTCGAGCTCCGGAGTCCTACGCGGTCTCGATGGAGCCCGATGCTAGGCTCTCGCAAGAAAGCGTTCCCTCTCTCATCCGTCCCGTTCCCGGCGTCGCTTCGGCCGAGTTCTCCTAGCGCCCACGCAGAAACTACGCAAGCCCCGCGCGCATGAAACGCGCGCCCCGGCTATCGTGTGCGCATGACCAAGACAAGCGCCGTTCGCTCGCGTCTGAGTCTCGGCGGGGCGATCGTCCTCGCCTATGGCGGGATCGCCTGGGCGGAGATTCCGGACGCGCCGCCCTCGGAGGAGGCGCTGAGGGACGCTCCCGCCGGGATCGTGACGCTGGCCTCAAACAGGATGTTCGACCTTCAGCCACCGACACGTCCGGAATTCGCTCCTTCTCGATACTCGGCGCCGATGGGAATCTCTCGCGCGGGACTGCGCTACGGCGCGCTGGTCCCGGTCAGGCCGGAGCCGTCGTTCGATCGGAAATGGGCTCTGATGGAGGCTCCCGTCGAACCGCCCGCCTCGGAAGCGGCCGCGCGGATCTCCGGTTGGCTCTATAGGATGTACGAACGCTTTTGGTCTTTTGTGTCGAAGGCGGCTACGTCTCCCTCTAGAGGGTCGATCAGTGCGCGTCGCAGGTTCTAGGAGGAGTGCAGGCCATGCTCATAGGATCGAGTCCCTGCCGCGGTTGGCCCTCGCCGTTCCAATAGAACCCTACGCTCGTGTTCGCGGGATTCGGCTTGTCGCCGAGTCCTCTGCGTTCGGCTCTCTCGGGCGTCGTCGGAGTCAGACCTTCGGAAGTCGGCTCGAGTCTTCGCTCGCCGGCCGTCGCTAGAGCAGGGCCGCCGAGGCCAGAGAGATCGGCGCCGGTTTGGACGCCTCGGCCGAGCAGATTGTTTTGGTCATCTTGTGCGGCATTGGTCTGAACGCCGTTCCGGCGATCGCTCGCTCGATTTGAAATTCCGCTGGTGGTGCGATTGAGGCCCGACTTCAGGCCCTTGAGGCGGGGATCCGCGAGCTCGGGGAACAGCGCTTCCCGGTCCAGTTCCGGCTCGGCCAAGGAATGCCGCAGGCCGGTCGTCTTGCCCTGGCTGCCGGCGCCGGGAAGCGCGCGGGAGGCGGAGGCTCGCCGGGTCGCCGGGACGACCGCTCCGGCATCCTGCACCGAATTCGCGCGAGAGAGCTCCGGGCGGCCGACGGCGGCGGCGCGGGCGTCGCGTACCGGCTCTCGGTCCGTGGCTCCGGAGAGTCGCCCCGTTCGGGATCCGGGCAAGGGCGGTTCATCCGGCGCGACGACATCCGTGGGCGAGTTCGCGGCCGAGCGTCCCTTTCCGCTCAGGCGCGACGCGCGCGGCCGCATCCCGGAGGTGGAGGCGGCATTCGATTGTCGAACGCGCAGAGCTTGCGGGACGTTCGACGATTGCGCGAGCGCCATGCGGAGATCTTGCGGGGTGCCTCGGAAGAAGCGGGATTCAAGTGCCGCGTCGCCGGCCGCGGGAGATGCGACCCTGTAGCCTTCCACGACGGAAGTCTCTCCGCTCCAGCGCGCCTGGAGGCCGCGCAGGTAGCGTTCAACGGATGCCGGAGAGCTTCCCCACCAGGACGCGATCTCGGGAGTGAATCGGATGGCCGCGGAGAGGATCGGGCGGCGCAGCGCGATCGCGCTCACCGCGACGAAAAGCGAGGCGAGGCCGAGGATCAGCAATCCCCGCCGGCGGTCGTCCGACACGACGATGGCCATAAAACCCCTCGCTCCGATCCCCGACGGGCGATCGGATTCGACGTATTCAATATAGCCCCGGCCCCCCTAGTCCGCAAGGCCCAGGGACTACGCGATTTGAACGCAATCCGAACCCTCAATCCACGCCGCCATCCTCCATGATGGTCGTAGGAGGTGGCACAACCATGAACAGAGAAGACGGCGGCGAATGGCTGGCGGAGGACGAGGATTATGCGGAGGACATGGAACTGACGCGGCGGCAGGCTCGGCGGGAGGCCAAAGATGAGATGCTGGCGAAACGCCGGCGCGAGTGCCATCGGGAGTCCGGGATATGGGGCGCGCGGTGAGCCGCGACAGACCCGAGGGCCGGGGCTCCCCGGTCGTGCGCGTCGAAAGCCGCGGGGAGAGGTTCGTGGCGAGGTGGTCCGCCGAGCGGCGCAAAGGCTCGTGCGGCCGGCGCTATTGAAGGAAAGGCGCTTGGGCACTATACTCGGAGGAGTCCCGGAACCCGCGTGAGGATACGGACCAAGATCGCCCTGACGGTCTGCGGCGTCGCGGCCATGAGCTTCATGGCCGCGTGGTTCGTCCAATCCACTCAGGCCGGGTATCTCGTGGTGCGCCTGCTGTCGCAGCAGCACGAGAGGCAGGCGATCGCCCTCGGAGCCGTCGCGGAGACCGCCTTGGCGACGCAGGGGGAGGCCGCGCTCGCGCAGTACGTCCGCTCGCTCCCTCTCGTGGCGCCCAACGTGGAGTACGCGATGATCGAGGCGGCGGACGGCGCCGTCCTGTTCCACTCCGATCCTCGCGTGGCGGCGGGCACGCCCGGAGCGTCCCTCGAGGCGCGGCGACGGGCTCTGGAGTACGCGAGCGTCCTCAAACTGCCCGACGGCTCCTCGGGGCGCGCGCTCATCGGCGCGACCAAGGAATTGGCGCGGGCGATCTATCCCGAGTTCCGAAAGAGCCTCTTCGGCTTCACGCTCGTGCTCGCCGCGGCGGGGATTTTGGTCAGCGCTGTGTTCGGCTTCGGCCTCGCGATGCTCGTCGCGGGACCGGTGCTCGCTTTAGCGCGAGGAGCGCGGGACGTTCGCGGAGGGGACCTCACCGTCCAGGTGCCGGTCGAATCCGCGGACGAAGTCGGCGAGCTGGCCGCGCAGTTCAACGCTATGGTCGTCGAGCTCAAGGCCTTGGACGAGCTCAAGGACGCCTTCATCACGGATGTCTCGCACGACCTGCGCAGCCCCATGGCCGCCATCAAGATGGCTCTCGATTTCATGCTGGTCGACGATCCGGAGACGGCCCGCATCCTGCCGCGGCACCGCCAGACGCTGATGACGATCAAGGAGAACGTGATCCGCCTCGGCGCCTTCGTCTCGAACATCCTCGATGCCGCGAAGATCAAGGCCGGGCGGATGGACGTGGCGCTCGACTCTGTCGAGATCGAGCCGATCGTGCAGCGGCTCAAGGGGCTCTACGAGATCGTCGCGCAGAATCAGGACATTTCGGCGACCTTCCAGGCCGATCCGGGACTGCCGCCGGCGACCGCGGACGCCGAACGGCTGGAGCGCGCCCTTGCCAACCTTCTGTCGAACGCGATGAAATTCACGGAGGCGGGCGGGCGAGTGGCCCTCTCCGCCAAGGCGTCGGGCGAGTGGATCGAGCTCTCGGTCTCGGATTCGGGACACGGCATCGCGTCCGAGGACCTGACGCGGCTTTTCTCACGCTTCGAACAGGCGGAGGCGGCACCGCGGCGTCCCGGCGCCGAGGGGACGGGGCTCGGACTCTTCATCGTCAAGCAGGCGGTGGACGCGATGGGCGGCGAGATCCTCGTCGAGTCGGAGCCGAAGAAAGGCACCCGCGTCGTTCTTCGCCTGCGCGCGGCGGAGCGCGAGCCGGCCGCGGCCGCCTCCAGCATGGCGCCGGCGCTGCGCGGCGGGGCCAAGATCCTCGTGGTGGACGACGAGCCTTCGACCGCGGACATGATCCGGCAAATTCTGGAGACGAAAGGGTATAATGCCGCCGTGATCCATCAAGGCGGCAAGGCGGCCGCGGCGGCCGCGCAGATGCGCCCCGACCTGGTCCTGCTCGACATGGATTTGGGAGAGTCGCGAGGCGCGGACGTGATCCGGGAGCTCAAGGCTCAGCCCAGTACGGCGTCGGTTCCGATCATCCTCTGCTCGGCCGTGATGGACCTGCCGGAGATCCAACGCTCGCTCGAGCTCGGAGCCGCGTGCTTTGTATCGAAGCCGCTCACCTCCGGCGAGCTCGACCGCCGCATCCGCGAGACCTTGGGGGGAGCGCTGAGGACCGTATGAGCCAGAAAGCCGCTACGGTGCTCGTCGTCGACGACGATCCGGTCATCTTGAACCTCGTGCAGGCGACGCTCAAGTCGGGAGGATTCGCCGTCCGCACGGCCAAGAATGCGGATACGGCCTTCGGGACCTTGACCGGGGACATTGTCGACTTGATCATCCTCGACGTGAACCTGCCCGGACTCTCCGGCATGAAGCTCATGGACGTACTCAAGCAGGACCCTAAGACCGCCTCGATACCGGTGCTCATGGTGACCGTTCTCGGCAAGGAGGAGGAGCGGGTCGCGGGACTGAACCGCGGCGCGGACGATTATCTCGTGAAGCCGTTTTCCGTCAAGGAACTCATGGCGCGCGTCGAGGCGCTCCTGCGCCGCTCGCGCCACGCGGGCATGACGTCGCGGGCCTTCGAGCTGGGCGGCATCCACGTGGACCTCGACCGGCGCGAGGTCAAGGTCAAGCAGAAGGCGATCGATCTTACGCCCGTCGAGTTCGACCTGCTCGTTCGCCTCATGGAGGGGCGCGGCCGCGTACTCACGTACCAGATCCTCTCCGAGGCGCTTTCCGACGGTATCCGCATCATGACCTCTCGCAACCTCCAGACGCACGTCAAGAACATCCGCGGCAAGCTCGGCTCCGCGGGCGACCGGATCGAGACGGTGCATACGCTCGGATTTAAGTTCGTCGCGGACTAGCCCCCTACACCGCGTCTACGCAACCGCCACGCGCAAAGGACGCGCGAGCGCGGCATCCTGTGCGGCATGAGACCGCATGCGAGGCTCTGCGCCGTGGCGTTCGCGTCCGCGTGGCTGATCCGCAGCTGCGGGCGCCTCATTGGGCCCGTTCTCGCCACGCAAGGCGAGGAGCTGCGGGACGCGCCGCGCGACGGAGCGGGCTCGGCCGGGACGTCGCCCGCGCGACCCGCGCTCATTCGACGCGAATTTAACGGAGTGCTTTTTCGCGCGTCCGCGGCGCGAGCGGCGGAGGAAACGCAGCTCCTGGAACGAGCGCTTTCTCTTTGGTCGGGCAGCCGGACGGCGACGGCGCTTTTTGGGCAGCTGAGGGCGCAGAACGTTCCGCTCAAGGCGTCCTTCGGCGAGATCGCCTCGAGTATCATGGCGGGCGGCGCCGATACGGGCGTGCTGGTCGGCGTCGAGGCCTACACCGTGCGAGAGGCGGGCGGCGGGCGGCACGCCGTGATCAATCGCCGGCTCTTGGACTTGAGACTCCCGCGCCGCGATTTAGAACTGCGCGTAACCAAGGCGCTCGCGCACGAACTGCTCGGCCACGGCCTGGGGGGGATCCTGGCGGAAAGAGCCGGATTATGGAAAGCGTACGTCCGCTGGGAAGGCAACGAGACGAACGCCTTGCTCATCGAGGGCATCGTCGGCCTGGAACTCGGGGCGCGCGACCTCGACCCATGGCTTCTTCGGTATCTGCGCGTGGTGGAGCAAAACGAGATGGCGACCCGCACTCCTCCGCTCGCTTCCGTCGACGTCTCGGCCAGGTTGGACGAGAAGGCTCGCTATTTCACGGCGCAGGCGGAGCGCGATCTGGAACTGCGCACGCTCCGCCTGCGCGAACTTCTCGTCGACGGCGCCGCCTCCTCCTCCCGGTAGTGCGCCCCAGGCTATGCAATCCCTACGCATCTCAAGCGCGCAAATCACGCGCCGCTCGGCCATCCTCTAGGCATGAAGCGAGGGGGAGGGAACCTCATGGAAACGATCGAGATGACGGAGCCGGCGCCGACGATCGGCTCAGCGCCGGAGCTGCTGGAGGAGACCGCGAGCATCGGCCGAAGCCGCGGCGACGCGAGGCCGTGGACGACGTGCTTCGTCGCCTTCGGCGCGACCTTGCTCAGCGTGCTCGCCGTCGAATGCGTCGCCTTCAGCGCGCTGGACCGCGGGACGGCCGACCACCGGCGCGTCGCGACGCGTCCCGCGGCCGTCAATGAGCTTGCCGTCGAGCCTAGGGAGGCGAAAGTCCCGGCCGCCGCCACCCGGTTCACGGCGGCCGTCGAACAGGGGCGGCGCGCGGCGCTCGCGCTCAGCGAGATCAACGCCTTCGCGGCGTCCCGCCGGCCCGCGATCAAACCCCTCCGGTCGGCCGCCAGCGGCAAGGGGGCGCGGTGAGGTCCGCGGTCCTCGCGGCGGCGTTCGCCGTCGGCCTCGCGAGCGGCGCCGGCGCGGCGCGCGGTACGCCGCCGTCGGCCAAGCTTGAAGCGGCGCTCAAGCAGTGGGACGACGCCGTGGACGCCGCGCTGAGAGACACTCAGGACCCGGGAAAGCGAGAGAACCTCAGGCGCGGACTACAGGCCTATCGACATCTCATGCTCAGCGGGAAGGTCCGAGTCGAGGACCGCGAGAAGGTCCTAACCTTCGCCTATCAGAACAGCGGCCTTACCGGCCGCGACTCGGCGGCGCGAATCGACGAGATGTACCGACTGTTGAAGAGCGGCCGCGAGGTCTTGTATACGGTGCAGCCTCAGTGGCGCGCGTTCGACGCGGCGCATCCGACCAAATTCGACCCATCCGGAAGGTTCTCCTTCGGCTCCGGCCGCCCGGCGGGAATGCCGGAAGACCTTAAAGGAAAGCTCTATGCCGCGCTCGCCGCGACCTACCCGAAGGACGGCCCTCTGCACTTAAAGCTCGCTCAGTATCAGCAGGCGACCGGCGACTGGAAGTCGGCGTTCGCGTCGAGCCATCAGGCGATCGCGAACGGCCTGGCGTCTCCGGCCGCCTTCGCCGCGCGCGGATTGTCGGCGGAGCGGCTCGGCGACTATCGACGGGCGAACCAGGATGCGGCCGCCGCGCTTAGACTCGAGCCGGGCAACGCGATCGCGACGTCGGTCTACAAGCTGACCGAGGGACGCACGTCGAGGGTCCGGCTTCTGGACGACGAGGGACGGCTCGCCTCCGGCCAAGGACGTGAGCGCGCACGGGAGGCGTCGGCCGAGCCGCCGGCCACTGCGGCCAGAGCGCGACCTGAGACGGACGCGGGCTCGACGTCCGCGCGGCCGGAATTCGTCTCTCCCAAAGCACTCCAGTCCCAGGCGTATCTGCGGGAGGCCGGAACCTTGCTGAAAGTCGGAGATTCGAGCGCGGCCCGCGAGCGTGCTTCCCAAGCGATCGGCGCCGACCCGGAATACGCGAGCGCCTACCACGTGCGGGCGTTCGCCGCGTCGCGCGGCCGGGACTTCGCCTCGGCGGAGCGCGACGCGACGCGGGCGATCGAACTGGGCGAGCGCGACGCCTCCATCTACGATCTGCGCGCCTACGCCCGCAACCGGCTCAGGCGCTACGCGGACGCCAAGGAGGACGCCGCGTTGGCTCTCGATCTCGACCCGCGCGACGCCGACGCCTATTTCAATATGGCGTACGCCGAGGCCGGACTCGGGCGAAGGGACGCTTCGCTGCGGGCGCTTCGAAGCGCGGCGGAACTGAAGCCCGGCTACCGAGGGGCGCTGCAGAGCGCCCTCGACCGTCCTTCGCATGACGACCTCTTGCTACTTTTCTCGGGCGTGGCGAGCGAAGATCGCCGCGCGCAGGAGCCGGGCCGCAAGGAAGGCTCGTCGTGGCTGATGCTTTGGTGGGCCGCCTCGGCCAGCCTATGCGGATTCTCCCTGGTGTTGGCTGCCTTCCGGATAGGGCGGCGCGCCCTTGAAGACTCGAACGTCGAGGCGCTTCGAGCATGACGCGCTTCTACGCAGACGCTACGCAGGCGGGACGCGCAAACAACGCGGCTGAACGCCACACTGTAGGCATGAACATCCAAATCGCAGCGGCGCTCCTTTTGGTCTTCGGCGGCGTAGGCGCTCGGGCGGGCGAGCCTACCGCAGAGCAGCACCGCGAACGCGCGGAGCATTGCAAGGGATTGCAAGACGAGGGGCGCGCGATCCCGGAGTGGTGCCACCGGTATCTCGGCGACCGCGACGGCGGGTACGCGGACGACGGAGGAAGCGTGGGCGGGGGAAGCGCGCCTAGCGGCCCGGGCGGCAGCGGCGGACAGCAGGGGAAGGGGGGAGGTGGAGAGCAGGACAAGGGCGGCGGGTCCAAGGCGTCTGTCGGCGCGGGCGTGAAATCTACCGAGGCGCTTGCGAGCAGCCTGAAGGCCGTCCCCAGCAATCTCGACCGATTCGACGGCGCGGCCAAGCATCGAGGCTCCGGCGCCGTAAGCGACCTGCTCGGGCGGCCGCTCCTCGCCATGGCGCCGCCCGCGACGCGGGGATTTCAGCCTCCTTCCGGCTCCGCCGGCCCTCTATCGGAAATTGCAACCAGACCCGTCGCCAGCACGCCTAGGATGCCGATCGACGCGCTGCCGGGTCGTCTTCCCCTTCGAGGAGGAGCGCCTCCATCGAACCTGGACTCCGTCTCTCCGATCTCTCGGCAAGATGCGGCCGATGGCGCCGACATCGAGGGCTTCAAGACCGCGGCGCCGATGTCCCCCGCGGCCGGCGGATTCTCCTCACCCGTCCCGTCCGCCGCAGAGCCCGAAGGCGGCGCTGCGATGGAGTCTGCGGAGGCAGGGGAAGGGCAGCAGGAGCAGCCCACGGACGAAGAACTCGAGGCCGAGCAGCAGCGGCTGCTCCAATCCATGGACGATCGCCTGGCGTCGGCGATGACCGCCTTCCAGCGCACCGATGGGCCTGAGACATCCGAGAGGGGCGTTCGAATCGGCGTGTCTGGGCGGACGCGCGGAGACGTCCTGGCCTATTTCACGGAGCCAGGGTTCAAGGCATTGAAGAGCGTGCCCAACGTTCGCTTGGGCTCGTCACGCGGAGCGGCGCCAAGTCTCGTCCGGCGCGCGGCCTGGAGCATCCTCGTCGAGGCCGTGAGATCGGCGCTGAGGTTTGCCGGCTACACGGCGACTCTGATGTCGGCGGCCCTCCCGATGGGTGAATGGACGATGCTTGCGGCCGGACAGGGTGACTTATGCGGATAGACATGATGCGCGGGCGAGGTGGCAAGCGATGAACCAGACATTCAAGATCAGCGCGGTGGGGATAGCAGCGTTCCTCCTCGCGTCGACGGCCATCGTGACCGCTTCGGACCGGGGCGAGCGCCGGCAAATGGAGGTTTACCGCGGAGACGACCTTCGAATGCTGCAATGCAACCTAGGCCGATGTCCAATGCTTCCACGGGCGGCCTTACTTCAGGATGCGCCGAGATCGGTCACCCTGGATCGGCCGCTCCGGCGGACGAATGTCAACTCAGCGTATTCCCTTCATAACCTGAGGGCGGTCATCAATGACGACGGAAAGGCGATCGGATACTTCGCTCCCACAAGGCGGGTGCTGGTAAATCTCAAGGGTGAAGCCGTCCGGGCGCTTCCTACGGCCGCCAATACCAATGTGGACATTTACGCCATAGAGATGATCTGGCCTGCGGTCAGACTCGTGGGTCGCGCGGCGTCGGTAGCGACCGCTGCGCCGGGCGCGTCAAATGCAGGGCAGACCGGGCGTGTCATGGAGAGACTTCGGAACTCGGTCGCCGACTATTTGAAAGATGCGCCGCAGAGGTTTGCGGTAGGGACGGCCATCGACGTCGGCGTCATCGGTTCGCTGGAGATGGCGCGGCGGGTCGACCTGGAGGGGCCGATCGTCGGAACGCCGCAATCCCGCTATAGCCGAGCCATGCTCGCGCGAGCCTTGAAGATCGGGCGCGACGCCGGTTACTCGGACGTATCGCTCCAAGTCGCTGAAGCGATCCTGGACGAGCGCTACACGCCCGATCGGCTGCGCGAATTCAGGTCGTCGATATCCGCGGAAGGAAACGGGGTTCGAGTCATGACTCGTCCTTCCGCTGGCAGTCGGCATACGGCCGTCGTCGAGTCCGGCGGCAATCTCGTCGCATTGGGACACCATTTGTCGACCTCGGACGTGATCAGCGCGATGACCAAACTCGGCCTTCCCGGCAAATGCGGCACTCCTTTCGAAGTGCGCGGGCCGAGTCAGCGCGGCGTCCGATGCCGCGACGGAAAGGAGACCGGGGGCGACAGGCGATTTCAACCGAAGGCAGCGAGCGATGCGTCTGGAGGGGCGAAATCAAATGAGCGCGGAAAGTAGCGTGACGCCGATTCTTCTCCCCGTTGGGAATGACGGCTACACAGAAGATACGCACGACGCACCCATCAAGAACGTCGCGACGGATCATACTGACGTCATGAAACTGCGGAATTCAATCGTGGCGGGAGCATTGGCGGCGTTGACGGCCGGAAGCGCGCAATGCCAACAGCCTCCGGAAGCCGGGCAATGTTCCGGAAGATGTCACCAGTCGCGCGCCCTTCTGAGGACGCTCCTAAAGAAGACGCCCGACGCACTCAAGGCGTGCGTTCCCGATAATCCGAGGCCGGCGTGCATGAATTCCGACGGACGCGTGTATATGCCGCAGAATGTATCGCAGACGGGAGACACGTCGAACTTTCAATTTACCGAGCTTGAGATGGCGGTTCGGGTAGCATTCACTTTGGTGAACCTCCAAGCTCGGGCCAGAGGCGCGGTCAACCACGCGGCGAGCCGCGTGGAGGCGGGAGCCCGCACGCTGATTACCACTCCCGAGCAGGAGCGGGCGTGTGCCATGAAATCGCCGATAAGCAGCCTGAATAATCTGCACTGCGCCAGGCATGGAATGCTGCCTCAGGCCGCCGTCGGCGCGGTCATCGGCACTGCCAAGATCGCTAGGGATCTCACTCATGAAAGTCCGTATGTCCGAACGGCCGGAGCCGTCACGATAACGGTGCCGGGGATGGCAATGAACAACTACAGCGATTGGCGGCGCGGCGATGTCGGATCCGCCGCGGTCGGAGCAATGCCGCTGGCGTACGCGATCCGGCGGTGGAGAAACCTCCGATACCCGCCGATCGTGTCGATCGGTACCGACGCCGTGAGCGCCGCGTTTCATGTGCAGCCACCCGTGGAGACTTTCGACGACCACGTGGCCAGATTTGCGGACCGGGTCGTGGACGGCGTTAGATCGGTGGGCGCTCGGAAGGCGAGGCAGAACTAGGCGAGGCGTGTGGTGATGAAACTAAAAGGAGGCTATTGCATGAAAACGCAAGAGGCAATAAGGCTGGTCATCAGTGCGGTGCTTCTCTCGGGGACAGCGATTCCGGCGCAAGCTCAGCAGATTCAGGCGCGCCGGCTCACGGATGCTCAGACCGAAGCAATGATCTGGTCGGGCACATGTGCCGGCGTGCGAGCCGCAGGCGGGACCGCTGGGCTTCTCAAAAGCGGAGGGGGAGCGTTCCTTGAGGAACTGAATCGGCTTAGGTCACAGAGTCCCGCCCCGCAGGCCCCCAGTGTGTCGCCGCAAGCGGGAGAGCCGGTTAGGGCCTCCGATCAACTGAGGGCAAACCGTCAAGCGGGTCGAAAGCTCATTGGTCAGGCGGCTACGCATGCAAGAAAGACCGTTGGAGGCCGCCGGATCGGCATCGTCGTCGGGTCGACCCTGCTGGTCGGCAGTGTGTGCGCGGGTCTTTCCGCATGGATGTCGCAGAATAGAGGCCGATAGTACCTCCGAAAGCTCGCCTCGCAAGCCCCTCTCCCGTCCTTTGGGAGAGGGGCCATTGATTCGCGTCTTGGCGAAACGTGTGAAAAGAGCTAACATAGTCACAGCAATCACATGTTTGGAGGACTCCGTGGCGAACTATAAGAAGGTGAAGGTGCCGGCCGACGGCGCGAAGATCGAGTATAAGAACGGGAAGCTGGTCGTACCCGATAATCCGATCATCCCGTTCTTCGAGGGCGACGGCACGGGGCCCGACATTTGGCGCGCCTCCGTCCGCGTCTTCGACGCCGCGGTCGAAAAAGCCTACCAGGGGAAGAAGAAGATCGCCTGGATGGAGACCTTCGCCGGATTGGGTGCGCTCCAGAACTACGACAAGGACACCGTCTTGCCCCAGGAGACGCTCGACGCCATCACCGAGTTCCGCGTCGCGATCAAGGGCCCCCTGACGACGCCCGTCGGCGGACACAAGTACGTCTGCCTCGTTTGCGCCGCCGAGCAGAACGAGACGGGCGGCAAACGACCCGAGAAGTGCGTGAAGTGCTCCTCGGAGTGGGTCACGCCGCGCTTCCGCTCGGTGAACGTCGGCCTGCGCCAGAAGCTCGACCTCTACGCATGCGTGCGGCCGGTCCGCTGGTTCTCCGGCGTGCCCTGCCCGGTCAAGCAGCCTGAGAAATTCAACGTGGTCATCTTCCGCGAGAACACCGAGGACGTCTACTCCGGCATCGAGTTCGAGTACGGCACGCCCGAGGCGAAGAAGGTCTACGACTTCCTCACCAAGGAGATGGGAAAGAAGATCCCGTTCCCGGACAGCGGCATCGGCATCAAGCCGATCTCCGCCACCGGCACCAAGCGCCTCGTGCGCATGGCGGTCCAATACGCCGTCGACCATAAGAAGCCCTCCGTCACGCTCGTCCACAAGGGGAACATCCAGAAGTTCACCGAAGGCGCCTTCCGCGATTGGGGCTACGAGGTGGCGAAGGCGGAGTTCCGCGACAAGATCGTGACCGAGCAGGAGCTTTGGGACAACCACGACGGCAAGGTGCCCGCAGGCAAAGTCTTGATCAAGGACCGTATCGCGGACCAGACGTTCCAGCAGCTCTTGCTCCGGCCCGACGAGTACAGCGTCCTCGCGACGCCGAACTTGAACGGGGACTATATCTCCGACGCGGCGGCCGCGCAGGTCGGCGGCCTCGGCATCGCGCCGGGCGCCAACATCGGCGACGGCATCGCGGTCTTCGAGGCCACGCACGGCACCGCGCCCAAGTACACGGGCAAGGACCAGGTGAACCCGGGCTCGGTCATCCTTTCCGGCGTGATGATGCTCGAGCACTTGGGCTGGCAGGAAGCGGCCGACATGATCATCCGGGCGCTTGAGGCCACGATCCAGAAAAAGACCGTGACCTACGACCTCGAGCGGCAGATGGAAGGCGCCAAGAAGCTTAAGACGTCCGAGTTCGGCTCCGCCATCATCGAGAACATGTCCGCGGGCGCGCGCGCGCGCACCCCGGCGGCGGTCTGATCGTCGGAGGCCGGTAGGGACAGGCGATGGCCGAAGCCCCTCTGCTCAGCCTCCTCATCCCGATCTTCAACGAGGCGGAGAACATCCCGTCCCTCGGCGAGGAAGTGCACGCCGCGCTCTCCTCGATCGGCAAGCCCTACGAGGTCCTGCTCGTCGACGACGGCTCGCGCGACGCGTCGTTCGCCGAAATCAAGAAGCTCGCCGCCAAGCGCCCCGAGTTCAAGGCGCTCCGTCTCGGGACCAATTACGGGCAGACCGCGGCGCTCGCGGCCGGGATCGACCACGCCCGCGGCAAGGTCGTCGCCTGCATCGACGCGGACCTCCAGAACGATCCGAAGGACATCCCCGCGATGCTCGCCAAGCTGGACGAGGGTTTCGACGTCGTGAGCGGCTGGCGCAAGCACCGCAAGGACGCGTGGATCAACCGGCGCCTGCCCTCCGCTATGGCGAACTGGCTCATCTCCAAGGTGACCGGCGTCGAGCTGCACGACTACGGCTGCACGCTCAAGCTCTACCGTTCCGAATACATCAAGGGATTCCGGCTTTACGGCGAGATGCACCGCTTCATCCCGGCCTTTGCTGGGTTCATGGGCGCGCGCATCGTGGAGATGCCCGTCAACCACCGGGCGCGCACGCGCGGCGTGTCGAAGTACGGCATCACGCGCACGTTCAAGGTGGTCCTCGACCTCATGACCGTCAAGTTCATGGACGAGTACATGACCAAACCGATTTACCTCTTCGGCGGAGGCGGCCTGTCCATGGGTGCCCTGGGCGCGCTCATGGCGGCCTACACTCTCTACAACAAGTTCACCCACGGCATTTTCGTCAAGGACCAGCCCCTGTTTCAGGTGTCGATCTTTTTCGCATTGGCGGGATTCCAACTCATCTTGCTCGGGTTGCTCGCGGAGATACTCATCCGCGTCTACTACGATATGAAGGGGAAGCCCGCGTATTACGTCCGCGAGCGCCTGGGCGTCGACGAGCCTTCTTGACGCATCGTCGGAAAGTTGAATAGAATGAACCAGAAACTAGTCTTCGCGACTCGCGAGATCGAGACAAAGGGCGGCTTGACGTGCGCCGAGACGCTGACGGCGGCCGAGCTTGCCGAACGATCCGAGGGCGGCGACGCCGGTTTCGGCGAGGCGCGGCTCACCACCCCCTGCGAGATCAGACTCGAGTTTTCCATCGGCGGCGAAAACATGCTGATGGAGGGCAAGATCCAAGGCCAGTGGGATATGGAGTGCAGCCGGTGCCTCGCGCCGCATATGGTTGATTTCGAGGGCGTTCTCGAGGAGACCTACCCGTTGACGCAGGACGTCATCGACGTGTGGGAGGACGTGCGCCAGGCGATGGTCCTGAGCGTACCCGACAGAGCCCTCTGTAGTCCGACGTGCCTCGGCCTATGTCCGCGCTGCGGCAAGGACTTGAACCAAGGAGCGTGCGGCTGCGCGCCGCTGCCGAAGGAAGTCCGAGGTCCCAGAGTAACGTAAGGAGGAGTTGTGCCCAATCCAAAACGTAAACATACACGATCCCGGCGGGATTCCCGACGGTCCGCGAACTGGAAGCTCGAGATCGGCGCCGCGAGCGTCTGCTCGCAATGCGGCGGACATCACGTCCCGCACCGCGTCTGCCCGCATTGCGGGTTCTACGGCGGTTCGCTCGTCGTCCCCCGGAAAGATAAGAAGAAGAAGGGCGGGGAAGGCGGCGGTCCTAACCAAGAAAAGAAGTAGGCGCGCCGGCTGCACGGAGGGAGCGGCGGGGACGTGTCCAGGTCATATTTCTATAGGGCCCTCAAGTTTGCTATAACGCAGGGACCAAATTGAGGCGGAGCAAGAGCACATGGAAACGACGACACAATCGGTTGCCAAGGAAGCCAGCGCGATGCGCTTAAAGGACAAGATCGCGATCGTCACCGGATCAGCCCAGGGCATTGGCCGAGCCATCGCGGAACTCTTCGCGCACGAAGGCGCGAAGGTGGTCATGGTCGACATGGACGAGGCTCTCGTCCAGCGCTCGGCCGGCGAGATTTCCCAGAACGGAGCTTCCTCCGTCGCCGGCGTAAGGGCGAACGTCACGAGCGCCGACGACTGCGAGAACGTCGTGAAGTCGGCCCTCGAGAAGTACGGCAAGATCGACATCCTGATCAACAACGCCGGCATCACGAAGGACAACCTCGTCATGCGCATGTCGGAGCAGGAGTGGGATGCGGTCATCAACGTCAACCTCAAGGGCACCTTCCTCTTCTCCAAGGCGGTCTGCCGACCGATGATGCGCGCGCATTCGGGCCGTATCATCAACATCGCCTCCGTCGTCGGGCAGGAAGGAAACATGGGGCAGGCCAACTACGCGGCCTCCAAGGGCGGCGTCATCGCGCTGACCAAGTCCCTGGCGAAGGAGTTCAGCAGCAGGAATATTTTAGTCAACGCCATCTGTCCGGGGTTCATCAACACCCGGCTGACGGCGGTCGTCTCCGATGAAGCGAAGAAGCGCATGACGGACCGGATTCTCCTCGGGCGCATGGGAGAACCGATAGACATCGCGCGCGGTGCGTTGTTCCTGGCCTCGGAGGACGCGTCGTACATCACCGGGCAAGTGCTCAACGTCAACGGCGGAATGTATCTTTAGTGCAAGGAGTGTAACATGGGAGGACCAGTGACCGGGACCAACAACGTGGAAGACAGAGTAAAGCAGATCATCGTGGAGCAGCTCGGCGTTGACGCGGCCGAGGTGACCCCGCAGGCCCACTTCGTCAACGACCTGGGCGCGGATTCCCTGGACACCGTGGAGCTCGTCATGGCGCTCGAAGAAGAGTTCGACACCGAGATCCCGGACGAGCAGGCCGAGAAGATCCAGACCGTCGGCCAGGCGATCGACTACATCAAAGCGCACGCGAAGAAATAAGCCGTCGTAGCCTGAGTCACGCGTGTCCCAGGCGCTGGAGGAGGCGATCGGGTACCGTTTCCGGCGCCAGGAGCTTTTGAGGTCGGCCCTCACGCACAAGTCGTTCGCGTCCGAGCAGAAGTCTCGGCACTGCAACGAGCGGCTGGAGTTCCTGGGAGACAGCATTCTGTCGGCGGTGGTCGCGCACCGCCTGTTCGAGTCGTACCCGGACGAGGAGGAAGGCTCCTTGTCCAAGCGTAAATCGGGCCTCGTGTCGCGGACGTCCTTGGCCCGGTGGGGGCAGGACCTTTCGCTCGGCGACCACCTCTTTCTGGGCGCTGGGGAAGCGCAGTCCGGAGGCCGTCTCCGGCCCAGCATCCTCTGCAACGCGATCGAGGCGCTGATCGGGGCGATGTACATCGACGGCGGCTACGACGCGGCCTCGGCTTTCATCGACGGCTGGCTGACGGGGCAGACGCCGGGGCCGGGGGAGGCGGACTTTAAGAGCCGCCTGCAGGAGATCCTGCAGAAGCGCTACAAGGTCCCGCCTCACTACGAGGTGCAGCAAGCCTTTGGCCCCGACCACGACAAGACGTTTTCGGTGACGGTTCGCCTGGGAAAGAACGTACTCGGCAGCGGCAAGGGCAAGAGCAAGAAGGAAGCCGAGCAGGCGGCGGCGAAGGACGCGCTGGGCCGCCAAGACGGCCCGCGGGCGTCGGACTGATCTGGAGAGCGAATGGACTACGGATTGACCGAGCAGCAGCAAGAGATCGTCAATATCGCCCGCCAAATCGCGCAGAAGAAGATGCGCCCCGTGCGCGAGCACTACGACAAGACCGAGGAGTTCCCGTGGCCGATCATCGAGGAATTCAAGAGGGCGGACCTCCTCGGCGCCTACCTCCCCGAAGCCTACGGCGGCTTGGACGGCGGCGTCTTCGAGCTGGTCCTGGTCGGCGAGGAGCTCTCGCGCGTCTGCGCGGGCATCGGTCTCAGCGTCGCGACTTCGGCCCTCTGCGCCATCCCGATCCTGTACTACGGCACTCCGGAGCAGCGCAAGCGCTGGCTTCCCGACCTCGCCTCCGGCAAGAAGCTCGGCGCCTTCACGATCACCGAGCCCGGCGCCGGCTCCGACGCGACGTCGACGAAGGCGACGGCCAAGCTCGACGGCGATCACTACGTCTTGAACGGCGTCAAGAACTTCTGCTCGACCGGCAAGGCCGCCGAACTCTACGTCGTCTTCGCGTCGACCAACCCCGGCCGCGGCGCCCGAGGCATCTCGGCTTTCGTGGTCGAGAAGGGCACGCCCGGCTTCTCCTTCGGCAAGAAAGAGGAGAAGATGGGCATCCGCGCGAGCTGGACCTACGAGCTCGTGTTCGAGAACTGCCGCATCCCCAAGGACAACCTCCTTTATAAAGAGGGTTACGGGCTCTTCGTCGCCCAGTCGACCTTCGACAGCTCCCGGCCCGGCATCGGCGCACAGGCAATCGGCATCGCCCAGGGCGCGCTCGATGAGACCATGTCCTACGTGCGCCAGCGCAAGCAGTTCGGCGTGCCTGTCGCTAGCTTCCAAGCGATCCAGCACATGCTGGCCGACGCCGCGACCTCGATCGAGGCGGGCCGCTCCCTCCTCTACGCGACAACGCGCGCGATGGACAAGGACAACAAGCCCGCCATCGACAAGGCCATCGCCGAGAACAAGATCGTCTACGACGTGATGAAGGAGCTCGACACCCGCCGGTGGACGAAGGAGTCCGGCATGTGCAAGGTGTTCTGCTCGGACGCCGCGATGAAGGTGACCGTCGACTGCGTGCAGATGTGCGGCGGCATAGGCTACATGCGCGACTTCCCCGTCGAGAAATACATGCGCGACGCGAAGATCACCCAGATCTACGAGGGGACGAACCAGATCCAGAGAAACGAGATCGGCATGATGCTGATCAAGGAAGCGGCCTCGCACGCCAAAGAGCTGGCGGCCGCGTAAAAGAGGACATCGGACTATGCATATCGTCGTGTGCGTGAAGCAGACTCCGGCCGGCAGCGTCCCCGTCGACGCGGCGACCGGCCGGCCCAAGCTGGACGCAATCCAGTGGGGCATCAATCCGTTCGACGAATACGCCGTCGAGGAGGCGCTCCGGATCAAGGAGCGCGTGGCTGGCTCGCACGTTTCCGTCGTCAGCGTCGGCCCGGCCCGCGCCGAGGAAGCGATCCGCGCGGCGCTGTCGCTCGGCTGCGACGACGGCTTCCTCGTGTCGGACGCGGCCTTCGACGGCTCCGATCCGAACGCGACGGGCTACCTATTGTCGCTCGCGGTCAAGAAGACCGCCGAGGTGAAGGGCCCGGTGCACCTCGTGCTCTGCGGCAAGCAGACGAGTGACGTCGGCGCGGGGCAAGTCGGACTTGCGCTCGGCGCGTGGCTCGATTGGCCCGCGGCGGCTTTCGTGCGCAAGATCCCGACGATCGATGAGACCAAGGCGGTCGTCGACCGGATGATGGAGGACGGGGTCGACGCGATCGAACTGCAATTGCCGGCCGTCGTCTCGGTCGTCAAGGAGATCAACGAGCCTCGGCTCCCGTCTTTGAAAGGAAAGATGGCCGCGAAGAAGGCGCCCGTCGCCAAATGGGGGATCGCGGAGCTCTCCGCGGACGCTTCCGGCGTCGGTGCCAATTCTCCGACTACCGAACTCAAGACGTCGGCCCCGCCGCCGCGCGGAGCCGGGATCAAAGTCCCGGGCGCTACGCCCCAGGAAAAGGCGGCCTTCCTCGTGCAAAAATTTAAAGAACTCAAGGTGATCTGACATGCCCGGCGACTACAACGGAAACGGAATTTGGTGCATCGCGGAGATTCGGCACGGCGCTCTTGTGCCCACGATCTACGAGCTCCTGACGGCGGGACGAGGCCTCGCGACGGCGCTGGGGCAGCCGCTGTGCGCGGTCGTGATCGGCGGTCCGGGCAAGGCGTCCCAGGCCGCGACAGCCGTCGCCCCGCGTGGCGCGGACAAGGTCTACGTCGTGGAGCACGCGGCGCTGGACGCCTTCTTGGATGAAGCGTACGGCGCGGCGCTCAAGGGCCTCATCGAGAAGGAGAGGCCGGCCAAGGTCTTGTTCTCGGCGTCGGCCGCGGGCCGCTCGCTTGCGGCGCGCGTCTCCGTCCTTTGCGGCGGCGGCTTGGCGAGCGACGTGACCGAGGTGAGCGTCAACGGCGACAAGCATCTGCAGGCGCTGCGCCCCGTCTACGCGGGCAACCTCATATCGCAGGTATCCGTGCGCCGCGGCCCGGAGATGGCGACGGTTCGCCCGATGGCGTACTCCCGCTCCGAGGCCGCCGGCAAGACCGGCGAGGTCGTGCCGCATGCGGTGGATCCGTCCGCGTGGAATCTCCGTTCGAAGGTGCTGGGGTTCACGCCCGAGGAATCGAAGGAGATCGACCTCTCCTCCGCGGAACGGATCGTCTCCGGCGGGCGCGGCCTCGGCAACCCGAAAGGGTTTGAGCTCATCCGCGAGCTAGCGCACTCGCTCGGCGCCGCCGTGGGCGCGAGCCGCGCGGCCGTCGATTCGGGCTGGATCCCGTACCGGCATCAGGTCGGCCTGACCGGCCGGACCGTGCGCCCGCGTCTGTACGTCGCCTGCGGCATCTCGGGCCAGATCCAGCATCTGGCCGGCATGTCCTCGAGCGATTTCATCGTAGCGATCAATTCCGACCCCGAGGCGCCGCTCATGAAGATCGCGAACCTCGCGGTCGAGGGCGACCTCTACCAAATCATCCCCGCGGTCATCGCGGAGATTCAAAAGCAGCGCGGCGAGGCCGGGACTCCGGCCGCGGCGGCTCATTAACTTGAAGAGGGACGAGGCGATCCTCCGCTGCGGGCGAGTCTCGGGCGAGTTCGAGTCCGCGGCGGCGGGGGACGTCAAGGCGGCGCTCCTAGGAAAGGAATCCCGCTACTCGCCGGATCGGACGTTCGACACGCTCCACGTCAAGCTGGACCTGGACGTCGATTTCGTCCGCCGCGCGATGCGCGGGACGTGCACGGCCTCCGTGCGCGCCTACGTCGACAAGCTCTCCTCCCTCTCCTTCGATGCGGGGGGAATGAGAATCTCGGGCGTCAAGGTCGACGGCAAGACCGCGCGCTTTAAGCACGACGGCAAGAAGCTCGTCGTCACTGTGCCGCCGATCCGGGCGGGGCACGAGGCCCAGGTCGAGATGCGCTACCAGATCACCGACCCGGAGGTCGGCGTCCATTTCGTGAAGCCCGGGCCGGGCACGAAGGCGCGCTTCCCGCAGATGTGGAGCCAGGGTCAGCCCGAGGACGCCCGCTTCTGGTTTCCGTGCCACGACGCACCGCACGAGAAGGCCACGAGCGAGATCGTCGCCCGCGTCCCGCGCGGGTTCACCGCTGTCTCCAACGGCGTCCTGCTCGAGTCGGGGATCAAGGGCGGCAAGGCGTTCTTCCACTATCGCCTCAATCATCCGCATGCCCTCTACCTCCTGTCGCTCTGCGTCGGCCGCTTCTCCGAGGTGAAGGACCGCTGGCAGCACGTGCCCGTCCTCTACTTCTGCGAGCAGGGGCGCGAGGCGGACGCACGGCGGGGCATGAGCAAGACCGTGCAGGCGATGGACTATTTCTCCAAATCGATCGGCGTCCCCTATCCCTACGAGCGCTACGCGCAGATCTGCGTCGACCAGTTCCCGGGCGGCATGGAGAACACGACCGCCACGACCATGACGGACGCCTGCTTGATCGACAAACGCGCCGCTCTCGACTCCGACGTCGATCTCCTGGTGGCGCACGAACTCGCGCACCAATGGTTCGGCGACCTCCTCACCTGCCGCGAATGGTCCCACGCGTGGCTCAACGAGGGGTTCGCGACCTATTTCGAGACGCTCTTCACGTTGCACGACAAGGGCAAGGACGAGTTCGACTACGAGCTCTACCGCAACAAGCAGGTCTACATCCAAGAGGACAAGGACCGCTACCGTCGCCCGATCGTGTGCGCGACCTATAAGAACCCGTGGGTCATCTTCGACCGCCATCTCTACGAGAAGGGCGGCTGGGTGCTCCACATGCTGCACGAGTCCCTGGGCGAGGAGCAGTGGTGGAAGTCGATCGGGCACTACGTGCGCAAGCACCGGAACCAGAGCGTCGTCACCGACGACCTGATCGTCGCGATCGAGGAGACGACAGGCCGCAACATGCGGTCCTTCTTCGAACAGTGGGTATTCAAGAGCGGCTACCCGGCGATCAAGGTGGTCTACCAGTGGAACGAACAGAAACGCGAGGCCGAGATCGGCGCGATCCAGACGCAGCCCGTCTCCGACGACAGCCCGCTGTTCAAGCTGGACGTCGACCTCGTCTTCGCGGGCCGCGGCTGGACGAAGCGCTTCACGAAGAAGCTCGACGTTCGCGAGAGCCGGTGGTCCTTCAAGCTTCCCGGCGCCCCGCTGGCGGTCGAGCTCTACCCCGAGCACAAGCTCCTCATGCGCGTCGATTTCAGGAAGCCTTACGCCCTGTGGGAGCATCAACTCTTGAACGCGAAGAGCGGGCTCAGCCGCCTCCTCGCCGCGCACGAGGTCGCTCGCTGGGGCGGCGCGCGCGCGGTCGCGTCGCTCGCGCGCGCTCTCGGACGCGAGGAGTTCTGGGGCGCCGCCGCGGAGATCGCCTCCTCGATCGCGTCCATCCGCACCGCTGCCGCCCACGAAGCGCTTACGAGTGCGCTCAAGCATCGCAATCCCAAGATCCGCCGAGCCGTCGTCCAGGCGATGGCCGATTTCCGGGACCTCGCCTCGTCGCAGGGCATCGTCGCGGCCGCCAAGCGCGACCCGAGCATCCACGTCGTGGCGGAGGCCCTGCGGACTTTGGGTTCGACGCGCGATAGCCGCTTCCTGCCCCTCCTCCGCTCGAAACTCGCGGAAAAGTCCTATTGGGACGTCGTCCAGGCCGGGGCGATCCAAGGCCTGGCGAACCTGCGGGACCCGAACGTCCTGCCGCTCTTGCTCAAGATGTCCCGCCCGCCGACGTCCTGCCCTGCAAGGCTCTACGCGATCCGCGCGCTCGCGAGCTTCGCGTCGCAGGAATCGAGGGTCGTGCCGTGGCTGTGCGAGAACCTGGACGACCGCGACGAGCGCGTCGGGTTCACCGCCTGCCAGGTCCTCGGCCGCATCGAGGACGAGCGCGCCGTGCCCGCCCTGCGAAAGGCCCGCGAGAAGACGCGCAGCGTCCGCCTTCAGACCTACGCCGACGAGGCCGTCGTCCGCATCCTCGCCGGCGCCGAAGGCGGCGCCGCGGCCAAGGCCAAGACTAGGAAGCGCTAGCCGAGGCGCCTCCCATCGGGCCGCGTCATCTCAGCTTGTTGTATAGTTCGACGGTTTTGCCTTCGCTGCCTTGGGCTCTGAGGGTGATGTCCTTGTTTCCGACCCGCAGCTGGTAGTTCTTCAGATGAGCCTCGATTGGAATGACCGTATCCCCGATTCGCACGGTCCTCTTTTCTGGATCGATATCCACGATGCCGCTCTTTCGGACGTTCATGAAGCGCTCCGTCGCCGATTCGTCGCCCACGTTGACGCTAATCCTCTGCTTGATCTGCTGGCTTTGCCTGACCAGATCTGCGTGCTGCGAGCGGATCGCGTCCTTATATCCGGTGCCTTTCAACTCGCCGTGGTAGGCATATTCCTGCTTTAGGCGGCTGTAGCTGTATACGGAGGCGTCCCACTTGATTGGGGTTCCGTGAGTGGTCCCGATCCGAAGGAAGTGCACGCCCGCCTCCTTTCCGATGCCATAAAGACCCCGGCCGACGCTGATTTGCGGCTCGGCGTAAGCCGACGAGCCCGCGAGCAGCAGCAATGCCGCCAGCCCCTTCGCTGCGATTGAATGTTTCATGTAGCCTCCTGGACCCGCGAACGCCCCGAGTCCTAGGCTAGGGATAGCCGGAAATCATCCGGGCTTCATCCGGAAAGAGTGTTTTGGATGCGAGGGCGAGCGCCTAGGCGCGAGACCGTTATCGGCGGATCTTGAGGTATTCCCGTCCCGCGGACAAGAGCAAGCCGGTCGTGTTGACGACCCAGTCGTGCTTCGTCTTGGGCCAGCGCTCCCAGCCGGCGGGGAACTTCTTGTCCTTGAACATGGCGGTGAGGTCGGCCGTGGCGAGCGCGGGCTCGAGGCCGATGCGCCGGGCGCCCGGCTTGTTGACGAGGAACGCGAAGAGGAGGCCGAACTCGCCCGCCGAGCCGATCAAGTTGTCCTCGCCCGTCGCCTTCGTCAGGGCGATGAAGAGCTTGCGCTCCTCCTCCGACTCGGAGGCGCCGCGCGCGCGACTGCGGATCTTTTCGGCCAGACGCGGTCCGACGGCGCCGACGAAGTTGTGCAGGTCCGCCGCGAGGTCCCTGGCCGCGGGTCCGCTGAAGGCCTTCGAGTTCGGATCGCGCGCGATGTTCTCCGCGATGAAACGGCCGACCTGGGAGCGCGTCACGTAGCCGTTCTTCGCTCGCCGCAGCAGGCGGTCGAAGTCGGACTGGCTGAAGCGTCCGGTGCCGAGCGCCTTGGGGTTTCCTTGAAGGATGCCGCTGTGCCCATAGTGGGAGCCTTGCGATCCGGGAAGGTCCAAGCTGAACAGCCCCGCCGGCACGGGCTGGTCGAGCGCGGCGGCTGCGCCCGGCATGAAGGCATGATTGCCCTGCGCAAATACGCGTAGGACCTCGCCGAGGTCGCCGCCTCCCGAGTTGCCGAGTGCGACCACCTCATCGATCCCGGCGAGAGGCTTGTCCGCCGAGTTCCTGACGACGAGCTGCTTGAGCGCGACCGCGGCTCCCAGAAAAGGGCAGGTCGCCTTCTTGTGCGTGATCTCGCGCAGCTTCTCGTCGGTCGCATCCTTGGCCGCGTCATAAGGCGTGGTGTGCTGCGGGACAGCAGGGACGGAGACGGAGCCGCCGGCGGCCGTGTTGATCAATCCCTCCAGAGGACTTTCGGCGCCCGCTTGGTTGCGCGTCGCGACCGCTAGAACCGTCAGCGAGACGCCGATGAATACGATTTGCCTGACATGCATGGATGTCCCCTCCCAGGGCGAATCTATACGGCCATGGAAATCGTAGCAACGAAAGAAGGCGGGCGACTGGGCCGATCGGCCCACCGCATTTTCCGGCATTCGGCCCACCTGAATCTGCCCGGCCGGTCATGGCCCCGAGAGGCTCGCCTAGATTGCGCGGGGAGTCCCGGATTTCCTAATATATACGCGCAACGAATGAATTTCGCACTTGCGGCGGTCGGGTCCGGCGCGGCGCTCTTCGCAATTCTGACGGTTTTTCAACGAAATTTGTACGCCAGCGCCCTGTGCCTCATGGCGGTCTTGCTTCAAGTCGCCGCCTTGTTCTTCCTGCTGGGCGCCCAGGTCCTCGGCTTCCTTCAAATCCTCGTCTACGCGGGCGCGATCATGGTCCTCATCGTGATCGCCGTGATGTCCTCGCCGGCGAGGATAACGCATCTTTGGGCCGATTTTCGCCTTCCGAAGTGGCTCATCGCCCTCGTCCTCGCGGTCCCCTTCGGCGAGCTGATCCTGGCCTCCCGGCTCGGCGCCGGCACCCCGGCGTTCCATTCGGTCACGCCCGCGCTCGAGAGGGGGATGGCGATCGTGCTGTTCGGACGCTACGCCCTCCTTACGGAGATCGTCGGCGTCGCGATCCTGCTCTCGGCGCTCGCCATGATCCAGGACAACGAATGACGCCCTCGACGATCGTGTGGGCGGTCTCGGGCGTCATGCTCCTCATGGGGGCGCTGTGCATGACGCTGCGCCGGCAGCTCCTCGCGATGGTGCTCGGCGTCGAACTCATGATCAACGCGGCTAACGTGAACATCGTCTATTACGCCGCGCAGTGGAAAGACCCGGCCGGCCTCGCGATCGCGCTGCTCGTCATCGCCATGGCCGCGGCCGAGGTGGTCGTCGGCTTCTCGCTGATCCTGAGGCTCAATCGCATCGGGGTCTCGGCGGACACGGGAGAACTCCGCGACCTCGCGGGCTGAGCCATGGGCACCCTTCCCTGCGCCGCGCACGGGCTCCTCCTCGCGCCGATCGCGGCCCTCGCGGCCGCATTCTTCGTCTTCCACCGCTTCTGGCCGAAAAAGACGCATTGGCCGATCCTCGCCTCCTGCGGCGTCGTGACCGCATGCAGTTGGTGGCTCGCCGCCCGCGTGCTTCACGGCGAGGCATGGGACGATACGCTGTTCCAGTGGATCGCGGTCTCGGGATTTCAAGTGGAGTTCGGCATGCGCATCGACGGGCTCAGTGCGTCGGTGCTCGCGATGGTGACCCTGGTCGGGACCCTTATCCACGTCTACGCGGTCGGCTACATGGAGGAGGACCCGGGCTTCTCGCGGTTCTTCATGTACTTCCATCTCTTCTTCTTCTCGATGATCGGGCTCCTCGTCTCCAACAACTACGTGCAGCTCTACGGGTTCTGGGAAGGCGTGGGACTGGCCTCCTTCCTGCTCATCGGCTTCTGGTACGATCGGGAGTCCGCGCGCGCGGCGGCTTGGAAAGCGTTCCTCACGAACCGCATCGGCGACATGGGGTTCCTGCTCGCAGTCCTGCTCCTCCTGTCTCGCTTCGGGACGACACGCTTCGACGAGGTGTTCGCCTCGCTCCAGGGTGTCGATGCTCGCTTCATCGCCGTCGTGTGCGCCCTTCTTTTCTGGGGAGCCTCGGCCAAGTCGGCTCAGTTCCCGCTGCACGTCTGGCTGCCGGACGCGATGGAGGGCCCGACGCCGGTCTCGGCCTTGATGCACGCCGCGACCATGGTGACGGCGGGCGTCTTCCTGATGGCTCGTTCCTGGCCGATGCTCGAGCGGGCCCCGGAGATCCGCCTTCTCATCGCCTGCGTGGGCGGCGGCACGGCCCTCGGCGCGGCGGTCGTGGCGTCCATGAAAAAGGACATCAAGCGCATCCTGGCTTACTCGACCGTCAGCCATCTCGGCCTCATGATGCTCGCCATCGGCTGCGGCAGCGTGTACGCCGCGGTGTTCCATCTCATCACGCACGGGTTCTTCAAGGCGGTGCTGTTCCTCTGCGCAGGCAGCGTGATCCACGGCCTCGGCTCGCACGGGACGGTGACCGTCGACGAGACGGGGGGACTCGCGCGGCAGATGCCATGGACGGCCGGCGCGTTCTTCGTCGGCTCGCTCGCCTTAGCCGGCATCCCTCCCTTGTCGGGCTTCTTCAGCAAGGACCTGATCATCGACTCCGTATTCGAGGGCGGGCCAGGCCTGCTCGTGCCGATCGCCCTCCTTGTCGCCGCGGGCTCGGGCTTTTACATCTTCCGCATGAACTTCCTCACGTTCTACGGCGAGCGGGCCGAGCAGTCGGGGCCCTCCGCGCACGCTCACGAGGCGCCGGCGCCGATGCTGCTTCCGGTGTTGGCGCTCGCCGCGTGTTCCGCGGTCGCGGGCGTCGCCGGGACGAGCGGGTTTCTGTCGCGGATGCTCGCGGTCGAGGAGCCGCACATGTCGGCCGGGAAGGCGGCGATCGGCGTCGGCCTTGCATGCCTCGGCATATTCGCCGCGTGGGTCTGGACGACCGCCAAGCCGTCGTGGGATTGGGCGTGGAGAGCGTCGAATCCAGGGCTCGAGCGCGCCCTCGACGCGGAGTTCGGCTGGCAGCCGATCGCCTCCTGCGTCGCGCGTTTCGGTGCCTCGGCCTCGGGCTGGCTCGCGTGGCGCTGGGACATCGCGCGCTGGGACGCGTTCATCGGCAGCGTCGCCGACAGCACCCTCGGCTTGGGCGAAGGTCTCTCGGGGCTCTCTCGCGGACTCCTCAATGAATATTTATTGTGGATCCTGGCGGGCTCGGCCGCGCTCGCGGCGGTGACGGTGCTATGCTTCTGACCTGGTTGTGGCTCTTGCCGGCGATCCTCTCGCTCGTCGTGTGGACGCTTCCCGCGCGCGACCTGCCGAAGCTGCCGCGCGCGGCCTCGGTCCTCTTTTCGTTCCTCATCCTGGTCTATGCGCTGCGGCTCTACTATCCGTATTCGTCGCAGACGGGCGTCCTTCGCCTCGAGGAGACGTTCGGCGCCGGGGCTTTCGGCATCCAGTACCGTCTCGGCGTCGACGGCATCGGCCTGAGCCTGTGCTGGCTGACGGCGCTCCTCACTTTCCTGGCGCTCGCGGCCTCGGGACTGCGCGAGGATCTGCCGGCGGGATTTTGGGCCGCGTTCCTGGCTCTCGAGGCGGCGCTCATGGGCGTCTTCACGGCGCAGAACCTCTTCTATTTCTACATTTTCTGGGACGTGGCGTTGATCCCGATGTTCCTTATCATCGGGCTCTGGGGCTCGAGTAATCGCCGCTTCGCCGCGACCAAGTTCATTTTGTATACCTTCGTCGGCAGCTTGTTCCTTCTCATTGGATTGATCGCGCTCGCGGGGCTGCACGAGCGGGCGACGGGCGTCTGGACGTGGGACATCCCGGCGCTCGCCAAGACGCCCATCGACCCTTCGAGCGCGCAGTGGATCTTCGCCGCGATGGCGCTCGGCTTCGCGGTCAAGATCCCGGTCTGGCCGCTGCATAACTGGCTGCCCGACGCGCACACCGAGGCGCCGGCGGCGGGCTCGGTCATGCTCGCGGGCTCGATGCTCAAGATGGGCGTCTACGGGTTCCTCCACATCCTCGTCCCGATCTTCCCAAAGCTCAGCTTCGAGGCGCTGCCCTGGATCGGCGCGCTGGGCGTCGTCAACATCCTCTATGGCGCCGCCTGCGCCCTCGCCCAGAAGGACTTAAAGCGCCTCGTCGCGTACACGAGCATCAGTCATCTCGGCTTTTGTCTCGTCGGTCTCTTCTCCTTGACGGCGGAGGGGATCGCGGGCGGCAGCCTGCAGATGATCAACCACGGGCTCTCGACCGGCGCCTTGTTCCTGCTGGTCGGCATGATCTACGAGCGGGCGCACAAGCGCGGCATCGAGGACTTCGGCGCCCTCGCCACGACAGCGCCGTGGCTCACGTTCTTCTTCGCTTTTGCGCTGCTCTCTTCGATCGGCATGCCCGGCTTGAACGGCTTCGTGGGAGAGCTGATGTCCTTGGCCGGGCTCGCCAAGGCCGCGCCGCGCTTGGCGGTCCTCGCGCTCGGCGGCGGCGTGCTGGCGGCGGCGTACGGTCTGCCCACGTTCCAGAAGGTGTTTTGGCAGCCGCGCGGCCCCGCGTCCGTCTCGAGCCTCGTAAGCGATCTGGGCAGAGCGGAAAAGGGCGTCTTGTGGAGCCTCTCCGCCTTAATCCTGTGGCTCGGGCTCTACCCGGCGCCGCTCCTGCGCCTGTTCGAGCCGACCGTGAGGAGCCTTACGGCCCGCTGATATGATCACCGCGTTCTATCCTCCGGTCCTGATGGCGACGAGCTTGGTGGGCGTCGTCGCGCTCGGCTTGGGACGCTCCTCAGAGCGGCGCTGGGCGGAGGTCGCGCGCCTGGTCGCGGCCGCGAGCGTCGCCTTCGGCGCGGGTCTCCTCCTCCGCGAATGGAAGCCTTGGTCCACCGAACTCGTGCGCTGGGACGCGGCCGCGCATGCGTGGGCACTCTTGTTTTTCCTAGGGACCTTTCCGCTCCTTCTCCTCATGCGGGCCGACAGCGAGCTCCCGATCGCGCTCGTTCTCGGCGCGGCGCTCGGCATGACGATCCTCGCCTGCGCGAACCATCTCTTTGTGCTCTTCTTGGGGCTCGAAGTGATGTCCTTGGCGACGTATCTCCTCGTGGCCGGGCGGCGGCGCGAGAAGGCGGCCCTCGAGGCCGCGATCAAGTATTTCTTTTCGGGAGCCATCGCGGCGGCGGTCTACCTCTTCGGACTCTCGATCTACTACGCCGGCACCGGTTCGATGCAGCTCGTCGCGTTGAACAGCGCGCCGGTCTCGGCCGGCCTCGGCGTGACCCTCATGGCGTGCGCGGCGCTGTTCAAGATCGGAGCGGTGCCGATGCACTTCTGGCTGCCCGACGTCTACGAAGCCGCGTCGCCCGAGCTCGTTGGGTTCATGTCGACGGCGGTCAAGTCGGCCGGGGTCCTGCTTCTCCTGAGACTCGGTGTCCTCTCCGCGGCGAGCCATCCGGACGCGCTCGCTTCCGCGCTTCCGTGGGTCGCCGGCGCCACCATGACGGTCGGAAACCTCCTCGCGCTTCGCCAGGAACGCCTGCAGCGCCTTCTCGCCTACTCCTCGGTCTCTCACGTGGGCTACATCCTCGCCGGCGTATGGGCGTGGCTGCGGCTCGGGACCTCGATGGAAGGGATGGCGGCCGTCTACTTCTACCTGGCGGCGTACCTATTCATGAACACGGGAGCCTTCCTGTTTCTCAAGCTCTCTGGCGTCACCGAGGTCGCGCAGCTCAGAGGGCTCTCGTCACGCGCGCCTGCGCTCTCGGCCTTCTTCGTCTTGATGATCCTCTCGCTCGCCGCCATCCCGCCGACCGCGGGGTTCCTCGCCAAGTTCTACGTGCTTTGGGATGTCCTCCGCGCGGGCGGGACGGTCCTCGCGGTGGCGGTGGCGCTCAACAGCGTGATCGGCATCGCCTACTACTTCCGCCTGATCAAGGCGCTGCTTCTCGAGGACGGCGGGGGCGCGGCGGAGATCGAGGAAAGCGTCGTCGGACGCTGGCTGGCGCTCGCGTGCTCCGGAGCCGTCTTGGCGCTCGGGCTATTTCCGGGAGCGAAAGCGCTGCTCATGGGCTGGCTGAACGGGTGAGACCATGCTGATCGCTTTTGCCATAAACCTCCTCGTGGTCCTGGCCCTGGTGCTATTCTTTTCGAATGCCTCGATACTCCTCGGCCCCACGCGGCGCATGGACGGGGATAAGGGGTTGCCGTACGAGACCGGGATGCCCCCCTTGGAGCCGCGGCTCGACCGCATGTGGGTCTCCTATTATCGCTACGCCGTCTTGTTCGTCATCTTCGACGTCGACTTGGCGTTCCTGGTGCCGTGGATCCTCCTCCGGCACGATCTGACTTTAGTTGCTATGATTTCAATGACGGTGTTCCTGCTCCTGGTGGGCCTGACGCTCGCCTACCTGTGGCGCAAGGGCGCTTTGGAGTTGGATTACTGACATGGAAGAGTTGACGACGCCGGGAGTCCTGACGAGCCAGCTCGACGCGGCCGTGGGTTGGGCGCGCAAATACTCGATCTTCCAATATCCGTTCGTCACCGCCTGCTGCGGCATGGAGTACATGGCCACGGCGTCCTCTCACTACGACATGGACCGCTTCGGGGCGGGATTCCCGCGATTTTCCCCGCGCCAGGCCGACGTGCTTTTCGTCGTCGGCACGATCAGCCATAAGATGGCTCCGGTGCTCAAGCGCATCTATGACCAGATGACCTCGCCGAAATGGGTCGTCGCCTTCGGAGTCTGCACCTGCACCGGCGGCTTCTACGACGATTACTCGACGGTCCAGGGCATCGACACGATCATCCCGGTCGACCTCTACATCCCCGGCTGCCCGCCGCGTCCGGAGGCGGTGCTGCAGGGCCTGATGATGCTGCAAGAAAAGATCCAAAAACAGGGACGCACGGTGGCGAAATGAGCGGTCTGCGCGACGCGCTGACGAAAGGCTTCGGCGATGCGGTCCTCTCTTTCGAGGGAGAGGGGCGCGATCAGGCTGCCCTCGTCAAGCCCGAAGCCGCGCGCGATGTCCTGCGGGCTCTCAAGGACTCGGGCTTCAACATGCTCGTGGACCTGACTGCGGTCGATTTCAGCCGCTATGGGCAGGACCTGCCGCCCGGAGTCACCGCGACCAATCCCGCGCCCGAGGGAAGCCGATTTCGGCTGACGTATCGGCTCATGAAGCTCGGCGCGACGGAGGGTCTCGTCCTCGGCCGGCTTGCCGTCCACTGCTGGATCGTCGACGACCGGGGGCCGGCCTCCGTGAAGGATCTTTGGCCGAATGCCGACTGGCTCGAGCGCGAGATCTGGGACATGTTCGGCGTCAAGTTCTCCGACCGCCCCGGCATCAAGCGGCTCCTGCTCTATGAGGAATTCGTCGGTCATCCGCTCCGCAAGGACTATCCGATCAACAAGCGCCAGCCGCTCATCGGCCCCAAGGATGAGCGTCCTCGCGAGCGCCTGACGGGGGCGGATCTGCGCCCGAGGATCGTCCCGTGACCGTGACGCGCGAGAGCAAGACGTTCATGCTGAACATGGGCCCGCAGCATCCGGCCATGCACGGCGTGATTCGCCTAGTCCTCGAGCTCGAAGGGGAAAAGGTGGTCGACTGCGACGTGCAGATCGGCTACCTCCACCGCGCGTTCGAGAAGCACGCGGAGAACGAGCCGTGGAACAACGTGATCCCGTGGACGGACCGCCTGAACTACGTTTCGCCGCTCATCAACAACGTCGGTTACTGCATGGCGGTCGAAAAGCTCTCCGGCCTTCAGGTGCCCGAGCGCGGTCTCTACGTCCGCACGATCGCTTGCGAGATCTCGCGGGTGACGGACCACCTGACGTGCCTCGGCGCCTCGGCGATGGAGCTCGGCGCGCTCTCGGTTTTCCTCTACATGATCAAGGCGCGCGAGTGGCTCTATCAGCTCGTCGACAAGCTGACGGGTGCGCGCATCACCACGAGCTATACGCGCGTCGGCGGCGTCAAATCCGACTTGCCCCCCGGCTTCGAGGAGGAGCTCCTCAAGGTTTTCGGCCAAGTGCGCGAGACGTTGGGCGAGGTGGACGCGCTACTCACGAAGAACCGCATCTTTGTCGACCGCATGTCCGGCGTCGGGGTCTTGAGCCAGGCGGACGCGCTCGGCTACGGGATCACCGGGCCGATGCTGCGCTCGACCGGGATTCCCTTTGACCTGCGCCGGGCAGAGCCGTACCTCGTCTACGATCGGGTCGACTTCGAGATCCCTGTCGGCGCGACCGGCGACAATTACGACCGCTATCTCGTGCGCATGGCGGAGATGGAGCAGAGCATGCGGATCGTCGAGCAATGCTTCCGCCAGATCCCGCCTGGACCGCATTCCCTGACCGAGCGGCAGATGGTCGACGCGGGCGTCATGGCCGACTTGGGCAAGCATGGCGAGACCGGGAAAATCTGGGGCGCGCAGGCGGAGACCGATCCGACCTTGGAGGGTTCCGGGCGCGGCTGCCGCACGGCCGTCGCCGCGTCCGCGCCGCGTTACAACCTCCCCGTGAAGGAAGAGGTCTACGGCTCGATCGAAGGATTGATGCGGCATTTCGAGATTGTGATGTGGGGACGCGGCATCAATCCGCCGGCCGGCGAAACGTACGTCGCGGTCGAGGGCGGAAACGGCGAGCTCGGCTTCCACATCGTCTCGGACGGTCGAGACCGTCCCTACCGCGTGCGCTGCCGTCCGCCGTGCTTCTTCAACATGTCTGCCTTGCGCAAGCTGATCGTCGGCGGCTCGGTCGCGGACATTATTCCGACCTTCGGCTCGGTGAACATGATCGCCGGGGAGCTCGACCGATGACGCCCGCGCAGGCGCCCGCGGCCGCCAAGGCCTCTCCCTTCACGGCGGAGCAGAAAGCGACGCTCGTCGCCTGGACGCAGCGCTTCCCGTATCCCGCCATGGGGCTCCTCGAGGCCCTGCGCGAGGTGCAGGAGTGGCACCATCACGTCAGCTTGGAGGACGAGGCTTTCATCGCGGGTCTATTCGGCGTGACGCTCCATCACGTGCACGAAGTCGTTACTTTTTATCCCTTCTACACGACGAAACCCGCCGGGACCTACCGCATCGACCTGTGCCGCAACGTGTCGTGCCATCTGGCGGGCGCGCACGACGCGGCCGAGCGATTCAAGACGAAACTTGGCATCGACGAGGGGGAACGCACGAGCGACGGGCGCTTTTCCTTCGAAGAGGTCGAGTGCCTCGGCGCCTGCGACCACGCGCCCGCCTTCGCGATAAACGACGAGCTGATCGGCGCGGCGACGCCCGAGGCGATCGACGGTGCCCTCGCCTCCTGCCGCGCGGGGACGCTGCCCGATCTGCCGCCTCTGCCGGCGCTCAAGATGGCCGCGAGCAACGGCACCGCGCGCATCCTCACCGAACATTTCGACGATCCGGATCTGCACACGCTCGCGGCGTACCGCAAGTACGGCGGATACCAGGGCTGGGAAAAGGCGAAGACGATGTCCGCGGTCGACATCATGGGCGCGGTGCAGCAGTCGAATCTGCGCGGTCTGGGCGGCGCGGGATTTCCCTCCGGGATGAAGTGGGCGACCGTGCCCTCCAAGAAGGACCGCAACGTCCCGCATTACCTCGTCGCGAATGCCGACGAGAGCGAGCCCGGCTGCTTCAAGGACCGCGTGCTCATGGAACGGAACCCGCACGCGCTGATCGAGGGGCTGCTCATTTCGGGCAAGGCGATCGACGCGGACGGCATCTACATCTTCATCCGCGGCGAGTACGCGCGCGCGCGGCGCATCCTTCTGGCCGCGATCGAGGAGGCGAAGGCCGCCGGGATCCTGGAAGGCAAGGAGATCTTGATCACGCGCGGAGCCAACGCCTATATCTCCGGCTGCGACACCGCCCTTCTAGAAACGATGGAAGGCAAGAAGGCCTGGCCGCGCCAGCCGCCCCCGTTTCCGACGGTGAGCGGCGTCATGGGCAATCCGACCGTGGTCAACAACGTCGAGACGCTCATGATGACCGGGCCGATTCTCGCCAAGGGCGCCGCCTGGTTCGCCGGTCTCGGCGTTCCCAAGAGCGGCGGCACCGCCGTCTACTCGGTGAGCGGGCACGTGCGGAAGGCGGGCGTGCACGAGTTTCCTATGGGTACGCCGCTCAAGACGATTTTGGACGCGGCGGGCGGGCTCAACGACGGTCGGACGCTTAAGGCGGTCATCCCCGGCGGAACCTCGACCCCCGTCCTCACCGCGGAGCAGGCCTTGGGCGCCAAGATGGACTTCGACAGCCTGCGCTCTCTCGGCACCTTCCTCGGCGCGGGCGGCGTCATCGCCTTGGACGACACGACGGACATGGTCGAGACTCTCCGCATCATCGAGCGCTTCCTCGCGCACGAGTCCTGCGGCCAGTGCACGCCCTGCCGCGAGGGTTCGATCTGGGTCGCGCGCGTCTTGGGGCGCATGCTCGAGGGCAAGGGCGACGCGGGGGATTTGGACAACCTGCTCAGGATGGGCGACAATATCTCGGGCAAGGTCATCTGCGCGCTCGGGGAGACGGTCGGTCCCGTGGCGAAGTCGATGATCGGCAAGTTCCGCCCGGAGTTCGAGGCGCGGCTCAAAGCGTCATGAAGACCGTCAAGTTTACGATCAACGGAAAGCCCGTCGAGGCCAAGGAGAACAGCCTCGTCATCGACGCCGCGCGCGAGGCCGGCATCGAGGTGCCCCACTACTGCTACCATCCCGCCCTCGGCAATCCAGGCGTCTGCCGGCTCTGCATGGTGGAGGTCGAGGGGATGCCGAAGCTCCAGGTCTCATGCCGCCTTCCCGCCAAGGAGGGCATGGTCGTGCGCTCCAACTCCGGTCCCGCCCGGACGGCGCAGGCCGCCTCGCTCGAGTTCCACCTCGCGAATCACCCGCTCGACTGCCCCGTCTGCGACCAGGCCGGCGAGTGCTACCTCCAGGACTATTACATGCGCTTCGGCGGCTACACGAGCACGATGCGCGAGGACAAGGTCCACAAGCACAAGCGCCTCGACATCGGGCCGAACGTGATGCTCGACAGCGAACGCTGCATCCTCTGCACTCGCTGCGTGCGCTTCCTGGACAAGGTGACCAAGACGAGCGAGCTCGGCATCTTCAACCGCGGCAGCCGCTCGGAACTCCTGCCTTATCCAGGCATGTCGGTCGACAATCCCTACTCCGGCAATATCACCGACATCTGCCCGGTCGGCGCGCTCACCGACAAGAACTTCCGCTTCAAGGTCCGCGTGTGGTACTTGGACCGCACGCCCTCGATCTGCACCGGCTGCGCGCGCGGCTGCTCGGTCGAGGTCCATACGAACACCAAACGCCCCTGGCATACCGACGGCAAGCGCGTGGCGCGCCTGCTTCCGCGGCATAATCCGGAGGTCAACGACTACTGGATCTGCGACGAGGGCCGCTACGGCTTCGACTATATCGACGCCCCGACGCGCCTAAAGGCGATCTCCGTCATGGAGAACGACAAGCTGCGCGGACTCACCTGGGACGAGACCGTCGCGGCCCTGCCCGCCGAACTGAGCGCGCTCTGCGCCGAAAAGGGCTCCTCCGGACTCGCTGTCGTCTTGAGCGGCACCCTTTCCAACGAGGACCTTTTCGCGGCGAGGCTCCTGTTCGTTGATACGCTCAAGGCCGGGCACCTGCTCGTCAAGACGGGTCCGGACCAGGAAGGCGAGGAGGACGCGCTCCTCCGTCGCAAGGAGAAGGTGCCGAACCTCCGCGGCGCGCAGGCGCTCGGATTCGGCGGGCGCATCCAGGAATCCTCGTGGGGCAATATCCTGGACGGGATCACGTCCGGGAAGATTTGGGGACTCTACGTAGTCGACCGCGATCCTTCGGCGGTCTGGGGGGAGAAGGCGAACGGCGCATTGTCCAGGCTCCGCTTCTCCGCCTACCAGGGCGTCAACGTCACGCATTTCGCGGACAGCGCGCGCTGGGTGCTCCCGAGCTGCGCTTACGTGGAGGAATCCGGCACGTTCGCCAATTTCCAGGGACACGTCCAGAAGGCGAAGGCCGCGCTCCAACCCCTGGGCGACGCGCGTCCCGACTGGATGATCTGGGGCGCGTTTGTGCGCGCCCTGGGAGGCTCGTTTCCGTTCGATTCAGCGCGCGGAATCTTCACCCACCTGACCGAGACGGAATCGGAGTTCAAGGGCCTGCGCTGGGACGGGCTGGGCAAGGACGGCGTCAAGCTCGCCGGAAGCCGCGAGCCCCAGACGGCCGGTGCCGCCTAAGGAGAGACATGCCCGCGACTATCCTCGTCGTCGACGACGATCCCGCCTTTCTCGAGTTCGTCTGCCTGAGGCTCCGGACCGCGGGATATAAGGTCATCTCCTGCGGCGACGGCCTCGACGCGATCAAGCTCGCCAAGGCTAACCGCCCCCAGGTCATCGTCCTCGACATCATGATGCCGAACCTGCACGGCTATGAGGTCTGCCGCGCGCTGCGCGCGGACGAGACGCTGAATTCGATGAAGATCCTCATCGTCTCGGCCAAGGGCTATAAGTCCGACATGGACTCGGCCAAGGCGGTCGGTGCCGACCATTATCTGGTCAAGCCATTCGACTCCAAGGAACTCATCGCGGTCATCGAGAAGTGGACCGAGGTCCCGTCCTCGCGGAAGAAACCCGACAAGCAAGGCTAGCGGCAGCGGGAGGCGCAGACGGCTGCGCCTCCTCGCGTGTGAAATCCGATTGACGCATTCAAGGCCGGACTCGCTGCGTCGCTTCTGTAGCTTCGGCTCCAGAGCCGATTGCCCCGCTTGCCTCAGGTCTGAGGCGGGCGCGCGGCATATCCTAGGATCGACGCTCCAGATTTGCCCGCCGCATAAGGCCGCTCCCGCCCGGGAGCGGCCTTGATGCTTAGAGAACCCCAATTTGATAAAGTACCCCGTCGATGGCGCTGACCGAACCGTTTTGGACGTTCCTTAAGATCGCCGCGGCCGTGGGCTTCGGGCTCAACGTCGCTGGCCTCCTCGGCTGGGTGGAGAGAAAGCAAAGCGCCGTCATTCAAGACCGCATCGGGGCCAACCGCGCCGAAATTTTTGGCTTCCGCGTCTTGGGTCTTTTCCATCCCCTGGCCGACGCGATCAAGATGATGACGAAGGAGGACTTCGTCCCACCGGAGGGGATGCGCCTGTGGCACGGCATGGCGCCGGGTCTCAGCTTGCTCTTCTCGATGCTTTGCCTGGCGGCCCTGCCTTACGGCGACAAGATCGTCCTCGGCGGGCACGCATTGAGCCTGCAGCCGCTGCCGCTCTCGGCCGGGCTTGTCTTCGTCCTTGCGATGCTCTCGGTCGGCGTGCACGGCGTCGTCATGGCGGGCTGGTCCTCCGGCAGCGCCTATTCCTTGATCGGAGGCTTGCGCGGCGCGGCGCAGATGATCTCCTACGAGGTCGCGCTGCTCACGACGCTGGCCGGACCGCTTTTCCTCTATGGGACGCTCGATCTCGCCGAGGCGGTGCGCTGGCAGGCGCATTCGATCGGAGGGATCGTCCCCGCCTGGGGCATCTTCCTGCAGCCCCTCGCCTTCATCCTGTTCATGACCGCCGGCGCCGCGGAGACCAAGCGTGCCCCCTTCGACCTGCCCGAGGGCGAAGCCGAGATTGTCGGCTACTTCATCGAATACTCCGGCATGCGCTTCGGCATGTTCCTCATGAACGATTTTATCGAGTCGATCGTCTTGGCGGGGCTGACGACGGCACTGTTCCTTGGGGGCTGGCACGTGCCGGGGCTCGCGCATCTCCACCTCTCCCAGCCCGTGTTCGCGCTCATCGGCGTCGGCGCCTTCGTCGTCAAGGTGATGGCGGTCTTGTGGCTGCTCATGCAGATCCGCTGGACGCTGCCGCGCTTCCGCTTCGACCAGCTGCTCGACCTCGGCTGGAAAAATCTCCTGCCACTCGCGATCCTCAACACGCTCGTGACGGCCTGGGCCGTGTTCTTGGCGGGAGGATGACGATGACTGATCCCGCTCCCGAGACCCAGGAACGGCCGGCGAGCCTCGCGCGGCATCCGGCCAGGATCGTGACGCGGCCCGTGATGAGGTTTCAAGAGCGCATCTACCTGATCGAGGTCTGGCACGGGCTCGTCATCACCTCGCGCCATTTCTTCGTGAACCTGTGGCGGCACACGCGCCGGGCGATCGGCCTTGTCGCGCGCGCGGGGGCGGTTACGATCCAATACCCCGACGACCCCGCGGTCGTCGCCAAGCGCGGCCGCACCCGGCACCGCCTCATGAAGCGCGAGGACGGGACCCCGCGCTGCGTCGCCTGCATGATGTGCGAGACGGTATGTCCCGCCAAGTGCATCAAGATCGTCGCGGAGGAAAGCCCCGACGTCATGATCGAGAAGCGGGCCAAGATCTTCGACATCGACATGGGCCTGTGCGTCTTCTGCGGCTACTGCGTCGAGGCCTGCCCCGAGGACGCGATCCGCATGGACACGGGTCAAGTCGAGATGAGCTCCTTCAACCGCCAGGACATGGTCTGGAACATGCAGGAGCTTCTCGGCAACAAGAAGAAAGACCCGGCCGCGAACGTCCCGCGCCTCTAGCGTTCGTTCAATAAGGAAATCAGGCTTACCACGCCCCGCGCTTTCCTGCTCCACGCCTTCTGGAGCATAGAGGGCGTCCGTCCTCGGGCCCTTGGACGCTACCGCGGCGACGGCGGTCGTGTTCTAATGACGGGGTTACCGGAGGTCTCACGAATGAAAGTAAAGCTCATGCTTGTCGCCGCAATCGCCTGGCTGCCGATCCGGGCGAGCGCCGCAATCGACACCGGGGCGCTCCCGCTGCTCACCGCGATCGCGTCCGCCGCCCCGGAGGTGCCCGAGGTGCAGGCCGTCGCCGCCGTCGGGGCGACGGATTCCGCTGCCTTCGAGATCGTCCATCAGCCTACGCCTACGCTCATGTCCTGCGACGCTCGCGTCGCGCGGATGCTGTTCGAGACGCATGAGGCCGCGAGCGCGTGGAAGGCGAAATGCCTGCAGTGCTTCAAGAACACCGAACAGATGCGCTTCGAGCACGAGGGCCAGAAAGGTCAGTATATCGACCGCTGCATCGCGGGACGGCCGTAAAATCCACAGTTGATCTTGGCCCGGCGCCGGCCGGCTTAGGGGGTCGCCGGCGCCGGGCTCTATCGTTTGGAATGGAAGTGGCATTTCACGGCCCTTAGGCCCAGCACGCCCCTTCCCCAAAATACGTCGATCTTGCTCCCCGCGGTCCCACGAGGGGGAGCGCCCATCTAAGGTATCATTGCGCCATGGGATATAGAAACTCCACGAAGTACACCGCCGAACAAGTCCAGGGCTACCTCTCCGACACGTTCCTGACGCTGGACGGCCTTGCCGAGCGCTCCGGTCTCACCGCCCGGCGTCTGCTCGAGCTCATTTACGCGGGCTGCATCCCCGGGCCCTCCTATTTCGTCTCTGCGCGCGGCAAGATATCGACCTATCTCCACGGCGACTCGGCTCTCGACGCCGGCGCGCCCGAGCTTTACTTTTCGCCCGCCACGCTCGAGTGGATCAAGCGGAGCGCCTCGCTCGCCAACGGTGGCGGCGACCGGGAAACGGCTCGGAGGATGCAGGCGCTATTCGAGACCGAGTTCTCCCGCGCCCTCGCGGAGATCGATGCCGAGAGGCTCGCCTTTCCTGAATGTTTCGCCAAGGACGGCACGTTGGATAAGTCCAAGTTCGGCGAGGTGGCGCGGGACAAATGGACGCACGTCCTCAAGGGCACCTACGGCATCTGCGTGCGCGAGCCGCTCTCGGCCGCCGACGTCGTGCGCAAGGCGGTCGCCGTGATGCGCATCGCGAAACTGACCGACGAGGGCCGCAAGCCGAACCTGAATGCTCGAGAGCGCGAGGCTCTCCTCGCCGCGCTCAAGGATTTCGACGCGATCGTCTCCGAGTTCGCCCCGCACGATCGCCCGACCAGCTCCCGCAAACGCTACTTCGACGATATCGTCTCCAAGCACGCCTTCGAGTCGCACTTCAAGAAGACGGAATACCGCTCCCTCGAGACCCGCGAGCCCGCGCTCGCGGCGGCATAGTCCCCGCCGCTCTCTTTCGCATGCCCCAATACTCGGGGGCATTTCCTTTGCTGGAGCGGGGGATTCATAGACCCCGCCCGCAAAGACTTGATATAATGCCCATGCGGCGCGGTAGCTCAGGGGTTAGAGCGGGCGTTTCATAAGCGCTAGGTCGGAGGTTCAAGTCCTCCCCGCGCCACGAATCTCAAGCGGTAAATAGAAAACCCTCCGAATGGAGGGTTTTGCTATTTATGCGCCGGAATCGTCTACTTGAAGAAGTCCGCTGCGGGCAGCATCTGCCCCTGAAGCACCAAGGCCGCGCCCTCGCGGGCCGTCTCGTCGGTGATCGCCATGAGATTGGAGAGGATGATCTTGTTGGTGCGCTCGAACGCGGCCGCAGCCTCGCTCGCGGACGAGGAGAACAGCGGTCCCACCGTGATGAAGACGGAGGAGCGACCAGCCGCTTGGAGCAACTGGGGCTCGGCGTCGATGATCCCGGAGCCAAAAAAGGGTCTGAGGCGATTGAGGAGCGAGATGGCTTCGGGCACGCCGTCCACCCGCCTGATCACGTGCGCGTACTTGAACGTCCGTTTGCCACCCATCGCCCAGAGAAAATCGTTTTGAGGCGCCGCGTCGTCGCGCGAAACGCTCACGATGGGAGGAAGGGACGCGGAGCCTTCCGGCGGACGCCGTCCGACGACGCTCGGCATCTGGGCGCGGATATCGGAGACCTCGCCGACGATAGTCTCGACCGTGATCCCCACCGTGCGCGCGTGCGCGGGGGCTCCGCCCAGGAGGGCGCAGCAAAAGAACGAGACGGCGGCCGCGGCAGAGGTGCGTTTCATGGCGTCGGGATAACGCGGGCGACTCTGGCAGTCTAGCATAGTCCGGCGCCACGCCCCAGGACCGGCAGGGCTGAAACGGGAGCGAAAAGAGGCCTAAACCCGGGTGCTCTGAAGGTCCCAGGTTCTTGGACCGGGAGGGACGCCGAAAATATGGCTTTCCGTTGTGGATAATTTGACTTGGTTTTTTGATGTTTCGTAGAATGCCTTCGCACTGAAACGCTCTATATAAAGGAGAATCCACATGGCTGAGACTCTCGTGGTGGTCAGCAAGGTGAAGAAGATGGTCAAGGAAGCCGGCTATCGGACCGGCGGCGACTATATCGACAGCCTCTCCGGCAAGATCGACGCGATGGTGAAGGCGTCCATCGAGAAGGTCAAACTGGACGGCAAGAAGAAGACGCTCGGCGCTGAGGACATTTAACTAGGCAAAGCCGCCCGGCGAACTCTCCCCGGGCGCAGAAAAGACAGAAAATGAAGACTTTCCGCGACTTCATGGAGTCGTCTCTGTACGCTCCTGAAGGCGGGTATTACCACACGCGGATCCCCACCGAGGACTTCTACACCGCCCCGGAACTCCATCCCGCGTTCGCGGGCATCTTGGCGGCGGACATCGCGGCGCGCTTCACCGAGCTGGCGGCGCGCGGCGTCCCCGAGCCTTACGCCATCGTGGAGATGGGTTCCGGCACGGGGCTCCTTGGCCTTTCCATCAACCGCTTCCTTAAAGAGAGGCATCCGGCCTGGGCGTCCCGTGCGATCACGATCTTGGTGGAACGCTGCGAATCGCAGCTGGTCCCGAGCATCTTGCGCGTCGCGCAGGGCGGCGCCAAAGTGATGGGGTATAGCCGGCTCGAGGACGTCCCGGCATGCGCGGGCGTCTTCCTCTCGAACGAGCTCGTGGACGCTTTCCCCGTGCACCTTCTCGAGAAGAAAGACGGGCTGGTCCACGAGGTGTATGTCCGCGAGGAGAACGCGGAGGCCGTCGAGTGCCTCGGCGCAGTTTCCACGGACGAGATCTCCGCCTACGCCAAGGCGATCGAGCCCTACATGCAGGAAGGCGAACGCCACGCGATCAACCTCGAGGCGTCGCGGTGGATGCGGACCGTCTCCAAGGTCATGACGGCCGGCTCGCTCATGACGATAGACTACGGCAAGCGCTTCGGGACCCAGTCGCCCAACGCGCCGCGGTCCTACTACCGGCATGCGGTCAACAACGGCAGCCTCGTCTCTCGAAAAGGTCAACAGGACCTTACCGCTCCCGTCGATTTTGACACCCTTATCGCGGAAGGCGCACGCTGCGGCTTGACCCTGTCCTACTACGCTCCGCTCGGCAAGTTCCTGATCGAGCGCGGCATCATGGATTGGATGCCGAAGGGCGAGGACGCCTTCGACATCCAGGCGTACAAGAGCCGCAACCGGATCAAGACGCTGTTCCATCCCGAAGGCATGGGTGAGACGTTCAAGGTCCTCGTGCAGGAGAAGCTCCAGTGATGCTCGATTACGTCACGATCTTCGCTTTCGGGCTGGTCGCCGTCGCCTTCGCCGCCGTGTCGCTGATCGCCGCGCAACTCCTCCGCCCCCGGGCGTACGACCCGATCAAGGGAACCACGTACGAGTGCGGCATCACGGCGACCGGTACGACCGAAATCAAGACGAACGTCCGATTCTACCTCTACGCGCTCCTCTTCGTGATCTTCGACGTGGAAACGCTGTTCGTCTATCCTTGGGCGGTGACGGCCAAGTCCCTCGGCAACATCGCGCTCGTCGAGATGTTCGTCTTCCTCTCGATCCTCTTTTTCGGCCTCATCTACGCGTGGAAGAAGGGGGCCTTGCAATGGGAATAATCCTCGAAAAACTGCCCGGCGTGACGTCCGCCCTTCCCGGTGGGGAGCTGTTGCTCACCACCGCCGACACGGTGATCGACTGGGGCCGCAAGTCGTCGGTGTGGCCGCTCACCTTCGGTCTCGCGTGCTGCGCCATCGAGATGATGGGCGCCTACGCCTCGCGCTTCGATTTCGACCGCATGGGCGTCATCCCGCGGCCGAGCCCGCGTCAGGCGGACGTCATGATCGTCGCGGGCACGGTCGTCAAGAAGATGGCCGACCCGATCATCCAGATCTACCACCAGATGCCCGAGCCGCGCTTCGTGATCTCGATGGGCTCGTGCGCCAACTGTGGCGGCCCGTACTGGGACTCATACTCGGTCGTCAAAGGGGTCGACAAGATCATCCCGGTCGACGTCTACATCGCCGGCTGCCCGCCGCGCCCGGAAGCCCTCCAGTACGCGGTCGTAAAGCTCCAGGAAAAGATGATGAAGATGAAGCTCAAGAACGGCTTCGGCGCCGCACCCCAGCAGGAGAAGGGCTCGAGGGATATCACCGCATGACGCAAGACGAGCTTTGGGCCCAACTCAGCGCGGCCGCGCCTAAGGCGCAGAAGATCGACGCCGGCGTGAAGGGATACCTCACCGTGAAGCTGGCAGGGGAGGACCTCGTCAAGGCGGTGACCTGGCTCAAGCAGCACGGCTTCGACTATCTGGACATGATCACCGCGGTCGACTACTCGAGCCCGGTCGAGGTGAAGGGCTTCGTCTTCGATCCCAACCCGAACCATTTCCTGCCCGAGGGCGCCACGCCGCAAATCGAGGCGCCTACGAAGACGCCCGGCTTCACGTACCGGGACGCGATGGAGGTCGTCTACTGTCTTTCGAGCCTGAAGGACCGCCTCAAGGTCTTTATAAAGGTAGAGGTGCCGCGCGCGGCGGCCTCCGTCCAGAGCCTCGTCGCCCTGTTCAAGGCCGCGGACTGGCAGGAGCGTGAGGTGTTCGACCTCCTCGGCGTGCGCTTCGAGGGGCATCCGAATCTCTCCAAGATCCTGACCCCCGAATTCATCCAGGGCCATCCGCTGCGAAAGGACTACGTGCACGTCCCGGACAAGTTCGACTGACATGACCGATACTCTCCACGCTCCGCCTCCCGAGGATATCAAGACCGATGAGATGTTCATCAATCTCGGGCCGCAGCACCCGAGCACGCACGGCGTGCTGCGCGTAGGACTGACGATCAGCGGGGAGATGATCACGAAGGCGGTCCCGGACGTAGGGTACCTGCATCGCGGCACGGAGAAGCTGGCCGAGGTGCGCGGCTACCACCACTGCGTCGTCTTGACCGACCGCTGGGACTACGTTGCGGCGATGCCGAACAACCTCGTGTTCTGCCTCGCGACCGAGAAACTCTTCAACTATCAGGTGCCAGAGCGCGCCCAGTACATCCGCACCATCATGTGCGAGATGAACCGCATCGCGAGCCACCTGCTGTTCTTCGGCACCTACGGTATCGACATCGGCGCCTTCACCCCGTTCCTGTACGCCTTCCGGGAGCGCGAGTTGGTGCTAGATCTCTTCGAGCAGATCTGCGGCGCGCGGCTCACCTACAACTACATCCGTATCGGCGGCGTCATGGTCGACGTGGACGACAAGTGGGTCGCCAAGTGCCGGGAGTTCCTCGAGTACTTCAAGCCGAGGCTCAAGGAGTACGAGACGCTCCTGAGCTACAACCCGATCTTCATGGACCGCACGCAGACCGTCGGGATCATCTCGAAGGAAGATGCCATGACCTGGGGCCTCTCCGGCCCGAACCTTCGGGGCTCGGGGATCGACTACGACGCGCGCAAGTTCGAGCCCTACGCCGCCTACGACAAGGTCAAATTCGACGTGCCGCTGGGCAAGACCGGCTCGTGCTGGGATCGCTACAACTGCCGCGTGCAGGAAATGTACCAGTCGGTGAGCATCGTCGAGCAGTGCTTCGAGCAGATGAAGCCCGGCGACTTCATGGCGAAGGGCGTGGCCAAGGTCCCGAAGGCTCCGATCGGCGAGGCGTACGCCCACGTCGAGGGCGCCCGCGGCAATCTCGGCATCTACCTCGTTTCGGACGGCGGACAGAGCCCCTTCCGCATGCACGTGCGCGCGCCGAGCTTCATCAATCTCGCCATCTTGCAGGAATCGCTGGTCGGCAAGAAGGTGGCCGACGTGATCGCCATCCTTGGCTCGATCGACATCGTGCTCGGGGAAGTGGATCGCTAGGATGACCGACCCCAAGGACGCAGCCCCGAACGGCGCCCCCGAGCCCGCAAAGCCCGCGGCCGCCCCCGCGCCTGCGGCCAAGCCGGCCGCGGCGACGCCCGCTCCCGCCGCTCCTGCGGCCGCAGGAGCACCCGCCGCCGCGGCGCCGAAGCCCGCGCCGAAGCCGCCCGTCAAGCTTCCCGATCCCGTCTACAATCACACCGCCGGCCGGCTCCTCATGCCGGACAACCGGTACTGGCCGACGGACATGTGGAAGAACCCATGGTCCCGCCGGTCGTATCAAGTCTCGGCGGCCATGCTATTGGCGATCATTTTCGGCGGTCTGGCGGCATCCTGGGCGATCGGGGAGCTGACCGGCCTCGCGTCGTTTCTTTTCGGCCTGATCGACAAGCTCGTCGCGCAGCGCGGACTGCCTCCCGAGGTCGCGGTCGGCGCATGGATCGCGGTCAAGGTCTTGATCGTGCTCCACATCGTGATCCTCGCCCCCATCTTCCTCGTGTGGTGGGAGCGCAAGATCTCGGCGCACATCCAGACCCGCCTCGGCCCCATGGTCGTCGGCGGCTGGCACGGCTGGGCGCAGACGATCGCGGACGGGATCAAGCTTCTCTTGAAGGAAGACGTGACCCCGATCGTTGCCGATCGCTGGGCGCACCGCCTCGCTCCAGCCATCGTGACCGCGCCGGCCATCCTTGCCTTCGCCCCGGTCACCTTCGGCAAGGAGCTCTCTGCCGCCAACATCGACGTCGGCGTCCTTTACATCTTCGCGATCGCCGGGGTCTCGGTGATCGGGATCGTCATGGCAGGCTGGGCGTCCGGGAACAAGTATTCGCTCCTCGGCGGCTTGCGCTCCGCCGCCCAGCTCGTCAGCTACGAGCTCCCGCGCGCTTTCTCCGTCGTTCCGGTCATCATGTTCGCCAGTTCGCTCAACTTGACCGCGATCGCGGACGCGCAGGCGGGCTATTGGCACGGAATCGTCCCGCGCTGGTACATCTTCTACCCGGTCGTCGGCCAGATGTCTTTCCTCATATTCCTCATCGCATCCGTCGCCGAGACGAACCGCATCCCATTCGACATCCCCGAGGCCGAGTCCGAGCTCGTCGCGGGCTTCCACACCGAATACTCCGGCATGAAGTTCTCGCTGTTCTTCCTGGCCGAGTACGCCTACGTTCTTCTCGCCTCGTGCTTGACGGCCACCTTCTTCCTCGGCGGCGGTGCCGCGCCCTTGGCCGTGCTCGCCTTCGTCCCGACGTGGATGTGGTTCCTGGGCAAGGTCCTCTTCATCGTGTTCTGCTTCCTGTGGTTCCGATGGACCTTCCCGCGCTTCCGCGTCGATCGGCTCATGGACTTCAACTGGAAGTTCCTGCTGCCGTGGAGCTTCGCCAACATCGCCCTCGCGGGCCTCTATCTCCTGCGCAAATGACCGAATACTTCAAGGAAATTTGGACCGCATCGAGCGCCATCTGCAAGGGGCTGTGGATCACGCTCCGCTACATGTTCAAGCCCGCGATCACGGTGCAGTACCCGGAAGAGAAGCTCGTCCCGTTCGAGAAGTTCCGCGGCGCGCTCCTCTTCGACGCGGAGACGTGCATCGCCTGCAACCTCTGCGTCAAGGCGTGCCCCTCGGCCTGCATCCTGCTCGAGAACGCCACCAACGAGACCGGCAAGAAGGTGGCCAAGGTCGCCTGGTACTCGATCGACTTCGGCAAGTGCAATTTCTGCCGCCTCTGCGAAGAGTCCTGTCCCACCAAGCCCAAGTCGGTGTGGCATTCCTTGGACTACGAGCTCGTCTTCTCGACGCGCGACGAGATGGTCCGCCTGTGGCAGAAGGGATTCGATTTCGTCGGGATGTACTGGGACCGCAAGGGAAAGGCGTACAAGAAGCCCGAGGGCCAGATCTTGATCCAGACGGTCCAGGCGCGGCGCTGATATGGAACAATTCGCCTTCTACGTTTTCGCCGGAGTGACGCTCCTCGCCGCGCTGGGCGTGGTGCTCCTCCGGAACGTGCTCCACGCGGCCCTGATGCTCGGGCTATGTCTCCTCGGCGTGGCCGGAATCTTCGCGCAGCTTGGGGCGGACTTTCTCTTCGCCTCGCAGATCCTGATCTACGTGGGCGGCATCGCCGTCTTGATCCTCTTCGTCGTGCTCCTCGCGGGCCGGGCCTCGGAGCTGATCACGCGGCAGACCAATAAGCTCTGGCCGCCTGCCGCCTTCGTGTGCGGCGTGACCTTTGTCTTCCTGCTCCGATATTACCGCTCCTTCAACGGGACGTCGGCTTCCTCAGCGCCGAAGCCGACGACCTTTGCCCTGGGCAAGCTTCTCCTGGGCGACCTGGCGCTTCCCTTCGAGCTGATTTCTCTCATCCTATTGGCCGCTCTCGCGGGAGCCATCGTCTTCTCTCGGACGGAGCACGACGAAGAAGAGCGCAAGGCATGACCCTCTATCATTATCTCGCGGTGTCCGCGGCTCTCTTCTGCATCGGAATTTTCGGCGCTCTCACGCGGCGCAACGTCATCGGAATCTTGATGGGCATCGAACTCATGTTCAACGCGGCCAACATCAATCTTGCCGCGTTCAACCGCTTCCTGCATCCCAACGCGGTCGTAGGGCAGTCGGTGAGCCTCTTCATCATCACGGTGGCGGCGGCGGAGGTCGTAGTCGGCTTGGCGCTGGTCCTTGCAATCTACCGCAATATCCAGACGATCTACGCCGAGGACTACAACCTCCTGAAAGGATAGCCATGCTCGAACACGTCTACCTGATCCCGCTGCTTCCTCTCGCCGCGGCCGTGACGTTGGTCTTCCTCGGCAAGGAAGGGCCCCACTCGAAGATGCCGTTCTTGTCGGTGGCGACGATGGGCTGGTGCCTGCTCCAGTCCTCGGCGATCCTCTGGTCTGCCATGACGGGCGCGGCGCACCTGCCCTACGCCGCTTCGATGCCGTGGTTCGAGTTCGGCGAATATCCGATGAGCCTCGGCGTGCTCATCGACGGGCCCGCGGCCATGATGCTCTTCGTGGTGACCTTGGTCAGTTTCCTCATGCAGGTGTACTCGATCGCCTATATGCACGGCGATCCCCGCTTCAAGCGCTACTTCGCGTACGTCTCATTCTTCACGGCTTCGATGCTCGGCCTCGTCGTCTCCTCGAATCTCCTCGTCGTCTTCTCCTGCTGGGAGCTCATGGGCGTTTCGAGCTACCTCCTGATCGGCTTCTGGTTCGAGAAACCCGGCCCGGCCTACGCCTCGAAGAAGGCCTTCATCACGACGAAAGTAGGTGACCTCGGCTTCTACCTCGGCATGCTGATCATCTTCGCCTACGCGGGCACCTTCGACCTGACCATGCTGCGCGAGCGCGTCGCGATGGGCGCGGCGTACTTGCCGGCCCATGCGGCGACGGCGGCGGGTCTGTGCCTGCTCTTCGGCGCGGTCGGCAAGTCGGCCCAGTGGCCGTTGTTCATCTGGCTCCCCGACGCCATGGAAGGCCCGACGCCGGTTTCGGCCTTGATCCACGCCGCCACGATGGTCGCGGCCGGCATCTACCTCGTCGCGCGCACCTATTTCATTTACCAGGCCTCGCCGCTCGCGATGGACGCGGTGGCCTGGATCGGCCTCGTGACCGCCTTCATGGCGGCGTCGATGGCGCTCGTGTCCTACGACATCAAGCGGGTCCTTGCCTTCTCCACCGTGAGCCAACTTGGCTACATGATGCTCGCCTTGGGCGTGGGGGGGTACTCGGCGGGGCTCTTCCACCTGACGACGCACGCGTTCTTCAAGGCGCTCCTCTTCCTTGGCGCGGGCTCGGTCATCCACTCGGTCCATTCCAACGACATGCGGGAGATGGGCGGGCTCTCGAAGAAGATGATCGTCACCTTCGCGACGATGACCATCGCTACGCTCGCGATCGCCGGCTTCCCGTTCTCCTCGGGCTACTACTCCAAGGAGGCCGTTCTCGGCGCGGTCTACGCGCACAGCCCGGCGATGTGGGCGGCGGCGCTGTTCACCGCGGCCATGACGACCTTCTACATGTTCCGTCTGATCTTCATGACCTTTTTGGGCGAGGCGCGCGACCATGAGAAAGAACACCACGCGCACGAATCGCCCGCGCTGATGACAATCCCGCTGTGCGTCCTCGCGGTGCTCTCCGTCTGCTCGGGCTGGATTCTGGAGCATTTCGGGCTCGTCGAGCACCTTTTCGGACTCCCGTCCGCCGTGGTCCACGGTGCGGAGCATGCCGCCAAGGCGGTGGAGGCCGCGGGCGCGGCCGCCGAGCACGGCGCCGCGGCGGCGAACCACGCGGCCGGCCATCCCGCGTCGCACCCGGCCTTCCTCGTGCCGGCCGCGCTATCCGCCTTCGCGGCTGGCCTCGGGATTTCCTGGAAGCTCTACGCCTCGGGCGACTTCACGACCGCGACCAAGATCAAGCAGACGTTCGGCCCGGTCTTCACCTTGCTCGAGAAGCGCTACTACTTCGACGATTTCTTCCTGTTCCTCGTGGATTTGAGCGACCGTCTCGCAGCGGCCTGCTTCTGGGTCGACGCCAACATCGTCGATCGGATCTTCGTGGACGGCTGGGGACTCGTCACGATCCTCCTGGCCGAGATCGAGAACTTCATCGACGCCGTGTTCGTGGACGGGCTCGTGGACGCCTCCGGCTGGGTTTCCCGGCAGGCAGGCGCGGGCCTCAGGACGCTCGTCACGGGACAGGTGCAGGAATACCTGCTCTACGTCGCCTTGGCCGTCAGCGTGTTCATCATCCAGATGCTTACGATGCGATAATAGCGGAGAGATCAGAATGACCAACCTCTTGACCCTCATCACCTTCGTCCCGCTCTTCGGGGCGCTCGCCATCCTGGCGGTGCCGAAGGAGAAGACGAAGGCGATCCACGCGATCGGTCTCATCGCCGCCGCGATCTCCTTCGTGCTGTCGCTCTTGGCGCTTGGGCAGTTCGACAAGGCTTCGAGCGCGATGCAGCTCGTCGAAAAGGCGGCGTGGATCCCGTCCTTCGGCGTCAACTACCACCTCGGCATCGACGGTCTTTCCCTGCCGATGGTCCTCCTGACGACCCTTCTAACGCTCGTCTCCCTCATTTTCTCGATGAGCGTCGAGAACCGGGTGAAGGAGTACTGGTTCTGGTTCCTCGTGCTCGACGTCGGCATGCTCGGCGTCTTCGTCTCCCTAGATTTCTTCCTTTTCTACGTGTTCTGGGAGCTGACCCTCGTCCCGATGTACTTCCTCATCGGCATCTGGGGCGGGCCGAAGAAGGAGTTCGCGGCCATCAAGTTCTTCCTGTACACGCTGTTCGGCTCCGTGTTCATGCTCCTGGGCATCCTGGCGCTTTACTTCACCTCCACGCCCCACACCTTCGACATCACCGAGCTCATGAAGCTGCACCCAGGCTGGTCCGAGTCCTTCCAGATCACGCTCTTCATCGCGTTCTATCTGGGCTTCGCGATCAAGGTCCCGGCCTTCCCGTTCCACACCTGGCTGCCCTTGGCGCATGTCGAGGCTCCGACCGCGGTGAGCGTCATCCTGGCCGGAGTCCTGCTCAAGATGGGCGGCTACGGCCTCCTGCGGGTCTCGTACTCGGTCCTTCCGCTCGGCTTTAAGTGGTTCCTGCCGATCCTCATCGTCATCGCCTTCATCAACATCGTCTACGGTGCTTTGTGCGCGATGGCGCAGACCGACATGAAGAAGATGGTGGCCTACTCGTCGGTAAACCACATGGGCTACTGCCTCCTCGGCCTGGCCGGCGTCACCGCGACCGGCTTCAACGGCGCGGTGATGCAGATGGTCGCGCACGGCTTGGTCACGGGGGCGCTCTTCCTTCTCGTGGGCGTCATTTACGACCGGGCGCACACTCGCGACATGTCGGCCTTCGGCGGGCTGGGCGCCAAGCTGCCGATCTATACCGCTCTAATGACGGTCACGGTCTTCGCCTCGCTCGGCCTGCCGGGTCTGGCGGGGTTTGTCGGCGAGTTCTTGTGCTTCCTGGGCGCGTTCCAGCGCTTCAAGCTCTTCACCGCGCTCTCGGTCTTGGGAATCCTGGTCACGGCGGCCTTCTTCCTGCGCATGATCCAGAAGGTCTTCCTCGGGCCCCTCAACCAGAAGTGGGCCAATCTGGAGGACATGTCCTGGCGCGAGATCATCGCGGTGGCGCCGCTTACGGCGCTGACGGTCTACCTCGGCGTGTGGCCCAGGCCCGCCCTCGATCTGATGAACCCCACGATCAACAACATGATCCAGAGCTTAGCGGCGGTGTTCAAATAGGGACATGGTCAACCTGAAGCTTCTGTCCCCCGAGATTTTTCTGAGCGTGCTGGCGCTCATCCTCATGCTCGCCGATCTTTGGGTGCCGCGCAAGCACGGCAAGCTCCTCTTTCATCTAGGCATCGCCTTCTCCGCCGCGGGCCTCCTGTCGCTCGGGATGGCCTACTCCGACCCGGCGAACTACCAAGGCATGGGGACCTCCTGGGTGGTCGATCCCATGGGACTCTTCTTCAAGGTCATCGTCCTGATTACGACTCTGCTCTCGCTGCTCTTGTCGTTGGACTACGCGGGCGAGGCGAGCGCCCGTACGGCGCCCACCCGCCACCTCGGAACGTTCGCGGGCCTGGTCCTCCTCTGCTCGGTCGGCATGATGCTCCTCGTCTCCTCGGTCGATCTGCTCCTGGTTTTCCTGTCGCTCGAGCTCGTCTCGATCACCTCCTTCATCCTCAGCGGCTTCGAGCGCACGAACTTGAAATCGAGCGAGGGGGCGATGAAGTACTTCCTCATCGGCGCCTTTTCGTCGGCCGTGATGGTGTTCGGCATCTCGTTGTATTACGGCGCGACCGGTACGACGTCGCTCATCGGCGTGCGCGACCAGTCGGGGACCTTGGTCGGGCTGGCGAGCTTGATGATCCTCGTGGGCTTCGGCTTCAAGGCCTCCGTAGCGCCATTCCACCTGTGGGTGCCGGACGCCTACGAGGGAGCGCCGACTCCCGTCACGACCTATCTCTCGATCGCCCCGAAGGTCGCCGCGCTGGCGGCGATGCTGCGCGTGTTCCTCCAACTTATGCCGGGCGACATCGACATGCCACGGCTGTTCGCCTGTCTCGCGGCACTGACGATGACCGTCGGCAACTTCACCGCCCTCTTCCAGACGAACGTCAAACGCCTCCTCGCCTACTCGTCGATCGCGCAGGCGGGCTACATCCTGATCGCTTTCGTGTCCCCGGGCGGCTTGGGCAAGGAAGCCGTCCTCATGTACGCCTTGGCTTACGTGTTCATGAACGTAGGCGCCTTCACCGTCGCGATCATGATCGGGAACGAGGATTCCTACGAGCTCGAGGCCTACGACGGGCTCGCGTCCCGCTCCTTCGGCGTGTCGCTGCTCATGGCCTTCTTCCTTCTCTCCTTGGCGGGCATCCCGCCGACAGCCGGCTTCATCGCCAAATTCTACGTCTTCGCCGCCGCTATCGAGGCGAAATACTATTGGCTCGCGATCGTCGGCGTGCTCAATAGCGTCGTGTCCGTGTACTACTACCTTCGGATCGCCTATCACATGTTCTTCATGCCCGCCCGCAAGAGAGAGCCGCTGAGCGCCGGGTTCTATCTCTACTCCGGCCTCGCCGTGGCCGCCTTCTGCGTCGTGTTCATCGGCCTCTACCCTGATCCGTTCATCGCCTCGGCGAAGATCTCGTCGGCCACCCTCACCGAAGCGGCCCGCAGCGTGAAGACGGCGCTTTCGCCCGTCTCCGTTCCGGCGCGCGGCGGCTAGGCCGTGCTGGACTTCCTCAACCTAAGAAAGAAAAAGAAGGTCCTGGTCGTCGAGGACGATCTGCATATCCGCGAGATGCTCGTGGCCATCGTCAAGACGTTCGGCTTCGAGCCCATCGCGACCCCGGACGGCGGGGAGGCCTGCACGCTCGCGGCCTCGCAGCAGCCGGCGATCATCCTCATGGACATCATGCTCCCGACGGTGTCGGGGGTCGACGCCGTGTTCCTCATCCGCAGCAACCCGAAGACCAAGGACATCCCGATCATCATGTGCACGGCCAAGAACAAGATCGAGGACGTCGAGAAAAGCCTCGCGGCCGGCGCCAACGACTATCTCACGAAGCCCTTCGAAGTCGAGCAGCTGCGGGCCAAGATCGGCAAGTACCTGGCCATCGAACCCTAGAGTCCCAATCCATGGCGGAATCGTCCCGCGCCGATCGCATCAAGGCCTGCCTCGCAAGCAGCGATCTAGAGGGCGCGGGCGTCGCGGCCAAGGAAGCGTTCGCCGATCCGGCTTCGCAGGAGGACGAGCTCGCCTGGATCGCCGGCGTCGTCTACGAGGCGGGCGTCGCTTCGGCTTATGCGGTCCTCCCGGCGTTCGTGGAGCGATTCCCGGAGTCGATCCACATCATCCGCGCCTATTTCGCGAACCTGCTCGAACGCATGGGGGAGATGGACGCGGCGACCGAGGAGGCAAGGCTCTACGTGCGCCTCGTCAGCAAGACCAGGGCGTGGGGCGAGCTCGCCCAGACCGACATGATCGAGAAGGGCGTGGCGGGCTCGATCGCCGTCATGACCACGGCGTACCGCAAGGTCGGCGCGAGGACCTATTGCCTTCGCCTGCTCGCGTGGGGAGGCCGGCAGACTTTCGGCGGCGAGCAGAAGGAGATCCTGGTCCAAGAGGCCGCGGCCGTGCGCGAGGAGCTCAAGAACCCGGCGAATGCGGCCCTCGACACGCAGTGGGAGGCCTTCTTCTCGAAGGCCGGACACCTGTCTCCGGAGCTCTTCGACGCCTGCCGGAATGCCTGCCCGGCCTTGGCCAAGCGCATCGAGCTCATCGAGGGCAATTTCCAGTTCAACTCCGCGTATTCTCTCGGCGACGACGAATACCTGCAGCTCGTATACCAGACCGGCGACGGCGCGTTCGTCCTGGCCTGAACGGCTGCATTGGCATAGGACTTAAGACCTATACGGCATTAGGTCTTTCGGGCTTGATCGTTCCAGCCCAAGGGCCTAATCCTAATCGCAAGGGAATGACACGCCTGGCCTGGGCCGTACTCCTCGCGATTCCCCTCGCGGTCCCCGCCTATTGCGACGACGAGACGCCCAGCCAGGAGGACCGGAACCTCGAGACGGAGGAGCAGAAGCAAGAGCGCCTGAGGCGAGAACAAGAGCAAAAGCTGCAGGAGCAGCAGAAACTCCCGGACTACCAAGTCGCCGCGCTCGCGGGCATCACGCCGCTTCCCGGCACGGTCGGTCCCGCGGCGGCGGTCGCCGCGGCCGCGGCCGTCGCCGCCGCGGACCTGCCGGGCCTCAACGACAGCGCCGCGAAGGCCTTGGACGCTTCCGGCAGCGAGGCCTCTGCGGAGGCCGCGGGAAAGGGGGGGATGGTCGAGCGGGCGATGACGACCGTCACGGCGGCTGTCGAAGCCGCCAGGCAGGCGATCGGGATCACGGCTGAGGGGAAGATCGACGCGACCAGCATCGGCACGCCGGCCTCCGTCGCGGCCGGTGTCGACACGTCGATCAAGGCCGTCGACGCCTTGGCGAGGATGGCGGATAATCCGACGATCGCCGAGAACCCCGCGACCGCAAACGCGGTGAAGCAGGCGATCGCCGGTGCGGTCGCTTGGGCGGGAAGCGTGGCCGACATGCTCCCGCCTGCGGCGAAAGAACGAATTCAGGCGCAGCTAGGCGCCGCTGTCACCAACAACGACATCGGACAGCTTCGCGCCACACTTGGCGCCATGTTTCGCGAGATGGCCGCCCTCAATATGGGCACCGACCCGACGAGCATCGCCGCAATGCTCGCCCAGCGCAGCATCGGCGAGAGGGCAATGCTGGACCGGTCTCACCCGAACGGCGTTTTCACCGCGGAGCGCGGAACTCATTCCGGCGTTTGGCGCGTCGCGAACCTCGACCAGACCCCCGTGCGCGTCCATTTCGAAAACTTCAACCTTCGGCACCTAGGGCTATGATCCGCCGACGGAGCCGCAATCTGCTATAATGCGGGCATGTTCGATATCGGCTGGCCCGAGCTGGTCCTCATTCTGATCGTGGCGCTCGTTCTATTCGGCCCTAACCGCCTGCCTGAGCTTGCCCGCTCCTTCGGCAAGTCCATCAAGTCCTTCAAGGAAGGGCTGCGGGAAGGCCTCCAGGACGACGTCTCGCCGACCAACCCTCCCCGGTAATCCCGTCCCGTGGCCGTCCTTCTAGAGCATGAAGGGCGGGGGTCTGAGAGTCCGTCGTTCTCCTTCGAAGACACTCCGAAATCCCTCGTCGCCCATCTAGACGAGCTGCGCACCTGCATCATCCGCGCGCTCCTCGGTCTTCTGGCCGGCACGCTGGCTGCCTACGCCTTGTTCCCGCGCATCTTGGAGCTCTTGATGCGCCCGCCGATCGAGAAGCTCGTATTTACCTCGCCGATCGAGCCGTTCTTCGCGCAATGCAAGGTCTCTATTGCATTGGGTTTCGGCGCGGCGTTTCCATGGATTCTCTACCAAGCCTGGCGCTTCGTGGGGCCCGGGCTGACGCCGAAGGAGCGGCGCGTGCTTCTCAAGCTCATCCCGGCCTCCTACGCGCTCCTGCTCGGAGGCGCCGCGATAGGGTTGTTCGGCGCGGTGCCGATGGGGCTCAAGTTCCTGATGAGCTACTCGACCGAGCGCCTTCAGCCGTACATCACCCTTAGCTCCTACCTCAGCTACATCACGTACATGACCCTCGGCTTGGGCATCCTGTTCCAGGTCCCGCTCGCGCTCTTCGCCTTGTGCGCGGTCGGCGCGCTCTCGCCCGACACGCTCTCCCGCTACCGCCGCCACGTCATCCTCGGAATCCTGGTCGTGGCCGCCGTCATCACGCCGAGCGCCGACATTTACGGCCAGCTCATCGTGGCCGTCCCGACGTACGTCCTTTTCGAGGCGGCTCTGATCGCGGCGCGCATTTCCCTGCGTTCCAAATCGGCCTGATCGCCCGCCCCGCCGGAGCCTCCGGAAGGGATTGACAGATTGTCGGACTCGGGATATACAAGGTCCTGAGCATGAGCCCGGCCCAATTCCGCCGTCCATTTAGGTCCATCCTCGCGCTTCTGGTTTTCGCAAGCGCTTCCTCCTTTTCGGCAGCCCAGGTCTGCGTGCAATGGGTCAACGACGACGCGATGGCCGCGGCATTTCACAACGGAAATACGGGCTGCGGAGGCGGCTGCGCCGTGTGCAAGTACCCCGATCCGCCTCCTCAGATTCAAATACCCCAGGCCTCGGGAAGCACAGGGCATAGGCGGCGCACGCATGGAGGAGGCGGAGGCGGACCTTCCTGCAGCGGATCGAGGACGATGCGGCGATGCTGGTATCCGTCGAGCGGAGGCGGCGACAACTCCGCGTACGAGGCGGCCCTGCAGAGGCATCGAGAGCTCGTCAAGAAGCAGGAGCAGCAGCGGCTGACGCGGGAGTTCAACGCGCAGATCGATGCGACGGGCGTTCAGCTGGCCGCTCTCGAGAATATGCTCATGCCGTTCATGAACAAGCCGAACCTGAATTACACGGACACGCCCGAGTTCAAGGAAAAGTGGGCCGCGTGGTCGAAGTCCTTCGAAGAGTCGCTGCTATGGGCCGCCAAACGCGATAAGACGACGGTCGCCATGGTGGAGCAGAGCCAGGCCGCTTTAGCGGGCAGGCCGGTCGAGAAGCGGGTGCCGCGGAGTACCGCCGCTACCGCGGCGGCCGGCGCCGCCGCTCAGCCTTCTGCGGTCCCCGCGGCAGACCCCGCGAAACTGACGGCAAGGTTTAATGCCAAGCCGGAGACCGGCGGCCCCTCCGCGTCCGGTCCCGGCGCTGGAAAGAACGAAAGCGGACCCCCGGGCAAGGAGGGGAACGCGGCCGGCGGCGGCCCGGTCGGCGCGTCCGGGACTCGAAACGACGGTCCTTCCCACTCCGAGCGATTGGAAAAGAGCAAGATGTCGCCAGAGGAGTACGCCCGCAAAGCAAAGGAAGACGCCGAGATGCAGGGCCTCAAGGCTAGGTCCGACGGACTTTTCGACAACCGCAATCCCAAGATTACGAAATGCACCTCGGCGCTCGGCGAGTCGATCGATTGCAATACCCGGCCCGACGAAATCAAGACGCCGCCGGCGCCGCTGGTTGCCGCTCCGTCGTCAGGATCCGGAATCGGTCCGGGCACGGGATCCGGGGTTGGCAGCGGCACGGGGTCCGGAACCGGGAGCGGATCGAGCTCTACCGGCGGCACCGGGGGATTCTACGGGAATCAAGGTAACTCCGGAGCCACGGTGATCCTCCCGCCGCCTGCCCCCAAGCCCACGGCAAGACCCGCGCCGACGCCGCCGGCTCCGGTGCCGGCGCCCGGGCCGGCGCTGGCGCGCTTGCCGGCGCCTCAACCGCCCGTCGCCGTGCCGCCGCCCGCGACGATGCCTGCCATGACGACTCCGGCGCCAGCTTCCGCGCCCATCCGCAATCCCGAACCCAAGGAAAAGTACGAGTCGCCGCCGGTGGTGCGCGATCTGCGGAAGCTTGAAGGCAGCTTTCCAGATCAGGCCGCGGCGCGCAGGCGAGGCGGAGCCTCGGGTGTGATGGGGGGAGCCGGAGACTCCCCTGGACAAGCGCCGAGAGCCGGCGGACCGCCGCCTCAAGCGGGAAGCGCGGGGGTCGGCCTCTTCGACGATATCCCCGCCGGCGACGCGGGTGCTCCTGTCCCCGCGAGCGACGCTCTGGAGCTTGCGCGGTCCGTCTGCCCCATGGGAGAGATGATGGAGTCCGACGGGAAGCTGAAGGAGGCGGTCCAATCGTACCGCGACTGCGTGTTCCCGGAAGGAAAGGAGCGAAAGTCCTTGGCCGAGCAAGAAGGCCTGTACCTTGTGATCGTCAAGCTCGCGCCGAAGGTGAAGCCTGCCCTCGCGCCATCCAAGAAGGCGGAGGACGCTCTCAAGGAGTTGGACCGAGCGGACGCGGCGAGCGAAGGCCGCGCCAGGGCCTACGTCGAGACTTTCCGCGCCGCGCCCTGGTGGGCGGACGCTCACTACGCAGCCGGCCGGACCTTCGCGAGACTCACCGAGGACGCCAAGAGCCGGATGCACTTCAAGGTTTTCCTGAACGCGGCCGATAAGGGCGACGCGCGCGTCGACGAGGTGCGCGCCAAGCTCAAGGTGGCGAAGAGAAGCGGGGAGGGGTTATGAGACATTCCGCTCGGTGCGCAGTTCTGATCGCAGCGCTGGCAGCGACGGCGAGCGCGCAGAAGAAGCAGGCCGACAAGAGCCAGGACGCCTCGACTCGCTCGGATAATAAGGAAAGCCAGGCGCAGGCGGGAAGCGGTTTCGACGGAAACAGCGGCTACAGCACCGCTCGGCCGAAGCTCGACGGCCGCACGCCGGAAGTGAACAAGGGCTCAGTGCCTGACATGATCGGCGAGCGTCAAATGAGCGGGCAAGGAGGCGTCTTTCCGAACGGGACCGGGTGCAACAAGCCGCCCATCCCCGACGCCGATATCCCCGCGACGTACCTGACCCGCGCCCGCAAGATTCAACTGACGCAGACGCTGAGCCAGAACGCGAAGTACTTCCGGCAACTCCTCGGCATCTGCAAGCGGAAGGACGAGATCATGAACAAGAGCTGCCGCCCGGCCGTGACGAACCCGGAATACGCGAAGGCCTGCGAGGATGACAAGAAATTCGTGCAGGAGCGCTGCGGCATGAGTCCCGAGGAGATGCAAAAGAACGACTGGGTCATGCGCTCCTGCGAGTACGAGGTGACGCGCCGCGAGTGGAAACGGGTGCGCGATACCTCGGTCTGCGGGACCGCGGAGGACAAACTATGAGACACGCTCTATTGGCGCTGGCCCTGCTCGTGACGGCATCGGCGAGGGCCGAGGACGCGCCCGAGACGCGCTACGAGGTGCCCGACGACGTCCGCTCGGCGCTCGACAAACGGAAGGCGGAACTGACAAGCCTCAAGATCGGCGTCGGCATGTTCCGCCACCTATATAGTGTCAAACCGACAGACATCGGCCTGACGCTCTACATCCCGAAAGGAGACCCTCTCGTTTTCGACGCGCTGGCCAAGTATCCCAAGGAGATGCAGGGCGCGGTGTCGGACAACGTGCTCAATCTTTTCCGGACGAAGGAAGAGCCGGGCTCGTGGGAATTCCCTGGTGAGCATAAGGACTACCACGTCGAAGCCGCGGTCCAATGGCGCAGCGGCGCGCAGGATTACGGCTTTGGATTCCTCCTCTCACGGGCGGGCAAGGACGACTTCTACAAGTTCATGATCAGCAACACGAAGGGCGCGGTCTTTACGAAGACGATCAACGGACAGACCGTCATTCTTCAGAAATGGGCGGACTACGAGGCGGTCAAGCCGAACGTCGAGAACATCCTGCGGGTGGAGCGGGAAGGCGACGCTTTCCGGTGCTATTCGAACGGGACCTTGTTGTTCACCGTCAAGGACGCCAAGGTGGAGAAGGGAACGATCTCGGCCTTCATCTCGAACAAGATGTCCGTCACCTTCAAGAATTTCACGATCCAAGATGTGGCCATCGATGAGAACACCCGGCCTATGGGCAGCGGGCTCGATTACGCCGAGTCCGTCGTCAAAGGCATGGCGGCGTCGGGGCTGTTTTTACCCACGCAGCTTGGCATCTCGAATTTCCCGCCCAACGAGGACTGGGACTATGTGGTGGGCGCCGACGCCGTGACGAAGGCCGGGCCGGAAGGTGTCTCCTTCCACATCAAGAGCGGACGCGACGGCAAGAAGATCCTGGAGAAGAGCCTGCCGCTACCCGGCGCGTGGGACGGGAAGCAGGGGTCCTCCGGAGGCTCGGGAGAGGGAGAGTCCGAAGGCGGTTGGTCGGACACGCCGCGCGACAGGGCGATGCAGAAGCTCGGGCGCTACCTTGCCTACAAGGTCGCGCAGCAGGCGCTCGGCCTATGAAGAGCATGGAGAATCAGATGAATCGCGATTCAAGCGGGATATCCTGGGCGGTGCCGGCGGCCGTCGCGCTCGGCTTGTGCGCCTGCAGCGTGGCGCCGGTGATGGACCCGACGCATGCGCTGGGGGTCAGTCATCTCGCGGCGGTCGACCCCAACGCCGCTCCGGAGAAGGCGGCGGCGCAATACGAGCGCTTCTTCAAAGGGCAGCAGGATTTCGACCGGCCTTTCGAGAACTACGCTCAAGAGCTCAATTCCACGCTCGAGTCCCTGCAGAAGGGCGGCAGCGCGTGGACGGTCCCGGTCGATGGGATCCCCTACTACTACTTGAGGCACGTCACGAACCTCGCGCGCGCCTACATCGGCAGCGCCAGGGTGCACTACGCGAAGCAGGACTACGGCCGGGCCGAGCGCGGCGCGCTCAACGCCATCGAAATCATCCAGAAGCGGGGCCTGTTCAATCCCGTGTGCGTCAACGAGATCGAGGAAGAGGCGTGGGGGCTCCTGGTGAAGATTTACACCGACTGGGGGTACCCGGGAAGCGCGGAAATGGCCCAAACACAGCAGAAGCTCAAGTTCGACTATATGATGAGCCCGCAGGGGCTCGAGGCGTATGTCAAGTTCGCGAGCCTGAAGCTGGAGGGAGAGCGTAACTTGGGAGACGCCAATCAGATGATCTCCAGGCTCAACGCGCAGAAGCGATCCGAGACCTTGTCCGCCTTCGCCGCCGGCGCGGCGGCGATGGGGAGCGCTATGGCTTCCTACCAGGAGGCGACGCTGAGAGCCCAGGCGTCTCGCCAAGGGTATATGACCTCCGATCAAGCGGCCGGCATACAGATGGCGCAAATGAACCGGATGACGAGCAACATGCTGCTGAATCAGACGCTCAGCAACGCCGGGCGGTGGGGCAACTCGATCGCCATGCTCCACTCCTTCGCCAGTCCGACGCTGTTTAGGCAGTTCACCGACAAGAGCGCGGGCGTGCGGCCCTCCCAGATCATCCAGGAATTCTCCCAGCGCGCCACGAAGCTGGGCCGCGGCGACCTCGCCATCACGAAGAAGGCGAGCGAGCTGAGCGGAGCCATGACGAGCCTTGATAAACTGAGGGAGTCGGGCGGTACGCCGCAGGCCAAGCAGGCGGCGTATCAGAAATTCGTCCCCGCCTTCGCCTCCCTCTCGGCGGAGCTGCGCAAGGTGCGCAAGGAGACCCCGTGAAGAAATCTTCGATTGTCCTGTGCCTCCTTCTCGCCGCGTCGCGCGCGCAGGCGGGGGGAGATCCTTACGCGGACCTTCTGTCGGGTGCCGAAAAGAACGATATCCCGAAAATGACGGAGGCGCTCTCGAAGGGGATCAAGATCGACACGCCGAACTGGGAGGGGATCACGCCCCTCATGAAGGCCGCTCAGTCGGGCGGTCTCGACGCGGCCAAGTTCCTCCTCGAGAAGGGCGCCGACTTGCACGCGGGACGCGTCTCCACCGACAAGTCCAAGCCCGACGGCCGAACCCCGGTGATGTTCACGATCACCGGGAACCAGCCGGCGATGGTGCGTTTTCTCATTGAGAAGGGCGCGCGAATCAACAGCGGCGACGCGACCGGCTACACCTCCCTGATGTGGGCCGCGTTCAAGGGAAACGTCGAGATCATCAACATGCTCTTGGAGAAAGGGGTTTCCGTCGACGCGCAGGACGAAGACGGCGCGACCGCCGTGACGGCCGCGGCATGGGGAGCCAACGTCGAAGCGCTCAAGGTCGTCCTCGCGAAGGCCGGGCCGGAAGCGGCGAAGCACGTGATGCACAAGACCGGTCAGACGGCGCTCCATCTGGCGTCCTCCAAAGGCAGCCTGCCGATCGTGGAGTTCCTAGTCGAAAAGGGCCTCGACGTGAACCTGGCGCCCGCCCCCAAGGGGTGGACGCCGCTCATGTACGCGGCCTGGAACGGCAAGGCGGACGTGGTGAAGTTCCTCGCGGAGAAGGGCGCCAATCTCAACCACGTCAGCACCGACGAATGGACGGCGCTCATGATCGCGGCCAAGAAGGGAGACATGGAGCTGTGCCGCCTGCTGATCGACAAGGGCGTCGACGTGCACTATACGGACAAGAACGGGATCAACGCGGTGATCGTCGCGGCGCTGAACAAGAAGACGGACATACTGAAAGCGATCGTCGCGGCGGGCGGACGGGCGCTGAACACGAAGCTGTAGAGGAGGAGACATGAAGACGAAAGTTCTCGGGCTCTTGCTTGCCGCATCGATGCTTTCGGGCTGCGGGGGATTTTTGCACAACTGGACGGCGAAGTCCGATCCTTCGGACGGCGGCATCCTGTTTGAGGCCAATATCGCGGACGAGAACACGAGCGGCTTCCTGCTGCGCGACCTGGCGATGTTCTTCTACAAGCCAGGAGAGAAGAGCTCGTCGACCCAGGTCGGCTTGGGCGGCTACGGCTGGGGCGGCGCGATCAAGGGGTTCGGCGAGCACGTCTTTCTGGTCAAGCTTCCTCCAGGCCTCTACTCTCATGCCTCTCTGCGCGCGGGAGTCGTCGGCAACGAAGTCCACTACATCAGCCTCGATCAGCCCAAAGGAGCCTGGCACGACTTCAAGGTCGAGCCCGGCAAGGTGACGGTGATGGGCTCGCTCGACGTTAACATCAAGCTGAAGCTGGTCTCCAACAATGGCGGCAGCCGGACGTTCACGTGGGAGGGCTCCAATACGACGTGGGACGACCGCCTGCCCGCGCGCCAGCGCGTCGCGCAGGTCGCGGCCGGGCGCCCAGAGGCGGTGTCCGGGAACTGGAAGACGGCGATAGACTACGCCGCCCAGGAGCTGGCCGCCGCGAAATAGAGGGGTATCGAGCGCGAAGGCGGTCGGAACCTGTCTCTCGATACAAGAACGAAGGACCTTGATGCCCCGGGGAATGGGTCCATTGACCAGGCCCACCCCTTCCAAAGGGCTGGCCTTGGCAAACGGCCGTAATTGGTATTATACTGACGCCTCCCGCCCGGCGGGAGAGAGGGGATAATCGTTTCTTTTTATGGGAAAAGCGGTGGATCGGAGCCCGAGCGCGCCTGAATCGGCGCCAAAGGACGTTTTCGCGAAGTTCGCGGACATCAGCCCGGCGATGCGGCCCGAGGAGGCCGCCGTCGAGGCGAACCGGTGCTTGTATTGCTACGACGCGCCCTGCATCCAAGCGTGCCCCACGCACATCGAGATTCCGCGCTTCATCAAGCAGATCGCTTCGAAGAACCTGACCGGCTCTGCGAAGACGATCCTCGAGGCGAACGCGCTGGGCCACTCTTGCGCCCGCATCTGCCCGGTCGAGGTCCTCTGCGAAGGAGCCTGCGTCTACCTGGATTGGCACGAGAAGCCCATCCAGATTGCCCGTCTGCAGCGCCACGCGACGGACGCGCTCCACGCCAAGGGAAAGCGGCCTTTCCAGGCCGGCCGCGACAACGGCCGCAAGGTAGCGATCGTCGGCGCCGGCCCCGCGGGCCTCGCGTGCGCCTTCTATTTGCGCCGGCTCGGACATCCCGTCACCATTTTTGAGAAGTCCGAGCTTCCCGGAGGCCTCAACACGACCGGCATCGCCGAGTACAAGATGACCCGCGCGACTTCCCTCGAGGAGGCTCGGTCCGTCATCGAGATGGGCGTCGACGTCCGCTACGGCGTCGAGGTGGGCAAGGACGTGCCAGTCGAGAAGCTGGAGCGCGAGTTCGAGGCGGTGTTCATCGGGATCGGCCTCGGGGAAACGCGTTCGCTCCGCCTCGACGGCGAGAGGCTGCCGGGCGTCTGGGACGCGCTCACCTTCGCCAACCACATCAAGGCGCGTGACGCGGCGCCTCTAGGCAAGAGCAAGACTACGATCGTGATCGGCGCGGGCAATACCGCGATTGACGCCGTCACCCAGGCCAAGCGCCTCGGCGCCGAGCGGGTCATCATGGCCTACCGCCGCGAGGCGCAGCATATGACGGCTTACGACTACGAGTTCGAGCTCGCCAAAGCCGATGAGATCGAGTTCCTTTGGAACGCATCGCCTCTGGCGATCCTGGGCGACAAGCAAGTGACGGGGATGCGCTTCGCCAGGACGCGCGCCCTCCCCGACGGCGGCCTCGAGGCCGTGCCTGGTTCCGAGTTCGAGATAGCCTGCGACCGCGTCATCAAGGCGATCGGACAGACGAAGCACTACTCGCTGGCCAAGGGAGCCAACCTCCGCCTCTCGCAGGACGGGCGCATCGAGGTCGATCCAATCAGCCTGCGCGCCTCCAACCCGCGCTACTACGCCGGCGGCGACGCCGTCAACGGCGGAAGGGAGGTCGTCAACGCCGCCGCCGACGGCAAGCGCGCGGCCTGGAACATTCACAAGTCCCTTTGCCGGGTGACGGAGCCCCCCGACGGGCATGCCTATTGGATCGACACCATCGACGTCCGCCGCGTCGCGCCGATCCCTGAGCGCGGACACGGGGCGGAGGCGGGGCAGGCGGAGACGGCGAACGGCGACGGCGGCAAATCCCGACCGAGGAAGAAGAGATAATGGCCGACCTATCGACGAATTGCGCAGGCATAAAGTCGCCGAATCCGTTTTGGCTGGCGTCGGCGCCGCCGTCCAACTCCGGCGAGCAGGTCATGCGCGCCTTCGAATACGGCTGGGGCGGAGCGGTCTGGAAGACGCTGGGAGAGGACCCGCCCGTCATCAACGTGACCTCCCGCTACGGCGCCATCGACATCGGCGGCCAGAAGGTCGCGGGCTTCAACAACATCGAGCTGATCACCGACCGGCCGCTCGAGGATAACTTGAAGGAGATGTACCAGGTCAAGAAGCGCTTCCCGAAGCACGCGGTCATCGCTTCGCTCATGGTGCCCTGCGAGCGCAAGGCGTGGCACGACATCGTCAAGCGGGTCGAGGACACGGGCTGCGACGGACTTGAGCTCAATTTCGGCTGCCCGCACGGCATGTCCGAGCGCGGGATGGGCTCGGCCGTCGGCCAGGTGCCCGAGTACACGAAGATGGTCACCGAGTTCGTGAAGGAGAAGGCGCGCACGCCCGTCCTGGTCAAGCTCACCCCGAACGTGACCGACGTGCGCGTCCCCGCGCGCGCGGCTAATGCGGGCGGCGCCGACGGGGTCAGCCTCATCAACACCATCAACTCGATCATGGGCGTCGACCTCGACACCTTGAAGCCCAAGTTCTCCGTCGGGGGAAAGGTCGCCCACGGCGGCTACTGCGGTCCGGCGGTCAAACCGATCGCGCTCAACATGGTCAGCCAAATCCGCACGGACCCCGAGACGAGGGCCCTGCCCATCTCCGGGATCGGCGGCGTCTCGACATGGGCCGACGCGGTCGAGTTCATGCTCCTCGGCGCCTCCTCGGTCCAGGTCTGCACGGCCGTCATGCATTACGGGTTCCGCATCGTCGAGGACATGATCGCCGGAATGGAAGACTGGATGGATGAGAAGGGGTTCAAGACCGTTGACGACTTCATCGGCGTGACCGCGCCCAACATCGTCGATTGGAAGAAGCTCAATCTCCACCATAAGACGATCGCCAAGATCGACCCCGCCAAGTGCATCCACTGCGAACTTTGCTACGTCGCCTGCAACGACACCGCGCACCAGTGCATCGCCCTTCCGAAGGGCGCCGCCAACGGGAACGGCCGCACGCCCTTCGTTATCGAAGAGGACTGCGTGGGCTGCAACCTCTGCTCTTTGGTCTGCCCGGTCGACAACTGCATCACCATGCACGATGTGGACACCGGGCATAAGCCGCTCACCTGGGAGGAGTACACCGCCAAGGGGATGAAGGGCTACAAGGAAGTCTACAAGAGGATGCACGGGTAGCATGCCTCCGGAGACCGACAACCTCCAGCTCGAGGAGGTATTCAAGGAGGACCAGGCGGACCGCGAGAAGGTCTACGAGACCCCCGAGTCGGTCCAGCAGCTGCGCGAGCGCGACCGGCAGCGCCGGAAGCGCATCTACATGATGATCGACCTCGGAGAGGTCCGAACCAAGAACGACCTCTATCACGCCTCGGTCATCCTCCAGCACGGAGAAGAGCCCTCGGATTTCCTCACCTCGCACCGCCTCGCCTCCATCGCCGCAATCATGGGCCATCGCACGGCGCGCTGGCTCATGGCCGCCTCGCTCGACCGGTACTTGATGAGCGAGAAGCTGCCCCAACTATACGGCACCCAGTTCCAGTACAACCCCGAGTCGCACCAGTACGAGCTTCGCCTGCCGATCCACGACCACGCGATGCTCGGCTTCGAGAAGGAGTTTCTCGGCGTGCCCCAGATTTCGATGCGGCTCAAGGAGCTCAATAAGAGGATCGAGAAGAAGACGTAGGAGGCAATCATGGCGCGAATCGTCCGAAGCGGACTCATCCAGACCAGCTGCGACTGGTCGACCCCTAAGTACTCGCTCTCTCAGATCAAGAAGAAGATGATCGACAAGCACGTCCCGCTCATCGAGCAGGCCGGCAAGAAAGGCGTGCAGATCCTCTGCCTCCAAGAGATCTTCTACGGCCCGTATTTCTGCGCCGAGCAGGACGACAAGTGGTACGAGACCGCCGAGCCCGTCTCCGGTCCCACGACCAAGCTCATGCAGAAGCTCGCCAAGAAGCACAAGATGGCGATCGTCGTCCCCATGTACGAGACGCCGTCGACCGGCACCTACTACAACACGGCCGTCGTCATCGACGCGGACGGCTCGATCCTCGGCATCTACCGCAAGAACCACATCCCGCACTGCGCGCCCGGCTTTTGGGAGAAGTTCTACTTCAAGCCGGGCAATCTGGGGTATCCCGTCTTTCAGACGAGGTACGGCAAGGTCGGCGTCTACATCTGCTACGACCGCCATTTCCCGGACGGCGCGCGGATCTTGGGGTTGAACGGCGCCGAGATCGTCTTCAACCCGTCGGCCACGGTCGCGGGACTTTCGGAGTATCTCTGGAAGCTCGAGCAGCCCGCGCACTGCGTCGCCAACCAGTATTTCATCGGCGCGATCAACCGCGTGGGCAAGGAAAAGCCCTGGAACATCGGGGAATTCTACGGACAGTCCTACTTCTGCGATCCCCGCGGACAGTTCGTCACGACGGGGCCCCGCGACAAGGACGCGCTCGTCACGGCCGATCTCGACCTCGACCAGATCCTCGAGGTCCGCAAGGTCTGGCAATTCTTCCGCGACCGACGCCCGGAGACGTACCAAGAGCTGGTGGAGCAGCTTCCTTGAGCGCTGTCGTACGCGTCATCGACGGCATCCACGAGGTCCAAGGCGAACTGCCCGCATCCGCCTACCTCAATCACGACATCGCGCCGACGCGCCTGGCGGACCGCAAATGGGGAATGAAGGACATCGCGGCCCTCTGGATTTCGATGTCCGCGTGCATCCCGACGTATATGCTCGCCTCCTCGCTCATCTCTGAAGGCATGAACTGGTGGCAGGCCGTGCTCACGATCTTCCTCGGCAACTCGATCGTGCTCGTGCCGATGGTCTTGAACGCCCACGCCGGCACGAAGTACGGGATCCCGTTCCCGGTATACTGCCGGCCGTCCTTCGGTATCCGGGGCGCCAACATCCCGGCCCTCCTGCGCGCCTTGGTCGCGTGCGGCTGGTTCGGCATCCAGACGTGGATCGGCGGTTGGGCGATCTTTAAGATCCTCGCGATCTACTTCCCGTCCTGGGAGGCGGCACCCGCCTTCATCGGCGGCATCAGCCTTCCGCAGCTCGCGTGCTTCCTCTTTTTCTGGTCGATCAACATGCTCGTGATCTACAAGGGGATCGACTCGATCCGGGTCCTTCTCGAGATCAAAGCCCCGCTCCTCATCGCGCTGGGCCTGGCGCTCCTGGCCTGGGCGTACCAGAAAGCGGGCGGCTTCGGCCCGATGCTCTCGCAGCCCTCGGCCTTCGTGCCGGGCGGTCCCAAGGCGGGACAGTTCTGGAAGGTCTTCTTCCCGTCCTTGACCGGGATGATCGGCTTTTGGGCGACCCTGTCTCTCAACATTCCGGACTTCACGCGCTACTCCAAGACCCAGCGCGACCAGATGGTCGGCCAAGCAGTCGGCCTGCCGACGACGATGGGCCTCTACTCTTTCATCGGCGTGGCCGTGACGTCGGCCACGGTCGTCATCTACGGAAAGACGATCTGGGACCCGGTCGTCTTGATCACCCAGTTCAAGAACCCGGTCGTCTTGAGCCTGTCGCTGTTCGCTCTGTGCCTGGCGACCTTGGCGACGAACCTCGCCGCCAACGTGGTGAGCCCGGCCAACGATTTCGCGAACCTCTGGCCGAGCAAGATCACCTTTCGCATCGGCGGTCTCATCACCGGGGTGATCGGCATCCTGATCCAGCCCTGGAAGCTCGTCGCGGACCCCTCGGGCTACATCTTCACCTGGCTCGTCGGCTACTCGGCGCTCCTCGGCTCGATCGGCGGCGTGCTCATCTGCGACTACTACCTGCTGCGGGCGACGCAGCTCGAGCTGCCCGAACTCTACAGCCGCGAGGGGCGTTATTGGTACGCGGCGGGGTTCAATCCGGCCGCGGTCGCGGCTCTCGTCCTGGGCATCCTGCCGTGCGTTCCCGGATTTTTGGACGTGATCAAGGTTGCCTCGTGCCCGGGGTTCTTTCGCGCCCTCTACAGCTACGCGTGGTTCGTGAGCTTCGGGATCTCGCTCGTCGTGTATCTCGGCCTCATGAAGGCGTTCGTGCCGGGCGCCGCCGTCGAAGAAGCCCGGACGGCCTAGCGGACATGGAAATCTCGGACGACCTGCAGAAGCGACTCGAGATCAACCGCAAGGAGCTCGAGTTCCTGCACGCCCAGAGTCCCTCGTCCCCGCCCTCCCTTCTGGCCGACGCGGCCAACCTGACGGCCGTCCTGCTCTTCGTCGCCTGGGTGCTTTGGTCGCACGGGGTCCAGGGGGCCGCGCATCTGATCCCGTGGGTCATCGTCGCGGGCTGCGTGATCCGAAACGGATATCAAGCGCGGCAGTTCCACAAGACGCATGCGGCGGCGCTCGAATTGATCAAGTTCTACCGCGATCGACAGGACAAGCTCGACAACGCGCCGCGCAGCAAGCCGGAAATCCGGAGGGGATAATGGGCTACGATCTGATCGTCAAAGGCGGCACGATCACGACGGCGACCGACACCTATGTCGCCGATATCGGCATCGAAAAGGGAAAGATCGCCGCGATCGGCACGAATCTCGCGGTCGACGGGTCCAAGACGATCGACGCCAAAGGCATGCGAGTAATCCCGGGCGGCATTGACGTGCACACGCACCTCGACATGCCGTTCATGGGCGCTACGACCGCCGACGACTTCGTGTCTGGGACCACGGCCGCGGCCTGCGGCGGAACGACCTCGATCGTCGACTTCGCCATTCAGAAGCGCGGCGGCAGCCTGCGCGAGGCGCTCGATACGTGGCACGGCAAGGCGCACGGCAAGTCCGCGGTCGACTACGCCTTCCACATGATCGTCGTCGACCTTCCCGAGAGCCGTGTCAAGGAGATGGATAAGCTGGTGGACGAGGGCGTCACCACGTTCAAGCTCTTCATGGCCTATCCCGGCATCTTCATGTCCGACGACGCCACGATCTTCCGCGCGATGTCCCGCACGAAGGAGAACGGCGGCATGGTCTGCATGCACGCCGAGAACGGGGGCGTTATCGACGTCCTCGTGCAGAAGGCGCTGGCCGAGGGGAAGATCGAGCCGAAGTACCACGCGCTGACGCGGCCCATGAGCGCCGAGGCGGAGGCCACCCGGCGGGCCATCGCCCTGGCCGAGATGGCGGGAGTGCCGCTCTACATCGTCCATCTTTCCGCCGGCGACGCGATGGAGGAGGTCCGGCGGGCGCGCGAGCGCGGCCACCCCGCGTTCGCGGAGACCTGCCCTCAGTACCTCTACCTTTCATACGAGGACTACGAGAAGCCTGGATTCGAGGGCGCGAAGTACGTGATGTCGCCGCCGCTGCGCCCGAAAGGGAACGAAGAGCGCCTATGGAAGGGGCTCCAGAACAACTGGCTGCAAGTCGTCTCGACCGACCATTGCTCCTTCTGCATGAAGGCGAAGGGCGGCAAGATCGGCAAGGAACTTGGCAAGAAGGACTTCTCGAAGATCCCCAACGGCGCGCCGGGCATCGAGACGCGGATGATGCTGCTTTGGGACGCGGTCGCCAAGGGGCGAATCACCGCCAATCGCTTCGTCGATATCACGTCCACGACGCCGGCCAAGATCTCCGGCCTCTATCCCCGCAAGGGCTCCATCGCCCCGGGCGCGGACGCGGACCTCGTCCTCATCGATCCGAAGAAGAAGCACACCATCCGCTGCAAGAATCTCCACATGAACGTCGATTACAACCCCTACGAAGGGGTGACGGTCGCGGGCTCCATCCGCGACGTGCTCGTGCGCGGCGAGCGGATGGTGGACGGCGGCCGGTTCGTCGGCCGGACGACGCACGGACGTTTCCTTAAGCGCGAGCCCAAGGCGCTCGAGAGGATGCTCTCATGAGGCTCCTCGCGGCGCTCCTCGCGGCGGCGGCGCTCTCGACGAGCACGGCCCTGGCGGAAGACGACGGGTCGAAGGTCAGCGATCCCGCGATGAAGGAGGCGCTCGAGAACGCCGAGGCGTCCAACATCGAGTCGGCCATCGATCGGGCGGGCAAGGAACTGGCGCGGGACCTCGAGTTCGTCGTCGCGCTCGGCAAGGCCGCCAAGTCGCACGCCGACGAAGCCGTGGGGACCCTCAAGGGCGCCAAGGCCGCGGCCGGCGACGACGACGCGGAGACGCTTTCGATGTCGACCCAGCTTCTCGAGAAGAAGCTGGCGGCCCTACCGAAGGCCGCCGCCGCGGCCGGAGTACCGTTCCCGGACGGAAAGCAGCGGCCGTCCTATCGGCCGGCGGACCGGGTCCGTGATCTCAAGCACGCCGAGGGCCTTCTCGCCGCCGTCGCGGCCAAGCGAAAGACCGCCCTTCCGGGTCTGCCCAAGGCGAGGGCCGAGTTCGTGGCGGCGCTGCGCGGCGCGGCGGGGGAAGTTCGCCACGCGGCGCAGGCGGCGTCCCTAGTCCTCGCGAAGAAGAACCTGGCGGCGCTCAAGGACCCGGCCAAGCAGCTGCACGCGGACGTGGACAATTTGGGCCGGGAAATCCGGCTTTGCGAGATCGCGCTGATCCTACAGCGGATCGAGGAGGAAGCATGGCAACGATGACGAAGACCAAGGCCGGCGCCGGGAAGGCGCAGGCCGCCCCGATCGTTTTGAAGCAGTTCATCGGCGGAAAATGGGTGGACGGGAGCACGACGAAGGAGATCGTCTCGGTCAACCCCGCCGACACCCGCGACGTGGTCGCGACTTGCCGCGGGGCGAGCCGCGAGGACGCGTTGAAGGCCATCGACGCCGCCGCCAAGGCGTTTGCCGGCTGGCGGGACACGCCGCCGCCCAAGCGCGGCCGCATCCTGGCCAAGGCGCTCGAAATCGCCCGGTCCCGCAAGGAAGAGCTGGGCCGCCTCATGACGCGAGAGGAAGGCAAAATCCTCTCAGAGGCGCTCGGCGAAATGGAGAAGGGCATGAACCTGATCGAGTGGTTCTCGGGCGAGGGCATGCGGCTCATGGGCAACACGGCCCCCTCGGAGCTCCCGGGCAACCTCCTTTATACGTTGCGCCGCCCGCTCGGCGTGGTGAGCGTGATCACTCCGTGGAACTTCCCCTGGGCGATTCCGTGCTGGAAGATCGCGCCTGCGCTCGTCTCGGGCAACTGCGTGATCTTCAAGCCCGCGTCCTTGGTGCCGGCGATGGCCGCGGAGTTGGTCAAGATCTTCGAGGAAGCGGGCCTTCCGCCCGGTGTCCTGACGCTGCTCATCGGCTCGGGATCGCAGATCGGCGACGTGCTCGTGGAGGATCCACGCATCAAGGCTGTCAGCTTCACCGGCTCCAACTCGGTTGGCGTGGGCGTCCACACGATCGCCGGCAGGCGCGGCATCAAGGCGACTTGCGAGATGGGCGGCAAAAACCCCTGCGTCGTCTGGGAGGACGCGGACTTGGACCTCGCCTTGGCCGGAGTCATGATGGGCGCCTTCGGGTCGACGGGCCAGCGCTGCACCGCGACGAGCCGGCTTCTCCTGCATGAGTCGATCGCGGATAAGTTCATGGAAAAACTCCTAGCCGAAGTCCGGAAGATCAAGGTCGGAGACGGCCTCGACGCGACGGTCGGCATGGGTCCGGCGGTCGACGAGGAGCAGCTCAAGACCGACCTCGACTACATCGAGATCGCCAAGAAAGAGGGCGCGCGCCTCGTCATCGGCGGCAAGCGCCTCGACCAAGGCGCGTTCGCCCACGGCTTCTTCGTAGAGCCGACGATCTTCGATGAGGTCGGCCCCAAGATGCGGTTGTGGCAGGAGGAAGTGTTCGGGCCCGTCCTCGCGATCGCCCGCTTCAAGACCTTGGACGAGGCCCTCGCCTTGGCCAACGACTGCCCCTTCGGGCTCACCTCGGCGGTGTATGCCCGCGACATCGCGGTCGCCATGCGCTTCGTCGACGAGATGGACGCCGGCATGGTCCACGTGAACTCGCCGACGATCGGCGGCGAGGCGGCGGTCCCGTTCGGTGGAGTGAAGGGCTCCGGCGTTGGCGAGCGCGAGATGGCGAAGGACGGGCTCCACTTCTTCACGGAGCAGAAGACCGTCTTCCTCGATTACACCGGCGCGCCGCGCAAGTCGAAGATCTATTGAAGGCGCGCCGTACGGCAGTCGCATCGGCCTGGGGCGCGCTGGGCGGCGGCCTCGGAGCCTACCTGGGCTACGGCGCGGTCGCGCTGGCGCATCGCGAGGCGGCCGGCGCCGATTTCTGGCTAAAAGGCGCTCACGGTCCGCCGTTTTTCGACCTGACCCTCTCGACCGCGGTCTACTACGCCTGCCTGGGCGCCGCGCTCGCGAAGGGCCGCCGCCGCGTCCATGGAGCCGGTCTCGGCATCGCGTGCGTCGTCTTGACCGTCGCGGCGCCACTATCGGTCGCGACGCGCGTCTTTTCCTGGGGCGAGACGGGGGAGCCCACCTTGGCGTGGTACTACTTGATCCTCTGGAGCTATCGCGCGGCCAATGTCGCGGCGGTCGCGGCGGTCGCGGCGATCGGCGCTTTCAGAGATCGCGACGCCTCGCGCCGCGGAGCCGTCGGAGCCCTCTTGGGACAAGCGGCGGCCTTCCTCGTCGAGAATGTCCTTTTCTGGGCCGTGCCGGGCTATGCGGCGCAGGGAGTCCATGGTGCGATCCCACTCTCGGCCCTCGTCTCCGGCGTCCTATGGGGAGTCTTCATCTCCGCCGGAGCTTCGCTTCTCCGAGAGGATCAAGCCGCGCCGGCAGGACCTAAGACCTAGACGCGGGCGTACCGTTGGCCCAGCGCGGAAGCGCCCAAGCGGCTCAGGCGCGCAGTCGACGCGGCGGCTACTCTTGAGGCATGGAGGGGCGCCTGCGATTGCTCGCGTTGGTCTTGCCGCTGTTCACGATTTGCTCGATTCCCGCCTGGTGCGATCCCGATGACGAGGCCGCGCAAAGCCACTGGACGGTCCCCTCGGCGACTCCGGCTCCCGGCGCGAACGCGGCGGGAGACTACGCGGAGCCCGACCGCCGACGCATGGCGGAACAGCCCCGCCGGGGACTTCTCGATCAAGCCTGCCGCGCCATCCATATAAAGACCGAGGTCGCCGCGGGCGTCTTGCCGCGGGCGGTTCTCGGCATCGACCGGAGGCTTCAGCCGGACCTCGACGGCTCGCTCGCGCTCATCGACGAGGAGTCGGTCTCCGTTTCGATCAACCCCTCTGAGGCGATTCCCCTCGGGACGGAGAATCCGACCGCGCGAGTCTGGGCGGTCGCGAGCGCTTCGGGGAAATCGATCGTCGTGAGCCGTCTCGGCACCTACCGGAGCTGCGAGGAGCTGCAGCGTCTCGTGGACGTCCGCGGCGTCAAGTTTGCGTTCCCGTTCACCGCCAAGCGCATCGCGGCGATGGAGCGGGGCGAGCTGTGGCGGATCCCGCTCACTTTTCAATTGGGTTGCGGCGTCGGCGCGGCGGAGGCGTTCGCGGGAAGGGCCATCCTATCCTTGGGCTACAGCCAGTCCAAGAACGGTACGGCGAGCATGACCCTGTGGCGCCGCTCGGAGAAGTCCGCGCGCTTCCGGCTTCGCATAGATCTCGTTGAGGTCCGCGGAGCGAGCCTGGGAGCGCAGGTCTCCATGACTCCCCTCGCGTTCGCGAGTCTGGGAGAGAACGCCCTCGCGCGCCTGGCCGACCGCGCGGCGGCTTCCCAGCTCGCCAAATACGCGGCGGCATCCCTCGGCGCCGGCTCGTCGACCTCGGACGGGCACAAGCTCGTCCTGGAGCATGTCCTCGACCCGACAGATCCCGCGCAGGCCGAGGCCCTCGCGGAGGCGCTGCGCGGGAATCTCCTCAAGCTCGCGAACCTGGCGCGCTTGGCGACGACGCATCCGGAGGAGTCATACTCGGCGCTTCGCGGGGACACCGCGCGGCAGCTCGGCGCTGCGACCTATGCCGCCCGCTCGGAGTATGGACGCAAGGCGGAGTCGTTCTCGATCAATCTGCCGTTCCTCTTTCAGCGCACGGTCAGCGAGACGTTCGGCCCGGAGAAGGTGACGCGCATCAACGGGGACGGCGGGCAGCTCTCCTTTCATACGGCGACCCGCGTGCCCAACAACGAATATTTCAACGCGCCGTTCGTCGGCCCGATCGTCCAGGACCAGGAGCAGCGTACGATCGACGTGATCACGCACACGCCCACGGGGAAGCCCTCCGGTGATCCTTTCGCCGTCTATATCCATAATCAGAGCTTCCGTCGGATACCGGAGTCCTCGGTCCGCGCCGCGGTCGAGGACGCCAACTCGATCCTTCGTCTCGCCGGCGCCGCGCGCACGGGGCATGCGAACGGGGCGATGCAGCTTCCCGTCCGCTCCTTGATGCCTGCTCCGCCGGCGACCCCTTCCGAGCACGGCGAGCCGGCGGACCGCAAGGGGCGGCTCTCCTTCACGCTTGTGATGAACCAGAAGGCGGTATCGGACGCGCTGGCGGCGTCGACTCAGGAAGTGCTACAGGCGTTCGCGCGCAGCATGGCGCCCTCCGATCGAACGATGGCCGAGTGGCTCGCGCGCAACGGGCGCCTCGAGGGGACCCGGCTCGTCTATGACGTCCAGCGGGCCAGGACGGAGCTAGGCTTTCGCGAGGAGACGAACGACGCGGGCTGGCTGGAGCGCTTGAGCCGCCAAGCGGCGGGTCTGGCGCTGGATCTGAAGGCCGCCGTCTCGGGCGGCCCTGAGGACCGAGCGCGCGCACTCTCCCGGGCCTTCAGCCACGAGAGCCGGAGCGGCCTCGCGCACCGGGACGTGCTGCGGGTGCTCGTGCAATTTATGGACCCGCTCGATTTGACCGGAGACTTCGTCGCGGCCGTCGACGGCGCGCCCCGGAAGACCGACAACATCAACGCGCGCCTCGTCTTGAAAAAGGACCGGGCCGAGGTGCCGATGCTCAAGGAAGCGGGGCAGACGCGCGCGCGCTTCTCCGACGGCTCGGTATTGACCGACTAAACCGGCGTCACTGCGCGACGATCGTAAATTCCTGTTCGGCCATCTTCTTGTCGCCGTACCAGACCTCGAACGACCAGCGTCCGGGGACGAGCTCCCAGCCTTCCTCGAGTGTATAGCTCTTGTAGGTGACCAGGCCGATCGTCTTGTTCACCGGGTAGGTCGAGGCGTAGAGCGTGCGCTTCTGTCCGGGGTCGCGGACGCCTTCTTTCGGGTAATTCGTCACGATCTTCAACTCCGCTTTCGAGCCGTCGGGAGAGCCGATCACCTTGTAGCGGATGCCGAACGTCGTTCCAATCTTCATCGGGATCGTCGTGGTCGCCTTAAGGAGAGTGGAGTTCTTGACGATCGAAAGTTTGCCTCCCGCGAGCCCGTCGACTCTTTCTCTGGAGGCGACCTCTACCTTGTAGATGCCGGCCTCGACGATCTCGATCTTGTCGACCTTGGGGGCGGCGACATCGGCGCGCGACGCGGAAGCGTAGAGCGCGAGCAGGACTGCGGCAAGAGAGATTCCTAGCGTTCGGTTCATGGAGGTGATTCTACCAATTTGACGACCGCAGGCACTGCGCGGGCCTGTTTCCGCTGAACCTATAAGCGCTCAGGCGAATTTCAGCTTCCAGAGGGCGACCCAGCACATCCGGGCGAGCAGGAGCCCATGCCGGAACCGGGAGATCTTGGTCTCGCCGTAACTGCGGTTGCGGTAGCGCACGGGCATCTCGACGATGTCGAGGCCCAAGTGCGCGGCGCCGAAGAGGAGGTCAAAGTCTCCGAAGGGATCGAAGTCACCGAAGTAGGTCCGCTGCTCCTTGATGCGCTCGTAGCTTCGCTTGGTGAGCGCCTTGGTTCCGCACAGCGTGTCGCGAATGTGGCGGTCGAGCAGCCAGGAGAACGCGATCCCGAAGAGGTGATTGGCGATGTTGTTGAGATAGCGCATTGCCTGGTCCTCCATCGGGTAGTTAAGGCGCGAACCGTTAATGAGCTGGCCGCGGCTCTCGGCCAGGGCGAGATAGAACTTGGGCATGTCTTCAGGGGCGACCGAGAGATCGGCGTCCAGGATCATCCAGATGTCTCCGGTGCAGGCGTCGAAGCCCTTGCGCACGGCGTCGGCCTTGCCGAAGGCGCCCCCTTGGCGGATCACCTTGTAGGAGAAGCCGGAGCGCGGGTTCTTGATCGCCTCTTCGATCCGCTCGACGGTCCCGTCGCGCGACTCGCCGTCGACGAAGACGACCTCGGTGTGAGAGCCGAGGAGCGGCAGACGGTCGACCAGCGACTGCATATTCCCGGCCTCGTCGCGGCAGGGGACCATGACGGAGACGCTCCGCGGCGCGGCGGCCTCTTCCGCCGGCTCGACCCGCGCGAGGACGTATTGGACTAGGCAGAGCCTTCGGATCAGCGGAAGGCGCGCGATGAACCGGTTCAACACGAATGAGACGAGGGGGATGTTCACCGGGAGGAGGACCGCATAGCCGGACTGCGTGACCTTGAAGCCGTTGAGCCGGAGGAGATTGTCGATGTCGCTCAAGGGAAGCCAGTGCTGAAGAGGTTGGGGAGTGGTCAGCCCGAGCCTTTCCGCCATCCGGAGCAGCGGCGCCCAGAGGTAGTTGTAGTGGGTGATGAAGACCAGCGTGTCGCCGCGGCATAGGGAGGGGATGTTGCGGAACGCCGTCCAGACGTCGGCGAGCGAGCCGATGACGTCGCTCATGACGACGTAGTCGAAGGTCTCGGAGGTCTTCAAATCCTCGATGTCGTCCACCTCGAACCGAATCGCACCGTGCTTGGACCTCGCGGTCTTGACCATGTCCTCCGCGAAATCGATGCCTAGGCCGTTCCTGGGTTTGAGGGCAGCGAGCAGATCGCCGGTGCCCGAGCCGATCTCGACCACGTACTGGCCCTCGGGAACGTGCTGGCGGATCAACGCCTCGATGCGGCCGTGATAGTAGGAGGCCCTGCGCTTGAAGCGGTCGCGCCCGCCCGCGTTGGCGTTGAAGTGGGACTTGAGGCGTACCCTCAGGTCTTGGAGGTAGCGGTCGGTTTGCGCGTTTGTCGAGCGTACCATGCGATGGTGGTCTTGAGCCCCGTCTCGAGCGGCGTCTTCGCCGTAAAGCCGAATTCCTTGCGCGCGCGAGACACGTCGAGCTTGCGTCTCGGCTGGCCGTCGGGCTTCGACTCGTCCCAACGGACCACGCCGCGAAATCCGGTCAGATGCGCGATCAGCGCGACCAGTTCCCGGATCGAGATCTCGGAATGGCTGCCGAGATTGATCGGCTCCGGCTTGTCGTAGCGCTCGGCGGCCTTGAGGATGCCCTCCGCGGCGTCCTCGACGAACAGGAACTCCCGCGTCGCCCGTCCCGTCCCCCAGCAGTCGATCGAGGACCGGCCTTGCGCGACGGCGTCCACGCACTTGCGGATGAGCGCCGGGATGACGTGCGAAGTCTTCAAGTCGAAATGATCGCGCGGGCCGTAGAGGTTGATCGGGATGAGATACACCGCGTTGAAGCCGTACTGCTTGCGGTATGCCTGCGCCTGGACGAGGAGCGCCTTTTTCGCGATGCCGTACGGCGCGTTCGTCTCCTCCGGATAGCCGTTCCAAAGGTCCTCTTCCTTGAAGGGGATGGGGGCGAATTTGGGATAGGAGCAGACCGTCCCGATCTGGACGAATTTCTCGACGCCGAGACGCCGGGACGCGTCCATGAGCTGCGTGCCCATCATGATGTTGTCGAAGAAGAATCGGCCGGGTTCCGCTTGGTTCGCCCCGATGCCGCCGCAGACCGCCGCCAAATTGATGACGAGGTCCGGCTTCGCCTTCTTCAAGGTCCTTTCGATGTTTTCGAGCCGCCGCAGGTCGCAGTCGGCGCTGCGCGGAACGGACGCGGATGCGCCGAGCGCTTTCAAGCGTTCGACGACGTGGGCGCCGAGGAAGCCGCTGCCTCCCGGGACCAGCACCTTCCGCCCCTTCCAGAACCCGCTCATTTACCGCTGGGATTTTAACAAAAAATGCCCCCCGCAGGATTATGGGCCTATCGCCCTGGCGCATGTATTCCCGATGCGCCCAGGTGATTGCGGCGAGCTCTGCTATCCTAGCCGAAGCTATGACCCCTGCATACGCCGTCGTTGCGTTGCTATTCCCGTTGGCCGTCGCTCCCGCGGAAGTCGGCCCTCCCATCCTGGCGCCCGGCGTCCAATCCGGGGTGGAGCGCCTTAAGGCGGAGCACCCGCAGCGCGCGGACGAACTGCGCACGCAGCACTCCTTCCACGAGCTGGTCGAACAGGTTTCAGACACGGCCGTCTCGGTGATGATCAAAGGCCTGCATAGGACGCGGAACGGACTCGAGGAACATACGCGCTCGGTCGAGGGAGGGGGCTCGGGATTCATCGTGGACGCGGCAAACGGACTGGTGGTCACCAACGCGCACGTCGCCGAGAACGGGCTCGTGGGGTTCTTTCGCAGGGTCGAGAACGGAAAGGGGGAAGACGTGGAGGTCTTGAGGGGGAGCGCTAGGGTCCGCCTGGCCGGAGGACGCATCCTATCGGCCGAGATCGTCGGCTTCAACCGCCATGAAGACTTGGCGCTCCTGAAGGTCGATCCCGCGGAAGTGCCGCTCAAAGCGGCCGCGCTTGGGGACGACAAGAAGCTGAAGGTCGGCGAAGCCGTCCTGGTCATCGGCGGGCCCCGTCGGGACCACGAGAGCGTCTCCCAAGGCATCGTCAGCGCCTTGAACCGGAAGGTCGACGGCGTACGCGGCGTCATCCAACATGACGCGGCGTTCAATCCCGGCAACTCCGGCGGCCCGCTCTACAACATGAAGGGAGAAGTCGTCGGCGTGAACACCTGGTACAAGAACGACGGGCAGTCGAAGCAATGGGCCGGCATGAGCTATTCCGTCCCGATCACGACGGTCCGCAAGCTCCTCGATCTCTATCGCGCGGAAGGACGGATGCACTATACGCAGAGCGGCGTCCTGGTGGACGCGTGGCGCTACGGCGGCCTTCAGGTGGATCGAGTCCAGCCCGGCGCTCCGCTCGAGACGCGAAATTCAGTGTACTCCGGAGATATCATCACCGCCGTCGACGATCTCCAGGTCTACAGGGTCCCTCGGGCCTGGGGCGACGGAGATCCCGAGGACTTGGAGGACGACTACGTCCGCTATATCCGCGCACGCAAGCCGGGCGACACGGTCGTCTTGACGATTCGGCGCGGCGGCTTCGTGGACAACTTCGAAGTCAAGGTTCCCATCCGCCTCTACTAGCTCTCCTTGACAGGGAGAGTCGCGGGCCTTACAGTCTATCCGTGACCCGCGCGCGCTCTCTCGTTTGCGCCAGTTTTTTTCTATCCGGGATGGCCGCCCTCATTTATGAGGTGCTCTGGGTCCGGCTCATTTCCCTGCACTGCGGGAACACGACTCTCGCCGCCTCCTCGGTCCTCGCGGCGTTCATGGCGGGGCTCGCCATCGGCTCCTACGCGGGCGGAAAGGCCGCGGACCGGACTCCGACGGCGCGACTGCTGCTTTTTTACGCGATCCTCGAGGCGGGCATCGGTCTTCTCGGGCTCGCGTCGCGCCCCCTGATCCAACTGGCGCACGGGGCTCTCCTTCCACTCGGGATCGTGTTCGCGCCGCAGTCGACGCAGAGCCTCGTCTACTTCGCCGCGTCTTTCGCGGTGCTGATCCTTCCCGCGACCTGCATGGGGGCGACGCTGCCCGTCCTGACCCGATGGGCGGGCCAGCACGAGGACGGGGCGGCGGACCGTCCGCTGAGCCTGCTGTACGGCCTTAATACGCTTGGGGCCGTCATCGGCGCGGTCGCTGCCGGATTCTGGTGGATCCCAGGTTTGGGCATCCAAAGGACGCTCTTCCTCGCCGCCGCGGCGAACGGGCTCTGCGCCGCGGCCGGCTACCGGTTATGGCGCAGCGCGGCCGCGGCGCCGTCGACGCGCGAACCCATGCACGAGGTGGCGCCCGATTCCTCGCTGCCGGCCGGGGCGGCGCCGCTGTTGGCCGCGCTCCTCATCTCGGGGGCGGCAGCCATGATATGCCAGGTCGCGTGGACGCGCGCCTTCGCTCTCGTCCTCGGCTCGACCACGTACGCGTTCACGCTGATCCTCACCGTGTTCCTGCTCGGCTTGGCCCTGGGCAGCGAACTCTTCCATGCCCTGCGCAGAAGGCTGCGCATCGACCCGTTCACCGCCGGGGCGCTCATGACCGGCATCGCCTGGTCGATCCTCGGCGCCTTGCCGGTCTTCAACTGGCTGCCCTACGAAGTCGTGCGCTATCTGCCCCAGATGCACGAAGGCGGCTGGCGCCTGCACGCGATCCAGTTCGTCTTCTGCGCAGGGGTCATGGCGTTTCCGACGCTGCTGATGGGCATGAGTTTCCCGTGGATCGTGGCGGCGCTGTCGCCGACGAAGGAGAGCCTTGGCGCGACGACCGGCGTCAGCTACTCCGCCAACACCGTCGGGGCGATCCTCGGCTCGGCCCTGTCCGGACTCCTTCTCATCCCGGCGATCGGCGTCGAGAACACCTTGGTGCTCGGGGGGTCGTTGTACGCGGCGGCCGCCGTCGCTCTCGTCTGCGCCGACGCCGCGCGAGGCCGCCGGCGGTTCGCTTGGGCGGCCGTGATCGTGACCGTCACCGCCGTCTCGAACTGGAGCAGGCCGAGGTGGGATCACCATCTCGTTTCCAGCGGCATGTTCATTTACGGCAAGCGCTACAAGAATCCTCCCAAGTACGCTAAGTTCAAATCGGACCTCCACAAGGACAAGGTCGTCTTTCACAAGGATGGACCGAGTTCGACCGTCGTAGTGCTGGAGGAGTCGACCGGAGAGCATTACCTGCGCGTGAACGGAAAGACAGACGCTTCCAGCGCGTTCGACCTCGATACGCAGGACATGGCGGGCTACGTACCGCGGCTGTATCATCCGGGCGCGCCGAAGGACACTCTCGTGGTCGGATTCGGCAGCGGCGCCACCGCGGGAGCGTTGGCCAGCGACCCCGCCATCAAGACGATCGACATCGTGGAGATCGAGCCGGCGGTGATCGGCGCCGCGGGGTTCTTCCGCAGGACCAATCGCGCAGTCCTGGACGACCCGCGCGTTCGCGTCGTCTATGCCGACGGGCGGCAGATGTTGGCGTCCAGCCGCGGCAAGTACGACATCATCACGTCCGAGCCTTCCAATCCTTGGATTGCCGGCGTGGCGAGCCTCTATACGGAGGAGTCCTTCCGGCAGGCGAGCCGCGCCTTGAAGGATGACGGCGTCTTCTCTCAGTGGTTCCACAGCTACTACATGTCGGTCGACGACTTCCGCATGATCATGCGGACGTTCACGAAGGTCTTCCCGTACGCGCTTCTCATCAGCACGCAGCGGACGGATTTCTTCCTGTTGGGGTTCAAAAAGCCGATCCGCCACGACTTCGCGCGCATGAAGGAAGCCTTCCTATCCAACGCGGCCATGCGCCAAGACCTCGCTACGACGAGGATGGAGATCGCCGATCCCTGGACGCTGGTGGTGGGGACGTACCTGCTCGGCGACGAGGAGATCCGCGCGATGGTCGGCGACGGCCCGACCAACCGCGACGACCGCCCCCTGCTTGAGTTTTCGGCACCCAAGAGCCTGGGGCGCGGTGAGACCAGCGGCATCGTGGACGCGGTACGCAAGGTGAAAAAAACGCTGATCCCTCATCGCCTGGACGGCTTCGGCCCCATCTCGCGGGCGATCTCGATCCAGCTCAGTTTGAACGGAGATTTCGAGCTCAGCGAGCTCGACAAGCCGGAGGCCGCCATGTCCTCGTTCATCGAGGCTCTCCGCATCGACCCGAAGAGCGCGCGGGCGGAGACCGGCCTCGGATGGATCGCGGAAATGCAGCGGGACCAAGCCCAGGCCGAGCGGCGCTACCGCCGTGCCATGGCGTACGATCCGAACTACGCCCGCGCGGCGACTCGGCTCGGCGTGCTCTATCTCGAGAAGGGCCGTGCTCCCGAAGCTATCGATCTCTTGCGCAAAGCCCTCAAGCTCCGTCCCGCGGAGCCGAGAGCTAGCCTGTATCTCGCGACGACGCTGCTCGAGCGCGGCAAGCCGGAGGAAGCCGACGCCGTCATCCGTGAGGCTCTCTCGCGGCCGATCCTGGACTTCAACACGCACACGAACCTGTTGATGGCGGCCTCCATCGCGGAAAAGGCCCTGGCCGAGAAGAAGCGCTAAAGAGGGGCGAGCGAGCGGTACATCCACTCGAAGACCAAGCCGAACACGATCCAGACGGGACCCAAATCGAGGCGGATGAGCCCCTGCACGTTCCAGCGCGACTGGTAGTACGATTCTTCCGACGGAGAGCGGCCTAGGAGCAGCCGCAGCAGTCCCATGCTCAAATACTCGACGATCCAAAAGCTGAGCATGTAGAGGACGGCCCGCAGCGTCAGCGGCCGAGCGAACAGCCAGGAGTGGAAGTAATGGAAATAGGCGAGCGGGCAAACAGCGTAGAACGGGAGATACCACATCGAACTGTAGCCCATGAGGCGCGAGTCCTTCTTGGAAGGATAATCCAAGACGGCGGTCTCGATCACCTCAAGGCCGAGCCCGACGACGGCGAACAGGAAACACTTGAACGCGAGCACGCTTTCAGTATAGCCCCCGCCGACGGAAAAACAAGCTAGCGTCTGGACCAGATCTGGACGGGGCGGCTCGGGTAGGGGGAGAAGGGGACGCAGGGAAACCGCAGCCTGTGATACGAGAACGAAGAGCCCTGCAGGTCGAGTTCCAAGGCGTAGCGATTGCGGAACTCCTCCGTCTTGGCGAACTCCGGGGTGTCGAAATAGGCGTTGACCACGAAGTCCGTGTCCGGGACCAGGGCGCGTTCCGTGTTGGGGAGGTACACGAGCCGCCGGCCCAAGTAGCGGAACGGGGGGAAGCTCGCGCCCGGGACGGCATGCGTCATCGCGATGGAGGCGGAGGGCAAGGCGTGCTCGCGCAGCCAGCGGCCTCCCTGCGCGAGATGGTCCACCGCGGCGTCGCGCAGCCAAACCCCGGACGCTCCCGCGGCGGCCGCCAGGCAGCCCATGAGGAGCAGGCGGCCGGCGGCGCTGCCCCTGCGCAGAGCCCCGCGCGCGGCCAGAAGGGCGATCACGGGGTAAAGCGGCAGAAGATGATGCGCGGAGCCGCCGATCACCATGCCGAAGAAGACAAGGGCCGGGGCGAGCGCGAGCCAGAGGAAGCGCTCTGGTCCCGCCTCGCGCCGCGCGGCAGGCAGCGCGGATAGACTGGCGGCCAGGTAGAGCGCGCCCGGGAAGGTGAGGAAGTTGTCGGTCAGGCAGGGAAACAGGAGGCCCGCAGTAGGGTCCCCGAAGTTGAACTCGTGCCGCAATCGGAGGATGTCGTCCAAGTGGAAGATCACCTGGGGGTTGGTGACGAGGAAGACGACCGCGCCGGCCGTCGCGCTCGCGGCGAGCGCCGGAAACTCGCGAAGCGGCAGCCGCCACTTGAGCGCCTGTGCCCTCGCTAGAGGCACCCAGAGCCACGTCAGCGCGTAGAGGTAGGAGGTCGCTCCAGCCAGGCCCGCGAGGACTCCGGCCGCCAGCACGTCCCGCGTGCCCCCGCCGGCGCACGCGATGCGCAGGCATAGCGCCGCGAGCCCGGCCTCGAAGAGAGCCGTCACGCCCCACGGCTTGACGAGGTGCCCGTTGATCACCGTGATCGGGTCGAGGCAATATAGCATCGCCGCCGCGGCGGCGGTCCTCCACCCGAACCAGCGCCGCGCGGCGGCGTACACGATCGCCGTAGTACCTAGCGCCGCCGCGGCGCCCGCCGCCCTCGCGAAGACGTAAATCCCCGCCATGTGCTGCGGGTGGGTGAAGTAATGCGCGATGTCGGAGGTCAGCGCCAGCGCGCCCGCCGCGTGCCCGGCGAGGAGAAAAAGCCCGACGAGAAAAAGATAGAGATAGCCGTAGACGACGAACGGCAGGCGCCGGTCGCGCGCCGCCTTCTTCAGGCGGCTCAGGGCGCCGATGACCTGCTGCTCGTCGGTCGAGCGGGGTTGGAGGAGGTGAGAGCGCATGCCGTTCAGCACGATGTCCTCGCTCAACGCCTCGCCCGGCTTGGGCTGCCCTTTCATCATGTCGAGGTTGACGTCCCGGTATTGCGAGTACACTTCCTCGCGCAGCCTGACCATCCGGGGCGCGAGTCGCTCGACCTCCTCGCGAGACTCGAAGACCGCGAGCGTGCGGCTCCAATCGGGGAGCCCCCAGCCCAAGCGGAAGAAATGGACGAACACCGCCGCCGCGGCCAGCCTCGCGAGAACCCAGCGCTCGTCCGGCTCGAGCCCGGTGCGCTTCATCGCTTCTCGGCGTAGATGAGGAGCGAGCCCGCGATTTCGCGAAGAAGGGGGACCCGCTCGAGAATGCGCGTCAGACGGCTGAGCGCGTCGATAAGACCGGCGGGTACAGCCGGGTGGAGGAAATCGTAGGGGACCACCTCGACCGCCGAAAATCCCGCCGAGCGCAGATCCGCCGCCAGACGCCAGCGGAAGAAGGCGGTCTCGTCGGGCGACTCGCCCATGCGGCGCTTCACGAAGCCGACGTTCTTCATGACCGCGATCTGCGGGTTCATCATGTTCGGCTCGGCGAAGGCGAGACGGCCGCCCGGCTTGAGCACCCGAAAGAACTCTTCCAAGGCCCGGCGCACGTCGAGATGATGCAGGATGGAACTGCCGTAGACGACGTCGAAGGAGCCGCTCGGGTAGGCGAGCTTATGCGCGTCGGCCGTCTCGATCTTCGCGTTGGGGATGTTCTTTCCCCGTGCGAGCTGCAGCAGGTCCTCCGAGAGGTCCGTCGCGGTGATCTGCGCCCCGGAGCGCGCCACCTTCTCCGTGAAGACTCCCGAGCCGCAGCCCACCTCGAGCGCCCGGTCCTTGGGTCCCAGTCGGCAGCGCTCGACGAAGAACCGTCCGCGCCGCTCCGCGCGCGCTTGCCCGGCCGCGGAGGCCCAGCCCCATATCTCCTCCGCGCGATGCTTGATGAGCGCGCCATGCTCGATCTCGTGTTCGAGCTTCGAATCCATGGGCCGAGTCTAGCTTTTCACTCGGCAGCCCTGCCAGCGGCCGAACATGGGCCGACGCCGCTTAGGTATAATACGGCATGCGGCGCCAAGCGTTCCTGAACTACGGAAAGGCGCTCTCCGCCTACGTCGGGGGCAAGTCGCCGACGTATTCGGAGATGCTGAAAGCCGTCCTGCATTCGGTGGAGATCGGCGCGCCATGGTTCGACCGCATGGCGCGCGCTTGGGGCGGGCGCACGTTCACGACCGACTACGAGGCGCCGTCCTTGCTGCTGCATCAGCTTCATTTCGCCGCCCTGGCGGGAGAGGCGCCGCAGCTGAGGGCGATCTTCCCGATGTGCTCCGGCAAGTGGACCGACGGCTCCGACCGGTCGGTGATCGACTTCTTGGAGGCCGCCCCCGCGTCTTTTTGGGACGAACTGAAGCACCGAAGGCTGCAGACGAACGACTCCGGACGCGCCGCGGGTTGGCTGCTGGCCGCCTGCGCGGCGTTTTTGCCGCGCAACCTGCCGTTCCATCTTGCCGACATGGGAACGAGCGCGGGCCTGACGTTGATCGGAGACTACCTTCCGAGAACGTTCACCTTGACGACCTCGAACGCGGAGCCGGCCGACGAGCCGCCGCACTGGCGCGACGTCCCGTATCCCGTGTTGACTCGCGTCGGCCTCGACCGGAGCCCGGTGGATCTTTTCGACGACCGGCAGCGCGCCTGGCTGCGCGCCTGCTTGGGGCCCGACAACGAAGACGGCGCGCAGCGCTTCGACGCGGCGGCGGAGTTGTTCCTGCGGCTGAGGCGCGATCCAAAGTTCCTTCAGCTGATCGCTTGCCCGTTCCAGGACATGCCTCAGTCCATCGCCGCCGCCATTGCTCCCCATGCCCAGGAAGGGCTGTTGATCTACAACTCGCAGGCCACGGATTTCCTCGACGCGGCCGGGCACGCCGCGCTGGCGGCGGGAGTGGCCAAGGCGCTGGCTCCCTGGGGAGACCGGGGCATTTGGGTCGAGTTCGAGATGCCGCGAGACAAGAGTTCCCGCCAGCATCAATTGCGCGTCAGCCGACTCATCGAGGGCCGCTTCGAGACGCGGACTCTCGCGCAAGCGACCGGAAAGCCGATGGAGCTGGCCGTCCTTACGGGCTGGGATTTCCTGCGGCCCCTCGGCACCTCGGCTCCGCCTCGGAATACTCGCGAGGAGCCGCTCAAGACCCTGGAGCCGGGGACGTACCGCTTTCCGCCCGGCGGTTGATTGCGCGCCGCGCCGGAGTCAATCCGCCAGTAGGCTTCGAACGGCCTCCGCGTTCCGATCGGCGATCGCTTTCTCGGTTTTCTTGAGCCGCTCGCTGTCTGGGTCCACGGACGCGTAGGCGCAGGGCGTCGTGAGGGAAACGGTCGTCCCCGGCTCCGGTTCTCCGGCGTCGATCGTCCGGAACGTCACGCCGCCTCCAGTGCAGGGTTCCTGCCTCAGCGACAGGGTCTTGCCGCGGCTTTCGCGCGCGAGGGCCAGGATATCGCCGATGAGTTCCGATGAAAATCCGCTATTGGCGGTCCGTCCGGAGGTCACCGTTACGACTCGTCCCGACGAATAGACGGTCGTTCGGCTGGGAGCGGAATGGCTGTAGCGGACGTGATAATCGGCGATCTTTCGCTCTTGAGCCTGGGCAGGGGAAGGCCGGAGGAAGGAGGTGAGGACGGCGGCGACGGCGATTCGGAGGAGCTGCGGGCTTGGCATGGTGGCCTCAATGCCGCCCGCCAAACCCCTCCCTGTTCGGGCGACGTTGATAGAATATGACGAATTTGACGCCTTATCCAGCGTCCTTTGGGGGCGGCCCGCCTAGGCACTTTGGCCCCCTGGTAGAGTCGCCCGAAAGAGTCTATACTAGGGACGTCCCACTCTCAAGCATGTCGTCCGGCGTCGGGCTCCGAGAAGTCTTCGGAGATCCCCTGTAAGGCGGGCTCGGGGTGAAAAAATGCAATTAAAAGAAAAGAAAATTGCGAAAACGCGTCCTGGGGCGACTAAGGCGCACGCGCCGCGCTCGACGGAGCTTTCCAAGCGCTTCACGACGGACCGCGACCGGTTCGTCGCCAAGGGAGTATTTCAATTCCACTCCCTCTTTGTCGAAACCGGTAATAATGCCGTCCTGAAGGACGTAGACGGCAATGAATACCTCGATTTTACGTCGGGAATAGGCACCTTGAACGTCGGGCACTGCCATCCGGCGGTCGTGGAGGCCATCCGGCGCCAGGCCGGGCAGATGCTCCATATCTCGATGCATGTGGCGTCCTACTCTTCCTATGTTAAGGTCTGCGAGCGGCTGGTATCGGCCGCGCCGGGCATCTTCCCCAAGAAGGCGGTCCTATTCAACAGCGGGGCCGAGGCGGTCGAAAATGCAGTGAAGGTTGCGCGGGCATTCACGGGCCGCCAGGGGATCATCTCCTTCGATCTGGGCTTCCACGGACGTACGTTCCTGGCCCTGGGATTGACCGGGAAGCAGAAGCCCTACCGCCAGAAGTTCGGACCGTTCCCCGGCGAAACCTATCGCGCGCCGTATCCGTACGCCTATCGGCCCCCGGAAGGCGTCCGCTCTCCCGATCTGACGCGGCACTGCCTCGGTCGTCTCGAGTCCCTCTTTACAACTTCGGTCAGTCCGGACAACGTCGCGGCGATCATCATCGAGCCGGTGCTGGGCGAGGGGGGAATCGTCGTCCCTCCTCCGGATTTCCTGCCCGCGCTGCGCCGGCTCTGCGATCGCTACGGCATCCTGCTCGTCGCCGATGAGGTGCAGTCGGGCTTCGGCCGGACCGGCAAGATGTTCGCGGTCGAGCATTCGGGAGTCGTGCCTGATCTCATCACGGTCGCCAAATCGATGGCGGCGGGGCTTCCTCTGTCGGGCATCGTCGGCCGGGCGGAGATCCTCGATTCGGTTGAGCCGGGAGGCTTGGGCGGCACGTTCGGAGGCAACCCGCTCTCCTGCGCCGCGGCGATGGGCGTCTTCGACATCATCGAGCACCAGAACTTGCTCGGCCGGGGCGCCCATATCGGGAAGATCATGGCGGAGCGCTTGGATGGGATGAAGGAGCGCTGCGAGATCATCGGCGACAGCCGGGGCGTCGGCCCGATGCGGGCGCTCGAGCTTGTGCGCAGCCGCGCGTCGCGCGAACCGCTCGGCGAGTCCGAGATGAAGCAGGTGCTCGCCCGGTGCGCGGAGAGGGGCGTACTCCTCATCAAGGCCGGCCAGTTCGGGAACGTGATCCGCATCCTGCCCCCGCTGACGATCGGCCCGGCGGAACTGGAGAAGGGTTTGGACGTCGTCGAGGACGTGCTGTCGAGGTTCCGGAACTAAGAGAGCATGGGAACGACGGTCGGCGTCGTCGGAGCGATGGGCCTCATGGCGGAGGCCGCGTTGCATGACCTCGGGAGGAATCCCGCGGTCTCGCGCGTCGTCGCCGCCGACCTGCGACTGGGCCGCCGGAGGCAGGTCGCCGCCAGGCTTCCCAATCGGCGCAAGTTCAAGTTCACGGAGATCGACCTGCGCAGGACCGCCGACTCGGCCCGCGCGCTTCGAGGGACGGACGTGCTCATCAACGCGGCGTGGTACGAGCTGAATCTCGAAGCGATGGACCTCGCGCTCGCGCTCAAGGCGCACTACGTTGATCTCGGCGGCCTTTACCACATGACGCTCAAGCAGCTCAAGAAGAGCCCGGAGTTCGCCAGGGCGCGTCGCGTCGCCGTGCTCGGCTGCGGCTCGACGCCGGGGATCACCAACATGATGGTCGCCGACATGGCGCGCTCCTTCGACCGCATCGACGCGGTGGACATCTTCGACGCGAGCGTCGACCCTTCCTTCGGCTCGAGCTTCCTGCCGCCGTTCTCCATCCGCACGATGCTCGATGAATACCTCATGCCGGCGCCGATCCTGGAGAAGGGGAAGATCGTCGCCGCCGCCGCGCACAGCCGTGCCGAGGGCCTCGAATTCAAGGCGCCGATCGGCCGCTGCTCGGCCGGGGCCGTGATCCACTCCGAAGCGGCGACGCTTCCCGCCTTCCTCAAGGACAAGGGCGTGCGCGACCTCGCATTCAAGATCGCGTATCCGGCGGGCGTCAAGGAACAGCTCGCCTTGTTAGTCTCCATGGGGATGGCCGACGCGAAACCGGTCAAGGTGGGCGCGCAAATGGTCTCGCCGCGCGCCTTCGTCACGGCGCTCGCGCAGGCCAGCGCTGGGACGCCGAGCGGCGCGCCGCGCGACTTCGAGGTTCTGCGCGTGCGCATGGCCGGAGTCCGGGGCCGCGATTGCGTCGTCGAGCGGGACTGCGAGATACGGCCCACGAGGCTGCTGTCCGCCGGCGCCATGGGGGTCGGATACGCGGCGTCGATCGCGGCCCACCTCCTCGCGGCCGGACGGACCCTTTTGCCCGGAGGCGCGGCCGCCCCGGAGCGCGTGTTCGCGCCGGAGTATTTCTTCGCGGAGTTGGGGATGCGCAAGGTTTTTCGGATGTTCGAGAAGGAGGGCCGGGGCGTGAAAGCGCGCTCCGTCGAGACGGCAGGGGGCCGACCATGAAATCGACGCCGGCGGATATTCTCAAGGATACGCAGCGCACGCTCGATTTGATCGCGAAGGACGAGCTTTCGCAGGACGACAAGAAGTGGCTGACCGAGATGACTCTGGGGGGCTACGAGAACCACATCAATCCCGGGATATTGGAGTACCGCAAGGCCGTGTCGACGGACTATACCTCGATCGAGTGGGCGGACAGCGCCAACACCTTCACGGACATCAACGGGAAGAAGTACATCGACTTCCTCGGCGGCTTCGGCGTCTTCAACGTCGGCCACCGTCATCCGAAGGTCGTAAGCGCGGTGATCAACCAGTTCAAGCGCCAGGCCCTCCACTCCCAGGAGCTCTTGGAGCCGTTCCGCGCGATGCTGTCACGGCTGATCGCCGAGATCGCGCCGGGAGATCTCCAATACTCCTTCTTCGGCAATTCGGGCACCGAGGCGACCGAAGGGGCGATGAAGCTCGCGATGCTCCACACGGGCCGCAAGTCGTTCATCGCTGCGGTGGGCGCCTTCCACGGCAAGACGCTGGGCGCCTTGTCCGCCACCGCGAGGGCCAAATTCCGCCAGCCGTTCCTCCCGATCCTTCCCGACTGCTATCACGTCCCCTACGGCGACGCGGACTTCATCGAGTCGGCCCTGAAGAGCGCCGACACAGTCGGAAACGACATCGCCGCCGTGATTCTCGAGCCGATCCAAGGCGAGGGCGGCATCAACGTCCCGCCGGACGACTACCTGCCGCGGGTGCGCGATCTATGCGACCGCTACGGCGCCCTCCTAATCATCGACGAAATTCAGACTGGCATGGGCCGGACCGGAAAGATGTTCTGCGTCGAGCATTGGAACGTGGTGCCCGACATCATGACGCTCGGCAAGGCCTTGGGCGGCGGCGTCATGCCGATCGGCGCCTTCGTCGCGCCGAAGAACATCTGGGAGCATCTCTTTCCGGAGCCATGGCTCCACTCGACGACCTTCGGCGGAAATCCGCTCGCCTGCGTCGCCGCCATCGCCGGCATCCACGTGCTCCTCGAGGAGAAGCTCCCCGAGCGCGCCGAGCGCATGGGCAACTCGATCATGCTCAAGCTCAAGGCGCTGCGGAGGCGATTTCCGAAGCTCTGCGTCGACGTGCGCGGCCGCGGTCTCATGATCGGCATCGAGTTCCCGTCCGACGAGATCGGCTATGAAGTCGCCAAGGGGCTCTTCGACGGCGGAGTCCTCGTCGCCGGAACGCTCTTTCACGCCAAGACCCTCCGCATCGAGCCGCCGCTCACCATCTCTCAAGAGGAGATGGACCGGGCGCTCAACATCATGGAGAAGGTCTTCAAGGAAGTGAACGCGAAGCACTTCGAGTCGCCCAAGATCCAAGTCCGGAGGTAGTCCATGCCGAAGGCGTCCAAAGCCGAGCGCACCAAGCTCTTCATCGACGGCCGCTGGGTCGAGTCCGCGTCCAAACACGTCCGTCCCGTGGTCAATCCGGCGACGGAGTCGACGATCGCCGAGAGCCCGGACGCCGCCCCGGCCGACGTCGACAAGGCCGTCGCCGCGGCTAAGAAGGCGTTCGACGACGGACGCTGGTCGCGGAAATCCCCGGGCGAGCGGTCAGCGGCCCTCCTCAAGCTCGCGTCCCTGATCGAGCGGGACGCGTTGAGCCTCGCCAAGCTCGAGTCGGACAACGCGGGCAAGCCGATGAAGCTCGCGCGCGACGGGGACATTCCCTTCGCGATCGACAATCTCCGGTTCTTCGCCGGGGCTGCGCGCCATCTCGAAGGCCTCGCCGCCGCGGAATACGCCTCGGGCTACACGAGCCTCATCCGCCGCGAGCCCGTCGGCGTGGTGGGACTGATCGCCCCGTGGAACTACCCGTTCATGATGTCGGTCTGGAAGGCCGCCCCGGCCCTCGCGGCGGGAAACACGATCATCCTCAAGCCCTCGGAGTTGACCCCGCTGACGACGCTCGCGCTCGCGCGGCTCGTCCAAGAGTCGGGGATCCCGGACGGGGTGGTCAACGTGCTTACCGGCGCCGAGGAGACCGGGCGCTCGATCACCCAGCACCGCGACGTCGCGATGATCTCCTTCACGGGCGACACCTCGACGGGCCGCAAGATCGTCGGCCAGACCGCGGCGACGCTCAAGCGCTGCCACATGGAGCTCGGCGGCAAGGCGCCTTTCCTAGTTTTCGACGACGCGGACCTCGACGCCGCAGTCCAAGGCGCGGTCGTCGCGGGCTTCGTCAACTGCGGGCAGGACTGCACCGCGGCGACCCGCATCCTGGTCCAGGCCAAGTCCTACAAGCGCTTCGAGACGGCCTTCCTGACGCAGGTCGCCAAGCTCAAGACGGGCGACCCGAAGCATCCTGACACCGACATGGGCCCGCTCATCAGCGCCGAACAGCGCGACCGCGTCGAGGGCTTCTTGAAGCGGGCGGCGGGCGCCAAAATCCTGGCGGGGGGAGGCCGCCTCAAATCCGCCAAGCGCGGCTTCTTCTTTCAGCCGACGGTCGTCGGCTCGGCGCCGCTGGACTCCGAGATCATGCGCAAGGAGGTCTTCGGCCCGGTCGTCTGCCTCCAGACCTTCAAGGACGAGGACGACGCCGTCCGGATCGCCAACGACGTCGAGTACGGGCTCGCGTCCTCCGTCTGGACCTCCAACGTCCAGCGCGCGATGCGGGTCTCGGCGGCTCTTCAGTTCGGCACGGTCTGGGTAAACGACCATTTGCCGCTCACGTCCGAGACGCCTCACGGCGGCGTCAAGCAATCCGGGTTCGGGAAGGACCTGTCCCTCTACGCGCTCCACGACTACACGACCGTCAAGCACGTCATGCTCGAGCTGAGCGGGGCCGCCCGCAAGCCCTGGCACTACACCGCCTTCGGCAAACCGTAACGGCGCGCCTAGTCGCGAATTCGGAGCGTGGGCATCGCGTCCCGTTAGGGGACGCCGCTCGACAAGCGTTGCTGCCGCTTAGTTGCCGGTCTGTTACCGATTGGGCGGCACCCTGAAACCGATGTCGACCTCCTCCTCCTACGGCGCCGCGCGCGCCACGCGCTGCGTCTTCGTCATCGACGACGACAAGAGCATCCGCAACCTTCTGCAGACCCTCCTGTCGATGGAGGGCCACTCCGTGCTTGAGGCGGGCGACGGCCGGGAGGCCTTGGAGCTTTTGGGGCGGGACGGCGAGGCCTTCGTGCCGGATCTCTTCATCATCGACGCCGCCATGCCGGTCATGGGCGGCTATGAGTTGATCCGCCGCCTGCGCGCGCGTCACGACACGCGCTCGACGCCCATCATCATGCTGACCGCGACCGAGAAGAAGATGCAGGAGCTCATCGAGGTAGAAGGCGTGTTGTTCATGAAGAAATTCTGCTCCAATGCCGAGATCTTTCAAGCGGTGCGCACGCTGCTGGTGGGGGACGCCCCGGTGCGCAGCCGAGCGGAGCCGCTCGCGCCGCCCTCGGGCGAATACGAGACGGACAAGGGTCTCGAGATCGTCCGCTTTCCGGCAAAGGTCGTGCCGGTCGATGCGGCGCCTCCGACGGCCGATCCGCACGCCCCGGAGCCCGCGCCTGCCCCCTCCGGCCTGGACGACGAAAGCACGATGGATTTGAATCTGAAGAGCCTCCTTTCTGGAAGCCCAGATCTCGCGCGCCTTTGGGGCGCGGGAGTGCGGTCGATCGAGCCGCGCTCGGGCGCCGCCGGTGGCCCTCCGGTCTCCGACTTTTCGCCGGTCATTCAGCTCGTCGAGTGCGTGTTCGAGGACGCCATCCGTCGCCAGGCCTCCGACATCCACATCGAATCGAAGCAGGACTGCCTCCTCATTCGCTTCCGGATCGACGGGGCGCTGCAGTCGTTGTACCGGCTGCCCAGCGAGATAAAGGCGAACGTTATCGCCCGCATCAAGATCATCTCCAACCTCGACGTCTCCGAGAAACGCCTGCCGCAGGACGGCCGCTTCTCGATCCAACGGGGCGGAGTGAGCGCCGAGATCCGGGTCAACACGCTCGCGACGATGCACGGCGAGAAGATCGTCATGCGTATCCTGCGCCGCACCCTGTCGCCGAAGAAGCTCTGCGAGCTTTTCCCGACCCCGGAGGACCTCAAGCATATCGAGACGGCGCTCAAGTCGCCGACGGGGCTCATCCTCGTCACGGGTCCGACCGGCGGGGGCAAGACGACCACGCTGTACGCGATGCTCCAGGCGCTCAATACGCCGAGCCGCAACCTCATGACGGTCGAGGATCCGATTGAATACCCGTTGGACGGGGTGACGCAGGTGCCCGTGCAGAGCCAGATCGGATTCACCTTCGAGAAAATTCTCCGCGCCGTGCTCCGCCAAGATCCCAACGTCGTGATGGTGGGCGAAATCCGAGACGGCGAGACGGCCGAGATCGCGATGAAGGCGGCCATGACGGGCCACCTCGTGCTCTCGACCTTGCATACCAACAACGCGCCGATGGCGATCTATCGTCTGACGACCATGGGGATCCGCCCCCACCTCATCGTGAGCGCGCTCAAACTTGTCGTCGCCCAGCGGCTGATCCGCCTCCTCTGCCCGCACTGCAAGGAGAAGGCTGAACTAAAGGCGGAGGAGTCGGTCGATCTTTCCAAGAGCGAGCGCGAACGTCTCAAGGATACGTTCGTCCCCCGCGGCTGCGAGCACTGCCAAGGCATCGGCTACCACGGCCGCCGCTCCGTCAACGAGGTCATGTCCCTGGAGAGTCATGAGATGCGCCAGATGATCATGGACTCGGCCAACCCGGACGTGATCCGTCAGCAAGCGATGAAGGAAGGCATGATCACACTTCGCCAGGACGTCCTGCGCCTCGTGGCGGCGGGGGAGACCTCCCTCTCCGAAGCCATGTCCATCTACTACGTCGATTAGCCGCACCCTGGGCTTTCCGCCATGCGGCGGCCGGAGGTGCACGTCGAAATCGACGAAGCGCCCTTTTCGAGATTAAGCCCTGACGCGCCTATGGTCGAAATCCGAGCATAGGTCCAAAGGGTAATTCTTATTAGGCCTAAAGGCTCAGGATGTGTAGAGTCGTCGGCGCTATCCTGGAGACATGAGAACCTGGAGGGGGTTTTCGGGGAGGGCGCGAAGCCTGGCCATCTTCGCGGCCTGTATTTCTATGCAGGGGCAGGCCATCGCGGCCACATCCGCCATCGTCGGCGCCTCGATTAGTCCTGTTCCGCTCGCGGGACTCTCCATGTCGAACGGCGACCCATTTCACATGATGACGATCTTCATTGACAGGCAGGGCCATTTCTACAAGTCGGAAGGCCAAGGAGAGGGGCGCGAGCCTCGCGTCTATCGCCTACCCGAGCTTCCATTGGGCCCTGAAGACCGAGAGCGCTTGCTTCAGGCGATCTCGCAGGCCCGTGAAGGCTTGCCGCCGGACGCCGCCCCCGGAGTCACTTTTACCATCATGCGAGACGGAGTGCCCGTGCCGATGCACCAAAGCAGAGATCGCGGCGCCAAGGAGAAGGCGCCCGGCTATGCCGAAGGCCTCCGCGAGTTTGAAGAGCGCCTGAGCACGGCGATGGGACGAGCGCTTTTCCAGGAATTGCCTCGCTAGACGCGCCACCGCGGCCTCGCGTCGAGAAAACAATTGCTATAATCCGGCTTATGGGGAAAACCCCGCTCCTGGAGATTTCCAGGATCGAAAAGTCGTTTGGATCACAGAAAATACTTAAGGGCATCTCTCTCCAGGTTTTTGCGGGAGAGTTTCTGACATTCCTCGGTCCCTCCGGCTGCGGAAAGACGACCACTCTGCGCATCGTCGCGGGCTTCGAAGAACCGGACAAGGGCACGGTCCGATTGAACGGGGAAGACGTGACCCGTCTTCCGCCATACAAACGCGATGTGCATACCGTGTTTCAGCATTACGCGCTGTTTCCGCATTTCGACGTCTTCGAGAACGTGGCGTTCAGCCTGCGGCTCGAGAAGACCCCCGAGCCCGAGGTCGCCTCGCGCGTCCGGGGCGCCCTGGATCTGGTAAAGTTGGGAGGCTTCGAGAAGCGCCGGATCGACCAGTTGTCCGGCGGCCAGCAGCAGCGGGTCGCGGTCGCGCGTTCGCTGGTGGGGCGCCCCAGCCTCCTGCTTCTCGACGAGCCGCTGGGGGCCCTCGATCTCAAGCTGCGCCGCCAGATGCAGCTCGAGCTCAAGGCGATCCAGAAGAAGACCGGCATCACCTTCGTCTACGTGACCCACGATCAGGAAGAGGCGCTCACGCTCTCGGACCGTATCGCCGTCTTCAACGCGGGGGAGATCGTCCAGCTTGGGGATCCGAAGTCGATCTACGAGACGCCGCGTTCGAGCTTCGTGGCGGACTTCATCGGCTCGGCGAACATTCTCGAGGCCCAGGTGAAGCTCAACGATGGGGAGCACGTGGTGCTCTTGGTGGAAGACGAGGTGGAGCTGAGACTTCCCCGGCCAGTGGGCTTCAATGGGGCCGAGGGCGCGAAAGTGCCGCTGGCGATCAGGCCCGAGCGGATCTCGGTCCACTTTGAGGAACCCGCGTCGGACGCCGGACGGTTGACGTTCCCGGGTGCGCTCCAGGACGTCGTCTACCTGGGCTCGGCGACCCAGATGATCATCAGCCCGTTTCCGAAGTCCGCCAAGGTCCTCGCGGCGACGATCATGGGCAAGGCTGACGTCTCCATTGACGGCGCGCGACGCCGGGTGTGGTGCGAGGTCAGCCCTCGCGACGTACTGCTATGGCCCAGCTGACTCGCCGGCGATTCGTTCAATTGGCGGCCTTCGCCGCAGTGGGCGGCTACGCCGCGCTCGAGACCGCGTGCTCCCGCGGCCCGAAACAGAAGACGATCCGCTTTTTCAACTGGTTCAACTACATCGGCAAGGAGACCCTGCCTCGGTTCGAGCGGGAAACCGGGGTCAAGGTCACCTACGAGGTCTACTCGACCGAAGACGAGATGTTCGCTAAGCTCAAGGCCGGCGTGCGCGGGTACGATTTGCTCGTCGCGACCGATTTTATGATCCCGCGCCTCAAGATGCTCGATTTGATCGAGCCTATCCCGCAGAATCTATTGCAGAACCTCGACAATATCGATGCCCGCTTCCGCGATCCCATCTACGATCCCGGCTTGCAGTATTCCATTCCTTACCTTTGGGGAACGACGGGGATTGGGTATAATACCGCGAAAATTTCGAAGCCTCCCGATACCTGGTGGGCGCTCTGGGATGAAAAATACAAAGGCCGCATCACGATGCTCGACGCCATGCGCGACGCCATGGCGGTGTCCCTCTTGATGCTAGGCCTCCCCTACGACTCGAAGAACCCGGCGCACTTGGCCAAGGCGAAGGACCTCCTGCTTAAGCAGAAGCCCCTGCTCAAGCAGTATACGACCTCCGGCTACGTCGACGATCTCGCCTCGGGCGAGATCTGGATCGCCCAAGGCTGGAACGGAGACGTCCTCCAAGCGGCGCGGGAAAAGAAGCAGATCGACTACGTCATCCCGAAGGAAGGATCCTTCATCTATGTGGACTCCGTCGTCCTTCTCAAGGGCGCGGCACGCAAGCAGCACGTGCTCGAGCTTGTCGATCACCTGTTGAAGCCGGACGTGGCCGCGGAGATATCCAACACCGTCCGCTACGCCTCTCCAAACGCGAAGGCGCTGCCGCTTCTCGACAAGGAACTGACGGCGGATCGCCGGGTCTTCCCGACGCCCGAAATGCAGAAGAAGCTCCACCTTCAGACCCCGCTCGATCCGGAGGCGGACGAGCTTTGGAACCAGACGTGGCAGGATGTAAAGGTCCTCTAATGGGCGAAGGGAAAAAGGTCAAAGTCCTGGTCATCGACGACAACAAGGAATGGACCGAGCTTCTCTGCTCCGCCTTGAACGAACAATACATCAGCCTGGGCGCGTTGGACGGCGCCCAAGGCATGGAGATCGCCGCCCGCGAGTCGCCGGATTTGATCCTATGCGACATCATGCTTCCCAAGATGACGGGCGCGGAACTCCTCCGGAGCTTCCAGAGCCATCCGGTGCTGCACAAGACGCAGGTCGTCATGATGACCGCCAACCGCCTCGACGCGGCGACCCAGGGCCTATTCAAGAGCCATCCGAACGTTCGCGGCTTCCTTCAGAAGCCCTGTCCGCTCACGGATGTTCTCAAGACCGTGCAGTACGTGCTCCAGACGCCGAACGTCCGGATGACCAAGCCCCAGCAGGCCAGTCCCGGAACGCCGCCGCCCGTCCCCGTTCCGCCGCCCGTCCCTGAGGCGGTCCCCACGGCCATCCCGCGGCAGACGCCCCTGCCGCGCCCGGGAGTCAAGTCCTACAAGATCCTGATCGTCGACGACGACGTCAACTGCTTTCAGTTCTTGAACCTCGTCATCCACCGCGACGACTTGATCTTCCGCGCGACCGACGGGATGCAGGCGCTCGAGCACCTGAAGAACGTGAAGCCCGACCTCATCATCACCGATCTGATGATGCCGGGGATGAGCGGCATCGAGGTGATGCGCAACCTGCAGAAGCAGAAGGAATGCGCGAAAATCCCCACGATCTTCCTGACGGCCGCGCACATCGACGACCGCAACCGGGAGATGCTGACGAAGGAATTCCCTAATCTGGTCACGATCCTGACCAAGCCCTGCGACGTCAAGGATATCCGGGCGGTCCTCGAGAAATTGCTTCCGCGCGACCTCGCCAAATGACCCCGGGGAAAGCGGCTCCCCGCTCCTTCGGCCGCATCGACGCCTTCCTTTCCTCCGTGGTCTCCGGACGCTTGAAAGGTGCGAGCCACGTCCTCCTGGCGCCGTCCTCGCTCGTCCTGGGACTCTTCCTGATTCTGCCGGTCGTCCTCATCTTGGCGATCTCCTTCACGAAGCGCGGTCCGTACGGCTCGCTCGTCTGGTCCTTCACCACGAGCAACTACCTTCAAGCCCTCAGGCCCGCCTACTTTCCCGTACTCGCCCGCTCCTTTCTCTTTGCGGGTGTGACGACCTTGCTCTGCCTGGCCATCGCGTACCCCCTCGCCTACGCGCTGAGCTTTTTCGCGGGAGGATTCCGCGGCGCCCTTATCCTGATGCTAATGGTGCCTTTCTGGAACTCATGCCTCGTCGCGATCTATTCTTGGATGATCCTGCTGGGACGAGAGGGCCTCCTCAACGGCCTTCTCCTAAGACTCGGACTCATTCAGGCACCGGTCCAGTTCCTGGGGACCTCGTTCGCGGTTATCTTGGGTCTCGTCTACTTCTATCTCCCGTTCATGGTGCTGCCGCTCTACGCCTGTCTCGAGAAGATACCGCGCTCGTTGATTGACGCGTCGAAGGACCTCGGGGCCGGGGTCGCGACGACGTTCCTCAAGGTGACGTTGCCGCTGAGCCTGCCCGGCGTGTTCGCTGGCTGTATCCTGACGTTCGTGCCCTGCGTCGGAGACTTCCTTACGGCCGATTTCCTGGGAGGGACGAAGACATACCTCATCGGCAACCTCATCGCGAACCAATTCCTCGCGGCGCAGGATTGGCCCTTCGGTGGGGCGATGGCGGCGATCCTCATCGTCATCCTGTCGACCGGCATCTTCGCCTACCTGCGCCTGGAGAGCGGCGGGCCCGAGGCGGACGCGCTCAAGGTCCGATGAAACGTTTCCCGCCGCTCCTGAAGGTTTACTGCGGGATGATCTATCTGTTTCTGTACCTGCCAATGGGCGTGATGATGGCTTTCTCGTTCAACGACGCGCGGCGCAACGTCGTTTGGAAGGGATTCACGCTCAAGTGGTACGGAAAGCTTTTCGCCAACAAGGAGTTGATGGCGTCCCTCGCGACCACCATCGAGCTCGGCCTGATCGCGACGGCGATCTCGGTGGCGTTGGGTATGCTCGCGAGCTACGCCCTTGCGCGGCACGTCCGCATGCGGGGACGCAGCGCCTACGCGGGACTTCTCAACGTGCCGATGATGATGCCCGAGATCGTGCTGGGGATCGGGATCCTGACCTTCCTGGTCCGCGCGCAGATCGAGCTCTCCTTCTGGACGCTGGTCCTCTCGCACGTAGTCTTCTGCCTGCCCTACGCGACGGGCGCCATCCGCGCGCGGCTCCTGTCGCTGCAGTCGTCAAGCTACGAGGACGCGGCGATGGACCTCGGCGCGACGGAATGGGAGGCCTTTTACAAGATCACCTTGCCCCTCACCGGGCCCGCGATCCTCTCGGGCGCGCTGCTCGCCTTCACCGTCTCCTTCGAGGACTTCGTCACCTCTTTCTTCGTGGCGGGGGGAGGGATCGAGACCTTGCCCATCCGCATCTACGCGATGATGAAGTTCGGCATCACTCCCGAGATCAATGCGATGGCGACGGTCCTCCTCGTTTTCACTCTCGCGGTGCTCGCCGCCTATCACGCCGTCAGCGGCGGCGATCAGGAATCGGCCCTCTAGTCCCTCTGGAGGGCCCGGAGGGCTCACCCTTGCGTGGGACCATTGGCGGCGTGCGTACGCCCTTTGGGTCCCATCTCACCCGAGCGGCATTCTCGCTAGACTACGTCCGTTGCTCGCAGCCGGTCGCTTGAGGCCGCCAGGCAATAGGGAGGGGTCCATGTATCGTGCATTGAGGAATGTCGTCGTCCCGGCGCTCGTCGCGTCGGTGGCGCTGCTGTCTTTCGGAAACGTCGCGCAGTCGATGCCGCCGCGCAACGACAAGTACGCCGTCGCCGGCATGAAGGCCGAGCGGGGGTATTTCTTCTCCGCGCCGCAGGGCGGAACGCAGACGGGGCAGTTCATCATCAAGGGCGACGTCGCGAAGCTCATCGAAGAGCGCGGCGCATGGTATTACGCCGTTTACACGAACCCGCAGACCGGCACGGTAACGGCCGGCTGGATGCTCAAACACGAGTTCGGCCAGACGCTCGTCATCGACAACCGTGACGAGGTCGCCATGATCAAGGTCGAGAAGGCCCGCTTCCGCTACAACGGCAAGCCGGGATCCGCCTACTTGGTGTTCGGCGACGTCGTAAAGGTGCTGGAGGCCTCCGGCCGCGACCAGTCCCTCGTCTACTACATGAACGCCGAAAACGTCGAGACGACAGGCTGGATTCTCAAGTCGCAGCTCGGCCGCATCCACAGGCCGTAAGCAGACGCTAGGCGACGCCTAGCGCATCGCGATCTGGCGCCCGGAGGTTGAACCCGACGGGCGCTGGTCGCGCTTTCCGCCGAGGAATCCCGCACGCCGGGAGCCCCAGCCGCGCCAGTAAAGCCCCCAGGCGAATCCCGCGGAGATGCCGAGGCCGAGGAGGCCCGCCGCCAACGGCAGCTGTCGCCGCAGAGGCGCGGCCGGCGCCTTCTTCGATTTGGCGAAGCGCTCGACGAACTGCGAATCGTCGTCGTCCGCCTCTACGTCGCCGCCCCCGAGCACCAGATCCAACTGGTCCTTGAAGCGTTCGTCTATCTCGGCCGCCGCCTGCATGTCCGAGAGAGCGGCCTGCCTGTCGCCGCCGCGATAAGCGGCGTTGGCGCGGATCACGTAATGGATGGGCTCCTGCGGGTAGGTCTGGATCGTCCTGGTCGCGCTCTCGCGCGCCATAGCGTATTTTCCCTGTTTCAGCTGCGCCCATGACAGAGCGCGCAAGGCGCGGCGGTTCCTGGGATCGAGCTTGAGCGCCTGCATCGCCTCGAACTCGGCCTCACCGTATCGGCCCAGTCGGTTCAGGACCTGAGCGCGGAGGGCCCGGGCCATCAGATTGTTCGGATCGAGGCGAAGCACGTTGTCCGCCCAGCCCAGCGCGCCGGCGTAGTCGTGGTCGTGGTAGCGGTCCCGCGCTGAGCGCAGCGCGTGGTGGAGCATCGAGGCCGCGTCCCGCGGAGGCTCCGGGATCATCGCGACCTTGCGGTTGAGCATCGGATCGGGTTCCATCTTCGCCGGCTTGGGCTTGACCGGCAAGACGACGCGGCCGTTGCCGTGGCTCTGGTCGGCCGGAACGCCGACGACTTTCGGGACGCTGCGCCCTGGGACGTAGTCCGCGGGAGGTCCGGACGTGATGAACGCTCCGGCCTCGGGAACGAGGAGTCCCCGGCCGCTTGGATCAGGTCCGTTTATATATGTAAGTTCGCCGCCGCGCGCCGAGCCTCGCAGCTTGCCGTCCTGCCCTCCCTGCGTCAGGCCTCCCTCGGACGTCGATTCGCGCAACTCATTGCTGATCGGCATCGGGCCGGGCAGGATGAGCGAGCGAGCGCCTACCTTGCCTTTTTGGTCGCCAGGATTTTGGGAGGTCGAGCCTCCAACGACGGGACGCACGACTCGTCGAGTCTCATCGGGGGGTGGCACCTCCGGGCTTTTCACAGCCGCTCTGCGCACGCCGGATGGCGACGCCGGGACATACAACGGGGACGGCGAGCTCGCTGGGGGAATGGACTCCTGCTCCTCCGTCGTTTCTTCTTTTTCCGAGCTCTTCAATTGGGCGGCGGCATGGACCGATAGAACGACGGAAAGCAGTAGTGCGATCGAAGAGTGCCTACCCAAGCCAAGGCGCATGGTGATACCTCCAATGCCGTTATGTATTAGGGTAAGAGGCGGCCGGTAACCATCCGGTAACAGCGGTCCCGGGGTTAGGCTCGGGCCGCGCGGATATCGCGCCGGATTTGGGCGATCAGCGCGCGAATCGTCGGGAAGCGCCTCTCCCCGCGAAGGCGCCGCAGAAAGTCCACCGTCAGGCGCCGGCCGTAGAGAGAGGCGGAAAATCCGGGGATGTGGACCTCTACGTGGACGCGGGGGCCGCGGTCGACCGTCGGCCTCGTTCCGATATTGCACACGCCTACGCATCCACCCGCGAGAGAGGCGGGGCCTTCGACGCGCACCTTGAAGACGCCGCGGGGGAGAATCCTCTCGGGCGAGACCTCGAGGTTTGCGGTGGGGACGCCGATCTTGCCTCCCAGCCCTCGCCCCCGGACCACGAGGCCGTCGAGGCGATAGGGACGGCCCAAGTGACGGCGCGCGGTCGCGACGTCTCCGGCCAACAGGGCCCGGCGGATGGTGGATGACGAGAGCTTCGCGGCCCTTTCGGCGACGATGGGCTGGATCCGGAAGAGGAGGCCCTCCTCGGAACAGACGCGGCGCAGCCAGCTGGTGGTACCGAGGCGGCCCTTGCCGAAGGCGAAATCGGGCCCGACCAGAAGGCCGCCGGCGCGGCAGCGGCGCAGAAGGAAGTCGCGAAAGAAGCGCTCGTGCGGGACGCGGGCCCACGCCGCGTCGAAGTCGAGGGCCGTGACGCGCCGGACGCCGAGCTCCCTGAGCAGGGCCGTGCGCTCCGCCACGGTCGTCATGAGCGGCGTCGCGGCGGCCGGTTGAAAAAAGAACCGCGGCGGGCGCTTGAACAAGACCACGTGGGGCAAGAGGCGGTGCCGGGACGCTTCGGCGACCAGCCGGCGCACAAGGGCACGGTGTCCCCGATGGACTCCGTCGAACGTCCCTATCGTTAGGAGTCCCTTCATGCCGGCGCGGCGGCGGGCTGCAGGAGTCGGCCGGAGACGTCCGCCTGGGACAGCCGGCTGAGAGCATCCAGGGTGATCGCCCCTGCGATCTCGAACTCGCCGATCGATTCACGGCGCAGTTCCGACAACAGGGCCGGAGTCCCCAATCGCTCCCCGAGATGGACGGCCAGAGAGCGGGCGTACGTTCCGTGCGAGCAGCGCAGGCGGAACCCCAGCTCGGGCGTGGTCCAATCCAAGAGTTCCCACTCGAACACGCGGCAGGAGCGGTTCTTCAGGGGGACCTCGATTCCCTTGCGCGCGTAGTCGTAAAGCGGTTTTCCCTTATACTTCACGGCGGAGTACATGGGCGGAGGCATCTCGAGCTCTCCGATGAAGGAGCTCATCGCCTGGCGAAGCCCCTCGGCCTCGAAGGCCGGGACGGGGCCCTCGCGCGTCACCCTGCCGTCGAGATCGCCGGAATCGGACGCCTGTCCAAAGCGGACGCGCCCGCGGTAGACCTTGGGCAGTTTCTGATAATGAGAGGCGCTCTTGGTGGCGCGTCCCAAAACGAGGACGAGAAGGCCCGTCGCCATCGGGTCCAGCGTGCCGGTGTGCCCGACTTTGAGGCCTCGCGGAACCAGGCGCCGGACGCCCAGAACGACGTCATGGGAGGTCATGCCCTTAGGCTTGTCGAGCAGGAGCAGCCCGTCGAAGGAGCCCATGGAAGGACTACTTGATCTTTGGGCGCTTCGGCCGCTGCGGCTTGGGAGGGGGCTCGCCGCCCGGTGAGTCCTTTTCGGTCTCGAGGTGCCCGAGGATCTCCTCGATGCGCTGGGCGCGCTCGGCCGTTTCGTCCGCCTTGAAGTCGAGAAACGGGATGACCCTCATCTGCAGGCGCCCCTTGAGCTGGTAGCGGAGAAACTCGGCGGCGCGCTGCAGCGCCTTCAGAGTCGACTCCTTCTCGCGCTCATCGCCGAAGACGGAAATGTAGGCGGAGGCGCGCTTGCGGTCGGCGCTCAGGGCGACGCCCGTCAGCGTGACGAACCCGCTGATGCCCGGGTCCTTGACCGATCGCAGGAGTTCTGCGAGCTCCTGTTGGAGCAGAGCAGTAATTCGGTCGTCGCGCTTATACACGACAAAGGCGCTACTGGGCCGACTCGAGTCGGCGCGTGCGCTTCTCCTTCACGACGATCTCGAGGACGTCGCCCACCTGGAAGTCTTTGAAACTCGTAAGGGACACGCCGCACTCCATCCCCTTCTCGACCTCGCTGACGTCGTCCTTGAAGCGCTTCAAGCTGTCGATTTTGGACTCGCCGAGCGACTGGCCGCCGCGGACGATCTTCGCCGAACCGGAGCGGACCGCCTTTCCCTCGCGGACGAAGCAGCCGGCGATCTTGCCGCGGCGGATGTTGAAAACCTGGCGAACCTCCAGGCGTCCGGCGACGACGTCGACGATCTCGGGCTCGAGGAGGCCTTCCATGGCCGCCTTGACGTCCGCGAGCAGGTCGTAGATGATCTCGTAGCGCCGGACCTCGACGCCCGTGCGGTCGACGACCTCCTGGGCGCGGGGTTCGATGTCCGCGTGGAAGGTGAGGGTGACGGCATCGGAGGCTCCGGCGAGGAGCACGTCCGACTCGTTGACGTTGCCGACGCCGGCGTGGATGAGGTTGACCGAGATTTCGTTCGTCGACATCTTCTCGAGAGAGTCCCGGATGGCCTGGATCGAGCCCTGCACGTCCGCCTTGAGGACGATGCGGAGTTCCTTGGCGCCGCGCGCGAGCTCGGATTTGAAGCCGACGAGGCTCATGTGCTTCTTGTGGGCGAGGGCTTCCTCGCGCTGGAGCAGGGAGCGCTTTTCGGCGATCTCTTTCGCCTGGCGTTCGCTCGAGACGACGCTGAAGATGTCGCCCGCCTGCGGGGTGCCGGAAAGGCCGAGGATTTCGACCGGCGTCGAAGGTCCGGCCACCTGAATGCGTTCGCCTTGGTCGTTCAGGAGCGCCTTGATCTTGCCCGAGCTTACGCCCGCGACGAAGGAGTCTCCGACCTTCACGGTGCCGTTTTGGACGAGCAGCGTCGCGACGTTTCCTTTCTTCTGGTCGAGACGCGCCTCGAGGACGATGCCGACGCCCGGCCGATCCGGGTTCGCCTTGAGCTCCATCATCTCGGCCTGGATCAGCAGCATCTCGAGGAGCTTCTCGAGGTTCAGCTTCTTCTTCGCCGAGACGTCGACGAAGATGTTCTTGCCGCCCCACTCTTCCGACAGGAGGCCGTGGCTGCTGAGCTCCTGACGGATCTTCTGCGGCTGCGCGGTCGGGAGATCAACCTTGTTGACCGCGACGACGATCGGAACGCCCGCGGCCTTCGCGTGGTCGATGGCCTCGATCGTCTGCGGCATGACGCCGTCGGCCGCGGAGACGACGAGGATGACGATGTCGGTCACCTTCGCGCCGCGCGCACGCATGGCGGTGAAGGCCTCGTGGCCCGGCGTGTCGAGAAAGGCGATCTCGCCCTTCGGGATGCGGACTTTGTAGGCGCCGATGTGCTGCGTGATGCCGCCCGACTCGCCCCCGGCGACGTTGGCCTGGCGGATGGCGTCCAAGAGCGACGTCTTGCCGTGGTCTACGTGGCCCATGATCGTGACGACCGGAGCTCTGGGCTTGAGGAGTTCCGGCTTGTCGACGAGCTCGGGCTTGAGCGCGAGCTCGGCTTCCATAGGCATCGGAGCGACCTCGAGCTCGTAGCCGAACTCGTGCGCGGCCAGGATCGCCGCTTCGGGGTCAAGTCGCTGGTTGATCGTGGCGAAAACGCCGAGACCCATCAGCTTCTTGATGAGATCGTTGACCTTGATCGCCATCTTTTCGGCCAGCTCGCGTACCGTGACCTGCGTCGTGACCTTGAGCGGCTTGAGCGCGGGCGACGCGGACTCGGCCCTCGCGGGCTCGGGAGAATGCGAGGGCTTTTGAGCGGGCTTGGCGGCGGGATGCTTCGGCTGAGAATGCTGCGGGCGGCCGTGGGAATGCTGGCCGGGCCTCGGAGGATGCTGACCCGGGCGGTGCGGCGCGGAGGTCGGGGACGAGGGCCGAGCGGGCGAGGCGGCCGGAGGACGAGCGGCCGGCGCGGGCGCCGGCGACGCGGGTTTGGCCGGCACCGGAGAAGCAGGCGCGGGAACGGCCGGTTTGGCGACCGGGACGACCGGGGCCGTCGCCGGCTTGGGCGCGGGCGCCGCGGGGGCAGGAGCCGCGGGCGAGGCCTTCGCCACGGGAGCAGGAACGGGCGCCGCATGCGCCGGGGCCGGCGCGGGAGCGGGTGAGGCGGCGGGCTTGGGAGGGACGGCCGGGGCCGCGGGTGCCGGTTGCGGCGGGCGCGCGGGCGCTCCTCCGGCGGGAAGGCGCGTCACAGTCGGCGCGCGACGCTGCGCGCTCGATCCCTTTAGAAGCGAGAACGCGTCGACGAGATGCTGCGTCGGGGGGGCGATCGAGTCCTTGTCCTGGGTCGCCCGCTTTTCCATCGCGACGCGTTTGACGTCGAGCTCCTCCTTCTTTTTCTTGCCGCCGGATTTGGAGGACGCGGCCTTCTTCGGCTTCTCCGAGGCAGGCTTCTTCACGGCCGCCGGCTTCGTCTTGAGTTTGTCTTCGGGCTTATCCGTCGTTTTTTTCTTTTCCATAAAGGGGGGCGGTCTCCTAGTTGCCTTCGGCTCCGGAATTGCTCTGTTCTTGCGTCGCCGGCTCTTCGGCCGCGGGGACCGCCTCGCTGGAAGGTGCTTCGGACGGCGCGGCGTCTACGGGCGCGCCGCCATGCTCGGACATGTACTTCTTGGCGCTGGCGATGATCTTGGCGGCGGTCTTCTCCCCGATGCCCTGAAGGGTCATCAAATCTTCCGTCTTGAAGGTCGCGAGCCGCTCGATGTCCGCCATCCCGGCTTTCACGAGGACCTCGGCCACCTTTGCGCCGACGCCTTCGAGTTCCGTGAGGTCCGCCACGCGGCTCTCCTGCACGGCCTTCGTCTCCTCGGTCTTCTGGCCTTCCGATTTCACCTCGAGGCTCCAACCGGTGAGTTTGCAGGCCAGTCGGATGTTCTGCCCGTCCTTGCCGATGGCCAAGGAAAGCTGCTCGTTGGGCACGATGATCTCCGCGCGCTTGACCTCTTTGTCGAGGATCCGCACCGACGAGTATTTCGCGGGAACGATCGTATTGCCGAGGAACACGCTCAAATCGTCCGACCACTCCACAAGGTCGATGCGCTCTCCGGCAAGCTCGTTCATGACGGCGCGGATGCGCGAGCCGCGGATGCCGACGCAGGCGCCGACCGCGTCCACTTTGGGGTTGTGGGAGCGGATGACCACCTTGGCGCGGAAGCCCGCATCCCGGGCGATGTCCAGGACCTCGACGACCTTCTCGTTGATCTCGGGAATCTCCATCTCGAGCAGGCGCCGCATGAACAGCGGGGAAGCGCGGGAGAGGAGCACCTGCGGTCCGCGCTGGGCTTTGTCGACCTTCAAGATGACCGCGCGGATTCTGTCTCCCACGTTGTAGCGCTCGCGCCGGATCTGCTCGCGCGGGGGAAGGATGCCCTCGGTCTTATTGAGGTCGACGATGATGTTGCGCTCCATGAAGCGGTGCACGTTGCCCGAAATGAGCTCGCCTTCCTTCGGCTTGAACTCTTCGTACAGGTTGTCGCGCTCGACTTCGCGGACCTTCTGGGTGAGCACCTGCTTCGCCGTCTGCGCGGCAATGCGGGCGTAGTCCTCGGTCTCGACGGCCGTGCGGATCTCCTGGCCCATCTCGATTCCGGGCTTGATCTTCTGAGCCTGCTCCAGCGTGAGATCGGTTTCGGGGTTCTCGACCTTCTCGACGACGCGGCGGATCCAGCTCGCCGTGATGGCCGCCGTGTCCGGGTCGATGATGGTGTCGATGATCGCGGTCTTGCCGAGATGCTTGCGGAGCGCGCTTGTGACGGCGCCCGCGATCATGCCAAGGATGTCGTCTTTCTTGACGCCCTTTTCCCGCTCGATCTGCTCGAGCGCGAGGATCAGCTCGCTTTTAGTTGTCGATGCCATAAATCAGATCTCTAGGTCCGGCGATAGTCGCGCTTCTTCGATGTCCGTCAGGGGCAGCGTTACCGTCTGCTCACCCGCCTCCAGGACGACCGACCCGTTCTCCAGCGTCTTTACGTACCCCATGAAGTTGCGGCGCCCCTCGAGGGGCGCCTTCAACCGCACCTTCGCCCGATGCCCGACGAAGCGGAGAAAGTCCTTCTCCCGCTTGAGCACCCGGTCGACGCCCGGCGAAGACACCTCGAGCGTATAGGCGGTCGGGATCAAGTCCGTCATGTCGAGCATGCTCCCGATTCGGTTCGACATGTACGCGCAGTCGTCGAGGGTGATCCCGCCCGTCTTATCCAGGAAGAAGCGGAGAACCATCCGTCCGTGTTCCTGGACGAACTTGAGGTCCACGAGCTCCACGGATTCCTGCTCCAGGACTCCTTGGACCGCCGCTTCAATCTTAGAAAGATCAGGTATAGCCATGCGTATCCACGGGAATAAAAAAAGTGGCTTTGCGTCAGCCACTTTCTCTCCGTGACCCAGCAATATTATAACAAATTGTTGGGTTATTGCGGCAAGGGGGCCCCCTGCGGGGCCCCGCCGGCGCTTAGTGGGACAAATCGTCGATTTCCCAGTAGATTTGTTCGGTCACCTGAATGTCGAGCCGTTCCTGTCCTGAGCCCGTATTGAGCATGGTCGAGTACGAGTTCCCGGGCCGGAGTTTGGACAGCAGGGGAACTTGGGGGCCGGCCTGGAGTCTGTTGTCGGTGGCCGAGGGAGAGAGCGTGGCTTCCAGAATCTCGTCGAAATCGGGCTTGTTCCGGATTAGGTGGGCCAAGAATCCCTCGCCGCCCTTTCCAAATACGATATAGCGCGGGTGGTCGAAGTTCTGGTTGGCGTGCTCGGAGCGATCGAACTTGCGGAAGTGGACGACGTTGACGATTTCCACGGTGACGCCCTCCAGGATCGCCTCTCCGCCCCGCTCAAAGTGCCCCCGGTAGATGTCGGCGAGGAAAGAGCGCTTGTTCGTGATCTGATCGGGCAAGACCCATTTGGCCTGGGGCACGAGCGTGTAGAACTTGGCTTTCGTGGTTGCCTGGTCCGCGACGTACTCCGCCCTTGGATCGCGTCCAGAGAGGCTGAGCCGGACCTCCGCGATGGATTGATAGTCGTGGGGCGAATGGAACATCGGGAGGTGCGATATGAAGGTCGTGTTCTTTCCGACCAGAAGCATCCCGTGGGTGTCGGGTCGGTCGGCGGCGACCGCGTCTTGAGAGACGGCAACGGCAAGCATCGCTGCGGCAAAGGCGGCTTTCATGGGGGTGGTCCTCGGTTTCATTTTAGGGTGACGTCCTGGTGGAAAGGATATCACGATGACCGGAAATCAGCCAAATCAATGCTATTGATCGGGCGATAAGTCCTGTTAATCTGATGTTCTCGACAGTGGGAGGACGTCTCTACGGCCTGCATGGCCGGACGACGGACAGCGCGAAGGAATAGGGGAGCGAGCCTCCGGCGATATAGACGCTTCGATCCACGACCCGATGTCCCTGCTTCTCCGCCTGCTCCGCCGACCGGGTCATCGATTGGAGAACCTCCTCCGCCGTCGCGGCATAGTAGTGACGCGCCCTCCAGGCCTTGAAGACGGAGATGCCCTCGGCGTCCTCGCAGTCCGGTTTGAGATACGCGACGGAATAGGAGTAGGTTCCCGCGCCGTAGGGAACGATCGCCTTATCGAGCACGTCGAAGCCGCTGTTCTCCAGCGTCCGTTCGGCCGCGTTCATGGCGGCGAGGGCCGAGGCTACGTCTAGGTAGTAGGTCTCGGCGTCCCTGTAGATGCCGAATACGTGGATCCGGCGCTCCGGGGCCTCCTCGAGCGACGCGTACGCGATGCGATAGGAATAGAGGCCGACACCGTATGTCTCGAGCCTCTTGTCCAGGACCGCGAATCCCCGGCTCTCGAGTTTGGCGACCGCGGCGTCCCTGGCTCTGAGCGCCGCGACGACGTCGGTATGGGAGATGCCCGCCTCGCTCCAGGGAAGAAAGATTCTGGCTTGGGACGCGGCCCGCGCCGGGGAGACGAACAGCATGAACGAGGCGACCGCAACGGGTGCGTGCTTCAGGGAACGCATCGGGACTTCTCCTCCCTCCCGAATACGGATTGTAGCGGGTCTCCTTTGGTACACGATGAGGCGCGAAGGTCCTCGTCCGGAGGTCTTTGGACCCAGCGGAGAGGGGCCGCTAGGCCTTGGGCCTTAAGGCCTAGATTGTTGACAGAGGCCCCGGGGGAGCGCTAGAATCGGGCTCTAGTCCTGCACGGAGGTGGATCGATGCTCCGAAGACCGCCGCTCTTGGCCGCCGCGTCCGCATTCGCCTTGCTGTGCGCTCCTATCCAAGGAGCGGAGGACGCCTTTTTCTCGCGCCTTCGCTCCGGCGTTTCCGATCTTCGCGGCCGTTCGAGCGCAGACGTCCCTGCCGTCGGCAACGCCCGGCCGGCTTCTTACCCCAAGGCGGGGAGAGACAGCCTGCTCCACGGGCAGGAGACGCACACATATATCACGCGCAAGGGGATCGAGGCCTACCTCAAGCGCTACGCGAGCCCCGAGCTCGCCCGCTACGGCGAGGCTGTCGTCTCCGGCTCGAGCCGCGAGGACGATCCCTTTGACAATCCGTGGAATCAGGGCATCCCGGTGCTGCGCCATTTCTGGGCTTTGCGCGGCGGGAAATACTGCGGGATGCTCGGCTACGACAGCTCGGTCAACCGCGCGCACAAGTATTTCAGCGGCGGCTACGGCATGGACGGGCGATTCGATTCGGGCTGGGGAGGCAACGGGGGAAAACGCGCCGGGAAAAAGGGGCTCGGAGTCATCGGACTCTACCGCAAGGACGACAAGGCGAACGCGTTCCTGTATCTCGGCCAGGCGCTTCATCTCCTCGAGGACTTGACCGTGCCGGCGCATACGCACGCGTGGCCGCATGTCGTGCCTGATATGGACCGCTACGAGGAGCACTTGAAGACGCAGTACCCGCGCTGGTCGAAGCTCCCGGAGTCGATCGAGTCCTTCGCGACTCTCTACGACCTCTTCGAGAATACCGGCCGGATCACCGAGCGCTATGACGCGGGCTTCGGTCCCGGGCCGTTCGCCGGCGTCAGCGGGACCGTCGACCGCGGCAGCCGGCGGCGCAAGAGATTCACGAAGAAGGACCTCGACGCCGAAGCGGACGTGCTCATGCCACTCGCATTCGCGCGGGCAGCCGCCTTGATCCGCTTCTTCTACTCTCAAGTCGACCGCACGCCGCCGCGGGTGACGCTCGCGTTTCCTATCGCGACCGAGGCGTCCTCCGCGGCGCGCGCGCCTTCGAGCAGGATCAGGCTCAAGGCCGAAGCCCGCGACGAGGCGAGCGGCGTCGACCGCGCGGGATTTTCCTTCGAGGTGGCTCTTTGGTCCCCCGACGCTCCGCTCCGGTGGATTCGTGCCGGAAAGACCGGCGGGCCGAGCGCTCTCTTTGAAGCGGCTCCGGGGCGGATGTATGCCGTGCGGGCTCGGGCCGTTGATGCCGCGGGCAATCGCGGTGTCTCAAACGTCGGGTACGTAATCGCAGGACCGGCACCCCAGGTCCTCGCGCGATTCGCGGACTAGAGCCTAGGCCGCGACGGAGTCTTGATGTAGCGGAATACCACGGACTTGTAGAGGGCCGGATTGTTCTCCTTTCCTTCCAGGAGATCGATCAATGCGGCGCGAAGGGCTTGCGGATCGTCGCCAAACCATCCTCGGATGGCGCCGGCGGGCGCATGTTCGTCTATCGTCTGCAGCTTTGGACTGCCCTCCGGGATGCGGTCGCCGAAGGCCTGCCGGATGAGTCCCGTGACCTCGCCTCGATCTCCGGCTGCGGGGATAACAGCGTCGATCGCGCTGGGGTAATGTTCGCCGAGGCGAGTGACGATGAGGAGCGTGTTCGCGGATCTGCAGACCTGCAAAGACGCCAGGCCCGTGCCGAGTCCCCGGGGGCAGGCGACGTCCTGCGCGCCGGCGCTCAAGGGCGCCGCCGCGAGAGTGACCGACAGTAAGAAGCGTTTATTCATAAACGTTGTTTCCCGCCTACCGTGCAAATAGGATTGAGCGATCGAAACTCGTCGAACAGGAGCGATGGGGTTTTCGAGCCCTAGGACCGACGACCTACGTTATTTCCTGCCGCGATTCCTTCAGGAGAATCGCGGGTGCGCGATGCGGTGCAGGCTCTCCTGCTTATGCAGCCGTTCGTCGAGACCGATGCGGCGGAAGAGATCGGCCAGGCTCGCGAAGCGGCCGTAATCCGCGGCAAATGAGCTTTCGAAGGGTTCCCGTTCGAGTTCGGGATTCTCCCGAACGAACTCCATGTATTCGTGCTCCGCGTGATCCTCGAAATCGGCGTTCAGTCCGTAGCTGTAACGCGGGTCGGCCACGTAGAGCATCCAGCTGATGTGGTAGTACATGAAGGCGATGACCTGAGGCAGGAGCCGGTACAGAAAAAAATTCTCCGCCAGGTTCTTCTTATGAGCGATCTCCTCGAGGATGAGGAGGTGCCATTGCTCGTTGTCCTGCTGGCTCCTGGACTCCTTCACGAATTCGAAGATGCGGCGAGCGAAGTCGGGTTGGCCGTACATATGGGTCATCGCGACGTAAGAGACCTGCTCCCACGCCTGATACGGCACTCGGGCGATGAGCTCTAGCACGATGAACTTCGAAAGGGTCCTGCGCTTGCCGTAGACGAGATCCATTCCCGTAAATAGGAAGCGGGCGAGGAGCCCGTAGCGCAGCCGGGGCGAATCGAGGGTCGAACGCTGCTCCGCGGCGAGGTCGATCGTTTCCATATCCACCTCCTAGGAGTATGATACCGGAGTCAAGTCAAAGATGCATTGATCCGCGTCAATAGGGGCGGCGAGGGAAGAGCGGGGTGCGATACGGCCCTTAGTAGGCGCGGGCCATGACGACGCGCTGGGACGAGGGCTTGCCGGTCAGGAGGCACTTGCCCTCGCCGCGGGCGTCGGCCGGAATCTGGTCCTCGAAGGGGAGGCAGCGCACGCTGGTCTCGAAGCGCTTTGCCATTTGCTCCTCGTCCTTGGCCTCTCCGGCCCAATGCACCCAGGCGAAACCGGCGTTCGGATCCTTGAAATACGCCTCGAAATCCTCGATCGTGTCGACGACCCGCGTGCGCGCGGCGCGGAAAGCGCGGGCCCGTTCCAGAAGCTCCTTTTGCATCGCGTCCAAAGTCGGCTTGATCGACGCGATGGCCTCGGCTCGAGGGGGGAACGTCTTGCGGCGCTTGCGGAGCTCCTCGGGGGTCTCCCCCGGCTTTTCGGCCATGAATCGGCGGACGAGGCATAGCGAACCCTTCTCGAGGTCCTTGGGGCCGATCTCGAGGCGGATCGGCACGCCCTTGGCCTCCCATTCGTAGTACTTGGCGCCGGGCATGATGCCCTCGCGATCGTCGACCCGGACGGCCAGGCCTTGCTCCTTGAGCTCGGCGGCGACCTTGCGGGCTTCCTCGACGACCTTCACGCGTTCCTCGTCCGTCTTATGGATCGGAACGATGACGACCTGGATCGGAGCCAGCTTGGGCGGCAGGACGAGGCCGGTGTCGTCCGAATGCGTCATGATGAGGGCGCCAACGAGGCGGGTCGTCACGCCCCAGCTCGTCGCGTGCGGATGCTCCAGCTTTCCTTCCTTGTTCAGGAACTGCACATCGGCCGCCTTAGAGAAATTCTGGCCGAGGTAGTGGCTCGTCCCCATTTGCAGCGCCTTGCCGTCCTGCATCATGCCCTCGATCGTCAGCGTCTCGAAGGCTCCGGCGAACCGCTCGGCGGGGGACTTGCGTCCCTTGACGACGGGCGTGGCCATGACGTTCTCGGCGAAATCGGCGTAGACGTCAAGCATCCGCCACGTCTCCTCGCGCGCCTCTTTCTCGGTGGCGTGGGCGGTGTGGCCTTCCTGCCAGAGGAACTCGGCCGTCCGCAGGAAGAGGCGCGTGCGCATCTCCCAGCGTACCACGTTCGCCCATTGATTGATGAGGAGCGGGAGGTCGCGGTAGCTCTGGATCCAGTTCTTATACTGCGCCCAGATGACCGTCTCGCTCGTGGGCCGGATGATGAGAGGCTCCTCGAGGAGCGACTCCGGATCGACCGCGACCTTGCCGTCGATGGTCTTGAGCCGATGGTGCGTCACGACGGCGCATTCCTTGGCGAAGCCGGCCGCATGCTTCTCCTCCTTGGAAAGATAGGAGATCGGGATGAGCAGCGGAAAATAGGCGTTCACGTGGCCGGTCGCCTTAAACCGGTCGTCGAGCTCGCGCTGCATTTTCTCCCAGATCGCGTAGCCGTGCGGCTTGATCACCATGCAGCCGCGCACGCCGGAGTGCTCCGCCAGATCGGCGCGCTTGATCACGTCCAAGTACCATTGGCCGTAGTCCTTCGCGCGGGGAGTGATGCCGTCTTTGTCCGTCGCCATGCTGAGGGCCTTCCTTACGGTTTGGGAGCCGTCTGCTCCGCGGCCGGCTTGCTCGCCTTGTTCTCCCGGCGCTGCTGGCGGATGCGGAGGAGGTCGTTGTACGTCGCGAACAAGAGCAGCGAAAGCAGGAAGACCAGTCCGACCGAGTTCGCGGTGGCCATGGTCTTGGTAGTCAGCTTCCGACGGCTGATGCCTTCCCAAAGGTAGAGAGCGCCCCAGCCTCCGTCTAGAAGGGGCACGGGCAGGAGATTGAAGAACCCGACCGCCACGGAAATGAGGGCGATCAGATAGACGAGGTCTTCGAAGCTCGAATGCGCCGCGCGGCTGACCATTTGGACGATTCCGACGGGGCCCGCGACGTCGGGCCTCTCGCGCTTGTATATTTTCTCGGCCAAGGTCGTGACGGTGTAGCGCGTCCAGATCCAGCACTCCTTCGCTCCCTGCCAGAGGGACGCGAAAACGCCCACCTTCTTGAACTCCATCCTCCGGCGGATGCCGATGAGGCCGTGGCCGCTGACCGGGTCGAGCCGCGGCGTCACGGTGAGATTGAGCGTCTCCTTGCCTCGGGAAACCGAAAGCTCGACGGGCTTGCCGGGCTGCTGATGGATCGCGTCGGCCATCTGCTCCCACGTGGCCACGTCCGCGCCGGCGACCTTGAGGATGCGGTCCTCGCTCCTGACCCCCGCTAGCGCGGCCGGATAGGAGGCCTCCACGTCGCCGATCACGGGATCGCTTGAGGCTTGGGGCACTCCCATCACGATCGCGTTGGCCGAAAACAGCGTGAACGCGAGGACGTAGTTCATGAAGGGGCCGGCCGCGACGATGCCGAGACGCTCGAGCCAGGTCTTCGAGAAGTACTCGTTGGGCTCCCCGGTGCAATCCTCGAGATTGTCGCCCGCGGGCTTGACGAAGCCGCCCAGCGGCAGCGCGCAGATCGACAAGCGGGTGCCGTTGTGGGTCACGCCGATGAGTTCGGGGCCGAACCCGAACGCGAAGCGCTCGACGCGCACGCCGAGCTTGATGCACATGAGAAAATGCCCCAGCTCGTGAAGGAAGATGACGAGCCCGAAGGTGAAGATGACGGCCACGGCGGACTGCAGATGATGGATCACAGCTTGTCTAACGCCTCCTCGGCCTTCCGCCGCGCCCATTGGTCGGTTTCGACCACCTCGGCGAAGGACGGGAGCCTTCCCGAGGGCTTATGCGCCTTCATCGTCCGCTCGATGACCTCGGCGATGCCCGTGAATTTGATTCGTCCCGCGAGGAACGCGGAGACTGCAACTTCGTCCGCGGCCGACAGCACCGCCGGCATCGTACCGCCCGCGCGCGCCGCCTCGCGCGAGAGGGCGAGGCACGGAAAGCGCTTGAAGTCGGGCTTGTCGAAGGTCAGGCTCTTGATCGCGAACAGATCCAAGGGCTCGACGATCCGGCAGACGCGCTCGGGCCACGTCATCGCGTATTGGATCGGCAGGCGCATGTCGGGGTTGCCCATCTGGGCGAGCACCGAGCCGTCCTTGAACTCGACGGCCGAATGGACGATGGACTGCGGGTGGATGACCACCTCGACTTGGTCCAGCGTCAGGCCGAAGAGGTTCATGATCTCGATCGTCTCGAAACCCTTGTTCATGAGCGTGGCGCAATCGATCGTGATCTTCTTTCCCATCTTCCACGTCGGGTGGGCGAGGGCCTGCTCCGGCGTCACGCCGTCGAGGCTGCCCTTGTGCTTGTAGAACGCTCCGCCCGAGGCGGTGAGGAAGACCCGGTTGACGCTCTTGCCGTAGCCGCGCAGGCCGCCTTTGGGCATCGGGCGGCTCTCCAGGCACTGGAAGAGAGCCGACGGCTCGGAGTCGACGGGGAGGATTGCGCCGCCCCAGCGGTGAGCCTCGAGCATGAATTGCTCGCCGGCCATAACGATCGGCTCCTTGTTCGCGAGGGCGACCGTCTTGCCGGCCTTCAGCGCGGCCAAGAGGGGGGCGAAGCCGACGCCGCCCACGAGCGAGAGGAGCACCACGTCGACGTCCTTGGACGAGACCATCTCGCAGAGGCCTTCGACGCCAGGCTCGAGGTGTCGCACGCCGCCGGTGGACCGTCTCTTGAATTCCTTGGCTGCCGCGGGCTCGAAGACGGAGACCATGTCGGGCATATGGCGCGCCGTTTGGTCCGAGAGGAGCTTCACGTTCGAGTAGGCGGACAGGCCGACGACCTGGAATTTGCCTTCCATCTCTTCGATGACCCTAAGGGCGTTGACGCCGATGGAGCCCGTCGAGCCGAGGATCGCTACCTTTCTCATGGCAGAAGAGTAGTTTACCTAAATTTTAGAGCCAGCGCGTAATACAAAATCGGAGTGGTCAGCAGAAAAGAGTCGAAGCGATCTAGGATGCCGCCATGGCCCGGGAGGAGTTCCGAGGAATCCTTGACGCCCGCGGCCCGCTTGATGGTCGACTCGGCCAGGTCCGAGGCCTGCCCCATGGCGCCGATGAACAGGCCCGCCGCGGCCGCCTCGGGCAGGGTCAGCGCTCCATTCAAGAAGGTCCGCTCCGCCAAGACAGCGAAGAGCCCGGCGCCCAGGATGCCCGCGGCGGTGCCCTCGATCGTCTTCTTGGGGCTGATCACCGCCGCCAGCGGCTTGCGGCCGACCGAGCGCCCGACGAAGTACGCCGTGGTGTCGGTGATCCATACCGCCCCGAACAGAAGATAGGTCAGGCGCTCTCCGTATGGCCTCAAGTCCCTGAGCAAGACGAGGTGCGCCAGCGTCCAGCCGACGAACAGGACGCCGAAGAGCGAGATCGCCGCCCGATCGAGCGAATGCTCCTTGCGGAACATCTCCCGGAGCATCGAGGCCGCGACGAGGACGCTCAAGACCATGAACGCGAGGTTGGCGCGGGCGCCGTCGCCGCCGGGCACGCCGATTGCGACCGCGAAGGTCAGCAGCCCCCCGCCGAGCAATACGATCCAGCGCTGAACGCCGCGCCCGCTCACGAAGAGGATGAGCCCATACTCGTAGAGGCCCAGCATCGAGAGCACGGTGACGAACGCAAGGTAGGGGATCGACCCCCAATGGATGAACAGGAGAAGGAGCGGAATGCCGACGATCCCGGCGAGGACGCGAGGGAGGAGCATCCTAGAGCCCGCCGAAGCGCCGGTGCCGCCCTTGGTATTCCGCGATGGCCTCGATCAAGTTCGGCGCGCGGAAGTCCGGCCAGAGGGTGGGCGTGACGTAGAGCTCGGAATAGGCGATCTGCCAGAGCAGGAAGTTGGAGACCCGCATCTCCCCGGAGGTCCGGATGACCAAGTCGGGGTCCGGGATGCCGGCCGTGTACAGGTGTCGAGCCAGAATCTCTTCGGTGAACTCGTGGACTCCGGCGCGGATGCCGGCATTGACCGCGTCGATGATCTCCTGGCGCGCGCCGTAGTTGAGGGCGAGGTTGAGGAGGAGGCCCTCGTTGTTCTTGAGCTTCTCCATCGAGCGCGTCAATTCCGCCTGGACGTTTTTCGGGAGCTTCTCGAACCGGCCCGAGACGGCGAGGCGCACGTGGTTCTTGTTGAGCTCCGAGACCTCGCGTTTCAAGGCCCAGGCCAAGAGGCGCATCAGTTCGTTGACCTCGGCCTCCGGACGCAGCCAATTCTCCGTCGAGAAGGCGTAGAGGGTCAGGACCTGCACGCCGAGCTCTCCGCAGGTCCGCACGGCCTCGCGGACCGAATCGACGCCCATTTTATGTCCGGCGACGCGCGGCAGGCCGCGGGTCTTCGCCCAGCGGCCGTTGCCGTCCATGATGATGGCGATGTGGCGCGGGATGCGGTCCGGGTCGAGCGCGTCGGGAACGCGCTTCGTCGATCGGGCGGCGTGCGAGGCGTGATGGGTCACCGGTTCGTTGGGCGCCCCGGGATCAGATCTGGACGATTTCCTTCTCTTTCTGCGCCAGAAGCTCGTCTACTTTCTTGATGTAGGAATCGGTGAGCTTCTGGATGCTCTCCTCGAGTTTCTTGCGTTCGTCTTCGGCGAGCTGCTTGTCCTTCTCCGCTTTCTTCGCTTTCTCGATGGCGTCGCGGCGCTCCGTGCGCATGGCCACCCGGGCTTCTTCGGCGACCTTGCCTAGGGATTTCACGAGGTCTTTGCGGCGATCCTCGGTCATCGAGGGCATTTGGAGGCGGATGGACTTGCCGTCGTTCTGGGGAGGGACGCCGATGTCCGATTTCTGGAGAGCCTTGTCGATGGCCTCAAGCTGGGTCGGGTCCCAGGGCCGGATCTCGAGCGTGCGGCCTTCCGGCACCGTGATGGCCGCGACCTGCTTGATCGGGACGTTCTGGCCGTAATATTCGACGCGCACCGACTCGAGGATCTGCGGATTGGCCCGGCCCGTGCGCACGTTGGCCAGCTCGGAGCGGAACTTCTCCAGACGGCCTTTCATCAACGTTTCAGTTTGCGACAAGAGGTTGTTGTCCATGGTCAATTATCCGATACGAGAGTGCCGACGTTCTGCCCCTGAACGGCCCGGGTGATGTTTCCGCTGACTCCGAGATTGAAGACGACGATCGGCATGCGGTTCTCCATGCAGAGCGTCAAGGCCGTCGTGTCCATGACGCGCAGGCGCTTGCGGATCGCCTCCATGTAAGTGATGTTCTTGATCTTCTTGGCGCGCTTGTTGCGGACCGGGTCGTCGGTATAGACGCCGTCCACTTTGGTGGCTTTCAGCAGCGCGTCCGCCTCGATCTCCGTCGCGCGCAGCGCGGCCGCGCTGTCCGTCGTGAAATACGGGTTTCCGGTGCCTCCCGCGAAGATCACGATGCGCCCTTTTTCGAGGTGGCGGATGGCGCGCCGGCGGATGTAGGGCTCGGCGAGCTGGGTCACGGTGATCGCCGACTGGACCCGCGTCGGCACGCCCGTGTCCTCTAGCGCGTCCTGAAGCGCGAGCGAGTTGATGATCGTCGCGAGCATGCCCATGTTGTCGGCCGTCACGCGGTCGATCGCCTCGCCGCGGTCCGACGCGCCGCGCCAGATGTTGCCGGCGCCGATGACGATCGCAACCTGCACGCCCTTGGAGTGCGCGTCCTTGATTTGCGACGTGATCTGGGACAACGCGTGCGCGTCGATCCCGTGGCGTTGGCTGCCCGACAAGGACTCGCCGGACAGCTTGAGGAGGACCCGCTTGTACTTTTTAGCTGGCGACATGCGCCGGGGGAGTCCCTACTCCCCCAGCTGGTAGCGCACGAAGCGCCGGACGGTGACGGCTCCGCCAGCCTTGGCCGCCGCGTCCTTTACCAGGTTCGAGATGGGAGTCTTGTTGTCGCGCATGCTGACGGCGTCGAGCAGGCAGTTGGCCTGAAAGAAGAGCTTGTTGAGTTTGCCTTCCACGATCTTGGCGATCTGCGCCTCGGGCTTGCCCTCGTTCTTGAGCTGGGCGGCATAGATCTCCTTCTCCTTTTCCACTTCGGCCGCCGGGACGTCCTTGCGCTCGAGCCACTTCGGCGCGAGCGCGACGATCTGCAGCCCGAGCTCCTTGCCGAGCTCCGCGACCGCCGGATTTTGCGCGACCGCGTCGGAGGCGCAGGAGAATTCGAGGAACGCGCCCTTCTTGAAGCCTTGTGTGTGGATGTAGAACGCGAGCGCGCCCGCTCCCTGGAGCTGGAAACGCTCGAAGCGCCGCAGGGTCACGTTCTCGCCGACCTTCGCGCCTACCGGCGCGAGAGTCTCCACGGCCGCCTCGGCCGACTTGAGAGAGCCGTCCGCAGCGCTCTTCGCCAAGTCGATGGCGACCTTCTGGAAGTCCTCGGTCTTGGCAACGAAGTCGGTTTCGCAGTTGAGCTCGACGAGCGCGCCGGTCTTGCCGTCCGGCGAGACGTAGGCCGCGACGACGCCTTCCTTGGCGACGCGCGCCGAGCGCTTCGATGCGTCGGCCATGCCCTTCTTGCGGAGGAACTCGATGGCCTTGTCGTAGTCGCCGCCGGCCTCGGTGAGGGCCTTCTTGCAGTCCATCATGCCGGCGCCGGTCTTCTCGCGCAGCTTGACGATGAGTTCGGTCTGGGAAGCCATCTTAGTTTCCATTGGGGAAGTCTCCGTAGGATCGTTGGAGCATCAGCTCGCCGTCTCGGTCTGGGCTTCGGCCGTCGCGGGGGCCACTTATTCGCCGGCGACGTCCTCTTCGGCCGCCGCGGCCGCCTCGTTCGTCTCGGCTGCTTCGACGGACTCGGCGATCGCCGCCGACGTCAAGGCCGGGGCCTCGCCCGCGGCCTTCGCCTTCTGGAGGGCGTCGCGGCCCTCGACGACCGCGTCCGCGATCAGCGTGCAGAAGAGCTTGATCGAGCGGGCGGCGTCGTCGTTTCCGGGGATCGGATGGTCGATGAGATCGGGATCGCAGTTCGTGTCGCAGACCGCGACGATCGGGATGCCGAGCTTGCGGGCTTCCGTGACCGCCAGATCTTCCTCGACGGGGTCGATGAGGAAGACCACGTCGGGCAGCCGGTTAAGCACGCGGATGCCGGTGAGAAGCTTGCGCAGGCGGGCCATCTCTTTCGAGAGCCGCGCCACTTCCTTCTTGGAGAGTACGGTGAAGATGCCGTCCGCCTCCCATCGCTCGAGCTCGTCGAGACGCTGGATCGACTTCCGGATGGTCGAGAAGTTGGTCAGCGTGCCGCCGAGCCACTTCTCCGACACGTAAGGCGTGCCGCAGCGGGTCGCCTCGCTCTTCAGGATGTCCTGGGCTTGCTTCTTGGTGCCGACGAAAAGGATGGTTTGCCCCTGCGCCGCGGCGTCGCGGATGAACGCGTACGCTTTCTTGAGTTCCTTGACGGTCTTCTGCAGATCGATGATGTGGATGTTGTTTCGTTCGCCGAAGATATAGCGGCCCATCTTCGGATTCCAGCGGCGGGTCTGGTGGCCGAAGTGTACGCCGGCCTCCAGCATGGACTTCATCGAGATATTCACCATGTTACGTGTTTACTCCTCCATTGGTCGCCACCCCGGTGCCTCGTGGGGCTATGCCGGCCTCGGCTTGGTGCTCCGGCCGGTGGCTTGCAAGGCGGTCTAAGCCGCCCGATTGTGCGACAGGTCCATCTACGGCGCAAGAATTATAGCAAATACTTATAAGAAACGGAGAGAAACAGAGTGGCGCGGAAGGAAATGGAGGGAGGTACCGACGGCTTGCTCTCTCTATAAAGGTAGCGTTGTCTTTGGAGTGCCCTTGCGTTTCCTCAGTGTTCGGCGTTTGCGAGCGTCGGATAGCGCGCGTCCTTCTCGGAGAGGATGGGGGTGCTTCCGCGCAACGGCCACGTGATGACCAGGCTCGAGTCGTCCCAGCGGATGCCGCGCTCGTGCTCGGGGGAGTAATAGTCCGATTGTTTATACTCGACGTCCGCGGAATCGCTCATCGTGTAGAACCCGTGGGCGAAGCCCGCCGGGATGAACAGCATCTTGCGGTTCGACTCGGTGAGCTCCCGAGCGACCCATCGCTTGTAGGTGTGCTTGTCCCGCCGCAGGTCGATGGCGACGTCCCAGATCGCTCCCCGGACGCAGCGCACGAGCTTAGCCTGCGCCTTCGGGGCAAGCTGATAGTGCAATCCGCGAAGAACGCCGCGCACCGAGCGGGAATGATTGTCCTGGACGAAGGGGACATCGATGCCGGCGTCGGCGAAGGTCCTGGCTCGGAACGTCTCGCTGAAAAAGCCGCGCTCGTCGCCGAAGCTCTGCGTTTCGACCTCGATGACTTCGGGAAGCTCGGTCGGCTTGAAGGAGAACGCCATGCGGGGAAGACTACATTATTTAGCGGCTTACGTCGAAAAGGTGCGCCTTCCAAGGGCCTAGCTCGACGTAAAGGCCTCCGCCCCGGACGTCCTCCGCGGAGCGGGGATAGGCGATGTCGGTGAGCGCGTCGCGCAGCTCGAGCTCGCCCGCGAGCCCCAGATCGAGCCGTAGGCGCGCCTGGGCCGTAACGGGCGAGAGATTGACGATGACGAGCTTCGTTTCCGCCGCGAGCCGCCATTGCCACGCGAGGATGTTCCGATGCGCCGCGTTCCCTTCCCACGCCGGGATCGCCGCGATCGGCCGCCAGGTGCCATCGTGCATCGACGGCGCCGCGCAGAAGGAGAGGAGACGCTCGTAGAAGTCCCTGGTTGCGCGGTCTGGGGACTCGATAGGCTCCCGCGCCAGCTGGACGGGGATTCGCATGCGTTTGCCATCGAGCTGGCCGTCGTGAAAAAATCGCATGCCGGGAACGGTCGCCGCGACGGCGGCGGCGGCAATCGCGCGTTCTCGTCCGAAGGCTTCGATCGCCCGCGGCTCGTCGTGGTTCTCTATGAAACGAGCCGACCGGGACTGGAATTCGAGGTCCGCGCGGAGATGTCCGCGCACGTCTTCGGCGCTCGAATGCCGGAGGCGGTCGTACAGGACCTTGTCATAGGTGTAATCGAAGCCCGCCTGCTGCAGCTCCCACTCGAGGTCCCAATAGCTCTCGGCCAGAAAGAGGAAATCCGGACGCCTGGCTTTGGCTCGATGGAGCAGCAGGCTCCAGAATTCCTCGTTGGGCGTCGGGTCCTTCACAAAGCGTCCCCAGACCTGCCGGAACACGCGGTTCAGCGCGAGCATCGCCATGTCGCAGCGCACCCCGTCGGCGACTTGCGTGATGCGCAGCATCTCGTCCTCGTATGCTTCTTGGAGGGCCGGAGAGAAGAAGTTCACCTGGGATGTGTCGTTCCACGGAGGGAAATTCGGGTCGCGGCCGTGAGCAAGCTGGTCGCCGCGGCCATTGGAAAAGAACCAGCCGGGATGGCGCTCCGCGTCGCCCTTGGAGGCGAGCACGAACCGGTCCGGGAATCGCTCGGTCCACGGATGGTCCACGGCGAGATGGTTCGAAACGAAGTCCACGACCAGACGAAGGCCGTGCGCGTTGAGCCGCTTTTTGAACTCGAGCAGTTCCTCAGGCTCGCCGAGCGAGGGGTCCAGGACGTACTCGTACACGGAGTACGGCGAGCCTAGGACGTCCGCTTCGACCCACCCCGGCAGCGCCGCTTCGAACGTCCGGCGGAGTTCCGGGACGGCGAGCGCGATGGCGCGGCTTCGCGGGCTGCGTCGCCAGACGCCCATGAGCCAAAGGACGTCGATACCGCGTTCCGCCAGCGCTCGGAGTTCCTTCTCCGGAACGGCCGACAAGGTCGTTCTCTTGCCCTGCGCGAGCGAGAGGCGGTTGAGCCAGACGGCCGCGTTGAGCTCGTAGAGGTGGGGGTGCCTGCGCATGCTGCCACTATGCCTCATATGGTTGCCGGTTTTCAAATGCGCCGCGAGGCGGATGCGGAGACCTCTCGAAATTTGATAGAGAATGCGGGATGGGAAAAGCGCTGACGGGAAAAGGCCTCATCCTGGCGGGCGACGTGGGCGGCACCAATACGCGCCTCGGGCTCTTTCGGCTCACCCGCGGTACGCCGCGCCCGGTCGCGCTCGAGACGTTCTCCAGCGTCGGCCACGAGTCGCTCGAGGAGATCGTCCGGCGGTTCCTGGATGGACGCTCCGTCGCCATCGCCGGCGCATGCATCGGAGTCGCGGGCCCCGTCGTCGACAATCGCTGCGTGACGGCGAACCTCCATTGGAACGTCGACGGGCGCAGGCTCGCCGCGGCGATCGGCGTCAAACGCCTCGCCTTGATCAACGACTTGGTCGCCAACGCGGCCGGCATCGCCTGCCTCTCGCCGATGGACTTCAAGGTGCTAAATCGCGGGGTGGAGGACTCGGGCGGGAACCGCGCGCTCATCTCGGCGGGCACGGGCCTCGGCGAGGCGGGGCTGATCTGGGACGGGGCCGCCTACCGCCCCATCGCGTCGGAGGGAGGCCATTCGGATTTCGCGCCGCGCAGCGCTCTGGAGGAGCGGCTTCTCCGCTACCTGCGCCGCGTGTTCGGGCACGTGAGCTTCGAACGCGTCGTCTCCGGCCCAGGACTCCACAACCTCTATCGCTTTCTCAGGGATTCCGAAGGATACGCCGAGCCGCACTGGCTCTCGGAGCGAATGCGGACGGAGGACCCGCCCTCGGTGGTCTCCTCCGTCGCGATGTCGGGACGGAGCGTGCTCTGCTCGAAGGCCTTGTCGATGTTCGTGTCGATCTACGGGGCGGAGGCGGGCAACCTCGCGTTGAAGTTCAAGGCGACGGGCGGAGTGTACCTCGGCGGAGGCATCGCGCCCAAGATTCTGCCCAAGCTCTCGACGCCCGTGTTCCTGCAGGCGTTCCGTTCCAAGGGGCGCCTGTCGCATCTCATCAAGGACATGCCGGTCCGCGTCATCCTCAACGACAAGACCGCGCTTCTCGGCGCCGCGAGTTGGATCGCCGCGCGTCCTTGATGCAGCCCGAGGTCCGGGTCCTTGGCACCCCGGAGGAGACGTTCGCCGCGGCGGCCGAGGAGTTCGTCCTAGCCGTTTCCCGCGGCGACGGCCCCGTCCGAGTCGCGCTCTCCGGCGGCTCGACGCCGCGGCCGCTATACTCCCTCCTGGCCGATCCGTCGAAGCCGTATCGAGGCCGGATCCCTTGGCCGCGCCTTCACGTGTTTTGGAGCGACGAGCGGCATGCGCCGCCGGACCATCCTTCAAGCAACTATCGAATGGCTTGCGAGAGCCTCCTCTCCAAGGTCCCGCTTCCGCCCGGGAACGTCCATCGGGTCGCGGGGGAGCGAAGCGACGCCGTCAGCGCCGCGGCCGCCTACGAGGCGGAGATCGAGCGGCACTTCGGGCTTCTCCCGGGAGTCCCTCCGCGTTTCGATCTCATCTTGCTCGGCCTGGGAGGCGAGGGGCACGTGGCGTCGCTGTTTCCCGAGTCGCCCGCCTTCTCCGAGACGGGCCGGCTCGTCTCCGCTCCCTGGGTGGAGGAGGTGCAGGCCAGGCGCATCACGCTCACGCCGGGCGTCATCAATGCCGCGGCGCGCATCCTGCTCCTGGTCGTGGGCGGAGAGAAGGCGGCGATCGTGCGCGCCGTGCTTCAAGGCCCCCGGCGCCCGACGCTCGTGCCCGCGCAGAGCGTCGCCCCCGCGGCTGGACGCGCGACGTGGCTCCTGGACGCGGCGGCTGGCGGGGCGTTGTAAGACGGGGTATACTCCAGGGCATGCCTCCGAAGATCATGGTGGTCGAGGACGATCCCAACATCCAAGGCTTCGCGCAGACGGTGCTCGAGGGCGCCGGCTTCGACGTCAAAGTCTGCGGGACCGCCGCTCAGGCGCGGCAGACCTTCAAGCTCGATCGCCCCGACCTCGTCCTCTTGGATATCGGTCTTCCCGACGGCACCGGGCTGGACCTGTGCACGGAGCTCGGGCTCGGCGCCGAGAACGGCGTCCCGGCGCTGTTCATGACGGCGCGGGGCGACTTGAACACCCGAATCGAGTGCTTCAAGGCCGGCGGCTACGACTACATTCAAAAGCCGTTCGCCATCCAGGAGCTCCTCGCGCGCATCAACGTTCAGCTCAAGCTCAAACGCTCGCGCGACGAGCTCATCAACAAGAACCAGCAGCTCGAGCTTCTCAATCGCATCCGCCAGGACGTGACCGACATGATCGCCCACGACCTCAAGGCCCCGCTCAGCTCGATCAAAGGCTCCATCGAGCTCATCAAGCTCCATGAAATGATCGATGAGAAGCAGTATAAGCTCCTGCTCGATCAAGCCGATACGGCCGCCGACTTCATGCTGCTCATGGTCAATGATCTCCTGGACATCAGCCAGGCGCAGCAGGTCGGCCTTAAGGTGGAACTCCGCGACGTGGAGTTGGAGGCTCTATTCAAGCGGCTGGCGGATCTCTTCGAGGGGCGATGCCGAGTCACGAACATCGCATTCGAGCATAAGGTCGCGCCGGAGCTGAGCCCGCTGCGGACCGATGGAAATCTCCTCTTTCGAGTCCTGTCGAACCTCATCTTCAACGCCATTAAATACTCTCGAAAGGGCAACAAGGTGGAACTGGAGGGCCGACTCGTCGGATCGCGCCGTCGGTTCATGGTGTCGGACCGCGGTCCGGGCGTGCCCGACTCCGAGAAGAAGGCGATCTTCGAGAAGTTCGTCACGATCGACCGCAAGAGCAACCTCTTGGAGCAGAGCACGGGCATCGGCCTCGCCTTCTGCAAGCTCGCGGCCGAGACTCTCAACGGTCGGATATGGGTGGAGAATCGCGAGGGAGGCGGCGCGGTCTTCATCCTGGAGCTTTGATGAGCCTTCGCGCCCGAATCGCATTCCTTCTATTCGCCTTCGCCGCCGCCGCAGCGGCGGCAGCGACGCTCGCCGCGCGCTGCGCCCTCTGGCCGCTCGCTTTGGCAGGGGTCCTCGCCGCCTCCGCCGGCGGAGCCTGGGCCGCGTCGCGCTGGCTCGACGGGATTTGGAGGCAGAGCCTCCAGGCCATGCGCGAAGACTTCTTTCATTCGATCGTCCACGACGTCAGCAACCCGCTGGCCACGATCAACGGGTTTCTTCAGGTCGTCGACGAGCGCGTGGAGACGCTCGACTTGCCGACGCTCAAGACCTACGTCGGCTACATGCGCGAGTCCTGCGACTCTCTCCGCCGCCTCGTCCAAGACATGCTGGACGCCTCCCGCATGAGCGCGGACGAGTTCGCCATTGACGTCAGCGCCGCCGAGCCCTCGGAGATGCTCGAGACCGTGCGAGGCCAGTTCGCGGAGCGCGCCCAGGCGAAGAACCTGACGATCACCGTCGATCCGGGTAACGCCGCGGGATCGGTCATTCTGTGCGACCGGCCGCTCCTTGTGCGCGCGCTCGGAAATCTACTCGCCAACTCTGTCAAGTTCACGCCGCGCGGCGGGACTATCGCCGTCACCGGGTCAGCGCCGAACGAACGGGAGATCGAGTTCGCCGTCGCCGATTCAGGCAACGAGATTGCGGCGGACAAGCTCGGAACCGTCTTCAACACCCACCGAAAGCTCGAGGATTCGGCCGGCAAGCGCTCAGGCTACGGCATCGGATTGGCCATCGCCAAGAGGATCGTCGAGCTGCACAAGGGAAAGCTTTGGGCCGAATCCGATCGCGGGAAGGGTTGCCGCTTTGTCGCGCGCATCCCCGTCCGGCAGGGCTAGCTTTCCCGGCGCACGATGCTGACTTCGATGCGCCGGTTCGCCGCGCGGCCCTCGGGCGTTTCGTTGCTTCCCTGGGGCTTGAACTCCCCATAGCCGATCGCCGACAGACGCTCGGGCGGCACCCCGGCTTTTTCCAAGAAGCGCAGCACGGCGAAGGCGCGAGCGGCGGAGAGTTCCCAATTCGACGCGAACGCGATGCGCCGGCCCAGGCGCTGGTTGTCGGTGTGCCCCTCGATCTGGACGGGATTGGGCAGCTCCTTCATTGCTTCCGCGAGCTTGCGCAGGTGCTCCAAGGAGGAGTCCTTTAGCTCGGCGCTGCCGGAGTCGAATAGCACGGGGGACAAAAACACGATCCGGATGCGGTTCTCCGTGACGTCGAGCTTGGCGATCCGCTGGATGCCCTTATGCGAAAAGAGCTCGGAGATGAGGGCGCTCTGCTTGCCGAAGTGGCTCTCCATCGCCTTGAGGCTGACCTGCATGTCCACGCTCCGCGACGACTTCGCGGCGAACAAAATCAAGAAGAAGACCATGAGGTAGCTCATGAGGTCTCCGTAAGTAATAGCCCACAGGGCGCCCTTGTTGAGCTGCGCCTCGAAATCCTCCTCGCGTTCCTCCCAGGTGGACACGGCTCAGCCCCTCGCTGGAGCCGCGCGCGGCGCGACGGCGCGGGAGAGCTCGACCCGCCGCGCGCGAGAGTAGCTCGCCAGATGGAGTTCCACCAGATAGGGCGCCTTGCCGGATAGGATGTCCAGGACTCCCTCCAGAATGATCTCGCTCACGAGCGTCTCGCGTATCGCCGCGAGCCGGAGGTGGCCGGCCACGGGGACGCAGAGCAGATTCGCAAACGCGATGCCTAGGAACGCGGACGACAGCGCGACGGCCATCGCGGGTCCCGCCTTGGCGGGCTCGGTGATCGACTCGAGCACCTGGATCATCCCGACCAAGGTGCCGAGGAGGCCGAACATCGGCGCGAGCACGCTCATCGTGCGCAGGACGTTGCATTCCTCCATGGCCGCGATGCGCGTCTGCTTGATCTCCGCTTCCAAGATCCGGCGCGCCTCGGAGAACTCCCCGTGCGCGATGGCGACGGTGACGGCGCGCTGGAGGAAGCCCTCCGCGAACGCGCCGGCCTTGTCTTGGATGGACAGCAGGCCGCCCTGCGTCTTGGCGATCTTGGCCAGGCGGGAGAGTTCGGCGACGGTTTCCTCCGGACTCGGCGTGCGCGCGGGGAAAAACAATCCCAGAAGCCGCCGCGCGGTGCCGAGCAGGAGGCGCGCGGGGCAGTTGATCAGCACCGAGGCCAGCGTGCCTCCGAGTACGATCGCCGCTCCGTGCCAATTGAGGAAAGACGCGAGACGACCCCCCGCGAGGCCGCCCCACAACAGGCCGCCCGCCACGATCGCGACTCCCGCGAAGAACGTAAAGTTCATCAGAGCTTCAAGATATAGCCCACGCCCACGACGGTCGAAACGCGGTCCTTGACCGGCTTGAGCTTCTTGCGCAGCGCCTCAACGTGCTTGTCCACGGTGCGCGAGTTGACCGCGCCGTCTCCGCGCCACACCGAATCGAGGATGAGACCGCGCGTCAGAACCCGGTTCGAGTTCTGGAGCATGTACTGCAGGAGGTCGTACTCGAGGCGGGTGAGCTTTACCTCTTCTCCCGAGACCCTTACGGACCGCTCGTCCGGAAGGATTGTCATCGCGCCGACCTTGATCGCCGGCTGGGCCGGAGGGAGCGCCTCGGGGCGGCGCAGCAGCGTGCCGATGCGCGCGAGCAGCAAATCGCTGTTGACGGGCTTGACCAGATACTCGTCGGCGCCGACGTGCAGGCCGTTGATCACGTCCTGAGTCTGCCGCATCCGGCCCGAGACCGCGATGATGGGGATGCGCGACGTCTGGGGATTGCCTCGCAGGACGCGGATCACTTCTTTGCCGTCCATTCCCGGAAGATTGATGTCCATGATGATGAGGTCGGGGTGACCCTTCAGAAGGCTGTCAAAGAAGCCTCCCGGAGTGGGGTACAAGGACGCGGCGAAGCCGCCCATCTTGAGCGTCAGCATGTAAAGTTGTCCCGTCTCCGGATCGTCCTCCACGACCGAGATGCGCTGCATCGATGTCAGTCGCCCTTGGGCTCCTCGAACACCGCGGCTATCCGGGATAAGAGGTCCTTCACCTCAAAAGGCTTGATCACGTAGTCCGTCGCGCCGGAGGCCAGGCCCTCGGCGACGGGCGCGACTTCGGAGCGCACGGTGCAGAGGAAGATCGGCACGTGCGAGTTCGGTCCATCCTTGCGGATCTTGCGGCAGATTTCGGTGCCTTCCATGTCGGGGAGATGCACGTCCAAGAGGAGGAGGTCGGGTTTCTCCTGGAGATAGAGCTTCAGCCCCTCCTCGCCATTCGGGGCCGCGACGACTCGGTAGCCTTCCTTTATAAGCACCTCGGTAAGGATGGACCGGAAATCAGGTTCGTCTTCTACGACGAGGATTTTCTTCGCGGTTGCCATGACGAGTTAGTGTAGGGGGGGCTCAATTCCTTGTCAAGGATAGCGGCTCCGGGATCCAGAGCTCACGGGGCCGCCGGCCGCGCCTGGACCTCGGCCTCGAGCGGGAAGCGCAAAATGACGACGGCGCTGCCTTGAGGAGAGTTCTGCGCCGAAACGGTCCCGCCCAGTCTCTGGACAACGCGCTGCACGACCGCGAGTCCGAGACCGAGGTGCCCCGGCTTGCTCGAAGAGAAGGGGATGAAGCGCTTCTCCAGCGCGTCCTGAGAGAAGCCCGGACCGCTGTCGGAGAACGCTAGGGAAACTTGGCCCGTGCCGATCTCTCGCCAGCTCGTCACGCCGAGCGAGCCCCCGCGCGGCAGCGCCTCGTAGGCGTTGCGGATGATCTGATAGAACGCGACGCGCAGCGGCTCCGGCGCGTAGCGGATGCGCGCCGTCTCGCCGTCCACGCGCCGAATCACCTTGATGCCCCGCTTGCGCAAGGCCCCGTCCCATGCAGCGAGGGACGCCGAGACGGCCGCGGCGAGATTGCCCTGGATCATGTCGCCGGGCCCCTGGTCGATGTACTCGCCGATGACCCGCACGACCTCCTGGGCTTGGACTATCCCTCCCGCGGCCAGCCGCAGGGCCGCGCGCTGGCCGTCTTGAAGGGGGGAGCCGGAGAGACGCCTCATCTGCAAGTAGCTGGACGCGAGCGTCTTGCGAAGCGACTCGAGCGCCCGGCTCCAGCCGGGCTCGAAGATCGGCTCCTCGAGCGGGGCGAAGTCGACCGGGAGATCGTCGTCGGGAAGCGCCTCGGCCGCCGCGTTTGGATGCTCGTGCAGCGCCTTGCGCAGCCCGGCGGTCTCGGCCAGGGAATCCTCCAGGTCGGCGCGGCCTTTGGCGAGCGCGGCCGTCGCGGCGTCGCGCTCGCTTCTGGCGATTTCCGCCTCGCGTGCGAGCGCCTCGCGCTCCTTCTGGAAGCCCTCAAGCTGGAGGAGAGAGGACTTGAGCTGCTGCTGGGCCCACTCGAGCTCGCGCGAAAGGCGGTCGCGGTCTGTCGACAGGAACGAGTCGTAGTTCGCCATCAGACGACGCCTCGGGACGCGGCGCGCTTGAGGGAGATCGCGCCGCTCGATTCGAGTTCGAAGGCGGTCGTGAGGATGCGCGAGCGTGACTCCATCACCCGCTCCTCCGCTTGAGGGGACTCAATCGCCTCCGCCAGAAGGCCGCGCGGACCCGAAGGCAAGAGCGCGAGCACGCGCCCGCTCATCTCCTTGGAGGCGCCGCGCAGGGCCACGCCCCAATCCTTGAAGGCGGCGGCGCTGATCACGCGGCGAAGGTCCGCGTCCTCCAGGTCGACGAGCCGCTCGAATGGGAACAGGAAAGTCTCCAGACTCTCGGCCGCGGCGGAGTCGCGGGATAGGAGGTCGCCCATGAGCGCGTTGCGCCGGTCCGACGGGAGGCGGTTGAAGATTTGGCTGAGCCGCTCGGGCCCGCGAACGCCGAAAGAGACAAGGCCGCGCATGCGCTCCTCCAGCGCCGAGAGCTCCTCCGGCTCCACGCGCGAGAGCTTGACGAGCTCCTGGGAGACGCCGGCTTGGACCGCCGGCGGCAGGACGACGAAGATGCGCGTGGCCAGCGTCGGATTGGACCCCGCGAGGTAGGCGAACACTATGGCCAGATCTTTGGCGGGCTCCCGGCTGATGAGCACCGCGACCTCCTCCGCCGGACGGAGCTCGAACACGTCGAAGCGCGTCGAAAGCGCCGGAAATCGCGACCCTTCCGCTCCGGCGCCCGAGACGGAGCGCTCTTCGTCGAGCGCGGGCACGCCGTTCGGGTCCAAGTCGGGAAGAGAGACCGGCGCCGGGACGGGCTGCCCGGCGGCCGCAGCCGGCGCGCCGCGCGCGGCCGCGAGTTCGCGCACGAACGTCTTGACGGCGCGCAGGACGATCACGTACGCGGCCAAAGTCAGCCAGGCGGTGACGAGAAGCGCGCCGCCGAGCCTTAGGGCCGTCTTGATCCCGTCCGGGCTGTTCATCAAGCGCAGCCAGGCCTGCCGCGTGGGCGTCTCGAGCGGCGCCTGAAGCACCGACATGGTGTCTCCGCGGTCGCCGTCGAGATGAAGTAAGTCGGGGAGGAGCTTACGCACTGCGCTCACCTGCGCATCGCTGAGACTCCGATCAAGGACGACCGACGCCTGGATGCGCTTGACGGCGAGTCCCGTGCGCCGCAGCGCCCGCTCCACCTTGCGGTCGATGATGTCGCCCGGGCCTTCCTTCTTGTCGGTACGGAAGTCTGAATTGTCCACGTAACCGGGAAGGATCTTCGGATCGGCGCCTTTGTCGGCGGGGGGCTTTTGCTTGATGGGCGTCGTGACCTCGGACTCGGTGCGGATCTCGGAGGTCTCCCCGTGTACGTCGACGATGGCGCGGGAGCGCCCGGGGCCAAGGAGCTGATCGAGGAACTCCACCGCCTCGGCCGTCAGGCGGCGGGAGGCTTGACGCTCCTCCTCCGTCGAGCGGGCCGGGACCGCGGCGAGAACGAGCGCGCACGCGGCGGCCAGGCACAGTCTATATAGGCTCCTCTCCATGGATGTCGCCCCGCTGAAACTGTAGCGTCCGCCTATGACGGAATTATTGCGCATAGCTCAGCCCTTTTCCGCCGTGCGGCCTTTCGGTTGGGCGGTCGGCTCCGAGGCGTACGGCAGCAGGAAGAAGAACCGGCTTCCCTTGCCGACCTCCGATTGGACGCCGATGCGCCCGCCGTGCATCTCGACGATGTTTTTGGAGATCGCGAGCCCGAGGCCCGCGCCGGTCGCCCGGATCGGATTCTTCACCCGCTCGAAAGGCGCGAAGATCCGCGACAGCGCCTCGGCCGGGATGCCGCAGCCGGAGTCCTGGACGGAGCACTCGATCCAGCTTTGGCCCCCGTCGACCACCAGCTTCGCCTTGGCGCGGACGATGCCGTCGGCCCGCGTGAACTTGATTGCGTTGGAGATGAAGTTGGTGATCACTTGGGCGATGAGGTCGGGGTCCATGCGGATCTCTCCGATCTCTCCCTCCACGTCGCACACGAGCCTGAGGCTCGCTTCCTCGGCGCGGGCTTTGAAGAAGAGGACCGTGTCCTCAAGGAGCTTGGTCAGGCTGGCTTTGCGGGGATATAAGTCGAGCTTGCCGCGCTCGATCTTGGACATCTCGAGCAGGCTCGTCACGAAATGCCCGAGGCGCGACGCGTTGTCGCGGATGCGCTCCAGGTTCTTGCGGTCGTCGGCCGTCCAGTGATCGGACGAGAGGAGGCTCTTCACGTAGCTCTCGATGGCTCCGAGCGGGGAGCGGAGCTCGTGCGTGACCGAAGCGACGAAGGTCTTCTTCATTTGCTCGAATTCCTTCAGCTTGTCGGACATGGTGTTGACGCCCCGGGCGAGTCGGGCGATCTCGTCTTTGCCGCGCACATCCACCTTCACGCCCTGCTTGCCCGTGCCGATCTCCGCCAGCGCCGCCTCGATGTCCACGACGCGACGCGTCAGCGTCCAGCCGAGCAGCGCGCTCATGACGATCCCCAGGATCAGCACGCCTCCTACGGCGCGCGTCATGTCGTAGGTCATACGGCGCATCGCGTTCTTCTGATCCGCTTGGAGCACCCTGGAGGAAAACCAGACGTCGACCTTGACCGCCTTGTTTGGGTCCTTGTCGCTGGAATCTACTGAAACGGTCTCGTGGAGCGAGTCCTTGTGCGTAGCGGTGGAGTCCTGATTGCGGCTCTGGAGTTTTCCGCCTAGATAGATGTCGATTCGTTCGATCTCCGGCTTGTCCTTCTCCAGGAATTTGATGTAGTCCAGAAGCATCAGCGGGTCGCGCGCGAGCTGCGACTCATGGGCGAGGCGAACGATCCCCTCGACGATAAAGCCGACCTTTCGTCTTTCGGCGACCTTCAAGGTGCTTTGCTGCAGGTTGACGAACACGACCGCCGCCGCGAGCGCGGAGACCGCCATGCCCGCCGTCAGTATCAGCGCCAGCTTCACTCGGATGCTCATGCAGTGTCTCCTTTCCGTCTCATTGCTGATTGTTCCGCAATCGGATGCGCTCGAGCGCCTTCCTCGCCTGCTCGTTGTTCGGGTCGATCTTCAGGATGCGCACGAAAGCCGACGTCGCCTGCAGGTACTCGCCGCGCGCGTAGTGCTCGACGCCGCGCTGGTAGAGAGAGGGAATGTCGCGTTCGTCCCCGGGCTTGATCGAGGGCGTGAGCGGCGCGGCGGCGGGCTGCGGGGCCGGCGCGGGCTGGACCTGAGGCTTCGGCGTCTCGGGCGCCGCGGGCCGCTTCTGCGCGGGGGCGACCTTGAGCTTGCGGGCGGCGTCGTCGAGATAGTACTGCAGGGACTCGCGCTCCTTGGCGCTCGTCTCGAGCGTCATCGCCTTCTGCCAGACGGTGATGGCGTCCTGGTAGCGGCCGAGGATGTAGTAGGTCGACCCGGCGCGCTCCAGGGCCGTCGGGTTCTTCGGGTCGATCGTCTGGATATCGGACAAATGGGCGAACACCTTCTTGAAGTCCCCGTTGTTGTGCGAGGACTCCATCCGGTAGAGGAGCTCCTGCAGCAGATCGCGGCCCTCGGCGGCGCGGGGCGCCTTCACGCCGACGAGCCCTTCCGCGTCGGCTAGGAAGTGCTCCAGCATCTTGTCCTTCGGGTTGATGCTCAAGGCGTAGGATATCTGGAGCGCGCCCGCCCGGTCCTTGCCGCGGATCACGTGATGGATGCCGGAGAGGAGGACCTGCTCCCATTTCTCCTCCGCGCTCGTCAACTGCGGGTAGTAGTTGGAGATGAGGCGCAGGCGGTTGGCCAGCCGCACCAACGACTGGTCGGGCGGCATTTCCTGCAGGAGCTCCTCCATGCGGCGATAGGCGCGGCGGAAGCGCCCCGCCTGGACCTCGCGGAGCACCTCGACGAGACGGGGGTCGTTGATGTCGTGCGGCGCGACGGCATTGTCCGGGTTCAAGGACGCCGCCCGCTGCTGCTCGAGCAGGTCCTGCGTCAGCTCCTCCGAGGAGGTCGCCGCGCCGAAGTGGAAGGTCAGCGCCGCAGTGTGGGATCCGAGAGTGCCCTTGACCGTTCCCATGGGCATGAGGAACGCGTAGTCCATCTCGATCTTGCTGATCCGGTAGGACAGGCCCATGGTCAGCTGCCGCCACTCGCGCGAGCCGAAGGCCAGGGACCCGCGCAGCCCGAAGGTTCCGTGGTCCAGCGTGGGCACGAACTTCTCCGCGCCGAAGATGAGGTCGCGGTCGGTGGAGCCGTCGGGGGCGGGGGACATCCTCACCTCGGTCGCGAGATTCATCCAGAGGCTCTTGTAGGCCCCGGCGAAGCGGAGGCTGCGGCGGAGCTTGTCGCCGCCCGCGAAGGCGACGTCCGGCTCGAGGAAGTGCTGGATCATCATGCCCGCCTGCCAGCGGCGCGGGAAGCGGTAGAGGAACCCGACGTCGGCGTCCATGGCGCCCTTCGACGTCGAGCCGCTCAGAACGGGGTCGCTGCCGAACCCGCACATGCCGTTGTTGCAGGAGTTGCCGGCCTCCGTCGGCGCAGCAAAGGAGTGCTGCAGGTATTTGGCCGAGACGCCGCCCATCAACCGCGCGCCCGAGTCGCGCTGGAGCATGGTCCGGCCGTAGGAGAGGAACATGCTGTTCTCGGAGTAGATGCTGTTGAGCGAGAAGCGCGAGAACGCGGTCCCGACGCCTCCCCATTGCCCGCCGCGCAGCGGCTGCGCGTACGTGAGCTGAGTCGTGCCGAGGTCTGAGCCGTCGGAGAGCCCCATGTAGAGCTTGTTGTACGTGGCCGAAAGCTGCGGCCGCTCCATCTGCGCGAGACCGGCGGGGTTGTAGTACACCGCGTAGAGGTCATCCGAGATGGCCGTGAAGGCGTTGCCCATGCCCGGCGCGCGGGCGCCGGCGCCAAGGTCCTCGAACGCCGCGAAGGAGGGCGCGGCGAGGCCCGCCGCGAGGGCGAGCGCCATCCCCGCGGCGACGAGTCCCCGGAGCGTCGAGATCGCGCGCTTCATCTGATCACCACGAACGTCCCGTTGAACGTCTTGCCCTCGCCCTCGATCTGGTACACGTACACGCCGCCCGGCACCGCGCGGCCGCCCGCCTGCCCGTCCCACGCGAGACTGAGGAGGCAGCCCGGCGACGCCTGGATCGGCCCCTGGCTCATGCTCGACACGAACGCGCCCTTCATGTCGTAGATCTTGCCCGTGACCTCGGAACAGGAGTTGTTCGCGAACGTGACGACCGCGTTGTCGTTCTTGCCGTCGCCGTTGGGCGTGATGAACTTGTTGGTGATTCCGCCCGGGTCGACGTTGAAGGTGACCGCCCGATCGACCGCCCGCAGCTCGTATCGTCCGAAGTTCTTCACCTGGACGCTCACGACTTGATTGCGGGCGTCCAGCGTGCCGTAGAGCTGCAGCCACTTCTGCCCGTTGTACCAGAACACGCTGAGCTGGCCCGGCATGGCCGCTTGGGGCCTTCCGCCGGCAGCCGACAGCTGCACCTGTCCCGCGGCGTTCTGGTCGTAGTGCATCTGGAGCAGGGCCATCTCGCTGAGCTGCCGCGTGGAGGCGAGCTCGAGCCCGCCGCGCATCGGCTGGACCTCGATCGACTTGAGCACGTTGCCGGTCAACGCCTCGGGGTGGTTCGACACGGACAGCAGGTACGCCGACGACGGGTCGGTTCCGGCGCCGGCCAAGGAGGTCATCTCGCCGCGGGACAGGGACAGGTAGCTCTTGTCGTCGGGCGCGACGGCGTAGGCCGTCTGGTTCGCCTGCGACACCACGATCGACTGATAAGACGTGTCGCTCACGTTCTCCGCGATGACGCGGTAGAAGTATTGGGGCCCGCTCGCGACATCCGTCCAGTTCCACGTCGTGCTCGACAATTTGGCCAGAAGGTTCCACATCGCCCCGGTCGGCGCCGTCGCCCGGTAGACCGCATAGTTCAGGACCTCGTCGTTGCGCGGCGCGATGTAGGAGTCGAAGTTGACGCGATTGACGTAGGCGGGCACCGGCTTCCAGCTCAAGGCGATCGAGGTCGGCGTGTAGGAGGAGATCTCGAGGCCGAAGGGCGGCAGCGGAGGCGCCGAGTGGACGAAGACCAAGGTCGCCGTCGAGCCCGGCGTCTCCTGCCCGCTCGCGAAGACGCCGGCCAGCTGGTAGAAGTAGGTCGTGCCCGCGAGCACGTTTCCGTCGACCACGTAGGTCGCGGTGCTGTTGATCGTCACGGTCGAGAACTGCCCGACCGTGGTCGAGCGGTAGATGTTGTAGCTGACGACCGCGCAGGCGCCGGTCGACGGCAGCGCGTCCCAGCTCAGCAGGGAGCGACGGAAGCCGGTCTGACCGTTCAGCTTCACCGCCTCCGCGAAGACCGCGTTGCCCTGCAGGTCCACGTAGTCCGGCGTCAGGTTCCAGTTGAGCGAGCCCAGGCGGTAGAAGTAGTTCGTGTTCGCGCTGAGCCCGGTGACGGTGAGCGTCGAGGCCGCGCCGCTGAAGGTCGTCGATGAGTAGAGCGTCCCGGTGAAGTTGGCGGCCGTCGACACCTCGAAGACGAATCCCTCGGCAGCGGCGCTCTGCGGGAAGCTGGGAAACTGGAGCCAGGTCGCCGTCGCGGACGAGGCCGAGGTGCGGCAAACGAGCTGGGCTCCCTGCGCGGGATTGGTCAGGGTCGAGAGGCCGCCCAAGTCGGTCTTGGACGTTGCGACCGCGGTGCCGAAGGCGGACGCCTTCGCGTAGTAGGTCGTGTTCGCGCTCAGTCCCGAGAGCGTGTTCGTTAGACCCGTCGTCACGGAGGAGGCCGCGATCGTGGCGAAAGTCGGAGAGGTCGAGAGCTCGGCGCGATAGCTCGTCCCGGTCGGATTGTACCCGCTCGACGCGGTGCCGGAGGACCACGACAGCGTGAGGTCGCCGTTGGTCAGGCCGGAGAAGGAAACCTGCATCACGCCGGGCGGCACGATCTGCGCGTACGCCGTCACGGCGTCCGAGAGCGCGCCGGGCAGGAGGTCCGCCTCGAGCCCCCGTAGCGCGAAGTAGTAGCTGTTGCCCGCGAGGAGGTTCACCGCCGTCATCGACTGCGCCGCGCCCTGCACGCCCGGCGTCGGAGGAGGAACCAAGTTTCCCGCGCCGGCGAACATCGCCTCCGACAAGGCGGGCGAGGCCGCCGGGTCCGAACTCCGCTTGATCAGATACGCGCGGGCGGCGGTGCCCGACTGCTGGCCGTCGTTGCCCGGCGCCGTCCAGCTGAGGAGGACCTGGCCGGGCAGTGTCCCCGGCGCCGCGGAAAATCCCGCCGGCTTGCCGGGGAAGAAGTAGATCGGCATGAGGCCGCTTCGGGAGATGTAGTTCGTCGAGAAGTGGGACGTCAGGCTGATCTCGCCGACGGCGTCGGTGCTCACGAAGGACGCGGAGTTCGTCTTGCGCCCGGCGCTGTCGAGGCTCGAGCGGGAGTTGGTGAAGTGGGCGCTCTTCGATTCGGAGGCCCCGGCCGGCGCGTAGTATATAGCGAGCGAAAAAAATACGGCCGCGGCGAGTAGATAACTCCTACCTTCGCGCGGGCGCGTATTAAGAATCACGTTTTAAGTCTAACGGGGGGCTGCGAAGTTCCCATTAAAACGGTGCGATTTCGGCGCGAGATATGGGTCCAAAAGAACGTCTATATCGCTCCATTGCGGAATCGGGCGCCGCATGCTATATTCCTGCTAAATTACATGGCCGAAGAGATCGACCTCATGGCGCGCGCCATCGTCGGCTGGGTCTCGAGCCGCACGTCCTTCGACGCGGCGCCGCGGGAGCCCCTGCGCTCGCAGGGATTTCAGCTCGTCTGGACCCCAGACGTCGCGGGCCTCTCCGAGATCGCCGAGCGCACGCCCTTCGACGCGCTCGTCATGGACTTGGACGACTCGAAGGTCGAGCCCTTCCGTCTCGTGCAGCGGGTGCGCCGACTGAAGGCGGCGCGCGAGCTTCCGATCCTGTTTCTCTCCGGCCGCATCGATGCCTCCTCCGGCGTGCCCCAGGCCCTGCGCGCCGGCGCCGACGACTTCCTCTCCAAGCCGGCGGCGACCGGACTCCTCTCCGCACGCATCGAGGCGCTGCTCGGCACCCGGCAGCAGTTCGCCAAGCCCGAATCTTGGGCGAAGCACATCCTCCGCGCGCGCGACGGACGCGTCATCTTGAACCTAAAGAGCTACCAATGCCAGGCCCAGCTCGGGCTCGAGTACGAGGAGAGGCGGCTGACGCGCAAGGAGTTCGACGTGCTGGCGACTCTGCTGCGCAGGCCGAATCAACTGGTCCGGTGGGAGGACTTCTACGGCAAGGGCTGGAAGCCGCACAAGCTCAAGGCGCACTCGCGGACTCTGGTGCAGCACGTGATGCGGCTGCGGCAGAAGCTCGGCCCGCTCGGCGCGCGCATCGAGACGCTGAGCGGCCTCGGCTACCGGTGGCGGGAATGAAGTCGATCATTGAATTTATGCCACGGCACGTATATACTTCGTCCGCATGCTCGCTCATCTTCGTTGGCATGGCGCTCTCTAGCCCGCGGCCGGCCTCGGCGTTCGAGTCGTCAAGCCCCAATTTCAGGAATGAGACGGTGACGGTCGTGTCCGTCCAAGAGAGCACCGCTCCGGTGAAGAAGACCGCGGCCCAACCCGCGCTCCCGCCGTCACGGCCTCCGGCCCGCCCTGCGGCGGGCGCGCGCGCAAACTCCGCGGCGACGGCGACGGAGCCCGCCGCGATGCCGCCCGCTCCAGTTCCGCCTCCTCCCGCGCCGAGCCCTCGCGCGGGACGCCTGGCGTGGGCGCTCGGCGCGGCGGTCCTCGCGCTCTCGGGCGTCGTCGGATGGCTTGCGTTGCGCGCGCGCCCCTCCAGCGATTCCGAGCGCATGGCCATGGTGGCGCACGAGCTCAAGTCGCCTCTCTCCGCGATCGAGTCCTATCTGGACCTTATGGCGCACGAGGGAGCCAAGCCCGGAAGCACGCAACAGGCGCGCGCGTGGCTCGAGGACGTGCACCAGATGAAGTCGACGGCGGCGCACCTGCGGCTGACGATCGCCGATCTCCTCGAGATGACGCAGATCGAATCCGGCAAGATGAAGCTCGCGGTGCGCCCGACCGACCTCGCTGCGCTCGCCCGCGACGTCGGCGACGCCTATAAGGCGCAGTTCGCCGCCTCGAAGCTCTCCTTCAAGCTCGTCGCGGCCTCCGGGCTTCCGAAGGCCGCCGCGGACCCCGACCGCATCCGGCAGGTGATCAACAACCTGCTCTCCAACGCGATCAAGTTCACTCCGGAGAAAGGGCCGATCGCCATGACGGTGCGCCTTATTGACGGCGAGCTGCGCTGCTCGGTGCGGGACTCGGGGGCCGGGATGAGCGCCGCGGAATCGAAGAAGCTCTTCGGCAAGTTCGTCCGATTGAGGCCTTCGGTGTCCGGCCAGGAAGGGACGGGCCTCGGGCTTTTCATCTCGAAGGCGATCGTCGAGGCGCACCGCGGCCGCATCTGGTGCGAGAGCGAGCCCGGCAAGGGCAGCGAGTTCCATTTCACGCTGCCCGCGGCGGGCGCGTGACGCCGTCCAACATCGCCTCGAAATACGGCGTCCTGATCGTCGATGACAGCCCGGACTACATCCGCGTGCTCGGCCGAATCCTGAGACCGCAAGGCTACAAGGTGATGACGGCGCGAAGCGCGGAGGAGGGGGAGGTCGCGATCGCGGAGCGTGTGCCCGACATCGTCCTCCTCGACTGGAATCTTCCCGGCAAGAGCGGCATCGAGTTCGCCCAACGCCTGCGGTCGGACCCTCGCTTTGCCAGGACGGTCATCGTGATGCTCTCCGTTCATTCCCGGCCCGAGGAGCAGGCGCAGGGATTGAGCGAGGCGCGCGCCAACGCGTACATGACCAAGCCCGTCAGCCCGGGCGAACTCTTGGCGAGGGTCGAGCATCTCTTGAGAAAGCGCGACGGACTTCCCGGATGACGGCGCCGACTCCCGCGAGGCGCGAGGAGCCGCGGCTTGGCTGGCTGCCGTGGGCGGTCTTTCTCCTGTCGGTCGCCGCCTTTCTGCCGGCGCTCACCGCGGAGTTCGTCAAGCTCGATGACGACTACAACTACGTCAACAACACGAACTTCCGAGGGTTCGGCCCCGCCAATCTCCGGTGGATGTTCCTGTGGTTCCAGCTGGGCGGGGTCTACCAGCCCCTAAGCTGGGTGACCAACGCGGTCGACTACCTGCTGTGGGGGATGAATCCCGCGGGATATCATCTCGGGAACCTCCTGCTCCACGGACTCGTCGCGGTTCTCTTCTTCTTCCTCGCGCGCAGGCTCCTCTCTCTGGCGCTCCCGGCGCCGAAAGGAGAACCCGCCTATCCGCTCGAGGCGGCCGCAGCGCTCGCCGCGGCGATTTTCGCGATCCACCCGCTTCGCGTCGAGGTCGTCGCTTGGGCGTCCAATCGCTCGTACATCCTCCCTGCGGTCTTCTACGTGCTTGCCATCGCCGCGTATCTCGAGGCGAAAGCGCCGTCGCCGAAGGGCTCGCGGTTCTCGCCGACGGGCTGGCTCGTCGTCTCCTGCGTCTGCTTCGCGGTGTCCTTGATGGCCAAGGCCGTCGGGATGACCCTGCCCCTCGTCCTTCTCGCGATCGATTATTTCCCGCTGCGCCGCTGGGGGGACGACAAGGGGTGGTTCAGTCCCGCGGCAGTGAAAGTCTGGGAGGAGAAGGTCCCGTACTTCCTGCTCGCCTTGGGCGCGGCCGTCATCGCGGCCAACGGGCGCCACGTCTTCGGGGAGTTCGTCCCGCTGCAGCGCTTCGGACCATCCGCGCGGCTCGCCCAGGCGCTGTTCGGGTCGGTCTTCTATCTTGAGAAAACATTGGTCCCGGTCCGCCTCGTCCCGCTCTACTCGATGCCGGCGCACCTGCATCCCTTCGACGCGCTCTGCGCGCCCCGCACCGTCCTCTTCATCCTCCTCACGGGCGCGGCGATCGCGTGGCGGCGGCGCTGGCCCGCGGGACTCGCGCTGTGGGGCGCCTATATTGCGGCGGTGCTTCCCTTCCTCGGACTCTCTCAATACGGCCGCATGCTCCAGATCGCCTCGGACAAGTGGTGCTACCTCGCGTCCTTCGGCTGGGCCCTCCTTCCCGCCGCGGCTCTGCTCGAGGCGTGGCGGAGGGCCCAGGCCGGCAAGCTGGACAACCGAGCCGTCCGCAATGCGAGGACCGCGGCGGGCGCGGCGCTCGCCCTCCTTTTCGTGCTGAGCTGGCTGCAGACGAGGACGTGGCACGACACGGAGACGCTGTTTCGTCACATCCTGAAAAGCGAGCCCGAATGCTACTTCTGCCACGGGAATTTGAACACGCTCTACAACGAGCGCAGGGATTTTTCACGGGCGATCGAGGAAGGATTGGCCTCGCTCAAGGTCAAGCCCGATTACTTCCTCGCGCACGTAGGGCTGAGCGTATCGTACAGCAGCACGGGCCGGCTCGACGAGGCGATCGAGCATTGCCGGATCGGCTTGAGCCAGGATCCCGGGAACCCGGACGCCGCGGAGGCGCACTACAACCTCGGCTTTTTCTACCACCTGAAGGGCGATCTCGACAAGGCGATCGAGGAGACGGAGATTGCGACGCAGTTGAAGCCGTATCTGCTCAACGCCCAGTTCAATCTGGCGTACTTCCTGCAGACGAAGGGCCGGCTCGACGAGTCGGAAGCGCGCTACCGGACCGTGCTGCGGATGAACTCGACGCACGACAACGCCCACTTCAACCTCGGGATACTCCTCAAGGCCAAGGGCCGACTCGAGGAGTCCGCCGCGGAATGCCGCGAGGCGCACCGCCTCAGCGCCGCGCACGACAGTCCGCTCTGCCCGCGCGTCGCCGGGGTCGAGAAATAGCATGACCCGGTCCGTCGAAGGCGCGCGCTTCGTCACCTACCGCACGTTCCCGCCCGAGCTCTATGAGAAGTTCCTGCGGACGTACGTCACGCCGTTCTCTCCAGACGGGACGCCGGACGTGATTGATCTCGGCTGCGGCTCCGGCGGGATGCTCGAGCAGCTGCTCGGCCTCTACCCCAAGAGCTCGGTCATTGGCGTGGACATCTCGCCGCAGGCGATCGACGCTTGCCGGCAGCGCCCGGCGCTTCACGACGGACGCGCGCGCCTCGTGCAGGAGGATATGATGGGGCTCGTCCTCCGCCCCGACTACAAAGGGAGATTCGGCCTCGTCACGTCCTACAGCGTCCTCCACATCGTGCCCGGACCCACGCCGCCCAAGTTCCATCTCCTGCGCTACCTGACGCGGCCCGGAGCGATCGTCGCCGTGGACGCGCTGCCTCGCGTCCCCTGGAACGCGTTCCTCTTCGTGGTGCTCAAGATCCTCTTTCGGCTCCGCATCGCGACCCTCGCGATCCGCGTCCTCGGCCCCTTCGTCGCGCCGAACATGCCCAAGGACTACATCAAGGAGCTCTCGCGCCTGGACTACATGAAGTTCTTCCGCGTCTCGGACTTCCTAGACCTCGGCTACCTCGAGACCGAGGAGTTTCGCGCCGCTTTCGAGCTCCTGCGCTTTGACATCAAGCCGCAGGACGGCTTCTTCACGGGACGCAAGGCGCGCTTCGTGCTCCGGCGAAAAGGCTAGCGCTTTCGACCGGCGAGGGCCTCGAGGTTCGCCCGGGCTCCGGCGTCCGAAGGGTCGAGCCGCAGCGCCTCGAGGAATTCCGCGGCCGCTAGGCCCGCGAATCCACGCTGCATGAGATAGACGCCGAGGTTGTGATGGATGTTCGCCGCGCCGGGCTTGAGCCGGGCCGCCTCGCGCAACTCGGCGATGGCCTCGTCGACTAGGCCCTTCTGTCCCAGGAACGTCCCGAGGTTGAACCGCGCGTCGGCGTGCGCGGGGTCGAGAGCCACGGCGGCCCGCGTGACGATCATCGCGCCGTCCATGTCCCCGCGCATCGCCGCCTCGAAGCCGCGCCGGAAGTACCGCTCGGCGTAGAGGGCGCTGAGCTTGGGATCGAGAGCTCTGGCGTTCTTTGCCGCCCCGGCGCCGCCCACGGCGTCGCGCATGCCGTAGCCGGCGAGCGTGCGGATGACGTGCGGCGTCGCGGCGGACGGCTCGCCCGCGATCACGTCGCGAGCCAACTCGGACGCCTTGAGCCAGCGGCCCTCGTCCGCGGCGACCCACGCGAGATTGAGTCGGCAAACGTCGCACGAAGGGTCTTTGTCCAGCGCGTGCGACCACAAGAAGACCGGATCCTGCTCGAGCCGGATCTGCGGGCGCCCGAAGAGGAAGATGAGGACGAAGAGCGCTCCCGCGCAGGCGCCCGCGAGCGAGAACGGGGAGGCGAAGCGGACGTAGAGGAGGCACAGTGCCGGAGCGATCGGCCAGGCCAGCGCGTACGCCCAGGGCAGCCACAATGCAGGCGGGAACCGCGCGGTCGCGACCGCCCAAAAGCCCGCGGCGGCCAAGAGGGCGAACGGCCAGGCGGGCAGCCTCGCGCGGCCGAGCAGCGCCGCCGCGTAGAAGATCCACACGTTCGCGAACGCGACCGGCGAGGAGAGCAGCGCCGCCGCGAAGCTCGCGAGCCCGAGGCCGTACCAAGTCCAGGCCGCTCTTCCCGTGGAGTCGCCCGCCGTAAGCCGCGCGAGGCCTGCCGCGGCGGAGAAGGTCATGGCGAGCAGGTAGCCGCGCCGCGAGACGCAGGCGAGCGGCAACGCGCACAGCGGCAGGAGCGCGTAGCTCGCCGCGAGCATGGACGCGGCCCACGGGACGGCCGGGTCCGCCGGGCGCGCCTTGCGGAGCGCCGCCAGGATCAGGCGGAACAGGAGCGCCGCGTTCAATCCGTGGATCGCGAGGTTCGTGAAATGGAATCCCGCCGGAGCGCCCCCGCCCAGGACATTGTCCCAACCGTGTGTGATCCACGCCGCGAGCTGGAACGCCGCGAGCGGGTCCGCCCAGCGGATGACGCGGCCGAAGACGACGCTCTCGAAGTCCTCCGCTCCGGCGAATCCGTTCCGTACCGCCGACCACAGGAGCACGACCGTGCCGCCCCACACCGCGTACTGCAGGAGCGGTACCTCCAGCGCCGGCATCGGACGTTCGGGACCGATCCCGCGCGCGCGCCGCGGCGAGCGCAGCCCCCACCACAAGACGAGAAGCAGCGCCGCGGCGATGGCAGCATGCCACAGGTACGACGGCATGAGCAGGAACGGCCCCATATGCATGAAGTAGCGCTGGAACCGCTCGGGCAGCGCGGGCTCGGAGAAGGGTTCCGCGTTGATGACGAACCAGAACTTGGAAAGCGCGACGCTCGCCGCCGCGAAGGCCGCGTAGGCCCACTTCGGCATGCCCGCCTCATCCGCCGCCTTCGCCGCGATGGCGGCGTAGGCGGGCAGCGCGAACATCAGCAGGCGCGACTCTGGGCCGAGCGCGAGCCCTAGCGTCGCGGCGACGTACGCGACGAGGCCGAGCCCCTGGCGCTGGACGACCCGCACGGCCCGCGGCCACGCGACGACGAGCAGCAGGACGACCGGTCCGTAGTAGAGAGCGTGCGTCACCAGAAAATACAACGGCTTGGCGATGGCGCCGAGCACCGTCCACCACAGGACCCTGACCGCGTTGGAGGACGGCGCGCTCGGATCGGTCACCCGCACCCGCGCGAGCGACACGGTAAGAGCAAGAAGCGCCGCGGCCGGCAGTCGGCGCCAGGCCACGTGCGCCTTGAGCGACTCCCAGGAATAGAGGAACTCCGCATCCAACAGGCGGGATAGGCCGGCGACGATCAGCGCGGAAGCAAGGATCAGGCTGATGATCGCCATCGATTCGAGCACCGGCGGCGCGTGGTTTTCGAGCGGAAGCCGCAGCGCGAAATGCGCATAGCCGGCGGCCAATGCGAACGCGGCGCAGGCGGCGAGCGCGGCCGCCCAGTTCTTGCCGCCTTTCGCGGGTTCGATCACGGTCTCGCGCCGCGGCAGCAGGAAAAGGAGCAGGCCCGCGGGCCACAATTGGGGCCAAACGAAGGCGCCGACGACCGCGAGCGCCCCCTGCGCGAGCGCGCTTCCGGCCAGATAGGCGTGGAGCATCAGCATCCCCAGGCCGAAGCCGGCGCTGTCCATGAGGACGGGATAGTAATAGCAATGCTTGAGGTTCCCGAAGTTGACGAACAGCGACAAGAACCCGAGCCACGTCGCCGGCAATCCCAGGCCGAGCCGGGACGCCGCGAGCGTCCAGACGAACGCCGCGAGCGCGAGCCAGAGCATGTTCCAGACTTGGTACGCCTTGATGATGTGCCAATCGTCGAGCGGGACGTTCGCCGCGCGCAGGCCGTAGTGCACGATCGCGGGAGGCAGCACCCGCGGCGCCTTGTACGTCGGCACGCGCTTGACGAGGACCTCGCCGTAGTAGTCCTTGGTCCATAGGCCGTACGTCCACCCGTCCCAACCGTAGCCGAAGCCGACCGGGATGCGCTCCCCGAAGGCGATCGACAAGAGTCCTGCCGCGAGGACGAGCAGCGGCATGGCGGACCGAGGGCGTCTATATACGGCGCGAAGGAGATCCATCGGAAGCGGCGTTGATTGTAACACCTAATCCGCGTTTGCGAAAGGCTGGCGGCCGGCGCGCCGCGCGGAGGGGGATATGATAGAATCCTGCCGCTCGAAATGAGCCATCGCATGGGCAAGAAACTCCCATCGCTCGTCATCGTCATCCCGGCCTACAACGAGGAGGACGCTCTGCCGGACGTTCTCGAGCGGAGCCTCGCGGTCGCCGAGGAGTCGGCCGAGACCTGGAAGATCCTCGTTATCGACGACGGCAGCACCGACTCGACCCCCGAGATCGTGGCGGAATACGGGAAGAAGGTGGAGGTCGTCCGCCATCCGGAGAACCTCGGCATCGCGCAGACGATCCTCGAGGTGTTCACGCTTCCGGACCTCGAGTGGGCGTTCTTCATTCCGGGCGACGGCCAGATTCCTCCCGAGGAACTGACGAGACTCTTGCCCTTCACGGGCCGCTACGACCTCGTCTTCGCCTGGCGCAAGGAGCGGGCGGATCCCTTTAAGCGCATCCTGGGCGCCTGGATCTACAACGCCTTGATCAGCTTGGTCACGATGCACCGGGTCCACGACGTGGACTCGGGCGTCCTCTTCCGCGCCGGCAAGCTTCGGGGGCTCGAGCTCGAGTCGAAGAGCGTATTCGTGCACGCGGAATTCCTCATCAAGGCGCGCGAGCGCGGTCTCAAGGACGTGGAGATCCCGGTACGCCACGAGCCGCGGATCGGCGGCGAGTCCCGAGCCGCCACATTCGACGTGATGAAGGCGACCTTCCGGGAGGTCTTCGCCTACGCCGTAGCCAAGGTTTCGGGTCGCCGGGAGCGATGACCCGGCGAGGCGCGCCGCTCGCCGCCCTCGCGCCGTACGCCCTCTTTCTCGCGGTCTGCGTCTTCCTTTTCAGCCCCCTCGTCTTCGCCGGCAAGTCCTTTATCGGCGGCAACGACCGGCTCGTGAGCGCCGTCCCGTTCTTCACCGTCGCGGCCAAGAGCCTCGCGGCCGGCCGCCTGCCGCTGTGGAACCCCTACAGCTTGGCCGGCTGCCGCGCGCTTGGGGAACCCGTCATGCGCGCCCTCTACCCTCCGACGCTCGTCATGCTAAAGCTCTTCCCGAACCACATCGCGCTGGCGGACTCCTGGCGTCTGTTTCTCGAGGTCTTCGCGATGCTGGCTTTGAGCTACATCTTCTTCCTCAAGGTATGGAGGGACGAGGCCTATGCCGCGCTGTCGGCCTTCGCGTATTCCTTGTCGATCTCCTCCTTCATGAACTTCGCGTTCCCCTATCCCGCACCCTACGCGCCTATGCTGCTGCTCCTCGCGGTCTGGGACTGGCGAGCGCGGGGCGCCGCGAAAAGCGCGGCGTTTCTGGCGGGCGCTCTCTTCCTTCAGGTGACGGGCGCGTCCTATCAGATCGCCGGCTACTACATCCTCTTCGCGTTCGTCGTCTCGATGGCCCGCGAGGCGTCGGCTCCGCCCGCCTCGCGCCCGTCGCCCCTTCGGCTGCTCGGCGTCTGGGCCTTGGCCGGAGCGCTCTCCGTCTGCCTCTGCGCGCCCGACCTGATCCCCTTCTTGGGCGCCCTCGGCTCCTCCAACCGGACGCCGCTTCCCTATGACGCGCTCGCGGACAAGCTCCAGCAGCCTTGGTTCACCGCTTTGCGCCTCGCGATGCCCTACCTCTTCGGCGACTATCACGAGTTTCCGCTCGTCGAAGGGAACGGGAACATCAATGACTCGGAGGCGTTTCCCGCCTACGCCGGCGCGGCGACCTTGCTCCTGTGCGGCCTGGCGCTGGCGCGTTGGCGGCGCAAGGAGGTCTGGCCCTGGGCGCTCGGCGTCCTCGTCCTCGTGCTGGCGGCCGTGCGCTCGCCGATCGCGGCGGTCCCCTACTATCTGTTCGGCAGGACGCCTTTGCTCCACGGGCGGATCGCGTATCTGGTGCCGCTTTGCATGGCGTTCCTGGCGCCCGCCGGACTTCAAGCGTTCGTAGAGGGGAGCAAGCGCTTCCAGGAGCGATGCGCGGCAACCGCGGCGCTCGCCTCCGCTGCCGTTCTCCTGATCGCCGGAGGATTTCTGTCCGCCCCGACGCTCCTTTCCTTCATCCCGCGCGACGCGATCGCCGCGCCGCCGCAGTTCCTGCTCGAGCGCTTCAGGCCCTCCGCCGTGTTCTTCGCGGAGGCCGGCTTCGCGCTGGCCGCCCTCCTCGCGGCGCACAGGTGGGGCGCGCTCAAGGCGCGTACTCTCAAACTCGCCTGCGCCGCCCTCGTCCTCGCGGACGTGGCCTTCGTCGCCAAGCGCCACGTCATGGCGGGCGCGTTCATGGCCGAAAGCGCGTGGTATCCTCCCACGAAGGTCTCCGAGTTCCTCTCGAGCCTCACCGACCGCGCGGAGTATCGCACGCAGGTGATGATGGGCACGCCCTGGCCCGGCCTGCCTCCGTTCGCTCCCGGCCGGCCCAATCCCTTCCAGCCCAGCCTCCACATCCCGTACGGCCTGAGGGAGGTGAACGGCTACGCGAGCCTCATCGATGAGCGCGTGGCGGCGCTCGCGACCTTGGGTGGACCGCGGCCGGTGCCGATGCGGGTGCTGCTTCCCTGGGGCGAGACGCTGCACCCGAAGGTGGCGGACCTCTTCGCCGTGAAATACCTCGTCGTCCCGGACCAGGCGCACTACGCCGCGGCGGTCGGGTCCTACGCCGAGGAGATTTTCGCGGCCGACGGCGCCCTCGTGTTCCGACGTCCGAACGTCGCGGCGCGCGTGCGCCTCGCGTGCCGTGCGGCGTCCGCTGCTACCTTGCGCGAGACGCTCGCCCTCGCGGCCGACCCCACATTCGACGCCCGGACGACCGCTATCGTGCCGCCGGAGGCAGGGCTCGCCCTCGACGGACCGTGCCCTGACCCGTCGGCCGCGCTTTCCTGGCGGGAGGAGGCCCCCGAGCGCCTCGCGGGGGAAGCGACGCTCGCCCGCCCGGGCCTTCTCGTGATCTCGGACACGGCCGACGCCGGCTGGAGCGCCGCCGTCGACGGCAAGCCGGCTCGGCTCATCCGCGTCAATCACGCGTTTCACGGCCTCGCGCTTCCCGCCGGCCGCTCGTCGTTCGTCATGAGCTTCCGCCCGGCCGGATTCGACGCGAGCCTCTGGTGCGCGGCGGCCGCGGCGCTCGCCTGCCTGGCTCTCGCCGCGGCGCCCCGGAGCCCTCGCGCGTGAGCTTTCTCAAGCGTTACTGGCCGTATCTCGCCTCCGCGGGGTTGGCGGCGGCGATCCTGCCCGAGGTCGTATTCTTGGGCAAGATCTTTGTGGGGGACAACGATCGGCTCGTGCAGGAGATCCCGTTTCTCCACTTGGCCGCCGAGACGCTGCGGCGCCACGCCCTGCCGTATTGGAACTCCTACGCGTTCTGCGGCCACGCGGGCATCGGCCAGCCGAACCTGCGATTGTTCTATCCGCTCACGTTTCTTATCGCTTGGCTTTGTCCTTCTCATCTCATGCGCGCGGCGAGTTGGCGGATCGTCCTCGAGATATTCCTGGCGCTCGCCCTCTACTACCGGCTCTTCCTCAAGGTGTGGGGGGACGAGGCGCTCGCCCTCTTCTCGTCGCTGGCGACCTCCCTGAGCTCCATCATGATCCTCTTCTGGTGCGAGGGCTACGTGCCGTTCTATTTTCCGGCGCTCGTGCTGTCGGTGCTGTGGGATTGGGAACGCCGCGACATGCGACTCAACGTGCTTGGGCTCGCCCTCTCCTTGTACCTCCTGATCTCCGGAACGTTCTTCCAGTACACCGCGTATTTCCTTCCAATCCTGTTCCTCGTCAGCGCGGCACGAGCACTCGCGGGAGAGACGCCGGCCCGCTCCAGCGCTCGCTTGGCCGCGCTCTGGGTCGCGGGATTCGGCCTGGCGGCTCTGCTCGCCGCGCCGGACCTCGTGCCCTTCCTCGCGGATTTCCGTGGATCGAACCGCCAGCACGCTTCCTTCGAGATGATCTACGGCGCATGGGCGCCTCCGCTCTTCTCCGCCTTCCGGATCTTCCTGCCGCATTTCCTCGGGGATCATGGAGACTGGAACGCCAACCTGCCGCTCATCGAAGGCAACAGCCAATTGAACCTCTACGAGGTCTTCCCGGCCTACGCGGGGATCGCGACGGTGCTGTTCTGCGCGGTCGCGGCCCTTCGTCCGACGCGGCGGGACGCGTGGCCCTGGCTGTGCTTGATCGGGCTGCTTTCTCTCTGCGCGCTGCGCACGCCGTTTCTCTTGATCCCGTATGCCCTCTTCCTCAAGGCTCCGCTTCTTCACGGGCGCCTCGCATCGGCGATCCCGCTGTGCATGGCGTTCCTCGCCCCCGTGGGTATCCGGCGGTTTCTCGAGGAGGGGCCGCGTTTCAAGGCCGCGAGCGCGGCGCTCCTCGGCGCGCTGACTCTCCTCGTCTGGGCGTTCGCGGGAGGCCGCCTCGGCGAGACGCTGTCCCTCGCGGGTTGGATCGGGACCTCCGCCTCGGCGACTCCCGGGACCGCGACGATCGCGGAGCGATGCCGCCGCGCAGGCGACCTCTTCCTGCTCGGCGGGGGAATCGTCACTTTCCTGGCGTTCGCCCATTGGCGCGCGCGACTGAGCGCCTCCCGCTTCAAGTACGCCCTTGCCGCCGTCTTGGCCCTCGACTTGGTCGGCTTTGCCCGCGCCCAGACGATCATCAAGCGCTTCCGAGACGAGGCGTCGTGGTATCCGCCCGCCCGGCTGACCGAGTTCCTGCGCGGGCTTCCCGACAGGGACGTCCAGCGCATCGCGATCACGCCCGGCGTCGGCTGGGCCGACATGCCGGACATGGCGTACTTCTCCCCAAACGTGAACATCCCCTACGGCCTGCGCGTGGTGGACGGCTACGCGAATCTCATCGATGGCCGCTACGCCGAACTCGCCTCCCGCGGGGCGGGAATGTTCCGCGGCTCGCGCACCAACATCGTCTCGACGCCCGTGATGGCCGACTTGCTCGCGGCGAAGTACGTGGTGGTCCCCAATGCTCCGGACGCGGTGAGCGCGCAGTCCGCCTTCTCCGACAAGGTCTTCGAGACGGAGACCGCGGTCGTCTTCGCCAAGCGCGGCGCGCTCGCCCGCTGGCGGCTCGTCTGCCGCACCGAAGCCGTCGCCGACGCCGCCGTCGCCGTGCTTTCCGCCGCGGCGCGGCCGGGATTCAGCCTCCGCGAGACAGCGCTCGTGCCGGAAGGCTCGCCGCTCCGCCTCGACGGTGCGCGGTGCGCGGACCTGCCTCGCGCGGCGCTCGAGCTTCGCGAGACGCGTCCCGGGCTCATCGAGGGCAAGGTCCGCGCGGAGGCGCCGGCGCTTCTCGTCGTGACCGAGACATACGCGCGCGGCTGGCGGGCGACGGTAGGCGGCCGTCCCGCCGCCGTCCACCGGGTCAACTACGCTTTCCAGGGAATAGAAGTCCCCTCGGGCGAATCCGCGGTCGCGCTCTCCTACCGCCCCGCCGGCATCGGGTGGGCGTTCGCGGCGGCCGCGGCCGCCGCGCTGACGCTCCTCGGTCTTGCCGCCGCGTCCTTCCTCGCCCGGCGCTGAAGCCCCGTTTCGGGCGATTCCGGAGTGTTACCGGAACCCCCCATAATAAGGAACGAGCATCCACAATCACGGTGGATTCGAATTGGTTTGGAGGGAGGGCGGAACCAAGGCGCGCCGCTAACGGCGGTCGCGTTGCGTTTTGCCTGTCGATCGCGGCGGCACTGTCCATGCTCGGGGCCGGAATCCTCTATCACGACTCACTCTTGGCCATGGCGCGGCGCTTGGATTCCTCGGCGCTCGAATGGTGGTCCGAGACACTGCTCGCCCCGTTCAAGCTCACCCATAATCAACTGACGGCCCTTGCCGGGGCTCCCGGTCTACGTTCGGCCGGGGCCAACGCGGCTGCCGCGAGATTGTCCTGGCGTCCCGTCGAGCGCTTCAATGGCCCCTCGCGGGCGACAACCGCTTCTGCGCGGCCCTCCCGGGCGACCGACGCGCCTCTCAATTCATCGCGGCCGAATTTCGTCTCCGCCAGGACCGCAGCGGAGGCCGCTCGGATCCCAGAGCAAGGCGGCTCCTCCCGCCGGAAATACTACGACGCGACGGCGGCGGCCTCCGCGTCGACCACCGACCACGGCGGCCGCGCGCGGCCGGGCGAGCGGCGGGGGCCGGCGCGCACGGGCGATTCCCCTCACCGGGGAGGGGCAGGCGAAACGGATCAAGAGGCGCCGCCCCGGGTGCGGGTGCTTTCCTCGAGATCGATCTCGGCGCCGTCATCGGCATCGCTTTCGTCGGTTAGCCGTCACTTGTCCGGGGACTCCGACGCCGTCGAGCTGCGCAGGCCGCAGGAGCTCCATTCCTCCCTGGCGGCGCAGGTGGTCGGACGCGCCAGGCAATTCGAGCAGGACCGCCAGGACCCGGCGGCTCGGCCCGGCAAGACGTTCGCGTCCCACGCCGGCGGCGCGGCCGGCGGGGATGGAACCGAAGGAGCGCCGGTCGGCGCAGCCTCCTCTTCCGCGAATCCGCGCGATGGTCCCGAGCGCGACGATCAGGGACCCCGCACCGGTCCGGACGCGGCCCGCGAACCCGGGCGCGGCCCCGCGGAGCAGCCGACGCCGGGAAGTCGAACCGATTCCACGGGCTTCGGCTCCCACGAATGGTGGGATAAGTATTCGCGCGGCAACCACTAGCGGCGCGGCAAAGCCTCGACACCCCGGGGAAAATTGAATAGGATGGGCGCGTGACGAAGCGCGTGCGCGACTGTAGAATCCACTCCACGGCGAAGATCTCCGAGTTCGTCAATCTCTACGGGTGCTCGGTGGGCAAGAACGCCTTTATCGGCCCCTTCGTCGAGATCCAGAAAGGAGCGGTCGTGGGAGAAGGCAGCCGCGTCAGCTCCCACAGCTTCGTCTGCGAGGGAGTGAAGATCGGCAAGCGCTGCTTCGTCGCGCACGGGGTGATGTTCACCAACGACGATTTCTCCGCCCCGCTGCCGCCGGAGTGGACCTTGAAGGGCACGCACGTAGGCGATCATGCCCGCATCGGCTCCAACGCGACGTTGCTCCCCGTCTCCGTGGGGGAGCACGCGATCGTCGGGGCCGGCGCCGTCGTAACGAAGGATGTCCCCGCCGGCGCGGTCGTCGCCGGCAATCCCGCGCGCATCCTCCGACGGCGGGATTTGAAACAGCTCCGCGCCCTCGCCGCGAAGGGCTAGGCGCCCTTCGGCGCTCGCGAAGGATACCCCAGGACGCGCGCCCACCCGTCCATCGCACGCGCGATCAGCCACAGAGGCTTGGACGCGAGCGCGTAGCGCCCGTCCTCGAGCCGGATCTGGCCCAAAGAGACGAGGCGCTCGAGACGGATCGCCAACTGGCGCTCCGGCGAGTACTTCTCCGAAAATTCCGCAGCCGACGCGGGGCCCTTCGACAGTCGCGTGAGGATGTGGATGCGCCGCGAGGTCTCGCTCATGTTGTAGACCTGGACGTAAGCGAACGCGAGCCCGCTATAGACGAAGGCGCCGTAGACCAAAGCGGCGATGGGAGGCGTCTCGAAGCGCACGCGCGAAAAGACGAAGCCCCACGCCAACAAAAGGAGCGCCGGGTAGCCGAGCAGGACGGCGAGTCCCGCCACGCCTTGATAGGCGGACTGCGGGGCGAAGCGCCTCAAGGCGCGCGAGAGCCCGGCGTGGAGCGCGAAGGCGACGAGCGGAGAGCCCGAAAGCAGAAGCAGGAACTTGCGGTCGAGGTCCACGCTCAGCCTTCCCCCGGCGCAAGTCCCAAGGCGGACCGTAGCAGAATGAACGGCGAAACGAACCGCCTCCCGGCGGGCGTGAGCTCGAGGCGCCCCGATGCGGCATCCTCGAGGGCGAGCCCCGCGCGGACGAGATCGTCGATCCGGTCGCGCACCATCGAGGCGGAGGCGAGCTGCTCGCGCAGGCCGGTCTCTGAGATCCCCTTTCCGCCCGACGCGCCGATCACGAGGAGCATCCACAACGTCGGGCTCGAGGCTTGTGCAGCCGGATAGACCTGGATGTAGCTTACGGCAAGAGCCGCGTACAGCAATAGGGCCGCGGCGACCTGCGTCGTGGAGACGCCGGCCGCTCCGCTCCAGCCCACGAAGGCGGCGCCCGGGATGGCGAAGACGAAGAGAAGCGCTGTGAGATGCCGGTCCGGCCTTCGCCGCCGCCAGACCAGCACGTGCAGCGCGAGCCCGGCCGCGAAGAGCACCGCCGCGTGGGTAAAGGCGTGCCTGAAGTCTAGTTCCATGGTCAGCGGGGGCAGCGCGGGTCGGTCATGGAAGGGTTGAGCGTTGCCGCCTCTTGGCAGTACGCCCGGGCTTGCCCCGCGTCGCCGAGCCTCGCGAACAGCATGCCGGCGTTCAGGCGAGCGTTGGCCGACCCCGGATCGAGCGCGGCGGCCGCCTTGAATTCGTCCAAGGCGCGGCGCAGATCGCCCTCGCGCTCCAGGAAAACGCCGAGATTGAATCGCGCCGCCGCCATCTTGGGATCGACCGCCACCGCTCGGCGAGTATAGTCGATCGCTCGACCGTGGTCTCCGGTCTTGGAGTAGAGATACCCGAGCGTGAAGTGCGCGTCCGCCCGCGCCGGGTCGATCGTCACCGCGGTCCGCAGCGCCTCGATCGCGTGCTGGACGTCTCCGCCCTGCGCGAGACTCAGGCCCATCCGGTAATGGACCTCCGCCGCCCCCGGCACGGGACGCAAGCGCTCGGCCGGAAGCTTGATCTCCTCGCGTATCCAGTTGAGAGAGCGGACCGCCACGTCCGCATTCTGCAGGGCGAGGTCGTACCCGGGTTTGAGCCGCAGCGCCTCTTCCGCGTGCGCCAGGGCCTCGCGGAAGCGGCCGCTGCCGTTCAAGTGAGCGGCGAGGTTGTTGTGGCACAGGTAGCAGCCCGGGTCCGCGGCGATGCTCTGGGTGTAGAGCGCCTCATTGTTTCGCCAGGCGAAGCATTGGCGCCAGGACAAGGCGCCCAGGCACGCGACCCAGACCGCCGCGAAGGCGGCCGTTGAAATCCACGCCGCGCTTCCGAGGCGCGCCGTTTCGCGGGCGCGCCAGAGGCGAAGCAGGCCGCCGCCCGCGAGCGCGGCCGTCGCGAGCGACGCGAGATGCGCCCATTTGTCCGCCGCCATCTCGATGAGGAGGCCGTACTGCGAGAGGCCGAGGAATGGCAGGAGCGCGACGACGTAGAACACCGCGGCCGCGAGCCAGGCGGGCGAGCTCCGCCGTCGCGAAAGGACGAACGCCGCGCCTCCCAGCACGAAGAGCATCCTCGGCAGGATCAGGTAGTCGAACAGGCCGATCGTCCTCGGCAGAGTGTATAGCGCGCCGAGGTTGAGGGGCGCGATCGTCTTCTCCAGATAGAACGAGAGTCCGAAGAACGCCTCTGCGATCCGCGGCTCGAGTCCGAACCGGCTGAGCGGGATCATCGCTCCGTACAGCATGCGTCCTTTCGCAGCGATCACGCCTCCGACGAGCGCGAGAAGGAAGAACGGGACTTTCTCCGCGTAGACCGGCCACGCCGAGCGGCCGATCCAGGTCCGGCGCCCGCCGATGCGTCCAAGAGGATAGGCGTCCAACACGAGAAGGAGAATCGGCAGCGTCATCCCGATCGCCTTCGAGAACAAGGAGAGCGCGAAGGCCGCGAGGGAGGCGAGTAGCCAGCCCCATCGCCCCGCGGCGCCTTGCGACGCGCGCGCCTCCAGGTAGAACCACATGGAGGCGATGAAGAAGAGACCGGGCAGGACGTAGTTGCGATCCGAGATCCACGCCACGACCTCGACGCGCAAGGGATGTAGCGAGAAGAACAGCGCCGCGAAAAGCGCGCTCCAGCGCCAGGGACCGAGCGGCTCATTGGATTTCTGCGGGACCGCGGCACGCAGCAGCGCCAGAAACATGAAATAGGAGGCGGCCGCCGCCGCGGCGTGAAGCACGACGTTCGTCAGGCGGAAGCCGTGCGGGTTGAGTCCGTAGAGCTTATAGTCGACCGCGTGGCTGAGCCAGACGAGGGGCTGATAGACGCCGCCGAGCTGGAAGTCGCCGAACATCCATTTAAGGCTCGCCCAGCTCAGCTCGCGGTATTTGTCGTTAGTGACGTAATTGAGCGGGTCGTCGAGGTTGATGAACTCGCCGCGCACCGACGGCCAGAACGCGGCGAGCGCGGCGAAAAACGGAACGGCAGGGAACAGCCAGGCGGGGGGAGACGGCAGGCGCGCGCGCAGGGTAGCCATGGTGACCTGAAACGGCCGCGGGCCATGTTATATCATAACGCGCCCGATGTCACGAGATCGACAAACCCGCGCGGCCGCCGTGGCGATCCTCGTCGCCTCCGTGGCGTATTGGAGCGTCGCCCTCTATTGGAACCTGAGGCTGCGCGCGTTCGATCCCTCCGATCCCTTCGAGCAGATGTTCTACGCGGAGCGCTCCTACCAGGCGGGCCGCGTCCGGGGGCCGCTCTCCTGGCTGAGTGAGGTGGTCTCGGACCCTCTCGCCAAGCCCGGGACGAACGCCGCGCTCTCGATGGCCCGCGCCTTCGGGGCGCCCTCCGGCCATCGCGGCTACAAGATCGCGACCGGCGTCGCGGTGCTTCTCGTGCTACTCCTCTTCCAGGCGGCCGCGTACTTGATCTTCGGGCTCGAAGGCCTGGTCGCGGCTGCCGGCGCGGCGATCGGCTCGAACATTTTCCTCGCGCAGGCCTATTACGGCGGGCACCCGTGGTTCGGGCAGGTCTTTCTGTGGCTCGCCTGCCTGTTTGCGATCGAGAGCGGCTGGGGGGCGCTCGCCGGCTCTCCGAAAGGGAGCTTCCTATTCGGAGCATCCCTGGGTGCGGCGTTTTTGTCGAGCTACCACACCGCTCCGCTTCTCGCGGGCGCCGCGGCGTGCTGGGCCGTCGCGTTCGCGCGCGCGCCGAGGATGGACTGGCGCGCCGTCGCCGCCCTTGTTTCCGGCGTCGTCTTCCCGATCCTAGCGCTCGAAGGCGCGACCTTCGCCGTGCCGAAAACCCATTATTGGACGATCCTTAAGGCGTGGACCCTCAAAACCGCGCGCGTCCCCGCGGAGTTCCAGTCGGGCTGGGGCTACGCGGCCGAGTACTTCTTCTCGTGCGAGAGCATCCTCTTCGCGGCGGCCCTCCTCGCGCTCGCCGCCGCCGGGCTCCGGACGGTCTGGAAGGACAGGCGCCTCGAACTCGAGACGCGGCTCCTCCTCTGCGCGGCGCCTCCCTTCGCGCTTCTTTGCCTCGCGCTGCCGACGGTCCAGCTCGGACGGACATATCTTCCGCTTTTACCGTTCGCCTTCGTATTGGCGGGCGCGGGCGCGGCGGCCCTCTTGGAGCGCGCCGCGCCGGCGCGCTGGCGTCTCGCTCTGGCCGCCGCGTGCGCCGCCATCCTCTTTGGCCTCGGATTGCCGCGTCGCCGAACGACGTTCGACGCGTTTTTTGCGGGCCCGCGCATCGCGGGCATCATCGGCAACGTACCCGCCGGACCGGGCGCGCGTGCCGTCCCCGCGGGAGAGCGCCTGGTGGTGGTGGGCCGCTCCATCCCGTACATGTATCTTCCCGACCACGACCTGCGCGTGCAGACGATGTCCCACCTTCGCTCCGCGGTCGGCGCCGGGCGCGCCTGGGTGCTGGTGAGCCCGCTGTCGGCGTGGTTCTGGCAGGGATTCATGAGCCCTCCCGAGTTCGACATCCCCGTGAAGAAGGTCTTCGCCTCGGGCGGCGACTACTTCGAACTGGACGGTATCGAAAGCGATCCCATGGAGCGCTTCACGAACGAAGCGATCCACGCCAAGACGGCGAGCGGAGCGATCCCGTTTCCCGCGCGAAACCGGCTCTATCGGGCCGAGGAGTTCCTGCGCTTGTGCGACGTGAAGTAGCTACTGCTTGCAGATCGGACCGGACAACGTCGCGTTGAGCTGCGCGGCGCGCTTGCAGTGGAAGGGGCCGGTCGGATCCTTCTTCTCGGTCAGGAGTATCCCCAGGTTGAAGTGCGCGCCGGCGTGGTCAGGGGCGAGCTTGAGCGTGTCGAGATACGCCTTCACGGACTCGTCCTTCTTGCCGGACGTCTGAAGGAAGTATGCGAGGTTGTAGCGCGCGTTGGCGTCGCGGGGGGAGAGCTTGACCGCGGCGCGCGTATGCCGGATCGCGTCGTCCATGCGTTTGGCGTGGCTGTAGGCGAATCCCAGCAGGAACTGCGCCTCGGCGTTGCTTGGATCTTTCGCGGCCGCCGCGGAGAGGGACTTGATCGCGCCTTGGTAGTCGCCGGCGCCGCTCGCCTTGCGCCCTTTCTCCAGATCGGCTAGGGCCTCGGCCTTCGCCTTGGCCGTCGGCTGCGCGGGCGCCGCGGCGCCCAACCGGACGATGAGCAGCAGGCTCGCGGCAATCAGTGGAAGTTCGCGGCGCATGACGGATTCTCCTCGGGGCTTTATGCTATAGTCGCTTCTCGCTGGGCGCTATTTTAGTCGAAAAACATTGATATTGTCCATCGTTCAATGACCAAGCCTACCGATCGCGACTTTTCCGCCGGCCCGACCGGGCTCGACGCCTCCGCCTTCGCGCGCTGGTATCGCGAGCAGATCGTCGCCAAATGGCAGACGCTCGACACCGCGGCCGTCGCCAAGGTAGCGGCGCTGATCGAGGAGGCCCGCGACCGCGGTCGCCAGGTCTTCGTGATGGGCAACGGGGGCTCGGCCGCCGCCGCGTCCCATTTCGCCGTCGATCTTTCGAAGACCGCGGCCGCGCCCGGCAAGCCGCCGCTCCGCTGCATCTCGCTCTCCGACAACGCGGCCTACCTCACCGCGTGCGGCAACGATCTCGGCTACGAACACGTCTTCGCGCGCCAGCTGGAAAACCTAGTCCAGAAGGGCGACCTCGTCCTCCTCATCAGCGGCAGCGGCAATTCGCCGAACGTGCTCGAGGCGGCCAAGCTCGCCAAGTCCCGCGGCGCCCTCACCATCGCCTTCGTCGGCTTCGACGGAGGGAAGCTCAAGGGGATTGCGGACGTCTCCCTTCACATCGACGCCAAGCAGTATGGCGTCGTCGAGGACATGCACATGAGCCTCGGCCACATCATCGCCTTCTACCTGAGGCAAAAGGGTTGAGGACCCTCGTCACCGGCGGGGCGGGGTTCATCGGAAGCCATCTCGTCGATCTGCTGCTTTCGGAAGGGCACGAGGTCACGGTCCTCGACGATCTCTCGACGGGCCGCCGCGAGAACCTGCCGCCCGGAAAGAACCCGCGGGTCATTTTCCGCAACGTCGATCTCTCTCGATCGGGGGACCTCGCGCGCCACTTCCGCGGCGTGCGCTGGGTCTTCCATCTCGCCGCGCTGGCGGACATCGTTCCGTCGATCGAGCGGCCCATCGACTACTACCGCGCAAACGTGACGGGGACGATCGCTGTCCTCGAGGCCGCGCGCATGGCCAAGGTCGCGCGCTTCGTCTACTCGGCGTCCTCCTCGTGCTACGGGATCCCGGACGCCTACCCGACGCTCGAGACATCTGCTATCCGCCCGCAGTATCCTTACGCGCTGACTAAGCGCCTCGGCGAGGAGGCCGCGCTGCACTGGGCGCAGGTCTACGGGCTTCCGGTCGTGTCGCTGCGCCTCTTCAACGTCTACGGGCCCCGCTCGCGCACCTCGGGCACTTACGGCGCCGTGTTCGGCGTCTTCCTCGCGCAGAAGCTGGCGGGCAAGCCCTTCACCGTGGTCGGCGACGGCACGCAGACGCGCGATTTCGTCTTCGTCAAGGACGTCGCGCGCGCCTTCCTCGCGGCGGCCAAGTCCGACAAGAGCGGCGAGGTCTACAACGTCGGCGCCGGTAGCCCGGTCTCCGTGCTGCGGCTCGTCGAGCTCTTAAAAGGCCCCGCGACGCACCTGCCGAAGCGGCCCGGCGAGCCGGACCGCACGCACGCGGACATCTCGCGCATCCGGCGCGACCTCGGCTGGTCGCCCGAGATGCCGATCGAGCGCGGCGTACAAGCGATGCTCGACTCGATCGACTACTGGCGCAAGGCGCCGGTATGGACGCCCGCCTCCATCAAGAAGGCCACCAAGGCCTGGTTCAAGCACCTTGGCTGAGACGCTCTCCGTCGTCGTCCCGGCGCTCAACGAGCAGGAGAATATCGAGGCGACCGTCCGGGCGATCCTCGCCGCGGCCAAGGCCTCGGGCGATCCGCCGCTCGAGATCCTCGTCTTCGACGACGGCTCCACCGACAAGACTGGCGCGATCATCGACCGGCTCGGCGCGGCTGACGCGAGGATCCGCCCGGTCCATAACGGGACGAACAAGGGGATGGGCTTCAACTACTTCAAAGGCGTCGAGCTGGCGACGCGAGAATTCGTCCTGATGGTGCCGGGCGACAACGAGATTCCCGAAGCGGCGATCCGCGCGATCTTGGGCGACCTGGGCAAGGCCGACCTCGTCATCCCGTACATGCTCGACTCGAGCGAGCGTCCGCTCGCGCGGCGCGTCGTCTCGCGCGCCTTCGTCGTCTTCATGAACGTCCTCTTCGGGCTACGGCTGCGCTACTACAACGGACCGTGTCTACTGCGGACCGCGCTGGTCCGGGATGTCCGCCTGCGCACCCACGGGTTCGCATACATGGCCGCGATCCTGACGATCCTGCTCAAGAAAGGCGCCACCTTCCGCGAGGTGGGGATCCCGCTTCAATACCGGCGCAAAGGGTCTTCCAAGGCGGTCCGGCTGAAGAACGTCTTCAGCGTGATCGCGACGATTTGGAAAGTCTGGATCGAGGTCTATTTGGGTTCTTGACCGCTACTCCTCGCTAACGCTTCGCGCCGGCGAGTTTGTCCGGTATTGACGGCAGAATTCGCACGTTCCAAATTTAGGGCTGGGCGCACCAATCAAAATAAATTATCCTAATAGATTACATATGTCCGCAAATGGCATCCACGGCAAGATCAAGTCGATCGGCGAGTTGTCCTCGCTCTTGAAGGGGGCGAAGAAGGCGCGCAAGACGGTCGTACTATGCCACGGCGTCTTCGACCTACTCCACCCGGGACATATCCGGCATCTGTTCGCGGCCAAAAGGCAGGGCGATCTCCTCATCGTGACCGTCACGCGCGACGAGTTCGTCAACAAAGGCCCGGGCCGGCCGGTGTTCAACCAGAACCTGCGAGCAGAGTCGATCGCGGCGCTCGGCTGCGTCGACTTCGTGGCAGTCAACGATTGGCCGACGGCGAAGGAGACGATCCTGCGCCTCAAGCCGGACTTGTACGTCAAAGGCCAGGACTACCGCGACCGAAAGAAGGACGTGACGAAGGGCATCCGCTCGGAGGAGTCCGCGATCCGCTCCGTGGGCGGGCGCATCGTCTTTACGGAAGAGCCGATGATGAGCTCCTCGCGTCTCCTCAACGAGCATTTCGGCGTCTACCCGCCCGCGGCGCGGGACTTCCTCGCCAAGTTCAGCCGCGGCCACGCGGGCGACGCGATGGTGAGCAAACTCGACGGGCTCAAGTCTCTCAAGGTCCTCGCCGTCGGCGAGGCCATCGTCGATGAGTACCACTACTGCCAGGCGATGGGAAAATCGCCCAAGGAGACGATCGTCTCGACGCGCTTCGTCGAGGAAGAGCGCTTCGCGGGCGGCATCCTGGCGGCGGCCAACCACATGGCGGGGTTCGCCGGAGGCGTACACCTCGTTACCTGCCTCGGCACCGAGAATTCGCGAGAGGGCTTCATCCGCGAGCGCTTGAAGCCCGGCATCCGCCCCAAGTTCTTCCTGCGCAAGGGGGCGAGCACGATCATCAAACGCCGCTTCGTCGACCCCGCCTTCCTCACGAAAATGTTCGAGGTGAGCTACATCGACGACAAGGACCTGCCGCGCGACCTCGAGGACCGGATGCTCGAGCACCTGGAGCGCGAGCTGCCGAAGCACGATCTCGTCCTCGTCATCGACTACGGCCACGGGATGATCGGCCCGCGCACCGTCGACCTGCTGTGCCGCAAGGCCAAGTACCTCGCGGTTAACTCGCAGACCAACAGCGCGAACATGGGTTACAACGTGATCACGAAGTACCCGCGCGCGGACTACGTCTGCATCGACGAGCCCGAGATCCGTCTGGCGCTGCGCGACCGCTTCGGCGACATCCAGGACCTGGCGCGGCAGGTGAGCAAGCGGATGAAGACCGACATCACGGTCGTCACGCGCGGCCACCGCGGGGCACTCGCCTTCTCGAAGGACAAGGGCTTCGTCTCGATCCCAGTGTTCTCGCAGACCGTGGTCGACCGCACCGGCGCGGGCGACGCGTTCCTCTCGGTGAGCGCGCTCTGCGCCGCCGCGGGCTACGGCGCCGACGTCGCCGCGTTCGTCGGCAACGCGGCGGGGGCGATGAAGGTCGGCACGGTCTGCAACAGGACCGCGATCGAGCCCGTGGCTTTGGCCAAATACGTCACGGCCATGCTCAAATAGGCGCGCCCATGGACAAATTCGGCATCGACTCGCAGAAGGTCGTCTACCACCCCGAGCGCGTCGCGCAATGGGCGGCGGCAGACGACTGGGAAAAGGCCAAGAAAGTCTATCCGCTCTACGTCGAAATCTCTCCCGCGGGCGCCTGCAACCATCGGTGCACCTTCTGCGCGGTCGACTATATCGGCTACGTCACCAAGTTCCTCGATACGAAGATCCTGAAAGAGCGCCTGAGCGAGATGGGCCGCAAGGGCGTGCGCTCGGTCATGTTCGCCGGCGAAGGCGAGCCGCTCCTCCATAAGGACATCGCGGAGCTGACGACCCACGCGAAGGCCTCCGGCATCGACGTTTCGTTTACCACGAATGCCGTCGCCTTGACCCCCAAGTTCATCGAGAACGCCCTCTCCTGCGTCACCTGGATCAAGGCGTCGATCAACGCGGGCTCGGCCAAGACCTACGCGGCGGTCCATCAGACGAAGGAGGCCGACTTCGAGCGCGCACTCGGCAACATGAAGGCCGCGGTCGACTTCAAGCGCGCCAACAAGCTCGGCACCGCGCTCGGCGCGCAAATGGTGCTGCTGCCCGAGAACGTGAGCGAGGCGGAGCCCCTCGCCAAGCGCTGCCGCGACATCGGGCTCGACTACCTCGTGGTCAAGCCCTACTCCCAGCACAAGATGAGCAAGACGCGCCAATACGAAGGCATGCGCTACGACGCGCTGATGTCCCTCGGCGACAGGCTGGACAAGATCAGCGGCGGCGGATTTAGCGTCGTGTTCCGCCGGCACACGATGGAGAAATGGGACGACGCGGAGCGCCATTACACGACCTGCCACGCCACGCCCTATTTCTGGGCGTACGTCATGGCCTCGGGCGACGTCTACGGCTGCAGCGCGTATCTCCTCGACGAGCGATTCAACTACGGGAACCTTCAAGAGAAGTCCTTCACGCAGATCTGGGAGGGCGAGCGCCGCAAGAAGAACTGGAAGTACGTATTGACCGAGCTCGACATCTCGGAGTGCCGCAAAAACTGCCGCATGGACGAGGTCAACCGCTACCTTTGGAAGGTAAAGAACCCTCCGGAGCACGTAAACTTTATATGAGCGAGAAGGACTTGAAGGACTGCGGCGTCGCGCGCGAGACGCTCGTCACGCTCTACAGCCGCATGCTCCTCATCCGCCGCCTCGAGGAGAAGATCGCCGAGCTCTATCCGCGCCAGGAGATGCGCTGCCCGACGCATCTGTCCATCGGACAAGAAGCCGTAGCGGCCGGCGTGTGCTCCGCGCTCGAAAAGGACGACACCGTCTTCCTTAACCACCGCTGCCACGCGGCGTATATCGCCAAGGGCGGGGACATCCGGAAGGTGATGGCTGAGCTATACGGCAAGAAGACCGGCTGCACGAAGGGGCGCGGCGGCTCGATGCACCTGGTCGACCCCGACGTCGGCGTGATCGGCGCCTCCGCGATCTTAGCGGGCACGATCCCGATCGCCTGCGGCGCGGCGATGAGCTACAAGCGCAAGAAGATCAAGCGCGTCGCCGTCTGCTTCTTCGGCGACGCCGCGATCGAGGAGGGGACGTTCTTCGAGAGCGTCAACCTCGCCCTCGTGTGGCAGCTGCCCGTGCTCTTCGTCTGCGAGAACAACGGGTTGTCCACCTGCACGCCGCTCGCGAAGCGCCAGGTCCCGGTCCCGATCCACGAGCGGGTCAAGGCCTTCGGGATGCCCGTCGCGGCGGTCGACGGAAACGACGCGCTCGCGGTCTACGAGGCCGCGCGCGACGCCGTGGCCCGCGCGCGAAAGGGCAAAGGCCCGAGCTTCATCGAGGCCTCCACGTACCGCTGGCTCGAGCACGTCGGCCCCAATTTCGACTGGAGTCTCGGCTATCGCTCCAAGGAGGAAGTCGAGGACGCGATGCGCCGCTGTCCCGTGAAGACCTTCGAAGAGCGCCTCGCCGCGGCGGGAATCCTCACCGGCGGGCAGAAGACGATGCTCCGCGACGAAATCTCCGAGCGCGTCGAGGACGCCGCCCGGTTCGGCAAGGAAAGCGCCTTCCCCGATCCCCATGAGCTCTTGGAGGCGACCGATGGCTGAGGCCCGGCGCGAGCTCAAGTATTGGGAGGCCATTTCCGAGGCCACCGTGCAGGCGATGGAGGCGGACGAGAGCGTCTTCGTCTTCGGCATCGGCGTCGACGACCCGAAAAAGATCTTCGGAACGACCAAAGCGGCCTACGAGCGCTTCGGCGCCGCGCGCGTCTTCGACACGCCGGTCTCAGAGAACGCCTTGACCGGCGTCGCAATCGGCGCCTCGCTCACGGGATCGCGCCCGGTCATGATCCACGCGCGAAACGACTTCATGTACTACTGCATGGACCAGCTCTTCAACCACGCGGCCAAGTGGTACGACATGCTCGGCGGTCTCATGCGCGCCCCGATCGTCGTGCGCGCCATCGTCGGCCGCGGCTGGGGGCAGGGCTCGCAGCACTCACAGAGCCTGCAGGCCCTGTTCGCCCACGTGCCCGGACTCAATGTGGCGCTCCCGAGCTCGCCCTACGACGCGAAGGGACTCTTTCTCGCGGCGATCCGGGGCGACGCGCCGACGATCCTCATCGAGAACCGCAAACTCTACGAGGTCTCCGGGCCGGTGCCGAAGGAGCCCTACGCGCTGCCGGTCGGCAAGGGCGCGGTGCTCAAAAAGGGCAAGGACGCGACCATCGTCGCGTTCTCGCAAGCGGTTCAGGACGCGCTGGAGGCCGCCGCCGTCCTCAAAGGCGCGGGCATCGATGCCGAGGTGGTCGATCCCCGCTGGGCCAAGCCCCTCGACAAGGATCTGATCCTCTCCTCCGTCAAGAAGACGGGCCGACTCCTCGTCATGGACACTTCCTGGAAGTCCTACGGCGTGAGCGCGGAGGTCGCCGCGCTGGCGGCCGAGCACGCGTTTTCGGATCTCAAGGCGCCCGTCGCCCGGATCGCCCTGCCCGACATGCCCGCGCCCACCACGCAGGCGCTCGAAAAGGTCTTTTATCCCACCGTTGGCGACGTCGTGCATGCGGTCGAGAAGCTCTTCGGCAGGAAACGCAAGGGCGCGACGCGTCTGCGCCCGGCGGCGAAGGAGACGTTCACGGGGCCGTTCTAGCTGTCCCACATGAAGATCCTGTTCGTCATCAAAGAGGAAGACCCGATCGACCCGATGAACGTCGAGCTGCTCTCGGCGCTCGCGAAGCGGGACGGGCACGAGACCTTCCTCAACGTCCTCCAGCACCGGAACTTGGCCGACACGATGCGGAAGGTGCAGCCCGACGTGATCGCCTACAGCGGCAAGACGGGCGAGCATAAGACCTTCTACAAGGCAAACCGCTTCGTGAAGGAGGCCTACGGCGACAAGGTATTCACCGTGATGGGCGGCCCGCACCCGACCTTCAACCACCGCGGCATTCAGCTTTTCGGCGAAACCGCGGCGGAACTCCCCAAGGCGAACGGGGACGCAACGTCCGGCCGCCAGCGCCACGTGATCGTCGAGCGCTCGGACCTGGACGCCCTCTGCATCGGCGAGGGCGACGACGCGTGGGTCGAGATGCTTGCGGCGCTCCAGAAGAAGCGCTCCTTGGACGAGATCCCGAACATGGTCACGCGCTCCAACCGCAAGCTGCACCCGGAGCCCATGCTCCGCGAGCGACGCATCGACTTGGACGACCTTCCGTACTACGACCGCGCCTTGGTCTACGACAAAACGTTCCTCGGCGCCTTCCCGATGCGGAGCTTCATGTCGAGCCGGGGCTGTCCCTTCCGCTGCACCTACTGCTTCAACTACGACTGGAACAAGACGTACCGCGACCAGGGCAAGCTCGGCAAGCTCCACAACCGCTATAGCGTCGACCGCTTGATCGCCGAGATTCAGGATTGGCGGCGCATGGAGGCGGAGAAGGGTTACGCGCCGACCCAGTTCATCAAGTTTTACGACGACATGTTCGAGTTCCGCGCGAGCCCTTGGCTAGTCGAGTTCGCGGAGAAGTTCCCGCGCGAGGTCGGGCTGCCCTTCTTCTGCCTCGTCCGCTGCGACATCTTCGCGCACGAAGAGAAGGACGGGAGCGTGAAGCTCAACGAAGAGGTCCTCGTCCTCCTCAAGAAAGCCGGACTCCAATCGATCTCGATGTCGATCGAGGCGGGCAACAACTTCATTCGCGAGAACATCCTGGTCCGAGACATGACGGAGAAGGAGATCTTCGCCGCCTTCGACTTGATGAAGAAATACAAGATCGGCACCTTCGCCAATACGATCCTCGGCATCCCGGCGCCGGTGATCCCGCACAAGGGAGACCCCGATTTCGACAACAAGCTCCACAAGGCGATGAACGAGACGAAGCTCGCCTACGTCGTCGCGAAAAAGCAGGTCGAGCCGGGGCGAAACGGGGGGAAGGGATACCCCGCGGAGCTCGACGGGCTGATGACGCGACTTGAGGCGAAGCCCGATGAGACGACGCGCAGCGAGGGCGTGCAGGCCCTCGAGGCGCTCGGCCTCAAGCACGACCCGATCGAATACGACATCCAATCCGTCGACATCAATATCAAGTGCGGCATCCACCACACGATGTTCCCGCGCCTCGATCCCTATCCGGGCACGGTGATCACCGACTACACGATGGCCGTCGGTGCCTTTGACGGCAACTACGAAAAGCTGCACTCCTCCTACGACACGACCTCCTCCTTCACTTGCTTTACGCCCAAGCAGAAGATGATGCAGGACAACCTCTCCTTCCTCGGGCAGGTGTGCACGGTGTGGCCGTGGCTGTGGCCCTTCGCGCGGAAGGTCCTGATCAAGCTGCCCCTCACCCCGCTTTACTGGTTCATGTTCCTCGTCGCCAAGACGTACGTCATCAAGCGCTACGTCTACCCGATGAAATTCCACCCCGGCAACGTGTTCCACGCGGCCTACCGCGTGCTCTTGGTCGAGTACAAGAAGTTCTTCCAGAATTCCAACAAGGACGAGAACTTCTACACGAAGCCGAAGGGTTGGCGCGCCGCGGCCACGCCGACCGACGTCCTGGGCGGCCGCTGGGAGGCCTGAGTGCGCGGGGTCGTGGTGCTAGCGGGACTTCTCCTCTTCGCGATCGGCATGGGCCTTCATGTCCGCATTTGGCGCAAAGGACGTCCGGAGCGAGAACTCCTCTCCCTCGTACTGACGTTTTTCGCGCCCTGGGCGGCCTACACGTTCACCGCCCTCGTCGGCATGCGGCTCGGGCCGCTGTGGGTCTCGGACTGGGCGGCGGTAAGCCTGCTGTACTGGACGCTGTCTGGAGCGTACCTGCAGACGTATCCCGTGCTGCAAGCCGCGAGCCCCTCGCTTCTCATCGTGCTCGCGGTGGGCAAGGCCATGCCGCGCGGGCTTTCAGAGGAGGAACTCCTCGAGACCTTGGTCGACCCGCAAAGCCAGATGGCGGACCGCATCGACGACCTTTTGGAAGGCGGACTCGTGACGCAGGACGGGGGAAAGCTCCGGCTGACCAAGACGTCGGCCGCGTTCATCTTCCCGTTCCGCTGCCTTAGGGCCCTGCTGGGCATGGAGCTCGGACGAGGATGATCGACACGCGGATGCGTCTTGTGGCGCTCCTGGCGCTCTCGCCCTTCGCCTTGGCGCTGTGGCACGCGGTCCTGGCGCGCGTCCTGCGCTCGGCCAAGTCTCCCCAAGCGGTCGCGATGCTCGCCTCGGCGACGGGCGCGCCGATCGCAGGCGCCCCCGTATGGCTATTCGCGCTCCGCCACGCGCTGACGGGAGGCCAGGTCTTCTGGGGCGTCGTATACGCTGCCCTCGTCTACTCCGGCATCGCTTATTGCTACTTCCATCTCTTCAACATCAGCGAGACCTCGCGGCGACTGCGCATCCTCTCCGAGATATGGCTGAAAAAGGAGATCGAACCGAAGCAACTGTCGATCAACTACCATCCGGAGCACCAGATCAAGGTACGCCTGGAGCGCCTCGTCGCGACGCGGCAGCTGAAGGTCGAGGAGGGCTTCTACGTCTTGGACCGCACGGTCCTGCATCGCGCCGCGCTCGCCATCGCCGCGTGGGGCGATTTCCTGAGGCGGCCTCTCGGGGAGCCGTGAAGCTCCTCGCCGGGCACGTGGTCCGCGACCACGTGCTGTTGGGCGCCGTCGTCGCGGGTCTCCTGTATCCGTGGCTCGGAGTGCATGGCGCGGCGCTCTTCTGGTTCGCCTCGGTCATGATCGATGTGGACCACTACCTGCATTTCCTGTCCTACACCGGCTTTCGCGACTGGACGCCGCAGGGGATGTTCCGCTTCCACGGCCACCTCTTCGGCCATATCCACCGCGAAGACTTCATCGCGGTCGAAGTGTTTCACACCTTCGAATTTCTGCTGGCGGCCGGCCTCATCGCGACGTATGCCGCGCCCCTCCTATTGCCCGCCTACTGGGGCTGCCTGTTCCACCTCGTGGTCGACGTCTTCCACCTGAGGAGCCACCGCGCCCTGGACAAGCGCGCCCACTCCTTCGTCAGCTTCTGGTGGCGCCGCCGAAAACTGCAGGAGCGAGGCCTCTCGCCGGACTGGATCTACCACCCTTCACGGGCGACCGATGACCTCCGCTATCACTGAACTTCGCCGCTAATCTTTAAGAAGCGGTTTGCAGGCGTCGGGCAAGGTCGGCATCCTCGGTTTGTAGGGCGCGAGCGCGCGGCGCTTCGCCTCGGCCTTGCTGGCGGGGGTGAACCAGGACGCGAGTTCCTCTCCGCAGCCGTCGCCCTCGGGAACCGGCTCCTTGGCTCCGCGGCATTGAGGGCTCGCCTTCGGGCAGCTCAAGCGCACGTGGAAGTGATTGTCGTGGCCCCACAGCGGCCGCAGACGCCTCAGCCAAGCCGCGCCGGGGTACTTCTTGCAGGCCTCCTGCTTGATGATCGGATCGACGAAGATGCGCTCGACCTCGGGAGGGTCGGAGGCGAGCCGGAGAGTCTCGAGCATCTCGGGCTTCCAGTACTCCGAGGGCTTCTCAAAATAGGGTACGACCATGTTCGGCGCGCCGACGGTCTCGCGCTCTTCCTTGGTGAACCGCTTGCCCTTTTCGGGCCGCCAATACCAAATGTCTGCGTCCAGGCCGATCTGGTGGCTCGCGTGGAAGGAGGAAGTCGGCCCGCCGCGCGCCTGGCCGATGTCGCCGAGCAGAAAGGGCTCCAAACCTTCCTTCTTGCAGCGGGCGGCGAGGTTTCGTAAAAACGCGACCAAATCCGGGTGGGCGAAATCTCGCAGACGCTGGGGGCGCATGACCTGGTAGCTGGGGTCCTCCGCAGCTACCTTCTCGCCGCCGCGGAGGCACCCGGCGCCGTAGCCGCCGATCGCCTCCGCGGCGCCGGGAGCGGGAGAGGTCAGCGCCGGCCAGGGATTGTCCGGGACCTTCGTCTTCTTGGAGGCGGCGAAGGCGGGAAAAACGCTGAAGATCGCCGCTAAAAACACAAAACCCGCCGTTGGGCGGGTCCGGCCTGCCATTTCTCGTCGCAGGTTCGAAATCAAATTCTTAACCACATTATAGCAGATTCTCCGCAGCCGCGCCAGGGTATTCTTGGGCTGCGGCCGGTGAGTTCCTCGAACGGAACCGATGACGCATCCGGACCGTTCCCGCGATCTTGTCACAAAACGTTCTACATGAACTTACGAATCCGCTATCGACCCGGGGGCGGGGCGCGCGTATAATCGCCCATAACGTTCAGATGCCTACCACGACGCAGGTCCCAGAAGGGAGCGCCCTGCAGCTGCCGCAAGACTTCCACCGTACTCCGAGCACTCGCTCGCAGCCAGCGCGCTTCGAATTCGACCTGGACCCGGCTTCGGGCGCCGCGGCCGCCGAGATTGCGGCCGCCTTCGGCATCCTCCTGTATCGCTACAACGCCCAGGCATCGATCACCCTGAATGCCTCCCGCAAGAGCGCTTCCGGCGAGCTTCTCTGGCGGCGACCGCTCGAGCTGTCGACCGGGGCACAAGCGCACGGAAAGAGCGTACTTGAGGAAGCGCGAGCCTTCCTTCGCCGCGTTGACGACGGATCGCCTGCGGGCTGGGCCCTGTCGCGCGCCGTAGGAAGCCGAGCCGCGATCGCATTTCTCGAGTCTGATCCCGCCGAGGAGCCGCTCGACCAGGACGACCTCCTGCTTGCCCTCCAGCCATCGGACGCGAAATTCCGCGCGGCGTTCCTTTATGACGCCGGAGTGTTCAAGCGGACCAGCATTGAAAGGATCGCGGGACATCTGAAGGAGCTGTTGGCGAACCTTCTAGCGTCGCCGGACACGCCGCTCTCGAGGCTGCGCCTCCTGCCTCAGGCCGAGCGACTCTGGATCGAATCGGTCTGTGAAGGCGCTCCCCGGAAAACGCCCGCGGAGTTCGTCCACCTCTCCTTCGAGCGCCATGCTGCCGCTTCGCCCGAGACGGCGGCCGTCCGCTTTCGCAATGAGGCTTTGTCGTACCGGGAGCTCAATTCCCGCGCCAACCGGCTGGCCCGGTATCTGACGGCCCAAGGCGTCGGGGCCGAAAGCCGCGTCGTGGTGTGCTTGGACCCTTCCTTCGACGTCGCCATCGCGCTTTTGGCCATACTCAAGGCGGGAGCGGTCTACGTGCCCCTCGATCCCACCTACCCGGCCGCGCGCATCCGCGCCGTCTTAGAGGACATCCAGCCGACGCTGGTGCTCACGCGCTCGCACCTGCGGGAAAAGACCGCGGGCCCGGTCCATGCGGTCCTCGCGCTGGACGAAGCCGCCGCGCTTGTCGGCGCGTACTCCGACGAGGACCCCGGCCTCGCGGTCGATCCCCGGCAGACCGCCTACGTCTATTACACCTCCGGGACGACCGGCACGCCGAAGGGCGCCATGGCGAGCCAAGCCAACCTGGCCAGCTATATCGCCGCCGCCCGGGAGCGCTATCGGATCGCCGCTACCGACGTCATTCCGGCCATCGCCCGCTTCAGTTTCAGCATCAGCATGTTCGAGCTGATGTCGCCCCTCGCCGCGGGAGGAACACTCGTCCTCCTGGAACGCGATCATATCCTCGATCTCGCGCGCATGGCCAAGACGCTCGAAGGGGTCACCTTCTTCCACGCCGGCCCTAGCCTCCTCAAGAACATACTTCCATTCATCAAGCGGCGCTACTCGGACTTCCAGGCCTTCGCGGGCGTGCGCCACGCCTCCTCCGGCGGCGACATGGTCTCCGCCGAAGTAGCGGAGGACCTGAAGCTGATATTTCCCAACGCCGAAGTGTTCGTCATCTACGGCTGCAGCGAGATCAGCTGCATGGGCACCACTTACCCCGTCGCCCGGGAGCGCGCGATCGAGCGCACCTACGTCGGCCGGGTATTCGACGGCATGGTGCTTCGGGTGCTCGACGGCGCGCGCAACATTCTTCCCGTCGGCATCGTCGGCGAGATTCACTTTGCGGGAGACGGAATCGTGAAGGGCTATTGGAACCGCCCGGAGTTGACGGTTGAAAAGTTCGTCGAGATCGACGGCCGCCGCTTCTACCGGACAGGCGACATGGGGCGTCTGAGCGAGGATGGATGGCTCGAGATCCTAGGGCGCGGTGATTTCCAAATCAAACTGAGAGGCATGCGCATCGAGTTGGGCGAGGTCGAGCATCACCTCCGCAGGGCGCCGGGAGTGCGCGACGGCGTCGTGATGGCCGGAAATACGGAGGGCGAGACGAGCCTGATCGCCTACCTCGTGATGGACCGCGGCGAGGCCATTGCCGATCTCGCCCCGTATTCCGCCGCGGCCGTGCGCAGCTTCATGTCCGAGCACCTGCCGGATTACATGGTTCCTGCCAGATACGTCCAGCTCGATAGCCTGCCTCTCAACCACAATATGAAGGTGGACCGCCGCGCGCTCCCGGCGCCCGAGGACGCGAACTGCCGCCTGGACGATGTCGCCTCTTTGCGCGCGCCGCGGACCGCTACCGAAAAACGCCTGGCATCGATCTGGGGGAAGCTGCTCGGCCTGCGACAGATCGGTCTCGACGACCACTTCTTCGATCTGGGCGGCCACTCCCTCTTGGGGCTCAAGCTCATCCTCGCCGTCGACGCTGAGCTCGGAGTCACGCTCGACGGGATGGACGTGCTGCGCGAGTCCCTGGAGACGCAAGCCGCCCTCTGCGACCGGCATCTTGGAAAGCCACGGGTCGAAGTCCAGTCGGGCGATCCTTCCCGGGCGCCGGAGGAGAGCTTCGAGGCTTTCCACTTCGGCGACGGCCAAAGCCTCTACGGAGTCCTGAGCGGATGCGCCGCCGGCGAGGCGGTTCTCATCTGCCCGCCCGTGGGACACGAGCTGGTTCGAACGCACTTCATTCTGCGTCAGCTCGCCAAGCGCCTGGCGGCCAAGGGCGTGCCCTCGCTGCGCTTTGACTACTACGGCTGCGGCGATTCGCTCGGCGAAGGCGCTGACGCCACATGTTCCCGGTGGCGCCGCGACGTGGTCCAGGCATACGACGAGCTTAAGCGCCGAACGGGGGCGACGAGGATCACCTGCGTCGGCGTGCGGCTCGGCGCAGCGTTGGCCGACGCCGGCGCGAGCGGCCTTCCCGTCGCCGGTTTCGTTTTCTGGGACCCGGTGCGCGACGGCGCGGCGCACCTGGCGGAGGTCTCCTCGACTCACGACCGCTTCATCCGCGTCCTGATGCGCTGGCGCTATCAGATGCCGCCGCCGGCAGAAGGTGGGCGCGAACTCGTAGGCCTCGTCTGCTCCGAGACGAATGCGCGCGAGCTGGAGACGATTCGCCTGGCTCCATGGCGCGTGCGGAGCCGAGCTCCCGTCAAGGTGTTCTCTTCGCCCGACGTGGATTTCGACTGCGGCTGGACCGACGTCACTCGAATCGACCAGATCCTGCCCGACACAGGCGTGTCGGCAAAGCTCGCGAGCATGGTCTTGGAGCGATGAACAAGGGATTCCGGGAGTCCGTCTGCCGGTTCGGAGAGCGCGGCCATCTTACGGGTATTCTTACCGAGCCCGCGGACGCCGCTCCTCGCCTTGCCGCAATCCTTGTCACCGCGGGCCTTCAGCCGAAGTTCGGGCCTTTCCGCATCTACGCTCAGCTGGCGCGCCGCCTCGCCCAGGACGGGGTCTTGACCTTGCGCTTCGACCTCGACGGGATCGGCGACAGCGGCCGCGGACGGGCGGATATGCCTCTTCGCGCGCGCACCGAAGCCGACCTGCGGAGCGCGCTCGACTATCTCAGCGAGCACTTCTCCGTCGACGGCGTCGTCCTGGGAGGCTTATGCTCGGGCGCGGAGGATTCCCTGCGCATGGCTGAGCTCGACACCCGAGTCACCGCCGTCTTCATGATAGACCCTTTCGGCTATAGGACCGGCGGCTGGTGGTGGCGGAACCTTCTGCGTCGTGCGGCCAAGCGGGCCTTGCGGATGCTGAAACTCTGGACGCCAGTCCCCGCCGGGGCGAGCGCGCCGCTCATCGACTACAAACACATGGGCCCGGAAGAGTCGCGCCGCGCCCTTCTGGAGCTCGTCCGCCGGAGAGTACCGGCGCACTTCATCTACACGGGGGGCATGCGCGACTGCTACAATCACGAGCGCCAGCTCTGGAAGATGTTCCCCGGGCTCGACTTCAAGGGCTTGGCCACGGTGGATTACTTCCCGCAGACGGGCCACACGCAGGTCCTGGAGAGCGACCGCCGCATGGTGGTCGAGGCGATCGCGCGCCGTATCGAATCCCGCCGTTCTTCAGCAAAGGACCGAATGTAAGCCCGTCCGTGTCGTCGCGACTCAACGCTTCGCTGCGGAGTCGCCTTCGTAGCCGGCGGGATTGGAACGCTGCCAGCGCCAATGATCGGCGCACATTCTATCCAGGTCGAGAGCGGCGGACCAGCCGAGCTTTTCCCTCGCGAGCGTAGCATCCGCCCAGATGGCCGCCGCGTCCCCGGGCCGGCGCGGAGCGAACTCGAAGGGGATTCGCCGACCCGAGGCTCTAGACGCCGCCTCGATGAGCTCTAGGACGGAGAAGCCCCGGCCCGTGCCGAGATTGACCGCCACCGCCCCCGAGAAGTCCTCGATCCGCTCGAGCGCGGCCAGATGGGCGCGCGCGAGGTCGACGACGTGGACGAAGTCCCGCACGCCCGTGCCATCGGGCGTCGCGTAGTCCCCGCCGAAAACGCGGACCTTGTCGCGAATGCCGACGGCCGTCTGCATGATGAACGGCATCAAGTTATTGGGGACGCCCCGAGGATCCTCGCCGATGCGCCCGCTTTCATGCGCCCCGACCGGGTTGAAGTAGCGAAGCAAGACGATCTTCCAGCCCGGCTCCGACCTCGCGAGATCGAAGCACATATCCTCGATGACGAGCTTGGTGTTCCCGTAAGGATTGGCGGCCGAGCGCGGATGATTCTCGTCGATGGGACTCTTGCCGACTTCACCGTAGACGGTGCACGAGGACGAAAACACCAACCTGCGGCATCCGGCCGCTTTCATGGCCGCCAGAAGATTCGCGCTGCCGGAGACGTTATTGCGCCAATACTCGAGCGGCTTCTCGACCGACTCCGCGACCGCCTTGAGTCCAGCGAAATGCACGACCGCGTCAAAGTCCTCGGCCAGAAGGCGCGTCAGGCCGTCCATGTCCAATAGGTCGAGCCGCTCGAAGCGCATGGCCCGCCCCGCGACCTCGCGAATGCGCGCGATGGCGCGCTCGGAGGAATTCGAGAGGTTGTCGAAACCGACGACCTCGTGGCCCGCCTCGAGCAGTTCAAGCGCCGCGTGGCTTCCGATGTAGCCCGCGGCACCCGTGACCAGGACCTTCATGGCGCCACTCTAGCGGATGCGTCTTGCCGCATGCAATGCCCGGGGTGGGACGTAAATGTGTGTCTTCCTGGACGCATGTCGTGTCACATCCCTTTCCAAATCAATTCACTCGTCCACCATCGACCCGCACGGGCGGGAGAGCCTATAATCGGGTCGGTCACATTGGCGGGACGACGCGACGCGCAGGGAGGCTCAGCGAACATGAAGAGACATTATCACCGCCTGGCATTCATCTCCTTATTGAGCTGCGCCGGCAGCATAGGCGCTCAGGTAAACGCTCCCTCTTCAGTCCTCGCCCCGGCCGCGGTCGTCGCCGGCTCCGAAGGGAAGGAAGCCGCCGTACTGGCCCAGGCGATGCGCCAGACTTCGCAGGCGCGACGCGACTACCGGATATCTCCCGGAGACTTGATCGACGTCGCCGTTTACGGCGATCAAGAGCTTTCGCGCAAGGCGCGGGTGGGCCAGAACGGCAAGATTTCCATGCCGCTCGTCGGCTCGATACTCATCGGCGGCCTTCCTCTGCTGGACGCTGAAGACGCCGTCCGCGAGAAGCTGCGGAAGTTCTATATCGATCCGCACGTTACGCTGTTCATCCAAGAGTACGGCGCCAAGCAGGTGTTCGTGCTCGGCGAGGTGCAGAAGCCTGGCACCTACCGCATTCCCTCCGAGACGCGAATGACCGTCCTCGAGGCGATCAGCACGGCGGGCGGATTCACCCCCGTCGCCGGGCTCGATAGGACCCGGATTCTGCGCAGCGTGCAGGGAAAGAACCAAATCATCTCAATCAAGGTCACCGCCATCACGAAGCAGGGCGAGAAGGATCGGGACGTTGAACTCCAGCCCGACGACGTCGTCTTCGTGCCGCAGAGCTATTTCTAACGAGAGCCCAATTATGATGCCAATGATCGACGCCCCGACCGCGCAGCCCGAGCTGTCCCTTCCCGAATACTGGAGCATCTTCATGCGCCGGCGCTGGATATTCGCGCTCCTTTTCGTTCCCTGCGTCGGGACCGCGCTTCTCTACGCGTTCCTATCGCCGCCGGTCTACGAAGGCAAGACGCTCGTCGAACTCGAAAAGCCCCGCGAGACCGGGCAGGCCGAGCGATTGGGGCCCATCATCGGAACGATCGATGAAGAATATTACGAGACCGAATATCGCCGTTTCAAAAGCGATACGCTCGACCAGAAGGTCTACGACAAGCTGCAATTGGACAAAATCCCGGAGTTCGCTCCTCCGCAAGGGCTGCAGAAACTCCAGAACGCCATCGTCATCGCTCCCATGCCGCGCACTCGCTTCGCGCACGTCAAGGTCCGCTCCCGCGACCCTAAGCTGGCGGCGCAGATCTCCAATTCGCTGGCTACCGCCTTCGTTCAGGAGCACGTTAGCAACGCCTTGTTCATGTCGCGCGACGTCCTTCAATCACTAAAGTCGGGACGCCGAGGACGAGACCGAAAGGAGCTCTTCGAATCGCTCCCCGCCGTGGTCGACAACAAGCTCATTCAGTCGGCCAAGGAGGCGAAGATCACCCTGGAGGGGCAGATTGCCGACATGTCGGGGCGGCTGACTCCGCAGCACCCGCAGCTCATCGCGGCGCATAAGCGCCTCAACGCCCTCAACGCGAACCTGGATCGGGAAGTCCAGAACATCGTCAACAGCATGAAGACCCAGCTCTCGGGCAAGTTCCTCGGGAACAACGCGCGGATCATTGACCCCGCAGCGGTCCCCGACCTGCCGATCAAACCGAAGAGGTCCTTCATCGCGATCGTCGGCTTCATCGCGGGCGCTCTCGCCGGCCTCTTCGCCGTCGGCTTCGTGGATTCGATGGATGAATCTATCCGCACGAAAGAGGACGTGGAGATGCTGGTGCGGGAGCCCTTCCTCGGGGTCATCCCGTTTGCGCTGCGGAAGCGAGGCGCGAGGATCTACGACGCGCTTCTGCAGCCGGCCGCCCTGCCCGCCAGCGAGGCGTTTCGAAACCTCCGCATCATGGTGGACTTAGCCGACGGCGAGCAGCGTCCTTCTGCGCTCCTGGTCACGGGAGCGGTCAAGGACGAAGGAAAGAGCTTCGTCGCCGCCAATCTCGCGGTCGCCTTCGCCCAATCCGGTGAGCGCGTCCTTCTCATCGAAGGAGACCTGCGTCGGCCCGTCGTCCATACGGAGTTCGCGACGGCCGCTGGGCGCGGCATCAGCGACTTCCTCGCGGACCTGGACGGATCGGAGACGACGGCAAGCCTCGTCCAGTCGACGGAGATACCAAACCTGGCGATACTCCCTTGCGGCTCCATCGCGCCTAACCCGTCGGAATTGTTGAGCACGCCGCGTCTCGGGGTCCTGGTTGCGGCCGCCGTGCGGGCGTTCGACCGCGTCATCGTAGACTGCCCGCCGATGTTCCCGATCAATGACACGCTCCTGTGGGGACGGCACATCCGCGCGGCTCTCCTCGTTACTCGCTTCGGATCCACGCCGTCGCCGCTCGCCGCGGCAGCACGCGAGCGGCTGAGGATGGGAGGCATCAAGACCTTGGGCGTCGTCGTCAACGGTGCCCGTCTCAGCAGTTTGACCTATATGAGCGGGTATTACGATCAGCACTATCAGGCGTATGCCGCCGCGGCTCTTCCCGCGCCTTCCGCGTGAGCGACTCCAGGCCGAGCCTTCTCATCACCATCGACACCGAGGGCGACGACCTCTGGTCGCCCTCGAGTGAAGTCACCACCCGCAACGCGCGCTTTCTGCCGCGCTTTCAGACGCTGTGCGAGCGCTATGGAGCGAAACCGACGTACTTGACGGACTGGGAGATGGTCGCCGACCCGGCCTACGTGGACTTCGCGAGAGACGTCCTGCGGCGCGGCGCGGGGGAGATCGGCATGCACCTCCATGCGTGGAACTCGCCTCCGCGCCACGCTCCCCTCGACGACGGACGCCACGGCACCTACTTGATCGACTACCCCGAAGCCGCCATGCGCGAGAAGATCACGCGGCTGACGGACACGCTCGAGGATACATTTGGCGTGAAGATGCTAAGCCATCGTGCCGGGCGCTGGTGCTTCGACGAGACCTACGCGCGCATCCTGGAGGACCGCGGCTACCAGGTGGACTGCTCCGTGACGCCTTTCGTTTCCTGGGGCCGGTCCGACTTCAGCTCCTTTCCGACCGACGCCTACTTTCTCGACCTCGGAGATATTCGCAGGCCCGGAGGCTCGGGGCTGCTCGAGGTCCCTATGACGATCCGCCCTACGGCCCTGAGCGCCATAGCGGGCGCCGCCTCGAACATTCTCGAGCTCCTCCCGGGCGGGGGCCGGGTGAGCCGCTACCTCTGGCCGCCGCAGCGGTGGTTCAAGCCGAGCGGCAGGAACGTCGACGACATGATCGCCCTCGCGCGCGAGGCCCGGGTGGAGCGGCGCGCCTACGTCGAATTCATGCTGCACTCCTCGGAGCTGATGCCGGGCGGGAGCCCGATGTTCCCGACGAAATTGAGCATCGAGCGCCTCTATGAGCACATGGAACGGGTGCTCTCGGCGCTGCGGCACGATTTCGAAGGGATGACGCTCTCGGGGTTCCGCAAGCACGTGACGGGCGACCGGAGCGCGACTTGCCTCCCGCGATAGCGCCCGAACCTCTCGCGTCCGAGAGGATTTTTCCCGCCGTGGGTCCTCATTCGCTCCGGCGAAACTTTTCCTGGACGCTCGCGGGAAGCACGATCTTCGCGCTTTGCCAATGGGGCATCGTCGTTGTATTTGCCAAGCTGACCAGCCCCGAAGAACTGGGCCGCTTCGCGCTCGGCGTCGCGATCACCGGCCCGGCCATCATCTTCACGAACCTATCCTTGAGCGGGGTGCTTTGCACCGACACTACTCACGATTTCGAGTTCCAGGATTACCTGCGGCTGCGATTGCTCGGCTCGGGCACGGCCCTGCTCGGCATCGCCGCGTTCGTCGCCTGCAGCCGTTTCGCCGCGGAGACAAAGTGGATCATCCTCGCAATCGCCCTCGCGAAGGGGGTGGAGTCGATCAGCGACGTTTATTACGGCCTTCTGCAGCAGCACCAACGGATGAATCGAATCGGCCAATCCATGATCCTACGCGGGACGATCGCCCTCGCGGCCGTGGCGTTGACGACGGCCCTGACCCGGAGCGCGCTGTGGGGGAGCTGCGCGCTCGCCGCGTCCTGGCTGGGGCCGCTCGTATTCTTCGACGTTCCGGGCGCCTCGCGCTTCGTCTCCCGCAAGGCGCGGCCGTTCGACGTCCGCCGGATCGGCCGCCTCGCCGGACTCGCCTTGCCTCTCGGGGCGGTGGCGACGCTCATCTCTCTGTCGGCGAACATCCCCCGCTACTTCATCCTGCACGCCTTCGGTCCGCGCGAGCTTGGGATATTCTCCGCGCTCACCTACTTTTCCTTCGCGGGCACCACGGCGGTGAACGCGCTCGGGCAGTCCGCGACGCCCCGGCTCGCACGCACTTTCACCCAGCTGGACAAAGGCCCCTTCCTGCGTCTTCTGGGGCGTCTCTTCGGCATCGTGACCGTAGCAGGCGTCGTCGGTGTCCTTGGCGCGAGATACGCCGGCTATCCGCTGTTGAGCCTCGTCTATACCCCGCAGTACGCCAATCAGTCCGGCGTTCTGACCTGGCTCATGGTTGCGACCCTCGTCAGCTACTTCGTTTCCGTATCCGGATACGCGATGATGTCGACTCGCCAGTTCTACATCCAGCTACCGATCTTCATCTTCTCCACTGCGGCGACCGCGGCCGGCTGCTTTTACTGGGTGCCGCGTCACGGGGCCCTCGGCGCCGCCTGGGCCATGACGGCGGCGGGGCTGCTGAGCCTGCCCCCGATGCTCGGCTGCGTCTACTACGCCGTCCGGAAAAACCGGCCATGACGCGCGTCCTGCATGTCCTGGGCGCCATGAACCAGGGGGGTGCCGAGACGTGGCTGATGCATATTTTAAGGGCCATCGACCGGCGGCGCTTCGATCTGCAGTTCCTGACCCATACGGATCGACCCGCGTTCTACGATCCTGAAATTCGCGCTCTCGGTTCCAAGATCCACTTCTGCGGCCGGCCCGGTCGTCCTCACGAGTACGCGCTTGGATTCCTTCGCTTGCTAAGGCGCGAAGGGCCCTTCGATGTCGTGCACTCGCATGTCCATCATTACAGCGGCTTCGTGCTCCGGATTGCCGATCGCGCGGGCGTGCCGATGCGCATCGCCCACAGCCACAATGACACCTCCGGGGATGACATTTGGGCTGGGATCGCGAGGGCCGCGTACCTGCGGCTGATGAAGCACTGGATCCGGAGGTACTCGACACGCGGGCTGGCGGCGAGCCACCCCGCGGCTGCGGCTCTCTTCGGTCGCGATTGGAAGGCGCACCCGAAGTGGAGCGTCTTCTATTGCGCCATCGACCTCGCTCCGTTCGAGACCGAGGTATCGCGGGCGCAGGTGAGAGCCGAACTTGGGATTCCGGACGACGCGTTCGTCATCGGGCACGTCGGACGATTCGACGCGGTGAAGAATCACTCGTTCCTGATCGACGTCCTCGCGGAATCGGTCAAGAGGCACCCGAACACGATGGCCCTCATGGTCGGAAAGGGGCCCCTTCGCGCGGAAATCGAAAAGAAGGCCCAAGCTCTAGGCCTAGACGGCAAGATCCGCTTTCTGGAAGGCCGCACGGACATCGCCCGGCTGCTCAAGGGGGCGATGGACGCCTACGTGTTTCCCTCGATCTACGAAGGGCTCCCGCTTGCGCTGCTGGAAGCGCAAGCCGCCGGCCTTCCGTGTCTGATCTCCGACACGATTTCTGCGGACACGGACGTGGCGCCTTCTCTAGTAAGGCGTCTTGGCCTCGATGAAGGAGCAAGCGGCTGGGCGCAGGCGGTCTCGGGCCTGCGGGAGGCATCCCCGACCTTGTCGCCGGACGGCGGCCTCAAGGTGATGCGGGGATCCTCCTTCGACATCCGCTCGAGCATCCGCGCGATCGAGCGCCTCTATCAGACCGGAGGGACTTAATGGCCTCCGCGAGCCGACGCGCCATGCCGCCCGTTCTCTTGGTCCATCTCCTCTTCGCTGTCCTGGTATCGAGCCTCTCGGCGTTCTACTTTCGATGGAACGCGGATCCCTCCGAGCTTGTCATTCCCTGCGCGGCGCTGACCCTGAGCATGTCCGCTTGGTGGGTCTGGTCCTGGCGAAAACGAGCAGGCAGCTCCTTCGACCCATATTTCCTCTTTCTGCTCGCCGCCGTCGCGTTCAACTGCGGGCAGATCGTCTTGGAGGTCTTCGGCTTGAACCGCGGCGGCATTCTGCGGAGCATGTTCTCCGATGAGACGATCTGCGAGAGCATCCTGCTGATCACGCTTTGCCTGCACTTTCTCCATCTGGGCGCCTTGCTCGCCATCCCGAGCGGGGACGCGCTGGCCGACGCCGGAACCACTCCCGAAAACGGCGTCCTGCTCGACGATCCGGCCCTGAAAAAGGTCGGCATGGCGTTGTGGGCATTCTCCATCATACCGGCCTTCTTCGTGCTGAAGCGCTCGCTCGCAGTCGTGGGTTCCGGCGGCTACTTCAGCCTCTACCAGCAGCAACTCGATGTGCGTCTCAATCCGGCGCCGATGCTTCTTTCCCTTTTTCTGGTTCCGGCGTCCTTGTTCCTGCTCGCCGCGAGCAAGAACGCGCCGAGGATCCGACTGCTCGCCGTCGTGAGCGTGGTGGGGATTTCCTTCGTCAATTTGGTCATGGGGCAGCGCGGCGCGGGAGCCATGCCGCTCATTGCGCTCGCCTTCGTCCAGCATCACTGCATCCGCCGCTTCAAGACGCCTTATTTGCTGGCCGGCGGAGCGCTTCTGGCTCTCGTCGTCTTCCCTCTGCTCGCCGTCGTCAGGAACCAGAAGCTCGCTGATCGCTCCGATCCGGCAATGCTGATGCAGACGCTGACCTCGATTGAAAACCCAGCGGTCGCGCAGATTTCCGAGATGGGCGCCTCGATGGTGACGGTCTCTTATACGTTGGAGCTCGTGCCGAGAATGAGGGCGTTCGAACGCGGCACCAGCTATGCCTTCGCCCTCTTTACTTTGGTTCCGAACCTCTTCTGGGACATTCATCCCACCAAGGCCCGACGCAGCCTCGAGGAGTGGTTGGTCCTGATGGTCGACCCCTGGTCCGCCAAGAGGGGCGGCGGCCTAGGCTTCTCGTTCATCGCGGAGGCCTACTTCAATTTCGGCTGGCTCGGAGCGCCGCTCGCGATGCTGGCGCTCGGGTATCTACTGAGCTTCATGTCCGGCCGAAGTCTCCGGAGCCGCGACCCGGCCAAGATCGCCGCGCTCGGCGCGTTCCTCTCGTTCTTCCTAATGTACGCGCGGGGGGAATCCTCCGGCTTCGTGCGCCCGCTGATCTGGTACGCGGCGATCCCCTACGTAATGGTGCGTTGGCTTCGCAGACGCTCCAAGGAGACGCCGTGAACGTAGTGGTCACGATGGAACTGCGGCTCGAGCGCACTCCGGATGGAGCCGTGTGGACGCGCACGCCGTACTCGCGCGGCTTCTGGGACCGCTACCTCGAGGTCTTCGAGAGCGTGCGTGTCGTGGCGCGGGTGCTCGATGTCCCCTGCAGCGATCCAGGCTCGGAGCGGGTCGACGGAGAGCGCGTCACGGTGCATGGTCTTCCTTATTATGTGGGGCCATGGGAGTTCGCGCGCCGCTGGAGAGACCTCCGCCGGGCGGTGCAGGGCGCGGTAAGGCCGGGCGACGCCGTCATCATGAGAGTCGGCTCGCCCATCGCGGATCTGCTGCAGCCGGGTCTGGCAAAACGCGCTCACCCCTACGGCGTCGAAGTCGTCGGAGATCCGTGGGAGGCGTTTGGACCGGGCGCCATTCGTCATCCGCTGCGTCCGTTTTTTCGCCGATGGTTCGCGAGGAACCTTCGCCGACAATGCCGGCATGCGAGCGCGGGCTGCTTCGTCACGCGCAAGGCTCTGCAGGACCGCTACCCACTGGGGCCGGAAGCCTTTTGCGCCGCAGCCTCCGATATCGATCTTCTGCCGGAGCATTTCGCCCAGGGGCCCCGGTCTTGGAGCCGCGTTCCTGATCCGCTGAGGCTCGTGTTCGTCGGCTCTCTCGAGCAGGTCTATAAGGCGCCTGATGTGCTGATTTCGGCGATGGCGCGACTACGCTCCGACCATGAAATTCCCCGCGTGACGCTCGACGTGGTCGGCGACGGCCGCTTTCGAGCCTCGCTCGAGGAGCAAGCTCGAACGTTGGGGCTGCGCGGAGCAGTGCGTTTTCACGGGCATCTGCCGGCCGGCGACGCCGTCCGGCGTCGACTCGACGCCGCGGACCTCTTCGTCCTGCCGTCCCGAGCGGAAGGGCTGCCGCGCGCCATGGTCGAAGCGATGGCGCGCGCGATGCCGTGCATCGGCTCGGATGCCGTCGGTATACCCGAACTCATCGATGACGAAGACCGCGTTCCGGCCGGAAGCTCGCAGGCCCTTGCCGCCAAGATCGCGGACGCGGCGGCCAGTACGCGCAGGCTCGAGGCCATGTCGGCCCGCAACTTCGAACGCGCTCGGGACTATGCCGCGGAGCCGCTGCGCCGGCGACGGACGACCTTCTACGAGGCGCTTCGCGCGAGCACCGCGCATCGCCGCGCGTCATAACCCGTCAACAATAGATTTAGACTATCAGCATGGAGTCTGTAGGGCCGAATCAATAGACTCATCTACGTGTTCACCGGAGGATATATGCCCCGAGCGTCCCGCGTCGTAATATCGTCGTTCCTCGCTTGCGCAGCTTCCTTGGTGGGCGTCGCGGGAGCGCAGGCGCAGTGCCTCGCCTCGTCCCCCGCGTGGCGCAACAGCCCGTTGGCGCCGCAGACCGCGCCGTTCACCGCGAGCTTCGACGCCATCCCAGGAATGGCCCGGATGGACGGGCTGACCAGCTTGTCGTTCGGGAACGTCTCGAACCTCTCCAACATGGCGGTCATCGTCCGCTTCAACAATGCCGGCTTCATCGACGCGCGTAACGACGGCGCGTACGGAGCCAGCGTCCAGGTGCCCTATTCTCCCGGCCTGAAGTACCACTTCCGCCTCGTAATCGATCCTAAGGCCCATCGATATTCCATCTACGTAACGCCGCCGGCCGCGACGGAACTCGCGTTGGGGTCCAACTTCGCCTTTCGCAGCGAGCAAGCCGCGCTCTCGACGTTGAACAACTGGGCCCTCTGGGCGAGCGCCGGAAGCCATCAGGTCTGCGCCTTCGCACTGGGAGGAGTTGGACCCGCTCCCGACACGACTCCGCCGGCCGTCTCGATCAGCGCCCCTGCCTCGGGCGCCTCCGTCTCCGGAACCATGACGGTCTCCGCCACTGCAACCGACAATGTCGGCATCGCCGGCGTGCAGTTCCTGATTGACGGCGCGGCCTTGGGCGCCGAAGACACCTCCGCGCCCTTCTCCGCCTCCTGGAACACGACGCTCGCGCTAAATGGAACGCACTCGCTCACCGCGACGGCGCGGGACGAGGCCGGCAACCGAGCGACCTCCAGCCCCGTCGTCATTTCCGTCAACAACGTCGTCGCCGACACGACTCCGCCCGTATTGAACGCGGTCGCAAGCACCGGCGTCACGCCCACCGGGACGACCGTGAGCTGGACGACCAACGAAGCTTCCGATTCCCAGGTCGAATACGGGCCGACTGCCGCCTACGGCAGCGGCACGGCCGTCAACGCCGCTCTCGTGACGGCGCACTCCGTCCCGCTGAGCGGGCTGCAGTCCTCTACCCTCTACCATTATCGCGTCAAATCGAAGGACGCCGCCGGCAACCTCGCCATCTCAGGCGACTTCACGTTCACGACGCCCGTCGGCGCCGGCTGCGTGGTCAGCGCCGCAGCATGGCAGAACATCTCCTTCGCTCCACAAGGCGGCTCCTTTGAGGCCCGTTTCGACGCGACTCCGAGCATGGCCAACATGGACGGCGTCATCGGACTATCCAACGCGGCCGCTTCCAACTACCTGAACGTCGCCGCCATCGTACGCTTCAGCAACGCCGGGATGATCGAAGCCCGCAACGGGGGCCTTTACGCAGCGGCGAACGCGATTCCCTACACCGCCGGCACAAGCTATCGATTCCGCTTGTCCGTCAACATTCCCAACCATACCTTCAGCGCCTATGTGACTCCTTCCGGCTCGACGGAAAAGCTGATCGGTTCCGACTACGCGTTTCGTTCCGAGCAGTCGACGACGACGAGTTTAAACAACCTGGCGGCCTTCGCCTCGACCGGCAGCGAGACCGTCTGCAACGTGTCGGTCACCGGAGTGACGCCGCCGGCCGACACGATCCCGCCCACGGTCTCCATCACGGCGCCCGCCTCCGGAGCGTCGGTAGCCGGTACCGTCCCCGTCTCGGGGACCGCCGCCGACAACGTAGGAGTGGCCGGGGTGCAGTTTCGACTCGACGGCGCCGCCTTGGGGGCCGAGGCGACCCAGCCGCCGTACGCGATCACTTGGAATGCCGGCGGCTCATCGAGCGGCACGCATACCCTGACCGCCGTCGCGAGGGACGCGGCCGGGAACAATGCTACGAGCGCGGGCGTCACCGTCACCGTCGGGGGCACCGCGCCTCCGCCCAACGCCAAAAACGTCAAGAACTTCGGCGCCAAGGGCGACGGTGTCACTGACGACACGGCCGCGATTCAAGCGGCGCTCGACTCGGTCAAGATCGGCGGAGGCACCGTCTATATCCCCGCGGGCACCTACATCGTCTCTCCGATAGGTAAGACGAACGCGCTCGTCGTCTACAGCAACATGCTCATCACAGGCGACGGCCCGACCTCGGTCATCAAGGTCATCGCCAACGCCGGCAATTACCGGAGCATCTTCGGCAGCGACCGCAGCTACAACGCCACCTACGTAGAGAACGTGACCTTCAGCAAATTCAGGGTGAACCAAAACCCGGCAGCCAATACGACTTGCGACATCCGGACGGACGGCGTCATCTCGCTGCCGCAGTTCGTTATCCACTTGGCGCAGTTCAAGAATGCCACCGTCGAGGATATGACCTTCGACTTGATCACGGGCATCAATACGGTCGCGCTCAGCGGCCCCAATACGAGCAACGCGGTCGTCCAGCGAAACTACTTCAAGTTCGTGCGGAGCCGCTCGACCGGCTCCTATCCCTACGACAACTCGGCCATTTACGTGGAGTCTCATAACCACAAGCTCCTGAACAACACCTGCGTGGCCGATATCGCCCAGAAGGCGTACGGCTGCATGGAGACGCACGGGGGAGCCCCCTCGCTCGTAGAGGGCAACAATACCGACGGCTATGAGACCGGGGTCAACATCGTCGGATTTTCAAGCGAAATGGTGGCGAGCAACGACATCGTGGTCCGCAATAACAATTTCCTGCGGGCCAACTTCGCCATCCGCACGTGGTCGATCTCCCCGTACAACTTGAAGGGAGTGCAGATCTACAACAACACCGTCACGCTGGCGCAGAGGGATTTCGCCGCCGGGTCGTCGATCGGGATCAATATGGTCTGGAGCAACGAAAGCGTCGGCCTGCAGAGCAACATCGCGATCTCGAGCAACTCGATCACGTTTCAAGACGAGACGACCAGTCCCGCCACGATCACCTCCGCGACAAGCACCGAGGGAATCGGGCTTACGCCTATCGGCACCATTGACGGCGTGACCGTGACAGGGAACACCATCACGCTCGCGCCTACGATGGGGATCCACATCGGAACCCGCGGGGCCGGATCGAGCGCTCGCAACATCACCGTGACCGGCAACACGATCATCAACAGCGGCCAGAACAAGACGCCTCCCAGCGGATATAGGTCCTACGTCATGCTGGAGGGGAATCTGGTCAACGTGCATGTGGACGGCAACATCCTCCGGGATACCGGCACGCCCGCGCCGATCGGATATCAGTCCGTGTGGGCGCAGCCGGCCTCCGCCACCGGCACGACCTTCCGCAACAATACGATCACGAGCGCGAGCGGACATCTGATCTACAACCTCAATACCTCGATGATCGACGACACGGGAACGACCGGAAAATGAGGTCTCTTCATCTCGTCAAGACGTCGGACGGAGCGCACTGGGCCGCGCACCAAGCGGCCGAACTCGTCAAATCGGGCGTTGACGTCCATGTCGCCTTGCCGTCGCTCGAGGGACGAGCCGTCGCTTTGTGGCGGCGCGCGGGAGCGAAGGTCCACGAGGCCGATCTCGATTTCCCTGTACGCAAGCCGTGGACGCTGCCTGGGGTGCTGCGCAGGGCCCGGCGCCTCGTTTCGGGCGTCGCGCCCGACCTGATCCACAGCCATTTCGTCGGAACGACCCAGATCATCCGCTACGCCCTCGGGAAGAATCATCCCGTGCCTCGGATCTACCAGGTGGCCGGGCCGCTGCATCTGGAGCACTTCCCTTACCGGCGGTGGGAACTTTCGACGGCGGGAACGAGCGACTATTGGATCGGCTCGAGCCGATGCATCAACCGGCTGTACCGGAAGGCTGGCGTCCCGGGAGACCGTCTATTCCTCAGCTATTACGGCCAGAAGATCGAGTCCGTCGAGGACACTCGCTCCAGCGGCTTGCGGCGCCGTTTGAATATCCCGGATTCGGCCGTCGTCATTGGGAACATCAACTTCATGTACCCGCCGAAACGCTATCTCGGGCAGAGAGTCGGCCTCAAGTGCCACGAGGACGTCATCGACGCGTTGGGCTCGCTCTTGCCTAGCAACCCGAATTGGTACGGCGTCTTGCTTGGAGGCGTCTGGGGTCGGTCGGAGCGCTATCTGGGGAAGCTGCGCCGGCGCGCGCGGTCCTTCGGCACTGATCGGCTCCTCCTGCCGGGGTTCATCGGCGCGGAGGATGTAGGAAGGGCCTGGCCGGATTTCGACGTGGCCGTTCACGTCCCGCTGTCGGAAAACTGCGGGGGGGTCATCGAGCCGATGCTCGCGGGAGTGCCTGTCGTCGCCTCCCGGGTGGGCGGGCTTCCAGAGGTCGTCTCCGAGGGAGTCACGGGAAGACTGGTCGAAAGCCGCAACCCCCGGGCGCTCGCCGCCGCCGTCACCGAGGTCGTCGCCGACTTGCCGAGGCACCGTGAAATGGCGAGGCGGGGCTCCCAGGTCGTCCGGTCGATGTTCGATGTGCGTCGGACGGCGGCCGAGGTCTTCGGCATATATCAGCGAGTCCTCTCCTCGCGGGCGGCGGCCTGAGTGTATAAGCTCTTCGGCAAGCGTCTGTTGGACGTCGTGTTGAGCGCCTTTCTCCTCGTCGCGCTGTCGCCGATGCTCGCCGTACTGGCCGTATTCGTCCGCTTGCGCCTTGGGAGCCCCGTCCTTTTCCGGCAGGCGCGTCCCGGCCTAGGCGGGCGCGCGTTTACCCTGTACAAATTCAGGACGATGCTCGACCCGCGGGACGGAGAAGACGCTCTCGCCTCCGACGCTCGGCGGCTGACGTCGTTCGGCGCATGGCTTAGAAGCACGAGCTTCGACGAGCTGCCGGAACTCGCCAACGTGCTCAGGGGATAGATGAGTCTGGTCGGCCCGCGGCCGCTGCTCATGGAGTACCTTCAGCGCTATTCGCCCGCGCAAGCAAGGCGCCACGGCGCATTGCCGGGCGTGACCGGCTGGGCGCAGATCCACGGCCGCAATTGCCAATCCTGGGAGCAGCGATTCGAGTTGGACCTGTGGTACCTGGATCATATGAGCCTTCGGCTGGACCTCGAGATCCTGATCTCGACGATTTCGAAGGTGCTCTACCGCGAGGGCGTCGCCGCTCCGGGACAAGCGACGATGCTGCCGTTCACGGGCTCTGGAGGAACTTCCGCATGACCGCCGCCAAACAGATATTCCTTTCGCCTCCGCACATGAACGGACGCGAACGCCTGTACGTGGACAAGGCGTTCGAATCGGGCTGGATCACGACGGTCGGACCCCAGATCGAAGCGTTCGAGAGCGCGCTCGCCGAGCGAGTCGGCGTGAAGTACGCCGTAGGTCTGTCGAGCGGCACGGCCGCGCTCCACCTCGCGATCAGAGCGCTCGAGATCAACCGCGGCGAGGAGGTCTACTGTTCGACGCTCACCTTCTCCGCCAGCGCCAATCCCATCGTCTACGAAGGGGGGCGGCCGGTCTTCATCGACTCCGACCGCTCGAGCTGGAACATGGACCCGAACCTATTGGATCGCGAGCTGAGACGCGCCGCGCGCCGCGGGAAGCTCCCGCGCGCCGTCATTACGGTCGACCTCTACGGGCAATGCGCCGATCTCGAGGCCATCAGGGAATCGTGCGCGCGATACGAGGTCCCGCTCATCGAAGACGCGGCGGAAGCCCTCGGCGCCACCTACCGGGGACGCTCCGCCGGCAGCTTCGGCTGGGGGAACGTCTTCTCGTTCAACGGCAATAAGATCATCACGACGTCCGGCGGCGGGATGCTGGCGACCGACGACGCCCGCTTGGCGGAGACGGCCCGGCTGCTCTCCACCCAAGCGCGCGACCCGGCGCCGCACTACCAGCATTCCCGAATCGGATACAACTATCGGCTGAGCAACATCCTCGCCGCGATCGGGCTCGCTCAGCTCGAGACTTTGGATCGGCTCGTCGCCGCCCGCCGCAGGAACTTTGAACAGTACCGCAAGGCCTTGGGGTCCGTGGACGGCGTCGAATTCATGCCGGAGGCGTCCTACGGCCGCTCGAGCCGCTGGCTGACGTGCCTCTTGATCGATCCGGCTCGCTTCGGAGCCACGCGCGAGGACGTCCGGCTGCGCCTGGCCAGCAAGAAGATCGAGGCCAGGCCGGTGTGGAAGCCCATGCACCTGCAGCCGGTCTTCGCCCGGTGCCGCGCGGTCGGAGGCGACGTGTCGGAAGACCTGTTCGCGCGGGGCCTTTGCCTCCCCAGCGGGTCAAATCTGACGGAGAGCGACCTTCGCCGGGTCGTCGGCGAATTCCTCGCGGCTCGACGATGAGACGGATCGCGATCGTCGGCGCCGGAGGGCACGGCCGCGAGGTCGCCGACGTCCTGCGACACGCGGCGCGCGCCGGGGAGGCGCTATCCATCGAGGGCTTCATCGATGAGAACGAGTCTCTCCACGGCCGCGAGATCGAGGGTTTGCCGGCGCTCGGCGGCTGGGAGTGGTTCGACCGGCCGGCTCGGCGCGAGGTCCAGGTGGTCTGCGCGGTGGGCGCGCCGAACATCTGCCGGAAACTCGTCCTCAGGGCGCGTGCGCTCGGTCTTTCCTTCGGCGACGCGATCTCGCCGCTCGCCTGCGTCTCGCCCGGCGCGAAGCTCGGCGCGGGCATCACGCTGTTCCCGCACGCGGTCGTCGGGGTCGGAGCGCGACTCGGGAACCACTGCATCCTGAACCTCGGCGCAAGCGTCAGCCATGACTCGGTCGTCGGCGACTTCACCATACTCAATCCCGGCGCCAGACTCGCGGGCAACGTGATGGTGGGCGAAGGCTGCAACATCGGGATGCAGAGCAGCGTCATCCAAGGCCGGACCGTCGGGGCCTGGACGACGATCGGCGCCGGCGCCGCCGTCGTGAGAGACATCCCGCCGGGCGTGACCGCGGTAGGAGTGCCCGCGCGGCCTCTTGCGGTCCGCAGGACTCTCGGCGCCGGAGCGCAGTCCGCCGTGCGTGCGATCACGCAGGCCGTCACACCAAACTCATGAAAGAACTATCCGGTGAATATTGCGCCCCAAAATCCGATTCGTCGGCATGGTCCGCCATGATCCGCATCAATGACCGCTTCTTCCTTCGCCATCTTTGGGTTCCCGCGCTCGACGCGCTTGCCGTCGGGATCTCGTACTATCTCGCTTTCCTAGTGCGATTCGATTTCGCCGTCGCGCCCATCCATGTCGATGTGTTTCTATCCACTCTCGGCTTTGCGTACTCGGCGTTCTTCCTCGCGGCGCTTACCAGCGGACTCTATCGGCGCCTTCATCATATCTCGAGTTTAGACGAGATGGGAAAGATGCTTCAGACGACGGCGCTGACGTCCGCGTTCCAAGGCGCCGCCGTTCTCGTCTTGGCCCGAGAGGACTATCCGCTGTCGATCCTTCTAATCCACCCGTTCCTGCTCTTCTTCAGCATGGGGGCCATCCGCGCGGCGGCGTTCGAAGGCCTCGCATTCTACCGCCGGCGCCTACGATGGGGCGCCCCCACGCGAAAGGCGGTGCTCATCGGCGCGGGCGAGCTGGGAGAGATCGTGCTGGGGAGCCTGCTCCGGGAGCGTTCTCCGTCCTACGAGGTGGTCGGCGTGATCGACGACGACCCGCGCAAGCGCGGCATGCGCCTATGCGGCGTGAGGATCACCGGAGGACGAGAGGCCCTTGGAGCCCTGTTGCGCAAGAGGACGGTCGATGAGGTCATCATCGCGATCGCCGCGAGCCGCGCGTCGCTCGTGCGCGACGTCGTCGAGGCAGTGCAGGCCACGCCGAAACCGCCCGAGATCAAGATAGCGCCGAGCTTGTTCGAGCTGCTGCGATCGCCGGGCGAACGAGTATCGCTGCGCAAGGTCCGCCCGGCGGATCTCCTCAATCGGGAGGTCGTCCGCCTGGACGCCGGGCGCATCGCGGGCACGCTTCGAGGCAAGATCGTCCTCGTCAGCGGCGCCGGAGGCACGATCGGCGCGGAGCTCTGCCGTCAAGTCCTCAAGTACGAGCCGGACCGCCTGCTCCTGCTCGAGAATCATGCGACCTCCCTATTCTACCTCCACAAGGAACTCCTCGAAGCGAACGCCGGCGCGCGCGTCGTCCCGGTCCTCGGCGACGTCCGCGACAACGGCACTCTCGAGCGCATCTTCAAGAACCATCGGCCGCAAGTCGTCCTGCATGCCGCCGCGCACAAGCACGTATTCCAGCTCGAGTCGAACATCCTCGAGGCGGTGAGCAACAACACGCTCGGCACGTACGCGCTGGCGAAAGCCGCCGACCGCTTCGGGGCCGAGGTCTTCCTCCTGGTCTCGACCGACAAAGCCGTGCGTCCCAGCAGCGTCATGGGCGCGAGCAAGCGCGCCGCCGAGATCGTCGTGCGAAACATGACGAAAGCGAGCCGCACGCGCTTCGCCGCCGTCCGGTTCGGCAACGTGCTCGGCAGTTCCGGGTCCGTGCTCAAGATCTTCCAGGAGCAGCTTTCCAAAGGAGAGCCGATCTCGATCACCGACGCCGAGGCGACGCGCTACTTCATGACGGTCGAGGAAGCCGCCGGCCTCATCCTTCAAGCCTCGTCCATGGCGGCGGGAGGCGAGATATTCGTCCTCAAGATGGGCAGCCCGGTGCGCATCATGGACATGGCCAACAATCTCATCGCCCTATCCGGCCTTCAGGGCGGCGACGTCGAGATCCGGGTCACCGGCCTGCGCCAAGGCGAAAAGGCCCACGAAGAGCTCGTGGAGGATTCCGCGGGCGTCGACATCTCCGAGCATCCCGAGATCATGCGGTTGCGCTCCGAAAACGGAGAGCTGGAGCAGCTCACCGAACGCATGCTCGAGTTGGAGCTATCCTGCCGCGCCGCAGACGATCAATCCGTCCTCCGGCAATTGCGGACCCTCGTGCCGACGTTCCAGCCCGCGGCGGAGCACTCCGCGGGCGGCCGCGCCGCCGCGCCGATCCTTCCGCTTACCGCATCCTGAGAGACGAAGGCTCATCGCATTCCCTCCATCGGAGCCCCGAGATTGCTGCGGGGCATTTCCGACTTGTTACGGCGGCCGCCGCGGGCATTGAAGCTGAGTTATAATTTCCATAGTCGCGCCACAGCAGGAATCGTTCCCGAGGGAGGTCCATCCCCCGAATACCGAGGCGCCATGAATATGAGAAGGGTCTACTCCTTGACGCTGTATCTCGGGACTCTGGCGTCCTGGAGCCTCGCTCAATCAGGCGCCGCGCCGTCCGTGCCTGGCGAGGTTTCCAGCTCGATGCGCTATCATCTCCGCGTCCAGCCCGTCGCCCTGCCGCACAACCCGGCGGCCTCGCCGCTCGAGGCGGCGCCAAGGACCGATGTCGAGGCGGCGGCGCCCAAGCCGGGCGCGTCCGCGCCGAGGGTCGAACTCACCGCCCCGACGGCGGGCGCCACCCTGGCGGGAACGGCGATCCTCCAAGCGGCGGTCAACGATGAGACCGGAGTGGCGGGAGTCCAATTTCAGGTCAACGGCGTCGATTTCGGGCCCGAAGCGACCGCCGCTCCCTATGCCTCGATATGGGACACCACGACGGGCACCAACGGCCCTCACAGTCTATCGGCCGTCGTCCGGGACTCTGCCGGCAAGAAGAAGACGTCCTCGTACGTGACCGTGACCGTCGACAACGCGATTATGGATACGACGCCGCCGAGCGTGTCCCTGGCGGCGCCCGCCGCCGGCGCAAGGGTGTCCGGAGTCCAAAGCGTCTCGGCGATCGCCTCGGACAACACGAGCGTCGCCGCGGTGCAGCTCCAGGTGGACGGCATGATCCTCGGCAACGAGATCACGCGGCCCCCCTACATGAGCGCTTGGAATACGGCGTTCTACGCCAACGGGGCCCATACGCTGGTCGCACTGGCGCGCGACTCCTTTGGAAACATTACGTTCTCGAGCCCGGTGTCTGTCCTCGTAAGCAATAGCGCCGCGCCGGCGCCCGCGTCTCCGCCCGAAGCTTCCCCGGTCGCGTCTCCGCCTGAGACGTCCCCGGTCGCCTCTCCGCCTGAGACGTTCCCGGTTGCGCCTGAACCCGAGGCGCCCCCGGCACCGCTGCCTCCGTCGTCGCTCCCCGCGGGGCCGGCAGGCTGCGCTTCGAGCGCGGGCACTTGGCAGAATGCACCCTTCACGCCTCAGACCGGGCGCTTCACGCTGCAGTTCGACGCCACGCCAGGCATGGCCAAGATGGACGGCGTCATCGGCACTGCGGCGGGCGCGGCCTCCGACTACGGCCAGCTCGCCGGCATCGTTCGGTTCAACAATACCGGAACGATCGACGCGCGCAACGGCGGCGCGTACGCCGCGGCGAGTCCGATCCCGTACGAGGCGGGAACGAGCTATCATTTCCGCCTCGACGTGAACGTGCCCGCGCATTCCTACAGCGCCTACGTCCGGCAGGGCCCGGGTGCCGAGCGGCTCATCGGCAGCAACTTCAACTTCCGCTCCGAGATGTCGCGGACGCCCTCGTTGATCGGACTCGGCATCTTCGCGTCGACCGGCCGCCAGAGCGTTTGCGGGCTGTCGATTGCTCCAGCGGGTTCGAGCGCCACCTTCGCCTCCCCCAAGTAGCGGGGGACCGGCAACGGGAAAAATTCGCCGACTAGAAACACAAAACCCGCCTTTGGGGCGGGCTTCGGCCTGCCATTTCTTGTCGCAGGTTCGAGATCGGTTCCTTCCAGATCAGAATGCTCGGGACGCCGCCATCGCGCAAGGGTCCCGTCATAGATCGGACACAAGCGCTACGTCCCGGGCACTTGTGCCTATAGGCGTACGGGGCTATTGGCGGGCCCTCGTCCGGGCTTTCGTCCCATACGCCCCGCCCAGGGTAGGAGTATCATGAGGGAAGGATTCGGAGGGGAACATGAGATCCATAGTTCGGGCGTCCGCGATCGCGGCGCTTGTCGTGATGGGGATCGCCGCGGCGGCGTGGAGCGAGCCGTCGCGCGCCATCCGGGATTTTCTGGCCGAGGCCGCGGCGGTCCCGTCGGAGCCCGTCGCCGCCGCGGCGGTAGCTGGCGCGACGGACCTCCAATACGCGGCAGTGACCCAAGTCTCGGCCGTCGCCAAGACGAAATGCCGCCGGAGCCCCTGGGAAGGCTGCTCCAACGCGACCCGCGACCGAAACGGCTGCGTGCACGGGATCATCTGCGGCCGGGAGAGCTACGACGAGAAGCCCCGCTGCACCTGCACTCCCGCGCCATGGTGGGAGAACGGCCCCTGAACTGAACGGACCGGCTCCGGCCTCGGGATGAGGCCGGAGCGCGATCCGTTGTCCCGCATCAGCCTCGCCCCGAGCGGAAGGGCTCCTTCAGCACGATCTTGATCCCCTTGATCGTGCCCTTGAACGCGTCGCGCACCTTGTCGCCCGCGCTCGCGCCGATCTCGAAGGCCGCGTCGAAGGCGCCCTGCGCGGCCGCCGTCGCCGCCTTGCCTACGTCCGCGCCGATCTCCGTCGCGCCCTCGATGGCGCCTTCCACCGCGCCTTTCGCCGCCGAGGCCACGTCGCCCCCGACGTCGTAGGTGTGCTTGACGAGCGAGGAAGCCGTGTGGCTTACCGCCTTCATGGCGCCGTCCCCGGTCTCGCCCGTCCCGCGCAGGAGACCCAGGACCATGCCCTTGGCCACCGCGCCCAACTCGCAGCCGAGTTCCTTGCCGCCCGTCACCGCGATGCCGACGACGCCGTAGAGCGCCGTGATGAGCGACTCTCCGACCTTGCCGGACCCGCGCAGCCCCGCGGACGTCGTATCGGCGACCGTCTCGACGACGGCCTTCGTCACGTCCCCGGTGCCGCGCACCGCCTTGATGAGGCCGTCCTTGAACCGCCACGGCCTATGGTCTAGCCTTGGTCTATGCATGGCCCACCTCCTGGTCATTTGCCCAGTCCGAAGTAAAATCGTACGCCTAGCCCGCCGTCGACGTCCACGCGATGGCTGGGAGTCAGCTGGAATACGGGACCCGCCTCGAAGAAGAGCTCGATCGGGCGCCCCTGCACCCGGTAGTCTCCGCCCGCGATCGTACGCAGCCCGAAGAGGGCGTCGTCGTCGCGCGCCTCGATCCTAGGGCCGAGCCCGACGTAGGCGCCGAGCCGGCCGCGGCTCGGCTGGGGTGCCACGTCCCACGCGTGAAACAGCACGTCGGTGAAGAACACCGCGTTGCTGCCCCCGAATCCCACGCCGGCGTCGATGGCGCGGGTGTCGTCCAGCCAGTATTTGATTGTCGGGCCGATAGGTTCGCCGATGATCACGCCCGCCCCGAGTTGCCCCGACGTCTGCGCCGCGGCCGGCATCGCCGCCGCGAATGCCGCTAACAGGATGGATGGAACGCGCGTCATGGTTCCTCCCTGCTGTTTGCGTCCTGACTTTTGGACGCGCGGCCCGCGGAAAACGTTGGGTCAAATCCCGAGCAACTCGCGGCAACGGGCCGGAACGCGCTACTTGGACTTTGCCGAACCCAGGAAAGCGAGCAGCGAGCGCTGGAAGGCGGGCGGGTCCTCGATCTGCGGCATGTGCCCGACGCCGGGCATGCGCTGCAATGTCGCGCCGCGGATGAGGCGCGCGAGTTCCTCTCCCTGAGACAGCGGGGTCACCGTATCCGCGTCGCCCCAGATGAGGAGCGTCGGCATCGTGAGCGCGGCATAGTTCGCCCGGTCCGCGCTCATGGCGGGGTCGTTCGTCGTGAGGAAGGCGCGCAGCCAATCGGAGAGCGCGCGGGCGCTCCCGCGCACCGCCATCGGCTGCTGGAGCAAGGTCACGCGCGCGTCGGTCACCGCCTCCGGCTTGGCGACGAACTTCAACAGCAGGCGCCGCGTGAGCCACGGGTTGCCGGCCGTCGAGGCGATCAGCGCTTGCCTTAGAAGCGGCACGCCGAGGACCCCGGACGCCACGGGACTGGCGGCAGTCGCGGGAGCGCCCAGTCCGAGCGCCGCGTCGGCGAGGACGAGCCGGCTCACCCGCTCGGGCGCCATCATCGCCGCCTCGACGGTCGGCCCGGCGCCGAAGGAATGCCCGACCAGCACCGCGGACGTCACGCCGAGCGCGTCGAGCACCCCCAGGATTCGCTTCGCTTGGCTGCGCCGTCCGTAGCTCGCGTCGGCGGGGCGCTGCGAGTAGCCGAAGGGCGGCACGTCGATCGCGAGGCAGCGGTACCCGGCCAAGGCCGCGGGGCGCATCGTCTCGCGCCAGAGCTCGCTCCAGGCCCCCATCCCGTGAATGAAGAGTACGGGCGGCCCCTCGGGCGGGCCTAGCTCCTGCACGAAGATCTCGACGTCCTCCGCCTTGACGAAGCGCCCCGCCGGCGGCGCCGCCTCGCGGCGGGAGAGCGTCTCGCGGAAATGGGCGAGGACCAGGAATACGTTGCCGACGAGCAGCGGCAAGAGGACGACGGCGAGGACCGATCCGATCAGCGCCGCTTTGAGGACCTTGCGCATGGCCGGGAGTATAGCTAGTCTCCGGCCCGAGCGAAAGCGCGGCTCAGCGCGCGCGCCGGAGGTAGCGCAGGTAGAGGTCGCGTCCGAGCACGACGGCCGCGAAGGTGAATCCCGCGACGAGCAAGGCCGCGAACGGCCCTCCCGCGAGCACGCCGAAATACCACAGCGTGTAGAGCGCGGCGCCGCTGCCGATGAGGCCGTCGTAGAGCGACTTCCACTTCCAGACGCCGGCCCCATCGGCGGTCGCCTTCGGCACGGCCAGGAGATTGCCCCACATTCCGAGCAGGATCGACCAGAGGCTCAGTCCTTCGACGGTCGCCGGATTGGCGAAGCCCGAGAGGATGATCGCCAAGAGCCCGTAGAAATTTAGAAGCATGCGGGCGGCCTTGACCAGCGCCGGCCACCGGAGGTAGTCCGGCCAGCCCGCGGGAAGCCTCTGCGTCTCCTCGAGGCGACGCATGCCGTACGCCGCCGCCATCGCGAGGCCGCCCGGCAAGAGGTAGCCGAGCGCCGCCGGCCCCGCCGCTAGAGTCCACAGCGCCTGCGCCAAGGCTCCGAAGGCGAGGAGCTCGCCCGCCCGGACGATCTTTCGCCACGCGGCGTCGGGGATGAGCCCGCGACGGCGCAAATAGTACGCTCCGATGGCACCCGCCGCCGCCGGCGCGACGATCCCGAACGCGAGAGCCGGCATGAGAAGCGCGTACGCCGGAGCGCTCGCGGCCACCGCCCCCAGCGCGAGCCACGACGTAGCGAGGACGATCGTGCCCATGGCCATGCCGAAAACCTGCTGTAGCGCGGCCGTGCCGGCGTCCTTCTTGTCGACCATGTCGAAGAGGATCAAGGCCAAAGAGAAGATGCCCACCGTGAACGCGATCCACGGCACGCCCGCGATGAGCGCCGCGTTTGCGGCGGGCAACTGAAGTAGCGATGCCACGAAGGACGCGGCCGCTTGGGGGAGGAAGCCTAGATTGAAGAAGTTCGTCGCGATCTGCGGGATCTGGACCAGAAAGAAAGCCGTCGCTCCGAGCGCGGTCGCCAGCTGGGTGAAGCGTCCCCAGGGCGTCGGCGGCGCGCGCGCCTGGATGTCGCGCATCATCGCGTCGAACCATGTCTTGAGGTCGTTGTTCTTGACCTGCTGCGCCGCGGCGGCCGCCTTCGCTCTCCCGTCGGGCCCCGCGCCGGTCAAGGCTTCGTGCATGCGCCGCGCGGTCTCGTCGACCGAGGTCGCGTCGTTGATCGGGATCACGTAGGCGCCGAGCTCCTCGAAGGCGCCGGCGGAGCGGGAGAGGATGATGCGCCCCGGCTCGAGCGCTGGATCGCCTGCGTCCTCGCCTAAGACGATGGCGGCCTCCTTGGCCACGAGGTTCATGCCGTCCGCCTCGGGATTGATGAGTATCGCGCCGACGTAAGGCGATCCCTTGAGCCGGGACAAGGAGGCCATCGCGCCCAAGGCCTTGGGATAGGTAGCGCCCGTGGTCTGCGCGACGATGGCGGGGAGTTCTCCATGGTTCGCGGCGACGCGGCGATGGAAGTCGTTCTCGTCTTGGACGTCGCCGGACCAGCCGCCGGCCACGATGGCCGGGGTAAAACGGGCGTTGATCCTGCCGACCGTGCGCAGCGTCTGCCGCGCGAGTTCTTTATAATCGTCGTTGTCCGTGCGCGACGGTTGGACGATCGCGTAGAAGACGACGTTGCCAACCATCTCGGGGTAAAGCTCGAAGAAGCGCTCGTAGGCCGCGAATCCCGTTTCGGCTCCCTTCGAGGGGTCGAGACGGTCGACCCTCAAGAGCATGCCTTTCTCGCCGAGGTCTCCGTGTAGCCGAGCCTTCATCTGGAGCGCCTCGACGCTGCGCGACGCCGCGAGGACGTAGTCCGGATCGACGGAGATCGGATAGGGCCGGACCCAAATCTCGCGGCCCTCGAAGCGGACGATCCCTTTTTCCAGATCAACCGAGACCTTGCTCCCGAGCGTTTGCTCGACAGTCTTCATGAAATTCCGAGCGTACGTCTTCGTGTGGAACCCGACGATGTCGTTGCCCAGCAGGCCCTCGAGGAGTTCCTTGAGGACATCCTCGAGCGGCCCCGGCACCGTTTCGCGCAGCACAGCCGGCGTCGGCCACGGGATATGCACGAACTGCTGAAGGACGCCTCGAGTTCCCGCGTCGCGCATCATCTTCGGAGCGAGATAGAGGTGATAATCCTGCGTCATCAGGCGGCCGCGGGGCTTGCGCTGGAACAACCGTCCGAGCTCTGCCGCGAATAAGCGGTTCGCCGCACGGTAGTCCCTGAAGAGCTCGCGGACCTCCGCATCCTTCCTCCGCGTGAACCTCCTCGAGATTCCGTGCTGTGCGCCCCAGAGGATCGAGTTGGAGAAGCCGGTGTAGTAGCCGCGCAGCGTTTCCTCGGGGATGTCCACGTAGCGGAGCCAGACGCCGTCTTTAGTCGCAAGGATCTTTCCATACGCGGCGAGCGCCCTCTCTTCCGCCGACATCGCGGCGGCGAGGACGAGCCCGCCCCCGCCCGCCTTGAGGGCGCCGTCGATCGCCGGAGCGGCGCCGCCGGGGGAGCGCACCAGCGAAAGCGCGCCGCCTTCAAGCGAAAGGGAGTAGGGCGAGCGGTTGATCAAGACGACGAGCGGGTCTCGGCCCAGCTCCAGGTCCATCGTGGCGCGGCTCGATTCGATCTCGAGGATCTGGGCGCCCGCGCCCGGCTTCCGGCCCGCGGAGACGAGGCGCTCGAGCAGCAGGAACTCGTTGACGATCTTCGTGATCTCCCCGTCGCCATCCCCAGGCTCGAACTGGAGAGGGCGGATCGGCCGATAGACGAAGCCGGCACGCGCGGCGAAGGCGGCGTAGTCCGCACGGTCGTCGATGAGGACGTCGTAGCCGAGATGGCGCAGGTCCTTGAAGAGGGCGGCGTCCTTGCCGCCTCCCGACGGGACGATGCGCGCCGCGACCTCGGGATTCGCGCGCCGCTCGGCCTCGGTGATCGCCATGTAGTTCTCTTCGGTGATGATCCGATCGAAGAGACCGGCGAAGGCGGCCGCCTCGGGGATCTCCGCGAGCAGCTTGCGCGTCCACGCCTTGTTGGCCTGGGTCCACAAGACGACCTTCATGCCGGCGGCCTTCAGGCGCTTGATGTCCTCCAGGATATCGGGCCGGATCCGCACGTTGCCGGGATAGATGCTCTCGCCGATGACGCGCTCCTTGTCCTTGCCCGCGGGCCGCGCTTCGAGCGTCTTGTTCATGTCGAACACGACGACCCTCTTGTACCGCCGATTGTCTATCCGCTCGCGGGCGGCCGCCTCCCCGTCGTAGATGCGGCCTTTGAAGAACGGGAGCGATTCGTGCGGCTCGAGCGCGCCGCCCTTCGGGACGCGGCGTCCGTCGCCGCCGCCCGAGGGCGGATCGCCCTTGAACTCGCCGCGGTCCTTTTCTCCGAGCCAGCGGCGCCATTGCGACAGGACGCGGCTTTCGTTCTCGCCGCGCGATACGCCGGCCGCCTGGCCGGCCTGCGACGGGCTTGCGAGCCGGGCCAAGAGCGGGCCCCAGAACGCCCCCTGCACGGGCTCCGCCCGAAAATCGGCGGGTTGCGCCGGCGCCGCGAAAGTCTGCGCAGTCAGACCGCGCGGCGACGGCGTCTGAGGCGAGGCCGCGAGCGGGTGCGGCGAGAGAGGACCGGCGAGACCGAGAGCGGGCTGCGTCAGAGTCCCGCCGCGGAGGCGGGCGCCCGCGCCGATCGTCAGGGACTCGAGGCCCGGCGTCGAGAGGTCGGCCTGTTGCGGCTGGAGGAATCCTCCGGTCAGCGAATACGCTGGACCGAGCGACGAATTGAGGGCGCCGACGGGGGCGACACCGGAGCCGCTCGTCGTACCTTTCGACTGGACCGGGACTTCGAAACTCTGGGCGAGCGCGCGGTAGGTAGCCAGGCCCGGGGAGAGCGCCCACAACGCGGTCGAGAGGAGGACCGAGACGAGCCGCCGGACCGCAGAGGGCCGGAAAGGGCGAGAAAGCGCCATCGCCCTATATATTAGGCGAACGGCCCCAATCCGACATGAGGCGAACGGTGCCCCGAGGGGTGGGACTTAAGGGAGCCGAGCCCTTGGGACTACTTCCGCTCCGGGATCGGGACCCCGTCGAGCTTGAGCACGAGAGCCCGGCTCGATTCGGACAGTCGCGCGTAGAGCTCCGTGAACGCCGCGTTCGTCCAGCCGAAGCCGATCTCGTTAGAGGCGTAGCCGAAGCGCAGGCCCTTCTCCAGGTCCGAGCTGCGCGCCGCGACGTCATACTTCTCCTTGATCGCGTGGTGCTCGATGAACTCCTTGAGGATCATCGACAGGAAATTGGCCGAGACGCGGTCCGCGTCCGCGGCGTAGCCGTAGCGCCGCAGGCCCTCGTCCGCCACGATCTGCATCGGCGCCCAAGAGAACGGCGCGTCCCATTGCTTGCCGGTCTCTTTGGTGCTCGTCATGAGCCCGCCCGGGCGCTCGAAGAGCTTGAGGTTCGAGCGCACGCGTTCGGCTTGCGTGGCGCTCGCGATGCCGGCCCACAGCGGATAGAACGTCGTCACGAACGGGTAGCGCCGCACCGCGCCCTTCTCGTGGTCGTAATCGTAGTAGAGGCCGTCCTTCTCGTCCCAATTGAGCGCGTTGATCTTGCCCTTGCGCGCCGCGGCGCGGGCGGTCCACGTCTTGGCCCGCGCCTCGTCGCCCAAGGCCCGCGCGGCCTCGGCGATGTCGAGTTCCATTCGATAGAGGAGGGAGTTCAAGCACACGGGGTCGATGTTGACGACTTCCGAATTGAACGGACCGAAGCGGTCCGAGGGATCGAATCCGGATTCGCGCATGGAGCGGTCGTTCTTGTAGAAAAACGGCGTGAGCTCGTCCTTCTTGGCGTCGTAGTAGCGCGCGAGCGGGTATCCTGGGATCGGGTTCGCCTTGAGATACTCCTTCACGCGGTCGTAGTGCGTCTTGCCCTGCGCGTCGCGCTCGCTGGAAACGACCTCCGGCGCGGGGCCGTCGCCGGAGTCCCAATAGCGGGAGAGCCCCGTCTTCTTCACGATGTGGGGCGCCGTCGTCCAATAGCCGTAGTAGCGCTCCATCAGCGGCATCGCCGCGTGCAGCCACTTCTTGTCCTTCGTCTGGCCGTAGACGCCCATCACCATCTCGCTTAGGAACGGCGGCTGCGAGCGCGTCAGATAGTAGGTGCGGTTCGCGTTCAAGATCTTGCCGTAATGCCGGACCTCGAAAAGGAAGTTCTCCGTCATGCCCTTGGCGAGCTCGAGCTCCCCGTCGCGCAGGAGGCCGACGAAAATGAAGTAGGAATCCCAGCCGTACATCTCGTTGAACCGTCCGCCGGGAACGACGTAGGGGTGCGGAAGGTAAATGAGTCCGGGCGGCAGGGCGCTCGCGTCGCCCTTGGGCAGCGCGCGAAGCTCGACATGGGACCACTCGGCGGGACTCATCGCCTTCTTGAGTTCCTCCGTGACCGAAGGAACTTCCTCCGCGCTCGGAACGTAGACGAGGGCGCGCGCCCCCGCCGGCTGGACTTTCGGATCGGCCGCGGCCTTCACCAGCGAGGAGGGGGAGCGCGAGAGCGTCTTCCAGGCTTCCTTAATGTAGGAACGGATCTCCGTGAGCTGCTCGGCCGTCGCGGTCGTGGGTGAGAGAACGGTCGCGGGCGGAGCGGCGGGAGGGGCGGCGAAGCCCCCGACGAGGGCGAAAGGGAGGTAGGCGGCTACGGATAGGGCGATGATCGTGCGTTTCATGGGATTCGTATACCAGAATTCGGGGCGGGGCGCAATTCCCCTTTGCTGCTCGGACGGCATGGACACCCAATCCTTCTCGGACAACCACCAGGTCCACACACGAGCTGACCCACGCTGACATCTGACATATTGCGGGATCAGACCCGGCACGCTATCCTGCCTGATATGAACCTCACCGCGAGCCTCGAGACCCGGCGACTGATGCGGCAGGCGAGCGTGACGTTGCTCCTGGCCCTCCTCCCGGACATGGCCCTCGCCTGCATGCGGCGGGCGCCGGTTCTCCTACCAGCTCTTATGACCGTCCCCGGCACGGCGATCGGCGCGCCTCGACCGGGGATGGTCAACGATTTCGCGGCACTCCCTGCATAAAAATATTGCTTGACACGATTTGGGCGATAGTGGTACTAAGGACCTATTCTAGGCTAGGTCCTAGGGCCTATGATGTCGCACTAGGGCCGGCGGTTCGGGGTGGATCGCCTGGGGCCGGAAAATACTGCGGTGGTGGAGGGGTCAATGAGAACGCGCATGCGGACGAAAGCGCTAGTCGCCGGTTGTTTGGCGGCGGTGCTTGCCTTTGCTCTCAAGCCCGCGACGAAGCAGCTGTGCGAGGGCTTCCTGCCGGAGAACGACATGAAGATCCCCGTTGGGAGCGTCATGGCGAAGGGCCTCAACGAGGCCTCGTTCAACAAGGTGCTGGACGTGGTCCAGAGGGTCTACACGCCGATCGTCGCCTCCAAGGGCGGCAAACTGGTCGTGGACCGCAACTGGGGCGACGATACCGTCAACGCCTACGCTTACCAGACGGGCGGCGACTGGCATATCGCGATGTTCGGCGGCCTCGCGCGTCACGCGGTCGTCACCGAGTTCGGCTTCATGCTCGTGGCCTGCCACGAGCTCGGCCACCATCTCGGCGGCCTGCCGAAACGCTCGTGGGCGACCAACGAGGGCGGCTCCGACTACTTCGGGACGCTCAAGTGCATGCGCCTAGTCGCTCCGCAGATGAATTGGAAGGCCGTCGATCCCGTCGCGTCGCGCGCTTGCGCCGCCGCGCATGAGGACGAGGCCGAGCAGAAACAGTGCGAGGACAGCGCCATGGCCGGCCTCTCCCTGGCGACTCTCCTCCAGCAGATCGGCGGCGAGTCCAAGACGCCCCGGTTCGACACGCCGGACGCCAACCGCGTGAGCACGACCAACGACGCGCACCCGGCGGCCCAGTGCCGCTTGGACACGTACTTCCAGGGCTCCTTGTGCGCCAAGCCCGTGCGCGAGGACGTCTCGGGTTCCGATCCGACTGCCGGCGCCTGCACGGCGAAGGGCGGGTTCTCGACCGGCATTCGTCCGCGCTGCTGGTACAAGCCGCCGGCCGACGAGCCGGGCGGCGTGATGGAGGCCGTGATCGCGTCGCGCACGACGCTCAACACGAAGTCCATCGAAGGCAAGATCGAGGCTCTCAAACTCGACCTGTCTAGGCTATAAAACGACGTTGATCCAAAGGGAGACCCGGGCTCGCAAGAGCCCGGGTCTTCTCTTTTCGGCCGCCCCAAGATTGCTAGAATGTCCGTATGGCATCCACCGTAGACACCAAACAGATCATCTATTCGCTCATCGACGTGGGGCGCGTCCATCCCCCGAAGAAGCAGGTGCTCAAGGGCATCCACATCTCCTTTTACTACGGCGCGAAGATCGGCGTTTTGGGCGACAACGGCTCAGGCAAATCGACGCTCCTGCGCATCATGGCGGGCAAGGACACGGACTACAGCGGACAGATCACCCAGTCCAAGGGCTACACGACCGGACTCCTCGAGCAGGAGCCTCAGCTCGATCCGGAAAAGACGGTCAAGGAGATCGTCTCCGAGGGCGTGGCCGAGACGATGAAGATCCTCGAGGACTTCAACGTCGTGAGCGACAAGCTGGCCGACCCGAATCTCAAGCCCGACGAGATGGACAAGCTGCTCAACAAGCAGGGGGAGCTCCAAGAGAAGATCGACGCGGCCAACGCCTGGGAGATCGACAATACGCTCAAAGTGGCGATGGACGCGCTCCGCTGTCCGCCCTCCGATCAGAAGTGCGGATCTCTTTCCGGCGGCGAGAAGCGCCGCGTCGCCCTGTGCCGGCTCCTTTTGTCGAAACCCGACATCTTGCTTCTAGACGAGCCCACGAACCATCTGGACGCGGAGTCGGTCGACTGGCTCGAGCAGCACCTGAAGCGCTACGAGGGCACGATCATCGCCGTGACCCACGACCGCTATTTCCTCGATAACGTCGCCGGCTGGATCCTCGAGCTGCACAAGGGCGAAGGCATCCCCTATAAGGGCAACTACGCCTCGTGGCTCGAGCAGAAGCAGGCGCGCCTCGCTCAGGAGGCGAAGTCCGAGGGTAAGCTGCAGAAGACGCTCGCCAAGGAGCTCGAGTGGGTCCGTTCCGGCGTGTCGGGCCGCAGAGCCAAGAGCAAGGCCAGGCTTTCCGCCTACGAGGAGATGTTCGAGCAGTCCCAAAAGGAAAAGGGCTACGAGGACCTCGAGATCTTCATCCCCGCGGGTCCGCGGCTCGGCGACATGGTCATCGAGGCGAAGGGGATCTCGAAGGCCTTCGGCGACAAGCTCTTGTTCGACGACCTCTCCTTCAAGCTTCCGCCCAACGGCATCGTCGGCGTGATCGGACCGAACGGCGCCGGCAAAACGACCTTGTTCAAGCTGATCACCGGCCTCGACAAGCCGGACGCCGGCGCATTCAAGGTCGGCGAGACCGTCAAGCTCGGGTACGTCGACCAGAACCGCACCCTCGACGGCGAGAAGAACGTCTGGGAGGTCATCTCGGACGGGCTCGACATGGTCCGCGTCGGCAAGCAGGAGGTCAACTCCCGCTCTTACGTCGGCCGCTTCAACTTCGCGGGCCAGGACCAGCAGAAGCTGGTCAAGAATCTCTCGGGCGGCGAGCGCAACCGCGTGCACATGGCGCGGATGCTCAAGGAAGGGGCGAACGTGCTCCTTCTCGACGAGCCCACCAACGACTTGGACGTCCATACGCTGCGCGCGCTGGAAGAGGCGATCCAGAACTTCGCCGGCTGCGCCGTCGTCATCTCGCACGACCGCTGGTTCCTCGACCGTATCGCGACGCACATCCTCTCCTTCGAAGGCGACTCGAAGGTCGTCTGGTTCGAGGGGAACTACCAGGCCTACGAGGAAGACAAGAAGAAGCGCCTCGGCGACGTGCAGCCCAAGCGCATCCATTACAAGCGCCTGACCCGGGGCTGATCCGCCCCGCCGTTCCATTGACAAATCGGCGCACTGCCGATAAAGTCATCGGATGACCCCGCACGGTCCGCGTCCGTGAGCCCCACGCTCGCGTGGACGCTTTACGCGCTGTGCCTCATCGCCGGCATCGTCTATTACCTCATGCGGGCGATGGAGAGCACCCTCGACAGGATCAGCCTGCCTCAGCTCCTCTACGTCATGTACATGATGGGCTGCTCGGCGATCGTCGCGTGGGTCGGCAACGACGGGAGGATCGCGGCGGTGTTCTTGGCCGTGCCTCTCTTCATGGTCGCGTGGTTCACTCACAGCGCCGCTCCCGGGGTGGACGCGGGGATCCTGCATGAGATCCAGGCGAAGATCGACCTGGCCCGGGAGTCGCTGAAGGCCAGCTCGACGGACCCCTTCGCGCTCGAGTGCCTGGGCGACCAGTACCGGGAGATCGCGGAGCCCCTGCTCGCCAAGCCCTATTACGCGCGCCTTATCGAGCACTATGCCGGCAAGACCGGCTGCGAGCGCGTGCGGAGCACGGTCCAGGAGAAGCTGCGCGAGATGGAGCTCAATCCCGGTGCCGTCACCGTCGCCAAGGTCCCGGAGCTCGTGCGGGCCTGCCCGCAATGCGAGTCGCTCGCGCTGAAACTCGCCTACGCCTGCCCGCGCTGCGGCTGGGCGTTCTATCCCGATCCGCGGACGTGGCATGTCGTGCGGATGAACCGCTTCTTCGACCGCCATCGGTTCACGCGCGTGACGGTATTCGGCCTGTGCCTCCTGCCCTTCTTGTTCGTGCTCGGTCCCATGCCCTTCGGCGTCTTGTGGGGCGTTCTGACGCTCGCGTTCGCGGCGGGGCGGGCATGAGCGCCCCGACCGACTTCTCCGCGGAGTGGACGTCCTTCCTCTCCCGCCTCGGTCTCATCGGGGCGCTGCTGGCGGGGTTCGGACTCTACGCGGCGTCGCCCAAGGCGCCGGACGTTCCGTCCGGCCGCGCCCGCCGCGCCACGCAGGGCGCGCCGGCTAGCGTCGCGTCCCTCGCCGGCACGGGCGGCGCGCCCGCCGGTGATCCCCAGACCCTCCGCAAGGTGGTCGAGGCGCTCTCGGAGGGTCGGCCCAGCCCGGAGCTCGAGAAGGCCTTGGCCGACGCGGAGGCGCGGGGGGACTTGGACAAGCCCTTCAACGACGGGGCGACCTTCAAGAATATCCTGTCGGAGGCCCGGCAAGGCTCGGCCGGCCCGGCCATCGAGCGCGCCATCGCGGCCGCCGACGCCCGGGGCGATCTCGACCGCGTGAAGGTCATGGGAAAGAGCCTCAAGCAGTATATGAGCGAGGCCAAGGAGCTTTCCGCGCGCGCCGACGAGCTGAAGGCGAAGACCGAGCGGGAGATGGCCGAGGCGAACGGGATCAAGCTCGACGCGGAGGATCCGCGAGACGTGGCGCGTCAGATGGCCGAAAGGCTCAAGTCTCCGCTCGCGGACGACAGGCTTCTCGCGGCGCAGACGCTCTGCGACCTGCGCTACGCGGCGAACGCTGATCCCGCCCTGCGCGATCTCGAGGCATTGGCCCAGGACCCGGACGTGAACATCCGCGACGCCGCCGCGCTCGCGCTCAAGAGATTCAGGTTCTGCAACCAGAACGCGCCGTGCCGCAGCAAATACCGAAAGGGATGACGCAAAGGAGGGGGCAATGGGGAAGCTGATCACGTTGGCCGTCGTCGCGGGAGTCGCGTATTACGGGTACACGAACTTCTTCGCGAAGTCCGAGGCGTTCGACGCCTATCAGAAGTACGCGACGGCGATGTCGAAGGGCGACTGCGGACAGCTGCAGTCGATGGCGGAGGGGCCCGCCAAGGAGAAAGTCGACGGCTTTTGTACGGGCGGCTCGATGAAGGTGTACGGAAAGGACTACAAGACGCCCGCCGCGGCCACCGTCGCGCAGGACCTCGCGTCGACGCCCGCAGGAGTCATGTCGAGCTTCCGCTACTCCCTCGAGTCCGAGACGGCATCGGGCAGCGAGGTGAACCTCAAGGTCAAGCAGAGCGTCGTCGGCCGGCCCTCGAAACTCAACCCGCTGCGCGGGCCCGTCGTCCACCTCGTCAAGATGACGAAGGCATCGGGAGCTTGGAAGGTCCTGGAATTCGAGGAACAGAAATGACCGACGGAGCCCGGCCCGTGCTCTGCGCGCCCGAGGAGACGGCGGCCGGCGGGGCCAGGCGCAGCTCGGCGGCGCGGGCGTCCTCCATCGAGTAGACGCCGAAGGCCTCGGCCGGGTCCGGCAATGGGATTGCGAGGACCTTGCCGCCCGCCGCGACCAGCGGTTGGATGCACTCGGTCAGATTGTACTTGCGGTCAAGGTCGCGCGGAGGGATGAGCGCCTTGGCCAGCGCCGCCGCGTCGAACCAATAGGCCCCGGCCACGACCTCGCGGATCGTCGCGTCCTCGGGACGCACCAGTTCGCAGTCGCCCGAGCCGCGGATCACCCGCCCGTCCTCGTCCCGCACGATGCGCGCGTAGCCCGCGGGCCGTTCGAGGTAGACCGAGAGCAGGGACGCGCTCGCCCCGCCCCGGCTCGCGCCCGCGAGCAGGCGCAACGTCTCTTCCTTTAGAAAAATCCGGTCGGCGTAGGTGACGAGCAGGCCTCCCGAGGGACGACCCAGCGACTCCAGCGCGAGGCCGACGGCGTGGCCGCTGCCGTAGAGCTCCTTCTGTTCCAGGACGCGCGCGCGCCCGTGGGCGCAGTCTTCAATGAGCTCCGCGCCATCGCCGGCGACGACGGTGATCGACGCGGGCTGGAGCTTCTCGACGAGCGACAGCGCCCACGACAAGAGCGGCACCCCGTGTACCGGAATGAGCGAGCGCGGCGCTCCCGTCGACCGGTGCTTAGGGCCTCCGGCTAGAACGACCGCGGACAAGGTCTCCATGCATCCTCCGTTACCCTTCGTATGCGTCGACCTGCAGCTCGACCGGATGCGGGACGGCGCGCACCGGCAGGACCTGCTCTTTCCAGCGGTTGAAGATCCAGCCCTCGACGAGGGCGTTCGGAAACACGCCCTCGCGCGTCAGGAACGCGCGGTCGGTCTTGAGCGCGTCGAGCGCGTCCTCGAGGCAATGCGGCGTTCGCCGCGACGGGTCGATTGCGTCGATCGGAGGCTCGAGCTTGCGCTCGATGCCGTCCAACCCGGCCATCATCATCGCGGCCAGCGCGAGATACGGATTGGCCGACGGGTCCGCCGCGCAGAACTTGACGCGGCGCGCCGCGGGAGCGGGTCCCGTCGTTCCGGCCGGCACGCGGCAGGCCGCGGTGGACAGCGAATTGGAGAGGACGAGGTCCGTCGGCCCGCTCGCGCCCGGGATGAGGCGGCGGTAGGAGTTCATCGTCGGCGCGCAGAACGCGAGGAGCGCCGGCCCGTGCGCGAGAAGCCCGGCAGCAAAGGAGCGGCAGAGCGGGCTCGTGAACGCCCAGCCGTCCGGGTCGTGGAAGCGATTGATTCCGTCGCGCCAGATCGCGTGATGGACGAGAAGGCCCGCCGAGCCCTCCGCCGCCACCGGCTTGGGCACGAACTTGATGACGCAGCCCCGCCGCGAGGCGATGCTGCGCGCCGCGTTCTTGTAGACCACGACCTGGTCGGCGGTCCGCAGCGCCGGGGCCGAGCGCATCTGCACGCGGCCCTGGCCCGCGGCGGGACCCGTGCGGAACCAATCCACTTGGATCTTCGCCCCGTCCAAGGTGGCCCAGAGCTCCCGCAGAGTCTCGCGCAGGAGATTCGTCGCCACCGGCCGGCCGTTCTCGTCCAGCATGAAGAACTCGACCTCCGCCCCCACGTTCCATGTCGAGCCGATCTGGCAGCGGCGGAAGTGCTCCTCGGCGCGCTTGAGCACGCTGCGCGAGTCCTCCAGATAATCGGCGCGGGAGGCCTTGACAATGTCGCACATGACCGACAGCGTGGGAACCGCGACGGTCGGGTCGAGGAAGAACGCGGCGGGATCGGGCATGATCGCGATGAGCCCCTCCCACGTGCCCCCGACCTGGCGCCCGTCGACGACGATCCCATTCGTGAACACCGCGTCGTTCAAGCTCTCGGCGCTCATCGACAGCCGCCACGGGCGTCCGCCCAGCTCCGTGAACCAGAAGTCGATGAGCCGGAGTCCGCGCGTCTTGACGAGCTCGTAGATCGCCGCCGGCCCCTCCGCCGCGGCCGCCCTCGGATCGACGCTTGCATGACGGTGATGCTCCAACGAGTGGCGCTCGGCCATGGCTTCCTCCATCGGATTCGTTTCGGACATAGTCGCTTTCTCCGTACGCCCCAGCATAGGGCAAATCGCCGCCCGTTCTCTATCTGCGCCCCGTAACTTTTTCTTCGCCCTCTCGTGAACATCCCTTCCTCCGCCGGTGCCGAGTCGGAGGTCTTCTCCATGAACCGGCCGCGGGCACCGGGTCGAAACCGGCGTCGCGCCGATCCTCCGCGACGTCGGTTTCGCCCTTACTTCGAGGCTTACATATAGTGCCCCGGCGCCAAAAAATCTGATAGAGCCCGGGGCGGGATGTACCGGCCTGGGGTCGTCGAGCGCCCGGCTTACCGCATACAGCCGGGCGCGACACGAAGCGAGCTTTCGGAGGCGAGCGTCCCCAGGACGGTACATCCCGCCCTGGGCTCGTCGTGGGTCAGATTGAGCGACGTCGGTTTCGACCCGATACCCGCGGCCGGTTTATTGAGATGTGGTTTCGAAGATGAGGCTAGCGGCCGGACTGGAGCTGCTTTAGGCGCTCGGTGATTTCGACGTTGTATTCTTTGACGCGCTGAGAGGCCTGCTTGGCGAGTCCCTGGCAGAGCGCCTCGCGGTCCTTGCGGGCGGTCTTGAGGTCGGCCCAAAGCTGGCGGTTCTCCTTCTCGAGTTCGCGCCGCTCGGACTGGCTCGCGGCGTCCTCGTGGAGCTTGAGCTTGGTCATCTTGGCCTCGTTGGCCTCGACCTCGGCTTCCAGCTTCTTGATCATGACGTCGGTGGCGGAGGTCTGCGCGTCGATCTCCTTGATCCACCGGTCCATATCCTCGGCCGCCTTGCGGTAGGCGTCGGCGAGGGGCGTGAACGTCTTGGCGCAGGGGGAGACCTCCTTCGGAGCCGCCGCCTTCGCCTTATCCGGCACGCCGTACATCTCCGGCCCCCCGTCCGGGAGCGCCTTCTTGGGAGCCATGGGGCGCGCCGGGGTCTTCGCGGGCGCCTTCTTCGCGGGCTTCTCCTCGGCGGGGACGGGCGGCAGCGGCATTACCTCGGGCAGGCCGTCCGGCGTCTCGGTCGCGGACTCCTCCGTTTCGGCCGTCGGGGGGACGTCCGGGCGCGGCTGCTGCGCCGCGGCGTAGGAGGCGAGTGAAAGAGCGAGAAGCGTCGGGACGGCGCGCGCGAGGATCATGACCGCTCAGCTCCGGCTGGTGACTTGGAGCAGATGAAAGCCGAACTGCGTCTTGACCGGGCCGAGGACCTTGCCGACCTCGCCGCTGAAGACGACCTTGTCGAATTCCGGGACCATGACGCCGGGTCCGAACTCGCCCAGGTCGCCGCCTTGGCGGCTAGAGGGGCACTTTGAGTGCTTCTTCGCCACCTCTCCGAAATCGGCGCCGCCCTCGATCTGCTTCTTCAAGGTCTCGCACTCTTCCTTCGTCGGAACCAAAATGTGTCGCGCCCTGGCCTTTGCCATGTGACCTCCCTGTGTATGGGCAGATACTATCAAATTTGGGGCTCGCCCTTCCCGCCGCGCCGCCGCGGGCCCGGCGGGCCCGGCCGGACGGCGATCCGCCCTCCGCTCGGGCCGTCGCGGTGCGGTCAACGGATTGTCATACCGAATTTACATCAAACTGACTTTCTTGTTGATGCCCCGGACGCCTCGCCCTGCTACAGTGAAAGGCGAGCGCGACGGAGGGGAGGGACGCATGAGCCAAGGACGCATTCTGATCGTGGACGACCAGAAGGATCTTCTGTCAGTCCTCGGGAGCCGGCTCCAGTCCGCGGGCTACGAGGTGCTCACGGCGGCCGACGGCGCGGCGGCGCTCCTCGCCTACGACCTCGAGCGCCCCGACATCCTCTTGATCGACGTGCACATGCCGGAGATCGACGGCCTCACGGTATTGCGGGAGATTCGCGAGCTCGATCCCGCCGCCACGATCGTCGTGATGAGCGCCGACGTGAGGGAAGAGCGCGCCAAGCTCGCCCTGGAGGAGGGCGCCTGCGATTTCATCCCCAAGCCTCTGGATTTCGACTGCCTCGAGAACTCCCTCCTCGCCGCCATGATCGCGCGAGCCAAGCGGGTCCGCGAGCTGGCCCCCTCTCCCTGAGTCGAGCCACCAGATAACTGGTAGAATCCGCGGATGGACTCCGCCGACGTGAGGCTGGCCCGTCTGGGCGTCAGGCCCGAGGACCTCGAGGAGCGCTTCTCGCGCTCCGGAGGCGCGGGCGGTCAGAACGTCAACAAGGTGGAGACCGCGGTCACCCTCGTCCACCGGCCGACCGGCACCGTCGTCCGCTGCCAAGAGGAGCGCTCCCAGGCCGCCAACCGGCACCTCGCGCGCCTGAGGATGGCGGAACGCCTCGAGGGGCTCGCGCGCGCGGAGGCCGCGGCACGCCGCTCGGCGGCCGAAAAGCTGCGGCGCCAGAAGCGCGGGCGCTCCAAGGCCGCCAAGGCCGTCATGCTCCGCGAAAAAAAACACCGCTCCCGCATCAAGCGGGAGCGGCGCTTTCGCGGCGACGACTGAGCTACTCGCCCAAGATCGACTCGGGCCTGAGGAAGTGGCAGGTGTAGCCGCTGGGCTTTTTCTGCAGATAGTCCTGATGATAGCCCTCGGCGGGATACCACGTCCCCGCCTTGACGATCTGCGTGACCACCGGCGCGCCCCACTTCCCTTTCTTGTCGACGCGCGCCTTCACCGCCTCCGCCGTCTTGCGCTCCTCCTCCGTGTGGAAGAAGATCGCCGAGCGGTACGAGGTGCCGACGTCGTTGCCCTGCCGGTCCTTCGTCGTCGGATCGTGCATCCGGAAGAACCAGCGCAGGAGATGCTCGAAGCTCACCTTCTGCGGATCGAAGACGACCCGCACCGCCTCGGCATGCCCCGACGCGCCTGCGTGCACATCCTCGTAGACAGGGTTCGCCTTCGTGCCGCCGATGTAACCGACTTCGGTGCGAAGGACGCCGGGGATCTTCCTTAGGATCTCCTGCATCCCCCAAAAGCAGCCGCCCGCCAGTTCGACCGTCTCTTCCTTGGCGGCGGCGCGAGCCGCCGGAGCCGCGCCCTTCGCCCCGGGCCCCGTCTTGGCGAATTCCGCTTTGAACTGGCCGTAGCCCTCGGCGTCGAGCTTGTCCGCGGGGATGAAGCGCAGCGACGCCGAGTTGATGCAATAGCGCAGCCCCGTGGGCGCCGGGCCGTCGGGAAATACGTGACCCAGGTGCGAGTCGCCGGTCTTGGAGCGGACTTCCGTGCGGGCCATCCCGAAGAGGGAACGGTCCGTCTTCTCGACGACGGTCTCCTTTTCGATCGGCCGCGTGAAGCTCGGCCAGCCGGTGCCCGAGTCGAACTTGTCCTTGGAGGAGAAGAGGGGCTCGCCGCTCGCGACGTCCACGTAGACGCCGTCGGCGTGGTTGTCCCAATACTGGTTCTTGAACGGGGGTTCGGTCCCCTCGTTGCAGACCACGTTGAACTGCTCCGGGGTCAGCTTCTTCTTCAACTCCTCCTTCGTGGGCTTCACGTACCGGTTCGTCGTCTTCATGGTGGTTTTCTCCGTTGGCTTCTTCGCTCCGTCGGCGGCGAACGAGAGGCTCCCGCCGCACGCGACCGCACACGCCAGAACCGCCGCCAGTCGTTTCATCGTTTTCTCCCGGGCCTACTCCTATTATATGTCCTGTCGCGGCCCTTCGTCGATAAGTGTCGCAGGGCCCCGAAACGTTACGGCGCCAGTCGCTGCAGGAGCTTTTTCTGGAGAGCCGAGACGGCGGCGGGGTCGGGGCGGGGGCGGAGGGCGAAGGCGATCATTGCGAGCTGACGTTTGAACTTGCGGCAATGTTGGCAGATCGCGAGATGGAGGAGGGCGCCGAGGCGCGCGAACGCGTTCGCCTCGGCGAAATCGCCGCGGGCGACGGCGGTCGAGACCTCTTTGCACGTGGGAAGGATCATCGCTGTCCCCAAGACCGCTCCAGGCACTCCCGAAGGCGCAGCCGAGCGCGATGCAGGAGCACCCGCAAGTTAGTGTCGCTCACGCCCAAGACGTTACAGGCTTCCTCCGAGGTCGCGCCCTCGGCTTCCTTCAAAAAGAAGGCCGTGCGCTGGGCGTGGCTGAGCCCTTCCGCGCATTTGGCGAGGATGGACCGGACCTCGTCCGCCTGCGCCTCCGCGTCCGGACCCTTCGGCTGGCTGGCCAGCCAATGCCCGGCCCCGTCGAAGCGCGCGTCAAAGGCCGCTTCGAGGTCCTCCGTCGCGGTTTCGCGCGTCCTCTTGCGAGAGAGCTCGGCTCCCTTGTTGTAGAGGATGCCGAAGAGGAAGGTCTTGAGTGTGGAGCGGCCCTCGAAGCGCTCCTTCGCCTTGAGGTACGCGGCGAAGGTGTCCTGGACGAGCTCCTCCGCATCGGCGGGGGAGAAACCCTGCGCCAGGGCGCCCGCGAACAGCGGCTGAGTGTAGGCTTCGATGAGCCCGCGCAGCGCCTCCGAGCTCTCAGGCACCGGAGGGCCTGCCCTTCTCGTACACTTTCGCGTCCACGAAGAGCCGGAAGAGCTCCGGATCGATCTTGCGCGCTTTCGCCTCGTCGGCCAGGATATCGAGCGCCTTCGCGACGGGCACGGCCTTCTTGTACGGCCGGTCGGTCGCGGTGAGAGCGTCGTAGATGTCGCTGATCGTCATCATGCGCGCCTGGACCGGGATGTCCCGCGCCGGCACCGCCCTCGGGTATCCTTTCCCGTCCAGCTTCTCGTGGTGCATGAAGGCGATCTCCGGGACGCGCTTGAGCTTGCGCGTCCACGGGATGGCGTTCAGGAAGCGGAAGGTATGGGTGACGTGGCTCTCGATCTCGCTGCGGTCCTGGTCGGTGAGGCTGCCGCGGGGGATCGAGAGGCTCTTCAGCTCGCCAGGCAGAAGATACGGCTTGTCGCCTTCGAAGTCGCGATATGTCTTGCCGGCGATGTCGCTCAGGCGCTCGAAGCCCGTCTTGTCGAGCACGGTCGGGACGTTGCAGGCTAGGATGAACGCGCGCATCCCGTCTAGCTCGACCACGCGCGTCGCGAGCTCCGCGTCGAGCGCCGCGAGGTCGCCGGGGCGCGCGCCCGCCTGCGCTGCGGCGAGCTTCTTCTCGAGCGTCTCCTTTTCCAGCGTCCGCCGGATGAAGTCGAGGCGCGCGAGCAGGATTCGCAGCTCGTGGGGGTAGAGCTTCTCCGCCTTGACCAGCACCGGCTCGCGCACCCCGATCTTGCCGAAATCGTGCAGCAGCGCCGCGTAGCGCAGTTCGGTCATCGCGCCCGCGTCGAAGCCGACCGACGCGAAGGGGCCGGACTTCAAGCCGTCTACGATCTCGGCCAAGCTGCACGTAAGAGCGGCCACGCGCTCCGAGTGTCCGCTCGTCGTCGGGTCCCGCGCCTCGATGGCGACGACGCTCGCCTTGATGAAGCCCTCGAAGAGACGGTTGATCTCCTCGTAGAGCGTCGCGTTCTCGATGGCCGAGGCCGCCGAGCCCGCGAGCGCCGAGAGGAGCTCCGCGTCCTCGTCGACGAAGGCGGGGATGTGGTGCCGGTTGATCGCCTGGATTACGCCGACGACGTCGCCCTGCGTCGAGATCATGGGAACGGTAAGGAGGCTGCGCGTCGCGTATCCCGTCTGCTTCTCGACCTCCGGATTGTAGCGCGGGTCCGCGTGCGCGTCGGGGACGTTGATCGCGGCCTTCTCACGCGCGGCCGCTCCGGCGAGGCCCGAGCCCGCGGGGAACCGGATCGCCACCGCTCCTTGCGCGACCTTGCTCCAGAACTCGCCCTTCTCGCGGTCGAGGATGAAGATGCTCGCCCGGTCCGCCTCGGCCACCTGGCGCACCGCCTCGACGACGTGGCACAAGAGGGTGTCCAGATCGTACTGGACCGCCATCTCCTTGGCGACTTTCAGGATGATCTCGAGCTTGCGTATGCGCCTGTCTTTGGGGTCCATGCCGGCGCTCCAGTATATACCAAGTTCCCGAGCGTCGCAATTACTTGTCGCCTCCCCGCAGGAATGATATAGTCCCGCCACTTCCGTGACCTTGGAGGCTACAATGAAGAAGACTCTGCTTCTCGCCGCAGTCGCGGCCGCGGCGCTCGCGACGTCCGCCCGCGCCGCCGACAAGCCCGCCGCAAAGAAAGGAACCGGCGCGCCCGGCGCCTTCAAAGGCGGCATGCTCGTCGACAAGAAAGGAATGACGCTTTACACCTTCGACCAGGACCAGGGCGGCAAGAGCGCCTGCAACGGTCCGTGCGCGAAGAACTGGCCGCCGCTCAAAGCGGGCCCCAAGGCCGCCGACATGGGCGATTGGACCGTCGTGGCCCGCGAAGACGGCTCCAAGCAATGGGCGTTCAAAGGCAAGCCGGTCTACACCTGGAACATGGACAAGAAGGCCGGGGACGCGACCGGCGACGGCGTGAAGGGAGTGTGGCACGTCGTGAAGGACGAAGGCGCTGCTCCCGCGGCGAAGTAGTTTCGTTCCAGCGCACCGGAGGCCCGGCCCGCGAGGGCCGGGCCTCCGCGTTGCCCTTCAGGCCCAGAATGATCTGGGACCAACGACGCTTTTGCTTCATTTATGATATATATTATAGTCTCCAACTCAGGATGCGCGACAGATATAAGGTAAAGAACCCGATTTGAAAGCGAAGACAGTCGTGATCTGCGACGACAACGCGACGTTCGTCACGCTGATGAAGCAGTTGTTCGTCAAGCAGGGCTTCGACGTGCGCACGGCCGACGACGGCGACGAGGGCTTGTCTTTGGTGCGCACGCACCGGCCCGACGTCCTGCTCCTCGACTTGCAGATGCCCTCCATCGACGGCATCAGCGTCCTGGAAGGGATCAAAGGGCTGGACGGAAAGCGGCCGTACACGGTCGTCATCTCCGCGCACGAAGGATCGGAGAAGCGCGAGCAAGCGACGAGCCTCGGCGCACAAGAGGTCTGGCGCAAGCCCTTCAACGCCTCCGAGCTCCTCGGCCGCATTGCGAACTTGATCGAAAAGGGCGTCATCTGAGCCGCTAGGACCCAATCCCTCGAATGGACAAACCGACGACGAGCCGCGGGCAGATGCGCCTGGGCTCGATCCTGCTCGAGCTCGGCATCATCACTCAGGAGCAGCTCGACTTGGCCCTCGAGCAGGCCCACCACGAGCAGCGCCTCCTCGGGCAGGTGCTCGTGTCGCTCGGCTACGCGACCGAGGAGTCCATCGACAAGGCCGTCAGCGTCCGCCTCGGCATCCCCTATTTCACGACCTTCGACGGCATGCTGGACCTCGACGCGTCGAAGCTGATCCCGGAAACCGCCGCGCGCAAGCTCCTCATCGCGCCGATCATGAAGACCGAGGACACGCTCATGATCGGGATGGTCAATCCGAGCGACACCGACGCCATCGACGAGGCCGCGCGCCTGTCGGGGCTGCACGTGCAGCCGGTCATGACGACCTTGGCCAACCTCTTCGAGACGATCCAGATCTGCTACGGCGGCGTCAAGACGTCGGCCGCGGTACCGCTGCCCTCCCCGATGGGAGCCCCGGTGCCGGTCAAGGCCGCCGCGGAAGGAACCGCCGGCGGCGACTCCATCATCGACACCATCAACGGCCTCCTCCACGAGGGCCTCGGCCGGCGCGCGAGCGACGTGCACATCGAGGCGGCGGAGAAGGTCGTGCGCGTGCGCTTCCGCATCGACGGCATGCTGGTCGACAGCAAGAACTTCCCGAAGACGATGGAGGCGGCCCTCGTCGCGCGCGTCAAGATCCTGGCCAAGCTCGACATCACCGAGACCCGCATGCCTCAGGACGGCCACATCCGCTTCGTCTACGGCGGACGCGGCATCGACGTGCGCGTCTCGACGCTTCCGACCGTTCACGGCGAGAAGGTCGTGATGCGCCTCCTCGACTCGACCAAATCGCTGCGCAAGCTCACCGATCTGGGCATCGAGCCGATCATCCTCTCGCGCTTCACCGACGCGATCAAATGTCCCAACGGCCTCATCCTCGTCACCGGTCCGACCGGCAGCGGAAAGACGACCACGCTCTACGCCGCCCTGACCGAGCTCAACCGTCCCGACCGCAATATCGTCACCCTGGAAGACCCGGTCGAGTACGTGATCGACCGCATCAATCAGATGGAGACGTTCTCCAAAATCGGCCTGACGTTCGCCTCCGGCCTGCGCGCGATCTTGCGTCAAGACCCGAACATCATTCTGGTCGGCGAGATCCGCGACCTGGAGACCGCCGAGATCGCCCTCCAATCCTCGATCACGGGCCACGTCGTCTTCTCGACGCTCCACACCAACGACGCCGCCTCGAGCGTGCACCGCCTCTTCAACATGCGCGTCGAACCTTTCATGATTACGGCCGCGCTGCGCGGCGTGCTCGCCCAGCGGCTGATGCGCCGCCTCTGCGACAAGTGCAAGAAGCGCCAGACCCTGACCGCGCGCCAGCTCAAGGAGTACGGCCTCACGGCGGCCGAAGGGGCCGCCTTTTTCGAGCCCGCCGGGTGCGGCGCCTGCTTCAACACCGGCTATTCGGGCCGCCTGCCGATCCACGAGTGGCTGCCGGTCAACCGGCAGGTGCGCGAGCTCATCATCCAAAAGGCGAGCGTCGACGATCTTCGCGCCGCGATGACCGCTGACGGGATGCGAAGCATGCGGCAGGTCGCGATGGAAAAGGCCGCCACCGGCGAGACCACGATCGAGGAGATGCTCCGCTTGACGCGCGAGCAGGTCGAGGCCTAGACATGCCAGAATTTCAATTCAAGGCGATCGATTCGCGGGGCCGCATCACGAGCGGCAACTCGACGGCGCAAAACCCGGAAAATCTGGCGGCGATCCTCCACGAGCAGGGGCTATTCCTCATGGAGACGAAAGAAACGACCGGCCTGCCTCCCGGCGCGGTCGCCGACCGCCTCCCCACGTTCATCGACAACCTGAACGAGCGGATGCGGCGCAAGAAGGTCGCGTTCAAGGAATTGACGCTATTTACGGCGCAGCTCGCGGTCATGGTGCGCTCGGCGCTTCCGATCCTCGAGTCGCTCCAGCTCCTCGCCGCCCAGACCACCAACCCGACGTTCAAGGCGATCTTGATCGCCATCGGCAACGGCGTGAGCGAGGGAGAGCCCTTGTCGGTCGCCTTCTCGCACTTCCCGGAGCAGTTCGACGAGGTCTACGTGAGCCTTTTGGCGGCCGGCGAGGCGGGGGGAGACCTCGACGTGATGCTCGATCGCTTGGCCATGTACATGGACTTCAAGCTCAAGCTCAAGCAGAAGATCCAGTCGGCCCTGCTCTACCCCTTGATTGTGATCGCCACGGCCCTCATGGTCATCGCGTTCCTGGTCGTCTTCGTGCTGCCCACCTTCCTCGAGGTTTTCATCCAGCTCAACATCGAGCTGCCTCTGCCGACGCGCGTCTTGATCGGCCTCAGCGAGCTGGTGCGCCGCTTCTGGTACATGGCCGTCGCGCTCGCCGTCTTCGGATATTGGGCGTTCAAGCGTTGGCTTCGCGATCCGCACAACGCGCGCCGTTTCGTGCGCTTCCAGCTGCACATCCCCATCTTGGGCGAGCTCGTGCGCAACATCGTGCTCACCCGCATCCTGCGCACGATGGCCTCGCTCCTCGACAGCGGCATCTCGATCCTCAAGTCGCTCGACCTGGCCAAGGCCGCGGCGGCCAACCCCCTGTTCCGCGATCTCCTCGAAAAGGTCGCCATGGACGTAAAGGAAGGCAAGGGATTCTCGCGCTCCCTCGCGCAAAGCGAGTACATCCCGCCGGTCGTCGTCGGCATGATCTCGACGGGCGAGCGCACGGGCACCTTGCCCGAGGTCATCAACCGCGTGGCGTCGTTCTACGAGTCGGAGACGGACTCCTCGATCAAGAACTTCTTCTCCGCCATCGAGCCTCTCTTCATCGTCGTCCTGGGGGTCATGGTCGGCGGCATCGCGATCTCGGTCCTCCTGCCCATGTTCGACATGGCGCAGGCCATCCAATGAGGATGCCCCACAGCGGCGGCTTCATCCTCTTCGAAGTCACGGTGTCCTACGTCGTGCTGGCCCTGGCCCTCGTTGCGCTGGTCCCGGCCTTCATCATGGCCATCAAGGCCAACAAGAACGCCGAGCGGCTGCAGCTCGCGACGGACCTTTCCCAGGAGCTGCTGGAGGAAATCCGCATGCGCAAGTGGGACGAGCAGACGTCGGGCACGACCTTCGAGTACGTCGCGGTCGGCTCCACCTCGCTCGGCATCGATACCGGCGAAACCGCCTCCGATAAGACCACCTTCGACGACATCGACGACTTCAATGGCTGGACTGAAAACGGCGTGCGCAATCCCATGAACGTCGCGCTGGCCCCCTTTTCCATGTACATGCGCACGGTCACCGTGGTCTACGTAGAGTCGACGAACTTTACCACCTCCGGCACGCCGACGGATTACAAAAAGGTCGAGGTCTGCACCAGCACGTCCCAAATGACGAAGTCCGTATGCCTAGACGCCCTATTCACGAACAGATGAGCCCGGGCTTCACCGTCCTCGAGCTCATCGTCGGGCTCGTCACGGCCGGAGTCATCGCCATCGTCTCCGCCAAGATGATCCAAGCCGGGATCGCCACCTACAACTACACGGTGCGGCAGAATTACATCTTGACGAACACGCGCGAGGCCCTGATGGGCAAGGGAAGCAAGACCGGCATCTTGTGGTCTACCCAGATCGCCAACAAGACGCAGTCCCTTCCTGCCACCAGCATCAACGTGATCTCCTCGGGCTCGATCGTCACCGCGTACGCTCTATCGGGCACGAACCTGGAGCGCACGTACAATGCGGGAACGCCCGGCAAGCTCGCCGAGAAGCTCTCGACGATCGACGTCCACTACTACAACATCAACAGCGCCACCGGCCTCATCCTGGAGTCGACCGCGGCCGTCAGCGCGTCGATGGTCACGGTGCAGCTCAAGATGAACGGCTACCAGCAGCAGCGTTCCTACGAGTTTTACTCCGGCGCCCAATTGAGGAACCACAACTGATGGCGCGCCGGAAGATGCCCCGCGGCTCCGCGCTGGTTCTGAACCTCACGATCATGGCCGTCTTCGCGGCCTTGGTGGCGGTCGTCTATTCGGTCACGAAATCCCAGACCTCCGCCATCGTATACCACATGCACCAGGCGCAGGCCCAGACGATCGCCGAGGCCGGGCTCGAGGATGCGCTCGCCAACCTGTACGGCAACACGGCATGGCGCACCGGGTTCTCGAGCAAGACGTTCGCGGGCGGCTTCTACAACGTCTCCTTGTCCACCGACACCAATCCCGTCATCACGTCCTCCGGCTACTCGGCGTCGAGCTTCCCGATGGGCCGGTCCGTGAAGACCGTCACCGCGACCGCCAAGTTCATCAACGGCGCCTGCCCCTACGCGATCATGGCCGACCAATCGGTCTCGATCGTCGGCAAGGTGGATGCCTACGACCCGCTGGTCTCCTTGACGCCGTCTTCGACCGACTTCACCACCGGGGCGACCGTGCGGAGCAATACCAGCGTCTCGACGAGCGGCGGCGCAACCTGCCCGCCGACGCGTATCCGCGGCGACGTGCTGGCGCCCAGTCTTCCGACCGCCGCTTGCGTGGAGGGGACCTCGACGGTCCCTACCGACACGGTCACTCTTCCCGCATTCAACACACCGAGCTGCGCGGCGACCAACTGCGACAACGTCAAGGGGATATCGCCGTCCTCCGCATACAACAACACCAATAGGCAGCTGGACGTCAATTCGGGACAGACCGTGACGATCTCCTCCGGCACCTATTACATCGGCAAGATGACGATCAACGGGACCTTGTCGCTGAACACATCGGCCGGCTCCATCCTGCTCTACTACGATAAGAACATCTCCACCAACTCCGGCTGCCAAATAAACAACACCAGCAAGATTCCGAAGCGGGTTCGATTCATCGACGTCGCCAACGGCGGCCACACCATAACCTTCACGTGCAGCTCGGGCTTGCACGCGTATCTCGAGGGAAACAACACCCGGTTCAGTCTCGGACAAGAGATGTACGGCCATTTCTGCAGCAAGCAGGTGGACATCACCAGCAGCACTCCGAACATCGGCCTCCTCCACTTCGATATCGGCGGCGGGATTCTCACCCATGTCGACTAGGTAAAGGGAGACTCGGGCTCGTGGGGCCTGAGCCTCAAGAAATACTAATGAAGAAAAGCGCCGCCGCACGATTCCTCATCGCGCAGACGCAGATCCTCGGCGTCGACCTGGGCTCGAGCACCATCAAGGTGCTGCAGGTGCGCGCCTCGCGGAACCGGATGTTCGTGCGCAATTTCGCGCAGCGCCACATCCGCCAGCTCCTCGAGGAGGCTATGACGGACGCCGACCGCCACGAGGTCTACGTCAAGACGCTGACCGAGATGATCCACACGGGCGGCTTCGACGCGAAGGGCTGCGCGGTGGCGCTCCTGGGCAACCAGGCTCTCGTCAAGTTCGCCAAGCTCCCGCGCACCTACAAGCTCGACGCGCGCAGGGACATCCCCGACGAGGCGAAGTCGCTGAGCCCCTTCGAGCCGGACCAGACCGAAATGGACGCCCAGGTCATGGACGGCGACAACGGTTCGCTCGAGATGAAGCTCCTCATGGCCGACAAGCGTTCTGTCGACGACGCGACCGATATTTTAAAGCGCGCCGGCCTGCGCCCCGAGCTCATCATCAACGAGAGCATCGCCGTCGAGCAGGCGTACGAATACCTCCATGGGAGAAGCGAGGAATCGATCGTCATCGTCAATATCGGCGCCTCCACAACGAGCACCAACATCGTGGAGAACGGCGTCTCCCGCGCGGTCCGCGTCTTCAACATCGCCGGCGACGCGTTCACCCGCGCCATCGAGCGGGACTTCGGCGTCTCGACGGTCGAGGCCGAGACCTTCAAGGAGGAGTACGGCCTCTCCGGCTACCGCCTCAGCTCGCCTACCCGCACGGGAGCGGAGACGGGCAACGAGGCCGCGGTGCAGATCTACAACGAGACGGCGGTGCGCATGTACGGCGTCCTCAAGGGCCCCGTAAAGGATCTCGCCCTCGAGATCCGCCGCACGATCGACGCCTACCAGAGCAAGCGGATCAACACGCGCGTAAACATCGCCAAGATCGTGCTCGCGGGCGGCAGCGCGGACATGAAGTGCCTTCCGGAGATCGTCGGAGCCGAGATCGGGCTGCCGATCGAGGTGTTTCGTCCGCTCGAGAACGCCCGCATGCGCCACGCCGACATCGCCATCGCCAAGGTCTCCTCGGCCCTCGCGGTCGTGACGGGCCTCGCCCTGGCCAACGCGGCCCAAGGGTCGGACCCGAAGCTCCGCTTGAACCTGCTCGGCAAGAAGGCCCAGCGCGCCGCCGCGGTCAAGCGCCTCACGCCGGGGATCCCGGTGATACTGACGCTGATCCTCGCCGCGGCGGCCTTCGCCGTGTATAAGGTCCACAAGAAGCTCGTGGCGGAAGAAGAACTCCAGGCAACCATGGTCGCGACGACGACCCGCAAGGCGCACAAGAAGCCCTTCGTTCCGCCCAAACCCCAGGCGCCCAGAGTCATCCCATCCCCTTTCGCCTTCCTCAAGCGCACGATGATCTCGGGAGTCCTGGGAACGGAGCGCGACGCGATCGTGATGCTCTCGATCGGAGGGAAGTCCTACACCGCACGGGCCGGAAAGCTGTTCGATGAGAACGACGAGGAAGTCCAGGGAGTCGCGTCCCGGGTCGCGGGTGGCAAGCTGGTCATGACCACCGCGCGCCGCGAGACGTTCGAGTTCCCGCTGCCTTGATGATCTATTCGGCCATGGACGCAAAAGGAGGAGTTCAGTGAAAAGGCAAGGTTCGCTCGCGATGTCGGCGTTGATGGTGCTCTCGTCGTTCGGGATGGGCTGGGCGGAGGACCCCAAACAGCCGCAGGGGCCCGCCGAGGCGCCCAAACCCGCCGCGGAGCCGGCCGCTTCCGCCGCGGCCAAGCCGGCCCACGCGGAGACGACCGACCTCGAGGAGGTCGAGAAGGAACTCCAGAACACCGCCGCCGCGGCCAAGCCCGCGGCCGCCGCGCCCAAGAACTCAGGCACGCTCGAGTCGATGAGCACCGAGCCGACCGACTTCAACTTCAAGGACACGGACCTGCTGAGCATCCTCCGCAGCTTCGCCCTCAAGTACAACCGCAACATCATCGCCTCGGCCGGCGTCGGCGGCAAGGTGTCCTTGCAGCTCCACAACGTGCCCTTCGACGAAGCCTTCCGCATCCTGCTCGATCACATGGAGCTCGTCGCGGTCCAGAAAGGCTCCAACGTCATCCAAATCATCAAGTCCAGCGACGTCCCGTTCCTGGTCGAAGTCTTCTCCCTGCGCTACCGCTTCGCCAACGAATTGCAGACGACGCTCACCAACATGCTCCGGGGCAAGGAGCGCGACAGCACGACCATCTCGGTCGACATCGCCTCGAACTCGCTGATCGTCACGTCGACGAACGACATCCTGCGCAAGCTGCACTCCCTCGTCGACCAGATGGACCTGCAGGCCCCGCAGATCACGATCAAGGCGCGCATGATCGAGGTGCAGGCCGGCTCCGCGCTCCAATGGGGCGTCACCTGGGCGAACAGCGCTCCCTTCGGCGGGAAGTCCCAGTCCGGCCGGGTTCAAGAATTCCTGGACACGCGCAAGTACTCCACCTTCAACGCCGCCGGCGAGCCGACCACGAGCCAGGTTCCGCTGCAATTCCCGGACGGAGGCGTGCTCACCGTCTCCTCCGTGATCGGCAAGACCCAGCTCTACGGGCTGCTCAACGCCTTGAAGACGGACCACGCGGCGAAGACGATCTCGGAGCCGATGGTGCTCACGGGCAACAACAAGGCCGCTAAAATCCACGTCGGACAGAACCTCCCGGTGAAGACTTCGCAGGTCACGCAGACGGCGACGACGCAGAGCATCCAGTACATCCCGGAAGGCGTCGACTTGGAAGTGACGCCGATCGTGTCGCCGGCGAGCAGCGTCATCTCCTTCAAGATCCGCGTCAACGTCTCCGAGCTCGTCGGCTTCCAGAACGACGCGCCGATCACGACCGAGCGCAGCGCCACCACCGAGGTGTCGATCGAGAGCGGCAAGACCGTCGTCATCGGCGGTCTCATCAAGGACACGCTGCGCGACGACGTCTCGGGCATCCCGTTCTTGAAGGATATCCCGATCCTCGGCTACCTCTTCAAGTCGAAGCGCAAGACCAAGGACAAGACCGAGCTCCTCATCTTCATCACACCCGAGCTCCTGCAGCGATAGGCGGCGCGGCGAGGGCCTAGCCGCCTAGGTCTTTGGGCCCTGTTTCGTCGTAGGCCTTCCTCGGTATAGTGTGGGCGATGAAAGTCATCGCCTACGCCGCGTTCGCCGCGTTTCTCGCCGTGGCTCTGCGCGCGCCCGCGCGGGCGCAGTTGTCGGCCTGGAGCAAGTCGGAGATCCGCGCGGCCGGCCTGCGCAACCGGATCAAGTCCGTCAAGGATATATTAAGGGAAGGCTCCCCGGCCTCTCGGCGGCTCCACGCGCAGATGACGGTGGCGTTCAAGTCCGCGAGCGACCGCGCGGCCGCGATCAATGCCTACGCGGCGCGCAAGCACGATCTCCTCGCCCGGGCGGACGCCTTGGAGCTCGAGCTCGAAAAGACCCTCATGACCGTCACCCCGGACCGAGAGGAGCAGGCCGCCGCCGCGACCGAGGCGCTGCGGCGCAAGGGGGAGACCCTCCGCGCCGACTTCGATCTATACGTCGCCCTACCGGCGGCCGCGATCGGCACCCGCGGCGACCTCGCGCAAGCCGCGATGCGCATGCTCTCCCAGACCGGGCAGTACCCGGTGGTTCGGACCTACTACGAAGGACGCCGCGCGGCCCTGACGCCCGAGGAGCGCGCCCCGCTGCGCGTGCCGCTCCGCACGAAATTTTAACCAGTCGAGACAATCCATCCGTACCCTCCCTTATCTTTCCGTTGCGGCCGAGCTCCTCAATTTTTTGGTTCCACAACGTTCTCCGTCGAAGGGCCCAACCTGCTATGGGCCTTAAGGCCCAGAAAGTTATAGGCCCCTTGTCCTAGGACGCGCGAGGTCTCTCGACCCATGTCGTGCACGGTGGAACATGGTATTGTCACAGCTATGCCAGGCGTCATCTGTGCGAATGCAATAACGGTGTTTTCGGTCTGTTGCCGCATGCCTGTTAGGATATCCAAGTTGCGCGCTGGAGAGATGTCGCCGCAAGGAGAGATGAATGCCCTCAACGCCTACTAGCGGTACGATCGTGTCCTTCGGCAACACCCCTCAGGCCGGAGACGACCTCTTCGCGACGCAAGTCAACGAGAACACGACCGCTACCGTCATACTAGACGTGATGTCGAACGACCTCGGCGGCAACGCCAAATCTCTTTATTCCTTAGATGACGCTACCAGCGCGGGCGGCATCCGCCCCATCGACCTTCTCGGGCAGGACGCGGTCAACGCGGTCAATTACAGCGCGCTCGGAGCGCAGATCTGGATCACCTCGACCGGCAAGGTCGCCTATACGCTGACTCCGGCGCTTCAGGCGTCCCTCCAGGCCCTCAAGACCGGCGAATACGCCGTCGATACCTTTACGTACGCGATCAAGCTCGGCAACGGCACTCTCAGCTGGGCTACGGCCACGGTCCGCATTGCCGGCGTCAACGACGCGGCGTCGATCGGCGGCGTCGCGAGCGGCAGCGTTACGGAAGACGCGACGAGCCCGAACCTCAAGGCGTGCGGCACGCTGACGGTCACGGACCTGGACGCGGGCGAGGCCCATTTCCAGCCTCAGACGAGCTACTCGGGCGCTTACGGCACGTTCACGCTGGACGCAGACGGCCACTGGACGTACACGGCAAACAACTCATCGTCCGCCATCCAATCGCTCGGCGCCGGCGAACACCTCACCGATTCCTTCACCGCCGTCTCCCAAGACGGCACCGCCTCCCAGCTCGTGACGGTCACGATCAACGGAGTAAACGACACGGCCGTCATCGGCGGCGTGTCGATCGGCTGCGTAAAGGAAGACGCGACGTCCCCGAACCTCACCACGGACGGCACCCTCACGGTGTCTGATGTCGACGCCGGGCAGGCCCATTTCCAGGCTCAGGCGGGCACGCCCGGCTCCAACGGCTACGGCACGTTCACGTTGGACGCGGACGGCCATTGGACGTATTCGGCCGACAACAGCCAGGCCGCCATCCAGCACCTGGGCGCCGGCGAGTCCCTGACCGACTCCTTCACCGCGGTCTCCCAGGACGGCTCCGCCACCCAGACCGTCACGGTCACTATTAAAGGAACGAACGACCTCGCCACTATCAGCGGAGACAATTCCGGCAGCGTCACCGAGGACGCCTCGGACCCCACTCTTTCCACGGGCGGTACCTTGTCCGTCAGCGACGTCGACAACGGACAGAACCACGTGCAGGCCTCCGAGCAGGACGGGTCCTACGGTCATTTCTCGATCGATGCGGCCGGGCATTGGACGTACACGGCGAGCAACTCCCAGGCCGCGGTGCAGTCCCTCGGCGCGGGCGACACGATCACCGACAGCTTCACGGTCCTTTCGGCGGACGGAACGGATTCAGAAACGGTCACGATCACGATCCACGGCACCAACGACGTCCCGGTCTTGGGCGGCGAAACCTCCGGCAGCGTGACGGAAGACGTCG
>JACQBA010000001.1 GCA_016194745.1 Elusimicrobiota bacterium
AGCGTCACGGTAAACGTCGTCTCTCCCGACTGCCCGACCGTCATCGAAAAGGTTCCGCCGCATCCCTCGACGATCATGCGGCACATCCCGAGCCCCAAACCCACCGAGCTCAACACCGTCGTCTTCTTCCGGTCGACGATGTAGAAGAGGTCGACCATGCGCTCGATCTCCTGCTGGTCGACGTATGGTCCCTTGAAGCGGACCGCCACCTCCACGCCGCCGCCGGCCGAGTGCGCCGCGGCCACGGAAAGTCCTCCTCCCTGGCGGAATTTCTTGGCGTGCGCAATGAGGTCGTCGATCACCCGGCGGATGCGGTCGGGATCGGCCCAGACGAGCGGCAGCCCCTCCGGAGTCTCCATGGCAAAGGGGATCTTCATCCGGGCCAGACCGCTTTCCACGGTCTCCGCCGAGCGCAGGAGAACGTCCTTCATGTTCGTCTCGGCGAAGTGCATGCGGAAATCGCGATGAAACTCGATGTGGACGAGATCGCGCAGATCGCCGACCAAGTCGGCCAGGCGCGCCGTCTGCTCCATGAGGATCTTCATCCACTGCTCGTGCTCGGGCGAGAGACTGCCGAAGACGCCGCGCACGAAGTTCAGCACCGTCATGTTCATCGCGGTCAGCGGCGTGTTGAGCTCGTGCGAGACGAACGAAAGGAACCGCCCTTGCCGCCGGCGCGCCTCTCCGCTCATCCACGTCGCGATCCCCCAGCCGGCGAGGCCTCCGCCCGCGAAACCGATTAGCAAGGCGCCTAGCGGGCTCATCGAGCCGCCGGGAACCACAGCCGCGACGTCTTGCGGTGCCTCTCGGCAAGACGCATGTAGGACAGTTCGCTTTGCCTCAGCGAGGCCAATTCCTTGCGCGTGAGCTTGCGGCGCGGTCTCGCGGGTGCGCCCATGACGAGGCTCTCCGCCGGGATCGTCATGCCGGCCAGGATGAGCGCCCCGGCCGCGATCAGGCAGCGGGGGCCTATCGTCGCTTCCATCACGATCGAACCCATCCCGATCAGGCAGCCGTCGCCGATCTCGCAGCCGTGAAGGATAACCCGGTGCCCGACCGTGACGCCCTTGCCGACGATCGTCGGCCGGCGCTCCCGGCAGTGGATGACGGTATGATCTTGGATATTCGTGTTCTCGCCGATGACGATCTTGTCCACGTCGCCCCGCAGGACGGAGTACGGCCAGACCGACACGCGCGGCGCGAGATCGACGCGCCCGATGATCTCGGCCGAATCATGGATGAAGCAGCTCGGGTGAATGCTCGGACCGGCATGCGAGAACGTTCGGTTCATTTCTGTCGTTTCCTCCGCTCTATCTGCAACGCCTGCCTTCGCAGCTCCTCGGGGAGCGATTCGAACACCGTCTCCTCGACCCATTTGGGCTCTGATACCTTGAGGCCCCACAGGATGAAGATGCTCCCGATGGACGGCAGCACAAAGTACGCAAGCCGGTACACGAGCACCGCCACGAGCGCCTCTTCCCATACGGTGCCGAGGCTCTCCATGGTCGTCGCCATCACCGCCTCCATCGCTCCCATGCCGCCGGGAAGCAGAGGGATGATGGTCGTCGCCTGCCCGACGGCGAAGGCGACGCTGAGATACGCCACCGACAGATCGCTGCCGACGGCCTTGAAGCCGAAATACAGCACTCCCATGGCGAAGCACCAGTCGAGGCAGGTGTAGCCGATGGCGCGGGTGAGCCTGCCCTTGTGCAGCCGGATCAGAGCCAATCCCTGGTTGAGCTGCTCCTCGAATTCGACGAACTCTTCCCGCGGAATCTGCTTCTTAGAGAAGAGGAACGACGCGTGGTTGATCCAGTGGAATAGCTTCTGCGTGATCCGTCCGCGCAGCTCGCGGTTGAAGAAGAACATGAGGAGCGGCACGGACGTCACCGACAGGATGCCCAAGCCCAGAACTCCTTCCAGTACGGCGATCCGCCCCCCCTGCAGGCGGAAGAACAGATACAGCGTGCCCTGGAAGATCAGCACGCCCAGGACGAAGTACATCAGCGCGGTGCTGACCACGGAGGCGATAACGGTCGCGCCGTAGGGGATGTTCCGCTTGCGCAGCAGATGCGCCTTGAGCGCGAACCCGCTGACCCCGGCCGTCGAGACGAGATAGTTGGCGGTGGTGGAGACGTAAGTGATGCCGAGGACCTCGGAGAAGGAGCGCGGGTACCCGAGAAGGGCCAGGATCTCCCAGAGGGCCAGCCCCATCATCACATAGCTCGCGACCGAGCACGCGAGGGCGGCCACCAGGAAATGCCAGTCGACCGTCCCGACCACGGCGAGCACCTTGGGGAGGTGATTGCCTATTAAATACGCGAGGATCCCGACAGACGCGAGCAGGCCCGAAGCGACCAATATCTGTCGGCGCCGTTTCGAGTTCATGTGCCTAGGAACCGCATCGGTGATCCGCTGTTCTTGTGAGACCCGAGGAAAATCTAGTAGCATCCTGCGTAATTCTCACTGTAGCATTCCCTCACGCGTCCCGTCAAAGACATGGCACAAGAGTCGGATTTTCTGGTCCTGGGCAGCGGCATCGCCGGACTTTTGGCGGCGCACAAGCTGGCCTCCCTGGGCACCGTCCAGATCGTGACCAAAAAGGAGGCGGCCGATTCCAATACGAACTACGCCCAAGGCGGCATCGCCGCGGTCGTCAGCCAGCTCGACTCTTTCGAAAGCCACATTGAAGACACGCTGAAGGCCGGTGCCGGGCTCTGCCACGAGGACATCGTCCGGCTCACGGTCCAGGAGGGGCCCGCGCGCATCCGGGAGCTCATGGACCTGGGTGTCCGGTTCACGGAACGCCAAGATACACTGGACTTGGGCCTGGAAGGCGGCCATTCGAAGCGACGCATCCTGCACGCCGGGGACATGACCGGCGCGGAGATCGAGCGGGCGCTTCTCAAGGCGTGCCGCTCGAACGGCAAGATCCGCTTCTGGGAGAACCGGATCGCCGTCGATCTCATTTTGGAGCATCGGCCGGGCAAGGTCCCCAATCCCAAGAATCGCGTCGTCGGCATCTACGCGCTCGATCCGGCAACGGGCCAGGTCGAGGCGTTTTCGGCCATGACCGTGATTCTGGCAACGGGGGGCGCGGGCAAGGTCTATCGCTACACCTCCAATCCCGACATCGCCACGGGCGACGGGATGGCCATGGCCTACCGCGCCGGAGCGACGCTGGCCAATCTAGAATTCGTCCAATTCCATCCGACCTGCCTGTACCACCCGAAAGCGAAGTCGTTCCTGATCTCGGAAGCGCTGCGGGGCGAAGGCGGCGTCCTGCGCCTCAAGGACGGGACGGCCTTCATGGCCAAGGCGCACCCGCTCAAGGACCTCGCGCCCCGAGATATCGTGGCGCGGGCGATCGACGCGCAGATGAAGCGCACCGGAGACGAGTGCGTCTATCTCGACATGACCGCCAAACCCCGGGAGTTCCTGGAGAAGCGGTTTCCGAACATCTTCGGCAAATGCCTCTCGCTCGGGCTCGACATCGCCAAGGATCCTATCCCCGTGGTTCCGGCGGCGCACTTCTTCTGCGGAGGGGTCCATACCGACGCGGACGGAGCCACCGACGTACCCGGCCTGTTCGCGATCGGAGAGACCGCCCACACGGGCCTGCACGGGGCGAACCGTCTCGCGTCCAACTCGCTCTTGGAGGGCTGCGTGTTCGCCGACCGGGTCTTTCGGAGACTGCAGGCAGACTGGGAGACGGTCCGGTCCTACAAGGTTCCGCAGCCGCCCCGTTGGAACCCTGGAAAAGCGGTGCCGGCGGACGAGGCCATCGTCATCACGCACAATTGGGACGAGGTGCGGCGCGTGATGTGGAACTACGTCGGGATCGTGCGCTCGGACAAGCGTCTCGAGCGCGCGGCGCGGCGGATGAGCCTGCTCGCCCAGGAGATCGCCCAGTATTACTGGGGGTTTCTGCTGACGCGGGACCTGCTCGAGCTGCGCAACATCGCGCTTCTATCGGAGCTGGTGATCGCCTGCGCGCGCCACCGGCGCGAGAGCCGCGGTCTGCATTACAACATCGACGTGCCAAGTCCGCTGGAGAATGAACGGCACGACACGACGATCAATCGATTTCAGGAAAAGCCGGTCAGCCGTCTGAAAAAGCCCCTGCGCTCTCGCTAGCGAGCGTCCGGATCGGGCTTGGAGAGGCGGTAGCCGGCCGCTCCCCCGATGGTGCCGCCAAGGGCGCAGGCGTAGAGCACGGCCTGCCCGCCGGTGAAAATGGCCGCCGCCGCGAGTGGAGCGCCTCCGACGATTACGAGCCCGACGCAGCCCGCTGCCGCGCCTCCGATCGCGCCAGCGAATCGGCGCTGCGCTCCCGTCATGGGCGGCTGCTCCTCGCCCGCACGCGAGCCGTGCCTCGCCTGGACGTACGCGGCCTCGGGCCGCGAGGCGCTCAAATCGAATTTCAGTGCGGCGGCGGCTGAGCAGGCCTCCGGCGATCCGCAGTCGGCCAAGGCCGCGGAGAGAGGGTGAATGGCAAACGCGAGAGGAAGGAATGCCGCAGCGGCGCGCAACCTGGCGGGTCTGATGTTCATACGCCCAGTGTAGCTCGCCTCGGCGCGCGGGATTAAGAGGCGAAAGACCGCGGACGCGCTAGAGCGTCGGCTCCAGAAGGATCGGTCCCCCGTAACCCCCTCCGGTGGGAAGGTTCATTTCACATCCGCCACGCCGCCCCGGCCCGCGCATCTGATAGAATCGCGGCATGGAAACGGCAGATCTGGTTCGAGTCCTCGAGGACGCCCGCGCCCAACTCGACAAGAGGGAGTTCTTCGAGGCTCACGACACGATCGAGCCGGCCTGGATGAAGGCCGACGGTGAACTCAAGACCGCGCTCCAAGGACTCGTCCAGATCTGCGCGGGACTTCACAAGCATCGCCAGGGCGAGGCGGCGGGGGCGCGCTACCTTCTCGGCCGAGGCCTCTCCAAAATAGACAAGGGCCGCTCCTCCCTGCCTCCGGGCACGGCCGAACCCTTCGAACGGGCCGGCCTGCGCGCCTTCGCCCAACTGGGCGAAGGGGCCTGACCTAGAACTCCGTCGCGCCCGCGCGAGGAGCCCACGCCTCGGTCTCCCTCCGTCGGAAATTGTTACAATGATGAGCGATGGACAAGGTCCGCATCGTCGGAGCGCGCCAGCATAACCTCAAGAACGTCTCGGTGGACATCCCCCGAGGCTCCCTCGCGGTGGTCACCGGGCTGTCGGGTTCGGGAAAGTCCAGCCTGGCGTTCGACACGATCTACGCCGAGGGCCAGCGCCGCTACGTGGAAAGCCTCTCCGCCTACGCGCGGCAGTTCCTCGAGCTCATGGAAAAGCCGGACGTGGACCTCATCGAGGGCCTGTCTCCGGCCATCTCGATCGAGCAGCGCAACCCCTCGCACAACCCGCGCTCGACGGTCGCGACGGTCACGGAGATCTACGACTACCTGCGCCTCCTCTTCGCACGCGCCGGCACGCCGCACTGCCCGAACTGCGGCAAGCGCATCCATCCTCAATCCGCGCAGTCGATCGTGCGCGAGGTGCTCAAGGGCTTCAACGATCGCTCGATCGCCATCTTCTCGCCGCTCATCCGCGGCCGGCAGGGCACGTATGAGGAGCTGTTCAACCGACTGAAACGCACCGGATTCTCGTCGGTCCGCGTCAACGGCAAGGTCTGCGACCTCCAGGACATCCCGAAGCTCAAGCGCTACGAGAAGCAGACGATCGAGCTCGTCGTCGACCGCGTCAAAGTCGCGGCCGACGAGAAGACCCGCATCGCCGAGTCGATCGAGACCGCGCTCCGCGAGTCGAAGGGACTCGTCCTCGTCGAGCCGACCAAGCCGGCGACGCCCCCCGTCTCCAACGGCAACGGTCACGCGGTACTGTTCTCGGAGCACCACGCCTGCGTCGACTGCGGGATCAGCCTGCCCGAACTCGAACCGCGCCTATTCTCGTTCAATTCCCCCTTCGGCGCCTGCGGCGAGTGCGACGGCTTGGGAGTGAAGACCGAGGTGGACATCGATCTCCTCGTCCCGGACCCGGCGCTCTCAATCGCCGAGGGCGCGCTAACGGCGTGGTCCGATCCCGTCACGACGCGCACCAACCGCTGGAAGCGCTCCTGGTCCGGGTACTACGACGAGATCCTCGAGCAGGTCTGCCGGCAGCAAGGCATCGCCGCGGACAAGCCCTGGAAGGACCTGTCCGTCAAGGACCGCCAGACGATCCTCTACGGCGGCGGCACCTACAAGCCGCATTGGGCGCGCAACGACCAGGAATTCGAGGGAGTCGTCCGCAACCTCGAGCGCCGCCGCTCGGAGACCGAATCCGAGTTCGTGAAGGAGGAGATCGCCAAGAGGTTCATGACCGAGCGCTCCTGCCCCAAATGCCGGGGCGCGCGCCTCAAGAACGAGTCCCTGCACGTGAGGATCGGCGGGAAGTCGATCGTCGAGGTCACGTCGCTTTCGGTGGAGAAGGCGAACAAGTTTTTCAAGGAGCTCTCCTTGTCCGACAAGGAGCGCACCATCGCACGGAACATCCTCAAGGAGATCCACTCGCGGTTGGAGTTCCTGCTCAACGTCGGGCTGGGGTATCTCACGCTGGACCGGCGCTCGGAGACCTTGGCCGGCGGCGAGGCGCAGCGCATCCATCTGGCCACCCAGATCGGCTCGGGACTCACGGGAGTGTTGTACGTGCTCGATGAGCCCTCCATCGGTCTGCATCCTCGGGACAATACTCGTCTGCTCATCACCCTCAAGCGTCTGCGCGACCTGGGCAACACGCTCGTCGTTGTGGAGCACGACGAGGAGACGATCCGCGAGGCGGATTGGATCGTCGACCTCGGACCCGGCGCCGGCGTCCACGGAGGGAACATCGTGGCCGTCGGCACGCTCGACAAGATTCTCGCCTCCAAAGAGTCGCTGACCGGCCGCTATCTCCGCGGCGAACTGCGCATCGAGCCGCCGAAAGGGCCCCGACCACAGCCCAAGGGGCACCTGCGCATCGTCGGCGCGAGGCAGTTCAACTTGAAGAATGTGGACGTGGACATCCCCCTCGGCCTATTCGTCTGCGTGACGGGAGTCTCCGGCTCCGGTAAATCGACTCTCATCCACGAGGTGCTGTACAAGTCCCTAGCGAAGACGCTCTACCAATCGAAGGAGCTCCCCGGGCAGCACAAGAAGATCGAGGGCGTCGAGCAGATCGACAAGGTCGTCGTGGTCGACCAATCCCCGATAGGCCGGACGCCGCGATCGAACCCGGCGACCTACACGGGTCTCTTCGGCCCCATCCGCGATTTGTTCTCCCAGATCCCCGAGGCGAAGAAGCGCGGCTACAAGCCCGGCCGATTCTCCTTCAACGTGAAGGGCGGGCGCTGCGAACACTGCCAAGGAGACGGGACGCTGAAGATCCAGATGCAGTTCCTCCCGGACGTCTACGTGAAATGCGAGGAATGCCTGGGCCATCGTTTCAACGAGGAGACGCTGCAGGTGCGCTACAAGGGCAAGAACATCGCCGAGGTCCTGGAGATGAGCGTCGAGGACGCGCTCAAGTTTTTCTCGAGCATCCCGTCGATTTCGCGCACGCTCCAGACGTTGGCCGACGTCGGCTTGACGTACGTCGCGCTGGGGCAGGCCGCGACGACGCTCTCGGGCGGCGAGGCGCAGCGCGTCAAGCTGGCCTTCGAGCTCTCTCGCCGCGCGACCGGGAAGACGCTGTACCTGCTCGACGAGCCGACGACCGGCCTGCATTTCGCGGACGTGGCGAAGCTCCTCGACGTACTCCACCGCTTGGTCGCGGGCGGGAACACCGTCCTTGTCATCGAGCACAATCTCGACGTGATCAAGACGGCCGACTGGCTCATCGATCTCGGTCCCGAGGGCGGAGACAAAGGCGGGGAGCTCGTTGCGACCGGCCGGCCCGCCGACGTCGCAAAGAACCCCCGCTCCTACACGGGGCAGTACCTGAAGGAACTGCTCTAGCGCGCCAGCGCTAGTTTGCCCGGCACGCCTGGTCGAAGTCTTCCTGGTCGGCCTTTCCGCGGTAGTTGCGCTCGGTCGGACGTCCGGTCTTTCCGTCGTACCCCACGATCTTGATCGAGCAGACGGGCGGATTGCGGTCGAACGTGCTCCGCCGAGTGGCGTCGGCGAATACCCACGTCACGCGCGTCTCGGTGGCGTTGGAGTGCTTCAAGAACGCCCGCGCCTCGCAGCCGCCGCCGATCTTCTGCGCCCGGATCAGCATGCGTTCGTCGCCGAGGTCCTCATGATGGACTTTGCCGAGCTTCGTCATCTCGACGTAAAAGCTCGCGGCGTCGTTTTCCTCGAAGCGGAGCTCCTCGCGTATCCCGGCCTCGAGCGGCCCGGCGGGAAACTTGTAGTGCGGGCGGGTGGCCCAGTCGTCGATCCAATAGAAGCCGAGCTTCTTGCCGGAGGAGTCCTCGGTGAGCTTGCAGTCTGACGTCAGCGTCGCGAAGACTACGAGGATGTTCTTCTGATTATCGGCTTTCTCAAGGACGAACAGGGGCGCGTGGTTCAGCAACTCGCCATTGCGGCCGCCGAATGCGCCCTTGGCGACCTGCTTCTGGATCATCGCCCCTCGCGGCGGGGCCGCGGACTGGTTCGGCAGAGGCGTCATGCCGATGTCCAGTAGGCCGTCCCGGGACAACTCGACGAGGTGCCTGGCGGCTCCGAATCCGTATGACAGCGGCGCGAGTTCGGCGGCGCGCGCGGTCACGACGAACGAAAGGACGACCGAAGGAAAGGCAAGTACTCTGGCGAAACGCATCATCCATGCCTCCTGGCACCGAGGGGTAGCGTCATGAGACACCACACGTTACCCCCTCCGAAGCGAGTTGACAAAAGCCGTACGGCCCGCCGCCGCATGGGTCGAAAGCCCTAGGATGAGATCAAAACTTTTTGCAGCGGCCGAGGACCGCGTCGAGGACGCCCGCCGGGGATCGCGACAGCACGCCGCGCGCGAACGCAGCCGAAGCCGCGCGTACTTCGCGTCCGACCGGGTCCTTCTCGTTGTCCAACTCGTGCCGCGCGCCCATGCACTCGACGACCGTCACCGGAGCTCCGCTCTTGCGCTGATCCGCGGCCCAGATCCTCAGGCCCGGCGACCACGCGTAGGCGTCCTCCGCGTCGCCGCCCACGAACATGAGGACGGGCAGGCTCTTCGGCATCGGCTCTCCGCTCCAGAACCACGCGTTGCCGAGCAGCCGCAGGGCGAAGAGGGGCGTGAATAGCGGGCTGCGATTATGCCATTGGATCCCGCCGGCCCGCGGAGCTTCCGGATTGTTGGACAGCGTCCCCATGGTCACGAACCCGTACCAGCCGACGAAGAGATGCACCGACACCCCGGGCGCGTACAGGATGAGGCCCGACACGGCGCGTCCAGATCCCTTGAACGATTCCATCTGCGCCATGCGGACGGCGAGCAGCCCGCCCGTGGACCAGCCGGCAATGAACAACGGGCGGCCGGCATCCTCGCGCGTTCGCTTCTCGACTTCGACGACGAGGCTCGCGAGGCTGGGAAAGGAGTAAAGTCCCAAATCGCTCTGGATCCCCTTGTTCTCGCCGTGACCCGGAAGGTCGAAGGAGATCACGCGGAACCCCGCCTTGGTCAGCTCTTCAAACAGCATCGGGTGATTGTCGAGCTGATCCGCGAAGCCGTGGATGTAGATGACGTCGCCGCGGATCGGCCCCTGCGGCTTGTCGACCCCGATGCGCAGATCCAGGCTGCCCGGCCAAAATCGAAACGGCTTCATCTTCTGCCTCGACGTCTCGAGTTTAACGTCCAACACAGACGCGCCCGCCTGACCCTCGTCCCAAACGCTCTGGATCGCAGCGTCGAATGCAACCGGCCCCTCGGCGCGGGCAGGGCCCGGCCCGAATGAAGTCAGTAAAACCGTCAGAACCAGCATTCGTCTCATCATGCAGACATCGTATCAACCGGACGCTGCGGGGAAATAGGACCCAATGGGCAGAAAACGAAGGGCCTAGGGGCGCACGGCCGGGCGGGACGTTCGGTCCGCGGCCTACACCTTATGAATGAGCCCGAGACGATACTTGTAGCGAAGAATATCCAGCACTCTGCGGTCGAGCTCCTGCTGGCGCGCCGGATCGGAACCGATGTAGGCCGCGAGGTCTCTCTGGATCCGAGAGGCGGAGCCGTTGTCGACGGCCATGACGAAGTGCCCGCGCGCCTCGAACGTTTGACGGGCCATGACGGTCAGGTCCTCGCGGCGCTGCAGCCGGCGCGGGATCGACAGGTCGTCGGAAGTGATCATGATCCCCTGCGGCACTTGGGCGACGAGCCCCCGCTCGGTGAATCCGGGCCCCGGCCCGTACGCGGTGAAGCGGTTGGCGCTGATCATCACCCCGTCGATCAGGCGCTCGTCGGCGAGCGTCCGGAACATGTTGATCCTCGCCTGCAGGGCCTGACGAGTCGCCTTCTCGGTGATGTCCGCGACGTCGGAGTCGATGCCGGTCTCGCCGGGAAAGTGCTTGGCGAAAAACGCGACGTCATAGCGGACGTCCTGGCGGCCGGTCGAGCGCCGAAGCTCCGCCTGGATCTTGCTCGCCTCGTCCTTTCCCGCGCGAAGGAACGTCCGGAGGACGGACACGACCTGCTGCGGGTTGTCCGCGATCCGCCGGCTGTTCTCGCGCCGGATCTGGTCCTCGGTGAGACCCTTATTGCGCTCGAATGCGCCGTATTCCTTGTCCTGCCCTTCGCCTTGAGTCTTGAGATCGAGCACCGGAGCGTAGATCTCGTGGACGCCCAGGCGGTGCGCTTGGCGGACGGTCCTTCGCGCGATGGCCTCGATCTCCGCCTTCGATTTCCCGGCGAGTTCCGACGCCGCGGGCGTAGGCGGCATCCCGGCCTTCGCGGCGCGGTCGACGATGCCGCCTTCCAGGTCGGCGCCGACGCGCATCCTCATCCGGTAGCCGGCGACGGTCCGGGCGTCCTCGTCGGACTGTAACGGAGTGCCGTCCTTGTAGGCGGCAAGATGCTGGTTCATGGCGATGCAGCCGGCTCCGGGCGACTGCCCCCCGCGGCAGCCGGCGATCATGATCTGCTGGATCTTCTCCGCGGGTGAGAGCCTCGCCAAGATGGCTCGCGCCGCGCGGTCCGCCTCCGCGTCCGGCCGCCGACCCGCGGAAGCGTCGCTCAGGACGTCTCCCGTTTGCTGGCTGCCGTCGAAGAGCGGACGGCCCGTATCGGCGACCGCCGGCTGCGCGGGACGCGCCGCCGCGACGACGCTCGGCGCCGCGCCCACCGCGGCGACGGCAGGCGGTCTCGAGGCCGCCCGGCCGGCGAAAGCCCGAAACGCTGCTTGGTCGGCATTGTTGTCCGGCTCGGGGTCGAAATTCACCTCGCGCATCAGCGAACCGCGTGCCTTCTTCAGCGCCTCGAAGTGTTCTTTCATGAGGTCAGGCGTCGCCTTCCCGGGATTGGCGGCTAGGTCTTTGGCGGAGGCGGCCAGCTTGGAGTGGTCCTCCTTCAGCTTCTGGTCGCGCGTGACTCCGAGCAGCGGCTCCAGATCCCCGACGCCCTTCGCGAAGTGGGCGACGACGTCGCGGCTGGCCTGCTCCGCCGGATTTGAGAGGGCGGCCGAAAACGCCGTCATGATGATCAGCGACGCCAACGCCGCGACTGGGCGGGGCTCCCTCATGCGGAAAGAGTGCGTCGAATGGACCTAAATTTCCTGCGCCGATAGACCTACTATTATGGGGCTAAAGGCCCCCGTGGCTTCTAGGCCTAATGGGCCCAAGCGGCGTTGCCGCCGATTTAGGTATCATCGACCCCATGACCCTTTCCCCGGACCTCAAGAAGCAGATCGAAATCGCCTTCGACTTCCGCGGCCACGTCACGGTCGTCCTGGACGACGGCACCTCGCTCGAGGGCTACCTTTATAACCGCCAATACGCGACCGCCAAACGCCCCCAAGACGGGTATGTCGACGTCATCCTCAAGAATAAAGACGAGAAGCGCCGCGTCCCGATGGACCGCATCCGCTCCATCGCGATAACCGGCGAGGATTGCGCCGCGGGCAAGTCCTACGCCGACTACGTCGCAAAGCAAAAGGAGAAAGGCGCATGAGCGACGGCTCGACGCAGAGCGGGATCGCCTACTCCGACGAGGGCTCCCGGGAAGCGAAGGCCGTCGTCTTGATCCACGGCTTTCCCTTCAACCGCGAGATGTGGCGTCCGCAGGTCGACGCCCTCAAGGGACGCTGGCGCGCTGTCGCGTACGACGTCCGGGGACACGGCAAGAGCTCGGTCGGCGACGGGCAATACATGGTCGAGACTTTCGTCGACGACCTGATCGAGCTTCTCGACCACCTCGGCATCGAGCGCGCGGTGCTGTGCGGCTTGTCCATGGGCGGCTACATCGCCTTGCGCGCCGCCGAACGCCAGCCGGAGCGGGTGTCCGGCCTCGTCCTCTGCGACACGAAAAGCGAAGCCGACGACAACGCGGCGAAGCTAAAGCGGGCGTCCGCGCTGCGCAGCGTGAAGACGGGAGGGACGGCCGCGTTCATCACGGCCACCCTGCCGAACCTGTTCGCCAAGCGCAATCTCGACCAGAAGCATCCCGCCGTCGCCGCCGTCCAAGGCATGATGGACGCCTCCGAGCCGCTGGGCGTGCGCGGCGCACTTCTCGCACTCGCCTCGAGAATGGACACGACGGCGTCCCTGGAGAAGATCGCCGTGCCCTCGCTCCTGCTCGTGGGCGCGGAGGACGCCGTGACCCCGCCCGCCGTGATGCGGGCCATGGCGTCGCGCATCCGCGGGAGCAAACTCCACGTCATCCCAGACGCGGGTCACGTCAGCGGTCTCGAGAATCCCGTCGAGTTTAATCGCAGGTTGGTCGAATTCCTGGACGGCCTGGGCTAGAAGCGGCGCCGGCTACGGCTTGCGCGGGCGCTCTTCGCGGTCGTCTCGCAGGGAGTGGAACACATGGTTTCCGAAGTCGACGGGCTGCAGGCGGCCGGGAACATTCTCGGTCTTCGACGGCTCGCCGGCCGCGGCGCGCGCCGGCGCCGCGTGGTACGTCTCCTGAAGCCAGGTTTTCCACTTAGCCTCTAGGTCTTGGACGTCCCGGATCCGATAGACATTCCAAAGCGACTTCTTGAGGCTGTTCCCGTCCCGCAGCTCGCGGCAGAAGCGCTGAAACTGCAGTCGCGTGTGCCGCCGCGCCAGATAGTAAACCAGGGAATACGATTGGACGTACCAAAAGGCGACGCCTTCCTGGTCCTTGATGTCCTGCGTCGGCGTGATCTCCAAGAGCTTTTGGATCGGGATGAGGCGGTTCGGCGGCAGATGCGCCATGGCCTTGGACCATTCGGTGCGATCTTCCTTCTCGTCTGACGCTCCCTCCTCCAGCATCGCGAGGCCTTCGTTGAGCCACTGCGGAGGCTTGCGCCCCGCTTCCCCCCAATAGCTCTCGAACAGCAGGTGCGTGGTCTCGTGCGCGATGATCTCCATGAGCTTTCGCTTCTCGGGTTGATCGTAAACGGCGACGATGCGGCGATCGTAGAACGCGATCCCATTAGACCATGACGGGGGCTTGAACTCGCCCGATCCGTAGCTCTTCGCGTCGCTGTACAGATAGAGCTTAACCCGCTCCTTCGCCATCCACGGCGAAAACACCGACAGGTCCAGCCGCAGCCGGTTGTGGAGACGCTCCAAGAACAGCGTCAGTCCGGAAGGAAGGAACGCCGCCTCGTGCTTGACGAGGAAGTGCGGCGTCATCGTCTCATGCCAAGACGGGCCCGCGGCCGAAGCGGCCACCGACGCCGAGCCCAAAGCCAAGACCGCGACGAGCGTTCGCGCCTTCGGCATGCAGTCGATAGTCTAGCCTGCCCGGCGGGGAATTGCCACTGTCTCGCCTCGGAGAAAAGTTGCTAGCATGGCCCATGGCAGAAAGGCGCCGCGACGTACCCGCCTGGGCGCTCGCGGCCGCGCTCGCCGCGGCGACGATCGCGCTCTATTGGTCGTCCCTGGCCGATCCCTTCCTGGACGTCGACGACAACATACATATCACGGGAAATCCATACCTGCGCGCCGGGTTGACCCTGCAGGGCCTGCGCTGGGCGTTTTTCACGTTCCACTCCAATCTTTGGTACCCGCTCACGTGGGCGTCGCACATGGCGGACGTGAGCCTATTCGGCTTCGATCCGTGGGGACACCATCTGACCAGCCTTCTGCTCCACGCGGCGAACGCGGCGACGCTCGTCATGGCCCTAGCCAAGCTGGCCGCCCTTGCGACGCGTTCCGAGGGTCGCCGACCTTCCCCGTCGCCCGAGACGTGGACGGTGGCGTTCGCCGCGGGTCTCTTCGCCCTTCATCCGCTGCGCGTCGAATCCGTCGCGTGGGCCGCCGAACGCAAGGACGTCTTGAGCGGACTTTTCTTCCTGTCGTCGCTTTGGGCCTACGCGCGCTACTGCGAGCGCCCGTCGGCCGGAGTCTACGGCTTGACGACGCTCCTTTTCACGTTGGGACTCATGTCCAAGCCCATGGTGGTGACGCTGCCGGCGATCTTCTTGGCCGCGGATCATTGGCTGGGCCGCCAGAGAGCGAAGGGATGGACGCCGCTGCTGCTCGAGAAGCTTCCGCTCTTGGCGCTAGCCGCCGGAGTCTGCGCCCTTACGATGATGGCGCAAAGCCCCTTCGTCATGTCGGCGGAGCATTTCCCCTGGAAGTACCGGTTGCTCGCCGCCCCCGTGTTCTACGTGCAATACGTGGGCAAGATTCTGTGGCCCGCGACGCTCTCCCTGTACTATCCCCACCCCGGCCCGGCGTTGTCGACGGCCGCGTCCGCGCTGGCCGCCGCTGCGCTCGGAGCCTGCACGTGGGGGGCGTGGCGCTTTCGACGGCGGGCGCCATGGGCCGCCGCGGGATGGGCTTGGTTCTTGATCGGCCTCGTGCCGGTGATCGGGATCGTCCAGATCACCTCGCGCTCGATCGCGGATCGATTCACCTACCTTCCCCAAATTGGACTCTGCATCGCGGCGGCATGGGGCGCCGCGACCGCGGTGGAACGAACCCTCCTGCCCCCCCGTGGAGCCGCTCTCCTCGGCGCGGTGCTCCTTGCCTCCTTGGCCGCGAGGACTCGCGTGGAACTCCGCTATTGGCGCGACCCGGTGTCCCTGTACGCGAAAACGCTGGCCACGGCCCCCGGCAACGAGCTGTTTCGAAACGTCCTGGGAGTGAACCTGGCCAAGCGCGGAGATTACGCGGGGGCCCGGTCCGAGATCGAGACGGCCATCCGCATCCGCCCGGAATACGCGGACGCGCACAACAATCTCGGATTGATCCTCGCGCACCAGGGACGCGTCGCAGAGGCCAAGACCCAGTATTTGGAGGCGCTTCGCATCGATCCTACCCATCCGCAGGCGGCTGAAAACCTCCGGAAACTGCCAAATTAGCCGGAAATTTGTTAAAATAGCCGGATTGGGCAGTTCGGAGAGTAAATGACCACGATGAGAACGCTGTTCCTCAATCCGCCGTCCTTCGCAGGATTCGACGGAGGCGCCGGAGCGAGGTATCAGGCCACCCGCGAGATCAAGTCCTTCTGGTTCCCGACCTGGCTCGCGCAGCCCGCCGCGATGATCCCCAACAGCAAGCTCATCGACGCGCCCGCCGACGACATCCCCCTCGCCCAGGTCGTTCAGATGGCCCGCGGGTTCGATCTGTGCGTGATCCATACCAGCACCCCTTCCTTCGACAACGACGCCAAGGTCGCCGAGAGGCTGAAGCAGGAATATCCGAAGATGCTCATCGGCTTCGTCGGGGCGCACGTCGCCGTCCTGCCCGAGGAATCGCTGACTGCATCCAAGGCGATCGATTTCGTGGGCCGGGAAGAGTTCGACTACACCCTCCTCGAGGTCGCCCAAGGCCGCCCTTTCGGCGAGATCGACGGCATCAGCTATCGCCTCAACGGCGCGGTGGTCCATAATAAGGACCGGGCCTTGATCGACGACATGGACTCGCTGCCGTCCGTTCTCGACGTTTACAAGCGGGACCTGGCGGTCGAAAATTACTACATCGGCTACCTGCAGCACCCCTACGTGTCGCTCTACACGGGCCGCGGCTGTCCCGCACGCTGCACGTTCTGCCTGTGGCCGCAGACCGTCGGCGGTCACGTCTATAGGACGAAAAGCGCGGAGGCCGTCATCGCGGAGATGGCGAAGGCGAAGGAGTACTTCCCGCAGGTGAAGGAATTCTTCTTCGACGACGACACGTTCACGGCGGATCTACCCCGCGCGGCCGCCATCGCCAAGGGCTTGGGTAAGCTCGGCATCACCTGGTCGTGCAATTCCCGGGCGAACGTTCCCTACGAGTATTTGAAAACCTTCAAGGAAAACGGGCTGCGCCTTCTTCTCGTCGGCTACGAGTCGGGCAACCAGCAAGTGCTCAACAACATCAAGAAGGGCATCCGCCTCGACATCGCCAGGGAGTTCACGAAGAACTGCCGCAAGCTCGGCATCGTGATCCACGGCACCTTCATCCTGGGCCTTCCCGGCGAGACGAAGGAGACCATCGCCCAGACGTCGAAGTTCGCCTGCGAGCTGGACGTCGAGACGATCCAGGTGTCCCTCGCGGCGGCCTACCCTGGCACGGAGCTCTACCGCCAGAGCACGCAGAACGGCTGGTTCAAAAAGGACGAGATGGTCCGAAACGACGGCACGCAGGCCGCGACCATCGAATATCCGGGCATCCTGTCGGCACGAGAGATCAACGACTCCGTCGCGCGCATGTATTCCAAGTTCTATTTCCGGCCTCGACCGATCGGCCGCATGCTCGTAAGCATGGCGAAGGACCCGCTGGAGCGCAAGCGCCGCTTGCGCGAGGGCGCCGAATTCCTCCGCTACCTGTGGGGCCGCCAGAAGCCGAAGGCGGCGCAGCCCGCCGTCGCTGAAAGGGAACAAGTTCTCGCCTAGCGTTGTGACCGGCGCGACGCTGGAATTCCTCACCGCCGTAGTGCCTTCTGCCGTCGAGACGGCGCTTCGCCTCTTTGCCGTCTTCACCGGCGCCTGCACGATCGCCTTCTCGGCGGCCAGCGTCGCCGCCGCAAGGCGCCAATGGCGCGCCCGGACAGCCACGCCCGACGTGCCGGAGGATCGGCTGCCGCCGGTCACCATCCTTAAGCCGCTCAAAGGCGCCGACAGCGGCATGTACGCGAGCCTCTCGAGCTTTCTCGCCCTGGACTACCCTCGCTTCCAGGTTCTCTTCGCGCTGCAGTCGCCCGACGATCCCTCCCTCACCGTCCTCAAGCAGCTCCGCAAGGATTTTCCCGCCGCGGACTTCGAGATCGTGATCTCCAAGAACCGGATCGGCTACAACCCGAAGGTGAACAACCTATCCAACGCCTATCCGTTCGCCAAGCATGAGCTCCTGCTCATCTCCGATTCGGACATTCAAGTTGGCCGGGACTTCCTCCGCAAAGCGGTCGCGCCCTTCCAGGACCCGGCTATCGGAATGACGACTTGCTATTACCGTTCCGCACCCGCATCGAGCCTCGGCGGCCTGCTCGAGGCGGCGTCGATCAACACCCAATTCCTGCCTCAGGCTCTCGTCGCGGGACAGCTTCTCGGCGTGCGCTTCGCCATGGGAGCCGCGATGCTCGTCCGACGAAGAGTTTTCGACGCGCTGGGCGGATTTCAGGCTCTCAGCGACCATCTCGCCGACGACTTCGTCCTCGGCGCGGCAGTGCGCGCCGGAGGCCATCGGCTCGAGTTCTCGACGCCCTTGGTCGACTCCCATCCCGGCTCGCCGACGCTGAAGGAGCATCTGGTCCATTCCGCGCGATGGGCCCGCACGATCCGCGTGTGCCAGCCCGCCGGCTATGCCGGTCTCGTGGTCATCCAAGGGTTCGCGCTCTTGTCGCTCCACCTCTGCCTGTTCGGCGCCGACCGCCTGACGGCGGCGTTCTGGGCGGCCGTCGCGCTCGCGCGCGTCGCGTCGGCGGCGTGGTCGCACGTCGCGTACCTGGACAACCCCTCGATCCTCCGCCAGCTCCACGTCGTGCTCCTGTCGGACCTTACTCAGTTCGTGATCTGGATTACCGGCTTCAAGTCCAAGACCGTCCTGTGGCGCGGCGAGTACTACCACATCCAGGTGGGCGGCAGGCTCGTCCCTCGCAAGGCGCGCTCGGGCGTCGCCGTCGCGACGCCCACCTGAGATGCCGACGCGGCGAGGCCAATGATGCCCCCCCAAGTCCTCATCGAGGTCCCGGACCAGATTCCGCTCGTCGCGACGCTGCCGGCACCCGTGCGCGCCGCCGAACGTCTCGCGCGCGCCGGAGTCCGGTCGGTCGTGCTGCGCACGTCCTCTCCTGCGTTCGGCGAGCGATTCCAGAGCGCGCTCGAACGCTTCCCCGGCGTGCGCGCGGAAGCCGGAGGTCCGTCGGGCCTTCCCGCCGCCATCGACGCGGGGTCTCCTCTGCTCGTGGTGTCTCCGGATGGGATGCCGCACGCGGGCGCGATCGACGCGATGCTCCGCTCCCTGAACGGCCAGCCGCTCGTCTTTCACTGGAACGGGACGGAGGTCGGACGCTACCACCTCGCGGCGTCGGCCTGGCGCGAGCGCTCCGCCGAAGCGCGCGCCGTCGAGCTGCCGTCTGACGGCTGGACGCCGGTCCGCGGACCCGCCGACGTGGCGCCCGCCGAGCGCGTGCTCTTCGGCGAGCTCTGGCACGACAAGGACGGCTACATCGCGCGCTACGACCGCGTCGTGTCGACCGCACTCTCGCGCCGTCTCGTGCCCTTCTCCGTCACGCCCAGCCAGATCACGACGGCCAGCCTCGCCGTGGGTCTGCTCGGCGCAGGACTCTTGGCCGCGGGCTCCTACGGCCTCTCAGTCGCCGGCGCCGCGTGCCTCTGGCTGAGCTGCATCCTCGACGGCTGCGACGGCGAGGTCGCCCGGATCAAGCTCCAGTGTTCGGATAAGGGGGCGTCCTACGACCTCCTCGCGGACCACATCTGCCACGCCGCGACCTTCGCGGGAATCATCGCGAACGTCGTGCGGCGGCAGCCGGACCATCCCTGGCTCTGGCCCGCGGCACTCTTCATGACGGGGGTGGGCGCGTGCATGACGTCCGTCTGGTGGCTCGTTCTTCGCCGCCCCGATTCCGAGCGCAAGCGGCTGGAGAGAGTTTTCGAGCGCGTCGCCAGCCGGGACTACGTCTATCTGGTCGCGGGGCTCGTCCTGATCGACCGCCTGGAATGGTTCGTGTGGGCGGCCGCATTCGGGGCCCATCTTTTCTGGATGGGCCTGTGGTGGATCGCGCTATGACGCGCTCGCAGAAGGCGATCATCGGCATCGCCACCGTCTGCTTGGCCTATCTCCTATGGCGGATCGATCCGCGGGAAATTTGGGGCTACGTCACGGCGGTCGGTTGGGGCCTCGCCCTGATCCTGGCGCAGGAGGTCGTCCCCCATACCCTCAATGCCCTCGGCTGGAGGTACTCTTTCCGCCCGGCGCAGGCCGGCGCGTACTCCCTCTTGGAGCTGTTCCGCCTCCGCATCGCCGGCGACGGCGTCAATTACCTGACGCCCAGCGCGACCATCGCCGGCGAGTTCATGCGCGCCGCCTCGCTCGACCCCCGCGAATCAGCGGAAGTCCGGTACGCGTCCGTCGCGGTCGCCAAAGTCAGCCAGGCGATCGCCCAGCTCGTGTTCATGGTGGGCGGCGTCGGCTTCGTCATCGCGACCGGCCGATCGGTGACGGCGGGCCCCTATCGGACCGCCTTGAACGTCGTGTTCTGGCTCCTGCTTTCGGCACTCGTCGCGTTTTTCGCCGCGTCGGCGGTCGCTTGGCGCCTTATCAAGGATCGCCGCATCCACGCGCCGTCCAACCGCCTGGAACGCTGGCTCGCAGGATTCGGCGACATCCCGCGCCAGTCCCTGGGATTCTTGGCGGACCATCCGGTCCGATTCGGCTTTTCCGCCGTGCTGTTCGCGGGCGGCTACGCCTGGAGCTCGATCGAAGGCTACATGATCTGCTACTTCCTGGGCGTACCCATCTCGATGACGACCGCGGTCGTCATCGAAGTCCTCTCGAACGTGATCGACAGCCTGATGTTCATGGTGCCGATGAAGGTCGGAACGCAGGAGGGCGGCAAGACCGCCATCTTCCTCGGCCTCGGCCTCAAGCCGGCCGCGGGCTTCGCCTTCGGCGTGATCCGCCATATCCGCGAAATGGCTTGGGCCGCGTTCGGTCTCGTGCTCTGCTACGCCGGGGGGCCCAAGGCGAAACCAAAGCCTCCCGTGACGCCCTCCAAAGCCGCGCTGGCCGAAGAACCGTTCTCCGAGCCGGTCCCCTAGCCCTTCCTGGCCTTTTCGGCCCAGACGCGCGCGAACTCGGACTCGGGCGCATCGCGATGAGTCCGCCTCCAGCGCGAGAACTCAAGCAGGTACCTCGTCTCCTCGATCGCCTCCCCCTCCGGAGTCGCCTCGAGGACCTCAATGGCGCCCTCCCATCGGGCCTCTCCCATGAGTTGGCGCGCGAGGATCAGCCTTGCCGCGCTGAATTGCGGCCAGATGGAGAGAGCCTTGCGCAGCTCCGCCTCCGCCCCGACCGAGTCGCCGGCGAACGCACGCAGGCGGGCGAGATTGAAATGCACGCGGGGGATCGACGGATCGATCGCGTCCGTCGCGCGCAGGAACAATTCTTCGGACGCGAAGTCGCGATTGCGCGCGACGGTGCGCGCCGCGCCGGCCGCGACCAGCGCCGCAGCGGAGCCGACGACCCAGACCCGTGCCCCCCGCGTCTTCGCGCGCCGCCGGAATTCCTCGAGGAGAGCCCCGGCCGCTATACAGGCGCCCGCGGACGGGACATACAGGTACCGCTCGGCCTGCAGATTCAATAGGCTCACGAGCCCGCAGACCGGCAGCAGCGTCGCTCCCGTCCAGGCTAGCCCAAAACTCGCCGCCGGAACAGAGCGACGCAGCGCCCACGCGGCCGCGGCGAGAAGCAGCCAGCCCGCCCACGACGCGAGCGCCCGTGCGTCGATCCAGGATTTCAGCACGGGCGGCGAGTAGTCTCCCTGCAGCCGAAGTGGAAACACGAGCAGCCGCAAGTATTGCCCGAATACCCCCGACATGGTCAGAAACATGGCCTTGGGATTCTCGTAGACCTCCCGCCAAGGCATGAAGTCGGGCTTGAGCCGCGCCCGGCCCGGATCGCCCGCGATTTCCGCCACCGGCGGACGCACCACGCCGAGCCCGGACGCCAGGCGGCTCAATTGGTCCCGACGCCCCCCCAAAGTCGTAGCCCGATCGAGGACTCCGGTACAGCATGAAGAGAACGACGACTGCGGCGAACGCCCCGTAGCGCCGCACGCGCCGCCGCAACGCCGTCCGCGCCGCCCGCTCCGGAAAGACGAGGTCGGCGAGGACCAGCAGCAGCGGCAGGGTCACGGCCATCTCTTTCGAAAGGAGCGCGGCGACAAAGGAGGCGACGGAGGCCCCGAACGCATACATCTTTAAGCGCGCGTCCAAGGTCCGCTCTTGGAGATAGAGGCAAAGAGACAGCGTCATGAAGAAGAGCGCCATCGTGTCGGAGCGGAACGAGACGAGATTGACCGCCTCGGCATGGATGGGATGCGCAGCGAACAGCGCCGCCGCCGCGAAGGCGGCGAAACGGCTTCCCGTCAGCAGATGCACCAGCACCGTCACCAGGCACGCGCCGAGGGCGAGCCAGAGAACGTTCGTCAGGAGATAACCGGGGAACTGGGCGGGACCATAAACGCAGGAATCGATGATGACGGAGGCCATCCAGACCGGACGGGCGGAATTCTGCACCGGCAGCACCCAAAGAAGATACTTGGGGTTCAGCACGCGCAGCAGGTTCTCGCAGTTCATCAGGAACGGCTGATCCTTGACGAAATGCAGATCGTCCCAGATCGGCGGATGCCACAGCGACCCGGAATACAGAGCGACGGCGAGCGCCGCGGGAACGGCCGCGAGCGCGGGCCAACTCTTAAGCAGCCGTTCCGTCGACGAGGTATATGCCGCGATCTTTGATCTCCTGCAGAAGCCTGGAACTGAGCAAGGTTTCCAATTCGGTGATCGTCCGGTGCGTCGGCGTCGCCGCCGACGTCACGGCGCTCGCGGGATCCGCCGACGGATGGAAGTACATCTCGGAGACGCCGCCCGGAAGCCCCTTCAGGCACGCGAGGGCATACTCCTCGGTCATCAGCCCCGACCGGAGGACTCCGTAGACGCGCCCGGGAACCGCGATCTCCGGGTGGCCCCAGGCGCGCAGCAGATAGGCGCGCATGAGCCCAAGGACGAAACCGTCGGCAAGATGCCTCCAGGAGCCGCCCGCGCGGGACACGGCCGCCCAGAGTTCTCCCCCGGGCAGCCGCACGCGGTGGAACCCGTACTCGCGCGAGAGCCGCATGACCAGAGGAAAGATGACCGGATGCGCGTGGATATTGAGATGCCCGTCGGCATGTCCCGGCCGCAGTCCGAAGGCGAGAAACCTCTCGAACTGCGCTCGGACCTCGATCTCGAGCTGCGCTTCCAGCCCGCGGTCGAAGAAGTACCGAATGCCGCACCAAACGGGGTTGTCGTGGAACCGGCCGGCCGCGTCGACGAGCCCCGGAATCCGGCTCACCGACGCGCTGGCGCGCCCTTGGCAGAGGGTCACATGTAGTCCGAGCCCGAGGCGAGGGCATTCCCGGCGGGCGCGCGCCACGGCGTCCTCCGCCGCGGCCTCGCCCACCATCAAGCTCGCGAAGCGGAGAACTCCTTCCCGATGAGCACGGAGCACCGCGTCGTTGACGTCGGGCGAAGCCCCGAAATCATCCGCGGTGACGATGAGCTGCGCGTCGAGGGACACGGATCAGTAGCTCGACGAGACTTGGATCGTGCACCCGATAGTCTTGCCGCCCGAGACTACCGCGCTCGTCGCGACGTTGGCGTACGTGACGCCCGCGAGCACGACCGTGCAGGTGCAGCCGCAATTGGGTCCGACGGGGCTGCAGGACACGCTGTTTTGCGCGTCCCACGTGTAATTGCTGCAGAACATCCCGGCGGTCGTCGCGTCGCTCATCCACGCGGCCTGGACCGTCTTTTCGATGGACTTCGCCGTTTCGATGGCGACGCCGCCCTTGAGCTCGTTGGTCGCGGTCTGCGCCTGCTGCATCGACATTTTCATCAGCACCGTCGCCATGACGACCATGAGGGCCGACATGATCAGCACTTGAAGCAGCACTTGCCCCTTCGCGGCGGAGAGTCTCATGGAGAAGGCGAGATGAACGTCTTTCCCGCCGGCACGGCCGTGTTCACCGTCGCGGTCGCGGTCCCGCTGCCGACGCTGTAGTGGATCTCGACCAGGTTGTTCTGCTTGAGCGGACGGCGGAAATAGTACGAGAACCCGCCGGCAGTGTCCTTGCGCACCTGGGAAGCGATCTTGGAGACGGTTCCGCCGGCCAGGGCGGTGCCGCAGGTCACCGCCGCGGGACAACACGCGGCTCCGCCGCAGGTGAATCCGGCGGCTTGGGCCGACGTATAGTACATGTTCCCGCTCGCGTCCACGCAATACTGATAAGCGGTCGCGAGCTGGTTCGTGTCCTGCCGCTGCACCTGCGTGGCCGGGAAGCTGGAGCCCGGGATGCCGTCAAGATTCATGCAGCCGACGAGGGTGTCCGAGTCGCAGGGACCGCCCGCCGTCGGGCACGTGACGGGTGTGCTGGAAGAGCAGTTCCCGCTGGGGCACGGCGGATTGGGCAGGGTGAACATGGTCGTCTTGCGGATGTCCCGGGCCAAGAGGGCGTAGCTCATGGTCTTTCCGCCCTGGATGAGCCCCCGCTGGTAGCCGGCGACGTGGAAGCGATAGACCGCGGAGAATACGGCGGCGATGCCCAAAATGACCATGGAGGTCAGCAGGATGGCGATCAACAACTCGACCAGCGAGAAGCCGCGAGGGCTTCTCATCACGGTTCGACCGGGCTGACCGCGACGACGATCTTATAACGCGCGCACGCCTTGCCGGTGGAATCTCCGCCGGAACACGCGAGTCCTCCATTGAGGTCGGTGACGGTGTAGGTCATCGTCATGGAATAGGGCGAGACCTGATACTTTGACGGCAGGAGCGTCGTGACGGTGTGGGCGCCGCTCGCGAGGGCATGCACGCAGCCGCCGCACACGTCGGACGGGATCGGCAGCGTCCACGTGCTCGTCGCCCCGCAGGCGCCGCACGCCTGGTTGGGACCGGACAGTTCGAGGACCGAGGCGCTGGAGTCATTCGCCGCGGCCACGTAGTTCTCCAGCTTGGCCAGTACCTGCTGCGCCGCGTTCTTGGCGACGATCTTCTTGTCGTAGCGAGTCGATGTCTGCTTCGCGGTGATGCACACGCCGAATACCGAAGTGACCACGATCGCGGTCAAGAGAATGGCGATCATGACCTCGGCCAAAGTGAATCCCGCGTTCCGTTTTTTTCGAATCATGACCCCAAGGGAGGAGCCTTCGGAGCCCCTCCATACGTCACGACGCCGCCGTCCTTGTCGACCGCGTATCCCCAACCCGTGTAGTTTGTATTGCTCGTCCCAGGAGCCGCACCGGTCTTTCGCTTCGCGCAAGAAGAGTAGAAGTTAGCGGGCGCGGAGAGTCCGCACGGATCGGTAGCCGACGAGGCGGCGTTGACGGCGTAATAGTTGTAGGGCTTGCTGTTGAATGCCTGCGCCGCGAGGTACTTGCACGCGAGCAGATTGCAGGCGCTGGAGGCGGCTGCCTTGCCCTGCGGCAGGGAGCAGGCGCCCGTGTCGTTGGCGCAGCAGTAATCGTAGCAGGTGTCGGTCAGCTGTCCCGAGGTATAGTTGTTGCCGTTCTGAACGGCCCAAAGCCGGTTGGCGGTCGAGATCATCGAGACGGTCGACGCTGCTTCGTCCGCCTTGGTCGATTCGACCGTCTTGGTATACTGGGGCACTGCGATCGCCGTCAGAATGCCGACGATAAACAGCACGATGAGCAGTTCGGCGAGTGAAAAGCCGGCGGTGCGACGCTGCGTGACCAAGGGCCCTCCCTGGGATTACATTCCCAGTGTAACAGGGCGTGATATTGATGTCAAGATATCGTAATCCTTTCCAGTATAAATTGACGGTCGCTCCCTAGTCATTGACGATGGTCGGCGTGATGAAGATCACCAAGTCGGTGTTGTCCCGCCGGTTCGAGATGCTGGTGAACAACCACCCGATCAACGGGATATACCCGAGGAACGGGACCTTTCGAACCAACTTGGTTTCGCGCGAGGACAGGAGTCCGCCTAGGACGAGCGTCTGCCCGTTTTTGACGCGCACCAAGGAGATCGCCGTCCTCGTCACCGGGTCGAACACCGGGTTGCTGGTGGATCCGATCTCGGAGGCCTGGACGTTGGTGAAGCTGGGCTCGATGAGCAGGGTGATGAATCCTTCCTTGTTCACCTGAGGCGTCACGTTCAGGGTGAGGCCGGTATCCTCGCGCTTCGGTTCCACCGTCTGCGTCGTGAGAGAACCGCCGCTGCTCTGCGTCGTTCCGAGGTTCACGGCCTGCTTCTGCGTGATGCGTATCGTCGCCAGCTGGTTGTTGATCGTGAGGATCTTCGGCTTGCCGAGGAAGCGCGCTTCGGTCCTCGTGACGAGCGCCCGCAAGACGACCGTGAGCTGCGTGAGGTCCAGCACGCTGGTCTTTAGGATGCTCCCGTTGATCAGCTGCGTGGTCGAGCCTCCGGGCTGCTGCCCGCCGCTACCGCTGCCGCCGCTGCTGCCCAGGCCGCTGACGACGCTCGTGATCGGGTTGAAGAAGTGCGTATGCCCGAGGTTGTTCGGCAGATCGAGCGGGAACGTGGTATCCCGCTGGCCTCCCTGGAACGACGCGAGTTCTCCCTTCGATCCGCCCCACTCGATCCCGAGGTCTTGGGCCCTATCGGAGTTGATCTCCACGATCTGCGCCTCGATCATCACCTGCGGCGCCTTCTTGTCCAGCTCCGCGATGATCTGCTCCACCTGAGGAAACACTTCCGGGATGTCCGTCACGATGAGCGAATTCGTCCGAGGATCGACCGCGACTTTTCCGTTGCCGGATACCACGCTCTCCAGGATGCCGATGATGCCGACGTCCGAGGAGCCCCCCTGCTGGCCCTGCCCGCCGCCGCCGCCGATGCGGCCGCCGCCGCCCCCGCCGCCCGCGGGCGGTCCGCCTTGCCCCGAGGAGCCGCCGGGCGAGGGCGCGGACGCCTGAGACGGCGACGCTTGGCCTTGGCCCTTCGCCCCGGACCCGGAGGTGTTCACCGCCGTCAGCGAGATGAAGTTCAGCGTATAGATGCGCGTGATGCGCACCGGCACCTTTTTGTCGCGCGGCGAAACGATGTAGGTCGTGCTGCGGCCGACCTGCTGATACGTGAGTCCCTTGATCTCGAGCAGGATTTGCAGGGCCTCGCGGACCGTGACGTTCTGCAGGAAGGCGGTGATCTTCTTGGACTCCATGCCTTCCGTCAGGATGAAGTTGACCTTGGCCTGCGCCGAGATCGTGTCGAGAAAGGTCGCGAGAGGCGCTTCCTTGACTCGGACGGTGACGCGAGTCTCCAGCGGATTGGTGGGCGCCGGCGGAGCCGCGGGGGCGGTCGGAGACGCGCCGATCTGGACTCCCTGCACCGTCGACCGCGTGCTCGGATATTGCGGCTGCGTCTGGGGTCGGCCGGGCGGCTGCTCTTGCGGCAGCTCTCCGGGAGGCGCCTGTCCTGGAATTCCGCCGCCCTCCAACGGCTGGCCTCCGCCCTCTTGATTCTGAATGTCCTGCTGGAATTGAGGATTCGCTTCCGGGTCCGCGCGCCTCCGTTGGGCGAGGACCGGGGGAGCCGACTCGAGCACGAGCAGCAGCGACAGCACCGCCGCTCCGACGCCTCGGAGCGACAGACTCCGTTCGCGTTGACCCGCAGTAGCCGTAGTCTCAGTTGTCATCATGGCACGCCTCCCAAAGTACGCCGGCCCGACCCTACTTCTTCACCGTCTTTGTGAACGTCTTCAAAATGGAACCCTTCCTGTAGCTGAATACCACTCCCCCCGTCGTGATCTTGACCACCTTCGCGCCGAGAACGGAATCCCCCTGCTTCAAAATCTGTCCGTTTACGATCGCCGTCGGCGCGGCCCTGTCGACGCTGATGATGCCGACAACTTCGATGCGCGTCTCGATCGGCGGCTCCGGCGGCTTGGCGGGAACCCTCGTCTTGCGCGTGCTCGTCCTGTCCCGGGTGGCGGTGGCCTGTTTGGTCAACTCGTCGAGCGCGACCTGCCGGTCGTGCTCTTTTTTCGCGAGCTTTCTGAGATCCGCGGGAGACATCGTCGGGTCGCGCGCGGTCATTGGATTGAAGTCGCCGCTCTCCGGAATGTTCGCGGTCGCCGCCGCTTTCGCGGCCGCCTGCGCCGCCGTCGCCATGGCGGCGGTCACCGGCATCGCCGGCGACGCCGCTGCGGCGGGCGAGACGGGCGCCGACGGAAGCGGCGCGGAGCCCGCCGGGAGGACGGTCGCCGGCGTCGCGCTGCCCGGCTGAAGAGCGGTGGTTTTGGCGGGCTTTTCCGGCGCGGCGGAGGCGGGGCCCGAAGGGCCTTCCGCGCGCGCCGGCTCCTGCGCCTTCGCCCCGGGGAAAGGCTTGGGGTCGACCCGTCCCGCGACGCCCTGCGGGACGGTCGTATTCGGAGTCGTCCATCCCTGCGCCGGACGAGAGGCGGACGATGGCGTCGCGAGCGGGTTGGACATATCCTTCGTCATGGACCCGCCACCAAAAACGAGCGGGTTGGGCTTGAGCTTGACCTCGGGCTTGCGGGTGTTCATGGCCTGCCACCAATTCCAAAACATGAACGCGGGGACCGACAGCGCCACGGCCAGGATAACCCAGCCGAGAGTGCCTTTCGCGCTCATTGGCCCCCACCGTCCTTCGGCGCGACCGTCGTCACGGTCAACTGGACGGTATTCATGCCGATATCGGAGGTGTCCTTCGTCAGGACCAAAGAGCTGATGTGCAGGAGCGACTTCGATCGCTCGAGCCGGGAGATCCAAGAGGCCATTCCCTTGTAGCTCGAGTGCGCCGTCACCATGAGCGAGGCGAGAACGTAGCCTCCGATCTCCCGCTCCTCCGCGGGGTTGATCGTCTTGAGCATGATCTTCTCGTCCTTCTTCATCGCGTCACGGACGGTCTCCAGAAGCCAGCTGCCGCGATCCTTGGTCTTCGGAAGGGTCGAGTAGAATGCCTGCAGCCGGTTGTCCAGTTCCTTGTAGCGATCGGTGTACTTCGCCGTGGCTTGAGCGGCGACGAGCTGCGATTCCACTCGGCGGAGCTGGGAGATCGACGGCTGGTAGGCGAGCCAATACACGCCGATGAGCACCGCGGCCGCGATGCCCAGCGGTCGGGAGAAATACTTGACCCCCTTGTCTTGGATGACCCGGACGAGGTTGAGGGCCTCGTCTTGAAAGCGCTGGAGAAGCTGAAGGAGGCGTTCCTTATTCATGGTCAGCGCCGTTTCGCCGAGCAGTCGATGTCGAAGCTCGTGCGCGTCTCCTGGGTTTGATTCAGGGATTGCGGGCTCTGGGTCTGCTCCGTCGATGAGGTGGCGCCCGTCGTGTTCGTGACGATGGACGGAGCGATGCAGTTGAAGACCTTGTTGAAGCGGACGTCGGCCTGGAGTTTCGCCTTGAATTCCATGGCGGTCTCCTGCTCGCTCGCGAGCGATTCGGCCATCACGCCACCCTTGAGCTTGAGCAGTCGTGGCGTGCGCGCCGCGGTGCCGATCTCGCCGATGGTGCTGGAATAGTGGATGCCGGAGATCCACAGCTTGTCCGGAGCGTCGTCCGCGACGACTTCGAGGATCTTCGTGAAATCATGCTGGCCGCCGAGGAAATTCGAGAACGAATTCGCCTTGTCTTCCATTTCCTGGATGAGCTTCTGTATTTGATCGGCCGATTTTCCCTGAAAGGCCGGAATCATCGCGCTCTGCCGCTTGAGCTTGGCCAGTTCCACCGACTTGATGCTCGCAGCCGTCGAGCGGGCGAAGCCGGCAACGAGCATGAAGGCCGAAAGGACCGCGGCCAGGGCGAAGATCGCCTTCGCGGCCTGCCGCTCCTCCTCCGAGACCTTGTTCGACTGGCTCAACTCGATCTTGATCGGCGTATTGTGCAGGAATCGAATCGCGCCGCCCAGCGAGGCGTATCCCCCCCACTCGCCCGCTTTCAGACCCAGGGCTTTCGAGATGTCGCGGAACTCGACCGGCAGGCCGATCTCTTGGCCGAACGATTCCTTCCAGGCCGCCAAGGAGCCGTTGACGCCGCTGACGTTGATCCGGACCGGCGGCTTGGCGCCGAGTTGCTTTCTGCAAAAGTCGATGCAGCCGGACAGGTCGACCTTCCTTAGATCTAGGGACACGCCGTCGTCCGGCAGAAGAAGCTCGCGAAAGAAGATGGGGACTCCGTTTTCGGAAAGCAGGATGCGGAGCCAACCTCCGTCGAAATGCACCTGCCCGTACGGCTGGGATTCGGCCTGGCCGCCGAGGGAATCCCATAGCCGCTCCACCGAGCACGGCGCGAGCTCCACGCCCAACAGCTTGAGATCCAGCTTTTCCGCGATGGCCCGGACGCTATCGAGATTTTTGCGGTGAATCACGCCGAAGAGGACCCCGAAGCGCGGCCGCTTGTCCGGTCCAGGAGGGACCGGGATCACCTGAAAGTCGTAGACGAGGTCGCCGAAGGGGATCGGTATGTACTTCTTGGCCTCCGATGGGATCGCGGTCTTCCAGAACTTCCGATCCACCGACGGCATCGTGAAGTAGCGGAGAAGCCCGAAGTGGTGGGAGATGCTCACGACGACGTTGGTGGAGCCCCATTTCGTCTGAGACATCGCCGGCTTGAGCAGGCCCGCGATCTTCTCCGTATCGGTGAGGAGCTCCGTGTTCAGGGAGCCGGCGACGCGGGTCAGCGTGTCCTTTCCCGCCGAGGGGATGGGAATGCGCAGAAGGTGGTCGACCGCGGGCTTGCCGTCCTTGATCCGCGCCTCCGACACAAACATCATCTCGGAAGAGATGGCAAGGCCGATGCACGAATTCATCTTCGGCATCGACCGGCCGAACGCAAGCTGCTCGATCATCTCATCCAGCGCCATGAACTTAGTCCTTCCCCGCCACGATGAAGATCTCGACATCGTGGCGCTTCGCATCGTCCGTCACTTTGGATTGAATCTGAATGCGCCGCGAATCGACATTGTGCTTGTTCACTAGGAGCGATGACACTTGGCTGGCGCGTTTTTCGGCGAGCGCTTGAGCATCCGTCTCGCTGCGGCTGGCATAGCCGATCAGATTCAAGTTGACCTGCGGATAGTACGTCATGGTGTCCGCTACCTGCTGGACGGCCTGATCACCCTTCTGCGTCATGTTTTCCGTATTTTGCGCGAACCAAACCTGGTAACTCATCGACGTCGCTTGCTGGGCCGGCTGCGTCTTGGGAGCCGGCTGCTCCGGCTGCGGCGCCGGCATCGTCGGCGGCGCCTGAGGGATCGGGTTTGGCTGCGCGATGGGCTCCTTCCGGAGAGCTTGCTCCGGCAACTCGGGCTCCTGCGCCTCGACCTCCGGCGTCGGCTTCTTGGCGGCTTTCACTCCTTTGCCCTTCTTGGATTTTCCCGCAGGCTTCTTCTTGGCGGACTTCTTGGCGCTCGCCCGCTTTTCGGACGCCGCAGGCGTGCGCTTGACGAGCTGAACGTACGCCGGCTTCTTACGCCCGGAACCGGGAAGATCGGAGACGGGCACGCCGGCTCTCAGGCCCGAAGAACCGGTCCGCGCCCCCACCTCGAGCGGACCGTCATCTCCTCCGCCGCGCGAAGCCCTTGCGGGAGACGAGGAAGCGGGCGCCGGACGGGACGCCACGGCCGTCGGCTCCTCCGCGGGCGCGGCGCCCTGAAGCGCAATCCACTTGTGCAGACTCCGAGTCCGTCCCTTGGCGTCCGTCGCCGTCACCACGACCTCATAGCTCCCGGACGGCAACGCGCTGCCGAAATAGTTTCGCTTCCCGTTCCAATAGATTTGATGAAAGACCGGAGCCCCGCCCATGACCTCTTGGATCGGCGCGGCCTCCGCCCCTCTCTTGCCGGGAGGGAGGATGTGGAATTTCCACGACGAGAGACCGACGGGAGGCTCTACGACGGAGAACTCGATGATGGATCCCTCGTTGCGCTCGGCGCTGACGCGCTCGGGGAAGATGCCGAGAGAAATCGGCGGCCCGGATTCCTCGCCGATCAGCCTCTCGGCCGAGAGCGTCAACGGCTGGTTGTAGATGAACAGCAGGATGATGCCCCGGAAGTCCGCCAGGCCGCGCGGCAGGTCCACCTGCGACTGGAGCAGGTTCACCCGGATGCGCGGCGGAGCGATGCCGGCTGACGAAAAATAGGAGCTGATCGCCATCGTCCGCCGCATATCCAGGATCTTGGAATCTCCCAGCATCACGCCCTCGGGGAGAATCGCCACCTGTGTCGCGCCCAGGCAGTAGACCAGGCCGGAGAGGTTCTTCAGGATGCTCGCCGAGGTCTTCTTGAAGATCGTGCCGTTCTCGAAGAAGAACTCGGTCGGGATACCGATGGCGCGGGGATTTCGGCCATCGGCCATGATCACGCGGATTTCCTCAAGCTTCTCCAATTCGCTGAGGAACAGGCGGGCTTTCGCGCGCACGGCGTTGTCGATCTCGCGCTTCATGACCGCCTTGTTGGAGCGGGCGAGCTGCTCGGGATCCCGCTCGGATTCCAGGCTCGGCGACGGAGTCGAGAGGCGGCCCGACGGCACGCCGACCGGATCGCGGCGAAGCGGCCGTACCGGCACGACCTCGGGCTGCGGCAGGTTGTTTTTGGCGCCGGAGGCGAGTTCGCCTCCGATCACGTTCTGCCTCTGCGTGATGAGGTTCAGATAGTCGTTGGCCATCGTCCGCTCGCGCGGCTCGCCGTTGACTAAGACGTCCATGAATCGGTCCATGGCTTCAGTGTCGCGTCCCTGCTGATAGAGATGGATCGCCAGCTGCATCTGCTTGCTCAATCCGAGGCCCGCCGGCTCCTCGAAGCCGAATTGAGCGCGCGCCGGGACGCAAAGGACGACCGCGAATGCGGCCGCAAGCGCCCAGCAAAGGCGGATACACGGAGGCCGAAAGGCTCTCTCCATAGGTCATTTGGCAATATAGGGTTCGGCCGTTAATGGGGTATTTCGGCGATGTTAAGAAAATGTTACATGCCCCCAGGAGCGCATTCCTTCCCCCCTCAATGACGCCGCCGCCCTCCGAGGAGGGCGGCGGCCTTCTGGCGCTAAACACCCGTTACTGCCCGAAGTCGGTCGTGCAGTTCGTGCAGGACGGATAAGTGAAGTCGTCCGTACAGCGCTCGTAGAGCATGGTATAGCCGCCTCCGTACCGGGAGGCGACGCCGGCGTTGTTCGTGGTGCGGACCAAGGCCATGTTATACCCAGGCTGTCCCGTGCCGCACCCGGCCGAGCTGGCGGCCAACGTTGCGCTGAAGTGCCGCATACCGAAGGTCGGCGTCGCGCCGCCGAACACGATGTCCAGGTTCGCCAAGTCCGAGTTGGCCGTCGCGTAGATGCCGTTTCGCGCCAGATAGCGCTCCTGAGATTGCTTGACCGACGAAGCAAAGGCGTGGGCTTCCGAGACTCGGGCGCGTTCCACGACTTTAAAGTACTGCGGGATGGCGATCGAAGCCAAGATGCCGATGATGAGAACGACCACCAGCAGCTCGATCAGCGTGAAGCCCGCGCTCTCTCTCCTTCGATGGATTGTAGGGTTCCTCATGTCGTTCCTCCTCTACCGCTTCTAAAAGCTTAACCCCCGCCGCTGATTAATGTATGTGTAAGTTGTGAGCAAATTGTGAATTCACTATAATGCCCCCGCCTATGCCGAAGCTCCTGATCGTCGAAGACGACGCGCGCATCGTCGAAGCCATCGAGAAGAGCCTCTCGTTGGCTGGGTCTTTCATGATGAAAGCCGTTTCCGATCCCGGGGCCGCCCTTTCCTCGGCGATCCGGTACAAGCCCGACCTGATCCTTCTCGACATCCGCCTGCCGGGAGGCGACGGTCGAATGATCCTGAAATCCTTGAAGGAAAACACCGCGACCCAGAACATCCCGGTGATATTCCTTACGGGGATGTCGAGCGAGGGAGACAAGGTGCTGGGCCTCAACCTCGGCGCGGACGACTACGTAGTAAAACCCTTCGGGGCCTCGGAACTGTTGGCGCGCATCCAGGCGGTGCTTCGCCGGGCTCGCCCGTCGTCCGCGGCCTCGCCCAAAGCCTCCCGCGCGCGGGGCCTTTCCCTCGATCCCAGCAATCGGGCCGTCGCCTTCGACGGAAAGCCCTTGCGCCTGCAGCCCAAGGAGTTTGAAATCCTCTACCTGCTCGCGAGCCATCCGGGACGGGCCCTGACCCGCACCTATCTGATCGAGAACTCCTCCTCCTACGGCATGGCGATCTCGACGCGAAGCCTCGACACGCATATCAAGAACATCCGCAAGAAGCTCGGCAAGAACGCCCGCATCATCGAGACGGTGCCGAAGCTCGGCTACCGGTTCACTGCCCCCGATGTCTGATCGTCGAGGGACGTACTTCGCGTTTCAGGGCCTGCTCTTGGCGGTCCTGCTGCTCTTGTTCCTCTACGAATACCCGAAAGCCGAGGGATGGTTGATCCGCTTTTATTTCCTCCTCGCGACCCTCACCATCTCGCTGGCGGCGATCCGGCTGGCCTCCAACCGGTCGCTCGGCCAATGGTGGTTCCAAGCCGGGCTCTTCGTCGGCGATGCCTGTCTCGCCTCCCTCGTGCTTCGGTGGACGGAGCCGCAGTCCGAACTCTACCTCATCTACTTCCTCATCATCTTCGGCACGGCGTTGACCCGGAGCTTCAAGCAGAGCTTCATCGTGGCCGTGGCGTGCTCGCTGCTGTATCTGCTCTCGAGCTGGAGACCGAAGCTCGGCTTCCCGGACGACACCAGCTTTTGGCTGCGCGTCCACTTCCTATGGATTACCTCCTCCCTGGCGGCGATCCTCTCGCGGGATTCACAACGCGTGCAGCGCGACCAGGAGCAGAAGTACCAAGAGCGCCTGATCCAGATCGGCCGCCTGGCGACGCTCGGACAGGTCGCGGGAGAGGTCGCGCACCGCATCAAGGCGCCTCTCACGACCATCCTCGTCAATACCGACGTGCTCTCTCATCGGCCCGGCTTGCCGAAGGACATGCTTAAGGAACTCGACCAGATCCGGGACGAGGTCGGCCGCTGCAAGGAGATCCTGAAGAACCTACTCGACTTGGGCCGCATCGAGGAGATGGACGTGACGCCGCTCGACCTGCGAGAGCCCATCCGCTCCGCGCTCGAGTCCATCGAGCCCCAGATCAAGAAGTACGGCATATGGCTGCAGACTTCGGGGATCGACAAGCCGCTCAAGATACGCGGCGACCAGTCGCTGCTCCATGAGGCCATTTCCGCGGTCCTGCAGAACGCCGTCGACGCCACGCGGGAGGGCGGCTTCATCCGGCTCTCCGCCGAGCGGCGCGGCGGCGGCTGGTGGCGCGGCATCCGTCAATCGGACGCCCTCTTGATCGTCGTTGAGGACGATGGAAAAGGCATCAAGCCCGAGCATGTCGAGCGCGTGTTCGAGCCGTTCTTCACGACGAAGGGCAAGGAAGGCAGCGGGCTCGGCCTCTCCGCGGCGCTTCGCATCTTCCAAAAGCACGGCGGCTCGATCGAAGCCCAGAGCGAAGGCCCTGGAAAGGGCGCTCGATTCACGCTGCAGCTGCCCGTCGCCGGCGGAAAGGGGCGCGCACGCGCCGCTGACCCCTCGCGCTTAGACTAGACCGCGGCCTAACGGCCGCCGATCTGTGAGAGCTGGAAGATCGGCATGAAGATCGACAGCACGATCACCGCGACGATGCCTCCGATGAAGACCACCATGATGGGGTCGATGATCGAGGTGAATCGCCGGATGAATTGGTCGATCTGTTCCCTATAGAAATTCGAGAGGGTCCCCAGGATGTCGGGAAGCTTGCCGGACTCCTCGCCCATCCACATCATCTCCGTCACGAGCGGAGGGAACACGCCCGATTTCTTGAACGCCACCGAGATCGACTTCCCGGTCGCGACGTCGTTCTTGACCGTCCGCAAGGCGCGCTGGAAGACGATGTTGCTTGCAAAGACGCCCTCCAGCACCGTGATGGCGTTGAGGATCGACACGCCGGATTCGATCAGCGTGCACAGCGTCGTGAGCAGACGTTCGACGAGGATGTTCTTCATGAACTGCCCGAAGAATGGCAGGCTGAACTCGAAGTTGACCAGCGTGAGCTGGCCCGGTTCCGTCGCGAGATAGCCCTTCAGCAGGAAGGTGATGCCGATAATGGTCGCGATGATGAGGACGAGGTTGTTGACGAGGCTCGTCGAGCAGAAAATAATGAACTGAGTCAGCGGCGGGAGCTTCAGGTCGAAGCTCTTGAAGATCTCGGCGAACGTCGGGACGATCTTGATGACGAAAAACGCGAGCACGCCAATGGAAATTGTACCGAGCACCGCCGGATACATCAGCGCGGTGAGCACTTTCCCATTCAATTCGTTCTGCGCCTGAATATAGCCGGAAATCTGCTTGAGCGCCTTGGGAAGCTGGCCCCCCATCTCGCCCGCTTGGACGAGCGAGACCCAGAGCGAGTCGAAGATATTGCCGTGTTTCTCCAGCGCCTTGTACAACGACGAGCCGCTCGCCACGTCCTTGGTGATCGCGCTGATCGCCACCTTCATCGCCTTCTTCTCGGAGTGCTCTCCGAGAAGCGTGAGCGCGCGGACCAGGGGCACGCCGCCGTTGAGCAGCGTCGCGAGCTGTTCCCCGAAGAAGGCCAGGTCGCGGGAACTGACCCTCCCGCCCTGGAGGCCGATACGGGTAAAGGCGCCGCCCTCCATCTTCTCGGCCTGGATGGAGAGGATGAAGAAGCCTTTGCCTTGGAGGGCGGTGATCGCCTCGTTCTCGTCCGAGGCGTCGAGCGCGCCGGAGGAGGTGTTCCCGTTCGCGTCTTGGACCGTGTAGACGAATTTTCCCATGAAAGTGAGCTAAGTTTAGCCCTCCCTTATTTTTTTGTCAAGGCTGGGCCTGCGATCACTCGGCAAGGGTGACCGACATGATCTCTTCCGGGGTGGTCTTGCCGGCGAGGACCTTGCGCCAGCCGCACGCGCGAAGGTTGATCATGCCGGACTTCGAGCCGATCTCTTTGAGCTGCGTGAGGTCGCCTCCCTTGCGGTAGATCACCTCGCGCATCTCCGGGGTGATCAGGTAGACCTCGTAGATGCCGCGGCGGCCGATGTATCCCGTCTTGGCGCACTTGTCGCAGCCTCCCGGCTCGAAGAACGTCACATTCGCCGGGTTCGGCAGCTCGGTAAGCATCGACTCCTTAAGGCACACGTCCAACATCTTGCTGTCCGGCTTCACCGGCCGCTTGCAGCTTTCGCAGAGGACGCGCACCAGGCGCTGGGCCGCGGTGAGCCCTAGGCTCGACGACAAGAGGAACGGCTCGATCCCCAGATCGATCAATCGGACGACGGCGTCCAAGGCCGCGTTCGTGTGCAGGGTCGAAAGGACGAGGTGGCCCGTGAGCGCCGCCTGAAGACAAGTTCGGGCGGTCTCTTGGTCGCGCACCTCGCCGACGAGGATGACATCGGGGTCTTGACGCAGGAAGGAGCGCAGAGCCGACGCGAACGTGAGGCCGATCTGCGACTTCACCTGCACCTGATTGATGCCCTCGAGCTTCAATTCGACGGGGTCCTCGATAGTCATGTAGTTCTTTTCGTTCGACTTGATCGTATTGAGGACCGCGTACAGGGTGGTGGTCTTACCGGAACCGGTCGGACCTGTGAGGAAGATCAGGCCGTGAGGCATCTCCGCCGCCGTCAAAAAGTCGGACCTCTGCCTGCCTTCGAATCCCAGGTTGTCGACCTTGAGGGTGACGGCGCCTTTGTCCAAGATACGCATGACCACCTTCTCGCCGTACACCGTCGGGCACATGGAAACGCGCATATCGATGACGCGGTTCTGCAGCTTCATCGAGAAGGCGCCGTCTTGGGGCAGCCGGCGCTCGGCGATGTCGAGCTTCGACAAGATCTTGATGCGGCTGACCATCGCGCCGATGCTCTCCTTCGGGGGCTGCGGCCGCTCGTAGAGCACGCCGTCGATGCGGAAGCGAAGCAAGATACGCTCGTCGTAGCTTTCGAGGTGGATGTCCGAGGCGCGCTCCGCGATGGCCTGCTTCAAGATGGCGTTGACGAGGCTGACGACCTGCGCTCCCTTCGCCTCGGAGACCGTCTTGTCGAGGTCGAGCCGCGCGTCGGAGGTGTCGACCTCTTCGATCTCCGCCACGCCCCCGTCCGGGGTGTCCTGCTTCTGCATGACGGTGTCGATGAGGTTCGTGCCGCCCTGCGTGTAGAACTCGTCGATGGCCTTGAGGATCTGGGCCCGCGTCGAGATGGCGGGCGAGATATCGTAGCCGGTCATCAGCTGGAGGTTCTCGATGACGAGCACGTTGTCCGGATCGGCCATGGCGACCGTCAAGACGCGTTCGTCAATGAACAGCGGGAGAATCATGTTGTCCCGCGCGAATCGCTCGTTGATGATCCCGTCGAGCTTCTGGGTCTTGTCGACTCGCAGGACTTTATTCTCGCGCGAAGCGTAAGGGATGCCCAATTGGCGGGCGATGCCGAGCGCGATCGCCTCCTCGTTGGCGAAGCCGAGTTTGACCACGGCCTCGCCGAGCATGCAGTTCAGCTGAGCCTGTACCTTCAGGGCTCTATTGAGCTGGTCCTGCGTGATGAGACCGCTCATCACGAGAATGTCGCCGAGACGCTGTCGTTCTACCTTGGCCATAAGGAAGCGGGCCCCCGCGGCAACCGCAGGGACGCGTCGCGCCCAATCGATCTTAGTATAGCCGCCGCGCTTGGCTTGTCAAGACTCTCCGGCTTTCCCTGCCGCGCAAAGGTCCAAGAGGCGCGCCGCATCCTTTCGGCCGGGCTCGAGGGCCTGCGCTCGCTTAAGGAGGCTCTCCGCCTCGTCCCACCGGCGCTCCTTGATGCGGATCAAAGACGACGACACGAGAAGCGCGGGCTCGAGCACGGAGGCGGGCTGGGCCAGGCCCTCCCGCAGGATGGCTTCCGCGCGTCCGTGCATGCTCCAATTGAGGTAGTGGGCGCTTAAGCGGAGCGCGGTGCAGGGGTCGTTCGGACGCGCGACCCGCGATTCGAGATCGAGCGCGAATGCGTCCTGCCAGGCCTGCTCGCGCTCGATCGCCGAAGACCCGAGCACCAGGCATCCCGCTCCCGCCAAACCAAGCAGGGCGCCCCGGCCACGGCGTTCCAGGCGCTCTAGTCCCCAGCGGAGGCCGAGGGCGGCCGCCAGGGCGGCCGCCACGAGCGGCTCATATAGGAAGCGGTCGGCAGCCAGGGCGGTCAGCGGCAGCACGTTCGCCACTGGAGCCAAGCCGACGAGGAACCAGGCCGCAGCGAAGCCGGCGGGCCTCTTCCTCCATAGAAGATACGCCGCGGCCGCCGCGGCGATGGCCGCGGCGGCGACGCCCGCGACGACGGCGAGGCGCGGGTGCTCCGCGTACGGGAAGCTGTAGCAAACGCTGAGACGCGCGGGCCACGCCGCGATGCGGGCGTCCTCAAAGACGCCGCGCAAAGCCAGGGAGGCGTGGAGGTCGAGCGCTCCGCCCCACAGGGGGCGCTGCGCCCACTGTCCTAGCACCGCGCGCCGGCACGCCATGAAGACAGCCCCCGCCGCCGCGTACGGCAGTGCGCGCAGAAGGCCGCGCCGGGGCGGTGCGTCTTTGGGTCCCCAAATCCACTCGTACGCGGCGATCATCGGCGCCACGGCGAGCGCCGATTCCTTCGACAGGAGCGCCGCCGAGAACGCCGCGAGCGCCGCGAGGCGGCGGCCCCGCGCGTGAAGCAGCAACGAGCCGAGCCCGAAGAACAAGGCCAGCAGCCCGGCGCGACCCGTGAGGTAGGCGACGCTTTCGACTTGGGCCGGGTGAAGGCAGAACAGCGCCGCGCCGGCGACGGCAGGAGCCGCCCCCCCTCCGCACAGCGCCGTCAGCAGCAGGAAGACGAGGCCGGTGTTGGCCGCATGCAGCACGACGGAGACCGCATGGTGCCAGAACGGATTGCCGCCTCCGGCGAGATGAGACGCGCGGAAGGAGACGGCGGTCAGCGGGCGGTACATCATCGCGGCCTGCTGGACGTCAGAGGTCAACGCCCGGCGCTCCGTGAAAAAACCCGTCCACCCCGCGTCGGAGATCACGAAGGGATTGGCGACGAGGAACGCCCGGTCGTCGAGCACATAGTCCCCTGACAGGCTGGGCGCGTAGGCGACGAGGGCCAGACCCGCGAGCGCCAGCAGGCATTGGCGCGCGCGGTCGCCGCTCGGCATCAGCGGCCGCTCAGCTGCGCCAGGCGCTGACGGACATACGCGTTGTTCGGGTCGCTCTGCAGGGAGGTCCGGAAGGCCTCGGTCGCTTCGCCGATGCGCCCGAGTCGGAGGTAGATCTCTCCGAGGTCACGTTGGAGCACCGCGTTTTGAGGCTCTACGCGCACCAGGGGCATCAGCGCCTCGAGCGCCTTCTCGGGCCGGCCCCCGACCATCTCAAGGTTCCCGACATAGAAGCGCGCCTTCGTCGATTGCGGAAACGCCTCGAGAGCTCGTCGAGCCAAAGCGAGGGTATCGGCGGAATAGTCCTTGCGGCCGATCCGTGCCTCCACCTCGCGCAGGAGCACTAGATCCTTCAGGACGGGATTGGCGGGCGCCTTGCGCTCGCGGCTCATTTCCATCAGGTTGCGCTCGGCGACCTGGAGGTCCGGATTGGTCCGCAGCGCGCGCGCCATATATTCCTCGGCTTTGGCATGATCGCCGCCCAACCGGTACAGGTACCCGAGGTTGTTCATGAAATTGGCGTTGTCCGGATAAAACGTGAGTCCCTGCTCCAGGAGCGCGATGGTTTCGACCCGAAAGCGCTTCGTGTCGCGCAGCAGGAACGTCGTCATGGCGTTGTAGAGCGGCATCGAGAGCGGGTTGATCCAATGGGAGACGACGAAGTTCCGGTACGCCTCCTCCATCAGCCCTAGATGCTGGCTCTGGATGGTGGCGAGATTGTAGTAGATCTCGTCGTAGCCGGAGTTCGAGCTCAGCGCCTCCGCGTAGGCCCACGCCGCCTTCGGAAAGAGCTTAGACTGCGCGTACGCGTTGCCGAGCTCGTACGTCGTGTTGACCTCGCGGTGATGCCAGCGGTAGGCGCGCTCCAGCTCCTCGACGGCGTGACCCATTTGGTTGCTTCGAAGCAGCTTGAATCCCGCGAAATAATGGACCTCGCGATTCCACTGCTTGACCCACCACCACGTGCATCCGGCGCACGCGGCCACGACCGCCGCCGCGACGATCGACGCGGCGGGCTTCGGCAGGCGGAACGTCCTCGTCGATCCCTCGGACGCCCGGGCCATCACGGTGCCCGCCTGCCACCAAAACAGAAACGCGGGGACCGCGAAGTGCATCGAGACGTTGAGCAGATTGTCGACCAGCATTCCCGCAACGCCGGCCAGCCCTGCGAACATCCAGATCGTGTCCTCGCTCCGCTGGCTGTCCTGGCGTCCCTTCGCCCACTTGACCGACCCGGCGAAGAACGTCGTCCACATCCAGAGCACCGCCCCGAGCCCCAGGATCCCCGTCTGAGAGAAGATCTCGAGCAGCTCGTTGTGGGAGTTGTTGGCGTGCGTGCGCATCGTCCGGAAAAAGTGGTGCAGATCGAGAACGTACCCTTGGTAGAACGGATAGAAAAGCTCGAAGGCGCCCCAGCCCTTGCCCGTGATCGGATTCTCGCTCCCCATCAGCCACGAGCTCATCCAGATGAGCACGCGTTGATAGAGAGGGCTGTACGGGATATCCGCCTGAAGATTGAGAGCGTCGGACAATTCACGCACGCGGCCGACGACGCTCGGCGAATACCCGCTCACCGAGCTCTGCGGCCAGACGATCAAGATGAGGACGGCAAGGCTCGCCGCCATCCCCAGGGATTCCAGGTTTTCGCGCGCGAGGCGCCGCACCTCTCGGGACGCCGCGAAAACTGCCAGAGCGGCCAGAGCTCCAAGCCAGGAGGAGCGCGTCAAGCTTGCAAGGAGACAGCCTTCCATCGCCAGGAAGACCGTCGCGTACGCGACGCGCTGCGGGACCGATTTCGCCTTCAGGAAATACGCCGCAGCGACGGGAAGCATTAGGACCATGACCGACGACATGAAGTTCGGGTTGCCGAAGGTCGAGACGGACCGCCCGCCGTACGGATTGAGCACCTTCGGCCAGATCAGCTCCAGGTTGAAATACTGGCAAATGCCGTAGACCGCGCTGAGGAAGCAGGTCGTGAGGAGGAGATGCCAATAGTGATGCAGCGTCGCCCCCCAAACGAGCCGCGCCAAGACGGCCAGTCCCGCCGCCCATAGGATCGCTCCGTACGGATCCCAGAGGTGCGGCATCACGCCGGGCGCCCCGGGCGGCACGATGGTCCGCAGTTGCGGAAACATCGTCCAAAACCCCCCCCAGACGATCGCGAACGCCGCCCATCGCCCGACGGACGTCTCGACCTGGGCGGTGCCGTGCGTGCAGACGGCGGCCAGGTAGAACGGCAGAACCGTGTTCACGATCGTGAAGATTCCGATGCGGATGCCCTCGGACCGTAGCGCCGGGTGATAGAAGGCGGCGTGATTGGCGTAGGACCAAAGCCAGCTGAACGCGCACACGCCGAGCCAGACCGCAAGAGGGACGTCCAAGACGGTCTTCGGCAGCCGCCATTCCGGATTCCGCGATTGCGCGAGGAGCGTCGCGCCCGCCGCCCACGCGAGGCCGATGTTGAGCAGCGCGATCTGCGTCACGTAGGGATTGCGCGTGAGGTCCGTGAAGAAGAGGATTGGACAAATGAAGAAGCACTGCAGCAAGAACAGTCTTGCCGCGCCCGCCATCAGCGTTTGATCGATTCCGACTCGGTCGAGAAGCGCTTGGGCAGCTCGAAGGGCGACGCGGCCGGAGGCTGGAGCATCACCGGCGGGACCGGCGCCTCCAGCTTGTCGTGGTGCAGGGCGCGGATATTGCGCTTCGCCGTCTCATTGTTCGGATCGAGCTTCAGCGCGTGGTCGAAGGCCTTGGCGGCCATCGTCGCGTCTCCGGGCCCGTTGCGAAGCATATGGGCGGTTCCGAGGCTCGCATAGGCGTCCGCCGTCTCGTGCTTATGGACCCAGCCCCCCTCGTCTTGGACGTAAGATTGATAAGCCAGGATCGTCCCGCGCAGCCACTCGCGATTTGACAAGGACTTCGATACGGCGCATCGATCGGCCTCGAGGAGTCCGAGGTAGGCGGCGATCGCCTTGTCGTACTGCTTGCGCATCATGTAGATGTGGCCCATCCGGTAGTAGTTCGGCGCGAACACGGGATCGATGTTGCGGTACATCTCGAAGTTCTCCAGAGCCTTGTTCCAGGCCTTCTGCCCTTCCTCGATCCGGCCCTGCTGCAGCAGCCATCCGCCGAGCTTCATCCACAGGACCCCGACCTGGTGGTGCATCTGGACGTAGTTCGGAGCGCGCTTCTTCACCTCGTCGTACGCCCCCATCGCCCGCTCGAAGTCGTCTCGAGCGACGTTGTTGGCGTCTCCCCACGCGGGGTTGTAGACCTTCGTCATGTTGAAGCGGTCGTTATAGACATTGCCTCGGAAATAGAAGGACATGACGAAGGCGGGATTGAGTTCGCCGACCTTGAAGTAATACTGCAGCGCGCGGTCCCATTGCTGCTGCTTGGAGAAGAAGATCGCGATGTTGTGGTAGACGTCGGCGCGGAAGAACCCGAAGACCAGATGGAGCGGAAATAGCACGGCGAGCACGGCCGCAGGAACGAGAGGATTGCGGGTCAAGTAGACGATGCGCGCGAAGGCGCCGCCGAGCCCCACGACGCAGCCCATGTAGCAGATCCAGGCGACATGCCACTGAAGAACCTCGCCGCTGGCGCGCACCGCCGCGAGAGGGCCCTGCAGTTCGTCGAATCCGGAGAAGCCCAACGAGGCGCGCGGGAGGCCGGTCAGCTTGGAGGCGGAGTACAGCAGCCCCCCCCACGCGGCGAAGCGCAGCGGCCAGATGAAGAACGCCGCGAGGCTCTCCAGAATCCCCTGCCCCTCGGCGGCCGGCGCGGCGGAGGAGCCGCCGCCTGCCGGCGCGTCGCGCCGGTGCAGCTCGCTCAACGCCACGCCGCGCGACAAGTTGACCACGAGGCCGGAGAGGAGCCCCAGGTAGACGCCGGAGGAGACGAAGCGAAGGCTGACGTCGAAGAAATTGTGGGCCAGCATGCCTTGAAACGCCACTAGGAATCCCATCAGATCGTACGCTCGGGGAGGCGCGCGTTCGCCCTTTTTCAAGCTGCCCGTCATCTGGGCCAGGGACCGGTATGCGACGACGAAGGTGCTGACGATGAGCCACAAGAAAATCCCGAAACCAGCGATCCCCTCGTCGAACAGCACCTCGAGATACTCGTCCTCCGCGTGGTCGGTCTCCGTGTTGTGCTTGCCCTCGATATGGAAGATCGGCGGCCGGCGAAAGGCCGGGTAGATGACCCAGAAGCTGCCGAGCCCGGTTCCAAGAACGGGCTTCGTCATGATCATCTCCCAGGTCGCCTCCCATGTAAACAGACGGAAGTTCACCGACGTGAAGCTGGAACGCAGCTTGAACGCCACCGCGCCCATCGTGGCCATGAGGACGCTCAATATTACCGCGCCGATGGTCACTCGGTGCTGCCGAAGTTTCTCGTACTGGAAGAAATAGAAATAAGTCCCGAGCAGCACGGTCGTCGAGATGGCGCCGCCGATCCAGGCGCCCTTCGTCTGCGCACCGTACAGGTCGAACAGGTCCAGCACGATGAGGACGACGAGGCTGATCTTGCCCGTCTTGAGGAACTGGCAGATCAACACCGGCAGCATGATCACCAGGTAGTCCGCGAAGAAATTCGGGTTTCCGTACGTCGAGAACACGCGATCGCCGAACGCACCCCTCCAGATGAAGGGATCGATACCGTTGCCCACCCCGGTCGGGAAGAAGTGGTAGTCGAACCACTGCAGGACGCCGTAGCCGACGGTGATCCAGGTGCTCCAAATGAGAATCCGCGTCAGGCGCGACACCGCCGGCTGGGTGAACTCCTGGACGACGATGAGAGGCACCGTCATGTAGAACAGCCGCCGGATGAAGAAGTCCGTCGAGGACCAATGGTACGGCGCGTGCAGGAAGGAGACGATGCCGTAACCTAGGTACGCCAAGAACGGGGCGAGGCAGACCAGGTCGTCCTTTGAGAAGGCGAGCGCGCCCTCCTCGAGGAGCCGGCACACGTATAGGGCGATAAGGCAAAGCCCGCCCATCTGCACCAAAGTGATCTTGACCTGAGCCGAGTCGTACGTCCGCAGATAGAAGGCGCTGGAGATCAGAAGGTAAAGGATCGGGAGCCACCAGTAGATGGCTTTCCTGCAGAACAACAACGCCTCCATCGAGGAGATGGCGGTGTCTAGACGGGTCGTCTTCTGATTCGACACGAGGGTTGTAAAATAGCGTTCATTGCTCGGTTTGTCAATATCGCGGCCGCGTCCTTACCTTTATAGAGTCGCCTGACGGGGCGTTTTGGCAAGCCGGGCCAGGATGGATTCCCCGGCCGATACGCGATCCCCGGGGCTGACCAAGGGCTCGCATGTGCCCGGAAAGCGCAGAAGAACGGTGCTTCCGAGCCGGATGCGCCCCAGTCGCCGCCCGGTCTCTACGGCATCCCCCGGGCGAAGATACGTCTCGATCCTGCGGGTGATCAGCGTCGTCATTTGGTGCACGGAGTATCGGCCGTACGGCGAGTCAATCGTCGTGGTCTTGCGGACGCCGCTCCAGTATTTCTCGTCGTCCGGATAGAAAAACCCGGCGCCGCCGTCCTCGACCGAGGCGACCGTGCCCGCAAGCGGCACGCGCTGGACATGCACGTCGGTCAGCCGCAGATGAACGACGAACTCGACCGCGTCCGGCGCGCGGCGTATCTCGACCAACCCATCGGCCGGCGAGACCACGATTCCCTCGCCCGCCGGAGTCGTTCGCTCGGGGTCTCGGTCGAAAAAACGCTGGAATTCCGGAGGGAAGCGGCCGGCGGTCAGCTCGCGCAGGACGTCCCGCATGCGCCACTCGCTGCCGGCGGGAAGATCGCGCTCATCGAAGATGTATTCCTCCGGGAACTTCTGAAGCGCCACGCCTATGCCCCCACCGCCGAGGTCTTGCCGAGACGCTCGAGCAGCCGGCGGCGCATCGGCTCGAGGATATCCGGTCGACGAGACGCGACGTCCGACGTTTCTCCGGGGTCCGCCGCCAGGTCGAAGAGCTGCCAGCGAGACGCCCCTTCGTCGAAAATGACCTTCCACTCCGAGGACCTGAGTGCGAAGAGGCGCATGCGGTCCATCGGCGCGAGCGCGCTGGCCGCGGAGAAGGCCTCCGCCGGCTCAAGCTCGCGGCGGCTTTGCCGCAACGCCCCCGATAGGTCCCGGCCTTGGTGAGTCGCCTGCGGCGGCATCCCGAGCAAACCGAGGACCGTCGGCGCCACGTCCACGTGTTCGACGATGCCGCGCAGGCGCCGAGGGACGCCGCCCGGGCACCAAAACGCCAGAGGAACGCGCACCACGGAGTCCCACAAGCATTCGTGAAAACAGGATCCGATGAGCCCGCGCTCGCCCCATTCCATCCCGTGATCCGACGTCAGCACGACCAGCGTCTCCTCGAGCAGCCCCGCGTCGCCAAGCCCGGCCCAGAGGGACTTGAGCTGCGCGTCCGCGGCGAGAATCTGCGCGTCGTAATGGGCCACCAGATGCTCGAGCTCCCGCGGATCGGCGCGAATGGCCTCGACCGCCGTGCGATACTCCGCGGGCGGAGCCGGTCCCCACACCGGCTCCCACGGATATCCGTTGAACACCCGCACGAAGTAGTAGTCGGGCGTCATCGCGTCAAGCGCGCTCGAACGCGTTCCGAATCGATGCTCCACCGTCTCCGGCAGCGTCTCGGAGAGGTCGAAGGGCGGGTGCAGGTCGTTGTGATGCACCATCGCGAAGAACCTCTCCCCTCGCCGGCGGCGCATCCAGTCCAGGGCGAGAGGAAGGGTGTCCTTGAAGTCCTTGAAGGAGACGTTCTTGCCCGCGCGGTAAACCTCGAAGCCGCGGTCCAGCCCGAACTGGGGGTCGAGGAAGGTCCCGCCGACGAAAGCGGCGGTCCGAAATCCCCGGCCGCGGAGAGTCTCGGCGAGGGTCTCGTCCCGGCGGCCGAGACGATCATCGGGCCTGAAGACGCCGTGCGCCGTCGGATAGCGTGAGGCGAGCAGCGAGCAGAAGCTTGGCAGCGTCCAATTCGCGTGGCAGACGGCCTGTTCCGCGACGGCCGCCGATTTCAGCGCCTCGTCGAGCCACGGGCTCGTGGCGCGCGCGTAGCCGAACGCTCCCAGGTGATCCGGCCGCAGTCCGTCCACCACGACCAGCACGACGTTCTTCGGGCCGATCATCTCGAGGGCGGCGCTAAATGAAATTCGGGTGCTTGCGCGGCGTCGGGTCCGGATCCGCGGGGGCGCCGTTCTCCTTCATGTCCCACAGGATATTGTTGAACGAATCGCAGCGGCACAATGGAGGGCAATCGTTGAAGTCAACCGAATCGGCGATGCGCTTTCGCTCGGAGGACTGCCAAATCTGGGAGACGCTCTGCTTGGAAAGATCGCCGAGGCAATATTTCTCCACGCCGCGCATATGGCAGCAGACGTACATCTTCTTGTCGGCCGACACCACCGCGGCGAAGTTCTGCCCGTAGCACTTCTTGTACTCGCGCTGCACCTGCCCGGAGCGGATCTGATCGTACTTGTGCTCGGAGTGGACGACCCGGTAGGCATTGGTGGAAAGCTGCGCGGCCCGCCGCATTTCGACCAGTATCTCGTCGTCGGAATAGTCGATCTCCGCTTCGCCGTGACGGCGAAGGAGAGGCCGGTATTGGGCGTAGTCCACCTCGAGCTCCCGGCCGAGTTGGGCGAAGGCGAAGATGTCCCGCTTCGTCGCGGGCGAGGTCAAGAACCCGATCCCGATCGTCGCCTCCGAGCGTGCCTCGCGCTTGAGCCGCACGAGCATGCGCACGTTGTCGAGAACCCGCCGGAACTGCGGCTCGTCCATCCCGTGGGTAAGCCGGAACACCTCGGGAGTCGCGGCGTCCACGCTGACGCGAATCCACTGGCAGTTCTCGACGAGTACGCGGGCCTTGTCCTCGGGCAGGGTCTGCGCGTTCGTGATGAATCCCACGTCGAATCCGATCGAGCGGGCGTAGGCGACGCATTCCCAGCAAATGGGACTGACGGTCGGATCTCCGCCTCCCGTGAAGGTCAGGCCGCGGCCTCCGGCCTCACGAATCTGCGCGATGATGCGCTTGGCCTCGTCGAGATGCATGCGCGCCTGGTCCCTCTCCGGAGCGTAGCCGAAGCAGTGCGGGCACTTCTGATTGCAGATATTGGTGAGGTCCAGCTCAACCGTGACGGGCCGAGACTGCCCCGTATCCAGCCATTCCTGGACGCGATCCATGTGCCCATAGATCTTGTCCTTGGCGAACGGCTGCGCCGGCGCGCGGTCGACGACGGTCATCCGCGGGAGGCGAGGAGCAGCTTCTCTTGGCGCAGTTCGCCCACGAGATCGCGCACGTCCCTCTCCGCGGCTTTCGCGCTCACCTCGTACTCCTCCGTGAGACGCTCCGCGATCTTCTCGACCGGAAGGGACTCCGCCAGGAGCTCCCAGGCGCGCGCGCCGGATTCGCTCAGGGAGTAGTAGACGCTAGTGTTGAGGTCGAGGACGACGATCTCATCTTCTACCCGCCGCCACGCGGCGTGCGGGGCGATCTTGTAGGTTTCCATTCGAGGGCCTCCCGGTACCGCTCTCGGACGCGGAGAGCGTGTCGATCTCATCCAATGCATGGAAGATGAACTGCGACCACTTTCGGGCGAGGATCTCCCGGTTGATACGGCGGTGATGGCCGTAGTCCATCCCCGCGTATCCCTTGCCGCCGTAGTGGTGGACGAAGACGTCCTGGGCGAGCACCGCCTTGTATCCCGCCTGCTGGACGCGGAGGCAGTAATCGTAGTCCTCGTATCCTCCCGGTCCGAAACGCTCGTCTAGGAGGCCGACTCGCTCGAGCACCTCGCGCTTGATGAGCAGGCAGAACGCGATGACGCGATGCGCTTCCTTCCACCATCCGCCGTAGTGCTCGGCCCAATCCTGTGCGAACCTGGGGAACTCCTTCATCGACGAATAGCCGGGATCGGTCACGAGCTGCGCGCCCACCGCGCTGTTGGTGCACGGGACGACGAGACCCGTCTTGGCGTCGCGCTCCGCGCAGCGGATCATGCGGGAGAGCCACTGCGGACCCACGACGGCGTCCGCGTTGAGGAGCATCACGTACTCGCCCTTGGCCAGGGCGATTCCCTGGTTGTTGCCTCCGGCGAAGAAACGGTTCTCTTGATTGTGGATGACGGTCGTGTTCGGGCGCCTGGCGATCGTCTTGAGGAAGCGATCCGAGCCGTCGGTGCTCGCGTTGTTGACGATGATGACCTCGTGCGGCACGTCGGTATGGCGGCTGACGCTGTCGAGGCATTCCCGCAGGAACTCGCCGTCGTTGTGGCAGAGAATAATGATGCTGGCTGCAGGCCTTTTTGCCATGGCGAACTCGGAGAGGGCATTTTATACTATTATGACCGTCCCCGCCATGGCTGAGATCGCGACGTCCATGCGAGCCGTCCTGCAATCGAAGGTGATCGTATCGCGCGACTATCCGCTGCTGCGCTCCGTGTATCGACTCGCCTATCGGTTCGCCCCCGGCTTCGTCTGCGCGGCGCTGCGGCTCCTCTTGGGCTCCCGACTTGAGGCGATCTACCTGCGGCGAAGCGGCGCCACCGGAGATTGGACCCCCGGGGCGAGCGACCTCGATCTCCTCTTGCGCATCGCGCCCGATTCGGCGGACCGCGAAGCCGCCTTTCTTCGAAGGCTGTGGCGCGCCTACGCGGGGATTCGGCTGCTCGTTCCGTTCCTGGGCGAGACGCAAGTGGCCGATCCGCGCGAGTTCGAGACCTATCGACGCCATGGCGGCGCGCGCGCCGCCGAGATGGGCTCGTGGCTTCGGCTCGGGGGCGGTCCGAGCCCGGCGGGAGATCCGGACGTCGGGACACGCCTAGCGTTCCTCCATGAAGCGATCTCCGCGTTCCTCTTTCAATCCCAAGTCTACTTCGAGGGCGCCCCCTCCCGCTGGGCGCCGAACGACGGCTTCAAAACCAAGAAGTCGTTTCTCGACGTATTGCGCTTCGTCCGTTGCCTGAACGAGGGCCGGAACGCGACGCCGACCCGGCTGGAGGAGTTCGGGATCCAGCGGGGAAAGCTCTCCGAGGAGATCATGGCCCGCCTCGCGAGGCCGGACTCCATCGCCCGAGAACACGCGTTCCAGCTCCTGGCGATCAGCCGGCAATGGCTCGACGACGCCTGCCGCCGCTTCTTTTCAGAGCCGCACAGACGCTCCGCTCTCGCGCGCGATTCCCGTGGATCGTGGGAAAGCGCCTCCTCCGACAACTTCCCGGATTTGGCAGATTGGCGGCGCCGGCTGCACGCGCTTTCCGCCCCCGGATTTCCGGCCGGCACCGGGCTCTTCATGGACAGCCTTTTCCATTGGTTCGTCGTGACGTCTGAGCTGCCGGCGCCCGAGGAGAATTTCCTCTTGTCCCGCCAGATCGACGCGTGGAAGTCCGGCGACAGCGCGTTTTGCGGCCAGGGGCATCTAGTGACGAAGAGCATCCTCCAAGCCCTTGCGTTCACTTCCTATCTTGAGAATCCCTACTTCGGCCATGGCCTGGCCGGCGCGGGCGCGCGGGACCGGATCGAAGTGTCTCGTCCCGGCGCCGCCGCCGCCTGGTCTGGGCACTACCGGCTCCAGTGGAACCTGGACCGCGACGAGCTGCTGCTCCCGTCCGGCCAGGAGCTCGAGGCCCTCGCGCGCCACGCATCGGCCGAGCTAGGCGTATCCCTGCGGATGTACGGCCAGCCGGACTGGGGAGGGCGCAACGTGTACCGGCTCTACTATTGGTACACCCGCGTCCTCAGCCTCCATCTTCACCTCAAGACCGGATCACCGCACGACACGGGATCCTTGGAAGAACTCGCGCGCCGGCATGCCGCCGAGTTTCCCGATCGGCGCGCGCGGCTCGAGCTGCTGGCCGAGGATGAGCGCGTGCCCGCCTCCGAGCTGGAACGACGCGACCCGTCGGAGTTTTTTTACCGCCACCTTCCTGTCCTCCGCTCGATCTTGAGCGAAATCCGCTAGTCAATCCGATTTCCTCCTTTCGACCGCGGGTGTGCACCCGATTTCTGGAGCCCGCGCCCTAGGGGCGTTCGGGTCTTTAGAAGCTTCCGCGAACCTCGCGTTTGACGCATCATGGCGATATCGTCGCCCTGAAGGCGCCGATCCAGGAGGATTCGACATGAGACGAACTATGATCGCGGCCGCGGCCGCCGCGCTGTCCGCGTCCGCCGCGTTTGCAGTTGGACCCGAGAGCCAATGGCAGGGCTCGACCGCACTTTTCGAGGAAGCTCAAAACGGGTTGTGGCAGAAATGCACCGGCCGATGGACGGGCGAGAGACACTGTCCCGTCTCCTTCACTCCGGACGTTCCCGAGGCTCGTCCCAGCGCCGTTCGCATCGCCGCCGCAGGCGTCCTCATCGAGCCGACCCTTTGGAACGAGCTCAAGCCCGCGAGCCAGTCGGGAAAGGAATGGCTGGCGCGGCGTCTCGGGTCGGACTTCAATATGAACTCCGACGTGCGGGTGCTGACGATCGACAAGGCAACGGCGATCCTGGACAAGGCGGCGATGCAGGGCGCCACGGCTCTCGACGTCTTCTCCGATCCTGAGATGAACAAGCCGAACCTCTATTACATCCCGGAAAGCGTTCTCAAGCAGCTCGACGCGCGCTACAAAATTCCGGCGATCACCCTGATCAGCGGCACGAGCCTCTCCGGGACGCGGTTCCAGGCGCAGGCGCTTCTCCTCGGCAATAGGCGCGTCGAGGCCCTCTACGACGCCGGAGCGGATTTCGTATTCAAGAATTCCTACTATCCCGCCTACGACTTCACGTCGTCGCCTCGGGTCACGCACGTCGTACGCGGCAGAGGAGACCTGTCCGTGTCGGGACTATGGGTCCGCGCGGGCTCGCCGCCGGCGTCGGCGTTCGGCTCCGTGACAATCCGCGGCTTGACGAAGCGGGGACAGAACCAGGTGTTCGTCCAGACGAGCACCGCCTTGGCGGACACGGTCGAGGCCCTGGAGCCGATTTCTTTCCGGTAGGCTAGAAGGTCAAGACGACCTTACCGACGTTCTTGCGGTCCTGAAGGCGGCGATGCGCCTCCTCGGCGCGCTCGGCGGGGACGACGGCGTCGACGTGCGGTTTGATCTTGCCTTGGGCCCACAAACGGGCGAGATCAGTCATTTCCTGGATGAAGATTTCCGGCTCCGACGCCAGGCGCCCCAAATGAAGACCCGCGATGCCTCGATTGGACAGCATCATCTGGAGCGGGCTGAAGAGTCCGCTCGTGGCGTAGGTCCACAGCGACCGTAAGCGGCTGCCGACGCCCTCGCCGGTCATCGACGAGGCGCCGTAGCAGACCAGCAGCCCCGTCTCCGCCAGGCAGGCGTAGCTCTTGCGGAAGCTCTTTCCGCCAATCGGGTCGAGGGCGATGTGCACGCCACGGCCGCCGGTGATCTGGCGTACCCGCGCCTCGAAGTCCTCGGTGCGGTAGTCGATCATGTGGCGGGCTCCCTGGGAGCGCGCGAACTCGTGCTTTCCCGCGCTCGCGGTGCCGATGATCTCGGCGTCCCGCAGCTTCGCCAGCTGGATCGCCGCGATGCCGACCCCGCCGCCCGCGCCGTGGATGAGCACCCGCGAGCGTGGCCTCAGGTTCCCCAGCACGTAAAGCGCGTGGTACGCCGTGAGATAGTTCACGGGCAGCGCCGCGGCTTCCTCGAATCCCTTCGAGTCCGGGATCGGCATTACGCCGCCCGCCTCGGCCAGGGCGAGCTCCGCGTACGCCCCGTACTTCATCGGCGCGAGGACTCGCTGCCCCAGCTTCCAACCGGTCACTCCGGCTCCCAATTTTTCGATCTCTCCCGCCGCCTCGTAGCCCGGGATAAACGGCGCCGTAGGCGCGCCGTAATACAGCCCCAACGTCATCAAATAATCGGCGAAATTGACGCCGGCGGCGCGCACTCTAATTCGCACCTGACCCTTGCCCGGCTCCGGATCGGTTGTTTGCCGCATTTCGAGCCCGCTTGGGCCCTTCGTCTTGGAGATGAAAACCGCGCGCATTGGGCGATTCTAGCAGAAATATCCTATCCTCTCCTCGTGGAAAGCCGGCGCGTCCGCTTCGTCCTCGTGCGTCCCAGCAACGCCTTGAACATCGGCGCGGTCGCGCGGGCCATGGCGAACTTCGGCTTCGACGACCTGGCCGCGGTCGGTCCCTACGCCAAGCATTGGCGGAGCGCCCACTCCGCGATCTACGGAAGCCTCGTCCTCGAGCGCGCTCGCGTCCTCCCGCTAAAGAAAGCGCTCTCCGACCGCCAGTTGGTCCTTGGCACGGCCTCGGCGCACAACCGCGCGTTCCGGCGAGCAGAGCTCACCTTGCCGGCTCTCGGCGCCTGGCTGCGCCGCGAACTGCCTGCGGGCGGCCGTCTTGCCGTGTTGTTCGGCTCGGAGCGCAGCGGGCTCTCGAACGAGGAATTGGATCATTGCCATGCGCTCCTGCGCATCCCGACGGACGCGGCGGCTCCGTCCATGAACTTGGGACAAGCCGCCGCGCTCGTCGCCTACGAGCTGTCCCGCCCCTCTCTCGAGAGCGCGAACGCCCGTCCGCCCGAGGATCCCCCCAACGGGCGAGAGATCGAAGGCCTCGTCGAGACGGCGCTGCGCGCCATGGCCGCCGCCCGGGTCAACGAGCACCTGACGCCGGAGGCACGGCGCGCGCGGTTCCGTCGCGGCCTGCTCAAATGGAAGCTCAGCCGGGAGGACGCGGCGTGGCTGCGCGGTCTCTTAGATCGGCTCTCGCGCGGCGCTAGCGCCAGTCGGGCGAGGAGAGCTTCGGCGCCGCGATCTGCGCCTTGCGGATCGACGACGCGCCGTACTCCGGCACGGCGTGTTTGATGGGCGAGTACCCCGCCGCGCCGCTCAGTTGGCCGTCCAGGTAGCGCGCGAAATTCCCGAGCGCGCTGTCCGAGGAGAGGAGCCGCGCGGTCTCTCGGATCGCCCTTAACGACATGCGGCTGACGATCTTCTTGAGAAGGTCGAGCATAGTTCGCGAGGACACGTACTTCGAGAAGACGCGCCGGAAATTGTCGGACTGCGCGAGGCCCCTGCCGAAAGCGACCGCATTGCGCGTGCGCCAGTACTCCCTCGTCAGTTCTTCCAGGTCCTCGTGGCTGAACCAATCCGCCTCGTATTGCCGCACCACCGGGTGCTTGGCGAAATAATTCTCCCAGACCTCCTCGATCTTCGCCTCCTCGCTCAGCACCACCTCCGGACTGAGTCCCGTGCCGCCCTGCGCTTTCGGCGAAGCCGCTTCCCCCAGGTCCGCGCCGGCCGCCGCGGCGTCACCGACCACGAAAGTCTCTCCGTGCGCCGGGTCCTTCGGGGAGGGTTGACCTCGATCGGACTCATCTCCGCCGCGAACGGTCATATTTCCAGGCGGGGCGTCCGTCTCTTCCTCGTCGTCCTCCTCGTCGTCGTATTCTTCCACGGAGCCGAGGTTGAACAGCAACGTCCTAGGAGGCGCGCTCCCGCCGATCCCCGCGGCGCGAGACAAGACCGTGCGGGCGGCGGGCACTTCCGCCGCCGCGGCTTCCTTCACGGGACCCCGCGCAAGACCCTGAGCCCCCGAGTTCCGCGGCGATTCCGCGGCCGGCGCCCTCCCCTCCCGCCGCGCGCCGGCGACAGGGCCGGCCGCGTCGTAGAGCGCCTCCGCATCGGACGCGACGACGATCGCGGCGCTTTGATCGCTCCGAGGTACGGCGCGCTGGAAAACGCCCGTCGACACGACCCAGATCAAACGCACGCAGGAGAGCGCCAAGAGCACCCACGCCAGCCGCATGGTCTTGGTCTCGCTCACGACGCGGCCCTCCGGCGTCGATTCCCCCGCCGTCGCCGTCTCCTTTTTTTCTTCTTTTTCTTCTTTTTCTGCCCTTGTCCGCCGCCGGCGCCGCCTTTCATACAGCCGCTCCCGCCGGGAGCCCCGCCGCCGGGGGCGCCGCCCGCGGCGAGCGCCTCCATGTCCTCGTGGAAGAAAGAGAGGTTAAAGAGGATGCCGCTGATAAATAGGATTGCGATCAGACGCAGCCTAGGCAGGAGGCCCGCTGGCAGGCGGAACATGCAAATACGGTGTAGATTTTGATGCCATACAACCTGGGCCCTTCGGCCTATCCCTTATAGGCCCATGGGCCTAGGCTATTTCGCGCCTACCGGGCCGCGACGCAGGGCAGTCCGTCGAGATACCGGGCAAGGCAGCGTTTGACGGCCCCTTCGTGACCGAAATCGTCGCGCGCCTCGACGCGGCACTCGGCGTTCGGCTTGAAGCGGGTCTCGTAGCGCTCCTGGTTGTGCTCGGTGTAATAGCCGATGCAGGGAAGGCCCACGGCCGTAAGTCCGCCTATCCGCCGGGCGAAGTCGACGCTGAAATAGAAATTGTCGAGCATCACGAGCCTATTGACGCGGGAGAACACCGACGCGTCCAGCGTCTTCTCGAGTCCGACGTAGCCCCCACTGTGCACAGCCACGACGATGCGCTCGAACCGCGTCGAGAGAGAGCGCTCGATCGATTCGATCTCGTCGTGCGTGACGCCCACCCAGCTGGAGCCGGTCACGAGGACCGCGGCCTGCCGCCGCCGCGCCAACTCCTCAAGACCGTAGAAGGCGAACGCCTGACGCGAGGACTCTAGGCGCCTTTCCGGAGGGATGTTGCCCGAGCCGTTCCAATGTCCGCGAAGATAGACGATGAGCTCCGGCAACGCCTTGCGGCGAACCGCCGCCGGCGCGTACCAACAGCCGACGTCCCCGAGCCTCCGGCAGTCGGCGGCGGCTTTTCGGCGAACGGCCCTCTTGACGCGTGTCGCGCCGAACGACTCGATCATCCGCGTCGTCTCGTCCCAAATGCATGGACCGCTGGAAGAGAACGGCCAGTCGAGAGTCCTTCCAAGAGCGTGTGAGAACACGGCACTAGAGAGCACGGCAGCTGCCGCAAGCAGCGCCGCGCGAACGCTCACGTCTCGCTCTCCGCGCGCCGGCGCCACCTTCGGAACCCGCATTCGGCCTCTATCGGCATTCCGTCTCCATCAACCAACACGGATCCGGACGCGCCTGCCTCGTCCGTGAGTCGATACCGCGACGGGTCGAGCCGGTCGATCATCAGGTGAGACGAGTCCGGCTCCAGCGACGCCGGGGAGATCATGAGGACCTCCATGCGCGTTTGAGAGCCCGGGGCCAGCGCGGCGCACTGAAACGCGCCGTAAATGGAGGCGATGAACCCGCTCACGAACGGCTGCATGCCCGCCGACAAGGGCCACGACGAGGAACCGTCCCGGCCGACGAAGGAATCCCCGTCCCATCCAAATACCCGGCTTCGCGTTGCTCCGTTCTCCTCGGCGTTCACGGAAAGCGTTTCGACCTTCCAATCAGGATGCAGGACGGACTCGAACCAGTACGCGACCACCGCGTCGGCGCCCGCATACTCCGACCGTCCGGATAGGACGATGCGGCCGTCGCGCCTCTCCACCTCAAGCCTCTCCCGGCCCCCGGGCCGCCCGGAATCGAGGATGTCGAAGCGCCGGATCTCGCGGCGGGCGGTCGTCGTCATGCGGCCGCCTGCGGCGCTTGAAGCAGCTCGTCCAAATACTTGAACTCGAGGCATGAACATTGCCTGTAGGGACATGGCTTGGGCGCATCGAGCAGCTCGAATCCCGGGTCGAACAGATTGCCCATCGGCCGCCGACCGAACGCGTCCTGCCCGCAGCGGTAGACGTCCCCGTTCGCCTTGACGTTCGCGTAGACGCGTCCCGCGTGGCACAGCTTGCCGATGACCGCGTCGCGGTCGAGGCGATAGCGCACCTCCGCCGACTTGAGCGTAGGGTGGTTCATGACTCCCTCGATCATCGCTTTCTCGGCCGGGGTGAATGCTTCGGGATACGTCCTCCCCTCCCAGTCTCCTTGGAAGATCATCGCGCTGAAGGGATAGCCGCGGCTCACGAATTCGCGGCGATACTCCTCGAGTCGCGGCAGCAGCGGCGGCCAGGTGACGAACAAAACGCCCGGGTCGAAGCCTCGATCCTGGAGCACTTGCGTCCTCTCCAGGAACGGCTGCAGACCGATGAACTGCGGATGAAAGCTGGCGTTGAAGTGCACTCGCTCGGGAGAGAGCGGGTCCAAAAGGCGCTCCAGCTGCGCGGGTTCGGGAGACAGATTCGTCGTCACTTGGAGGCGATGCTTCGCCGACAAGAGCCGGAGGAGCTCGCCGAATTTGGGATACAGGAGCGGCTCCCCCCCGAGCACCTCGATCCTTGCCTCGCCGCAGCGATCATAGATGCGGGTCCAGACCGCGTCCCACTCGGCCGGCGGCAGCAGCTTGTGCTGCTTGGCGAGCGTCTCCCATAGGCCGCCCATCTCCCACCAGCAGTACGAGCACCGATAATTGCAGGCGTACCAGAGGTCCCACGTAAAGGTCACGGGAGCCTCCGCGATCCACCAGCGCTCGGCGCTCATCCCCACGACTCCGGCGGATCGCCCCGGTCCAGATGCCCAAGGCCGGTTCTCGCCTTCGTTACCCACGGGCTCCCGGGGTCGGGCCATTTCTCGAGGATCGTCCGCAAATGCGTCGCCGCCGCCTCTCGTTCGTTAAGCCGGACGTGCAGTCCAGCGATCTCGTAGTGCAGCTCGGATCGGAAATCCGGGGCGCGACCGCACTCCGCGAGGATGGCCTTGCGCTCCGCGATCGCGGCGCGGATGTCGCCGCGGCGCTGGAGATTGAGGTCGGAAAGCCCGCGGCGCGCATTGTAGCCGAACCGGGACGTCGGCGGCTCCCGGCGCGTCACGGCCTCGAAGCACGGTCGGGCCGCCTCCGCCCTGCCCGCCTGCACGCGCCAATAACCAAGGCACATCAGGATCTCCACGCGGCGAGAATCCTCGTCCGGGAACTCCTCCAGCAGGGTCTCCGCTAGAGAAATCCGCTCGTCTAGGTCTGCATCGGCGGTCCGAAGCGCTTGAAAGCGCGCCCAGGCATCGGGAGGAAGTCCCCCGCTCGGCAATGCGGCGCGCGGCGGCTCCGGCGCGGCGAGTTCCTCGAGCAGATGACGCACGCTCGCCGCGTTCTTGACGATCCGCCGATTGACCGCGAGGCGCACGCCGAGCTCCACCATCCGCTCGCACAGCCTCCGGAAGCGGTCCACCCGCTCTGCATAACCTCCACCCTCGGAGGCGGTCCAGCGGTCCTCGTGCACGTCCGCGATCCCGTAGCGCTTCGGCGCCAACGCCATCAAGCTGCCGCGGCCGACCCGGAGAGTGGGCATGGTGACGCGGATTTCGAAAATGTTCCCGCGGTTCCGCTCGATGAACCCGAGCGTCTCGAGGAAGTCCGCTTCCGTCTCGGTCGGAAACCCGACGATGACGTTCACTGTGGCGCCGATCCCGCTCGCCTTGCAGGCCCGGAGGAACGCCTCCGCGTCGGCATTGCTGAAGAACCCCTTGTCCATCGACCGGCGCACCCTCTCCGAGCCGCTTTCAAAGCCCACGCCGAGGTTGTTGCAGCCCGCTCGCGCCATTTTGGTCAACAGACCCTCGCCCATCTCCGGCATGACGACGCAGTCTCCGCCCCAATGGACGGGCGGCGCGTCGAACTGGCCCAGCATGAGGTCGGTGAACCGCTCGAGGGAACGGAGATCGCCGTTGAGCAGGCGGTCGTAGTGGCGGAAGTGGCGCACGCCCGGGTGGCGCTTCATCTGGCACAGATACTCCTCGAACCACCGCTCGCCCGACATGCAGCGGAACTTCCTCACGACGATCCAATCGATGCAGAAGGCGCAGCGCTTCGGGCAGCCTCGGGAGACGTTAAGGCGCATCATCTGAGGATCGGCGTAACGGGAGAAGTCGAAATCCGTGAAATCGTAGAACGGCAGCTGGTCCAGATCCGCGGGGATCGAGCCGTCCCGGCTGTCGATGATCTTGCCGGAGACTTTGAATTGCGACGCCAGCTCGCCCGTTCGTCCCGCCCCGACGGCCTCCAATACGCGTGGGAGAACGAGGTCGTCCTCGCCTACGACGTGATAGTCGAACGGCATGTGGTATTCTCCGGACCAGGTGAAGCAGGCATCGTTCCTCCACCCGTCCAGGATCTCCTTGTCCGGCGTCACGGAGCCCGAGGAGACGAGAGCCAGATCGGGACGCTTGTCCTTGAGAAAGCGCGCCGTCATGAGGGCATTGTAGAAGCCGTTCTCCGTGCGGAAGACGATCGCGTCGGGAGACGACGCCAGAAGGGTCTCCGCCTCCCGCTCGAACAACTCCGGCCTCTCCTCGAAAAGGGCGAAGGACGGTTCCTCCTGATGCGAGGCTAGCTTGAACTTCCAGTACGGCCGCTGCTTATAGACTTGATGGTAGATCTCGTTGTTCGCGTCGCGGACGACGACCTCGTGCCCGGCGCGCCGAAGGATCGCGGCGGCGAGGGCTACGTCATAGGGAGGCGTATCGCGCGGATTTGGAGGCATCTGCGCGAGCACGATCCTCACGGTCGCGCCCCCGGCCCGGCGAGTTCCCGTTCCGGGACCAGCCATTGCGACTCGAACGGGCACCACTCCTGCGTGCAGGCCTTCGGCTCCGAGAACAGTTCGAAGTCCTCCGAAAAGAAGTCCCCCAGTTGGCGGTCCTCGTAGCGCGTGCAGCGGTCGACGAGCCCGTCGCCCCGGATATGCGCGTAGCGTTGCCCCGCGCGGCAGAGCTTGCCGCGCGGGCTGAGCGACCGGAGCTGATACTCGAGCTTATGGTCCGGCGTGTCCTTGTTCGGAGACACGGCCTCTATGGAGCGATTTTCCTCTTCGGTGTTGCCCGGAGCGTTGCCGACCATGAGCGGGAGCGGAACGAGGACGAGGCCGTCCCGCTCGAACATCGCCGAGTACTCCTCCATCCGTCCCATCTGCTTGGGATCGGCAACGAAATAGACGGAGCGCCTCGGCGGGAATCGCTGAGGAAAATAGTCGCGCACACGGATCGCCTTCGGCAGGAACTCCTCGATCGGCACTTGGGTCGGATGGAACGTCGCGGACACTTTGAAGCGGTCCTGCGCCGTCGCAGGGATGAGCCGGTCGACGTCCCACGAGAGGTTCGTGCAAAGGTCGATCGTGTGCATCGGAGTGATCGCCTCGATCAGCTCGTAGAAGCCGGGATAGATGGACGGCTCTCCTCCGGACATGTAGATGTAGCAGCGGCCGTACTTCCGATGGACGCGCTCCCACGCCCGCGTCCACTCGGCGACCGAACGATGCTTGAGAACGGGAGGCAGGGCGCAGTACGGGCACGCGTAGTTACACGCGTAGGTCAGATCCAGCCCGAAATGGACGGTGCCCGGCGCGTCGTCAGCGGGCATGCGCACCCTCCGCGAGCCAGCCTCGCATCCGCTCGTTGTTGTCCGCGTACATGGCGGTGCAGTCCTTGCAGAACGGCAGGAGCTTTCCCGCGGCCATCGACCTGCGGTACTCCGCCGGATCCCCCTTCAGCCACGCGTCCTTGAAGCCAAGGTCATGGAGGTTCGTGGCGGAACGATGCGTCTCCTCCGCGTAGCAGCACGGGACGATGTGTCCCGCCGGCGTGACCGACGCTTGGTAGAACGGGTAGAAGCACGGAACGCCACCGGTCCCGCGGGCGTACAGCGTCTCGCCGCCGGCGCCGCGGGCGATGTACTCCCGACGGCGGAATTGCTCAAAATTGTGGGTAATGCCGCTGCGGGCGAGCGCGCCGATGTAGGCGGGAAGCAGGTCGAGGAACCTCGCCGTCGAGGACTCGTCCATGAGCAGGTCCCGCGCCGACTCGAAGCGCAGGCTCATCGAGTCGAGCTCGACGTGGGAGACCTCGTTCTCGCGCGCCAACTCGATCATGCGGTCGAGCGCGTCGAAGTTGCGTCTCGTCAGGACGCAGTGAAAGGCGACGAGCGGCGCCTCGCTCCCGCGCGACTTCTTCAGCGCGTTGAGTTCCCGCACGTTGCCCATGATGCGGTCGAACGCGCCCGGCTTGTCGCGAAGCCCGTCGTGGGTCTCGGCGTCCGGGCCGTCGAGGCTGATCGAGACCTGGTCCCAGCCCGCGGCGACGAACGCCTCCCGGACGAGGGCGTCGAGATGGGTGCCGTTGGTGACGATGTTGCCCCATGCGCCGCGCCCTTTGATCAGCGCCGCGAGCTCGACGATCAGGCTCCGGCGCAGGAGCGGCTCGCCCCCGCCCTTGATGATGACGACGCGCGTCCCGAGGTCCAAGGCGTCGCGGACCATCTCCACGTAGCGGCAATTGCCTATTTCCCGGTTCGCCGCGTAATAGTCGCGCAGTTGGTCCTGGCGGCGGCAGAACAGGCAGTTCAAGTCGCACGCCATCGTCGGGCTGATCTGCAGGCAATAGGGGCCGGGCGACCCGCTCCCCTCGATCCAGCCGCGGACGCGGCCGATCAGGTCCTCGTCTCGCGCGCTCACGCCGCTCCTTGGGTCTCTTCCGCCTTGGGCTTGGTGAAGCTCTCCGGCTTGGCGTACGTCTCGAAGCGCCACAGCGGCTTCCATGTCTCGTCCTGCTCGAGCAGCATCGGCTTCCAGCAGAAGCAAGGGCTGATGTCGCACTGCTTCGCGCCCTCGAGAAGCTTGAAATTCGGGTCGAGGATGTTGCCGATGATCAGTTCCTTGTGTTTCTCGGGCGTCGTCGGCGTGCAGCAGCGCAGGACGTCGCCGTTTGGCTGGATCTTCCCGTAGTAGGCGCCGTGCAGGCACCAGCGCACTTCACTCTCTTTGAGGTTGTTCTCCTTGCCCACGTACCAGTCGAAGTAGCGCTTGTTGACGTCCTGGATGTGCTTCTTCTCCTCGGACATCGGCTCCGCCTTCTTTTCCGGCGCGTTCGGGGCGGGCGCCGCGCCGATGGCGATCTTCAGCTTGAGCTTCTCATCATCCGAGTAAGCGTCGGGATACTGCTTGTCCTTGTAGGCGCCGCGGAACGGAAGGATGACGCCGTTGAGCCCCCGGCTCTCGAAATAGGCCTTCGCCTCGATGACCTTGTCGATGAGGGTCGGATAGCCGACCATATGCACCGATCCCATAAAGCCGTGCTTCTTCAACGCCAGACACTTCTCGGCGAACTCCTCCTTGCTCGGGCAGAATTCGGGATGATAGCTCGGCTCGATGCGCGCCGAATTTCCAGGGATCCGGCGGACGAATTCCTCCACGTCCCAATAGAGGTTCGAGGAAAAATCGAGAAAATGGTGCCGCGTAAGATGTTCAAGCAGCTCCATGAAGTTCGGATACGTGAAGGGTTCTCCACCCGCGAGCTTGATGATGCAGCTGCCGTAGAGCTTGTAGACGCGCTCCCAGACCTCGATCCACTTCTCGAGGCCGGGGTACGTGTTGTTCATGAACACGTCCCGGTAGCCGGTCGTGACGAAGCAGTAGGAGCAGCGGTAGTTGCAGCTGTGATGGATCGTCCATGTCAAGAAGACGCGCTCGGTCTGCTTCGCCGGGATGATCCGATCCTTGTCGACGATAGGCACGCCCTACCTCGCCGCCGGCGTAACGATTCCCTTGCCGGGAATGAGCAGGACGTCCGCCGCGACGTCGCTCTCCGGCTCGCCCGAGCCGGGATGATACACTCTCACGCCGTCGATCTCGAAGAGAAAGCCCCGCCGGGTCATCGTGACCTTCATTCCGAGCAGCGGTTTCGTCTGGTCGGCGGCGAACGGAAGCTGGTTCAGCCGAAAGCGGCAGACGCACTCGGGCGGCCCCGCCACGACCGTCTGCGCGACCGACACGCTCTCGACGTCCGGAACGGAGCAATGGTCGGGGTGGTTCTCCCGCACCAGGACGACGTCGGCTTTCGGCAGATCCCCCGCGCCGGCGATGGCGCTCGGATGCACGTACACCTTGAGCCTTCCGTCGATCAAGAATCCCGCCTTCCCGAGCCAGCGCGTCCTCTCGAGCAGCTTCGCCACGTTCGCGTCAGTCATGTCTTCCCCCGTCCTTACCCGTTATGAAACCGCTCCGCCTGATCGACGAGCCAGCGGTACTCCCACTCGCAGCGCTCCGACCGGCAGAGCTTCGGTTCGTGCCACAGCTCGAGGCCGTCGTCGAAGAAGTGGCCGATCGGCTCCCACCTCTGAGTCGAGTATTCGCCGCAGCGGTAGACCATGCCGTCGTCCTCGATGCGCACGTGCTGGTACCCCGACCGGCACAAGCGCCCCTTCGGAGACTCCCGGTTCAATATCTGCTGGACGAACTCCTTGTGCGGGGCGTTTGCATTCTCGCCTTCGACGCCTACCGTGGCGCCCTCGATCAGCGCCCGCTCGGCGCCGCCGTAGGCCTGCGGATACTCCCTCCCGTCGAACTGGCCTTGGAACGGGTTCACCACGAAGGTGAGCCCCGCTCCCGCGAACATCCCGCGGTACTTCGGGACGTCCGCGAGAATATTCGGATGACCCACCAGCCGGTTGATGTAGCCGAAACCCGCGTCCTTGATCATGCGCGCCTTCTCGATGAACGGCTCCGGCGCGGTCTCCGTCGGATGAAAGCTCGTCTCGATCCGCACGCGCCGCGGGCTCACGCGGGAAAGGAACTCCTTGAGCCGCGCCGGCTCCCAGGAGAGGTTCGTGTCGAACGCGAGCCAATGAAGCTTCGAGATCGTCTCGATCATCTCGGAAAATTCGGGATAGAGCGTCGGCTCGCCTCCCGTCAGGATGATGTTCCCCTCGCCGTACTTCTCGTGCATGCGCTCCCAGCGCGAGAGCCACTGCTCCGCGGTGAAGTAGCGGTCAACCTTCCGCCGATCGAAGTCCGAGAGGCCGTACACGCAGTACGGGCAGCGATAGTTGCACTTGCCCATGATCATCCAGAAGTACTCGACGCGCCGCAGGGCGGGCCAGCGCGGCGGAGCCGTCGGTTCGACCTGGACGTGTTGGGTCATGCGTTCGGGGCCTTCACCGGGAACTTGGGATGGTTCGCCGACTGCCACAGCATGTCGACCTTGGCCTCGTAGCGCCCGGCCACCATCGGCTTCCAGCAGCTGCAGCTGAGCACGGTACACGGCTTCGGCTCGTCGAAGAGTTTGAGGTTCGGGTCCGTGATCCGCCCGAGGATCTCGACGCCCGTATGGCAGCAGCGTCGCACCGTCCCGTCCGAGTAGATCTTCGCGTACATCTCCCCCATGTGGCAGGGGATGCCCATGAAGTTCTTGTCGTCCGGCTTCGAGTTGGCGTAGTCCTGCCACTGTTTATTGAGCGTCTTGCCGAGTTCGTCCTGCGACTTCTCGACCTGCATGCCGAGGATGCGCCGCTCCTCGTCCGTGTACCCGCCGGGATAGCGCTTGCCCTGGTAGACGCCGTTGAACGGGATGATCTTGAACAGCACGCCAGCCTTCTCGAAGAGGTCGCGGATGGCCTCGACGCGCGGGATGTCCGGCGGATACGCGACGAGCGACGCGGAAATGAGCTGATTGCCCCGCTCGCGGAGAATAAGGAGTTTCCGCAGGAAGTCCTCCGGCTTAAAGTGCTCGAGGTGGAGGCTGCCCGAGATCGCGATGCCGTCGCAGGGCACCTTCTTGATCCACTCCTCCACGTCGAAGCTCAGGTTCGTTGTGATGTCGACCGTGTGCATCTCGAGGATCATGCCGACGAGATTGATAAAGTCGGGATAGATCGTGGGCTCGCCGCCCGCGAAGCGCACCTGCGAGCAGCCGTAGAGCTTGAACATCCTCGTCCAGATCCGGCGCCAGTCGGCGACCGGCAGCTGGAGGAACTGCGCGCTTTCGTTGTGCACCACGCAGTAGCTGCAGCGAAAATTGCACGGGAGCATGATCTCCCAGTTCCAATGCACCTTGAACGGCGCGGCGCGCCGCGGGTACAACGGGCGATACTCGTCCTCCTTGTGCGCGATGGATTGCCCGAGAAAGCCTCGAGCGGCCTCGTCGCCCTCGGGAACGACGCCGTCCGCCGCGCCGTGCTTCTCCCCGCACCCGCCACATCCCCCCGAACCGCAGCTGCCCATGGTCCGCTCCTTACGCCGCCATCGCCGGTCTTTCCGTCCCCGACAAGTCCTTCACCTCGCACTCCATGCCCGCCGACGCCGCGACTTCCGCGAGCGACGTGATCCGGCCGCGCAGGACGTCCTCGGTCGCGCGGACCGCCCCGCCCCGCCACAGCACGCTCGGCTCTTGCACCTCGATCGCCCGCAGCACCACGCGGTCGAGAGCGCCCTTCGCCCTACGGAGGAAACCGAGTGTCGCCTCAAAATCCTCGTCCGCTTCCGCGGGATGGCCGACGATCAGCGTCCCGACCGTGCGGATTCCGGCCGAGCGCGTGTCGCGCAGTACGCGCTCCGTCTCGGCGACCGCGATCGGCTTACCCATCGCCTTGAGCGTCTTCGGCGAGCCGCTCTCGAGGCCGTAGACGATCTCGGCGCATCCCGCGCGCGCGAACGCTTCGAGCGCCTCCGGCGTCATGTCGGGCTTCGGCGCCGCCTGCATCCGCCACGTGATGCCCCTGCTGGGCAGACCGTTCTCCACCGCCATCTCGCTGAAGCGCACCAGGCTGTCGACGCTGCCGTTGGCCATGATGTCCGTGAATTCGACGTGCCGCCACGTCGGCTGCTGCTTGCGGGCATAGGCGATCTCGGAAAAGATGCGATCGCCGCTCTTGAACGAGTGCTTCGCCCAGCGCTCCCGCGGCGCGCAGAAATCGCAGCGCCACGGGCAGCCGCGGCTCGCCACCATCGGCAGATGCGTCGGCCGCTCGTAATCGCCCGCCCGAAAACCGGAGAAGTCCATGTAGGGCGCCAAGTCGAGGTCGAATGTGAACGGGACGGGCCTGCCCCCGCTTTTCACGCCCTCGCGCGTAGCGGCGACGACTCCGGGCAGCGCCGTCCAGTCGCCCGACGCCTCGAAAAGCCCGAGAAGCTTCGGGATCAGATCCTCGATCGGCCCGCCGACAATCGCGTCGAAACGGCTCGAGGCGAGTTCCTCGGCTCTTTCAAACTGAGAGAAGTAGGAGCCGGTCAAAACGACTTGAGCGGCCGACCTGACCGACTTCATCCGGGACGCCAATGCGAGGCTCGCGTCCTCGGCGCCGGGCGGGACCGAGAGCACGACGACGTCCGGCCCGCCCGCGAGGACCTCGTCCGCCCATTGATCGCGGTGCCAGCCTTCCTGCTTGGAGCGGACGTTCAGATCGATCACGCGAAGGGAGTGGTTGCAGTACGCGACGCACCCGGCGAGCTGCGCGAGCTCCGTCGGCGGCATTGCGGCCGGGATGGATGGGCACTGGACGACGGCGACCTTGAGCACTAGGCGCGCACCTTTCCCTTCTCGTTCAAGAGCTTGATGTCCGTATCTTCCCAGGCGGACTGGAATTCCTTGCAGCGGCAGAAATCGACCGAGCACGGTTTGGCCGCGCGATGAAGCTCGAATCCGGGGTCGAAGATGCTGCCGATCGACATGCCCTCATACCCCAATTGACCGCAGCGGTAGACGCGCCCGTCGGCCTGGACGACCGCGTAGCGCTGGCCGGCGCCGCATATCTTCCCGTTGATCGGGATCGGATCGAGTCCGACCGTCTCGGCGCTGATATCGCTCCCGATCACGGCCTTGATCCCTGCGCGCTCGTCGGCCGTGTATGCCTGCGGATACTGGGCGTCCTTGTGGCGGCCCCAGAAGATCGCCATGTTCATGTAGACGCCGCTGTCCTTGAACCGCTCCTTGAGCTCGGCCATTCCCTTCATTTGCGGCGGGTACGCGAGAAAGCAGACGTTGGCCGTGAAGCCATGGCCCCGAAGCCGCTTCACGTTGTCCACGAACGGCTCGAACTCCCCTTGCAGGGGATGGTAGGTGCAGTCGAGCTCGACTTGCTCCGGGCTCACCCGCTCGACGAAATCGCGCATCGCATCCGATTGCGAGCAGTTGGACGTGATTTGAATGTCGTGGAGCTTCGAGACCGCCTCGATCACGTCCACGAACCTCGGATAGGTGAACGGTTCGCCCGCCGTGATGCGAAGCTGGCATCGGCCGTACTTCTCGTGCATGCGCGTCCAGACCTCGACCCACTCCTCCGCGGTCTTATAGGTGCTCTTTTTCGCGAGTTCAGTCCAGCCGGCTTCGGTGTAGAAGCAATAGGGGCACCGGTAATTGCAGCTGTAATGCATGTCCCAGGCCAGTACGACGCGCCTCTTGGGAAGGCGCGAGGGCATGTTGAGCGCTTCGCGGGGAATCTCGGCGGTCTCGGTCACGGCAGCCACGCTCCCGCCTTCTCCGGAGGCTTCTCGTCGGGGATCACCTTCCACTCGTCGCAAGGGCAGAATTCGACGTCGCACGGCGCCGCCTCGGCCAGGAGCCGGAACCCGGGATCGAAAAAGTCCCCGAAGATCGCCCGGTCGCCGATCTGGCCGCAACGCGTCACGTTTCCGTCGGGAAGGAGCAGCGCCGACTTGTGCCCCGCCCGGCACGGCATGCCCTTGTGCCGCTTGTGGGACATCCAGTCGTCCCGCATACCCATCAGGCGCTTCTGTTCGGGCCCGTAGCCTTCCGGATATCTCACGCCCTCAAGCTCGCCGACGAAAGGGATCACCTTGAGGCTCTCTCCGATTGCGGCGAACTTCGCCACATACTCGGCCATCCGGTCGAGGAACGGCGGGTATGCCACGAAGTTGTTGCAGCCCTTAAATCCCTTCGAGCGCAGCCAGCGGGTCCTTTCGACGAAGGAGTCGATCTCATGATATTGAGGGTGAAAGCTGACCGAAACGGAGACTCGCTCCGGGTCGATCGCGGCCACGAACTCCTCCAAATGAAGCGAAGTGTTGGTCGTGACGTTGATCGGCCAATGGACCTCGCTCAGTCGGCGGATGAGCTCGACGAAGTTCGGATACGCGAAGGGCTCGCCGCCATTAATCGTCACGTAGGCGCGGCCGTACTTCTCGTGGTACGCGTTCCAGTGCGCCATCCACTCGTCGACCGTCTTGTATACGTTGCGCTTGCCGTATTCCCCCCAGTGCCCGTCGAAGAAGCAATAGGAGCACCGGTAGTTGCACGACCAATGGATGTTCCAGGTGACGCGCGTCTTGGGATCGTTCACGGCTTCCTCAACGCCTCCCGGTATTCCTTCGCGATCTGCCTATCCTCTTTCGGCCGATGGATGACATGCGCCCGCCAATCGTTGATGCCGATCGGGTTATGGCGAGGACAGGTCTTCAGGCACCCGCCGCCGTCGCGCAGGGCCGAGCGGATCGCGCGATACGTCGGTCCGTTCCAAATCTCGGCGAACGTCTTCTCGCGCAGCGTCTCGTGAAACGCGCCGTAGACATCGCACGGTAGGACGGCGCCGTCCGGATTGATCATTACCTGGTGCCACGGTTCGATGCAGGACGCGGGCGGCCCCCCGGCGCCGGGCTCCTGCCCGAATTTGTGCGGCAGCCCCGCCTCGATCCCGACCTCCGCCGCGGCGCGGCGAGCCTCGTCGATCATTCGGTTCGCCAGGTCTTTCTTGAAGTACATGGACAGGTACTTCTGCTGGGACTCATAAATGTAGAAATACCCGGCCATGACGCGGTCGGCGCCCATCTCCTTGGCGAAGCGCACGAACTCGGGCAGCTTTTCCGCGTTGAGAGTCGTCATGACGAACATGAAATTCACCGTCACATTCTTGGAGCCCTCGCGCAGCGCCATCACGTTGCGGATGTTCTCGAGGACCCGATCATACGCCGTGTAGCGCATCATCTGCTCGTGCGTCTCGCGGTCGGCGCCGTGAAGCGAAAGCTGCAGGGTGTATCGGCTGTCGGACCCTGCGATGAGCTCCGCGATCTCGGGCTTCAAGTGCGAGGCGTTCGTCGCGACGTATTTTCGGACGTGCGGGAATTCTTTATTGAAGAACTTCAGGATCTGCGGCGCGTCCGGCAGGCCGAGAAATTCCCCGGAACCCGTCAGAATGATCTCGTTCGCCCGCCGGAGTACGGGGATGATCTGCCGTCCATAGAGGCCGACGAACTCCTCGATACGAAACAACGGATAATCGTAACCCTTGGAGCAGAACACGCAGTCCGCATTGCAGACCGCGTTGATCTGGACGAACACGCGCTGCGGGGTGCTCGAGAGAATGACCCGCTTCTCCTCCCACTCCTTGAAATTTAAGTCTGTATTGGCCCTTTGGAGCCGCTCGAGATGGCGGCGCTTGAGATCGGAGAGTCGGGCGTTAGCGGTTTCTAGAGTAGCGTTCACAGAGAGCGTCATCCGCGAAACTGCGCCGGCGTTGGAAAGAGCTTAGCCGTTCCCAGAAATGGTTGTCAATAGTTGTTTCTGCTGTATTTTTCATCATTTTTATCATACCCGATCGACGAGACAGGCGTTGCCGCCCTGTTGCGGAGAATCTCTACAATGGCCCTATGGGTTCCTTAATAGATTTGAACGAAGCCGCCTCCAAACGCGCTGGAAACCCCACGCCCCACCTCTCGAATCCCCGGGCGGAAGCCGAACCGCGTCTTCAGGTGGAACTCGCCCCCGAACCGGCTCCCGCGCCGGGCTTGATTCCGGCAAAAACCGCGCCCCAATCCTCGCCAACGCAGGAGAAGGATCGAACACGTATTTGGATGCTGTGCCTGTTGGCGGCGGCCGTGATCGGGATCCTTTCGGTGCTCTGGATCGCACCGCTCCGCTCGACGCCGCGAGGTCTCTCCAAGTCGCTCTTGGACCAGATCGCCCGGCTTAGGTCGCGTGTCTTCGACTGGTCGGCGAGTTTTCTGCCATGGAATCAACAGCCGGAGAAGAAGAACGTGGCTTGGGACGCTCGCCCCGGCGTCGCCCGGCACGGCGCCGATGAGGCGTCTCGCAACGGCTCTCGTCGCCGCGCCGGCGGCGTGGCGCGTTCGGAAACCAACCCAGAGACGCTGAATTTGGAGGGCTCCTTCGGCGCCCCGCTGGCTTCGCCCGGCCCGCTCCTCGGAGACACGTCGGCCGAGTCTCGCCGGCCGGACAAGCACGGCCGAACAATCTCCCCCGCGGCGGACCACTCCCGGGGCCGAGGCTATGGCGACGCGTCGGATTCCATGAGCCAAGCCGACGCGATCGCCGCGGCCGGGCAGTCGTCCGGCGACGGCGGCTTGACCGCGGGCGACGTCGACAAGATCAAGGGCTTGCCGAAGGTCAAGGACGATTTCGCGGTCCAAGCCGTGCCCGGGGCCGGAGCGCTCGTGTTCGATCTCGGCGGCACCGGAGTCAACGCGGGCGATCACGATCTGCGCTTCGACCACGCCGGGAACGGCCGCCCTTATGTAGCGCAGGACATCGACCGAGACTCGGGAGTCCTGGTCTTCGACGCCGATCATGACGGCAACGCGGGCCGCGACGGCCGCGAGCTCTTCGGCACCGCGACGGATCTTTCAGGGAAAGGAAAGCCCAACGGCTTTCACGGCGGATTCGAAGCGCTGGAAGCGCTGGTGCGCAAGGCGGAGGGCGCCGGCGTCGTTCGGGCCGGCACGCTGAAAAGTCGCCGTCTCGGCCCCGCGGAGCTGGGAGCGTTGGCGCAAGCCTACGGACTCGGAATGCGCGTCGGCAGCCTGGGCTCCCCGCCCATATCCCTGGCCCAGGCGGGCGTGCGGGAGATTTTTCTTCAAGACGAACGATCGGCTCGAGGGGAAGCGGCATTCGTGAGGTCCAGCGGTTCGCCCGGCCGGTACGTGGACTTCTTCCTCCAGAAGCGGCGCGACGAGACCGTCCAGACGGCGCACGCGGAGCCGAAGGTCCGCATGAAGCTCGCGCCCGTGCCATGGACGCGCGACGTGACGAAGAACAACTTGAAGGATCTGGATCGGCCTTAGCGCTTCGCGGCTTCGTCCGCGCGCGCCGATTCTTCCAGATAGGCGCGCGCGGTCTCGAGGAACTCTTTCGGATCGGTCTCGGAACGGTCGATGCGCTCCTCCGGATCGCTGGCGAGATCATAGAGCCGCCAGCGGCCGCCCTCCCGCAGGAGCTTCCAGCGGCCGCTTCGAAAGGCCCGGTTCCAGGTCCCGTTGTACAGAAATGAGCTCGCATACGCCCCGTCGTGGGGCGCGCCCGCGCGGCCGCGCATCCAAGCCGACAGGTCGACTCCCTGGCTCCCCGCAAGCGCGCGTTCCCCCACGAGGGCGAGGAGGGTCGCACTCACGTCAAGCAGCATGACGGGAGCCTCGACCGCGCGGACCACGACCGAGGACGGCGTCACGATCAGCAACGGCACGCGCAGGACCGCTTCGTGAAGGTCGGAGAAGGGATGGCTCAGGGCCGGAGGCCTGCCTCCGATCGATTCCCCGAGATTCTCGCCGTGATCTGCCGTGACGACCCAGACGGTGTCTCGCATGCGCCCGAGCCGTCGCAGCTCGCGTCCAAGAACGCCGATCTGCTCGTCGAGGTAGCTTAGGCAGCCGTCATAATGGGAGGCGAAATGCGCTACGTCGCGGCGGCTCGTCTGGAGCTTAGGCACGAACTCCCACAGCGCGCGGTCGAACGCGTACGGCGGGTCGGGCCGCTTGTCCGCGACGCGGTTGAAGTGGTCGACGAAACGCCCGTGCCTGCGCGTGTCTTCGTCGATGCCCCACCCGTGCACCGGGCCGGAGTAGCCTGGATCGTAGCGTTCGCGAAACTCGCTCGGGCAAAGATACGGGAAATGGGATTCGAAGGCGTGGATCCAAACGAAGTAGGGTTTGCCGTTGAGCGATGCGATCCAGCGAGAAGCCTGGCGGACGAGCTCGGCCGCGCCGCGATCGGGTTCCGCCGAGCGGACGGTCGAGAATCCGCGCGTCATGCCGAGGGACGCGTCCATGGGGAGCCCGTGGACGAAGGCCGCCGTAGAATACCCGCGCCCGCCGAGCCGCTGCGCGAGCGTTTCGAGCCCCAGGGCGCCGCCCACCGCCGAAGGCGCCATGGCGAGTTCCGGACGGCGCCCGGTGAACATCGACAGCAGGCTCGGCAGCGTCCACGGGGCCTGCGCGTAGGCATTATCGAAGCGCGTCCCCGATGCGGCGAGGCGCTCCAACTCCGGCGTCGCCGCTCGCCCTCCGTAAAGCCCCAGGTGGTCGGCGCGGGCCGCGTCAAGGGTAACGAGCAGTACGCTCGGAGGCTCGGCGGCCGTCGCGGCCGGCCCGAAAACGACGAGCGCGGCGACGATTGACGCTAGGGCCGTCATCGGACCAGATACCCCATACGCCGCAGCGCGTCCGCGGCTTCCTCTTCATCCTTGGAAGGCGGGCGTGAGAGCGGGACCGCGGGTGGCTCGAGAAAATCGAGAAGGACGCGGGCAAGCGCGGCCGCCGTCTGAGCCTCCACGCTCACCGCGTCTCGCCCCGGCTCGCCCGGCCTATGCAGGACGAACGGCCGGCCTCGACGCCACTCGAGCTCGTAGCCGTCTCGGCGCACGATGTAGCCGTCGCCCTGCCGTAGCACCGTCGCATCTCCGCCGGACGCCATGGGAGGCGGCATCGAAGCGGCGCAGCCGGCGAGAACGGCGGCCGCCAGGCACGCCCCGCCGGCGTAACGCATCATGGGCGTGGAGGAGGCATTATTCGATCCCCGAAGCTGTCTTAGCGCGCGCAAATGGGCGCGGGCTTCTTGTCCTCGCCGCGCTTGACCTCGGAATGGGCCAAATCGAGCAGCAGCGATAGGCGCTCCGAGATGTCCTTGAGCCGCGCCGCGTCCGGCATCCGCTGTTTGGACCAATACAGCGCGAGCCGTCCTGCCTCGGCCACGATGCGCACGTCCTCCCCTTCGATCGTCGCGAGGATCGCGGCGGCCCTCCGTCGAAGCGGCTCTTGCTCGCCCTTTTCGAGCTGGCGCTGCGCCTTCGCCAGCCGAGCGACGCGTTCGCGCTGTTGCTCCAGGTGACGTCGCGTCGGTTCATGGTAGAGATCCAGCTCCAAGTACTTTAGGTACTGCTCGACGGCGGCCAGCGGCTCGCCGACGTGGTGATGGTACTGCGCCAGATTGGACAGCTGATCCAGTTCCAAGGCTCCGTTCACCCCCTTGTACGCATCGACGCCCAGCGAGATCGCCAGCTCCCGAAACCGCTTGTAGCGCGCCAGTCGGACCGGATACGTGTTGGCGCCGTCGTCGCTTTCCCAGTAAAGATTGTGGAAGCGCTCCGGGTCCTGCCGGCGGATGCCGAACTCAGCCTCATGGTCCTTCAAGTAGCTTCGGTCCTCGAGGCTAGTGAACGTCGCGCTGGCGTAGACCCGGTCGAGCGACGCTCGGTTTCGGCGCAGGAATACGAGCGTCTGCTCGAAATCCTCCTCCGTCTCACCCGGAAAGCCGAACATGAAGTTCGCGGTCGTGACGATCCCCGCCCCATGCGTGTCGCGAAGAACGCGGTCCGCCACATCGACGGAGTAGTGCTTGTTCATGGCCTTGAGCACCCGCGGGGAGCCGGATTCGATGCCGTAGATCACGTCGTGGCAATTGGCTCGCCTCAGCGCGCCGAGCACCTCGGGCGTCATCTCGGGGCGGATGATCGCGTTGATCTTCCAGCCGATGAAGTTCGCCGGATCCATCAGCGCGTCCCCCATCCGCGACGCGAAGCGGTGCAGGGACTTTACATCGCCGTTCGCCGTGATGTCGTAGAACTCGACGTGGCACCGCTCCGGCCACCGCTTCTTGTGGCGCATCACCTCGGCGAAGATCCGGTCGCCGCCCATGTAGGTGTATCCGCTCCAGAAGGAGCGCGCGCTGCAGAATCGGCATTGCCAGACGCACCCGCGGCTCGAGGCGACGGGGATGCGGACAGGGTCCGTGTAGAGGTGCATCGGGAAACCCTCGAAGTCCGCGAACGGAACGGCGTCGAGGTCCCGCACCGGCGCGGGCTCGCCGCCGGGCACCACGACGCCCGCGCGCTTGATCCAAACGCCGGGCGCGGGCTCGAGTTCGCCCGAAGACTCCAGCCGCTTCAGGAACTCCGGGAACGACTCGTCCCCGGCGCCGCAGATCACGGCGTCGACACAGGGAGCCTCGAGGAGCTCGCGCACCTTGTCGCCGAAGAAGAAGTACTGGCCGCCCAAGACCACCGTGCGGTCCGGATCGGCCGATTTCAGGCGCCGCGCGAACTCGATCGTGGCCAGCTGCGAGCCACTGCACACGGAGAATCCGACGACCCGCGCGTCCGTCTTCAGGATCGCCTCCACCTGCCGGTCGACCGCCTCGGCGTTGTCCGCGAAGAAGCGGTCCACGAACGCGGGCTGGTTCCAAAAATGGGACTGTTCCCAGGTCCACAGGTTCTCGTATCTCTTGCCGCGAAGCGCCCAGAGCTCCATGTTCAGGTCGAAGACGCGCACGTCGTGTCCGTGGTGGCGCGCGCATCCTGCGATCTGCGCCAGGCCGAGCGGCGGGTCGACGGTCCACCAGACGGGCGCCTGGACGAGGGCTACGCGCACGCGCGCTCCTCCTTCGCCGGCGGGATCGGGAACTTGAAATTCGCGTGGCCGATGGCGGTGCAGCGTTCGCAGACGTGATCGGAGTCCGCAAGGACGCCGCGCGCGCCGAGCGAGTAGCGCCGGACGTGCCGGCGCGCGCGCCGGTACGCGGATCCGTTCCACAGGGCTCCCCAGCGCTCGGAGAACGCGTTCCCAAAGTCGTCCGCCTGGTCCTCGACGCTGCAGCACGGGGACGCGCCGCCGTCCGGATTGACGGCGATCCCCGCCCACGGCCACTTGCAGACGCGCGCGGCGTCCGCCCGGGCGAACGGCGAGATCCTCGAACCGCCCCGACGTGCGCGCGTCTGCGCGGCGGCGGCCGCCAAGCGAGACCACGCCCCGCGCAGACCTCCGAACCGCGCGGCCCTCGCGAAGTCCCGGAACGTCAGCAGCAGCCCCGGTCGGAAGCGCCGCGCGTGAAACGCGCTCGACGACGGGATGCGCTTGACGTGCGCGCTCTCGGCGGCCCGCCGGCTCTCGTCTTCCGACGGAGTGCGCGACGGCTCGGGATACAGGCGGTGCAGCGGGTCCCGGGCCGACCACTCCGCCAGGTAGCCCGGCTCGTTCGGCAAGAAGGGAGAGACGAGGCTCACTTGATCGACTCCCAAGGCCTTCGCCGCCGCCTCCACGCGAGGCGCCTCGTGCTCGTTGTGGCGAAATACGAGGAACTGCCATATGATGCGCGGCGTGCCGAGTTTGCGCCGGTCCCGCGCGGCGACGAGCGCGCGAAGGTTGGCCAGGACCTTCTCCAGGTTCCCGCCCACGCGATAGCGGGCGTACGTTTCCTGGCTCAGGCCGTCGATCGAAAGGCTCAGCACGTCCAAGCCGGAACCCACCAGCGCCTCGATCGTCTCGGGCGTGACATCGTTGAAATTGGCGTCGAGCTTCACTTCGATCCCATGCCGTTTGGCGCAGGCGATCATCTCCGGGAGATCCCGATTCAGCAGCGATTCGCCCCAATTCATCATGTCGAGATGGATCGCCGCCGGTCCGACGCGATCCATGTACGCGGCGAAATGCTCCAGGCGCATTGAGCCCTTGTCCCGGACTCCGCGGCCGGCCCCCGTCGGACAGAACGGGCATTGGAGCTGGCAGAAATTCGTCGGATCGATCGTAAGCCAATAGGGCGAGCCGCCCCACATGCGCTCGGACCCGCGGCCGATGAGGAACTCGACCCAAAGATAATTGGCGAGCTTGCGCAATCGCCCCGCCGCCCATAGCTGCGCGGCGACTTGGGTCTCCGCGTGAGGAACGAGGCGCCGCGCGAGATCAGCGATCAATCCGCGCCTCCTCCAGCGTCAAAACGCCGCGTCCGACCGGCTCGCCCGACACGTCTCGCGGACGGAGCCGCACCCAGGCTTGATTCTTCGCGAGGACCGCGTTGTCCCGGCATCGGAGGAATCGGCAGTCGGACGCGCCGACCAAAGACCATCCTTCCGCGCTGACGCCTTGCCCGCAATCCTCGAAGGAGAGCTCCGTGAGCTCGATCCGAGACCCCTCGCAGGCGATGACACCCGATTCGGCCCCGACGACCGTCGATTTCTCAGAGGCGATATTGGAAGTCCCCCGGGCCACGACGCCCCGTCTGGGCCGCTCGAGCCGGCAGCGAGACAGGAATGCGTGCGCATCGTCGAAGGTCTGAATCGCGTGCTCGGAGGCGTCCGCGATCCTCGCCCAGCGCAAAGACGCGCGCGCGCCGCCGAGCAAGATGATGCCGCCCCAGGGGACCCCGCCGCCGAGGACGACCGGCGCCGACTCCGTGCCGAAGACGTCGAGGCGCCCCAATACGACGATATCGCAGCGCGCGCGCTCCGACGCCTCGATCGGGTATCCCTCGGGCGCGCTGCGGAACACGGAGCAGGACCAGCGCGGCCGCGCGGAGAACCGCACTTCAGTGCCCGGATTAACGAGTAGGCTCGAGCCCGGCGGGACGACGATATCGCCCGACACGAGGATCTGTCCATCCCAGCACGTGCGCCCCTCTAACACTCCCATCCACTCCCGCGTCATCGCGCGCCACCCGCGCCAACGACGGTAGGCTCCGGGAGCAGACCGCGCTCGTGGATCTCCCGAAGGAGAACCTGCTGCGCTTCCGGGCGGTTCGTCAGGTGGCAGTGCACGCTATTGACGTTGAATCCGGCGTGCCGGACGCAGGACGCGCACCACGGATGAGGGTCCCCGGAAGCCATCCCCTTGCGAAGCTCTTTGTAGAAGCGGCTGTTCCAAATCCGCTCGATATCGTCCCCCTTGTTGAGGTTTCCGATATGGTCTCCCCACAAGCAGCACGGGATCACCGAGCCCTGAAGCTCGACGTAGATCTGCTGCCAAGGATCCTGGCAGACGTCCTTGCGCGGCGGCTCGGCGGAGCCGAACCGGGGAGGCAGCCGCACGTCGAAGGGCCTCAGCGGATCCCGACCCTTGAGTTCCGAGAGCGTCCTCGCGGCCTCTTCGAGCGCGCGGTTCGCCTCGTCTTGGCGGAAGAACGGAGACATCGCGATATGGTCGGGAATGAACATCGTGACGTAGGCGCAGCGGACTCCCTGCGCTCCCAGGTCCCACGCCAAACGCAGGAAGTCGGGCAGGTCCGTCAGGTTCCGATTGGTCAGGATGTTGACGAGCTCCAGATGGACTCGCTTCCCCAGCCCCTGTTCGTCCCGCTGGCGTGAAAGGCTGCGGATATTGGCGAGGATCTCCTCGAATTGCCCGGGGAGGACGGTCAACTCCTCATGCAGCGCGGCGGTCGACGCGTGGAGTGAAACCTGGATCGAGTACTTCCCCTTCAATATCCTCTCGACGATCTGCGGCTTGAGTGGAGTCCCGTTCGTCGTGAAGATCTTCTCCGTCTCCGGCAGAGTCTCATTGATATAGTCGAGGAACTCCTCGATGCCCGGCACCCAAAGGATCTCGCCGAAGCCGGTGAACGTCACCTTTTCGGCCGAGCGGATGAAGCGGCCCATCCGCTTCTCGAAGAAATTCTTGTAGAGGTCGAGGGTGAACCTGGAGTATTTTCCCTCAAGGCAGAAAACGCACTTCGCGTTGCAGGCATTGTGCGTGCCCAACGTCACGTAGCGGGGTGTGGAGAAGAGCTTCTCCTTTCGGGACTCGAACTCCTGCTGATTGAGCGCGACGTTGAGGACGCGCTCGGTGAAGACTCGCGGCGCGGAAGATGCCTCCGGCTCCACGAGGGCCGGGACCTTCTCCTCCCTCCAGATTTTCCCGGCCCAGCGGCGTCTCTTCAGCCACGCCAGAGAGCGCTCTCCTTGGCGAGGGACGTCGGCGGCGCGCACGGCGGCTTCCGGCGCCAGAGCCCGGGCGGCTTCCTCGAACGCCCAGGCCCGGTCTTCGCGTCCCAGAGACCGGTAGCATCCGGCGAGGAGCGACAAGGTCTGCACGGTCGCGGTCTCCCGGCGCAGCGACCGCATCAGATGCAGCGCGGCCCTGTGCCAGCGCTTCTTGTAGTGCCAATAAGAGCCGAGCAGGAACCATTTGTCGGGCTTTTGGGCGAGGACCCCGGAGGTCTCCGGCACGCCGAGGAATAAAGCCAGACGGCAGAACTCCTCGTAGCGGCGGAAACGCTCGGCGTAGTCGTTCTCGCCCCCGTTAGACTCCCAAAAGAGGTGATGATCCTGATTGGTGACGCCCCAGCGTTCGGGATTGCGGTGGAGCGGCGTGTCCTTGTCGATCACCGCGAACGATTGACTGGCAAGAATGGAGTCGAGATGCGGGCGCACCCGCGTGAGGAACGCCAGAGATTCCTGGAACTCCTCCCGCGTCTCGCTGGGCATACCGAACATCATGTTGATCTGTGCTTTGATCCCGGCCTCGTGGGTGGCCTTTAGGGCGGCGTAGGCGTTCTCGTTCGTGAACTTCTTGCTGATGCGCCAGCGGACGCTTTCCGAACCGCTTTCGACCCCGTACCCGAGCCAGCGGCAGCCGGCCGCCGCCATTTTCCGCAGCATCCCCGCGTCCATGCCCGGCTGCACGATGGCCTGACCGCCCCATGTGAACTTGAGCTCGCTCTCCAAGACCAAATCGCAAAAGCGCGACAGCTCGCGGAGGTTTCCGTTGACCAGCAGGCCGGTGAAATAGAAATGCGTCACCGTCGGATGCTCGGAAAGCTGATGCCGGATCTCCTCGAGTATTCGCGCGCCGCCGCGCGAACGGAAGCGGCCCCAGTACTGCCATTCGTTGCAGAAAGCGCAGCGGCGCACGCAGCTGCGCCCGTCGAGCACGTCCAATCGGCGGGGGTCGGAGTAGAGGCCATCGCGGATGTCGTCGCGGAAATCCGAATAATCCGGGAATGGGAATGAGTCCATGTCCAGGAGGGGCTCCCGATCGCCGGAATCCACGATCCGGCCGTCCGCATCGCGAACGAGGAGCCCCGCGATCGCGGGCAGACGTCCCTCCCGATCGAAGGCGTCGAGCGCCAGCGCCAACGTCTCCTCCCCTTCTCCCAGGACGACCCCGTCCACGCGCGGGTCCTTCATGAACTCGAACGCGGCTTTCTCCCGCGCGGCCTGGTAGCCGCCGAAGATGACGACGCGCGACGGGTCCTCCCGCTTGATCCGCTCGGCGATCGCCAAGCTGGCCAGAAAGGAGGTCGTGTGCGTCGCGAAGCCGACCACCTTCGCCTCGCTGTCCAGGATCCGCCGCACCAACGCGTCGGTGGTCGAGCCGGCGTCGCACAACAGTCTCTCGACGGCGTCCGGATTCTCCCAGAACGAGTACTGGTCGACGTTCCACATGCCGCGCAGTCCGGAACGCGAGGCATGGTAGAGGGCGTTGCTGAAATCGACGGACACGGGGGAATGGCCGCGTCCCTTCAAGAACCCGGCGAGGCAAACGACGGAGAACGGCGGCGCTTCGCGTCCCCGATACCCGTACGGCGCCTGCACCAGCGCGACCTTCACGAGACCTCCGCCGGAGCCGCCGACTTGGGCCCGAGCCCCATGGAGACGGCGCGGTCTAGGATCGGATTGGCGATGCAGTTTAGCCAACAGTCGCACTTGCAGGACTCGACGTAGCGCCTCTCCTGCTCGGCCGACCGCGAAGTCCAAAGCGCGTCGAAGCGCTCGGCGCGGACGTTGCCGACCGTGCGATGCTTGTTGACCGGGCAAAAGAAGACGTCGCCTTCCGGGCTCAGCATCGCGTAGCGTTCCCCCGCCATGCAGTCCTTAAAGAACCTCGCGGGAGCGCGCGAGTATTTCTTCAAATACCACCAATACAGCACTCGGGTCCACAACCAAAGCGACTCGCGCTCTTCTCCCTTCAGGATCTTCTCGAGGGCGTTGTGCTTAGTGCAAAGGTCGAGCAGAATCCGATCCATCTGCCCCTCGACCTCGTCGAGCTCCGACGGCTTCCACTCGAACGTCTCCGGCGCCTCGAACTTCTGATGATTGACGACCATCTGCGCGCCGAACCAAAGGCCCATCCCGGACACCAGCTCGTAGGCCGGCCACAGGTCCCGGTAATTCCTCGGGGTGATCGTGAAGCTGAAGCTGAAGTCGACGCGCGGAAAATCACGCCGGAGGACCTCGGCCGTCTTCATGAGGCCTTGGAAGGAGCCCGCCTGGCCGCGGACCTCGTCGTGGTTCGCCTCCAGGCCGTCGAGCGAGGAGCCGAGCCACAAGCGCTCCACTCCCTGGGACTCGAGCTCGCGCAGGCGCCGGGTCACCATCTCGGTGTTCCAAAAATTGCTGAGGATCCCGAGCGACGCTTTCGGGAAGCGCCGCGACAGGTACGCCGAGATCTCTACGATGTCGGTCCGCAGCCACGGCTCCCCGCCCGTCAGCACGATGATCTCCACGCCGTCGAGGAGCCTAGAAGAGTCGGCGAAGCGGCGGATCTCCTCGAGCCCCATCTCCCGCTTGACGGAACCCGGGTCCTTGAAGGGCATCTCCCAGTGGTGGCACATGACGCACTTGAGGTTGCATCGGTGGGTCAGTTCGAGGTGGAGCTCGCGGATGCCTCCCCGACCGGCCTCCGCCTTCGCCCTCTCCACGCCCGCCTCAACCCATCGCTCGAGCAAGGAGAAGGTCCAGCGAAGGCGAGGCTCCATTGTCACGCGCAGGCCTCCGCGCTCAGGACCGCCACGCGTTCGGGATCGGATGACGCGGGGATCTGAACTCCCCGGGCCAGCAGACGCTCGGACGCCGGCAGCGCGCCCAGTCGCGCAGGCGGTTCCGGCCACATCGGCAGGGAGTACCAACGCCCCGCCTCCGGGAAGCGCCTGGCGTCGATGCCGGCGGCGTTAGCGCGCCGCACGAACTCGGCCGCGTCGAAGGGCGCGCTCTCCCCAATCTGCACGGTGAAGAACTGGGCCTGAAGGCGCGCCTGCGCCGGCACCTGCGGCGAAAGAAACCGTCCCGGCTGGCGCGCGTGCGCGGCGGCGAACGCGTCGCCGAGGCCGCGCAGACTCCCCGGCGCTCCGGCCTCCGCAAGGGCTCGCACGGCCTCGGCGACACCGTCCCTGCTGATCGCGGGAAGGCGGCCCAGCGCGTCTTGCAGGACGCCCCCGGCCGCGCCTTCGGGAGCGACGAGCCGCGCGAGGGCGCGGGCAACTTCCGCGGAGCGAGCCGCCGCGACGCCCCAGGCTTCCGCGCGGCGAACGGCCCAGAACCCCTGCGTGGACACGTCGCCGAAGGAGCCCAGCGAACGCTCGCCCAGGCGCCCGCCCAGCCCTCCGTTGTTGCACTCGATGAGCCAGAGCCCGCGCGCCCGGCACATCTCGGCGATTTGATCGATCTGGGCGCAACCGCCGGCCAGATGCGGCACGAGCACGGCGCGGGTCTTCTTGCCGATCGCGGCCTCGACGGCTTGCGCATTCATGTTGAACGTCGCCGGATCGATGTCCACCAGCGCGGGCCTCAGGCCGTTGGCGTGGAGCGCCGCCGCGACTCCGGGCAAGGTGATCAGCGTCGTGATCACCTCGTCTCCGGGCCGCAGACGGCCGTCGAGGGAGGGTTCCGCCAAGGCCGTCACCGCGAGCCAAATCGACGCGAAAGAGGAATCGCACAGCTGCGCGGCGGCGGCGGGGCCGAAGCGCTCCAGGTAGAGACGCGTCGCGGCGACGCAAGCCTTCTCGTATTCCGTCTCCGCCGCGTCGGCCGCCTGGCCCGTCTTCTCCGATCCCGGACCCAAGGCGAGGAGAACGGAATCCACGGCCTCTCGAGTCTCGCGCTCCCGCGCCAATTTCTGAGCCTCCAAGAGCGCGTTGAGCTCCGTGATCTCGGCTCTCTGCTCCCGGATCACGCGCTCGAGGGCGCGCGCGTTCTCCGCCGAGACGGGCGTCTCCCGCACTCCCTGCGGCGTCCGCCGCGCCTTGCGTAGGCCCGGATCCGGAGTGCCCACGTCTTCCATGAAGCGCGCGACGGCCTCGAAGGTCTCGCCGAGAAAAGCGGCGCGGCCCTCCTTGAGGTACAAGGTGCGCGGACACATCGCCTGGACCATCTCCAAATTGTGGGAAACGACGATCAGCGTCTTGCCCTGCGCCAAGAGGCCGTCGAAAGCGCCCCTGCATTTGGCCTGGAATTGAGCGTCGCCCACCGACAGCATCTCATCGGCGAGCACGATGTCGAGGTCCCCGTGGATGGCGGTCGAGAACGGAAGACGAGCCGCGAGCCCCGTGGACAGCTCCCCGTAGCGCGCATAGAGATATCGGTCCAAGCCGGAGAACTCAATGATCTCCGGCAGGCGGCGATCGAAGTCCGCCTTCGGCATCCCGAGCAACGCAGAGCAGACGGAGAAGTTCTCGAGGACGCTCAGCTCCGGCTGAAGGCCGGCCGAGAGCTGGAAGAACGGGTCCGCCTTGCCGAAGACCTTCACGCTTCCCTCGGTCGCGTGCAATATCCGAGCCACGAGCAGCAGCAGGGTGCTCTTGCCGGCCCCGTTGGCGCCGATGACGCCGAGCACCTCGCCGCGGTCGACCGTAAAGGAGACGTCCCGCAGCGCCCAATGCTCGCGCCGCACGGAGCCCGTCGTCGCCCACTGATGCAGCGCGCGAGGGATCGTCGAGCGCTCGCGCGGAGTCCCAATGAAAAATCGCTTGCCGAGGGCCTCGGCCGCCACGGCGACTCGCGCGTCGCTCATACGATCAACTCGTCCACGAACCGATTCTCGCGATGGCGCAGGAATCGCAGCCCCGCCCAAACGCCCATGGCGCTGACGCCGGCGACGACGAAGATCTCCCCCAGCGCGGGCGCGGAGCCCTCCAGGACGCACCGCCTCAGATTGGTCATGACTACGGTGAGCGGATTGTACTCCAGCGCCGTCCGCTTCCAGCCGCCCACAATGGTGAGTGGATAGAAGACCGGGGTCAGGTAGAACAGGGCCGTTGTGAGCACGTCCCAGATCCGCTCCATGTCGTGGAACTCGGCCGCAAGCACTGACAAGAACAAGGACAGCGCCGTCGCAATGGCGAGCAGGAGCCCGACCAGGAGGGGGCAGAAGAGCCAGTACCACGACGGACGCACGCCCAGGAGCAGAAGGAATGGCACCAGCACCGCCATCTCGAGCACGGCGGAGACGAACACGGCCATGACGGCGGAGAGCACCACGATCTCCCGCGGGAAATTATAGTTTCGAAGCAAGGCCGCCCGTCGTTTCAGGCTGCTTAGACCCAGCGAGGTCGATTTTTGGAAAAAGTTCCAAAGCACCAGCCCGATGAGCAGATACGCCGCGTACTGATCGACGAAGCGCCCGAGCCATTTGATAAACAGCATGTAGAGCACCACGAACATGAAGGCTGGGTGCAGCAGCGTCCAGAGAAAGCCAAAAAGCGTTCCTTGGTCCCGCAGCTTGAACTCAACGCGAGTCAACTCCCAGAAAAGATACGAGTAGGGGAATCGGCGCTCGCTCACCGGGCCCCCTCCGCGCCGAGCAGCGTCCGCAGCGCCTCGACCGATCCGTGGCACCACTTTCTCTGAATCCTCGCCAAATCCTCCGCCTCGGCGCGCCGCGCATTCGTCGAAGGCCGCGACCACGCCATCACGTCCGACGCCGTCATGATCCGGAACCCGGCTTGCCGAAGACGGAAACTGTAGTCCCGCACCGCCATGGAATAGCGGAGAAAACTCTCGTCGAGCAGGCCCGTTCGGACGAGCGCGCCCCGCCGCGCGATCCAGCACGAGCTTTCGAGCTGGCGCCCGTGCTCGCGATGTCCGCGTCCGGCGAGCGAATGCGCGGCTAGAAGCGGGATGGGACCCGCGGCCGCGGGAGCTTCGAGCCGCGTCGCGCCGACGGCGGCAAGAGCGCGGTCCATCTCGAAGTACTCGAGAAGACGCGAGAGGCCAAAGGACGCCAGAAGAGACCGCCCATCCAATAACAGCACGAACTCCCGCTTCGCCCTGCGGATCGCCGCGTTCCAGCGCCTCACCTCGGACGGCCGGTCGTGGCGCCCCCCCGCGGAGACCCGAATAACCTCGCGGTTCCCCGGAAGAGCGCGCTCTATCTCCGCCAAGAGCAGTTCGCCCGCTTCCCCGGGGCCCAGCACGACACTGAGCGCCCTTTGCCGCGCCTCAGGAGCGCCGGCGCGCTGGACCCAGCGGAGGCCGAATCGGGCCTCGATCCCCGCGCAGGCGTCGGCCGGGGTCTTGGCGAAGGCAGTCAGGAATCCGCCGCTACGGCCCGTGTTCCACTCCCCGTGCATCAGCATTAGATCGGACAGATTCGCGACGGACTGCGCCTCGGGACCCCGGAGCCTCGCCCAATCCGCGTCGAGGAACACGCTGACGCGCGGGACGAGGGGTGTCCAGCCCGCGATCATTTGGAGATTGGCCACCTTGGCCGACTCCCCCATGGCGACGACAAGCTCCAGCGGATGTTCGAAGGCCGCCTCTTTGCATTGCTCCAAGAAATCGTTCCACGCCCGTCGGGCGAACGCGACGCCGCCCCGGCTGTCGCCCGGAATCCCGGGATCGTACGCGGTGACGGCACCCCACCGCGAGGCCAGTTCCCGCACGAGCGCCGCCGCCCACGCCGCCTGAGCCGGCGGCCATTGCGTCCACCACGCGGGAAGCACCACGAGGACGCGAGCCGAGGGCGACGTCACGCCGCCACCTCCGCTTCGGCGCGCGCACCGAGCAGTTCCTGGTAGGCCGCGCCGAGGCCGTCCGCCAGGCGATTCCAATCGTAGCGCTCTTCCACGAAGGCCCGCGCCTCGCGCGCGAGGCGCGCGCGCCTCGAGGAGGACTCCATGAGCGAGAGCGTCGCCTCGGCGAAAGCGGCCGTTCGATCGGCGACCAGCAGATGGCGTCCGGCCGACGCATCGAGCCCGGCGGACGCCGTCGTCGACGCCACGACCGGGACGCCGGAGGCGAATGCCTCGAGCAGCTTCCCCTTGATCCCCTGCCCGAGGCGGATCGGGGCGACGAACACGCCGGCGCGGTCCAGATGCGGCTTGACGTCGTCGACCGTGCCCGTCACGACGATCCCGGGCATATCCCGAGCGAGACTAAGGACCGCGGGCGTCGGGCTAGAGCCGACGACCAGCAGCCGGGTCTTCGGCCGCCGACGCCGGATCAGCGGCAGGACGCGACGGCAGAAATTGACTACGGCGTCCTCGTTCGGGAAGTGCGGATAATGGCCGACATAGGCGAGCGTGTCTTCCGCCCCCTCGGGCTCCTCGGCGCGGAAGGCGAAGTGCTCGAGATCGACGCCGGTCTGCACCACTCGGATCTTCTCGGCGGCCACGATCCGGGACAATCGGCGCTTGTCCGGCGCCGTCGTCACCACGACGCGGTCGAACCATCCGCCCGCGTCGCGCTCGAAGCGGACGCGCCGCAACCACGGTCCGATCTGGAGGAATTTCCGCCAGCCCGCCATCTCGCGGAAGTAGGACTGGGTGAAGGAGATGGTGCCGACGTCGTGCTGAGTGAAGACTTTGGGGAGTCCGCCGAGCTCCTGCGCGTAGGGCGCCATCAAGTCGTACTCCACGTGAATGATGTCCGCGTCGCGGCGCTCCTCGCCCGCCGCCGCGAACATCGCCTCGGAGCGAAATCGCCTCACGTCCTCCGGAAGAGCGGCGGGCCCCGGGGCGCCCTCCTCGGGCCTGCGCACCCGTCGGATCCGGTCGAACACCGGCCTCAGGAACATCGCTTCCTGCTGCAATTCCTTGGCGACGGCGCGGACGTCCCCGGGCTCGTCCCGCGGGGCGAAGGTGAGGAGATGGAAACGGAATCGATCCCGAAGCAGGCGGCAAAGGGTATAGACGCGCTTGGAGCCCCCGTCGAAGGGATACGGCGCCCAGGGGGTGATCAGCAGGACTCTCGGCAGATGGTCTCGCATGTCAGTAGGACGGCCGCCGTTCGACGTGAACGTCGATCTTGTTGGAGTCGAACGCGCCGCCGCTCAGGCGGACGGTGGACCGATGGTCGCTCCACACCGCCGTATCCGCGCATCGCGCCAGACGACACGCCTGGGCATCCAACGTCGCGCGATGCAGGACGAGAGCTCCGTTTTGGTTCCCCTCGAGATCGATCCGCGAAAGCCGCACCCGGGCCTCGTCCTCGATGAACAGGCCCGCCTTGCCCTGGCCGCGCATCGCGAGGTCGAAGAGCAACGCCGCCGAGCCGTGGCTCGCTTTCAGCGCGATCTCGTTGTCGACGAACTCCCCCTGCTCGAGCCCCGTTCCACCGCGGTTCTGCGTCCATACGCCGACGCCGTTGCCGGCGAACCGGCACCCCTTCGCGATCAAGCGCGACGCGCCCAGGACCTCCGCGCCGGCGCCGCTGCCCCGGATCGAGGATTGCTCCAGCCGCGCCCGCGAGTCGCCGCAAAGAAACACGGCGCTCGAACGGACGTCCCGAAGCGACGCCCACCGCGCGCGCACGCGTGCGCGGCCCTCCGCTTTGAGTCCGACGCCGCCCCCGAGAATCGACGACGCGTCGAGACGCAGCGACGAGTCGTCCCGGCACCACGCCGCGACCTCGTTGCCCTCAAGCCGCACGGAACGCGCCTCAAGCCGCGAGGCGTCGCGCGCCGAGACTCCGACCGCGCTGAGGCACATCGAGCCGCCGAGGACGCGGATCCGCGACTCGCCTTCGGTCGAGGCGCACGCGCGCCGCTGCCGCGTGAACGCGGTTCCCAGGAGATCGATCCGGGCGGACTGCCGCGCCCTCGCCCCGGACGCGTTGTCCGCCATCGCTCCGCCAACGAGCGTCGCGCGCGAGCGGTCGTCCGCGGAGAGGGCGAGCTCGTTCTCCCGCCAGTGTCCCCCTCTGCCGGAGAGACGGGCGCGGCAGACCAGCGCCGCGGCCGTGACGTTCGCCTCGAAGGAACCTCCTGTCGCCTCCACCTGGGCGCGATCCGCGGCGAATAACGCCGGCTCTCTCCGGTGTCCCGAGAACGAGGCGCCGCGGCACTCCGCCCTGGAACGGCCGTGCAGGCTGAGTCCGGAGCCTTCGTTCGCCCGGAAGCGGCTCAAAACCAGCCTCGCCCTCGCTCGGCCGTCGAGCCTGAGCCCGGAGCCGTTCGCCTCCCAATCGCTTGCCGCGTCACGGAAGCGAGAATGCCCTGCGACGGACGCGGCGTCTGCGCATCGGACGAACGCGCCAGCCCTCCAGTAGACGCTTCCGTTGCGGACGGCCTCGACGCCGATGGAGGCCTCCGTGATCCGGACCCCGCTGGCGAACAGGCGCGCGTCGTCATCCAGGCGAACGGCGAGACTCCCGCCTTGGGAATCCACCGCCCTCAGACGCACCTCGCTGAATCCGCCGCATTCGGCGACGCCTCCTCCCAAGACTCGGCAGCGCGTCAGCGACACGCGGCTGAAGTCCGCCGCCCGGACCGCCGCGCCTCCCGGCGCCTCGAAGCGCGCTTCCCGCAGCGACACTACGGCGCCGCCGAGAGCGACGACGCCCGTAGCGCCCTCGAAGCGGATTTCCCCGCCGCGTGTTCCGTCCGCGACCAGCTCTCCGAAAACGATGATGTTCCGGCGTCCCCCGCCGCTAAGCGCCCTCCGGCGGCCGAAGGCGATGCTCTCCGTGAATTCCTCTCGTCCCACGCCGTCCGAGCTGGTTCTCACGACGGTGCCCGGTTCGAGGGTCAAGCGGGCGCCGCGCGGCACCACGACGTCGTCGACGAGCGTGATCACGCCTTTCCAATGGACGACGCCGCGGATCACGCCGGGTCTCGCGAGAACGTCGTCTTCCAGGACTCGAAACGCGCGGACGAGGAGCGCGCGCACGCGTGCGGCGGCCGGTTGGTCCGCAAGCAGCGGATAGAGCCCGGCGACCGCGTCGCGTAGTCTCCGGCGGGCCGCCCGGAACCGCGAGGACGCCCAAGCCCGCAGGCGCTCCGGATATTCCGTCAGAAAGTAGATGCTGGAGGAAGCGCCGATCACCCAATGGGCCCACCGGGCGGAGGACGCCTCCAGATCGATTCGCCGTCCGCCCCGATCTACCGCGACCGCCTTTCCGATGAGGCTGGCGGGAGGGATCGGGGCATCCAGACGAGGCAGCGCGTCTCCGCGTGTCCACAGCATGTGGCTGCCGTTGCGTCCGGTCTTCCACACCACGCGGTGGACCACCGGATCCTTAAGATCCTTGAGGAATACGATGATGTCGCCCAGCCGGAGTTCGGACGGATCAGCCCGGCGGACCAGGACGCGATCTCCGGAACGCAGGAGGAAGCGCATCGAGTCGCCGTTGACCTCAAAGGACTGCAGCCCGTCTCGGGTCAAGGGCATCAAAAAGGGGTCTGGAAACCGCGTTTATTCTATCCTATAGGCGAAACCCGATCAACGCGCATCTTTCCTAATTCCAGGACGGAATTTCGAGCCGAATGGGTCAGGAATGAAAGGAGATTTCCGCTCGGATCGGCTTCGGGGGCGTGACGGGGGAAAGCGAATCCTGCCGCAGCTCGCAGATGCGGGCCAGCGAGTCCCTCCCTCGGCCATGCTCGTAGCGAAACGCGTGCCGGCCCGGCCTGTCGAGAAGCCACTCTCGCGTGCGGTTTCCACGTCCCCACTCAGGGATGTTCCGACGGCTCAGCTCGTGGCTTCGGAAGCGGCTGTCGGCGATCGCCTCGAACGTCGCCGAGGGATTGGCCCACGAGACGGCGGGATTGTAGACGCGCCCGCCGAGAAGCAGCACGTCCTTTGCCTCCCTGAGGAAGCGCGCGTTGAGCTCCCCGCCGCTGGGGCCTCCGTCGACCGAGGCCTTGAGCCGCCCCGGCAGCGAGCCCTGGACGTCCTTGCCGGGAAACTGCGGCGCGTTGCAGACGACCGCGTCGACGCGGATTCCTCTGGACTTGAGCGGAGCCGTGAGAGAGCCGTGCAGGAAGGTGCACACCCCCGCGACGCCGTTGCGCCGGGCGTTCTCGCGCGCGAAGCGCAGCGCGACGGGATTGATGTCGGTGCCGAAGACCTTGCGGGCGCCCATCTTCGCCGCAAGGATCGCGTGAAGGCCTGAGCCTACGCCGACGTCGCAGAACGTCTCACCGCGAAAGACGTGCATCTGCGCAGCGCTGTACCACGACATCAGATTCGGCACGAAGACCGCGGACGGATGAACCAAAAGGGATAGACGCCGCGACTGCACGACGCATCGAATCCGGAACATTCCGCCATTATATATAATCGCCTTTCGTGCGGCGTCGGGCGGGGAATGCGCGATGTCTCATGACCCCGGCCGGCACATTGATTTGAAACGCGACATATCTTATACTCCGTCCCGAGGCTGGAGGCGCGATGGCCCGAAAGAACGACGCCGGCAACGACAAGAACCGAAAGAAGAAGAAATACTCCAAGCCGAAGCTGACACGGCACGGTGAGTTGTCCCGGACCGCTTTGGCCCATAGCTACTAAGAACGTCCTTCTGCTGTCCGGCGGACGGAGGGACGACCCCACTTATAGGACCGTTTTTCGCGGGCTCATCCCCGCGTTGCGCGCGTTAGGCGTGCGGGCCTCCACCGGTCCGCTTCCGCCCCTCCTGAAGGATCGCGGCGGGCGCGTGCTGCATCTGCATATGGCGGGCCATGTCTCGCCCGAATCATACCGAGACGTCCGGCGGAGCCTGCGCGCAGACGCGAGGCTCGTCCTGACGTTTCAAGACATCGACCACCCGGACCTTCCGCCTCCGACTCGGGCCGAATCGGCTCGCGTGAAGGATCTCGTGGACCGCGCCTCACGCGTGACGGTTCTGACTCGGGAAATGGCGCAGACCGTGCGCGCGCGGTATCCGGCCGCGTGCCCCAAACTGGACGTGGTCGGCAATGGCGTCGGGCCCGAGTGGTCCACGACGGCCGGACGAGGCGATTGGGCGCGGCGCTCCCAATCGCGCGAGATCGTCGCCGTCGGCCGCCTCAGCCCATACAAAGGCCACGATATCGTGCTCCTCGCGTTCCGTTCGCTGGCCGAGACGCGTCCGGAGGCCAAGCTGACGATCCTCGGCCGGGATTTCCAGGCCGGCCACTACCAGAAATTCGCGGCGGCCCTGGGCCTGCGACGGCGCGTGAGATTTGCCGGCGACGCCGGGCCTCGCGAGGTCCGCGCCGCGCTCCGCAGGGCGCGTTTCGTGGTCTCCGGCTCCAGGCGCGAGACGTACGGCATGGCGGTGCTCGAGGCCATGTCGATGGGAGCTCCCATCGCCGCGACGCGCACCGGCGTCGCGGCGGCGATCCTTCGAAACGGACGAAGCGCGCTCGTCTCGGCGCCGGGCGATGTCGCCGCGCTGGCGGAGGCGATGTCCGCGCTCTGGGAAGACGCCGGGCTCCGGCGCCGCCTCGGCCGCGCCGCGAGGGCGCTCGCCGCGGACCATGGCTGGAACAAGCGCGCTCTCCTTTACGCGCGGTCATATGCCAAGGCCATCGATGGCTGAGCCGCGCGGCGGACGTACGGTCCTCTCAGGCCTGCTGGGTCGCGTGACCGCGTCGAACGTCTTTTTCCTGATGGGACTTCAGGTGTTCTGCCTCGCGCTTTATGCGCGAACGCTCGGCTTTCCCCCGATCTGGGACGACGTGGCCGAGATCGTCAATCGCCCCTTCCTCCAAAGCTGCTCGAATCTGGCGACGGTGCTCAATCCTCGTTATCTCCTGTGGGTCCTTCCCGTGGCGAACTCGGCGCGCCCCGCGTGGCTGGCATCGGTGCTCGGAGACACCTGCCTGTTCGGTCAGGTCTTCGCGGGCTTTCGCCTCACGAGCGTCCTCTGGCACGCGGTGTGCGCGGTGCTCGTCTCCGGACTTGCTTGGGACCTCACCCGCAAGCGCGGAGTCGCGATCATCGCGGGGTTTTTGTTCGCCGCGCACCCCCTCCATACCGAGACGGTCAACATCGTGAGCTTCAGGACCGACCTGATGTCGCTGGCGTTCTGCTTGACGAGCCTGCTTCTCTACCGGCGTTCCCGCGCGGCGTCGCGTTCGGGTCCATTTTTCGCCGCCTCGATCGCGGCCTTCGCCCTCGCGCTGCTCTCCAAGGAGATGGCCGTCGTGCTGCCCGCGCTGATCGTCCTCTCCGATCGGCTCTGCCCCGTCGGACGTCCCGACAGGCGTCGAGAACTGCGCGTCTACGGCCTCTTCCTGGCGGTCTTGGGAGCCTACCTCGTCTTCCATGTTCCGAGGTCGGGCTATGTGTTCGGCGGGCATAAGGACGTGTTCACCCAGGTGAAGGATTCCGTCGACTGGCCGACGTCCGCGGTCGCCCCAGAGTTCGAGTTCCTGCTGCTCCCCGAAGGAGACCCGCAGGACCCTATGCCGTGGCAGGCTGTCTACGGGAGCGCGAAGGCGCGCATCCTGACGATGACGAGAATATCGGGCCGCTATCTTCTATCCCTCGCGTGGCCGTGGCGCCCGCAGGGCGACTACTCTCCGCCCGTCTCGTCGCGCTGGTCCGATCCCGCGCCCTGGCTCGCCGCGGCGCTTTGGCTCGCCTGGTTCTGGACGGCCATCCGCTGGCGCCGGCGCGAGCCCGTCTTGACCTTGGCGATGCTCTGGGTTCCATGCTCCTTGCTGCCCGTCTGCGGGGTTGTCGCACTGAGGAACCTCCAAGCCGACCGCTACGCGTTCTTCGCCTCCGCCGGAGCCTGTCTGGCGGCCGCCGTCGCGTTCGATCTATGGCGTCGAGCGTCGAAACGCGGGCTCACGGAGTGGGCCTGCGTTCTTCTCGTCGCGAGCTTTGCGATCGCCGCCTTCGTTCGGAACGGAGACTATCGCGATAATCGAAGGTTCTACGAGGCGACGCTCGAGCGCGATCCGAACGTCGCGCGGGCCCGCATCAACCTGGCCAAAGTGCTGGAGGACGCAAGAGACGACGCCGGCGCCGAGCGGGAGTACAAGGCGGCTCTCGCGCTGTGGCCCTCGCTGATCCAGGGACGGCTGCTGCTCGCCCGCTTCTACCTCGACCGGGGACGCGCCGAAGACGCGGCCGCCGTGCTGGAGGAGGGACGCGCGCACGCGCCGGAACACGCTGGCCTTCGGTACTACTTGGCGCTTTCCTACTGGATGAGCGGCCGCGACAAAGACGCCGAGCGGGACCTCCGCGCGATCTTGGCGTCGAGGCCTCGGGACTGGCGGGCGTCCTTGAGTCTCGGGACCGTTCTTCTCAAGCAGAATCGCCCCGCGGAGGCCGCCGTGCCGCTGAAGCTCGCCCTAGAGATGAGTCACGGCCGCTCCGCCGTCGCGGCGTATCATCTTGCGCTCGCCTACAGGATGCGCGGCGATATGGAGAACGCGAAAGCGGTGATCGATCGGCTCAGCGCCGCCAATCCCGCCCTCGCCGAGGCCGCGCGGCGCGGCGCGGGCGAGACGCTCACGCCCGGCCGCGCATTCTAAAAGTTGTCTTCCGGGCAGACCCAGTCGCGGACGATCTTGTAATCGACATTGTTGACGAGGGAGCGGTCCGCGCGGATGATTGCGACGGCGCTTGAGTTCGTTCGCCGCGCCTGATCATGGGCGCGATTGACAGCCGCGATCCCCTTGGGCGTGATGCCCTGGACGCTGTCGCGAGGCCAGCAGCGGACCACGGGGATCAATCGTCCGATTTCGGGCGCCTGCGGCTGCGTGTCTACGCCGGCTGAGTTGAGAAGCTCCACCGCCGCTCCCGTCGGCGCTAGGCCGCGGGGAGCCGGCGTCCGCGGAGCGGCCGGATTCGTGCGCGGTTCTCCGTCCCGATGCGCGGGCGCGCTCGGCCCGGCGCCGTCAGGCCTGCGGTTCGGATCGCCTACCGTCCCTCTGTAAAAAGGATCGGGATACGGACCTTCATAGAACATGCCGTCGGGCAAATACGTCTGCCGGAGCGTCGCGTCCGGATCCGCATGCGCTCGCGCGGCCGACGCAAGCGCGAGGACTCCGGAGATCAAAACGAGGACGGACTTGGTGCCGCGGGGAATATGCGTCATTGTATTCTCCTCCCTCTCGCCGCTTTGGGCGGCGATGGATGCCGATGCGGCGAGTATAGCGAAGCGGGGAGGCGGGACCCTAGGTTCAGTGGGTACTAGATGCTCCGTCATTCGTCCCTGTGCGCGCTCCCTAGGCGTCCCAGATTGTTGCAGGTAGGACGGACTCGGCGACGCGGCGATATCGGCGAGGCTATCCCTTTGCGGCGTCGGCGGCCGCCTCGGACTCGGACAGATTTTTGATATGCGCGAGAACGCGCCCGTGGATGCGATGGATGATGTAATCCGACCATACTTCCCAATAGGCCGCGGGCCAGAGGTTGTGCTCATACCACGTCGTTCCCTCGAGGCGCGTGCCCCCACCCGGCAAACGTCCCAGGCGGAACTGCCCCCGTCTCGACACCATATAGCCGTGCAGGTGCGGAGGCTCGATGTGGGAGTATAAGCTCATCTCCTCCATCGGAGACGGAGTGTTGAGGACCGAAAAACGAAGCAACGACGGAGGGTCCCACGCCTCGATGGGCTCCACGAAGACACCGGTCGAGAATTCGCAATGCCGAATCGCGCCGACGCCGGCTCCTTCGATCCGCGCGCGGATCGGATAGGCCAAACCCGTCTTGAACACCCATTCCGTCGGCCTTGGCAGCTCGGAGAAGGACACTACGTGCCGCCAAACGACCTCGGGAGACGCTTGGATGTCGACCACGGTCGAGGACTCGAGCAGCGGAGCCGTCCGATTCAGCGCGCGCTCCGCCCCCATGGCGAACGGCGCCGCGGCGAGACAGACCAGGACCGCGAGCGTCCGCCCGAGGCGCTGCCACCGCGCGATCTGTATCCGCCATCCGATCGCGGCGCCGACGACGGCCACGCCGAACCACAGCGGCGCGGCAATCGCGATGCAAATGGCGCCCTCGATCAGGAACGCCGCCATGAACGCCGCCGCCAACATGCAGGAGCATAGCAGCACCAAAAGGCACCGCTCGAACGAGCGCTGCCGGTGATAGCCGTAAGTCCACGCGAGGGCGAGTCCGTGGACGAAGGGCAGGAACACGAACAAGCCCCAGCCGTAGCCCTTGAAAACCTTCGAGTTCAAAGCGACCAGCGCGACCGTCAAGAGCGCGGTTCCGGCGGCTGAGCCTATGGCGCCGAAGACGCCGGATTCCGGGATGAATCGTCCGATGCCTTGGCCTGACGTCGGAACCGGCGCCGCGCGCGAGGTCATCGGCTGGAGGAAAAAGAGAGCCGCGAAGAATGGAAAATTCATGAACGGCACGAAGAAAAAACAGACGAGCCAGGGCGACAGATTCAGGGTCTGAAGCCGGCGCAAGGTCAAGCCGACGCCCAGCGCCATGAAGGGGATCGCCACGCACAGCATCGCCGCGACGAACGCGGCGTCTTGCCCCGAGCCAAAGAGGCGGATCGAGGTCCCGCCGCGCCAATAGTCCACGAATTGCCAGGTTCTGTGAAAGAACGCGTAGGCCAGCAGCCGGTCACATCCGAATTTCAAGACGCCCAAAGCGATCCCGCAGGCGGCGTATCTGCCGCCGCTCAAGGGCGAGTCGATCCACTTCCGCAGAAAGTCCATAGTCAGGACGCCCTCACGTCATTGACGCAGCGATCATCGGGAGCATCTTACCGATTCCGTGGTGTCGCGTCGAGCCGCGGAAAATCGGAAACGCGAAAGGCCCTCTCCGCGGGAGAAGGCCTTCGGGAAGCGCCCTGCCGGGCGTTGAAAAATCAGCCGAGGATGGGATTCGAACCCACAACCTATCGCTTACGAAGCGATTGCTCTGCCGTTGAGCTACCTCGGCGTGAAGATGATTTTACCTTATTTCCCGATCGGAGTCGAAGCCGGATAGGCGCCCACGGAACGAGTCGGACTGCGCGCCCGGAGGGCGAACGCGCAGTCCCAATCGTCGCGGCAGGCCTAGCGGGCTGCCGCCCGCGGCGGCGCGATGTCGGCCGGCGCGTAAAGGAGAAGGACCGCGCGCCCGGAGGGCGAGCACGCGGTCCAGAGCCTAAGGACTGCGCGTCCGGAGGGCGAACACGCAGTCCAGATCTGTGAAGTCGAGCGGATCGTCGTCGTGCGCCTCGAGGCATCCTTCGCGGGGGCGGCGATCTCTCTCTCCATGAGTTCAGCTTAGCCGGATCGCCTCCGGGAAGCCTGTACGGATCCTCCGGGTTTCATCCGGAGGGATCGGCGGCTAGGGGGTATTAAGGAAGGTAACGGCTATCTGCCGGCGTCGAACTTGAATCCCAAGCCGCGCACGGTCTTGATCTTGCCGCCGGCGGAGCCCAACTTCTTGCGGAGATTCATGACGTGGTTGTGCAGGTTGCCGGAGGTCATCACGCGAAAGCCGTCGGAAAGCGATTCCCCCAGCACCTTGTACGCGAGCACCTGGCCCCGGCGCTCGAGCAAGCGCACGAGCAGGGCGAATTCGAGGGCGGTCATTTCTATGGTCTTTCCCTTGACCACCACCTCCCTCGAATCGAGGTCGACGCGAAGTCCGGCGATCTCAAAGTAGCGATCGACGGCGCCCGCGCGCCTCGTGCGGCGAAGCACGGCCTCCACGCGCGCGAGCATCTCCTTGACGGAAAAGGGCTTGACGATGTAGTCGTCCGCGCCGGCCTGGAGTCCGCCGACCTTCTCCGACTCCCTCCGGCGGACCGTGATCAGGATCACGGGAATCGCGGCCGTCTTCGGATCCTTCTTCAGCAGATCGATCAAGCTGAGGCCGGAAATGCCGGGCAATTCGACGTCCAGCAGAATCAAATCGACGACCTCCCCCTTGAGGAGCCCGAACGCCTCGTCGGCCGAACCCGCCTTGCGAGCCGTGTAGCCGGCGCCTTTGAGCGCCGCCTCGAGCATCATCATGATGGACGGATCGTCGTCCACCGCGAGAATCGTCGCCTTCGTCGCGCTCATGCCTGCCTCCTGATCTCCAAAATCCGCCGAATCGCCGCGTCTAGATCTTCCGCGCGAAGCGGCTTGGCCACGAATGCCGCGGCCCCGGCGTCGAGCGTCCGGGACACCGCCGGACTGCCGGAGATCGCCGAGCAGACGAGAACCGGGATATCAGCGGTGGCCGGGTGCTTGCCCAAACGCTCAAACGCCTCCGGGCCCGAGCATTCTCGGGCATCGACGTCGAGAAGGATCACGTCCGGACGCAGCCGTTCCGCGGCGACGGACGCGGACGAAGCTTCGTTCACCACGGCCGCATTATATCCTTTTGCCTCCAGCAGCCTGCGAGTCATCTCGGCGACCGAGTAATCCTCATCGATGACCAGCACCCGCGGGGTGCCGGCCGTCCGCGCGGGTTCGGGCCGAAGCGGGCCGCGACTCGGCGCGGACGGCAGCCGCACCCACGCCCGAGTGCCTTTTCCCGGCTCGGATTCGATGCCAACGCTTCCGCCCATCGCCTCGACCGTCTCCTTCACGATGTAGAGCCCGAGTCCCGTCCCGCGAACTCCGGTCCAGGCGCGCTCCGCGTCGCCCGCCTGCTCGAAGCGCTTGAAGACCCTGGAGAGAGCCTCGGGCGGGATGCCCGATCCGGTATCGGCGACGGCGATCTCGACGGCTCCCTGCGCTGCGGACACCGTCGCCCGAACGCTGCCGCCGGAGCGCGTGAACTTGAGCGCGTTCGACAGCAGGTTCGCGACCGCGCGCTCCACCCGGTCCCCGTCGGCGAGGACGGCCGGGGCGCCAGGATCGACTTCAAAGGCCAGCGAGATACCACGGTTCGCCGCCACGATCGAATAGAGCTCGGAGAGCCGCGCGATCATCGGAGCAAGCTCGACGCTTTCCCGCCGGAACTCCGTCTTGCCGCCCTTGATGCGGGCGGCGTCAAGAACGTTGTCGATGAAGACGCCGAGGCGCGTGACGTTCTCGACGGCGGCGCTCAGAATCTTGCGGTGCGCGGGTCGTAGGGCGTCCTTCTCCGGGTCCTCGTGGAGCATGAAGTCCAGCGACATCTTGATCGCGGCGAGGGGGCTGCTCAGATCGTGGGAGACGCTCTCGACGAAGCGGTCCTTGAGCTCGTCCAGCTCGCGAATCCGGACGACCATCGCATTGAACTGTCTCGCCAGCTCGCCCAACTCGTCGTCGGCTCCGGCCGGGACGGAAACGGTCAAGTCCCCCTGTCCCACCCCGCGTGCGCCCTCGGCGAGCCGCGCGAGCGGCCCGGAGAGCAGATGGGCCAGCGCGACGGCGGAAAGGAGGCTGAGGGCGATCGCGGCGAGCGCGAATAGGATGTTCGCCGGCAACAAATCGCGCAGGGCCTCCGCGGAAAGCGCCGCCGGATAGTCCTCTCGGATCCCCAGGCGAACGCGGCCCGCGCCGGACCGATCGGGCGACACGACGTCCCCCCGACGGGCGGGAGGCGGCGCGTCTTTGGCGCGTCCGGGATCGCTCCGCTGCAGGACGGCTCCCGAACGGTCCTCGAGAAGCGCGTACTCCACTTCCGGGAGGACGTGCGGCACGGATTCGAGCTGCTGCTGCAGAAGCGCGCGCGCGCCCGTCTTCTGAGCCTCCTCCGCGAGCAGGCTGAGCGCGGCGGCCTGACGTCGGTGAAGCCGTTCCGCCCGCCGAAGGGAAAGCTGCACGGAAGCCATCGAACTCACGATCCACGCGGCGGCGAAGCTGAATGCCGCCACCGCGCTCATGGCGATCGAGAGCTTGGTCCTGATCTTCATCGATAGAAGGGACCCATTATAGTACTTCCGCGCGAGAAGCGGCCCAAACCGGGTTCAAACGGGCCGCATACGCATGTTACAGCTCCTCTATGGATGCGCGATCGAACCGCGCATATACTCTGCGTAAGAGAGACACTGAATGAGAGGAGGTGGAGCATGAAAAGCGTCAAAGCATCAGAGGCAGATATCGTCCGCATGATGAAGGACATGGGCCGCACCCAAGCCGCGGATTTTCTGAACTCCGTCCTGTCCGATGAATACGTGCTCCACACCAAGACCCGCGACTACAACTGGACGATCTCCGACGCCCACGTGTCCGATCTTCACGACATCCTCTACGCGCAGTTCAAGGAGATCGACGACATTCTGGACGAAGTAGCCGCGCGCGCGCGCGAACTCGGAGGCAGGTCGCTGGGAACCCTGCGGGAGTTCTTGGGCCAAGCGCGGCTCAAGGACTCCGGAGAGAATGAGACCGACGCAAAGAAGTTGGTGACGTCCCTCTTGGAAGACCATGAGACCGTGATTCGACTGCTCAAAGACGAGCAGGCCCGATTCGAGCAGGGCGGCGACGACTCCACCAAGGAGTTCCTACGGAAACTGGTCGCCCGCCACGAAAAAATGGCATGGACGCTGCGCGCATTCCTGCAGTTTCGAGCCGGACAGGCGTAAATTCCCTGACGGAGGAGACGATCATGCGAAGACCCAGCGTGGAGATGTTCCGGCCGTCAAGACCCGTCCCGATCGAGAGCGTTTTGAAGCCCCCGTCTTCGTTCACTTTCGATCTGGCCGCCGAGACGGCCAGGCTCAAACACGGCGACGCCTGGCTCCGGACGGGACACAACGCGAAGGTTCTGGCGAAACACCCGCACCTTCGAGTGCTGCTTACGGTCCTGAAAGTCGGGACCCGGATTCCCCGTCACCGAGTCGAGGAACGCATCTCGATTCAAACGGTCGTCGGCAAGCTCCGCTTCCACCTGCCGGCCCGGACGCTGGACCTCGCGTCGGGCCACCTGCTCGTCATCGAGCCCGGCGTACAGCACGACATGGAAGCCGTCAGCGATTGCGCATTTCTTCTCTCGATCTCGTGGCCCAAGGACCCGCTCCCATTGGAACCCGAGAGACCGGAAGCCCGCGTTTCGGATACGCACGCCTTTCGCGCGCCGCCGGCAAGCCCGACTCGCCCGTGGAAGCTGCTGTGAGCGAGATCGCCGTCCTTACGGAACGTCTGCAGCCTACGCGAGCGCGTCGGAAGCACCCGCGCGTGCGCCGCTGGGGCTCGGCCCTCGTCTTGGTCCTGGCCGCGGGCGTCTATCTCTCGTTCTTCCGGTCTGCGTCGGCTCCCGCAAGTTCCGGTGCGTCGACTCCGACCCCCACCCTACGCATTCGTCCGGCCGAAGGGCAATTGGTGGCGATCACCACCGACCCACAAGGCGCGACCGTACTTCAATTTCAACAGCGCGACGCCCGCTTCAACCTCGTGATCGAGAAGGCCGCGAGTATCCCTTAGGTTGCGCTTAGGTCCAGGCAGACGTCTTCTCGGCCGGGAAGCCGGACGGAGATTCGTTCCGCGTCGACCTGAGTCTTTGCGGCGCCGCAAGCGACGCGTCGAAACGCCCACTGGGCGCTTTCCATCGTCTCCGCTCCCACTCGCTCCGGATCGAGCATCTTGTCGAGGATCGTGTGGTGTTCGAGCAGCGCGGGAAGCTTGGCGAATCGGAACCAATCCCAGAACGCCGTCTCCGGATACTTGGATCGGACGCAGCAAGACGCGTTCTCGATGGAGTCAGTGTCGATCCACTGAATCCAATTGCGGCCCTCGGCGTCGAGGTATCCGTAGTCGCTGCCGGCCGGCTGATCGTAAGCCAACTCTTGCGTGTGGTAGAGGATAGCCGCCGGCGCCCCTGAATTCGAATAAAGGACGTGCCCATGATCGAAGTCTCGCTCGTCTCCAAGGTGCCGGAAGGCCTTCAGATACAGCTTGTCCACGAACTTCTGGAGAAGAGACTGGAACTGCGCCGGAGGCAGTGCGGCGCGGGACGAGAGTCCCTTGGGCGATTGGCACCACGCGGGCGCGAGGGCCAACGACAGGAGGACGGCAAGCGAAGCTCGGCGCATGTCGTCATTATGTCAATGCGGTGTTACGAATGCATTAACTCTTGTCACGTGCGTGTCATCAGGCGTCAGGTCGAGTCAATCCGGATTCATCCAATTGTTACGGCGCGTCCATCCCCACCGGGAACGAAGCGTTCTATACTGAACATGTCGTCTGCTCCAGGAGATGAACATGCCAAGTCATCGTGCTTTGGTCTCGGCGTTCGCGTTCCTCGCGGCTTTCGCCTCGGCACCCTCCATCGCCGAGGAAGGCCGCGCGGCGACCGCGCCGCGGGTCCGCTTGATCCACGCCACGGGCGAGCTCGAGGTCGGCGGAGATCGCTCCCAGGACGTTCCTGGACAGAACCTCCCGATGATACCGTCGGGCTCCATCATCCGCGTGCTCAGCGGAGAAGCGGCTTTCGAGTCCGACTATCACCTCACCATCCGCGCCCGTAAGGGTAACGCCTTCATCGTCAATTCCTATGCTCCTAAAGGAAAGCGGGCCGGCTCGTTGAGAATCGGGACGGTCTCAGACGAAGCGTCGCCGCTGGACGTAAGGATCGGGAGCCATAAGTTCATTATGGGAAAGGACGCCGCGATCACGATCGCTTCCTCGGGCAAAGGCCAAGTCTCAGTTGAGGTGGCCGGCGGCTATGTCGAGCTCGTCTCCGGAGACCCCATGAGCCGCGGCGCCAGCATCATCTTCAGCACGTGGTCGCGAGGCGGGTCCGGCCTGGACCCAGGCGACATCGCCATCATCCAGGTTCCGCCAGCGATCGGTTTCCTGCGCCAAGCGGCGCCGGCCCGGTCGTACCGCATCATTCCGGAGACCGCGGCGGCGTTCCGCATCCGTGCGGTCAAACGGACCGGAACGGATACCGCCAGACGCGAGGAGCGCGCCCGCAAGGCGGTGGCGGGTTGGCCCGCGGCCTCGCGGACGGTGGCGAGGATGATGATTGAGAAATACGGATCACCCAATTCCATCGAGAACGATGTGATCTCCTGGGAGGGCAACGAGCCTTGGAAAAAGACGTCGGTCTATCGCGCGGGAAAGCCGAGCGGCATGCCGCCTGGGCGCGTGAACGTCCTCCTGCAGTCCGTCCGCTATCAGGTATCGCCCGAGGCCGCACGCGCGATCGAGAATCTCGGCATGAACCTCTCGATCGACGCGTCCCAACGACTCCTATCGGCGGCCGGAGAATCAGAGGACATCAATTTCCTGGCACTTAACCTTGCCGACGAAGTGGCGACCGGAGCCAAGACGCCCCAGGAAGCACGCGAGTTCTACGTCAGGACGACCGCGCTATCGCTTGAAGGAAAGTCGTCGCCATACCTCAGCGGCCTCCTCTTCGAACACTTCTAGCTCGACCCGCATCGGGCGGCTTCACATAAGCAATACAATTCGTTTACTGCTCCTCAGTGGACGATGCGCGGCTCTTCGATCATAATCGTAACATCACCGTGAACAAATTGACGCCGACTTGTAGCGTCCCACGAGAGCGCCGCGCGGCGGACCGCTATATCACCGCGCAACTCGCGATCGCGGGAGTTCTGGCCGAGTCCCCCTCCCTCGGCGTCGCGATCACCAAGGTGATCCGAACCGTCTGCCAGAGCATGGATTGGGACGCCGGAGCTCTTTGGGAAGTGCGCCCGACGGACCGCAGCCTGCACCGCGTCCAATCGTGGTACGCCGCAGATCGCGGGTTGGAACAGTTCTTGGAGCCTCGCTTCGGGTCTCCGGCGCCAATGGGGATCGGACTGCTGGGTCTGGTCTGGGCGAGCCGACAGCCCGCGTGGATTCCCGACCTTGCCGAGCGCCGCCCCGGAACCTACAACCCGCAAGCGGCGGCCGTCGGCCTCCATTGCCACTTCGGGATACCCATCCGCCTCGGCACGAATACCTTTGGAATCCTCGAGTTCTTTAGCCGGTCCGCGCGCCAACCCGATTTCGTCCTGCTGCAGATGATGTCGATCACCGGATGCCAGCTCGGTCAGTTCATCAAGAACAGGCGCGCGGAGGAGGCTCTAAAGGAAAACCGGGAAAAGTACCGACTTCTTTTCTCGGGAGTGAGCGACGCCATCATTCTCTACGACCTTGCAAGCGAGGAGATCGAGGACGCCAACGACGCGGCCATTTCGCTGTATGGCTACTCGAAAACGGAGTTCCTACAGCGGCGACTCTCGGATCTGTCCGCGCAGCCGCGGATCCTTCCCGCTCTCGTCCGGTCGGCGCACCACGAGCGGACCGTAGTGATTCAGCGAAAGAGGAAGGATGGGTCCATATTCCCCGTGGAGTCGACCATCGGGACCCTGACGTGGAAGGACCGAATCGTCGGCGTACGCGTGGAGCGGGACATCACCGAGAGAAGACGCAGCGAGGAGCTCGAACGGCTTCGCGAGCGCGAGCGCCTGCGGCGGGAGTTCGTCGCGACGGTCTCTCACGAATTCCGCACGCCCGTCGCGGCGATCAAGGGATTCGCGGAGACGCTCCAGAAAGGCGGATTGGAGGACTCGCGCAACCGCCTCCAGTTCGTGAAGATCATCGAGAAGCACGCCAATCGGCTCTCGCGTTTGGTCGAGGACCTTTTGGAGTTGTCCGCCCTCGAGTCCGGAAAGCGCTCGATGAACCCCGAGGCGGTGCGGCTGGCGAAGTTCGTGCGCCGATTCTCGAGAAGCATCGGCCCTCTCGTCCGTCGGCGGCGCCTATCGGTCCGCGTCGACCTTCCACAAGAGATGCGGGCGCTCGCCGACAAGACCCAGCTCTCCCAGGTGCTGCAGAACCTGCTTTCGAACGCGGTCAAGTTCAGCCGAACGGGAGGCCGCATCGTCGTGAGCGGCAAGCCCCTCCAGCACATGGTCATGCTGTCGGTGCGAGATTCGGGCGCGGGTATCCCGGAAGAGGAGCTCCCCCACATTTTCGAACGCTTCAACCACTGCCGGAAGGATCGAAAGCAGGTGGAAGGGACCGGCTTAGGACTCTCCATCGCCAAGCAGATCGTGGAGGCGCATGGCGGCCGTATCTGGGCCGAGAACATTCGCGGCCGCGGTGCGGCCTTCCACTTTACGCTGCCTCGTCCGAACTAAGTCCGGTCGCGGCTCTCCTCCTCAGAGAAGTCGGACGATCAGAAGCACCATCGCTATCACCAGCAGGAGGTGGATCAAACCTCCGCCGACCTGCACCGAGAAGCCTCCCAGCCAGGAGATGATCAGCAGGATGATGAGGATGTCGATGAGCCCCATACGCTCCTCCGCGCGGACGATCCCGCGCATGCTCGAGATGCGCCTACCTAGACTGTAACAGGGGCGCTCCACCGCCCCAATGGAGGCCGTGTAACTCTTTCTTGGCCGAGTGGCCTCCTGGTCACAAGTCGGGCACAAAATAATTACTGCGCCACACTTTTAGCCCCCTAGGGTCGAAAGTACAATGGACTCACCATGATTACCAAGGCAAAGATACTGATTGTTGAAGACGAAAGAGACATCGCGCGACTGCTCCGGTACAACCTAGAAAAGGACAGGTACAAGGTGCTCGTGGCGAACGACGCAGAATCCGCTTTGAAAATGGTCCGAAAGCAGCACCCCGACCTGATCATCCTCGACATCATGCTCCCCAAGATGGACGGGCTGGAGTTCCTTAAGACGATCCGCGCGGACAACAACGTGCCGGTCGTGCTCCTGACCGCCAAGCGCAGCGAGATGGACAGAATCCTGGGGCTTAAGCTGGGAGCCGACGACTACATCGTAAAGCCATTCTCGGTGGGCGAACTCCAGGCGCGCATCGCCGGCCATCTCCGCCGCGCCAGCGGCATCCCCGCCGGCGGAAACGGAAAGAAGCATCTGTCTCTCGGCGCGATGGACATCGACTTCGATCGTCACGCCATCACCGTAAAGGGACGCCCGGCGCACTTGGCGCCGAAGGAGTTCGCGATCCTGAAGCTCCTGATCGAGGCGGACGGCAAAGTGCTCTCCCGCGAGCAGCTTCTCGAGATGATCTGGGGCCTCGACAAGAACATGGAGATCGACACGCGCACGGTGGACCAGCACATCGCCCGCCTGCGCCGGAAGATTCGCCCCGAGGACGAGCGCATCGCGACGGTGCCGAACTTCGGGTATCAAGTCCGCCTGAATTGACGTTACGCTCTTGCTCGGCAGGGTCGGGTGCGGCCGACCCTGCCGAGTTTTTTTTGGAGCTCGCGGTCACGCCTTCGTCCAAAAACCTTTCTGCTTCGTCCATGGGACGCCGGACGCGCCCCGTCTATAATTCCGAAGGCATTCCGATATAGGCCGTCGCGACCGAGCACGGAGGGACCATGGAGAAGACGACCACGAGAATCCTGCTGATCGAAGGATCTCCCGATGACGCTTCGGTCATCAAATACCTCCTGGCGGGCGACGAGGCGGGGCAGTCCTACGAAGTGAAGGACGCCCTGCGCCTGGCGGCGGGCTCCGACCTGATCTCTCGCGACGCCTTCGACGCGGCCCTGGTCAATCTCGCGCTTCCCGCCGGCAATGGCCTCGAAGCTTTTGGTCGATTGCGGCGCCAACGCCCGGATCTGCCGATCGTCGCCATGATTCCGCCGGGAGACGAACGTCTCGGTCGCGAGGCCCTTACCATCGGCGCGCAAGAATTCCTCGTGAAGGGAGCCCTCGACAAGGCCCAACTCCGCCGCTCCATCCGCTACGCGATGGAACGCAAACGCTCCATGAAGGAGTTGGAGTCGCTGCTCCTGGGAGACCCCAGCGGGAAGGTCGTCGTGGACGGCAAGGAGATCGTGCGTTTCGTCAATCCGGCGGCGGAGCGCGTCCTGCAGGCCCCCGCGGAGGCCTTATTAGGGAAACCCATCCATCCGCCCGCCAAGGCTCCCGGCGCCTCCGAGATACCGTTCGATACCCGCATCGACCCGATTACCTGGAACGGAGAGCCGTCGCGCGTAATGACCTTCCACGACGCCAGACGGCTGGAGAGTCTCAAGGCGGAGATCGCAAGCAGTCAACGCACCGTAGAACTGACCAACCAGTTCCTGCACCGCGTCTCGCACGAGCTGCGCAACCCGCTGACCGTAGTCAAGACGGCCATGTCCTGCCTGAAGAGCGGAATGGCAGGCTCCCCCTCCGCTCAACAACTCAAGTTCATCGACATGGCTTCGCGAAACGTCGACCGTCAGATCCGGATGCTTGACGACCTTCTTGACCTCGCGCGCATTCAATCCGGAAGCACCAAGGTCGACGCGCGGGACGTGGACCTCCGTGAGCTGCTGTCGGAGATCGTGGAGGAATACCAGTTCGTGGGCACCCACAAGCTGGACGTCGACCTGGCCCCCGGATTGCCGCGGGTGACGGGAGATCCCGATCTCATCGCCCAGGTCGTACGGAATCTCTTGGACAATGCCCTGCGATTCGCTCGACAGCACGTCCTAGTCCAATCCTCGCCGGCCGCGCGGGGAGAGGTGCTCGTCAACGTCATCGACGACGGCAGCGGGATCCCCAAAGACAGAGTTGCCGAGGTCTTCGACCAGTTCGTCCAGATCAATAGGCCGAGCGGCGGGAAAGCCTACAAAGGGACCGGACTTGGCCTAGCCATCTGCAAAGAGATCGTGGAGCGCCACGGCGGACGCATATGGGTAGAGAACTCGGCAGGCAAGGGCTGCCGCTTCAGCTTCCTGCTGCCGAGTGTAGGCGCGCGGAACCCTCCCGTGTCTACGGCTGGATCATCAAGGATGGCCGCCGCCGACGCGCCGCGCCGCTGACGGCAAAGCGGACTCCGAGCGTCGCCGGCAACGCCGCTTAGACCAGAGATTGCACCAGCCGCCGGCCGATGACTTCCTCGACCCGCTCGGGCCGCCCCCAATCGCTCCATTCCAGATTGCGCATCGACAGCGCGAGGGTCTGCGCCATGGCCCGCTCGAGTATTTCCTTGGAAAAATTGGCCTCTCCCATCTCTCCGTAAATCCGCTCCAAGACCATGCCCTCGGACGGGGTCCCGATGGCGGAACGCAGCCGCTCGAACAGGCCCAAGGCGCCGGGCAGAAGCTCCCAACCGATGCGCCAGAGAGTATTCGCCTTGACCGCCATGTTTAGCGTGTTCCACAGGAACCCGGAACGATAGAACCTCTCGGCCGAGACTTGATCGGGCTTCTCATGGAACTGAAGGACGCGGGCCGCATCGGGATGCTCTTCGATGGGATCTCCGGTCTCGATCCAGCCGTATTCGGTCTCGGGGCGGTCCGCGACAGCGGCCCCGAGCACGAGCCTCCGCTCCTGCAATTCCGCGAGCGCGGCGGCCTCCGTCATCAAGGACACGAACCTATCGTTCGGCGCGATGTAATGGTCCGAAGGCAGAATGAGAACGGTCGCGTCCGGGTCATGCGCCATCACATAGGTCAACGGGAGGAACACTCCAGGCGCGGTCCCGACGTTGCGGGGCTGCTCGACGATGAAGCCGGACATGTTCGGCAGTTCTCGCCGAAGGAAGCGCACGTGGCCTTTGCCGATGACCGTCACGAGACGTTGGCGGCCGACGATGCGAGCGCCGCGGCGAAGCGTATGCTCGAGCATCGAATTCTCGCCCATGAAGGAGCAGTATTGCTTCGGCCGCGCCTCCCCGAAGCGGTTTATCGCGAACTCGGTCATCCGGGTGCCTTCGCCCCCTGCCAAGATGATCGCCCAGCGCTCTCCATTCGAAATCGGTCTCATCCGCCTCCCATGAGTCTCAATAATATCTCTGCCAGTACGGGATGTCCTCGTCGCGATACAAGGGATCCGGCGGCGTTCCCGCAATTACCTCGGCGGCAGGCTTCGTTTTCGCCTCGGCCTCGCGGCCCGCCGTCTCCTCCGCCCGCGCTTTCGCCGCCGCGCGTCGTCGTCGGAACAATAGCCGCAGCATCATGGCTGCCTCCCTGGGTTGTGCATAGTGTATCCACGACCGCCTCGCACGCACATGGAGCGGAGGTAAACTATTCTTGTCCTCGATTTGACATCAATGAGGCCGGTCGGCTGCGCGGCACTTGGCGATCTGTTCCAGCGTGAGCCATCGGTTCGTGCCCGCGAAGACCTGGTGCATCCTCGTCCGGGGGACGCCGTCGAAAGACGCCGTTTCCACGAGCTGCAGGTCCGCGAGGGCGTCGAGCCCGCGCTGCTGGAATCCCCGGAGCCACGTCTCGAGCGCCATGCCCGCGGTCCGGAATGCCAGCAGCGTCGAAAACTGAAGCACGTAGCCCATCTGCGCGAGGTCCTTGTTCTTAATGAGCCTTCCCTCCCGCTTAGCCTGGCCCCAATATAGGGACGGAGAGAGGTTGAAGCCGAGCATCTGGTCGGGATAGTGCTTATGGACCCCTTCCGCAAATTCGAGCGGCGCCTCGGGATCTGTGGTGTTGAACTCCGGCCAGATGACGTCGACGCCCAGTGACGCCGCCTCGAGCGCCCGTTCGATGGCGTGCGCGACGCCGCCCTCGCGCCCTCCCGGCACGGCCCCATCGACCGCGTCCGTGCGGGCGATGACGACTAGATTCGTGCGCGTCGCCTGCGCCGCGGCCTTGACCGCGATGAGCTTCTCGATCCACTTGTTCGTGGGCACGAGCACCTTGGCCCGTTTCACGTTGTGGTGGGAGACGATATGGCCGCACGTACGCTCCGCCGGGTCCTGATCCTCCAGATGAACTCCTGCGACGCCGGCCCGAATGAGCTCGCGCGCTAGAGCGAAGGTCTGCGTGGGGCCTCCGAATCCTGCCTCGATATCGGCGAAGATCGGCGGCGCGTTCAGGACTTCGCCTTCGATGTCGTAAAAATGCCGATCCCGGGCTCCTTCGATGCCCCGCAGCAGCTCCAGCACCAGCGGCACCATCGCATTCGACGGATAGACGCCGATGTCCGGGTACATGCTGTGGGCCACAGCGAGCTGCCAGCCGCTCGCATAGACGGCCTCGAATCCGAGATCGGTCAAAATGGCGGCGGTCAATGCGTCGTAGGCGCCGGCCGTATGGAGGTAGGACTTCTCGGACTCGGTGCGGCGAAGTTTGAATTTTGCGCGCAGGAGGCTCCGGAGCTTGTCCGCCGGATGGACGTTTTCCGGCGGCGCATGGAGTTTCGCGAACTTTTCTCTCGGATAGACCCATGTCTTGCGCTCTGTCGTGGCCGGCAGTTCCTTGATCATTCTCCCCCCCTTTAAAGCGTTCATCGAGACTTGGTCCTGTCCCGCACGGTCCCTTCGGCCCTGCCGACGGCATTCGTCTTGCCCGCGGACGAGCGCTTCTTCCGCGCCTTGCGTTCCTTCTTAGGCGACTCCGTCTCCTCCTGCTTCTGACGGCGCTCCTGATGGAAAGCTCTCTTCTGACTCTCGATGATCTCGTCGAGCTCGCTAAGGTTCGACTCCTCCTCGGCCGACGGCCGGCGCGCCGGCGCCGCAGCCGGCCGCGCGCTCGGCGCCGACTCGATAACCTCGTCCTCCGCGCGCGCACCGCGGGGAAACGCGAGAGTCGGAAGCAGGAGGAGCGCGGCGATCAGAATCATGTCGTGACTATAATCCATCCACCTTCCGGTTCCCATTGTGCCGAGGTAAAGCCTTGTTGACCGATTCATTAGAAGCTCACTCCCAATCCCGCCTGCGCCCGTCGGCCGATATAGGTCGGGGATTGGGAATACTGCCCGTCGACCATGAAGGAAACGAAGTCCGCCACGCGCCACGTGATCGACGCCCCGAGGACATGCACCGCCTGCGATGCGGAGCGCTGGAAGCCGTAGCCGCCCTGATATAGAGCGGTCACCTCGCCCCGGCGGAGGCCGGTCGCCTCGCTGCGCTTGCCCAGACCCTGGCTCCACTCGACAACACCCGTATACTGCTGCAGCCGCTGCGGCGTATAGTATTCCGCCGCCGCGGACTTGGAATCGCCGTTGAGGTAGGCTCCGCCGACCGACCACTGCTCCGAAAGGCGGCGCATGAGCGCGAGCTTGGCGTCCTTTTCGACGTTGCCGTCGTTGAAGCGCGTCACGTCGTAGTCGGCGGTCGCGCGCCAGTTCAGTTCCGGGTCGAAGACGATGCCGCCGCCGTCGGCGCGGTACCGGCGCCCTTGCCGGATGGCCGCGGCGGTGTCGATGTTGCCCATGCCGTCTCGAACCTTGAAGGCGAGCCTCCTAAAGGCCTGAAAGGCAAGGTTCGCGGAGTAGTTGTCCGCGTGGCCGCTCGCCCCTTCATAGAAATAGCGGCGCCCGGCGCCGCCCTCGATCTGCAGCCTTGGTGTGAGGAAGGCGCTGAGCCCGAGCCCACCCTCCTTGCCCGTGATCCGGGGCAGCCCCGCCTCGGCGGCGTCTCGGTCGTAGTACCGGCCTTGTCCTCCGAACGCCTCGAGGCGCACGCCCTTGACCATCATCCGGCTGCGAAGCAGCGATTTCGCGTACGAATTGGAATGGCTGTCCGAGAACCCCTGCACCTCGGCGCCTACCCGCGGAGCGGTGTTGCGCTCAGATTGGTTGAGCAGCCGACGGAACGGCTCGTTCCCGAACAGGTCCTTGCGCGGGTGCTCGTTGTATGCCTTCACGAAGAGCTTCTGCGCTTCGTAGTAGTTCCCGGCTTTCTCGTACGCGAGCCCCTTGTCCGCCAGCACGCGCGGCTGATTGAATCCGTGCTGTTCGAGAGCCGCGAATTCGGCGTGCGCCTGGCCCACCTGTCCGGAGCGCACCCACAGCTCCGCTTCAAGCAGTTTCGCCTGCAGCCACGGGTCGCTGACCTCGATATGCTCGGCGAGCTCCTTGGGCTCCATCCCCTTGGGAACCTCGAAGCGCCGAAGATCTCGCGGATTGGACGCAAGACTGTTGATCCCGTATTGCTCCTGAATGAACGCGAGCTTGAAGTGCTTGGCGACCGTCTCGCGGTTCATGAAGACGGCCTGCGGCGTATTGGTGTAGTCGTTTTGCCCGTAGTCGCCGTAGGGATAGGCGAACGCCACGACGGGGCGTCCGGGCACTATCTCCTCGACGCCCTGCCGCGCCTTGCGGTATTCGTTGTCGATGCGATTGCGGAATTCGATGGGCGTTTCCAGCCGCTTTTCTTGGGCAAGCCACATCCGGTTCGGCAGGAAGTGCCCCGTGCGGCCCGCGGCATCGAGAGGCATGGGATCGTGAGCCTGGAAACCGTGCGCCTGCATGTCCCATCGGCCGGTCGCTTGCCAGCGTGCGATGTCCTCAGGATTGGCGTGAAACCCCGGCTTTCGATGGATGGAGAGGTGCACGAACATCGTGGCCTTCCATCCTAATGCCTCCAGCACGGGATCGGCGTTCTGGAAGGAGTCGACGCGGCCGTCGTCGAACGTCAACAGCAGAGGCTTCGGGGGCAGTTTGAACTTGCCTTGAAACGCCTGCGATAGTTCGGACACGGTGATCGTCTGGTACCCTCGCTTCTTCAGCTCCTCCATATGAGCGCGGAACTCGGCCCGGGAGATCGAGTCGCTGCGATCGAACTTCCCGATGCCGTGATAGAGCAGGGCCGGGATCCGGATGGGCTTACGCGTCGTGAGATCGCGCACAATCGTCCGCGCCGCGTTGAATCGTCCCGAATCGGCCAGAAGGCGCGCTTCGTGCACGCTGTGATAGGGAGATACCGTCGGCTCGGTCAGCTTTTTCATTCGGCGGATCTCCCGGATCGCGTCGCCGTAGCGCTGCTGCGCCTCCAGAGCGTACGAGAGTCCGTCCAGCGCGCGCAGGCTGTTGGGATTGCGCTCCATGATGTCCTCATACGCCTTGCGCGCTTGCGACCAGTCCTGCATCCGGTCCAGGGCCTCCGCTTTCAGGTAATAGCCGTTGATCGACACCGGATCGACTTCAATCGCCTGCTTCGCCGCGAGATAGGAATTCTTGTAGTCCTTCATCTGCATGTAGACGATGGAAAGCTTGTCCCAACCCGTATGCTCCTGCGGATTCAAGTCGATGATCCGCTTCTGCCATTTCACCGCCTCGTCCCACGACTGGCGACTCACGGAGTCCTCGCGAAGCTGCCGCAATGCGCTCAGGCTCGGCGGCTCGGCGGCGGCAAGCTTCTTCCAGCCCGCGATCGCCTCGTCGAATCGCCCCAGACGATAGAGAACATTGGCGCGATTGAGGACATAGAGCGGATTGTCCGCATCGCCCTTCAGGAGCTTCTCGTAGAAGGGCAGCGCTTCCTCCAGGTGCCCCATCCGATCGAGGATCTCCGCCCAGTGGAACACGACCGACACGTTGTCCGGATGCTCTTTGACGAGCCGCCCCAAGATCGCCATCGCCTCCCTCTCGCGCTGAAGCCGGAACAGGGCTTTCGACAGCATGACCGAGGCGTCCCGGTCGTTCGGCGCCAGCCTCAGAGCCTTTTCGGAGAGCGCCAAAGCGGCGCGATAATTCATCTTTTCTATCTCCAGGTTCGCCATGAAGCGCAGAAACACCGGATTGCCGTCGTCGATCTTCAGAAGCAGGGTGCCGATGCGCATCGCTTCGTCGTAGTTCCGTTCGCGCCAGTACGTGTAGCCTAAGTTCAGCAGCGCCTCCGGGTCCTTGTCCTTTCGCACGAGGTCCGTCCATTCGTTCTTGGCCTCGGTGGTGCGATTGAGGTCGAACAGGATTTTCGCGCGGCTGCGGTGATAGGCGGAGTTGCCAGGCTCGGCGGCCAAAAGCCGGTCTAGATACTTCAAGGCCTCCTCCTTCTTCCCCATCTCCGCAAGGAAGACCGCCTTGCGATAGACCACTTTCTTGTACTCCGGATGACGCGCGCTGACCTTCTCTAGAAGCTCCATCGATTCCTGCGGCCGCTGGAGTCTGAACAAAGCAACGGCCAGGACCATCGAAGCGTCCTTGTCGTCCGGAGAAAGCTTCAGCGCTTTGCGCGCCAAGTCCGCCGCTTCCGAGTAGTTCTTTCTTTCGATCTGGGTATTCGCAAGAAAGACCAGGAACACCGGATTGCCTGAGTCCAGCTTGACCAGCGTGTCTCCGACCTTCCACGCGCTGGAGATCCGCCGTGCGTGCCAGTACGCCCACCCTAGGTTGAGAAGGACCTCCGGCGAGCCCGGATTCGTCTTCGCCTCGCGCTCGAAGGCCGCGACGGCCTCCGGGTAGCGCCGCTGCTCCATGAAGCGTTGCCCGTCCTCGAAAGCTCCGGCCCAGGAGCCGCAAGGAGACAGCGTCGTCAGCACGGCGATCGTCAGTAGTCTGATCATTGAATGTGTCCGCCTCGCGCGGCCTCCAGAAGAGTCAATCCATCGGCATTGCGTCTCGACTGCAACAGCACTCCGTCAACCGCGCCCGCCATCGCGGAGGACGGCGCGAGCGGCCCCGCGCTGGTGATCCAAAGCTCGCGCTTGCGACGGCGCAGTTCCGCGTGCGCCTGTTTCAGGAACCGGATCGTCTGCGGCCTGTTCATGTCGACAGTCCGCAGCTGCAGGTTCAGTCCCGCGATATCCTGTCCCTCCGCGGCCTGACCCAGCCGAGCGACCAGGCGATCCGTCGTTCTCGGATCGCCCAAAGTGAACGTGCCGGCGTCCGGCAGGGAGACGAGCGGAATGAGGCGGCAGCGGAAGAAGCCCGCCAATGACGCCAGGAACTCGCGTTCGCCCAAGGCCTGCGCCAAACCTCCATCCTGCCCGATCTTCAGCCATTGCGGGGAGATCGCCCGGGCGTACACCGCCTCCTCCCGTAAACCTTTCAAGCGCCTCTCGTCCAGCGGCCCGCCGGCTTCGCTCAAGGCCACCCAGGAAGCGCCGAGCGGATCGGCCCGGAAGGAGGTGACCAAGCCCATCGCGGACCGAGGCCTCGCGTCGTAGACGGCCAACAGGATGCGCCCATAGTCGACATTTGGATGCACGCGGAGGCTGCGTCCGAAAAGCATGCGCCCGTTGACGTGGAGCAGGGCCGCGTCCTCCTTGACGACGAAACGCACGCGTGAAGGCATGGAGTCGGAAGTGACGGGCGCTCGGGCCAGCATCGTCACCAGGTGCTTCGGTCCGATCTTCTGCTCGATGTACCAGAATCCGTTGCGCAAACCCGCCCGCACGAAGCCCCCGTCCTCGCGGTAGCGCGCATACGCCCACAGTTCCTTTTCGTAGCGCTTCACCTCGAACTCGATCGCGACGTCCCGCCAGCGCTCCGTGCCGCGGAGCAGGATCCCGGCGCCCGTCTGCTTCGGGGTCGGAAGGAGGGCGAGTCTGTTCGGTTCGGCGGAGACTATCCCCCACCCCACGATCCAGTTCTCCGCGATGGGCTTAGAGAAGTCGTCCGCGAAGCCGACCTCGCGCGGCCAAGACTTGTCGATAATCCGCAGTGTTTCGGCCGCCGTCCGCGACGGCGACACCGTCATGACCTTCAGCGACCTCGGCTGATCCTTGTCGTCGTTGTACCCAATCTCCGACTCCACGAACTTGAAACGATGCGCCTCGGGGTCAAGAGGCGAGGGAAGGCGCTGGTCGTTCTCAAGGACCGCATCGAGCGCAGGGAGCAAGTCCGGCGCGGCGACGGGATGAGGCTGTGACACGGCTCCGAAATCCCACGCCCCTCCCTTCACGAGCTGTCCCAGCGCGTGGCGCGAAAGGAACTGACGTTGATCGACCCTGCCCGACGTCGCGATTCCGTTCAAGAACAGCGTTCCCGGCATCCGCAGACGCTTGAGCACCTTATCGGAGTATCGGACGCTCTTGGGGTAGTCCTCATCGAAGGTCAAGAGAACGGCCCGCCGCGGCAGGAGGCGTTTCTTTTCATAGAAATCCTTCACGTCGCGGAGGCGGATCGCGGTATAGCCGTTGCGGTTGAGTTCCGTGACGATCGCCTCGAATTGGCCGAGGGAAATGGTATGAGGTGCTCCGCGTCGAGTGATCCTCGGGAACAGAAGTGCCAGAAACTTACGCTCGGTGCGATCCGCCTCTTTCGGGCTCCATACGCCGTAATACTCCCGGCGGACGTAGGCCTGGCCTTCCATCTTCCAAAGGATGCAGCTTCCGGTAGCCAGCAGGATGAAGAGCCACTGGCCCAAATAGCTCCGCCTCATCGCGTCCCCCAATGGTTCTTGCGGATCGTCAGCATCGCGTAATATGTCTGAGGTCCGGTCAGCAGCATCGAGCTGGCCATCCAGAGCATGCCCAGGAGCCAGTGCGGACTTGGGCGTCGGTAGAGGAAATATAGGGATTGCAGCAGTCCGACCATGATGAGCCCGAACACATAAAAGAGGACCACGGACTCGCTGATCCTCATGGTGGACTCAAGATAGAACACCCGCACGAGCATCGCCGGGGACAAAAGGCTAAAACCGGCGGCCGCGTAGAAGGAGATCGCCGCGATGGGCGCCTTTCGATGCATATATCGAGAGGCGATCAAGGTCTCGCGCAGCCACGACTTCTTCCATCGCACCTGCTGGCGGAGGTAATGCCCCCATGTCTCCGGGACTATCGTCGACGCGACCGCCGATTCGTTGTAAATCACGCGGTACTTGCGCAAGATAAAATTCGTGAGGCTGCGGTCGTCCCCAAACGTCGCCGGTCGACCCAGAAACTTCTGGTTGAGCCACGGTTCAAGGATCTCCAGAAGATACTTCCGACGGTAAGCGGAGAGGCAGCCCGGGCAGCACGTCACGCAGCTGTAGAGGCTCTCGGACGACTTGAGCAGGCGGTAGGAGACGAAGTAGCGAACCTCCTGCAGGCCCGTGAGGGCGTTCTTGTCCGCGTTCTCGACTTCCGTGTAGCCCGCCGAAGCGCCCAAGGTCGGATCCTCGAACCCGCAGACAATGCGCCGCAGCGCGTCGTGGAACAGGAACGTATCCGAATCCACGAACACGACGATATCCCCGGTCGCCTGCCTCACGCCGGCGGCCATCCCAAAGCGCTTGCCGCTCGGCTTCAAGGTGATCACTTGGAGATCCGAATAGCGCTCGCGCATCTCGGCCAGCACCTTGGGAGTCCCGTCGGAGGAGCCGTCGTCGACCACGATGACCTCGCGCTTATGTTCCGGGTAGTCGGCCTCGTAACAAGACTGGATCGTCGCCGCGATCGCGCGTTCCTCGTTGCGAACCGAGATAACGATGCTGATCGTCGGCGTCAGGCCCTTGTAAGGAGGGTCCTTATGGCGCCACGAAAGGAAGAAGCGCGACACGAGATAGGTCAAGAGAGTCACGCTGTAGACGTAAAAGAACGGCGAGTACCAGAAATAATCGAGATTGCGCCACTTGAGCCAGACGACGGTGGAGAGCACCGCCACAAGCATCGTCCCGATCTTGAACTGATAGGACCGAATCGCGCAGTTGGCGAGCTGCGTGAGTTCCTGCTCCCAATTTAGAACGATCAGGTATCGCACCGCTCCGTTCGTGCAAAGCGGACGCACGTCCCGTACTTTCGCCTCGAACTCACATGGAAGACCTCGGAAGAAGTTCGAGACGGCCCTCGGCAGCTGCAGGCGCACTTTCACCCGCTGTCCGATCGACAGCGCCTCAGAGGCCTCGACCCGCAGGGTGGATTCGTCGAACGCGGTGGCTCTGCAGCGGTAGCGCTTGCCGCCGAACGGCCCGCGCATCGGAACGACCGTCACAGGGAAGGATTCGGCGGTTCGAACGAACGGTTGGGTGTCTATCGCGGAAAGCTCTTTCGTTCTAGTCATGAAGCCAGGGCTGCGGGATCATGCGCGAGTATATTTTGCGCCGCGCCGTTAGAACCATGGACGACCTGTGAATTGATTGCGTCCTGGTTGTGAACGGCTCCGCGGCCCTGATGCTCCGTCGGCAGCGCGCATTCAAAAGCCTCCGGAGGCTGAGCGGCAAGACCAAGGTGGTGCCGCACGGCGTCGACGATGCGCCGGCTCGCTTGCCCGTCGCCGAAGAGGCCGATGCCTCGCGCCATCGACAAATAGAACGCGGCGTCCGTCATGAGCCGTGAGGCGAGCTCCTCGACGCGGCCTCCCTCCGTCCCCGCCAAGAGGGCCACGCCCGCGCTTACCGCCTCCGGCCGTTCCGTCACCGATCTCAGCACCAGCACCGGCTTGCCCAACGACGGCGCCTCCTCCTGAAGCCCCCCGGAGTCCGTCATGACGAACCAACTCCGATTCAACAGATGCACCGTATCAAGGTAATCCAGAGTCGGCAGCAGGTGGGCGCGAGGATGATTGAGAATCCCGCGGACCGTCTTCTGCACCGAGGGATTCAGATGAACGGGGTAAAATAAATGCAGACCGTCGTGTCGTTTGACGAGAGATTGAAAGGCCTTGCAAAGATTCGCCAACGGCTCGCCGAGGTTTTCCCGGCGGTGGGTCGTCACGAGAGCGATTTTTTCGCCGGGCTTGACGGTCTCCATGGCCGCGCGAAGCGCCGGTTCATCGAAGACGTGCGCACGCTCGCAGCCCCATCTCAGCGCGTCGATGACGGTGTTTCCCGTTTGGATGATCGCGCGGTCGGCGATGCCCTCCGCCAGCAGGTTCCCGCGGGCAACCGCGGTCGGCGCGAAGTGATAGTCGCTGAGCCTCGCCGTCAGGAGCCGGTTGATCTCCTCAGGGAACGGATTCGCCCGGTCGAAGGACCGCAAACCCGCTTCCACGTGTCCCACGGGGACGCGCTCGTAAAAGGCGGCGAGCGCGGTCACGAAAGTCGTGGTCGTATCGCCCTGAATGAGGAGGAAGTCGGGTTTAGCCTCGCGCAGCACTTGCTGCAATCGGGGCAGGGCCTTCGCGCTGAAGGAGCTTAAGTCCTGGTTCGGCTCCATGAGATCCAGATCGTAGTCGGGCGTCAGATCGAAGCTCCTCAGCATCTGGTCGAGCATTTCACGATGCTGCGCCGTCACGCACACGCGCGTGGAGAGGTCCGGACGGCTCCGGAGCTCCCGGACGACTGGAGCGAGCTTGATCACTTCGGGCCGGGTTCCGAAGACGACGAGCACGGTAGGTTTGTTCATGGGCTCCTCACTGCAATTGATCGATCCCTGCCTGCCGCGCGAGCGGCAATTGAATGACGGAAGCTATGGGTCCTCGCCCGCGCTTCAGGCGATCGATGGCGTCGACGATGCTCCTTCTTCCCGACAGAACGAGCCGGTAGGGGCAGCCAAGGTTCGCGTCGAGCCATTTGCGCATGCGCGCGTCCAGCACATCGGCCGCCGCGACCACGAGCGGGTGGGCCTGGACGTCCACCACGATCATGAGATGCTCGCGGCAGGCCTCTTCGGAAATGTGGTCCATGGCTTCCGGGTCGAGCTTGTCGGGATCGATCGTCCAGGCCTCCGCCTTGAGCTGCTTGGCAAGCGTAGCCACGACATCCGCTTCGGACACGTAGCCGAGGTCCACCAGGATATCGCCGAGCAGCCGCCGGCGCTCCTTTTGGGCGTTCAACGCCTCATTGAGGTGCGCAAGAGTAACCATGCGGCTATCCAGCAGCAGGTCTCCGAGCTTCCGCTTGTAGCCGAGAAGTTGCGCCTCGGTAGGAAAGGCATGAGCCGTCTTCGCCCAAACGAGCTTTTGACCCGAGAACTTGGCGCACAGGAACAAACGGGTCGCCTTTGCGACGGCGAAGAAATTTACGACGTTTCCCCAAATGATTCGCGGGATCGACAGAAGAGCCTGCGGCCACGACGTGATCCTCCGCAAAGTCGCCAGACGCTGCAGGCACCGGTTCGTCAGCAGCAGGGAGTCCGCGTACACGACGCTCCAGACCCAGCTCCCAGCCGCGATGTGGAGAGGGAAGAGGCCCGCCGTCGAGTGTCTCCCCATGATCGCGTCAGCGGCCGCTTCGGCGAGAAGGAGATACCCCAGCATGTTGACCGAGTTCGTCGCGAGGGTCTTGCGGTCGCGCCAAACCATGTAGCGAAGCGCCAAGTTCCCCTCCCAGCCTCTCTGCTGCCAGCCGTGGAAGACAATGCCCAGCGTCCAACGCGCCTTTTGGCGGACGGCGTCCTTGAACTTGGACGGGAAGTACTCCCTCGTGCCGACGAGTTCTCGGACCCGCTTCAGGCGCTCGCGATGGAACGGCCAGCCCGTTCTCACCACCTGCGTCCTCTCGACGAAATGCTGGAGCAGGATCGAACGCTTGCCGATCGCCTTTAAGCGGAACGCGAGATCGTAGTCCTCCGTAAACGTGCATACGTTGAATATCTGTCCTTTGTGAACTACGGCCAGTTCCTCGATCGCGTCGCGCGAGAAACCCGTGCCGACTCCGGCGGACGGCACCATCCCGCTGAGGCGCTCTCGAACCACCATGTCCTTCAAGTGGGACTCGGCGAACTCGTCCAGGTAGGTGCCGGCCGTGAAATCGCCGTAGTCGGATTCGAACGGCACCACCGGAATCTGAACCATCGGAACACGAGGGATCAGGTGATTCATGAGTTTGAACGACAGAGGGTGGACCATGTCCTCGGAGTCATGGAGCATGATGATCTTGATGCCTTTGCCGGTCGTCTTGTCATAATGCCGGATGCCTTCGATGATCCAGTTGAGGCAGTCCGCCTTGTTCGTGGGCCCCTCATGCGGGCAGACGATCCGGTGCACGCGCGGCTCCAGTTCGGCGACTGCCGCGACCGCCAGCATCGTCGCTTCGTCGTTTGGATACGTGCCCACGAAGATGTCGAAGTTCTCGTAATCCACCGTGCGGATCGTGTTGCGCAGCATCTGCGCAATCACGGCATGCTCTTGCCATGCGGGGATCATGACAGCTATCGCCTGCTCCGGCTCGGCGCTCAACTGCTCCTCGGTCACCGAGGGATAGCGGCCTCGAAAGACCGCGCGATAGAGTTCGCTCCCGTAATAGCAGAGGTCTACGAAGAGGTCGTCCAACCCGCTGATCAGTATGCCCACAGCCACGACGGCCGTGAGGTCCTGCATCGCGGTCTCCCACGGCGTCACCATAGATAGCCATGCCAGCGAAAAGGCCGGCCACCCGTCTCTTCCTCGTAACCCGGCTTGGAGGCCCTTTCCGCTGGAGGCCCCTGAATCGAGAAGCGCTTCGTGAAAAGAAGCGACAGCCTGAAGTCGTTGTAGTTCGCCCCGTATGGGTTCGGATCGCGGCCCTCGATCCCGAGATAGACGCCGCGGTAAAACTCGGCGCGCAGCTTGACGCTGTAGCGCAGGATCGGGTGAAGCTCGATGCCGGCGCCCAACTCGATGAGATTGTTGAAGAAGTCCCTGTTGACGTCCTTCATGACGTTCACCGGAACGTAGGCGGAGACCAAGGTCCGCGCCGTATCGACGAGTTTGAAGCCCTCGCGGTACTGCACCAAGCCGATGACGTTGTCGCGGTAGCGGGCGTAGTAGCCTACGTTGAACCCGAGGTCCGAGAACGCGCGCTCCGGAAAAACCTCCCCGAGCGTAAGCCAGCCGATGGGTCCGTAATGCTTATTCCAATAATGATAGTCCGCCAGCTGCACCTGAGGATTCCACTCGGAGGCGCTGTCGTGCTCGGGCGTCCGAGTCAGGTTGAAGACCTTGTTGTATTCCGCCGTAAGGCTGGCATTGAAGCCTTCCGGCTGCAGGCGGATGCCGGGACCTAGCGACAGCGCATTGTCGGATAGTACCTGCGGCTCCGTGCCTGCGTGGGATTTGGAGTCCTGCGCATATCGGGTACCTAAATAGACGCTGACCGGCGAGTCGTGGGGCAACCGGTAGCCGAATTGCGCCTCCGCGTACGCAATCCGGTTCGAGAAGCGCGACGTATAGTAAGGGCTGCCGTAGATGTCCAAAAACACCCTCGAGTGACGACTCCGGATGTTTTCGACGGCGGCGCGCGCCGATTCACGGACCTCGGGGTCGGGGCTAGCCAAGGCTGCATTGAACGACCTCATGGCGCTGCGCTCGTTCCTCATCGAGTCGTACATGTAGCCGAGCTCGAGGGAGGTCAGGAAGTCCGTCGGCTGCAAGCGGCGCGCGCCCTCGAAGCTCTTGATGGCGGAGTCGACGTTGCCTTCCTGGACGCTCATGTAGCCCAGCTGCTTGTGGACCTCGGCGCGATCAGGCCCCCCCTTGAGAGCGCGTTGGAAACGCTCTTTGGCCAAGGAGCGTTTCCCGCGTTTCAGGGCGTCGTAACCGTCGTTGAGAAGCGTGTCCCCTTCCACCTTGCGCGGCGCGTCCGCGGAGATGCTGAGCACGCTCTGAAGCGCCGCGCCCGCCTGCTCCTGGAACTCGTTCGGCGTTCGCAGAACGATGCGAAAATCGTCGGCAGCGGCGTCGAGGTCGCCTAGCCCCTGCCGAGCGTATCCCAGTTCCATGCGCAGGCGCACGTTCCCCGGGTCCTCGTCCAAGGCGGAGCCCAAGTATCGCACGGCCTCCTTCCAATGCTGAAGCCGCATGTGGAGGTATCCCAGTTCCAACCGCACTTGGTGGTTGGCGGGATCGGAAAAGAGGATCTCCGAGAACTCGCGTAGGGCTTGGGTGTCGTAGCCGCGCTGGATGAGATCGTAGGCGCGCACGAGCTTCGCGTCGGCGGTCTCCGGCGCCCGCTGCCGGTGCGCGGTGCAAGCACCGATGGCAGCCGCCGCGAGCAGGAACGCCGCTGTTCTAGCCAGACGATCTGTCATCCGCTGATTCCGTGGGAGAATTCGTCCCCCGCGGCGACGCCGTCTCGCCGCGGGGGAGCGGCTTGCCTCTCTACCGATTCGACTGCGATGCCGTGCCCGCCGGCGCCTCCGGAGAAGCGCTCGTATTGAAAGCCGCTGCGGCCGCGGCATGGATCTTCTCGTCCGGGCTCGTCATGGCGACGCTGAACGCCTCGCCTGCCTTGGCCCGCTCCCCGAGTCGCTGGTAGACGTACCCGAGCTGAAGGGCTACGAAGTAGTCCGTCGGCTCGGCCGCCCGAGCCGCTTCGAAGTGCTCCGACGCGGCCTTCAGCGAACCCGCCTCAAGGTCCAGGAATCCCAGTTCCTTCGCCGCCAGGGCGTTCTTGGCATCGGCCTTGAACGCCGCTTGGAACCGCTGGCGCGCGGCCTGCTTATCCCCGGAGCGAAGGGCGGCATAGGCGGATTCGAGAGTCTTTTGCTGCTTCTCCGCGGCTGCAGCCCGAACGTTTGCCTGGGCGTCTTTGACCGTCTTGAGCGCCGACTGCGCCTGCGCTTGGAACTCGCCGGGCTCGGACGCTGCATCCTCGAACTCCTTTGCCGCAGACTCGAAGTCCTTCGTGGCTTGGTAGGCGTAGCCCAGGTCCATATGCAGCCTCATGTTCTTCGGGTCCTGTACGGAGGCCGCTTTGAGATACTTGACCGCGCTGGGCCAGCGCTTGAAGCCCGCTTGTAGATATCCCAACTCGATGAGGGCGGCATGATTTTCCGGGTCGCTCTTCAGCACGGTGCTGAAGGCCTGGACAGCCTCGGATTTCTTGTTAGCCCGAATGAGGCTGTAGCCCCGCTCCAGCTGCTGCTTCACCTGGGCGGGTTGCCCCGCAGGCCTGGCGCCTTGAGCGACGGCGCCCCAGGGAGCCAAGAGCAGCGCTCCCAGAAGAAACGCGGAGATGGACTTGACGTCCGTTCCTCGTTTGGGAGTCGTCGCTCCGGAGTCTTTCCCATCCTCCTCGCGAATCGGAACTTGGCCGCGGACGGAGTCCGTGAATTCCGCCCTGATCCCCGTTGCACTGAAGAAATACCGCGCGACCGGCGTGCTGCCGTTACTCATGATGAACTACCCCCTAAGTCTCTTCGTCGAGACTTCATTTGTCGCCTTCATGCGACGTTGATGGAAAGTAACAGAATTCCTGCCGTGAACCCATGGACGCCGTGAGAAACTTTCTTGGCGGAAATGTAGCCTTCGCTACGGCAGCTCGCGGCGGAGCTGCTGGCTGCGGAGGATATGCTCGATGCTGGGTTCAGGCCGCGTGGGCCAGATCGCCGCCGCCGCCCGCCTGAAATCCACTTGAGCGAGGATTCCGATCGAATGGTCGCCGTTGTGGCCGTCGCGGACCGCGTTGATCCCGTACCCGTAGCCGAGGATCGCCTGGAAGGACCGTTCCTTCGATAGAAACGATAGCCCGCCTCCGACTCCGGAATGCGAACGCGAACCGGATAGTTGACCGGGCGATAGCGAGACGAAGGCGGTCCCGCCGGTCAGCATCGCGGTCCACCGGACCCGATCGCGAGAGAGAGGAACAATGTAGCGCCCGCCGAGCAGCGCGAAGTTCCGGGCACTCAACTCTTGATGGTAATAGCCCGGCAAGGACAGTGGGAACTCCGACGCCATCGGGAGGTCGCCGCCGACGCGGTAGGCGCTGAATCGATCCGGTCGAAGGGTTGTCCCGGCCGTCAGTCCGGCCATGAAGCGGCTCTTGGACCCAGGCGGGTTGTAGACGAACTGCGCTCTCGTCCAGAAAAGCTGGGAGTCGCCTTCGATCCGCCGGTCTCCGCCGTATCCATAGTCGGTCGGATTGAGACGGTAGCGCCCCTCCTGCCAAACGGACAGCTCGAGGGCCAACAGCGGGACCATCACCGGCTCGATTCCTCCGAAACGAAGGCCCGTGCGGACGACTATCTCGGTTTGATCCCTCGGAGTCTCAAACCCCGGCTCCGTGTCGGTGTTGCTCCTGTAGGAGGCATAGTGCCCCTCGAGCCGAACGATGCCCGCCAGCGGCACTTTCCCCAATCCCGGAAAGTCGTGGTACACGGCCGCGCCGAGACGGGCGCCGTCTCCCGAGAACGACTCGCCGCGAAGGTATCGTCCCGCGCGGATCTCTGAGTAATCGTCCGCGAACGCTCCGCCGGCGATGGCGAATCCGACGTCGGTCTTGCGCCCCAACAGCGACTTGATGCCTACCTCCGCATCCAAATACCCGGGAGCCAGCGCCAGGCGCAATGTCTCGCGGCCGCCGAGAAAGGCCGGCTGGTTAAGGTGATAATACAGATAGCCTGCGACCGGTCCTCGTCCGCTCAGGTCGCGGCTCGCGCCCGCTTGAAGGAGATGCCGCTTCTCAGGATCTATCTGCCCCAAAGCGGGAAGGGATAGGCTCGCCGCCAGGAGCGCCGCGAGGAATCCACTCCGAACGTGCGTGACGGCCCTCAGGAAAGGTACGCATCGGCGTCGAAGGTACGCAGCAGATTCCCGCGATAGAGCTTCTTTCCGAACCGTTGAATCAAGCGCTCTTTCTTCAAAAGTCCATGCTCGGGGACGCCGTCCATCGCGAACCCCAGAGGAATCCGTTTGGATCTTTGGTATTTCTTCCTCATATAACCTCCGGTCGGCGTGGTCAGGTCAGACGCAGGCGCATGATCTCGAGGCCCTCCGCATAGTCGACTCCGATATAGCGCCCGTACAGCGTCACGGCATCCTTATAATGCTCGGTCCCCAAGCCCCTGGCCGCGAATTGGCTGGAGTGAGTCCGAATCGCGTCCATCTTGATTTGGAAGGTGTCGGAGATGTCCACGAACGCCTGCGGATGAAAGGCGACGTTGACGGAATGGCAGCTCGTGGGCGAATAGCAATACAGGTCGAAGTATCGCAAACGCTGGCTCGACATGCAGGCGTCGTAGACGAGCTTATGGTCGAGATGGAGGTTCGCCAGGCAATGCGTGAACATGGCGGCGGGCTTGAATTCCCGGACAAGCTCGTCCATCAGACCCACCAGCTCATGGGTCTTCATGTCTTCCACGCGAGAACACTTGTTGGGCGTCAACAGTCGGATGTCGCAACCCAGGATCTTCGCCGCCTTCTTGGCTTCTTCGCGCCGGGATCGAAGGTGGTTCGGGATGCTTACGACGGCCATGGTCACGTTGGCCCCCGCGCGGGTAAGCTTGGCCAGAGTCCCGCCGATGCCCAATTCGAGATCATCCGGATGAGCGCCGATGGCGAGAACGGTCTGCCCGACGTATTTCGAAAGGATATGGGGCCTCCCGGGACGAACGGCGGCCTCCGCGCCGCGAGCCGATGTGCCATCTATAGAATCGACGCATCCCCTCTTTAGGGAAAGGCGACCGTTCTTCATGGTACCGGTCTCCATGGTCATCGTGCGATCGCCGCAGGGCTGCCTTTCAGCACCTCGGCGCTGCGGGCGCCGCAATTGAGAAGAAGGTCTAGCACCGAAAGTCTCTCAACGAATTCCCCCGCGTCCGGAAGCTGGGGATAGCGCGGGTGATTGAACTCCTGCCAACGAACCTCGATGCCCGCCCGCTGGAACGCCTCAACGTCCAGGTACTGCCTGGAGGCCCCTCCTCCCGCCAGATAGACGTCCGCACCGACCGCCTTGCAGAGATTGAGCACCATTTCGGATTTGGCGCCGAGGATGTTTAGATCGGCGCTGTGCACAATCGGAGTCCTGATATCTAGCGCCTCGCGGCAGAGCGAGATGATCTCCTTGTTAATGTCCGCCAATTTTTCCCAAGGCCTATCCAGCAGACTCGCCAGAGTCGGCTCATAGGTCTCAAAGAACTCGGCGGACCTATAGGCATGGGTCAGCGTCAGCATCATTTTGCGCCCCCAGCGCAGGCGCCCATCCCTGCTGTTGTCGATCGTCTTATCGAGAAATCGCTCGTCCCGGGAGCGTTGATTGACCGGCACCGTGATCCACCGTGGTCCGATCGGCGTCTTGATCATCGTGCGATTCTGGAAGCTCTGACGTTCGAATTGGACGTGATCCACAAGCACGAAAAGATCCGCCTTCATCATCTTGTCGAAATATCCGATCCAGGGAAAGAAATTCGGTTGATGCGCAGCGACGATCATCGTTACACCTCCTCTATGGTGAAGAGTTTAAATCTGCCGGCCGATGCGAACCATAGTAGACCTGTAACTTCTCTATGCATGCGACTTGAACGCCCGCCATCGAGGAAGCAAAAAACCGTTACACCCCGGCTATGGGCGATGCTTCCGACGCCCTCTATAATGTAGGCGATAAACGGAGACGATCATGAACCTTCAGCCCATGACGCAGTACAACGTGATGTTGGACGACACCACCCCCGGCGGCGTCGGAAAGCTCGCGGACGTTCTCTCCCGAGAGCGGATCCGATTCGGCTCCGCCGTCACCGCCTCCGTCGGCCGGGGAATTTCGCTGCAGTTCCTGGCCAAAAGGGACTCGGGTCTCCGGCGTCGTCTGGAGAAGAAGGGGATGCGCGTGCGCGAGGATCAGGTTTTCCAACTCGAGATGCCGAACCATCAATGGGAGTTCTACAAGCTGGCCAAGGCGCTTACGGATGCCGGGATCAGCGTCCTGTCTCTGCACAGTGCCTCGGACGGCGATACCGTCCGCATGGTGCTTGCCGTCGACCAGGCGGCCAACGCCGTCGACGTTGTCGCCAGGCTTGGATACAACCCGGATTACTCGGTCGTCTGAACGCTACGTACTGCTAATAAAGGAAAAGGAACCACCGATGCCAAGACAAGTTCGCGCGCGATACGACATCATCGTCAAGAACAAGACCGGTGAGCTCACCAAGCTCGCCAAGGTCTTGACCATCGAAGGAGTCGACATCAGCGAGATCACGATCTCCAGCGTGGATGGGATCTCCTCCGTCCAAATCAGCGCCCCGATCGACTCGGCGCTGCCGGACAAGCTGCGGCGCCACGGCCACAAGGTGCTCGAGCACGGGCCAGGAGACGGCGACACGCCGGATACGCCGAAAGTCGTCCGCGACCTCTTCCGCAGTCTCGTCCGCCGCGGTCTGCGGGTTGACTCCGTCTACCGCTCCGGCGGCAGGAAGAAAAGCACGATCCTCACCGTCGACAAACCCTGAGCTTCGACGCGGGGGTCACTTCGCGGGGGGACGCCCGGCCTGTTGTTCCTGCTCCACCAGCCGCTCGACACCCGCGCGACGAATGCGGCGATACTTCTTGGCGTAGCCCGGCTTGGTGATCTGGCGTCCGCGGCTGATGACGAAGGAGTCCGGCGGGACGTCGTCCGTGACGCTGGTTCCGGTAGCGATGAAGCTTCCGGCCCCAAGCCGCACGGGCGCGATCGCCTGAGAGGCGCTGCCGATGAAGACGTCGTCCTCGATCACGGTCCGCTGCTTCACCGGTCCGCCGTCCGAATTGCAGGTGATGAACCCGCAGCCGATGTTCACATTTTTCCCCACCTGCGCGTCCCCGATAAAGCTCAGGTGGAGAGCCTTGGTGCGCGAGCCGATGGTCGCGTTCTTGAGCTCCACAAAGTTGCCGATCAGCACGTCGTCGTCAAGATGGCAGCCGCCTCGCACGCGGGCGTAGGGGCCGACCTCGCATCTCCGGCCGATCCGGCTGCCGTCCACCACGCAGCCTTGGCGGATCATCGCTCCGGCCCCGATTTCGGAATCCGTGATGCGGCAGTGTCCCTCGATCCGAGCGCCCGGCTCCAGCACCGAGTTGACCAAGACGGCGTCAGCCTCGATGCGGACGTCCTTTCCGATTTGGCATCTGGAATCGATGATCGTCGTGTCCGGATTCTGGAGAGAGACCCCGCTGCGCATCCACCGGCGATTGATCCGCTCCCGCAGGATAGACTCCGCCCTCGCCAGCTCCGCGAGATCGTTGATGCCTAATGCCTGGGTCGAGTCCTCGAATCTGAATTTCACGACTTTCCGGCCCGATTGCCGCAGGACTTTCACCGTATCGGTCAAATAGTACTCGCCTTTTGCGTTGCGAGCGTCTACGCGCCCTAACGCCTCGAGCAGGCTCCTCGCGTCGAAGCAATAGATGCCGCTGTTGATCTCGCGAATTCCCCGCTCCTCGGGGGTGCAATCCGCTTCCTCGCGGATGGCCTCGATCTCCTCGCCCCTGGAGATGATCCTCCCGTAGCCGCTGGGGTCATCCAGCATCGCGGTACCGACCGTCGCCGACGCGCCGGCTTCGTCGTGCCGCGAGATCATGGCCGTCAACGTTTCGGGCTCGATGAGCATGCCGTCGCCGTTCAATACGAGGACGCTTCCCGTCTCGGGCCCGAAAAGACTCTCGGCCGCGCGCACCGCGTGGGCCGTGCCCGCTTGGATATCCTGGCGGAAATAGCGCACGTCGGGGTAGGCGCGGCAAGCGTCGCGCAGGTCTTGCTCGCCGTGCCCCACGATCAACGACAGCGAGCGGTGCGGCACCGCTAGGCAGGCGTCAAGGACGTAGTGAATTAGCGGGCGAAAAAGGACCGGATTCACGACCTTGGGAAGCTTCGTGTTCATTCTCTTTCCCAAGCCCGCGGCCAGTATGAGAATATGAGGTGGAGTGTTCATCTCTCTTTCCTTGGGGAGCCGCGCTCCCCAGCGTGGACCAAGCCTTCTTGACCGCCTGCAGCAATGCATCGCGCTGGCCGTCCGGCCTTTCCTTTCGATAGCCGTCGCCCAACCCCCAAACGAAGAATCCTCCCAATCCCTTCGCGCGCACGTACTCGATCTTGCGGCGCGCGGAGACCTCATTCTCGTAGGACACGAAAGTCCGCTCCTCCGGCGAGGACCCCTTGATGCTGAGATATGGGGCCTGCGCTTTGGCGTCCCAACGATATGAAGGAAGGGAGTAGTCGTTTTCCTCTATACCGTACATCTGCGCCAGTCGATAATATGGATAGTCCTTCATCGCCGGACGATGGCGCCACGATTGGCCGGGCGCATCGACCTCGCCGCCGCTCCAGACGTAGCCGTTCATGCTCATGCCGATTCCCAGCTTTTCGCGTGGCACGCCGGCGGCGACGAACGCCGAGACCAGTCCGTCGGTCGAGGGCAGCGGGATCGCTCGCTCCGGGAAGTGCCGCCCGCCGTCGTAGACCGCGCCGCTATGCCACGTCACCCATCCGGGATAGGGCCCCGAGAGGTTGTACGTCATGAGATTGATCTGATCGAGGTCGGCGGCGGCTTGAGCGAAGAGCGCCGGCTCCCACAAGGCCGCGGCGGTCAAGAGCGGCCTAGGCTTGATCGCGTCGAGCCTGCCGCGCAGCGCGCGGACGAACTTCACGAAGTCCCTGGCGTCGGCGCGCGTGACGTCCTCCATATCGATGTCGATCCCGTCATATCCGTGGTCCTGCATGAAGCGCACGAGGTTGTCCACGAACGCGGCGCGATGGGCGTCGCTCATCGCGCTCTCAAAGAGCGTCCGGGACGATTGCCCGCCGACGGTGAAAAGGATCCGCTTTCCCGCATCGTGAGCGCAGGCGACAGTCGCCGCGATGTTGGCCGGCGTCATCATGTTCGGCCCGGGGTCGACCCCCCCGAACTTCGTCGGAATCACCGAGAAATGGATGAGATGGGTGATCACGGAGAAGTCGATATCCTGCGGTCTGAGATTCTTCTGCCGCCACCCGGCATAATACGCGGTGAGCCAAGCGGCTTCGGAGATCGGGGCGGCCGTCATCGCCAACCCCGCGAGCAGCAACGCTCTCGATAATCGCACGAATCCTCCTTCGTTCGATTGAGTGTAATAGTTGCCCCCTCCGGGGTCCATGCAGGAACCGTAAACAGCATGTCGACATTTCTTGACGCGCTCCGGCCCCCCCGTCGTAAGGCCGGATGACCCCGCGTCGACGAAGTTGTTGCGAATTTGTAAAACGTTACTTGCCAATTTTTTCCGCATGCGCTACCATCGTTATGAAGTCGGCGTGACATCCGCGTGTCGTCGTTGTGGATGTAGACGTGATGACGCCCACCTTCCGCAGACGTGACCTTGCCGACCTGACAAGGCAAGGGCCGCCTCCCAACGCGGCGCAGTCGTACTCCAAGTCGCGCGGTCCCAGCATCGCCGCCGACAGTTCCAGAAGCCCTGCCCGCTCCTAGAACGATCACCGTACCGGTGACATTTGAGCCGAATGGAGACCGCCTTGCACGTTTCCATCACTTCGATCAGACTCGCCCAGGAAGTCCGAAGAATCCGCTGGCGGCAGGTTGCCCGGCGGAACCAACTGCCCGTCCGAAAAGGGAGTCGTCTGTTCCATTGGCTCGCGGAATCCGGGGCAAAGGGCGCGCGCGTTTCCGTCGTCGCCGCCGTGCTCCTGGTCGGCCGCTGCCTTCCCGCGCGTGCGGCGTTCCAGAGCGCCTATATCAACCCCCACGCCACCGCGATGGGAGGCTCCTCCTTGGCCGGAGTCCAGGATTCCGCCTCGATCTTCCTCAATCCAGCGAACGTCTCGGGCCTGCGAGGCCCGGAATTCTATTTCATGTACACCCAGGCCTACGCGGGATTAAAGGGAGTCGGCAGCATCGGCCAAGGCCTTGTCTCGGCGGGCGCGCCGACGCGCTTCGGCAGCATCGGCATCGGATTCGGCGATTTCCGCGCCGAGGGGCTTCTCGAGGAACGCGTCATCAGCCTGAGCTTCGCGCGGCCGCTCACGGAGCGCATCCACGCGGGCGTCGCGGCCAAGTACATGTATCACAACTATCTGATCGGGTCCGATCCGCTGGCGCAGGCGGACCCGGTCTTCGCTCGGGGCTCTTCGCGCGGCGCCGCGTCCTTCGACGCCGGAATGGTCGCCGCGTTGATCGAGCCCCTGACTGTGGGGCTTATGGTTCGCAACATCAACAGCCCGGACGTCGGCCTCGCCAGCGAGGACCGCGTCCCCCGGGAGTATGCCGCGGCGCTGGCGTACGAGTTCAAATCGATGGGACTTCGCGTGACGACGGACGCGGCGTTCCGGGACACGCGCTCCGGCACGTTTCGCGACAGGTTCACCCCGTCGATCGGTGCCGAGAAGAGCCTGGCTGGCGACATGGTCAAGTTCCGGGTCGGCGGCTCGCCGCAGCAGGTGACGGGAGGCGTGGGCCTGCAGTTCGGCCAGTTCGGCTTCGACTACGCCTTCTCGCTCAAGCTGGGACTCCTGGCCGACAACGCGGGATCGCATCTGGTCGGCATCCGGTATCGATTCGGCTCGAGCGCGTCCACTCAAGCGCGCGGCATGGCCCTTCCCGCGCAGGATGGGCTTTCTATGAGTTCATCTATCAAGGAGGGTGACCACCTATGAAACGCGCTCGCACGATTCTTTGGGCCGTCTGCATGACGCTCGCGGCAGGCGCGATTCGCACGGAAGCGGCGTCGTTCTCGGAGGACTTCTCAACGTACGCTCTCGATGCCTGCGTATCGGACGGCGCGACGTTCGGGCCCTGGACGAGCGTTTTCAGCGGCTACGGCTGCGTCAAGATCGTCGCGGAGGGCGGCAAGCGCTGGCTGCGCGAGGCGCCGGCGGCCAGCCAATCCACCTCGGAGACTCATTCCTCGCTCGTGATGGGCCCGGCGTTCAGCGGCCCGATCTCGCTCTCTCTGAACGTGAAGACCAACGCCCAACTGCGGAGAAACTCCGCCCCCAATCCGTGGGAGGTGGCGTGGATCGGGTGGAACTACACCGACAACGACCATTTCTACTATTTCTATCCAGGCACGGGAGGCTGGGAACTCGGAAAGCGGGATCCCGCCTATCCGGGCGGACAACGGTTCCTCGCGACCGGCCCGACGACATTTCCGATCGGCGCGGTCTATTCGGTGGTGATCACCCAGAACGCCCAGAACCAGATCACCCTCGTCGTCAACGGGCAGACGCTCGCGGCGTTCACCGATACCGAACGCCCCTACTCCGCCGGGCGCCTGGTCCTCTACAACGAGGATGCCGACGTCCAGTTCGCGGACATCTCCGTCAATCCGCCGCCCCCGCTTGTCATTTCGGGCGTCACGAGCTCCGCCATCACGTCCAACTCGGCGTCGATCTCATGGACGACCGACGGTCCGGGCGACTCCCAAGTGGAGTACGGCGCGACCGCCTCCTACGGGACTCTGAGCCCGCTGACGTCGACGCTCTCGAGCGCCCACAGCGTGTCGGTGAGCGGACTGTCTCCCTCCTCGACCTACCACTACCGCGTTCGCTCCAAGAACTCCGGCGGTGTCCTCAGCGTCTCCAGCGATAACACGTTCACGACGCCCGCCGCGATGACCGCCTGCGTCACGAGCGCTAACACCTGGCAGAATCAAGCCTTCTCCCCGCAATCCGGATCGTTCATCGCGGAGTTCGACGCCACGCCCTCGGCGGCCACCGTCGACGGCGTGATCGGACTCGCCGCCGGCCCGGCCACGGGCTACTCGGGCCTCGCGGCGATCGTCCGCTTCAACAACCAGAGCAGGATCGACGCCCGCAACGGCACTACGTATTCGGCGGCCTCGAGCTACGCTTACTCGGCCGGGACAACCTATCACATCCGTCAGGTCGTGAACGTGGCGGCGAAGACCTTCAGCGCCTACGTGAGGACCGGAAGCGCGCCGGAGACCCTCATCGCGAGCAACTACGCCTTCCGCACGGAACAAAGCGGAGTCACCTCGCTGGCCTCCGCGGGCCTATACGCCTCCGCCGGAAGCGAGACCTTGTGCAATCTTACGGTGACCCCTCAAGGTCAGCCGGCGGACTCGACTCCCCCGACCGTCGCCATCGGCTCGCCCGCATCCGCCTCCACCGTGGGCGGCTCCCTCAGCGTCTCCGCGAGCGCCGCGGACAACATCGGAGTCGTCGGAGTCCAATTCAAGCTCGACGGCGCGAACCTCGGATCGGAGGACTCCGTTGCTCCGTATGCCGTTTCCTGGAACACGACCTCCTCCGCGGATGGGCCGCACACCCTCACCGCGATCGCCCGCGACGCGGCGGGAAACACCAGGACCTCCGCTGCCGTCTCGGTGACCGTCAGCAACGCCGCCGTCTCCTCCAACGACGCGTTCGGGGTCAAGAAGCTCTATGCCACGGTCGCCGGCGGCAAGGAGTGGCTCTCGAAATGGAACGGCTCGCCACGGACCTTTACGGGAGTCGACCCGCAGGATTCTTGGTTCGACGCGGCGCACGGAAACGCGACTTACAGCGTCGACGGAAACGGCCTATTCAAGATCACCGGCACCGTTCCGCGCATGTACATCCACGACCCCGCCAAGCAAAACAGCTGGAAGAACGTGGAGATGACCGTCTACGCGATGCGCGTCTCCGACGGCGGGACGGCCTACGCCGGCATCGTCGGCATCGCCCGCGCGAACCACGGCACGACCGCGCCGGAGCTGAGCAATCTCTGCGACACGCGCGGCATCGGCGCCCGCATCCGCTACGACGGGCATACGGACTTCGAGAAGGAGACGAGCCATCCCAACTCCGTCCCGACCGCCAACAAGACCCTCTTCTCGGGAGGAATGCCGTACAACACGTGGATCGGCTACAAGTACGTGGTCTACGACCTACCCGACGGGAACGTCAAGCTGGAGTCCTACATGGACATGACGGACGGCTCCAACGGCGGCGCGTGGGTGAAGATCAACGAACTGCTCGACACCGGCACCAACTTCGGCGTCGGCGGGGTGCCGTGCAAGTCCGGGATCGACCCCCGCCTTCGCTACACCATCTCCAACACCCGGCCTGGCTCCGAATCCGGAAAACCGAACATCTCCGTCTACTTCCGCAGCGACAATGTCGGCGCGAACGGCTTGGTCTATAAGAAGATGAGCGTGCGCGAGATCAATCCTGCGGGCATCCAGATCGCCTCGCTCGATTCCGATCCCGTCGCCGCTCCGGAGGTTCAGATCGCGGCCGCTAACGTGCGCGCGCCCCAGAAATTCCTGAGTCCCGCCCTGGCGGACGGCGTCAACGACGCCGCGACGTTCGGCGCCAACGCCTCCGAGGTCACCATCTTCGACGTCAACGGCCGACAGGTCTTTCACCGCTCCCAGAACGGGGCGGCCCCGATCGTGTGGGACTGCAAAGACGGCACGGGACGCGTCATCGAGTCCGGAGTCTACATCGCGAGGATCCAGAGCCGGGACTCCGAGACCATCTACCAGAGCTTCGCCATCGTCAAGTAGCAGGGCCGTCCCAAGTCCTTCATAAGGATTTTACACCGCCTTTATTGGCGGCGACGCCTCCCTCTAGTATCTTATTCGGGAGTCCGAACCGTCGAGTCAAGGAGGCGGTCATGTCCTTAGTGGATCTGATGATGGCGATTCTAGTCTTAAGCTGGATCGGGGGCATCGCTGCCCGCCCCGCGAGCGGCGTGGTCCATCTCCTTCTGGTGCTCCCCGCGATCGCGCTCATCTTTCGGATGCGCAATCGGCAGAGGATTCTCCTTAGATCGCGAGGCCCGTATTCTCTGCGCAAGTGGAGCGGCCACCTTCCGGAGGACTGGAACAACGGGCGCTCCATGATGATTCGACCGTCGGCGAGATTCCCTCGTCATCGCTGACTCGCCGAGCCGCGGACGGCAAGGCCTTGTACGAGCCGGCTTCTGGCTCGTCGCGATCCTGGCTCCCGCCTCCGGCGCCGGCGCCCTGCGGTCAGGGGACAGAACTCCCTGCGCCAACGTCCGATTCGTGGGCCGCGACGCCGTCCGATTGACCGACACCGAGAAGCGTCTCGTCTGCGGCGACTCTTCGACCGAAGGCTGGCGGGAGGTCCCGTTGAACCAAGCGGAGTACTTCCTCGCGCCGATCCTCCAGAAGCGCGGCTACCACAATCCCGTGTTCACGATCACTGAGCGCACGCTGACGGTCGACGCCGGCGACAAGACGCGCGTCCGCAGCCTCCGGGTCGACGGACTGCCGGTCTCCATCGACCCCTCTAAGCTCAGGAAGATTCGCGGGCAGACGCTGACGCCCAAGCAGCTAGACCGCACCAAGGCCGCCCTCCTAGACGCCCTCCAGAACCGCGGATACGCCTGCCCGACGATCGAACTCAGCGCCGACGGCACGAGCGGAGTGGTGGACGCGTCCGTCATCCCGGGCCCGCTGCATACGATCGAGACCATCCGCCCCGCGGCGCTGCGCTACGTCGATCCGCGGGTGCTGCGGCGGTACGAAGCGTTCCAGAGGGGTCGACCGTTCGACATGCGGCTGCTGTCGCTCTCCTCCCAACGGATGGTGGCTGAGGCCCTGTTCTCCAGCGCCTACTACGACGTGAACTGCGACAGCGGCACCCTCAACATCGAGCAGCGGGTCGTCGAAGGCAAGCCGCGGCTCTACCGCCTCGGGGTGGGCTTCGACAGCGAAGGGTACGCCATAGGCCGGGCGCATTGGCGCAACGCGCGCCTGGATTCAAACGCCAGTTCCCTCGAGGGAGCCCTGTTCGCATCCTATCGGGAGCAATCAGGTCGGACGGCCATCCGGTATTTCGTTTCGCCCGACTCGCGACTGCACCTGCGGCCGCAGGCCTCGGCGCGGCGGCGGGACGAGCTCCAATTCGAATCGACCGAGGCCGAGGCGGCGGTGCTTCCCGCGACGAGCTGGGAAAGCCAGAAGGCCCGATTGGATTTCGCCGGCGGCCCGGCGGTGAGGCACGTGCACACGGCGCGAGGCCTTGGGCCCGCGGACGACACGTTCCTCGCGCTCCGCACATTGACGGACCTCACGGATCACTATTTTGAGTACTTCGCAGGCGAGCCGCGGTCGGGGTGGAGGATGACGCTCTCGTCGCTTTCCCGGGTCGCCGACGCCTACTCCGCGCTGACCGTTCACCAAGTCTCCTGGCAAGGCGAGATGCTGTGGAATCTCGGAGCGTACGAGCCGCCCCTCCTCGTGCTCGGAAGCCGCGCCTGGGCGGCGTCGACGTTCGCCAGCGGCTCGGAGCTCGACTTGAAGCGGCTCACGCCCGACATGCGTTTCTTCTTGGGAGGAGACGCGAACCTGCGCGGCGCCGCTCGGGAAGAGCTGCCCGGAACGGGGTCCGGCTTCCTGAGCGTGGCGTACTCCGGGCTGGAGCTCCGGCTCGTCGACGTCCTGGCCTACGGCCTGCAGCCTCTTCTTTTCGTGGACGGCGCGATGGGCGGAGTGACGGGCTTCCATCTCGACCCCGACGTCTATTGGTCGCCGGGATTGGGCATGCGCTGGCGCTTCCCCTTCGGCTCCGCGCGCGCGACGGTCGCTCGGGGAATCGTATGGCACCGAAACACGACGACGATTCCGCTCTACAGGCCGCATTGGCAGTTCTTCTTCGGTCTCGGGCGGGAGTTCTGATGAAACGACTCGCGCGCATCATCTTGACCCTCGCGTGCGCGCTGGCGGTCCTCGCCCTTACGCTCTCGGCGACGCTTCTCTGGCGCCCGCAGTGGCTGCTCACGTCGCGTACCGTGGGCTGGATCGCGAGAGCGGCCGGGCGCGCCTATCATCCGAGCTGGACCCGCCTCGCCTTCGAGATCGATTCCCCCAACTGGAGGGACAAACGGATCGCCCTCTCGGTGTCCGGTCTTTGCCTCAGAGACGCGGCCCGCAAGTTCGACGGCTGCTTTCGCGAGATCGACGCCGGCGTGACTCTGCGCCTGCGGGCGTTCGGCGTCTCGGTCACCGAGGTGTCCAGGCTGGCGGTTTCGGCGGACGCTCTGCGGATCGACACGACCCGCCGCAAGCCAAAGCCCGCAGGAGCCCGGCGCTCGCCGCCGCGGATCCCCCCCCTGCGGGAGTTGGATATCGCGCTTCCTTCCGTGATCGTCGAGACGCCGGGCGGCACGGTGCGCGGCCGCCTCGAACTCGCACGCCAGCGCGGAGGGCCTCTGACTCTCGAGGCGCGCGCGTCGCGGTGGACGGAGACGGGTCTTCAGGCGGCTCAAGCGTCGGCGGTGGTCGATTCGAAATCGTTCGATTCCAGGACATTTGAAGCGATCGACGCGCGAGGGACTATCGCGGCAAAAGGAGCGACGGCGGACGCTCGATTAAAGACTCATCGGGTCGGGACGGATATCGCGATGAACGTATCGGTCCGCGCGCGGCGCGGGCCCTACGCGGCCACGCTGAACGCGCGCGGCGTCCGTACTCCGCGCCACGTGGGGTTCGAAGGCTCCCTAGCCGCCGAGTCGTCCACCGGCCCGGTGCGGAACCTGACGCTTTCCTCCTTTACGCTTGAGGCGGATGGAGCCTTCCCGGGATCGATGCCCACGAAGCTCCGAATGCGTTCGCCGTTCAAGGTCGAACTTTCCGAAGCGCTCGTTCGCTCCGCGCGACACAGGGGGCGCGCCGGCGCGCTTCCCGTTCCGCTTTCGCTTTCCGGGCAGCTCGCGTTCGACGCCTCGGGCGGCGGAGGATCGCCCCGAGAGTTCGACGCGCTCCTGACCCTCGCCCTCTCTCCGTACAGAGATTGGTACGAATTGGGCGGCGGCGTTCGGCTCCGGCTGCGGGGAAACGCGGGCGAGTTCGCCAAGACCACGTTGGAGCATGACGTGTCCCTTGCGTTGTCGGTCCCGCGATTCGAGAGGGCGGTGGCGGCGCTTCGCGACACCGCGCTGGCGATTCCCGCGCCCTTCAATGAGCTCACGGGACCCGTTCGGGCGTCCCTTTCGACTAGCGGGGATCCTCGCGCGAAACATCAATCCGTTTCCTATCGCGTGTCCACCGATCTTCGCGGCGAGCGCCAGCGGCTCAAGGCCTCCTTGGCGGGCCGAATCCTTGCCCGGGGAGCGTTCACGCCGAGCCGCGCCGTCGAGATCGCGGCCGACGCGCGCCTGGAAGACGTCGCGCTCTCCCTCCCTCGCCTGACCGTTACGCGCATGCCACCCTACAGAGCGGATCCTCGCATCCGCCGCGGGCGCGCGAAAGCGGCCTCTCCGGAGCGAGCGAGTCCTGCCAAGGACCCACGCCGCCTTTCCGCGCGCCTTCGAGTCTCGACCGATATGCCGCTGCGCCTTCTGACCGATCTCGCGGACGCTCCCGTCCCAATTCGGGCGGACCTGCAGGTGCGCTATCCCGACGCCTCGGCCGCCGGCGAAATCGAGGTGCTGCCCTTCCCGTTCCAGGTATTCAGGCGCACCGCCACCCTGGAGCGGCTCAAGCTGATACCCCTGCCGACCGGAAAATTCGGCGTCGACGGACTTATCCTCTATAGGACGCCGGAAGCGCTGATTCGCATCATGCTGCTCGGTACCTCGGCGAAGACGCGGGTCGAATTCGAAAGCGATCCGCCCATGGAGAAGGAGGAGATCGTCGCGCTGCTCCTCTACGGCAAGCCGCCGGGCAGCCTCGATGACGAAGAAGCGTCCACCGTGGCTAACGCGCAAACGGCCGTCTCGAACAAGGCCTTCGGCCTCGCCTCGCTCTACCTCTTCGCGTCGACCCCGATCGAGTATATCGGCTACAACCCAACCACGCGGGCCTATACGCTTCGGTTCCGGCTTCCCGGTGGAGAGGCACTCTCCCTCAATTCCGATTTCGACCAAACTCGCCAGATCCAGCTCCGCAAGCGTCTGAGCGCGCATTTTGCTGTGCAAGCGGAGGCGAGCACCACGCAGGACGCGCGCAATGACGTCGCTACGTTCCTCGAGTGGTTCCAGCGCTATTGAATCCACAGCGCGTCAACAATAGGTTTACCCTCCCGCCATGGTTCGAGCGTGGAGGCCGGGATATCCTGGTCTGGTGAACCCAAGAATCCTTGCCGCCTGCAGCGTGTTGCTGATATCGCGAGCCGAGGCCGCGAATCTCCCTCCAACCGAGGTTTCCTTAAGAGACAACACGACGGGATACGTCGGCGTCCAGTTCCTGGACGACGAGGCGCGGGCCCCCGGCGCGGATACGCGATTTCGATACCGGCGGTCGGACGACCGCACGCCCTACATCAAGATCAGGGAGTGGTTCCTGCCAGAGTCCGGCATCGACCCGCTGCACGCGAAGTTCGAAGAGCTTTTCGGAGAGCCGTATCCGACACCGGAGTTCAAGCAATTCCTTCCGGACAGTCCGTTCGCGGAGATCCGAAAGCTGAACGACGCCTTCGAGTTCAAAGCCCTTTCCGGCGCGAGCAGCGATGTGCGGTCCGACGGAGTCGCCGTCTCGGTCTCCGTCCGCCTCCCCGAATCCCGAGAGAAGGAGCTCGACGTTTACATCAACGAGGACAGGATCCTTCTGTCTCTTGTGCCGGAGGCGGAACCCGGCCCGTGGCATTTGTCCAAGAGACGCGAAGTGGCGCTCCCTATCCCGCCTAGAGCCGACGTCAGAACGGCTTCCGTCGATCGCAGGGGTGACGTCGTACGCATCAGTTTTCACGAAAGACGGACGCGGCCCCCTCGCACTTTCATCGGAGGCCGCTCGCGATACGACGACGGGACGTACAGGTAGTGGAACGCCATGGCGCGACTACGAAGGGTTTACAAGGCGTCCATGGGTCGCCCGATGAGTCTTTGCCATGATGTCGGGCGGCCTGCCTCCTCACCGAGGCAAGACGTGGCGGAAACGCACTCTGACCCCAAGGGGTAATCGAGAGACTCAAGCGGAGGATGATCATGGAGCGTAAAATCGAGAATGAGTCGTCAGGCACCGGGTATTTGCTGATTGGCCTCGTGGCCGGCGCGGTATTGGGACTTCTGTTCGCCCCCAAGGAAGGCAGCGAGACGCGCGAGGACGTCGCGGAGTTCGGCCGCCGCAGCCGCGATCAGGCGCGGCGCATCATCTCCGGCATCTCCGATAAGATTCCGGGCCGGACGAAAGTGGCCGCGGCATTTGGCGCCGCGAAGGAGGCGTCGCGCGACACGATGGAGCAGGTCCGCGAACGAGCCGAAGAGGTCGTCCGCTAATTAGGCCGCGACGCCATTGAAGGGCCCCCGGCGACGGGGGCCCTTTGCATTCCGCATGGGGCGGCGCCCCGCGCAACCATCTTTTGTTCGAATAGGATTCACGTCCTCACCATGGGCATGCCCCGCCCGTTGTGTCATGATGGATGCAAGATGCATGGCCGGTACGAACGGCCCGGACGGATCTCAACCAATACAAAAGGAGGCTCACATGAAGACTAAGACGCTCGGTTACGTGCTCGGAGCTCTCGCGCTGGGTTCGGTCGCGTTTGCCTATAACGCCGCGGCGCAGGACCAGACGGGGACGAGCCCTACCGGAACGAGCAGCACCGACCGGCAGCCCGCGACGATGCCGGAGCAGACGACCCCGGTTCCGGGCGAGATGCAGCCCACGGGCAACCGGCAGAATTCCGGAGAACGGATCGGCACCCAAGACACGCTCGACGGAACCGTCGAAAACGGCCGCTCGGTGTCCAACACGAACCGCGTCGGCACCGCCGCGGGCATGTCCGACCGGCAGCTCCGCAGGACGGTCCGCAGGGCGATCCTGGACGACAAGGCGCTGTCCAGCGACGCGCACAACGTGAAGGTGGCGACCAAGAACGGCAGAGTCACCCTTAAGGGAACCGTCATCACCGAAGAGGAGCGCAGCAACATCGGCGCCAAGGCCATGGCGATCGCGGGCGACGGCAACGTCACCAACGACATCACCGTCAAGGTGCAGTAGCTTCGCTTAGGAGCAGTCAACTCCCGTTGGGCGGATCGCGAGATCCGCCCAACTCTATTTACGCTCAATAGAAAGGGCCGCCCTGCGGCAGGGCGGCCCCGAACCGTCAGACCCGTGTTCAGCGCGACGAATGCGCGGACTCCTTCTCCGACAGCTTCATCGCGACTTTCAGGTTGAGCTCTATGCGCGGCCAATCCACGTTGCGGAAGAACGCGTCGATGTACTCCGCGCGCCCGCTGGCGCCGTGGTCGATCATATACGCGTGCTCCCAGACGTCCATCACTAGGATCGGCACGAAGCCGGCCGGATGCCCCTCCTCATGCAGCGTGATCCAGTAATTCGCGAGAATCCGGCTGTGTGGATCGTAGTATAGGATCACCCACCCTACGCCGCGCATCTTGCCGACCGCCTGGAACTCCTCCTTCCACGCGGAGAACCCGCCGAAGACCTTCTTGAACATCTTGGTCAGCTCCGCAAAATCGCCGAGCGGAGCCTGTCCGGCCTTGAGCACGGAGAAGTAGTGCTCGTGAAGCACGATCCCGTTGACCTCGAAGCCCAACCTTCTCTTTAGTTCGGCGAACTCCGGGCCGAAGTCCCTCTTGGACGACAGCCCGGCGATTTTCTCGATGAGCAAGTTCGCGTTCTTGACGTATCCCTCGTAAAGAGCCCAGTGCTGCGCGGTCTGCTCCTCGCTGAAGCCTTCGAGCGCCTTCGGGCGCAACTCATGACGCACTTGGTATTTGCCGTTCATTGGCACCTCACTTGCCTCATTGGAGTTGATGCGGTCCGGCTCCGTAGGATCCTCCAGCCTTCCGGCCGCGGGACAAGACCGCCCTTCCTCCAGCCGCTCGAACAGCCGGATGCCGCGCCGGTCGCTGCGGTTGCCGGTCTTGCCTTTGAGCCATCGCTCCCACGTCAATCGACTCCGCATGACTCTTTTAGTGTAGCTTCCGGCATCCGGGTCCTCAATCGTGGAAATGTAATTTAATTATGGGCGTGCCTGCGGCGGGCTTCAGCCGTACGGCGACACAATCGCAAACAAACATTTACCCGCCCTCCATGGGCCCCTCAGGCTCCATCTGCTACGTTGTCGTTAGGAAATGGAGATTCACCCATGAGCGGCTTCTTTGAGACGGGACGCCTTCGGATTCGTTTCACCTCCCTGTTGGCCGCCGCCCTTGCGATCCTAATCGTCGATCCCCTCTTTGCCGACAGCGGCCTCTCGACATCTCGCGGCGGCGCCACGCTTGGCGGCCGAGGCATGTACTTCCGCGCGAAGGACGCCGATACGGGCACATGGTCGGGCGGCGCGCAATTGCGCTTTCACCTTAGCCGAGTCCTGGGGCTAGAAGGCTCGATCGATTATCGCCAAAGCCGGTTCGCCGGCACCATGGTCGACGTTTATCCCGTCCAGGCGTCGATCTTGGTGTATCTCCTTCCTGATCTGCCGCTGACACCCTATCTGTTGGGAGGCGGCGGCTGGTATTACACCCAGCTGAGGGGGCACGACGCCCAACACCGCTTCGGACCGCACGCGGGCGCCGGACTGGAGCTGTTCCTGAACAACCATTGGTCCATCGACGGCAGCTACCGGTACGTGTGGCTGTCGGACATTCATTCCCAAAACTCGTCGCACCCGCTGGGCACGAATCTTCGGGACAGCGGTCACATGGTGACCGCCGCGTTGAATTGGCGATTTTAACAAGGCCGGCCCGCCGACATAGCCCACCACCGTCACTATCACCGGCACGGGGGGCGCGCGCAAGCGCGCCCCCCGCTTAGTTCTTCTCGGTCAGAGAGGCAACATGTACGGACTTACGGAGCGCCGCGCGCGCGCGATTCACTGAGAACCGCCTCGTCTATGGCTCGGCGCGTTTCCATCAACCGTTTCCGAACAGCCCCTACTTCAGGCGCTTTCGCCACGGCTCGCTCGATCGCCAGCCCGGCCTCCGCCAAGCGCTTTTGGCGAAGCAGGATGTTCGCCAGCGTGTCCAACACGTAAGGCTGGAGAGAACCCTCCTGCTCGAGGGCCGTCCTCGCCAAGACCTCCGCCTCGCCGAGCCGCTCATTGCGCGCCAGGTAGACCAAGGCCAGGTTATTGCACGCGGCCGCCTGACGCGGCTTGGCCGCGAGTACGCGCTCGAAGTATGCCTGCGCATCCTTCAAGTCCCCGCGGTCCAGCGCCGCGTTGCCGAGGCCGACGAGAGCGCCAATATTGGAAGCGTCGCGCTTTAGCGCCGCGCGGAATTGGTCCGCCGATTCTTCTCTTCGCCCCTCTTCCTCGTACGTCTGTCCCAGGCGCACGTGCTCCTCGGCGCCGAGCGGATCCCTGTAGCGGACGACTCTCGGGAGTCCCACGCAGGCCGAAAGCGCCGCCGCCGCGAGCACAACCCCCCACGTCCTCACGCGGACCTTGGGCGTGCGACCAGCGCCCATCGATCGGTCCGGTCCCATTGGCGCATGAATCGTCGGTACGACAGCTCCGCGTTTCGCTTCGAGCCGGAATGGACGATGACGGCCCGGCGTGCGTCGTCATAACCCGTGATCACGACGTAATGGCCGATCGGCGCGATCCGGACGCCCACGTTCAGGAACGCGACCATCGGGCGGCCCGCGTCGAGTTCTTTGCGCACGCGGTCAAGGTCTCCCGTGATCATCTCGGCGTCCAACCCGCGCGATCGCGCCGCCGCCAGCAGATCGATGAGCAAGGAGCCGTTCCACCTGGCATCGAACAGCTCCGCGCGAAGTCGGTCTTGGCCCTCGTCTCGTCCCCAGAAGCTGAGCAGACTTCCGAGCGCGGCAGGGCCGCATTGATTCGTGGAGTTCGGGATGAATGGAACGTCCAGCTGGACGCGGCGCGCGGACGGAGGCGTCCGGGCCGCACCCGCGCAGCCGATCATCGCGACGACGCCGGCCAGAACGGCCGGGCGGATCATATCCTCTTAATGAGGAAGAGGATCAAAAGGACAAGCACAACCAGGATCAGAACCCCCTCGAGCAATTCTCCGCCTGGAGCCAACGAGCGAACCTGGACCGCAAGCTGATGCAGTTCCTTATCCGAAAGACGCCCCAATCGAGCGTCGATCTCTTGCTCGTTCATGCCCAGGTCCTTGAGACGTTCGCGGATTATCTTCGATTCAAGAGCCCTCTGCACGTCCTTCAGATCGCGTTCTCTCGAGGACTTGGCGGACGATTCTTCCGCCATGGACGAGGGGACGATGAGACCCATGGCCGGAGGCGGAGCGCCGATCATCACAGCCGAGACGACGATCAGGCAGCACAGGCTCCCCACTACGCATGTTCTGCTTCGAGCTTGCAGGGCCATGGTTCCTCCGTTGTCGCTTCGAGTATATCCGCGCGCGCCGGCCGATTTCGATGGCAGCCATGCAACGATTTCGTGACGGTTGATTGAAGGATTAGCTGGCGCGCGCGAGTCTCAGGACCGCTTGAGAGCGGGCGAACAGCGGATATTTTTCGCCGCTTCCGAACCGGCGGCCGGCCGGCACCGTCTCCGAGGTGTCGAGCACGACCTCCCACGACTGCGCCGCGGCGAGCGCTCCCACGGAGAACTCAACGGGATCCGCGTTGGCGTTGAACAGCAACAGGAAGGAGTCTCCCCGTATCGGATTGCCGCGATCGTCCAATTCGTCGAGCGTGTCCCCCGACAGGCACATCCCGAGGCAGCGAGCGGCGGAGTTGTTCCATAGCTCATCGGTCATTTCTTGGCCGGAAGGGTGAAGCCAGGAGATGTCCTTGATCCCGGAGCCGCGGATCGGCCTGCCTTGGAAGAACTTCCGCCTCTGAAAGACGGGGTTGTCCCTCCAGAGCCGCGCGACTTGCCGCGCGAACGTCAGAAATCGGCCGCGCCTCTCGTCCAGCGTCCAATCCAGCCAACTGAGTTCCGAGTCCTGACAATACGCGTTGTTATTGCCGCTTTGGGAATGGCTGAGCTCGTCTCCCCCGCGGATCATGGGAGCGCCCTGCGACAAGAGCAAGGTCGCCAGGATGTTCCGTTTCTGCCTCTCGCGGAGCTCGATCACTCCCGCCTCCTCGGTCGGCCCCTCGACGCCGCAATTCCAGCTCAGATTGTTGTTCTCGCCGTCCCTGTTTTCCTCGAGATTGGCCTCGTTGCGCTTGCGCTCGAAGCTCACCAGATCCTGAAGCGTGAAGCCGTCGTGCGCGGTCGCGAAATTGATGCTCGCATACGGACGGCGCCCGCTTTGCTCGTAAAGATCGCTCGAGCCCGCCAGCCGCGTCGCCATCTCCGAGGTCGCGCCGCCGTCGCCCTTCCAAAAACGCCGGATCGTGTCCCGGTACTTTCCGTTCCATTCGGTCCATAGAACGGGAAAGTTGCCCACCTGATACCCCCCCTCGCCGATATCCCACGGCTCGGCGATGAGCTTGACCCGCGAGAGCACGGGGTCTTGGTGGATGACGTCGAAGAACGCACCAAGGCGGTCCACCTCGAAGAGCTCCCGCGCCAAGGCGCTCGCCAGGTCGAAGCGGAATCCGTCCACGCGCATTTCGATGACCCAGTAGCGAAGGCTGTCCATGATGAGCTGCAGCACGCGCGCGTGGAGCATGTTGAGCGTGTTGCCGCAGCCCGTGAAATCCATGTAGCGCCGCTTATCCTCGGCGACCAGGCGATAATACGAGGCGTTGTCGATCCCGCGCCAGCTCAGCGTCGGGCCGAGCTCGTTGCCCTCGGCGGTATGATTGTAGACCACATCGAGGATCACCTCGATGCCCGCGGAGTGGAACGCGCGCACCATCTCCTTGAACTCGCGCACCGATCCATCGGGAGTCCCGCTCACGCTATAGCGCCCTTCGGGCGAGAAGAATCCAAGGGTGTTATAACCCCAATAGTTTGACAGACCCTTTTCCACCAGATGCCGGTCGCTCACGAAATGATGGACGGGCATCAGCTCGACGGCCGTGACTCCCAAATCCTGCAGATGCCTCAGCGGCGCTTCCGCGGTCAATCCCAGATACTTCCCGCGATGGGATTCCGGCACCTCGGGATGGCGCTGGGTGAATCCCTTGACGTGGAGCTCATAGATCAGCGTTTTGTGCCACGGCACTCTCGGCGCGCGGTCGTCGCCCCACGTGAACGCAGGGTCGATGACCGAGGCCAGCGGAGCGCTCGCCGCGTTGTCGCGCCGGTCGATCGCAAGATCGGCCTTCGGACCCCCGAGGGCGTATCCGAACATCTCGTCGCCCCACCGGACCGGGCGCGCCACCGCCTTGCCGTACGGGTCGAAGAGAACCTTCGCGGGATTGAACCGGTGTCCAGCGGCGGGATCGTAGGGGCCCTCCACACGATAGCCGTAGCATTGCCCGGGCTGAATGCCCTCCACATAGACGTGCCAAACCCGGTCGGTGCATTCCTTCACGCGGATGCGGCCGGACTCCTTCGTGGCAGCGGAAGAATCGAATAGGCACAGTTCCACGCCCGTAGCGTTGTCCGAGAACAGGGCGAAATTGGCGCCGATCCCGTCCCAGGTCGCGCCGAGCGGATAGGGCAGTCCCGGCTTGATCCTCACGATACCGTCTCCAGGAGAGCCGCCGGCGCGGTGGCGAACACATCGGCCAAGGCTAGCGACGAGCCTGACGCGGACCGGCCCCGCTCGATCTGCCTTCCGGTGAGCGCGTCGCGAAAGACACCTCCCGGAAGCCCGGCGGGAAGAACAAGCGCCGTATCACCCCACGCCTGACCCGTGGACGGCCGGCCGCCCGCTCCTAGCCGGAGAAAGAACCTCCCGGCGACCGCGAGGACCGCCTTATCCCCCAAGACCCGAGCGAAGGCGAACACGTGCTCGCGGTCCGCTCCCGTCGCGCGGATCGGCACGTAGCGGCCGCCGGCGAAGAGCTGTCTCTCTCGACCGCGCAATTCAAGGCCCTTGGAAATGAGGAAGAGCTTCGGCGCCCCTGCCTCCGGCGATCGCAGCGCCTCTTCCAGGAATTTCCCCGGGTTTCTTCTAGACTTCCGCTTGACCCAGCGCAAGAGCCTGCGCCGTCCCTCGAAGTCGACCGGCCGCCTGTTGTCCGGATCGACCAGCGAGAGGTCCCAGAGTTCGGAGCCTTGATAGAAATCCGGGACCCCGGGAAACGCGATCTTGATCAGCGTCTGAGAGAGCCCTCCCAACATAGCCGCGTCCGAAACCCGGCGCTGGAACGGCAGGAAATCGTCCAGGAAGGCGCCGTGCTCCGGCCTTAGAAGCCGCCCGATGAAGCGAAGCACGGCCTCCTCGCGCGGCCGGTTCGGCCGTATCCAGCTCGTCGTGACCTTCGCTTCATGCATCGCCTTGAGCATGTAGGCTTGGATTCGCCCGATGAACTCCCGGCGTTCGACGCGCCCGAGCTTGCCCATCGGCCAAGAGCCGACAAGGGTCTGATACAGCAGATACTCTTCGTTGGCGTCGGGAACTCCGTCGCCGTCGCAGCGCTCCTTGAGGCCGCGGTTCATCCGCTCCCAGCGCAAGACCGCGCTAATCCACTCCGCGGGGATCTCGCTTAGGGCGTCGATGCGTAATCGCACGTCCTCCCCGCGCTTCGTATCGTGGGTGGCTGTCGCCGACAGCGAGCCCGGCCAGGACGCCTGCCTCTCCATCGCCGCGGCATGGGCCTCGCCGATCGACACGCCGAATCGCTCCGGATCGCCGCCGACCTCATTGAGCGACGCGAGAGGGTAGCGCCGATAGAACGCCGTATCCTCCAGGCTCTTGGCCATGACCGAGCCTGTCACCTGCTGAAGCCGCATGAGGAAATCGCGCCGGTAGGTCCGCTGGGACTCGGTGATCCCGGGCGGGTCCTCGCGAAGCAGGACGGAGGCGATGAACTCGAAGATCGATTCGTCCGTCGCGGGATTGAGGCGCTTCGCCTCCCGAACCGCCGAGAGGACCGACTCGCGATCCTCCGCCGAAATACCCGGCCCCTCGGGCCGAGTGTACGTCCGGTAGACCGGAAAGCAGGCGAGCACCTCTCGCAGGGCGAAGCGCAGGCCTTCCAGGGTGAAGTCCCGCGACCATCTATGCTGCTCGGAGATCCTATCCAAGCGCGCCGCGAGCATGTGCATCTCGCTCGACATCGAGACGCGAAGGACCATCCGTTTGCAGTCGCGCAACACCTCGCGCTGTCCCAGGGCCGAACGGATGAACCGACGGTATCCCTTGTCGATGAGGCGCGCGCCGGCCGGATGGACGAAGAGCCCGTTGACGCAGTTGAGAAAGTCGTAGCCGGTGGTGCCGTGGACGGACCACGTGGAGCGCAGGCGCTCGCGATTGAGCAGGATCTTCTCCGCGACGACGTAGAAAGAGCTCGGCTCCTGCCCGCGGGACCCCGCGGCGCGCCGACATTCCAGGCCCAGCCTACGAAGATACTCTTCCGGATCGTATAGGCCGTCGACATGATCCACGCGAACGCCGGTCACGAGCCCTTGTCGGATGAGGGAAAGAAGCCGATGATGAACCGCGTCGAAGACCCGCGGCTGCTCCACGCGGAGTGCGACCAGCTCGCTCACGTCGAAGAACCTGCGATAATTCACCTCGTCCGCCGCCACCCGCCAGTAGGATAGCCGATAGTACTGGTCGGCGAGCAGGCGCTCCAACGCGTCGAAGCTTCGCGCGTCCCCGCGGCGGCCGTTGATCCTCTCGAGGACCCGTCCGACCGCCCGGGCCGCCGCGGGCTCGTCCGCGAGAAACGCCTCCACCCTGCCGCCCACGTCTCCTCGGTCCGCCCCGCCGTTTGCCGTCGATTTGCATGCGGCGGAGAGTTCCTGCAGCGCGTCGGCGACGCGCCGGCCGTCCGGCGACGACCGCGCCTCCTGGACGGCGGGGCCGAGGATGTTCGGCCACGTCCTCGCCGCCAGCGGCAGTTCGACGTCCCCGTAGCGAACCACAAAAACGCCGCGTCTGTACTCCACGCGCAGCCGCTGGGATTCGAGCGCCCGTCCGTATTGCTCCCCCAGGATCGGCAGGAGCACCTTATCATAAAGCTCCCGCTTCGGGGGCCGCCAGTCGATATCGAAGAAGGCGGCATACTTGGATCCCGGGCCCTTTTCAAGGACATCCATCCACCACCGATTGGATTTGTCGGTTCCCATGTGGTTCGGCACGACGTCCGCGATGAGGCCTAGGCCCCTCCGCCGAAGGGTCTCAGCCCACCGATGGAATCCCCGTTCCCCTCCGAGCTCCGGATTGAAGGCGTCGGGGTCCGTGACGTCGTAGCCGTGCGGGCTGCCGGCCCTTGCCTTGAAAATGGGCGAGGCGTAGCACGCCGTCACGCCTAGGTCCGCAAGATAATCCGCCAGGGCTTCGGCGTCTCGAAAGTTGAATCCGGCGTGCAATTGGAGGCGATACGTCGCGCCGGGAACGCGCAGGCGCGACTCCTGCGTCGGTACCGACCGCCGCGCCAGCAAGGAGAACGGACCGACGAGAGGCATTGTCGCTCGGAAACGCCCGAACACGAGCATGGTATTATTCGCCGGCGGCCTGGACCATTGCGCCGCTGTCAACGTTCGTTGACGCCCGCTTGACGCGGCGGCGCAGGCGTTCGCGATCCCGATGCCGCCCTTCGGGGCACATTTCCTTCACGGCAGATTTACAGGCCGACTATCGTGGACATGCTGGGAGGATGTTACCGTACACTCATGGCGACCATCCCGGACCCCCGAGCGGCCTCGGACGGCGGACGACTGGGACTTCTCGAGTGGTGGGCCGTATTCCGGGACACCTACCTGGAATGGGGGCGCGACAACGGGCCCCAGATGGGAGCCGCGCTCGCCTTCTACACCTTCTTTTCGCTCGCGCCGCTGCTCATCATCGTGATCGCAGTCGCCGGCCTGGCCTTCGGCGAGCGGGCCGCGCAGGGCCAGATCATGGGCCAGATACAAAACGTGGTCGGACTCGAGGCGGCCAGGGCGATCGAATGGAGTCTGTCGCGGGCAAGACGGCCGGAGGGCGGCGCCCTAGCGGTCCTCATCGGGTTCGGGACGCTTTTCGCGGGCGCCTCCGGAGTCGTCATGGCCCTGCAGAACGCGCTGAACACGATCTGGAGGGCACAGGCTCCTTCCGGCATCATTCAAACGGTCAAGCGCTACGCCTATTCCTACGCGCTCGTGCTCGGCCTCGGATTCCTCTCCGTCGTCTCCCTGCTGATCAACACCGGGGTCGCGGCCGTCGGAAAGTTCCTGGTCGAGTACCTCCCCTTCCGGGAGGGCATCATGCAGGGGATCGAGTTCGCGCTGACCTATCTCATGATCGCCACTCTCTTCGCGACCATGTTCCATTGGCTCTCGAACGCTCGCCCAAGCTGGAGCGATTGCAGGATCGGAGCCTCGGTCACCGCGGCCTTGTTCGTCGGCGGCAAGTACGCCCTGGGCCTCTATCTCGGCCGCCGCGCGATCGGCTCGATGTACGGTGCCGCGGGGTCGCTCGTGATCATCCTGCTTTGGGTCTACTATTCCTCGCAGATCCTCTTCATGGGCGTCGAGTTCACAAAGGTCTATTCCCGCAGGCGCGCGCGGCTTCCCGCTCCGTCGGCTCCGAAGCTTCTTCCGATCCCGGCCATGGGAGGTAGGCGCTGATGCTGAGCGTCGCGGCGTTGGCCGCCGGCCTCATCGCGCTACGCCTCTATCTGCCGTCGCTCCTGCTCTGGCTCCTGAACAGGCGCCTGGCTCGCCTCGACGGCTACTCCGGCTCCGTCGACGAAATCCATATCCAGGCGCGGCGGCTCGCCTTCCTTCTCCAAGGAATCGAAGTGACGGCGCGCGGCGCTTCGGCGCCTCTGCTCACTATTAAGAACCTGGTCGTCGGACTCGAGGGAGCGCCCCTGCTCCGGGGGCGGCTGGTAGGCTCCGTCACGGTCGAGGAGCCCGTCCTTATGCTGGTGAAGGACGGACTCGTCTCCGCGTCCGCGTGTTCCAGGGGCGAATGGAGTCGCGCGTTCCGGCCGGCCGTTCCTCTCGAAATCGACCGCATCGAGATCAATAACGGGCGTATCCGGCTCATCGACGTCGAGCCCGCCGCCCGGGTCGACCTGTCGATCAGCCGGGTCGAGGCGACCGTCAGCAATCTTCTGCGGCGAGAGGCCTCGCCGGATGGACTTCCGGCGCGGTTGAAGGCAAGCGCCGTCTGCTTCGGCTCGGGCAGCCTCACGATCGATCTCCGGCTGGATCCCGAACGGCCGGCGCCCACGTTCGTGCTGAAGCAGGAGCTGGCGGGGGTAGACCTTCCCGCGATCAACGACATGCTTTTCGCCTATGCCAAGCTTCGGGTCAAGCGGGGAAGCTTCAGTCTATCGACGGAGGTCGCGGCCATCGACGGCCGCTTCCGCGGGTATTGCAAGCCCACCGTCCGCGGCCTGGAGTTGGAACACGCGGACATTTCCCTGCTCAAACGAATTTGGTCGGGCCTCGTGGCCGTGACGAGCGCCGTCCTGACGAACGCCCAGCGAAGCCAGCTGGCGTTCCGCATCCCCATCGGCGGAACTTTTTCCGAGCCCAACGTGGACGTGTGGTTCGCGATCGGCAGCCTGCTGCGGAACGCGTTCGTCCGGGCTCTCCTGCCCGCGTTGGACCGGAACATCCGCATGGAGAATGCCGACCTGGATCCCACCAAGGCACCCGAGAGAGCGCCGGCACGTTAGCTCGGCGGGAGGCAGCGCTTACTCGAGGATCACGAGGAAGTGGGAGGTCATCGAGCGCACCTTACGCCCGGAAAGCGGCTGAAGGCGCGCCACGACGCGGTGGCGTCCGGGTCCATAGCCCGACCAATCGTACCACCAATGACCGACGGCCTCGCGGCAGGGCTGCCACTCGCCTCCGTCGATCGAGATCTCCACTTTGCCCGCGGGCGCGGCCGAGATTCGAATCGAGTACTCGTTCGAGAGGATGCGCTCGTCATCCCTAGGATGGTCCACGGCCACGTTCGGGACGGGCGCATCGTCCAGCAGCGCGACCGCCGAGGCGTCGCTCTTGAACCGATCCAAGAGGCGCTCTCCCTCCGTTTCCTGCCGACGGCGCGCGACGGTAGTCCCCAGTCTCGCATGTTTTGGCAAGGCTTCCCCCTTCCTCGTAAGATGAGCCCATTTTATCGCGCGTGGACCGCCGCCCCAATAGCCGCTCTGTCACGGTTTCGTCCTCGGCGTATGACAGCACCCCTCGGTCACCAGCGGGTCAAGAATGGTTTTCTCCCCCTCAATGGACCGCGCCGCGTCCGCCCGCGTATACTTCAAGGGAAATGTGACGTCATCGCCGCAAGGAGCCATTATGGAAGACACGACATTTCTGACCGATATCAAGACCCTGCGAGAGCGAGCGCGTAACCACATCCGGGATGGCGCGGTCACTCCGGGCTATCGCGCCGACCGGGAGAAAGTGATCCAAATCCTCAACGAAGCGCTCGCCACCGAGATCGTTTGCATTCTGCGCTACAAGCGGCATCAATACATGGCCCGCGGCATCCATGCCCATAGCGTCGCGCAGGAGTTCGCCGAACACGCCGCCGAGGAGCAGGCGCACGCGGACAGCATCGCCGAGAGGATCGTCCAACTCGGCGGGGAGCCCGACTTCTCGCCCGAAGGCCTGGCGACGAGGAGCCATTCCGAGTACGTCACGGGAACGGACCTCGTGGACATGATCAAGGAGGATCTCGTGGCCGAACGGATCGCCATCGACAGCTACACCGAGATCGTGAACTTTCTCGGCGGCGCCGATCCCGCAAGCCGGGTGCTCATGGAGAGCATTCTAGTCAAGGAGGAGGAGCACGCCGAGGACCTTGCCTCGCTGCTTCAGGAGATGGGGACGATGCCGCAATTTAAGCCAAACCAGCAAGGCCGTCCCGCGTAGCGTCGGGCTAATCGTCGGAGCGGATTTTATAGCCGAAGTTCTTGACGGTCACGATCCGCTTGCGCTCGGGCCCCAGCCCGCGACGCAATCGGGCGACGTGCTGGTCTACGGTGCGCGTCGAGATCTTCATGGTGTTGTCGTAGCCCCAGATGCGGCTCAGGAGCTGGTCCCGCGACAGGACGCCGCCGTTCGCCTCGATCAACATGGTCAGGAGCTGGAATTCCCGCGGAGCGATGCGCTTGTACTTGCCGTTGATCCGCACCTCGTGGCGCCCAGAGTCCACTTCGATCTTGCCGATCCTGAGCAAGCCGGACTTGGACGCCGCAGGCTTGTTAGCGGCGCGCCGCAGCACCGCCTGAACCCTGCAGACGAGCTCGCGCGTCGAAAACGGCTTGGAGAGATAGTCGTCGGCTCCGAGCTTGAATCCTTTGATGCGGTCGAGCTCCGCGCGCTTCGCCGTCAAAAACAGGACCGGTACCCGGCTCTCTCGCCGGATGATCCTGACCATCTCGAGGCCGTCCATCTTGGGGAGCATGATGTCCGTCACGATGAGATCCGGCTTCTGCTTGCGAAACGCCTCAAGCCCCGCCTCCGCCGTTTTCGCGAGGACGACCGAGTAGCCCTCGCTTTTGAATACGGAGTCAAGGATGAACCCGATGTCCTCCTCGTCCTCGACCAGAAGAAGCTTCGCCTTTTCTTGCGCGCTCACTCGGTCTCCGACCCCGCCGAGGCGGAGGACGGCTCCGCCCTCAAGGCATCCGGGGTAGGAAGCGTAAACCGGAACGTGGATCCCCTGCCCGGCTCGCTTTCGGCCCAGATCCGGCCGCCGTTGCATTCGACCATGGTCTTGATGATATAGAGTCCCAATCCGGTGCCCTTGATCGAAAGCGCGCGCGCGGTCGAGCTCCGATGAAATTGCTGGAAAACCAGCGTCAAGTCCTTTGTCGGAATTCCAATGCCCGTGTCGCTGATGGCGATCTCCACTTCCTTGGCGCCCCGTCGTGCGCTTATGCCGACCGCGCCGCCCTTTCTATTGTACTTGATCGCGTTATCGATGAGATTCTGAAAGATGCCCGCGAGGTGACCTCGGTCCACCCATAGCAGGACCTCTTCTGGCACATCGACGTCGATCGTCACCTGCTTGCGTTTGGCGATGGGCGCGACGCCGCCGACGAATTGCTTGATATAGGGCCGCAACGCGACGGCGTGCGGAACAGGCTTTACCTTTCTGGATTCCAGCTCGGCCAGGACAAGCAGGTCGTCAACGAGGGAGGCGAGCCGATCCGACTGCGACTCGATAATGCTGATGAAACGAGGGAAGCTCTTCTTATCCGCGACGCCTCCCCGGCGCAGGGTCTCCGCGGAGGCCTTGATCGCCGCGATGGGAGTGCGGAGCTCATGCGAGACCGTGGCCACCATCTGTCGCTGCATGGCCTCTCGCTCCCGCAGTCGCTCCGCCTCCTGCGCCTTATGGCGCTCGGTGATATCCCGAGTGAGGGCCATGATCATCTTCCTACCCTTGTAGGAGAAGGTGCCGTAGGTCAACTCCGCCGGGAACGAGGAGCCGTCGCCTCTCCGGTGCTTTCGCGTCAGGGTCTTATAGCAAAGCTCCAGAAGTTCCTCTTTGGGACCGTCGGAGTCCTCGTTTAGGTCATCCGCCGTGAGCCCTAGAAATTCCTTCCGCGAATAGGCGTAGAGCTTGAGGGCCGCTTTGTTGGCGTCCGCGATGGCGTGGCTGACGCAATCGAAGACGACGATGGCGTCGCTCGCGCGGGAGAACAGCTCGTGATACTGGAGCTCGGACTCCTTCTTCGCCTCGTCCGCGCGGCGGCGCTCCTCCAACTCGCGGCGGAGAGCCTCCTCGCTGCGCGCCAAGCGCGCCGTCTTGCGATACAGGTCCGCGATGACATGAACCTTGGCCTTCAGGATCTCGGGCACGATCGGCTTGTAGATATAGTCGACCGCGCCGAGGGAGTAGCCGCGACTGACGTGAGTGTCGTTGCCCGAGCCCGCGGTGATGAAGATGATCGGCGTATGCTGGGAATGCGCCCGCTGGCGGATGAACCCCGCCGTCTCGAATCCGTCGAGACCGGGCATCACGACGTCCAAGAGTACGAGCGCGAAGTCCTGCTTGAGCATGCATCTAAGGGCCTGCTGGCCCGAGAACGCCTTCACGATCGAGTACTCCTTGCCGTCCAGGAGCGCTTCGAGCGCGAAGAGGTTGGCCGGCTGGTCGTCGACCAGCAGGATGTTGATGCGCTCCCGCGCCTCGCCTCTCGAGACGGGCGGCTCAGCCTTCCAATCGCCGGCTAGATTTATCGGCTTCAACGGTATACCCAAACGCGCAGCATCGAGAGCAGCTGCGGGATATCGACCGGCTTGGCGATGTAATCCGAGGCGCCGGCCTCGATGCACTTCTCGCGGTCGCCCTTCATGGCCTTGGCCGTGAGCGCCACGATCGGGAGCGCCCTGAACTTCGAGTTATCGCGAATGGTTTTCATCGTCTCGTAGCCGTCCATGTCCGGCATCATGACGTCCATCAAGACGACGTCGATGCCGGGCGTCTTATGGATCAATTCGATCGCGTCCTTGCCGTTCTCGGCGTAGATCGTCCGCACCTTATACTGCTCGAGCAGGCTCGTCAAGGCGAAGATGTTGCGCACGTCGTCGTCCACGATGAGCACGGTTTTGTTCGCGAGCGTCGGGTCATCGAAGCGCGCCTTCTCGATGAGCTTGCGTTTGTCCTCGGGAAGGAGACTCTCGGGTCGATGCAGGTAGAGCGCCGCCTCATCGAAGAGGAGCTCCGGGGACTGCGCGTCCTTGATGATGATGCTCTTGGCGAGCTTCTTGAGCCGTCCCTCCTCTTTCGGCGACAGTTCCTTTCCCGTATAGACGATGATCGGCAGCTGCCGGAGATCGGCCTGTTGGCTGATCTCCTCCAAGAGATCGAAACCCGACATATCCGAAAGGCCAAGGTCCAGGATCATGCAGTCGTACTTTTCCGACGCAAGCGCCTTGAGAGCGTCGCCTCCGGTAGCGACGGCCGTGCTGCGGATGTCGTCGCCGTTCACCAGCTCCGTGATGGCCTTGCGCTGCGCCTCGTCGTCCTCGACGATGAGCAGGCTCTTCACCTTGCGGTCGATGAACTCCTTCATGCCGGAGAGCGCCTGATTCAGTCCTTCGCTCGTGGCCGGCTTCTCGAGATAGGCGAGCGCGCCGACTCGCAGCGGCCGCTGCTTCTCCGCGTCCACGGAGATGATATGCACCGGAATGTGGCGCGTACGCGCGTCGTGTTTGAGGAGGTCCAGGATGCGCCAGCCGTCCATGTCCGGCAGGCGGATGTCGAGCGTGATGGCGTCCGGCTTGTGCTTTTGTGCCATCGAGATCGCGGTGTCGCCGCGCTGGGCGACGAGACCCTTGAACCCGGCGCCGCGGGCCATGTCCAGCACGATCTTGGCGAAGCTCACGTCGTCCTCGACGATGAGGAGAACGCGGTCTCCCGGCTGGATCGACTCGCGATCGTCCTTGACTTCCTGGACGACCGGCAACCGCTCGATCACCGGTAAGGTCATCCGCGACTGAACGGCCGGCCCCTCGGCCGCCGCCGCGACCGTCGATACGGAGGCGCTCGAAGGCACGTAGCTGGGAGGCAGATAGAGAGTGAATACGCTTCCCTCTCCCACCTTTCCCTCCACGCGGATCTCCCCGCTCAAGAGCTTGGCGATCTCGCGGCTGATCGTGAGACCGAGCCCCGTGCCGCCGTATTTGCGGCTCGTGGTCATGTCGGCCTGCTGGAAGGCCTCGAAGATGATCTTGCGCTTCTCGACGGGGATGCCGATGCCCGTATCTCGAACGCGGAAGGCGAACACCGACTCCGCCTCGGAGAGCACCGGGTTGTCGAAGGTCATCTGGCCCCGCTGCACCATCGCCAGGGAAAGGTCCACGGAGCCCTTCTCTGTGAATTTAAATGCGTTCGAGAGGAGGTTTTTGAGGACCTGCTGCAGTCTCTTGGAGTCCGTAAGGATCGACGCCGGGAGCTTTTCGTCGATGTCGATATTGAACTCGAGACCCCGGTCCTGGGCGATCTGGCGGAACGTGCGATCGACATAGTCCTTGAGCTCCGAAAGATAGAGTTCTCCGATTTCCACCGTTATCATGCCGGACTCGATCTTGGACATATCCAAAATCTCGTTGATGAGCGCCAGCAGGTCGGACCCCGAGGAGTGGATCGTCTTCGCGAAATCCACCTGCTTCTCCTTTAGGTTTCCGTCCACGTTCTGGTAGAGCATCTTGGCCAGAATAAGCAGGCTGTTGAGGGGCGTCCTGAGCTCGTGCGACATGTTCGCGAGGAACTGCGACTTGTACTTCGAGGTAAGCGCGAGCTGGTCCGCCTTTTCTTCGAGGGCCTTCTTCGCGAGCTCCACTTCCTGGTTCTTGAGCTCGATCTCCGCCTTTTGGTCGGACAAGAGCTGCGCCTTCTCCTGCAGCTTCTCGTTGGCGTCCTTGAGCTCGACCTGCTGGTTCTGCAGGCTCTCGGCGAGCGATTGGGACTTCTTGAGCAGGTCCTCCGTCCGCATGTTCGCCGCGATCGTATTCAAGACGATGCCGATGGACTCCGTCAGCTGGTCCATGAAGACTAGATGGGCGTCGTTGAACGATTGGAAGGACGCGAGCTCGATGATGGCTTTGACCTGGCCTTCGAAGAGCACCGGCAGGATGACGACGTTGGAGGGCTTCCCCTTGCCGAGCGCCGAACTGACGTTGAGGTACTCCGGCGGCACCTCCAGCAAGATTCGCTTCTTCTCCGTGGCGCATTGCCCGAGCAAGCTCTCGCCGAGCTCGAAGCGCATCGGCAGGCCGTCGCGCTTTCTATAGCCGTAGCTGCCGAGCAGACGAAGGCTGGGCCAGAATTCGCCCGTCTCCATGAGGTAGAAGGCGCCGTATTGGATCGAGACGAGAGGCGCGAGCTCCGAGAGAACGAGCTTCGACACGGTCTCGAGGTCCCGCTGCCCCTGCAGCAAGCGGGTGAACCGGGCCAGGTTGGTCTTGAGCCAGTCCTGCTCCGTGTTCTTCTGCGTCGTATCCTTGAGGTTGCGGATCATCTCGTTGATGTTGTCCTTGAGCGCGGCCACTTCACCGCGCGCCTGGACGGCGATCGAGCGCGTCAGGTCGCCTTTCGTCACCGCCGTCGCGACCTCCGCGATGGCGCGCACCTGAGTCGTCAAATTGGCCGCCAGCTGGTTCACGTTGTCGGTCAAATTCCGCCACGTGCCGGCGGCGCCGGGCACCTTGGCCTGGCCGCCGAGTTCGCCCTCGACGCCGACCTCACGCGCGACGGTCGTCACTTGGTCGGCGAACGTCGCGAGGGTGTCGATCATGCCGTTGATCGTATCGGCCAATGCCGCGATCTCGCCCTTCACCTCGAGAGTGAGCTTGCGGTTCAGATCGCCGGAGGCCACGGCCGTCACGACGCTCGCAATGCCGCGCACCTGCGACGTCAGATTCGAGGCCATGGAGTTTACGTTGTCCGTCAAGTCCTTCCACGTGCCGGCGACGCCTTTCACCTGCGCCTGGCCACCGAGCTTTCCTTCCGTGCCGACCTCGCGCGCCACGCGCGTCACTTCCGACGCGAAGGAGTTGAGCTGGTCGACCATGGTGTTGATCGTGTTCTTCAGCTCGAGGATCTCTCCCTTCACGTCGACCGTGATCTTCTTGGACAGGTCGCCCTTGGCCACGGCCGTCGTCACGTCGGCGATGTTGCGCACCTGCGCGGTAAGGTTGGCCGCCATCGAATTGACGTTGTCGGTCAAGTCCTTCCACGTGCCGGCGACGCCTTTTACGTGCGCCTGGCCGCCGAGCTTGCCTTCCGTGCCGACTTCGCGCGCCACGCGCGTCACTTCCGAGGCGAACGACGAGAGCTGGTCGACCATCGTGTTGATGGTCTCCTTGAGCGCCAGGATCTCGCCGCGCACGTCGACCGTGATCTTCTTGGACAAATCGCCTTTGGCCACGGCCGTCGTCACGTCCGCGATGTTGCGGACCTGAGAGGTCAGGTTCGAGGCCATGAAGTTCACATTGTCGGTCAGGTCCTTCCACGTGCCGGCGACGCCCTTCACCTGGGCCTGGCCGCCGAGCTTGCCTTCCGTGCCGACCTCGCGCGCTACGCGCGTCACTTCCGAGGCGAAGGAGTTGAGCTGGTCGACCATCGTGTTGATCGTGTTCTTGAGGGCCAATATCTCGCCCTGCACGTCGACCGTGATCTTCCTCGAGAGGTCGCCCTTGGCCACGGCCGTCGTCACGTCGGCGATGTTGCGCACCTGGGACGTCAGGTTCGCGGCCATGAAATTCACGTTGTCGGTCAGGTCCTTCCACGTGCCGGCCACGCCTTTCACCTGCGCCTGGCCGCCGAGCTTGCCTTCCGTGCCGACCTCGCGCGCCACGCGCGTCACTTCCGAGGCGAACGAGCTCAACTGGTCCACCATCGTGTTGATCGTGTTCTTGAGGGCCAAGATCTCGCCGCGCACGTCGACCGTGATCTTCTTGGACAAGTCGCCTTTGGCCACGGCCGTCGTCACGTCGGCGATGTTGCGGACCTGGGACGTGAGATTTGCGGCCATGAAATTCACGTTGTCGGTCAAGTCCTTCCACGTGCCGGCGACGCCCTTCACTTGGGCCTGGCCGCCGAGTTTGCCTTCCGTGCCGACTTCGCGCGCCACGCGCGTCACTTCCGACGCGAACGAGCTCAGCTGGTCCACCATCGTGTTGATAGTGTTCTTGAGCTCCAAGATCTCTCCC